>NZ_CP009287.1:4800000-6000000 GCF_000758705.1 Paenibacillus graminis | reverse complement strand
GCCGATTAAGATTGAACCACAGGGTGCGGTCAAGGTGGAGCTGAATACCCGCCAGAAGGATGCCGGAATTAATATGATTCTGGTGGAGGTATACATTCATATTGTCACCGAGGTAGCCGTCATTATCCCGTTCGATATGGAACCGCAGGTAGTGGATACCGAAATTCCCGTTTCCTATCTGATGGTGGTCGGTGATGTTCCTATGTACTACTATGATAACCAGGGCCAGCCTGTCGGAGACAACGGCAGCAGCGCGCCGGGAATTGCCATTCCTGCACCTTCCGTAGACGGGAATAAGGCGGGGACAACGGTGCCTGACAGCAGCAACGCCGAAACTGGCAATTCTCCGGGAGAGGCTACCCCTTCTCCGGATTCAGGTGCAGCGGATACTGGCCATACGGAGGAGGAAACAGGCAGCTCTTCCCCTGAAGCGGGGGGCGAGTGAAAGCTTATACAAGTTCGTTCCGCTTATTGGATATGAACAGCGGGCGCTGCTGCAACCATTCCTGACTGGAAATCCCCTGATAAAGAGTGGTGCCGAGATTATCTCACAGGGCAGGGATACCTGCGGCAAACCGCTCATACACTTTAGGTAGCATTATTTTTACCTAATGGAGAGTGAGCCCTAATGTCAGATTCTAAGCATTCTGTCAGGAACGAGCGTCTGGCAGGCAGATACAGCTACCTGGAGCGGGAAGGATTGCTTCCGCTGCCGGTGCAGGATGGCATAACCGTGGTGGTGGAGCTGCGTTATGCCGCGTGGGCCGGGGAATGTCTGAACCTTCTGCAGCAGCACTCCGGTGCTTCGATTTCGTTGATTGGGGTTGCCATGGATACGGATTTTCCGCTGAAGCCGTTGGCGGAGGCTTTTCCCGGGGCAACCTTTATTCCTTATGAACCCGGAAAATATGGGGTGAACGAGGCGTTGGCTTATGCCGGGACCTCTTTTGTCGCGCTGATTGAGGACAGTGTGATGGTGACTCCGGGCTGGGTTGGCAATCTGCTGTGGCCGTTTGTCGATGACCCTTCCGTCCAGGCGGTTGCTCCCCGCTCTTCAACTGAACTGGGTGAAGCCAGGGAGCAGCTGCATTTCGGCACTGAACAGGAATTGTCTGCTTATGTCACCCATTCGCTGGGACGGCGGCAGGGCGAATGGCATGAGGCCGCCGTACTGTGCGGCTCCTGTCTGGTCTTCACGCGGGAACTGCTGCAGCGTATCGGCGGGTTCGATTCCACGCTTGTCAAGCGGCAGCTGATGGTGGCCGACTGGTGCCTGCGGGCCCGTCAGCGGGGTGCCCGTCTGGTGCTGAGCGATGCTATGTACGTTCACTCCCTGCAGCCGCTTCCGGAAGCCCATGCAAAAGCTGAACATGACGCTATACAGGATGGAGTTCAAGCGTATCTGGCCAAATGGGGTCTGGACCACAGTGCTGTGAACGTGGAGGAAGGGATTCTTCCGATCCCTTCAGATGTTTCAGTTCTGCCGCCGAGGCCAGGGATAGCGCTGGAAAAAACAGCAGCAGCACCGGTTCCGCTTGTCACGGCGGTTGTCTATTCTGAGAGGCGGCTTATGCTTACGCCGGAAGAGTCCTGTGAATCCCAGAAGAGGCTGCAAGGGCAGCAGAGCTACGGCAACATCCGCTGGGTATGGATCAGGGACAGCCGCAGGGATGCCCTCCCGGAATTTCCGGTACGGGAGCAGGATGCGGTCATTGCAGTTCAAGGCGAGGACTCCTGGCTGCATGCTCTGGAGAATGTCGCCGCCTTATATGGCAGCGAGATCGTAGTATATCTCTCTGCTTCTGCAGATTACGACAGTCATTATGTGAAGCGGATTGCCGAAGCTGTCCTGCATGGTTCAGCCGACCTCGTGGTCAGCCGGGCGGCTTCTGCAATGGAGGAGCCTGCACCACATCAGGGGTTGTCTCCCCTGCTCCCGCTGAAGCTGCCCCTGGAGCGGATTGCCCACAGGAGTGGAATCGTCCCGGGCCGTATCACCAGACAGAAGGTATCCGGTCACGGCCTACAACTGGAGCCGCAGCCCTCCCTGGCGATTGGATATATAGGCGGTCCGCCTGAAGCGAACATCCTCCCCCGGCGTTCTGGCGGGGAGGTCCGGTTATGAATTACTTGATTCTCAGCCATGTCCCTTGGGAGGATTATCCCTATAAAAGACTGCTGGATCTTCTGCCGGAACGGGCAGAGGTCTGTTTTGCCGGCGGGATGACCTCCGATCAGCAGGCTGGCAGCGGGGTCCGCCCGGTGTCCCTGGCGGAATTAAAAACTCTGGATGGCAAGGGGTATACCATACTTGTCTCTTCGCCCTATTGGCTGCAGGATGTGCTGGCTCTGAAGCCGGGATATATAGTGGCACTGCTGGAGCCGTGTCCCGAAGGCGAGGATAACGCGATGTGGGATAAATACAGCGCCCTGCTCGCCGCCAGGGCAGATCTGGTGGGTACAGCTTCGGAACGGTTATATCTGGAGCAGAATCTGTACAGACCAAAGGTGGTTTATCTCGGCGGGGATCATCCGTTGTCCTGCGGTCTGATCCGGCGGGGGGACCGGCTGTTTTTTTTGACTGACTATGAAGCCATCTGGACCCGGGCGCTTACAGAATTGTGGCAGCCTGCTTCTCCCGGGGCAGGGGGATGGCTATTCACACAGCACCGCCTGAGAGCGGATTTCTACGTATCCACGTGCGGAAAGCTGCCTGCCCAGCCGACGGTGCATTATCTGGCTGCCACGTATTTGTATTTGCTGGGAGATGAAGCCGCCGGGCGTTATCTGGCAAGATCTTTTGAACTCATGCTGCTTCATGATTATACCGATTGCCTGCACTCCCATTACCGTTTTTTTTCGGCAATTGAAGCGAAGAAGGGCAATCTGGACCTTGCTGTCGCCCAGTATGAGATCACAGCGTTTACCGAGGAAGAGAGAAAGACAGCCGTGCAGATGCGGCAGTGGCTGGACAACGGGCAATTCGAACTGCTTCAGGCTGAAATTTACCGTGTGAACGAGGACATCGCTGAGGCTGTCCGGATTCTGGAGAACTTGTCCTGCCCCGAAGCGCAGCCGCTGCTGCTGCAAAATTACATCACCTCCTTTCAGTGGGACAAAGCGCTGCAGATCCAGCGTGAATCGGGGCTCAACGGCGGCGAGGCGGGAAATATTCCACTGCCGGATGGCGCAGTGCTTCCAGGCAGTGCGGTGCATCCCGCAAGCGCGGTGCTGCTGGCCGGGACGGAAATTCCTGTATACGGCGGCATTCAGCTGCCAGTCATTGAAGGTACGCTGCATCTGCTGCATGGCAGAAGACATGCGGCAATCCGCAGCTTCCTGCGGGTGGCAGGAGCAGGCGGGGAAGCCCGCACATTATTCGCAGAGATGGCTGACCTGGAGGAAGCGGTAGGCCGGTTAAAGGGGGAGGACCGATGATGAACAAGGGGAGACCGCTGCGCAAAACCTCCGGGAACCGCCTGACCGCCATGATGCAGGTGCGCAATGAAAACGGCCGCTATTTGGAACAGGTGCTGGAGGAGCTAAGCGGTTTTGTGGACGATATCGTCATCGTGGATGACGCCAGCACGGATGGCACGGCGCGTCTGTGCGAGTCTTTTGCCAAAGTTACAAAGCTGGTGACGCTGGGAGAGTCACGGTTCAACCGGGAGTGGGAGCTGCGGCGGACCTTGTGGGAACTGGCGGTGTCGACGGAACCGGACTGGCTGCTGTCCGTGGATGCCGACGAATTCTACGAAGAAGAGGCCAAACAGGAAATGCGCCGCCTGATAGATCAGGATGTGTACGACTGGGTGGCCTTCCGGCTGTATGACTTCTGGGGCGGCACTACGCATTATCGGGAAGACGAACACTGGAATATCCATACCAAACATACCCGGACGCTGGTCCGTTATCTGCCGCAGTATTATTATTTTACACCTCAAATGGATCATCATGTTCCCCGTCTGCCGCTATCCTACGCCGTTCTGCCGGGGTTCCTGACCGAGCTGCGCGTGAAGCACTACGGCTGGGCACTCCCGCCCGAAGCCCTCCGTGAGAAATATGACCGCTACATGGAGCTGGACCCCGAAGGGAAATGGGGCAGCCTGGAACAGTACGCCTCCATTTTGGATGAGAATCCCCGTCTCGTGGAATGGCAGGAGCGGCGGGGGCTCGGCAGACCGGAATAGCGGTTGGATTTCAGTGGCAGGGGACGAGATAATATTTTATTCCCGGATGAAGTAATCTTGTTCAATAACTTGAGCGGACGCTATTGGGTTATAGGTACTTGATCACTCCATCTGCTTCAGCCTCAACTCAATGCACGAACCAAACCATCGGGCTCTATTGCTCCAGCTGGTTAGGTGGAGAAAGTATCGCTAATTTGCTTGAGCATCAAGCAACCTGGCAGGTGAAGTGGAAAAAGGTACACTAATTGAGCTGTTTTACTCCAGATAAGGGAAAATTGCTGAATTAAGTTTCCTTTTTCCATTTTAACCTCGAGATTGTTAGTTTCTGAGGAATTTAAGCTCCCTTTTTCCACTATGGCTTGCTACCACGGAGCTGTTTTGCTGGCAGTCTATCCTACATATTCATTTCACTTTTATATTTGCATCCTCTAAGGTGGCGCACAGCGCATGGGTGTCTATTTCACATTCTGCAATCTAAGGGTGCCTGAACTGGGAATCGGTTGTACTCCTTAAGCTGTTACCGCATTTCCTGCCCCTTAACCCCTACTGCTTCTCACACTTTTCGTACTCTCGCATACCTCTCATTTCCGTATTTTAAAAGCCGTCTCGGAGGCTGCGGCCCTATCCAGCTCCAGCCTGGCAAGGTGGAGATAGCTTAGCGGCAGCCCGATGCGGGAGGGTTCATGCCCTGGCGTACCGGCAAGCATATGCTTGAACCATTCAGCAGCTTCGCCATAGTGGCCTTTATCAAACAGCATCTCCGCCAGATAAAAGGAAACCTTTCCCCCGCTTGCTGATCGGCAGCCAGGGTAATTAAAAGTTCCCCTGCTTCTTTCAACGGTCCCGATTCATATAAGGCTTCTGCCCAATCCGTCCGGTGTTCCGGAAAAAGACCGGCCAGCTCGGCAGCCAGCCCGAAGCAGCGCAGCTTCACCGCCTGCCGGACCAGCTCCGCGATAATCTGGGGCAGGTTCCCGGCCTCGCCCGGCATGGCTAGAGCCGTATTATGCTGTGTCAACTGTTCATGGACAAACAGCAGCGCAGAGCGCAAGGATTCCGGTGCGTCTGCAAATTGCAAGCGCTCTGCCTGCGGCCTGTTATCCTGCCAACGGCAAATGGCTGCAATCATACACAGACGGCGTTTGGTATCCGCATCCTTAGTTGCAGAATTGACTGTTGAGGTTTATTTTTCTTAAAATAGGATAAATAAGGGCATGCTACATAATACCTTCAGGCTCAATCATTCAGTGAAAAGAGGTCAAATATGGAGAGGTGTCTGTTCATCCATGGCTTTACGGGGGGTGAGTATGAAATCTCGCCGCTCGCGCAATTTCTGGAGCGGCATGATTGCCATGCCAGAACGTTTACACTCAAGGGGCATGGGGGCAGCCGGAACGATCTGCTGCAATCCGACAGGCATGAATGGCGGCAAAGCGCCGAAGATCAGCTGCAGGATCTGCTCCTTGGCGGTGGGGGAGTGCATCTGATCGGTTTTTCGACCGGAGCCCTGATCGCTTCCCATTTGTCGGTACAATATCAAGGCCGCATCAAGTCGCTTACCCTGCTGTCCACACCTGTCTTTCCTTTGAATCTGCTGGAGATTGCAAGAACCCTGGGCAGCCCGGTTATGGTTAGAAACTACCTTAGCAAATTCGGAGCGACCCCGGCGAAGGCCACCAAGGAATTCTTGCGTCTGGTGCGGGAGAGCTTCAATATTTATCCGCAGATTGAGATCCCGACTCTGATTGTCCAGGGCCGGAGAGATCATCTCGTGAGAGCCAAAAGCGCGGCTTATCTGCAGCGGACAATCCCCTCAGGAAGCAAGCGGGTATTAATGGTAGAGCGAAGCGGACATATGCTGTGCCACGCTGAACACAGCGGGCAGATGATGAATGAAGTGCTGCAGTTCATACAGACCTCCGGCCGTGCTGGACTGAATTGAACTCCGTCAGAAATGCCTGTACACGGCAAAACCTCCTTCACAACAAGCGTGGAGGAGGTTTTTTAGCGTGTCATATTCCGTTGACATCCCTTAATCGGTGTGATAGTTTCTATTTAGGGAAACCGGTTTCCCTATCGGTGTCTATGCTCTTGAAATTCTGCATGTGGATTCCCGCGGAAGGAGTTCCGGCGCCAGCAGCAGCTTCTGAACAGATTCATTTTTGCCGCCAATCCGTTCCATTAACAGTTCTCCGGCAGATACGCCGAGATGGAAGGTATCCAGATTAAGCGAGGTTAACGGAGGTGTGGTATAGCGGGACAAGGGATAATCATCAAAGGTTGCAATCCCAAGCTCTGCTGGAACCTGCACCCCAAGCTCTCTGGCAGCCAGCAGCACCCCATAAGCTGCAAAATTGCTCATACAGATTACCGAGTCCGGCGTTGTCTCGCTTAACAGCAGCTGCTTTGCCGCTTGATAGCCAAACGCCTCTTCTGCTTCGCCATTAATAATCCATTCTTCGCGGAGCGGCTTGCCAGCCTGCCCAAGCACCTGCCGGTAGCCGTTCAGCCGCCGGATGAAGAGCGGGTCTCCCTCGCATCCGCCAATAAAAGCCACCGCAGAATAGCCCTCCTCTAGCAGATGGCTGGTGAGCATTCTGCCGCCGGCTTCGTTGTCGAAGTCGACCCAGCATCCGGATGCTGAAATCTCTCCCAGCGAGATATAAGGAAACTCAAGATGGTTAAGCTGGGTGCACAGCTCCTCTGTCAGGACCGAGGTGTTGGCGATAAGGCCATCCACCTTTTTGCTTCTGACAAGCCTGTGCAGGAAATGGCCATGAGGGTGATTGTGCTCGACATTGGCAATGGTCAGCTCATATTTCAAGGAGCCGATTACACTCTCAATTCCGCCGATAATGTTGTAGAAGAACTGGTTCAGGAATTCGCTGGACTTGGACATATCGATTAACAGTCCAATATTGCTGCTGCTCTGCCGGGCCAAGCCTGTGGCGATGCTGCTGGGTGTGTAATTCATCTGTTTCATAATTTCTCTGACCTTTTGTTTGGTTTCCTGCGAAATTTTTGGTGAATCATTCAGCACCTTAGATACAGTGGATTTGGCTACCCCCGCCGCAATGGCGATATCCTTAATCGTTACCTTCATATGTTTTCCCTCACGGTCCTGACGGTTTTTTTTGAATGATTAATATTCGTTAATCAAGATATAATCCCATCATACAATAAAAGGAGCTTGTATAATATGATTCGTTGGTTTCTATACCATACTGCTGAAGATCCCTTTGCCTTTCCGGTTGGTTCCGGCACTTTGAAGCTGCGCCTCTTTGTGCAAAATGGCCAGCAGCTGTCCTGCACTGTGATTCACTCCGACCGCTATGACTCGCCGGGGAACGAAATTCCGCTTCCGATGGAACGGATCGGCTCTGCCGGAGCTTATGAAATCCACGAGGCTGTTATTCAGTCGGAAACCGGCAAATGCAGATATTTATTCCATGTCGAGAACCCTGCCGGTGAATATGTATGGTACGGGGAGCGGGGGCTGTCTGAGAACAGGGAGCACGCAGGCTCTTTTCAGTATGCTTACATGCACCGGCCGGAAGCGGTTAAGCTGCCCTCCTGGAGCTCCGATGCGGTTGTCTATCAGATTTTTCCCAGCAGCTATAACGGAGGAACCCTGAAAGGAATAACAGAAAAAATCCCCTATCTGCACCAGTTGGGGATTACGGCCATGTACATGACGCCGATTTTTGATTCCCCCTCCGCGCACAAATACAATACCTCGGATTATTACAAGGTTGATCCTGCATTTGGCAGCACGGAGGATTTAAAGGCATTGGTGGATGAAGCCCACCGCCACGGGATCAGAGTGCTGCTGGATGCTGTGTTCAACCATTCCGGAGATAATTTTTTTGCCTTCAAGGATGTGCTTGAGCACGGAGAGAATTCCCGGTACAAAGACTGGTTTGTAATTCATTCCTTTCCGGTAGTGCAGACGCCTTCCCCGAACTATGAGACCTTCGCCAAAGCGGAAGCGCATATGCCCAAGCTGAATATGGATAACCCCGAAGTGGCTGATTATATGATGGAGGTCTCCAAGCATTGGGTGCGGGAAGCGGGGATCGACGGCTGGCGTCTGGATGTGGCCAATGAGGTATCCCCAAGGTTCTGGACGCGGTTCCGCCGGGAGCTGAAGGCCGAATTTCCCGAACTGCTGCTGATCGGTGAGATCATGCATGATTCCGGCCCTTGGCTGAGGGGCGACCAGTTCGACGGGGGCATGAATTATGTGCTGCGCGACGCAGTGCTGGAGTTTTTTGCAGAGCAATATGCAGGACCAGTGCGCTTTATGGAACAGGTGTTACATCAGGAGGCGTTATGTAATGATCAGGCAAATTCAGCCATGTTCCAGCTGCTTGGCAGCCATGATACGCTGCGTTTTCTGACGGCCTGCAAGCAGGGGGGACGGGGCTGGGATCATGAGAACACAGCCATTCAGCGGATGCGGCTGGCGGTGTTTTTCCAAATGACCTATATCGGGATGCCGATGATTTATTACGGAGATGAAGTGGGCATGGAGGGAGCAACAGATCCGCACTGCAGAATGCCGATGGTGTGGGAGGAGCAGGAGCAGAACACGGCGCTTCATGCCTGGTATACCCGGCTGATTTCATTCCGGAAACAGTATGAGGTGCTGCGAAAAGGCGCTTTCCGTCCCTGGTTCACGGATGAAGCCCGTAATGTTCTCGGCTATATCCGGTGCAGCGGTCAGGACCAAATGGGGCTGTTGATCAATAATTCCCCTAACCGCTACCAGCTGGAGCTTAGCCGTTTCCGTTCTGACGCCAGCGTTCTGACTGACCTGCTGACCGGAGCAACCTTTCCCGGCACCGGACGTCTTCTGGTGGAGATTGAACCCTTTGGCTGCCTGATGCTTAATTAGAATAACTTCAACCCCTTCGGGCGGATAAAGCACCCGTTAGGGGCGGGGAGATTCTTTTGCGGTGAAGGCAAACTGCTGCTATTTCTTTTTCCTCAAGGCCCGGTATTCCTGGGTTTCCCACTGCTTAAGCAATGGATAGGGATCGAAGGCCCATTCGGTAATCCCGCGGTCACGGTAGATGCCATAATGCAGGTGAGGCGGGAATTTGCCTTGAGTGCCGGGTTTGCCGTAGCCGGAACTGCCGACCCAGCCGATCGTCTGGCCTGGAGCCACTATATCACCCCGGGAGAGGGATTTTTCGAATCCGGCCAGGTGGGCGTAATAATGGTAGCGGTTTTCGATATCGCGGATACCGATCCGCCAACCGCCATAGCGGTTCCAGCCCTTGGTTTCAACGATGCCGAAGCAGGTGCTGCGCACAGTCATGCCATGAGGTGTGAACAGATCCGTCCCTTCATGGATACGTGCTCCGCCCCAGCTTCTGCCTGTCCCCCAGGTGCTTCTGTAGGAATAAGTCTTCCCGACCGGCAGCGGAAAAGCACTGCCCGATAAATCAAGACGTCCGAAATGCTCATACAGCTTGGCGAACTGCTCTATCCGCAGCGTGGCCCGGCCGTTATGGTAATATTCCCATACACCAATATTGAAATCGCTGGAGGAGTCGCCGTATTTCATCAGATGACTTGCCATACTGTAGAGCACATCGGCATCATTCTCGGGATCGGCTAAGCCGTCGCCGGAGCCGTCTTTTCCAAATCCGCCAAAAAAGCTGATGGATTCCGGCGACTGGTCTGCCTGATCCGGATTCAGCGGCCCGCACCACACTGGCGGGGGAAAGCTGATTCCGGTAAGGCGTGATTTGGCTTGGTCTTCAGTCCCGCTTTTCTTCTTGGCAATCGTCCGCTCATACTGGTCGATAGCGGCGAAACGGAACCAGGCAATGCCGGTAGCCGCGCTCATTTGATCATAAAGCTCCTTACGGCTGGCAGTGAGATTCCCCTTGCCTGAAGCTTCACCGCTGACTGCAGGCAGGTTATTCCCTGCGGCGGCGGCCACAGCATCGCTATCGCCCCAGAGCATGGCGGCGGCCGACAAGCAGAGCACTGTTTTGCGTATTGCAGCAATTCTGAATAGGGCCAGCATGTTAACAACCTCCTTGGTCCGTGTGCTGATTTTTTATAAATGATGAAGTTCTTTATCGAAGGGCACCCCGGACGGGTGCTTTTCTTTTAGATTGAAGCAAAAGGCCTCTTTTTATCCGTTCTTGCTTAAAGGTTCACAAAAGCGGGCAAATGGCCCTTGCACATGCTATAATATGAGGCAGCAAACTTTTAAGGGTGCGACTACTATTCAGGCGAAAGCGGGGTTCTCCACTTTGACTAATAATCGAACAGCCAAACAACCCAAGCCAGACTGGATCAAAATCAAATTAACGACTGGTGATAATTATCAGGAAATTAAAGGCATGATGCGTTCCAAAACCCTGCATACCGTATGTGAGGAAGCGCGCTGCCCGAATATCTATGAATGCTGGGCCAACCGCACAGCTACTTTTATGATTCTGGGTGACATTTGCACCCGGGCCTGCCGGTTCTGTGCCGTGAACACCGGCCTGCCTACCGAGCTTGATCTTCAGGAGCCGGAGCGTGTGGCCGAGGCTGCCGAAAATATGAAGCTTAAGCATTGTGTTGTAACCAGTGTGGCCCGGGATGATCTGAAGGATGGCGGCGCAAGGATTTTTGCCGAGACCGTGGCTGCAATCCGTAAGCGGCTTCCGCTGTGCAGCGTAGAGGTGCTGATTCCAGACTTCCTTGGGGAACGGGACAGTCTGGAAATTGTAATGAATAGCAAACCGGATATCCTGAACCACAACATTGAGACGGTGGAGCGGATGTCCGACCGCGTGCGGGCCCGGGCCAAATACCGCCGTTCCCTGGAGTTGCTAGGCAGAGCAAAGGAGATCAAGCCGGAGATTCCGACCAAATCCAGTATTATGCTTGGCGTAGGTGAGGAATGGGATGAGATTCTGCAGGCGATGGATGACTTGCGTGCGGTGGATTGTGATATATTGACATTAGGCCAGTACTTGCAGCCCTCACCCAAGCACCTGAATGTTGAGAAATTCTATACCCCTGAGGAATTTGCCCTGCTCAAGGAAGAGGGACTGAAGCGCGGGTTCAGCCATGTGGAGTCCGGTCCTCTGGTGCGCAGCTCCTATCATGCGCATGAGCAGGTGAAGTCGGCTACGGCTGCCCGCGAGGAACGCAGCGTTTCTTTGTAAGCTGCAAATTCAAGGTATAAATTTGTCCCGTGACGGAGTCACAGTAGGGTTTAGTCTTTAGGTTTAGTCCTCCCGCGTTGAGGGGGTCATGGAGAGGGATTTTGGAATTGGAGGAGCGTCAGCGTCCGCCTTTGTTATCTGATTTCAACCGTCTAGCGTATCAATTGAAGAAATCAGACAACAACAGCGGCCGGAGATCCAAAACCCGCAGAATGACGGGTTATCTTACGCCACCCTCTCTCATCATATTGAAAGGCAGGCGACAAACGCTTGATCGTTATAGGTGGAAAGGGCTACGAGCTCGTATTGGATCACAAAGACGGCTGGAACCCGGAGGCGTTTCGCGGAAGATACAGTGAAGTGCTGGACCGGTACGATTACATTATCGGTGACTGGGGCTACAGCCAATTGCGCCTGAAAGGCTTTTACCGGGATAATCACCCGAAGGTGAACCGGGACACAGCAATTTCTGGCATGGTGGATTACATTAATGAATACTGCAATTTTGGCTGTGCTTATTTTGTACTTCATAAATTGAAGGAAACGCCGAAAGAAGGCAGCTTCAAGGATATTTTAACCAAAGAAGTCCCTGAGCCCGGAACAGACGATGAAATGGAGCAGGCCTCCGCAGAACCGGTGGTAACAGCCAAGGTGCAGCGGGACCCATCTTCCAGGCCCTCTAATTCAAATCCGGCAGCCCGTGACAAAAATGCGGGGGCCACAGCCAAAGAGAATGGGGCAAAGGATAGACCTGTCCGCGAACATCAAAGCCGGAATCACCGCAATAAAGAGAATCAGGGCAGAAGAAACAACAAGGATTCCCAAGGCAGACCACCGCAAAACCAGCCGCAGAATCCTTTGAATTAAGGCCTTAAAAAGGCTGGTAATCTAAAAAAAGGTGTCTGGGCAGCCAGTTTGCTGGCTTCCGGGACACCTTTTTTATGATTAAGGAAATTATGAAATTCCTTAAGTGCCGTTGTTGGAGCACCGCCGGGCGGCAGGCAAGAAAACAACGGCAGAACTACCGTTGTTGGAGCACCGCCGGGTGTTGCCGGTGTCCCGCCAAAAAACGGCTGCACCCTCCTTAAATGGACGGTGCAGCCGTTTAGCACTCTGTTACTTTACACTTAGCTTTAGTTGATTCTGCGATGCGTTGTAGCTCCATACCAGAGATGGGAACTTTTGCTGAAAGGCTTTTACATCAATGAACGTCTCATTGTTCTGTGACAGGGCCTCTTTGGAAGCCAGGGCGAACCCGGATACCTTGCCTGTGCCGTTTGTGACGAGCACTTTTTTGTTCTTGGCATCCCAGGAGACTTCGCTCTCCAACAGGGCAGCCAGCACGCGCGAGGAAGCGTAGATCGTATTTCCTTGTTTGATCAGTCCGACATTTCCGGCAAAAGGACTGCCGTTCACATCAAGAATATGATTGTCGCCCGAAGCTGTCATTCTGTTCATTCCGGCAATTTGCAGGGCGGTGATCAATTGTGCCGTTTTGCCTTGGACTTCAATGTCCGGGGCCAACCCGATATGGTTGAAGTCCTCTTTGCTTGGCGTCAGATATTTCTGTGTCGTCAGCTTTAGTTCGGCCCCATCCGATACCGGAATCAGACTCTGAATCCGTGCTTTGCCGAAGGAACGTGTGCCCACTACCGTTGCCAGCTTATTGTCGTGAAGGGCACCGGTAAGCGCCTCGGAAGCACTGGCGGTGTATTCATTAGTCAGCACTACAACCGGCACTCCAATTTTGCTGCCATCGGTAATGGTTACCGGGGTTAAGACTCCGCTCTGGTCGGAGGTGTACATCATAATGCCCTTGTCCATAAATTTGGCAGCAATGTTATAGGCGGAATCCATGTAGCCGCCCGTATTGTCCCGCAGGTCGAGCACCAGGGATTTCATGCCGCCGGCACGCATTTTATCTAGTGCTGTTGTGAACTCCTCATCCGCATTTTGCGTGAAGCCCCCAATTGAGATATAAGCTATATTCTGTCCAAGCATTTTGCTGGTTACTGAGGTGGAGGCCATCTCGCTGCGTTTGACGCTGAAAGTTTTCAACATCCCTTTTCTGCTGACGAGCAGGGATACCTTGGTGCCCGCTGTACCGCTCAGCTCATCGCCTTTGGTGTTTTCGATTTTTACACCGTTAATTTTGAGAATGGTATCGCCGCGCTTAAGGCCGGCTTGTTCTGCCGGAGAACCGGCCACAACTTCTTCAATATACAGTTCTTTGGCGGTGTAGACCATCCGGATGCCGATGCCGACATATTCAAGATCGACCGCATGGCTGAACTCAGCAGCCTCATCCTTGTCGAAGTACTGGCTGTAGGGATCGTTGAGGGTGTTCACCATGCCGTCAATCGCTCCGCGGATCAGTGTGTCCTGATCGATTCCCTCCACATTATATTGCTCCAGATACTGCATAATTTCGTTAATCTGATCCGTGGAGGCAGCCGCTTGTGCCTGGTCTGTGCCGGACGCCGCCTGAGAACTGTCCGCTGCCAGAGCAGCGGGAGCCAGAATAAGCGATACAGCCAGACAGCCGCTGAGGGCCGCAGTGATTACCTTGCCTGATTTCATGATTGCATACACCCTTTTTTATATGATTTATTAGGAATTACTTTTTATCGGAATAGGAAACTATGTAAGAATCATCGATGGTCCATTGACCACTGCTGGATTTGGAGAAAATAAAAATAGAAGATTGCGTATAGTCCTTACCTGAATCAGCATCCTTGACAGAAGACTCCACATATAGGGCAGCCTCATCCGGAGTATAATAGAAGATATTGGAGCTATTGGGCGTGTCAGTAAGATTATAGCCATCAAAATACTCGGTTAGGGCATCTTTCATGGAAGCTTCATATTCTTCCCCGTAGTAGGTAAGCTGGGCAAGGGTGCCGTCCATATTTTTGGCGTTTCTGGCTGCGTAATACTTGCTGAGGCTGTCTTTAATAGCGGAATCGTCGCTTTGTGGAACCACGGCGGCCGTTTTCCCTTGTTCAGGTGTAAGCAAAACAGAGCTGTCCTGTAGCTCGGAGCTTTCGATTTTCCATACTCCATTCTTGCGGACGAGGGTATGCAGGTACTCATACCGCTCATCAGGCAGGTAATCTCCTCCCTTGCGCACAGATTTCTCCACGGTATGCACAACGGCTTCATTGCCTTGAAGGGTCAGGATATCGAGGCTTTCGATGGTGTTGACCATATCATACCTTTTGAAGTATTCCTTCAAATTGTCAACCGAACCGGCAGGGACTGAATTGAAGGCGACGAGCGAATAGTAGCCTGATGCATTCTCGGAATTGAAATATTCATTGGATAAATGCATAAGGTCTGTAATTTGCTGTTCACTGTTATCTTGGGCTTTGGGGGTATCAATCTTTACGCTTCTGCTGGCCGCATCCCAGACAGCTGTACCTCCGGTAGCCTCGGCCACGAAACGCAAGGGTATGTATGTGGTGCCGCTGATGGAGCTTGGAGCGGTGGCCAGCTTCTTGACCAGATTGTTAACCGTTGCCCGGCTGCTGCCGATTTTTAGGCTGATTGTAAGGCTGGCGCTTGTTCCGGTGACGGTTCCTGTCTTGGCATCCCAGAGCACGTTCAATCCCATTTTTTCGAAGATGACACGAAAAGGAACAAGAACAGTATTGTTCTTCAGATACGGAGAACCGGCGGTGAAAGCAACATTGCTTCCATTAATGTAGACTTTGATCGGTTTGTCTGCGGCAAAAGCGGGAACCGCCAGCATGAAAGCCAGCAGACTTATGCCCATGAGCGACAATAATTTCTTCAACAATGGTTCTCTCCTTTAAATAACAACTCTTTGTAAAATAGGTTCATTATACCATCGAAATTTTCTTGCTGTCTATCCATTCATGTAAGCTTGCGCAGATAAAATGAAAATATCTGAAAATGCATGAGAAAGCCGGAGATGGTCCGCATCCCCGGCTTTACTCCCTGTGGTGGGCGGTTCTCTAAGAGCCGCCTCACCTTATATGATTTTGGATGGAACCTGCTAGATCAGGAATGCTTCACGGACCCGGTTCCAGAAGGGAAACGGGCGGTATCTGGCAAAGCTAATTTTTTTGTCGGATACCTGGCAGCGCACGGAGATCAGATCATCAACGGGTATGTTGTTATGGTCTATCGTTAACAGCAGGCGCTGGTCCTTGCGTGAAAATATATCGCAATGATGGTGCTTGGGCAGCAGCAGCGGCGAGCCCATCGTGCGGAAAACACGGTTGTTAATAGAAGCAATCTCGGCAATCTGCAGGGCTTCAATAGTGGGGTGCACCATGGCCCCGCCAAGGCTTTTGTTGTAGGCGGTGCTGCCTGACGGTGTGGACACACAGAGGCCGTCGCCCCGGAACATCTCGAAGGTCACATCATTGATGTCTACCTGAATCACCACTGTTCCGTCCACACCCTTGAGTGTGAACTCATTTAGGGCAATATGAGAGCTGGAGCCGGATTTCTTGTGGATTTCCAATTCGAGCAGCGGGTATTTGACGATACGCGGCTTATGCGGTTCGGCGCTGCCGGCTCCACACATGTAATCAGCCAGGGCAGGCAGCTCGTCTGCCTTCCAGTCCGCATAGAATCCCAGATGCCCGGTATGGACACCCACAAAAGCCAGATTGGGAATCTGGTCGATAAACGTGTGAAAAGCGTGCAGCATGGTACCGTCTCCGCCAATGGAGATGACGATTTCCGGAGATTTGGCATCCAGCTCCAGATTCCGCTCCGCTGCCAGCTTGTGAAATTGCTCCGCAAGTTTGATGGACAGTTCGTCACCGCGGTCCAGAACATAATATCTCAAGATGTATAGGCTCCTTTGTATGTTTCAGTCATACACCGATCATAATCAATCTGGACCAGGAACACAATATTTGAAGTGGTAAAAAGTCATTGCCGCCGTCCTGGACGCGGGATGCGGTGAAGCAGCATCACCAGCAGCGAGAGCAGCAGAGCTGTACCGAGCAGCAGACCAAGCCAGCTTAGGCTGGCGGCAAACCCGGACAGCGGGGCGGCGGAAAAGCCGGCAGCGGCGGTTGCCGAGCTGTGGTCCAGACCGGACCCGGAGCCTGCAATGGGCTTCCACAGCAGGAGCACAAGTCCTGCCGACAGGAATGCATGGACCAGCCTGGCAGCCAAAAAGGGCAGATAGCGGAGTCCTGTTCCGTTCAGAATGCTGGCTACCTGTGCGTGCACGGATAAACCGCCCCAGGAGAGGACCCAAGCGGCTGCGGCTACTTTGAACTGCAGGGGCACCGGGGCGGCAGCAGCACCGGCTGAGCGGGTGCCCAGCGTTACCTCAAAAAGTCCGCTGACGAGCGCTGTGGACAGCTCTGCAGGGAATCCCGCCAGCGAGAGCAGCCCTCCTGTAAAGCTGAATAGTGCGGACATAATTCCGGCCCGGTCCATCAGCTCCATCAGCACATTGAAGAAGACAACGAGCCCGCCCACAACAATAATGAGCTGCAGCGAAGACTGGATCGCTCCCTTCAGGAGTTCGCCTACACCTCGTCCGTCCCGCTGTCTGGCTTCCGCCATGGAACGCAGGGCCAAGCGGAGCCTGCCTGCGCCTTCAGCACCTTTAGGCAGCTGTGGAACTATATGCGGGACAGACTGGGGCGGTCCGGATGGCGAATTCTTTGGTCTGCCGTGAAACGACATCAGCAGTCCTACAATGAGCCCTCCACCGTAATGGGCGAGCGCAAGAATCAGCCCCAGAGAAGCATCGTGAAAAAAACCTACTGAGACCGCGCCGAGCAGGAAGATCGGATCAGATGATGTGGTGAAGGCCACGAGACGTTCGCCTTCTACCCGGCTCAGCAGCCCTTGCTCCCGCAGCTTTGCGGTTAATCTGGCGCCGACGGGGTATCCTGAGACATAACCCATAGCCGCCACAAAACCTCCGCTGCCGGGAATGTTAAAAAGCGGACGCATCAGCGGATCAAGCAGGGCGCCGAACAGATGGACTACCCCGAAACCCAGCATCATCTCCGAAATCACAAAGAACGGAAACAGTGAAGGGAACAGCACGTCCCACCAGACGGATAACCCGCGGAGGGCTGCATCCAGAGAACTAGCCGGGTTCATCATCATCAGCAGCATACATCCGGCAAGAAGAACACCCAGCAGCGGGCTGTAATTTTTTTTCAGAATCATGGTCAACGCCTCCCGGTATATGGATAGATGTATGCAAAAACAGGGACAAACAGCACAAAAAAAGTGAGAAAGCGGTTACATTTAACTGTGCTTTTTGACTGAAATTATGGTATTATAAAATTAATTAATGCACACCTAATAAGGGATGGAGTGATGGTGATGAGTGTAGTTGCCGGAGTTCTGGTTTGTGCTTTTGTCTATGTGATCCGGGTCTCCCTCGTCCCCCCTGGTGATGAGGAATTTCGGACCTATTAAATACTCAAGGCGCTGAACAATGGTTTAGCGTCTTTTTTCTGCACATATCCGTTGCATTAAGGTGCCTGAAGCAGGATAACCGTGAAGCTTATATTTTGGTATAATAAAAAGGACGTTACATTAATACGGAGGAAAGCTGGTAATCACCGATGAATCCAAACGACAGCATTTTCGACAATCTGGGAGGCGCGGAAGGGGTTCACCGGCTGGTTGAGTCCTTTTACGCCAAGGTGCAGCTTCATCCGCGGCTCGGCCCCCTGTTTCCAGCAGATATTACTCCTGTATTGGAGAAACAGTATCAATTCCTGAGTCAATTTTTTGGCGGACCGGCACTCTACTCAGAGCTGCATGGACATCCGATGATGAGAGCAAGACATATGCATATCCCCATTACGCCTGAACGTGCGGAGGAATGGCTGGAGTGCATGAAAGAGGCGCTGGAGGAAACGGGTGTGGAGGAGCCGCTGCGTACATTTGTGTTAAGCCGCCTTGCGGGTCCTGCGCATCATTTTGTCAACATGCCCCAGGAGTAACGCGTAGTTGATCGTGAAAGGATGAGGGCATTGCCGGAATTAATACCGCTATACACTATTAAGGTGATCTGCTGTAATTGTGAACATGAATTTACAACCTCAAGAGTCCGTCCCAGCCTCAAAAAGGCTGTTCGGCGCGATGCGGACTTCTGCTCCTATTACAAGGATGAGAATCCCGATTATTATGTCGTGCGCGTCTGCCCGGACTGTGGCTTCGCCTCCACCGAGAATTCTGCGGACAAGCTGGCGGACTGGCAGCGTAAGGCATTCCGCGAGCAGGTGGGAAGCCGCTGGGTCCGCCGGGATTTCGGAGATAAGCGCAGCTGGGAGATTGCACTTGAGACCTACAAGCTAGCACTGCTCTGTGCCCAGAGTATCAAGGACAAGGACCGGATCATCGCCAGTCTTCTGCATCATATTGCCTGGATGTACCGGTATCAAGGGGATGTGGAACAGGAGCAGCGTTTCCTGCGCTATTCGCTTGGCATGTACATCAAGGTCTTCGAAAACGATGGCATTGGCGGAAACGACGCCCGTCTAATGTATCTGATCGGTGAGTTATACCGCCGGATTGGTGAATTTTCCAACGCAGTAAAGTGGTTCTCGCGCCTCATCAATGATCAGAAGATCATGGATGCCGCAATGATCCGGGCAGCCCGGGAACAGTGGGCGCTTTTGCGGGAACAGATGAACGGAGGCGAGCCGGAGGAAGACGGGCTTCCTTCAGGTACATAGAAAAAGCACACCAGGATCTTTATCCTGGTGTGCTTATAAGACGTGCCATAGCGGAACAAAATGCAGAGCCTGTGCCACAATTTCAGCGTACAGCCCGGTCAAACAGCAGGTAGTCTGTATCCGTGTCGATTACCGTCAGACTCGTTTTGCAGCAGGGGAAGACCAGCAGCTTTTTTTTACCTTCGCGGACGGTCTGCAGTTCTTTCGGTTTCATAGGCAGAATAACGTTCTCCTTGTCGCAGAACGGACAATACTGCACATACAGGTCTTCCAATAAAATGTCATAAGGCCAGGTGTGGCTGAATGGAATCATTGCTCGCCCTTCTCGGGCGCTTGAGACTCTGGTTCGCTGCCGGTGGTGCCTTCACTCTGTTTTTTGGATAATTCTGCAATCTTTTGCAGCAAGATATGTTGAGGCATATGCATCAAGTGTTCCAGCGGAACGCCGAGTTGCTTGGCTAGGGTAACCGCCGTCTCCGGCGAGATTTGCAGTGGCTTCATGGGATGCCCTCCTTATAAATGTGCAGCTCTTTTGTAATTCACTTTACCATGGCCGCAGACCAAACACAAAAACCAAATGTAAACAAAAGAAAGGTGAGATACGATGAAACAGCCTTTATCATTGACCTGGGATCTGGATTCTATATTTCCGGGAGGATCAGCCTCGGCGGAATTCGAGCATTTTTTGAAACAGCTGGAGACTGACATTGGGGTATTGGATCAGCAGGTTGCTGCAACGGCTTCACCGGCAAATATCGAGTCCACCAAGCAACTGGATGATGTAATAGCGCTGCTGCAGAGCTGTTCCGGGCGGCTGGTACAGGCATCCGAGTTCGCCGGATGTCTGGGTGCCCAGAACCAGCAGGACAAGGGTGCCGTACGGTTATCCTCCAAGGTTGCAGGCCTGCGCGCAGGTTTCGAAGGAGTCAGCTCCAAGTTCGATGATGTGCTGCGCCAAACTTCTGATGAGGTATGGCAGGAGTGGATGGCCCGTCCAGAAATTGCCCCTCTGAAGTTCGTGCTTAGCGAGAGCCGTGATCTGGCCCGTGAAAAGATGAGTCCTGAGCTGGAGTCATTTGCGCTTACGCTGGCTGTTGACGGCTACCATGGCTGGAGCGAGCATTATGAAACCATTGTTGGGTCCATACAGATCCCCTGTGAGGATGAAGAGGGAACCAGAATGCTGTCTGCCGGACAAGCCTTCAACAAGCTGGACGACCCTGATCCGAAGGTCCGGGAGGCGATGTTCCACAAATGGGAAGAGGCCTGGGGCAGCGCTGCGGATTATTGTGCGGATACCCTCAATCATTTGGCGGGATTCCGTCTGAATCTGTACAAAGGCCGTGGCTGGGAGGATGTAGTGAAGGAGCCGCTGGCCATTAACCGCATGTCCCGCGCTTCGCTGGACACAATGTGGGATGTCATTACCAAAGCCAAGCCTGCACTGGTCTCCTACTTGAGCCGTAAAGCCAAGCTGCTCGGACTGGAATCCCTGGCCTGGGTGGATGTGGAAGCTCCGGTAGGCAAGTCCACCGGCAAAATCCCCTATGATACGGCAGCAAAAGATATTGTGGCACAATTCCGTAATTTTAGTCCGAAGCTGGCGGATTTTGCCGAGCGTGCTTTCGACAGCAATTGGATCGAAGTCGAAGACCGTCCAGGCAAACGCCCCGGCGGATTCTGCGTATCCTTTCCGGAGAGCAAGGAATCACGTATTTTTATGACTTACAGCGGCACTCCATCCAATGTGTCGACACTGGCACATGAGCTTGGACATGCTTATCACTCCTACCTGCTGGAGGATCTTCCGGTATTCAATCAGAACTATGCTATGAATGTCGCGGAGACCGCTTCAACCTTCGCAGAGGTCATTGTGGCCGATGCCCAGGTGAAGGCTGCCGCAAGTAACGAGGAGAAGATTGCCCTGCTTGAGGCGAAAATCCAGAATAGTGTAGCCTTCTTCATGAATATCCATGCCCGCTTTTTGTTTGAAACCCGTTTTTATGAGAAGCGGAAGCAGGGCCTTGTAAATGCCGAAGAACTGTCAGCGCTGATGGTTGAAGCGCAGAAGGAAGCTTTCTGCGGGGTTCTATCCGAATACCATCCGCATTTCTGGGCGTCCAAGCTGCATTTTTATATTACAGATGTCCCGTTCTATAACTTCCCGTATACCGTTGGTTACATGTTCAGTACAGGGCTATACCGGATTGCGCTGCAGGAAGGAACATCCTTTGCCGATAAGTATGACAGCCTGCTGCGTGACACCGGCATCATGACGCTGGAGGAGCTGGTCCAGAGGCACCTTGGCGTGGATCTGACTCAGCCGGATTTCTGGCAGGGCGCAGCAGATTTGATTATCGCCGATATCAACGAATTTTTGAAATTGACGGAGCATTCGGCCTAAAAGTTTGTCAGAACAAAGACAGTTCATGTTTCCCCAGGCAACTGCAAAGGCTTGGAAACCTTGTATTAACGCGCAAGACCCCTGTTTAGGGGTCTTTTTTTATGCTGGAATGCTGTCGAAATAAGACGATTGTTAGAAGGTTATATACAATAAAATAACGAAAATCACGCACATATAGGGATAAACACCCATTTATGGTGAATAATGTTGAAGGCTTGTACTTAGTGGCCTATAATGAGCCTAAAGCCTTATATAAAGGCTGTAAGGAAGCAGATTTTGTAGGAAAAAGAACCAAGGAGTTTTGACTCACCTACTAATGTGATGCGTATGAAACAAATTTTTCTTAACCTATTTTTCTAAATTTTAGGAGGATACACATGCTAAGAACGGAACAACTTTCACTGGCAAGACAGATTGACTTAGTATTTAAGGAACTGCAGGAGGAACTGTCAGGATTGTCTTCTGGCACGCTCTTTGTACAAATCAGGAATAACGTCATAGGAAAGTTCGGAATACGCCATAATCCCCTGGCCGGCCGGAGCGGAACGTTCGCTGCAGATCAGGAGGGGCTGAATACCGTACAGCAATCTTCTTTCCGGCTTATGGCACTGGAGAGCCTGAAATATAAGCGGCGCTGGACGCACGGTGAAATCAGCTATGAATTTGCAGTCCGCCAGGGAATGGTGGTCGTGGACGCCACACTGGAATCTAATTACAATATGGCTAATTTGATGATCCGATATCCGCGCAATGTCCAATCCGACAAGCCCGATCAATTTTACGGTTGAGTTATACATATAGATGTGCGCAAGCAAAAGCCCTCCTGCACTTCGGAGAGAAGTGCAGGAGGGCTGTTAAACGGGTCCGCATCAGGCATTCAGCCTGGCGGAATACTTATGATAAGGCTGTTACTGCGAACGACCAGACAGTTGCTGCTCTGCCAGTTGCACCAGACGTTTGGTGATGTATCCTCCCAAAGAACCGGTTTCGCGGGAAGTATAGTTCCCATAATAACCGTCAGCTGGGATAGTTACTCCAAGCTCCTGTGCTGCTTCATATTTCAACTGCTGCAGCGCTGCATTCGCTTGAGGAACGACCAGGTTATTGGAACGGCTACCACGACCTTGTTGACCTGCTTGACCCATGTTTGTTCACCTCCTTCGCCCGTTGTGAAGATAGTATGAGCGCTGGGAGAGGAATTCATGCACGGGTTCAGAAGTTTTTAAGGGTGGTAATTATATGAAATTTATAGTTCGGGACTGACTACTTCTAGACTGCTTGAAACCGCAATAGTCTGCCGGGGCTCCAAGGTAATGATGCCTGTAAAAGCAGCATTCTTCCCGAGGTTTGGCCCATCAGGAAGCCAGGTATAGGGCTCAATGCACAGAAATTGGTCTGCCGTCCCATTGGTGTACACTACCCAATGGCGGAAGAATTCCTGGTCTGCAGTATAGCGCAGGACGTAGCCGTCATCCCTTGTCAGCACTGCCTCAGCGGGCTGCTGGTCTCCTATGCGCAGCACAGTGTCCAGCTTGATCCCCTGAAGTCCTAAGCCTTGATTCAGGGCTTCAAGCTCACCGAGAGGCAGCAGATTGCCGCTTGTCAGCAGTTCATCATTCAATTCATAGACATTTTCGGCTGGAAGCTTAAGCTTCCAGCGGCCTGGCTCGCCATCAATCATAAACCAGGTATGATAGCCGATTCCAAAAGGGACACGGGCGGTTCCCTGATGGCTTACTTTTAGGGTTTGCCTGAAACGGTTATCCTGCAATCGGAACGTCATCTCAAGCTTCAGAGGGACGGGGAATTGCTCCATCCAGCGGGGATCATCCGCGGTATTGAATTCAGTTGTCACCGCGCAGCCTTCTTCGTCTTCTTCAATATCACTGACGCACCAGGATTGTGTCCGGTGCAGGCCGTGAATATGGTGGCCTCCCGCAGCATTCTGCTCGAACTGATAGGCTTTGCCTTCGAACTGGAATTGCCCCTGGCGGATGCGTCCGGGCGGAATCAGGAGCGGCATGCCGAAATGATAAGGCTTCTGAAGGTAATAGGAGAGGTCGTTCTCTTCCGGCTTGCGAAGAATTTCACGGTTTTGCTTATGGTCCCACAAAGAAATGACGTTGTTACCCAGTCGCGGCAAAAGCGTGACTTCCAGCTCACGGCTATGCAAAATATATGTATCATAACCGCCCCACTGCCCTTTGGTCACCTGTTTCATGAGAAGTATGCTCCTTTGATTAGCTGTAATCGGATAGACACGGATACCCTTATCATACCAGATTTATGTACTTGTGGTTAGTCATTTGACAACTTCCCCGGTTCGCACTATGATGGATGCATTCATGAAAATGACAATGCGATGACAGGGACAAGTAGGCGGGAGCAGCACCTTCAGAAAGCCGGTGGTTGATGCGAACCGGTGGATCACTCCAGGCTGAATGGACCCATGAGCGCCGTGTTCGAACAGGCTGCAGAGCTTTTGTAGACCGGCCGGCTCTTCCCCGTTAACGGAAGTCAAGGCTGTATGTAACTGTTCTCTGAGAAGGGCTTCATACAGCGAATAAGGGTGGCACCACGGTCTCACGTCCCTTGCGGATGTGGGGCCTTTTTGCGTGCTGCGGCTCAAATGAAAACATAAATCGGAGGGAATATTATGGCTAAAAAAGTATTGTCCGGCATTCAGCCGAGCGGTTCACTGACCTTGGGGAACTATATCGGTGCGATCAAAAATTTTGTCAAACTGCAGGAGGAGCATGAATGTTACTTTATGGTCGTCGATCTGCATGCCATCACAGTCTCACAGGACCCTGCCGCGCTGCGTGAAAATTCCGAATCTGTAGCGGCGCTGTATCTTGCAGCCGGAATCAATCCCCAAATCTCCAATGTCTATATGCAGTCGCACGTACAACAGCATGCTGAACTGGGCTGGATTATGACCACCCTTACAGCGATGGGCGAGCTGGAGCGGATGACCCAGTTCAAGGACAAATCTTCAGGCAAAGATTCTGTCGGTGCAGGTTTGTTCGTATATCCTTCGCTGATGGCCGCTGATATTCTGATCTACAATGCAGACCTGGTTCCGGTTGGGGAAGACCAGAAGCAGCATCTGGAGCTGACACGTGATTTGGCTGGGCGTTTCAACCACCGCTTTGGCGAATTCTTCACCGTTCCCGAGCCTTACATTCCTGAAGTCGGTGCGCGTATTATGTCCTTGGATGACGGAACCAAAAAGATGAGTAAAAGCAACCCGAATCCTGGCAGCTATATCGCACTGCTGGACCCGCCCGATGTGATCCGCAAAAAAATAGCCCGTGCCACAACCGACTCGGGCCGTGAGGTTATCTTTGATCCGGCGAACAAGCCTGAGATCAGCAACCTGATGAGCATCTATGCTGAATGCTCGGGAATGACCCTGCAGCAGATTGCCGACCGGTATGAGGGCCAAATGTACGGGGGCTTCAAAAAGGATCTGGGCGAGGTTCTGGTGGCTACTCTAGAGCCTCTCCAGCAGAAATACCGGGAGATCCGCAGCTCCGGCGCCCTGAGCGATATTCTCGCTGAAGGAGCAGAACGTGCCCGTGGAGTCGCTGCCAAGACGCTTGCTGGTGTCAAAGAGAAGATGGGATTCCTGCCGCTGCGCTAGGAAGACTGGTGTGCCTCGGTCTCTGCCTTGCGTCTCAGTCTGGCTTTGAGGATAAAGCCCCAGCCAATATTCAAAATGCATAAGACTCCCAACAGCAGCGCCAGCCAAATATTAGAACTGATGGAGATGGAGGCTGCAGTCAGGAGGAGAATGGAAGAAACCGCGAACCAGAGGGATAAGCCTTTACCCATAAATGTCAGCCTTCTTTCCTTTGCGGTAATTGATGTACTGAACGATCTTGAATTTCCCGCTGTGCATTTTCCGCACAGCGGGATTTTTAAATTTAAGGATAGTGAAAACGTTTTATGGTGATTGTGCCCTAAGCGCTGGCAGGCGTCAAGGGACGAGTATTCAACCACACCTTCAAAACCTAAAGCTTCATGGAACCCGGGTCCATGGCGAACCGTTCATCCAGCTTCTCGCTGCTTAACCAGCCAACATAGGTGTTAAGCGGATGATATTGGTTATCCATAACCAGTACTGCAACAAACGGGAATTGCTTGCGGTGTAAATAACGCACATCCCCCCAGCGTACAATATAACCAGAGGGAAGTTCCTCGACCTCGGCTACCGCGTAGGAGGTAAAGTACAGAAAGGCCTTGATATCCGGATGGCTTTTGGAATGTTCAACTGCGGGGTGAGTGGAGCACACCGCATGCTTAAACCATTCAAGCCGTCCGCTGTTCAGCAGACCGATAGTATAGCTGCCGTCTGTTTTGGCCTTAACCACATTCCAGCGCGTGGGCGATATGGTCGGAATTACAAAATAGCGTTCACCGGCGCTGTGGTGGATATCCTTGGTCTTAAGTTTCCTTGTCAGCCGCGCGTGCACCATTGTCCGCCAAATATAATAAAGCGCGATGCAGGCATACAAGGTAATGAATAACGGAGCTGGCGGAATGATCCCGCTGACCCAGAGAATAATGGCCGCTGCATGGCTGCCAAATATAAACGGATCAAAGATGTGGATAATGTTCCAGGCGATCCACTTCTCCGTAAAGGGACGTGCAGCCTGCGTACCGTAAGTATTGAACAGATCGGTGAATACATGAACAGCTACGCCGATGAAGCTCCACAGGGCGATATGGCTTAGATAATGAAGATCTGTGAACCCGAAGATCGGTCCTATAACCAAAGTGATCAGGGCAGGCCACAGCAGTAAAAACGGCAGTGAATGTGTGATTCCCCGATGGTTGCGGATGTACAGCGCGTTTCCCTTCAGACGCAGCGCGGTATCAGCGTCGGGTGCTTGAGAGGCCAGTACGGTAGCGACCATGACAGCCCCGGCTAAGGTTGGCTGGGAGGCAACGACGGGATCGACGAAGGACAGTCCAGCAAGTCCCAGGCCCATAACGAAATGTGTAGCGGTATCCATTTGGTCAGATCTCCTTTGTACGGAAGTTCTCTATTAATAACTACCCAATTTGACGTCCAGTTATTTAGGGGGGGCAAAATAAATATTGTCACGCAATTGTCAAATTGATGAACATCTTGGTCCATGATTGTCAAACTCTTTTCCGGTTTGATATGATAAAGTTAACAGCAGAGTGAATAATATTCTCAACTGAGAACGTTAATTCCGATTTTATGCTCCGGCGGAACGTAGAAGTCCCTTAGAAGGAGGAACACCAATCGTGGACAATCAATTGAGATATCAAGCTTCTTCAGATTCCGCAGCGCTGTCTGCCAAATCGCCCAAGGAAGGCGCCGGCTGGCGGGATTTCATTACCGTGACGAAGCCCGGCATTATCCGCTCGAATCTGATCGCTGCTTTTGCGGGATACTGGGTGGCTTCAGGCTGGGATGTGCAGTACGGGCGGCTTATTCTGACCCTGCTCGGCACCATGCTGGTGATGGCTTCTGCCTGTGTATTCAATAACTATTTCGACCGTGATCTGGATATGAAAATGGAAAGAACACGTGAACGCGGTCTGCCAACGGGTAGACTGAAGCCGAAAACGGTACTGATCTACGCCATAGGCCTTGGCATAGCCGGCCTTGCCGTGCTTTTTACATTTTGCGGCATGCTTGCCGGAATCTTCGGCATCGTCGGCATGTTTGTATATGTAGTAGTGTACACCCTTTGGCTCAAAAGAACATCTACATGGAGTACATCGGTAGGAGCAATTTCAGGTGCGATGCCTCCGGTTATCGGTTATGTGGCTGTTAGCGGGTCAGTGGACTTAGGGGCCTGGCTGCTGTTTGCGATGTTGTTTCTGTGGCAGCCGCCGCATTTCTGGGCGCTTGGCATCCGCCGCAAGGAAGAGTACCGCGCAGCGGGTTTCCCTCTGCTGCCGGTAGTCAAAGGCACGAGGCGCACGAAGTTTCAAATGATTCCTTATGTAGCGTTGCTGCTGCCCATTCCGGTATTAATGTATGTTTACGATTACGCAGGAATCTTTTACCTGGTCATTTCTACGGGATTGTCGCTGGCCTGGCTGTACCTGACCTTAAAGGGATTCAAAGCGAAGGATGACGATGCTTGGGCGAAACAGAATTTCTTTTTCTCCATTAATTACCTGACAGTCAGTCTGATTGTGCTTGTACTGAATACGATTCACGGTTAAAGGGGAGATTGTCCTGTGCAGACCTTGAAACGCTACAAATGGACCTGGCTGATGCTGCTGGTCGCCGTAGGCTTGGCGGTTTATCTGGCAGTTGGTTTTTGGAACAAAGGAAATGACAAATTGCCGGTAATCGGTGAAGTACAGGACTTCTCATTGGAAAATGTGGATGGCAAGCAAATCACACTGGCGGATACGGAAGGGAAGCCCAGACTCGTCTATTTCTTCTTCACGGAATGTCCGGATGTGTGTCCCATCACTACCTATATGCTGTCGCAGACACAGGATCTGCTAACGAAGGACGGAAGCTTCGGCAAGGATGTGGAGTTCGTCTCCATTTCTTTTGACCCCTTGAATGATACGCGTGAAGCGATTAAAGCGTTTGCAGACCGCTTTCACGCCGATTACAGCGGCTGGTATTTTTTGCGGGGGGATCAGGAGCAGGTCCGCACGCTGGCAGCTGAATCCTTCAAGGTATTGATTTATGGGGACAACAAGGATAACTTTGCCCATGCCAACCTGATCGGTCTGGTGGACCGGGACAACCGGCTGCGGGGATTATATGATGCCGGAGATACAGAAAACGTGACGCCTGAATTTTTGGCCGGTGCGCTGAAAAAATTGGCCCGCGAGTAATAAAATAGAAGGAAATAACGCCTTGTTCGAACTCTTGCGTCTGAAACGCGGGGGACGGAATAGGCGTTTTTTTGTTGAAATATATGAATGTATAAGTTTTACACTACACTTTATCTTTATATTTCTCGCAGAAACGGCTCCCGTCCTTTTAAGACGGTGCAGCCGTTGTTTCTGCTTGTTGTAAAGGGAAGGTGAAGTGGAATTAGTATACTTAAATGAAACAAAGAAGCCTCTTGCTGAGGCAATAGTGGAAAAAGTAAACTTAAAATGAACAAATTCACGGGTAAGTGTACGAATGGGGCAGATTAGTTGTCCTTTTTCCAGTTGACGCATGCAGGGAAGCGGAATGGAGTGATTTAAGTTCACTTTTTTTCACATGGATTAGATACTGGCCCAGTTGAAGCCGGATTTCATCTTTCTGCTCGTCGTCCAGCTTTCGCTACGGCTCCAAGTAAGGTAAAGGCTCAGGATAAATAATGAACTCCTCCAGCCCGGCTTTCTCCAGCTGGGTGATGCTGTATTCATCCGGGGTGCCTTCTACTCCGGCATAACCTTTCCGGGTATAAATATGGACGGCATCCGGAAAAGCATCGCGCAGAATGCCGCGGATTTTTTTGCCCGAGCTGTCATTATCCATGTAGAGGTAGACTTCCCCATCTCCTATTTTGCGCCGCAGTGTCTCCAGCTTCAGCGTATTCAATGTGCCGAACGTACACTGGATGTCGACCTCTGGAGCAAGAATTCGCCGTAATCTGCTGCGGTCGTTTTTTCCTTCCACAATGATGGTTATGGACATTATCTGTGAGCCTCCCCGGTGTAAGGTGTCTATGTCGATATTTTACCTAAGAGTCGTCATATTTAATAGCGAAAGGACATAATGAATTTTCATTCCCCGGGAAATGTCGTAAAAAGAAACAATCACCCGGCTGCTGAACCGGGTGATTGCTGGGGATTTGCCAATTCGGCAAATGCGGACAAAACTTAGAATATTCCGGCACTGAGGATGATGACCAGCAGAATGAAGAGCACCAGAATAGTACCTGTAGAAGTCCAAAGTGGAGTAGCAACGGGAGCGGGGTTCGGGCCCGGACCGCAATATTCGCCCATCAAGGATTCACCACGCTTTCGACATTGGGGTGGTTACAATGTATATTATGTCATTTGCATTAAATAGTTTGTATGCCTGCCTATTCTCCTCCTCCACAGCGTACAGTGAACGCTCAGGCTGCCGGGCTGTTCCATTCCGGGCGGTAAGCAGGCTTGCCCGCGCCTCTGGGCGGGAGCAGCAGAATGGCGGTCATGAGCAGCACAAATGCGATGAAATACGGAGAGACGAAATCCCGCAGCTGTCCTGCTGCTACGGGACCGGCAAAGGCGCCCAGAGACATGGCAATCGATTGCAGCGAGAAAGTGCGGCCCATGCGCCCGGGGCCTCCAAGACTGATGAAGAGAGAAGCCATTGCTGGAAACAGCACCCCTTTGGCAGCGCCAAGCAGGAAGAGGACCACTCCGGCAGGAATATGGCGGAAAGCGGCCAGGGTGAAAAAGCAAAGTGCCATGGCGAGGAGCGCGGCAGCGATTCTTATTCCCGGAGCCAGCCCGTTCAGAAAAAAGAGGCTGAGCGTCACTAGCGCCCCCAAGCTGAGCAGTGACAGCAGGATACCGGTTGAGATCATTCCATCGCTGCCCTGTGACAGAGGCAGTTCAAAGAACAGCACGCCCTGAGAGCAGGACACGAAGAAGGGCAGAAGGTAATAGCGGCGGGAAACCCGGAGTTCCTCCCGGTCCGCTTGTGCAGGCGAGTGCAGCGGCAGTGCCGGCTTGGCAGCTGACATGCTCTGCACCTGCTTCGGCACACTGAATAATGCCATCACCCCTGTGAAGATCAGCAGCCAGCCAAGTGTGGTGAAGGTGCCGGAGTAGCCGGCTTTCGCCACGATAAAGGCACCGGCCGCCGGAGAAACGACAGAGGCCAGCGTATGGATGATCCCGTGCCCGGACATATATTTGCCCTGGGTCGCTGGATCGGAGGAGAGCGAGGCCAGCAGTGTCATGCAGGCCGGGGAGAGAAAGGCCAGCGCAAATCCGCTGGCTGCGCGCAGCAGCAGCAGATGCCAGGGAAGCTGTGCATGAGCCTGCAGCAGCAGAATGGCTCCGGCCGCCGTGAGCGCAAAGACAATATAGCGGCGGCTGCCATTGCGGTCGACCAGCACCCCGGCCAGCAGATTTCCGGGAAGATGTGTCAGCGAGTACATGCCCATCATCCACCCGATGAAGGCCGGCCCCGCGCCCAGAGAGATGGCAAAAGGCGTTAGGATAGGGTACTGGGCATGCAGGTCGAAGAAGGCCAGAAAGAGGAACAGATACAGCCACAGCGCGGTTTTCAAGGAAAACACCTCCACAGGGGCCTGGGATTGCACCGGTAAGGCGCACACAGGCACTTTTTTTACACAAGTAAAGCAATTAAAGGTTCATGTCATAAACAATTCTTCGGATCTCGCTGAACCGGCTGCCGCATATGAAAATGAAGGTTAACCCGGCTCTTTTTATCCGTTGCTCCCGATAATGACCTACTTGTACTTTACGTGGGGTCAGGCAGGCTTATACCATTTTATTGGGTGGGGCTTGCAGGAGGACACTCGGGCCATGAATTATAAAGGCCATTCATGTATAATAATTATTAATCATAAAATGTCCCGGGGACATGCGCCCTGTAGTGACGAAAATTGGCGATAGGGGTGTTGTGAAATTGATGGATCCGGCAGTGTGGTCACAATTTATTAGAGAGAATTGGCTGGTTATCGTTATTGCGCTTGTCCTGCTGTTTGCGGTAATTAACCTGGTTAAGACGGTGCTGAAATGGGCGATTGTCATTGTTATTGTTGTGGGCTTGTTCATCTACAGCGGGGTTACGATTGATCAAATTGGCAACGCTGTGAATAAGGTAGCGGACGGAACGGTAAGTACGCTGAAGAAGGAAGCGCAGGAAGTCATGCTGAAGGAAGCTAAGGAAGCCACATACACCTCCGGGGGAGACGGCTCCTTTACGATTACAACACCTAATCTTGAGGTGAAGGGTGCGGCTGGAGAGGACAAGGTTGAAGTGACTTTCCGCGGGGTGAGCCTCGGGAAATGGAGCATTACGGACACGACCAAAACTTTTATAGACGAAGCCCGGAAAAATCAGTAGCTCCCGGTGCGGATATATGCAGCCCATTTGAATCTTCAAACACAGGAAAGGGGGACAAACATGCTTAATGGATGGTTAGACAGCCTCAGTAATGCCAATATCATCTCCATCCTGCTGGTGGTGGTTGTCCTTTTCTCGCTGCTTCAGGGCTGGAGCAGAGGCTTCACAAGAGCGGCAGGGGGATTATTCGGGATGCTCGGGAACGGGGTGCTTACCATTCTGGCGCTCGCCATGGCCATTCCAGCGGCGATGTATCTGTCGCCCATTGCAGGAGCCTGGGCTACAGAAATTGTAATGCCGGACACTACGCTCAGCGGCTGGCAGCAATTGTATTACACTGCCGTCTCCTTTTTAGCGGGATCGCCCTTTGTGCGTTTTCTGCTGCTGCTGTTGATCTCTTACAGCCTGATCCGGCTTCTGCTCGGACTGTTGTTCATGCTCCTGCCGTTCCGGCTGCCACGCTTTCGGGCCAGGGCAACGGACCGGAAGCTGACGCCGGCCAGCCGTCTCAGCGGTGCGCTCATCGGCGGTGTGATTGGACTTGTGCGCGGGCTTGTTCTGGTTCTTGCCCTGTACATTGGCGTCGGACTGAACCCGGACAGCGGCTTCAGCCGGTATGTGGAGTCCTCTCCCATCTACAGCCAGAGCGCGGCTGCAGTGTTCGAGCCGCTTGCCGGTGAGGATGTGCGCAGCAAGCTGCCGGTACTAACCCAAGCGGTGGCTGATGAGATGAACGATATTTTGCGGCGGAAATATGAAGTGATTGATCATGAGATTTCGCCCGATATTGTGGGGGCCGCTGCCGATATCGCGGGACAAGCCAAAGGGGAAGAGGACAAAGCCAAACGGCTGTACGACTGGATAGGCTCGCGGATTGCCTATGATTACGGCAAAGCAGAGAACTATGAGCAGAACCGGATCTGGCATGAGCAGACGCCCCAGGATACCTTCGATACCCGGCTTGGCGTATGTATAGATTATGCCCGCCTCTATGCCGTGATGGCCCGTTCGCAGGGACTTCAGGTGCGCGTAGTGACGGGCCAGGGCTACGATGGCCAAGGCGGGCATGGGCCTCATGCCTGGAATGAGGTGTACCTCCCGGACAGACAGGCCTGGATACCGCTGGATTCGACATGGGCCAGCAGCGGGGATTGGTTTGACAGCAAAGATTTTGAGAAAACCCATATAAAAGAAGATGTGCTCTGAGAAGGAAGCGCCGGCCTCCGGATATATGGTACAATAACAGGGCACGCTCAGCAGCCTTGAAGAATACGTTCCGACCAGGCAATATTTGCTTTAGCTAAGGAGAGAATTCGCCGTGAAGTGGTTTGGTTTCCCGGGCGGAAGCCCGGATTCAGGTCATGGCCGAAGCACATCCAGTCTGCGCATCAATTTGTTTTTCTTCGGCACTTTTTTTATTTTTTGTGTCATTATTGTCCGTCTTGCGTCACTGCAGTTCGTCGAAGCTGAGGCTTTGACAGAAATTGAAGAGAATCAGGAGACGAAGACGGTCCCGCTCTCCGCGGTCCGGGGGATGATTTATGCTGCCGGCGGGGAGAACATCGCGTACAACACTTCTGTCCAATCCCTGTACATCACGTTAACTAAGGACTATACCGAGACCTATAGAAATAAGGCAACCAATGAGTACGAATTTACCGGCAAGGCCAAAGCGAACACCGCTTCCCTGGCAGCAAGGCTGGAGTCTGTCTTCAAGCAATATGGCGATCCGTCCGGCAAAAAGCTGACAGCAGAGGAAATAACAGCACTGCTTGATCTCCATTTCAAAAAAACGCTGGGCTACTATCCACGCAAAATCAAGGCAGGACTTACGCCTAAGGAAGTGGCTTATTTTCTGGAGCATAAAGAGCAGTATCCCGGCCTTTCGATTGTGGAAGAGGCTGCACGCCATTATGACAAGGACACGGTGGCTGTGCAGACGGTGGGTTATATCCGGCCTTTTAAATCCTTAGACAGTTTAGACCTTTATAAGAATATCCGCAGGGCAATGAAAAAAAATAATGCCGATCCCGGCTTAGCGTATAAAGAGGATGAATATGTAGGTGCTTATGGCCTCGAACAGCAATACCAGCGGGAGCTGCGCGGGAAAAACGGCTACCAGACCCTTTCCATAAATCCGCAGAATATGGCCGAAGAAATCATTGAATCAGTACCTCCGGTCAAGGGGAACGACATCTGGATGACGATCAACAAGAACATACAGATGAAGACCGAGCAGGCGATTATGGATCAGATCCGCTGGCTGCACACCCATCCGGTGTTGGGAAAGCTTCACCCCGATGCCCTGACCGGCTACGCTGTTGCCATGGAAGTGGATACTGGAAACGTGGTGGCTATGGCCAGTATGCCTGATTATGACACCAATATCTGGACAGCGGATAGGGTAGAGCCAGAGCTGTTTGCTACAATCGAAAACAACTACTTAAATGGAACAATCAAAGATACTACCTCCGGAGTTTCCGGGAATGGCTTGAAGTCAGTGATTTATTTGGGGTCCACGGTCAAACCGTTAAGTGTGTTGATTGGATTAAATGAAGGCTTGTTCTCTACCGGCGATACTTATAACGATACAGGGATCGCTTATTTCGGCAAAGACGACAAGGCTTCAGTAAAAAATTCCTCTGGCCATGTGCTGGGACCGCTGGGTCCGGCTAAGGCAATTCAGGAATCATCCAACGCGTTCATGGTCGATATGGTCGGTGATCCCCTGTACAAGAAATATAAGAGCAAGGCACCGGAGGTTTGGGATCAATATTTGAAGGCTTTTGGGCTGGGCGTATCCACTCAAAGCGGCCTGCCTAATGAAAGTGCCGGACTGGGTGATTATAAGGATACCCAGGCGGCCGGCAGCACCCAGGCAGCCATGGTCTACGCCTCCTTCGGCCAAAAAGGCAAATATACAGCGCTGCAGCTGGCCCAGTACACAGCAACTCTCGCCAATGAGGGGGAGCGGATCAAGCCGCAGCTGGTCAGCAGAATTACCGATGCGGAAGGCAAGACCGTCAAAGCGTTTCACCGTGAGGTGCTAAGCACAATTTCGTTCGATCCTTCCTATTGGAAGGAGATCAAAAAAGGGATGAACACTTCCGTCAAGGCATTTGACGGGTTCCCTTATGATTTTGCCCGCAAGACCGGCACTTCGGAAATGGATGCGTACGGAGTGACGCGTGACAACGGTGTGTTTATCGCTTTCGCTCCGCGTGAGCATCCCAAGCTGGCTGTAGCTGTAGTGATTCCGGAGGGCGGTTTTGGATCGAACAGTGCCGCCCCGGTAGCCCGCAAAATTTTTGACGTCTATGACTGGGAATACGGGCTGACCGGAGTACCCCGCAAGAACGTATCCCCTGCTGCGGAGTCAACACTGGAATAAAAGGTTTATTTTAAGATGTAGAGGAGTGAAAAACTGTGAGTGTTTTCCGTAAGCAGGCCTCTCCCCAGGACGGGAAGGACAGCAAGAGCTCGCTTGGTCTGCGCCTCAACGTGTTTTTCTTCAGCACGTTTATTATTTTCTGCGTTATCATTATCCGTCTTGCCGTTGTTCAGTTTGTGGAAGGTCCTAACTTAAAAGAGGTAGAGACCAGCCGTGATACCAAAAATGTGCCGCTTGCAGCCATACGGGGATCAATCCGCGCCGCCGGAGGCGAGGAAATCGCTTATTCCAGCTCTGTGCAATCCCTCTATATCACATTGACAAGCGACTATACCAAAAAAGAAAAGGATGGGTCACTTTCATCAGTTTCCAGGGCAAACGCCTACACACTTGCCAACAAGCTGGTGGAAAATTTCAATAAATATGGTGATCCGAATGGTGAAAAGCTTACATCCAATGATGTAGTCGTTTCCCTCGACCTCAATTTCAGGAAATATTCCGGCTTTATGGCCCGGCGGATCAAAGCTGGCCTCACCCCCAAGGAAGTGGCTTATTTCATGGAGCATAAAGAGGAGTATCCGGGCCTTGAAGTCGTCGAGGAGAGCAACCGCCATTATAATAAGGATACGGTCGCGGTGCAGACTGTAGGTTATATCAAGCCTTTCAAGTCCTCAGGCAGTCTGGATATTTACAAAAACATTCAAAATGCAATGAAAAATATCGATAATGACCCTGGATTGACCTACAAGGATGATGAGTTTGTCGGCTTCGACGGTCTGGAGCTGCAGTATCAGCGTGAACTCCGCGGCAAAAACGGCTATCAGGTGATCTCCGTTAATCCGCAGAATATGGCCGAAAAAGTCGAGGATGTGGTTCCTCCTGTAAAGGGGAATGATATCTGGATGACCATCAATAAAAACATCCAGCTTAAGACAGAACAGGCTATTACAGAACAGATCAGCTGGCTGCATTCGCATTCGGTGCAGGGGAAAACACATCCTGATGCCGTAACGGGTTACGCTGTAGCGATGGAAGTTGACACAGGGAATGTCGTCGCTATGGCCAGCATGCCTGACTATGATACAAATGTCTGGACGAAAGGCTCACTGCCTACCGATGTCTGGAAGAGCATTATGAGTAACTACCAGAACGGAACCATCAATCCGATATCCTCCGGGGTGTCGGGCCATGGACTTCAATCGGTGCTGTTATTGGGTTCAACCATCAAACCTTTGAGTGTGCTTATCGGACTGAAAGAAGGATTCTTCTCCACTTCCTATACTTACACGGACAAGGGGATCGCCTATTTCGGGAAAAATGATAAATCCTCAGTCCGCAATGCCTCCGGGCACGTGTACGGTTCCATGGACCCCTCCAGGGCGATTGAGAAATCATCCAACGTCTTCATGGTGGATATGGTCGGCAAGAGGCTGTACGAGAAATATGGAGACAAAGGTATTGGAGTCTGGGATAAATATATGAAGGAATTTGGCCTCGGCGTGTCAACGCAAAGCGGACTTCCGAGAGAGTTCCTGGGACAAATCAACTATACGAATACAAAAGCAGCCGGGAGTGCCCAGGCGGCGCTGGTCTATGCATCGTTCGGACAGCAGGGAAGCTATACTACGCTGCAGCTTGCGCAGTATGCCTCCACCCTTGCCAATGAAGGTGTACGGATCAAACCGCAGCTGGTCAGCAAAATCACAGATTCCGACGGTAAGGTTGTTAAGACATTTGGACGTGAGGTTATTGATGAAGTCACGAACTTTGACCCGTCCTTCTGGAGGGAAATCAAAAAAGGTATGAGCAGTGATGTAACTGCATTTTCGGATTTTCCGTATGATTTTGCCCGCAAGACAGGGACATCACAGCAATCGGCCAAAGGCGACCTGCGCGATAACGGGGTCTTCATTGCCTTTGCCCCGCGTGAGAATCCGAAGCTGGCTGTAGCCGTGGTTATCCCTGAAGGGGGATTTGGCTCCAGCAGTGCCGCGCCGGTTGCCCGGAAGATTTTTGACGCTTACGATTGGGAGTACGGCCTGGATGGCGTGCCTAAAAAAAGCTTGAAGAAAGATGATACCAAAGAGGGTGCTGCCGATGGGGCGGGTTCCCAAAATACAGCCGCAACAAACAACTGATATCATAACCGAGAAGACGGAAAAAGCCGGAGAAATCGATAACACAAATACACAGCTACTCTTGCTGAGAGAGAGCCAACAAGAATGGAGGGGTGGCAAATGATTGCCAAATACCGCCTGCTAGCATTGGATATGGATGGAACCCTGCTAAATGATGAACAACAGATTACCCCCAAAACGGTGGAATGGATTAAAAAAGCAATGGATGCAGGCGTACATGTCTGCCTGTCCACCGGACGCACCTCCCGTGGTGCAATGCCCTATGTTGAGCAGCTGGGGCTTGATACTCCGATGATTATGGTCAACGGCAGTGAAGTGTGGCGTACACCGGATGAACTGTACCGCCGCTCCCTGATGGATGTTGCGCTGGTCAAGAAAATGCATGAAATCGCTGAAGAATACGGGACTTGGTTCTGGGCATGTTCAGTGGACGGAGTCTACAACCGCGAAAACTGGGATGGCGATATTGAAGGCCGGGAGTGGCTCAAATTCGGGTATTCCACGGAGGACCCTGATATCCGCCATAAGCTGCTGATGCAGCTTCAGGATCTGGGCGGACTCGAAATTACAAATTCCTCACCATCTAATCTGGAGATTAATCCGCTGGGTATTAACAAGGCTTCAGGTATCCGGGAGGTCTGCAAGCTGCTCGGCTTAGAGATGTCCCAGGTTGTCGCCGTAGGGGACAGTCTGAACGATCTGGCCGCGATTCAGCAATCCGGCTTCGGTGTAGCCATGGGCAACGCCCAGGAGGTTGTGAAGCAGGAAGCGGACGCCGTTGTTGCCACGAACAATAACGACGGCATTGCGGAAGTCATCCAAAAGTATATTCTGGCCGAAGTCGAAGCCCGGGCCGGAAGAGCATCCGAGAAATAATAGAGTTTTGCGTATACTTTCGAAGCAAGTTTTGCAGAGTAGTCCTTAGAAGTCTATGCTATCAAACTTTGGGAGTTGAAGGAATTGGCGATTCTGGGGTGGGTTCTGATTATTGCTTTGTTCGCCGTGGGGCTTGCCGGAGCAGTGTATCCCATACTGCCGGGCGCACTGGCGATTTATCTGGCTTTTTTCGTTTACGGCTGGTTCTTTTCCTTTGATCCGTTTGGTGCGGGATTCTGGATCACCCAGACGCTGATCGTGGTTGTGCTGTTTGTGGCGGATTATGTGGTCGGGGCCTGGGGCGTCAAGAAGTTCGGCGGCTCCCGCGCTTCGGTAATCGGCAGCACGATTGGCCTGATTCTGGGCCCGTTCCTTATCCCGGCGTTTGGCCTGCTTATCGGCCCGTTTGTTGGCGCATTTGCCGGTGAGCTGATCGCCGGCTCCAAGCCCGGCAAAGCCTTGAAGGTAAGCTTTGGCTCATTGCTTGGCTTATTCAGCAGCACGGTCGTCAAGGTCGTGCTGCAAATTGCCATGGTCGTCCTCTTCTTTATCTGGATTGGGCGGTATTAATTTAACAGCGAAGAAGGCGAAACAGTTTGTCCACCAAGAAAGAGTCTTTTGTCAAAGGCACGCTTATTCTGGCCGCGGCGGCGCTCGTGGCCCGCGTGCTTGGTCTTGCCCAGCGGGTGCCGCTGGAGCATTTGTTCAATGACATCGGCAATGCATCATTTACACAGGCGAACAACGTGTATTTGATGCTGCTGCCGCTGGCTACAGCAGGTATTCCGAGTACGCTCAGCAAGATGGTGTCTGAGCGTTATGCACTGAACCGGCCGCATGAGGCGCAGCAGGTATACCGCGCGGCGCTTATTTTTGCTGCGGTGGTTGGTGTGCTGATGAGTACAATCTTGTACATAGCGGCTCCCTACTATGCAGAGTACAGCAAGGTGCCTGAGAGCACGCTGGCGATCCGGGCGATTGCCCCGGCGCTGCTGCTCTTTCCGATGATCGCCATGATGCGCGGTTATTTCCAGGGACGCAATAATATGATGGCTGGCGGCATCTCACAGATTATTGAGCAGATTGCCCGGGTATCCACGGCGATCCTGCTTGCCTTTATTCTGCTGCGCCAGGGCTACAGCAATACCTGGATGGCTGCCGGCGCCTCCTTCGGGAGCGTGCTTGGCAGCATTGGGGCTTTTGGTGTGATGCTGTATTATGCGGTGAAGCTCCGCCGCAGCGAGGAGCAGAAAGCTCTGTACGAATCCAGTCAAGCGCGGATTCCGCTGCTGAAGATCTACAAGGATATCTTTAAGCTCTCCATACCGATTGTGCTCTCATCCGTTACGGTTCCAGTCGTGAATTTCATCGATACCTCATTCATCGTTCCGCTGCTCAGCGGGCAAATCGGGCGGGAAGCCGCTACTCAGGCCTTGGGGATCTTTGGCAGCCGGGCGCAGAGTGTAGCCGGAATTCCGCCAGTGTTGTCCATCGCACTCAGCACCTCGCTGATTCCGATTATATCGGCTGCTTATGCAAGACGCGAAGAGGCGCACCTGAAGCGGCAGATTACACTGGCGCTGCGGATTTCGATTTTGACGGGAACACCTATTGTTCTATCGCTCGTAGTAGCGGCATATTCCGTAAACGGCCTGCTGTTCAGCAGCCTGGATGGCAGCGGCATTGTAGCCATGCTGACCCTCGGGACGATTTTCCAGATTACGATGATGACGACCAACTCCATTCTGCTCGGGATGGGCAAAGCGCGGATATCCATGTATTATGTGCTGGCGGGTCTGCTGGTCAAATTCGGCTCCAACTTCCTGCTAAGCCGCTTGTTCGGAATTTACGGCATTATTGCGGCCACGGCGCTGTGCTTCATTGTGATTACACTGCTTAACTTGAGAATGCTCAAAACTGTCGTTCCCTTCGAGATCCTCGGCAAACGCTGGGGCGGCTTCGCTGTTGCCGTATTGGCCGCCGGAGGGATCGGCTACGGATTGAACGAGGCCGGACAGCTTCTTACCCGTATGATGCCTGACCGCCTGGCATTCCTGATCACTTGCCTCGTTGTAGGGGCAGCAGTAGTTATCGTCTATCTCGTGCTGCTGATTGTTCTGGGGGTGCTGAGCCGCCAGGAAATCGCCGGTTATCCACGTCCGCTGCAGAAGCTGCTGGGTCCGCTCATGAAGCTGCAGCCTGAACGTATCCGTTCCGAGCAATAAATCTGTGATCATTGTCTTATCCTGTCTTTTTTATTTGACTTATTCCTGACAATTTGATTCACTTAAAGAAAAACCAACAGACAGCTTACTCTTAATTCAGAAGGGACTGTTCAATTTATGGATAAAATCACTTCACCTGCGGACTTTCAGGTGGCGATTCAATCGCCCCGTCTGACCGTGGCTGTATTCAAAGCCGACTGGTGCTCCGACTGCAAGTTCATTGACCCGTTCATGCCGGATGTGGAGCAGAAATATAATGACCGACTCACACTGGTTGAAGTGGATGTTGACGCTGTAGGCGATGTCAGCCAGGAACAGAACATTCTCGGTATTCCCAGCTTTGTTGCGTATAGCGACGGCCGCGAGCTCGTGAGATTCGTGAACAAGCTGCGTAAATCCCGTGAAGAAATCGAGGGGTTTCTGGATAGAGCGCTCGAAGTTTATCTGACCATACACAAGTAATCACGCTGCACCGCTTTCGCCCTACCCGAGCAGAAGCGGTGTTTTTCTAAATCGGGTGCTGCAAAGGCTTTCAATCAGCACTATTTCCCATTCATTCCTATGAAAAATGCGGGTGATCTCATTGACGATGAATCAATTGAAATGGCTCAGCTACATCACTTGTCTAATCATGTTTATGGCTCTGTTCGGTGGAGCCGTGGTCACCAAGACAGGTTCCGGGCTGGAATGCGGCAATGAATGGCCGTTGTGTCACGGAAAACTTATTCCTGCCTATACGATAGGTTCCCTCATTGAGTACACCCATCGACTGTTCAGCGGACTTGCCGGTCTGCTGTCACTTGCTTCAATGTTTGCCTTTTGGCGTTATGCGCATGAGCGGAGAGATCTGCTGGTGTTTGCACTGCTGACGCTTTTATTTGTGGTGGTGCAGGGAGGAATGGGAGCGCTCGCTGTGATCCGGCCGCAGTCGGCTGCGGTGATGGCGCTGCATATGGGCTTCTCTCTGATCGCTTTCGCCAGCTCGCTGATGCTTGCCCTAGGGACGAAACGCAGACATGCATGGGGGGAAGATCTTCCTGTGGCGGGCCATGGGGTAGGGAGGGGCTTGCGCAACTTAACGTGGGCCGCTGCGTTATATTCTTATATAGTGGTTTATATTGGAGCCTATGTCAGCCATACAGACTCCCAGGGAGGCTGCTCCGGGTGGCCGCTCTGTAACGGGGAATGGTTCCCTGAACTGTCTGGTGGCGTGACAATTGTCTTTATGCACAGGGTTGCAGCGGCGCTGCTGTTTCTCCTGATTGCGTGTCTTGGACATTTGGCCTTCTGGAAGCATAAAGCGCAACCTGAGCTGAGAGCACTTGGCATTGCAGCAGTTGTGCTATGTCTGCTTCAAGTACTTAGCGGTGCGGCTGTTGTTCATACCCTGTATAACGAAAGGCTGTACATCTTTGCCGCACTGGCGCATATTCTCCTGATCGCCGGGCTTTTCGGTGTTCTGTGTTATATGAGTGTGCGTGTATGGCAGCTGGAAAGAGCGAATAAATAGGTCAGCGCTCATCAAACTTTTGTGGGATAGTGCCCTGTTTGAGGAGGAACGATATTGGGATACGGTAATTTGCGTCAATGGATTGAACAGCTCCGCAAGGATAAGGATCTTGCCGTGGTTGATGTTCCGGTGGATCCTTATTTGGAGCTAGCGGAGATTCATCGGCGTGTGGTGCGGGAGGAGGGGCCGGCCCTGCTCTTCACGAATGTAAAAGACACGCCGTTTCCGGTGGCGACGAATCTGTTCGGAACGGTCCGCCGGGCCAACCAGGCCTTCGGAACCCGTCCCGAGCAGCTGGTGAAGACCCTGATGGGTGCAATGGAAACATTGCTGCCTCCAACTGCGTCCGGGATCTGGAAGGAGAAACGGCTGGTGCTGGACCTGCTCAAGGTTGGGACCCGAAATGTGCCGCAGGGTGAAGCGCCTGTGCTTGGCGTCTGCCGCAGCACTGAACCGCTGAAGGAGCTGCCGCGCATCACCAGCTGGCAGGGGGAAGGAGGACCTTCTTTGACCTTGCCGCTGGTCTATACCGAGAGCATTACTCATCCGCAGAACCATAATCTTGGGATATACCGTGTTCCGATTTATGATGACAGCAAGGCGGGAGTCCATTGGCAGAAGCATAAGGGAGGCGGCTTTCATCACCGGGAGGCGGAGCAGCTTGGGGAGCCGCTGCCGGTGTCCGTTTTTCTCGGCGGGCCTCCGGCATTGATAGCCGCTGCTGCAGCTCCTGTGCAGGAACGTCTGCCCGAGCTTCTGCTGGCATCTCTTGTGCTGGGCGGCAAGCTGCAGATGGTCAAGGACCCGATGGGCGGGCACCGGATTCCCGCAGAAGCGGAATTTGCCATCCGGGGACTGATTGCGCCCCATGAGCGGCGAACGGAAGGGCCGTTCGGGGATCACTATGGATTTTATTCCACACCACGCCAATTCCCTGTTATGCATGTGCAGCGTATCTGGCACCGCAAAGATGCTATCTATCCGGCGACGATCATCGGCAAACCGCGCCAGGAGGATTATTATCTAAGGGAATACATACAACGGCTGCTGGCCCCCGCATACCCGCTTTTGATGCCTTCCGTTAAAGCGCTGTGGGAGTACTCCGAATGCGGTCCTCATTCACTGGTATCTGCTGTAGTAAGGGAGAGTTATCCCAGAGAAGCGGTGGTGTCAGCTTATCGCATTCTGGGGGAAGGCCAGCTGTCACTGACCAAATTCCTGCTGCTGACCAATGAACCCGTGGAGCTGGCAGAGTTCCCCAAGCTGCTGGAAAGTGTGCTGGAGCGCTTCAATCCCGCCTCGGATTTCCTGGTGTACGGAAATGCCGCCCCGGACGAGCAAGACCATTCGCCCAATGCGATGAACCATGGCAGCAAAGCCATCATGCTTGGTGTGGGAAGTCCGGTGCGTGAGCTGCCTTCTGATTACACGGAAGGTCTTCTCCCAGGTATTACAGAGGCAATTCCTTACTGCCGGGGATGTTTAGCTGTTTCCGGTGCATCCTATGAAGAAGATCCTGAGCTTCCTTCCCGGCTAATCGCCGCTCTGCATGCACAGGAAACGGCCTGGCCGCTGGTGTTTGTAGTGGATAATGCCCTGGATACAGTGCGCACGCAAACTTCATTCCTGTGGACGGTGTTCACGAGGTTCGATCCGGCCAGTGATATCTACGCCGAATACGAGATCAAAAGCCATCATATCGGCTATAAGCTGCCCCTTGTGATCGATGCCCGGATGAAGCGGGATTACCCCGAGGAACTGGTTCCGCGCGAGGATATTGTCCAGCGGGTCGACCGCAACTGGAACAGCTATTTTCCACACTAAGGAGGATGCAGGATGCTGCGGATATTACTCGGAGAACCGCCCCGCGAGAACAGTGGTGTGCTGGCTGAAGCCATAGATAATATGGCGAAGGTGGCATCCATGCTGCGCAGGGAGATGAATACCCATGAAGACCTTGATCATGAATACCGCAAGCTGGAAATCTGGACCCGCGGGCTGATCTCTTCCTTGGACGAGCTGGAGCAAAGCTGGTTTGCGGCTGCCTTCTTCCGCAAATCCGTTGTAGCGGGCTATATGGATGATATGTCTCCTAAGGAGCAGGGTGAATACGCGCGTTATGTTTATTTTTATAAAAATGGCTTCATTCGTGTATTCTCACTGCTGGACAAGCTGGGTACGGTTCTTAACAGTCTGTATGACCTGAATACCAGCAAAGTCAAAGTCCATTTCTCCTATTTCACTGTATTGCGCCAGTTTCAGCTTCTTGAGAAGCATACAGCCCTCGCCGGCGAACTGGAGATGATTAAGAACTCCTACCGTGAACCGCTCGAAAATCTGCGCAAGCGCCGCAACGCCGAGATTCATTACATGAACGCCGAAATGCAGGATGATCTGTGGCAGCGGCATCAGGGCCTCCATGACAAAATTAGGCTTGAGGATCTGGACAGTCATCTGGAGGATCTGAAGCAGAGTCTGGAAATGGTCTGCAAATCCTTGGCAGCTTCATTCAGGTACAGCAATGAGCAGTGGCACAAGAGCAAAATTGCTGCAAACATAAGATCCGGCCATCATCCTCAGTAAAAAGTTCCCTTTGACAAAAAACCTGAAAATTACTATACTTGAGCTTGCTTAGCATCTAACATGCAGCTAATTTCATAACAAACTCTTATCGAGAGTGGCGGAGGGATAGGCCCGATGAAGCCCGGCAACCGATTTGTATAGAATGCGTTACATGGTATTCTGCACAAATGTCATGGTGCTAATTCCTACAATGCCGTGCAGTTTACGGTCGTTGGCAGATGAGAAGGCAGGGTTAATACAATCACGGGGCCTCTTGCGATCTGCAATCGATCGTCAGGGGTCTTTTTGGTTTTCATAAGGGTTACATGGGGGAGGATTACTAGTTTGATAGAGCTGAAAGGTTTGACCAAAGTATACGGAAAAGGCAGCAAAGCTGCAATGGCGCTCTCCGGTCTTAACCTGTCGATTAAAAAGGGCGAGATCTTTGGGGTGATTGGCCACTCCGGCGCCGGCAAAAGCACACTAATCCGTTGTATTAATCTGCTGGAACGCCCTACGGAAGGCGAGGTCTGGGTCGATGGAGTGGAATTAACCTCACTGAGCCAGGGGCAGCTGCAGGAGCAGCGCCGCAAGATCGGCATGATCTTTCAGCATTTTAATTTGTTGTCTTCTGCGACGGTCTACGATAATATTGCTTTTCCGCTAAGGCTGGCTGGCATGCCAAAGGCGCAGATTGAACGCAAGGTGCTGGAGCTGCTGGCGCTTGTAGGGCTGGAAGAGCACAGCCGCAAATATCCGGCACAGCTTTCCGGCGGCCAGAAGCAGCGTGTGGGTGTAGCCCGGGCGCTGGCCAGCGATCCCGATGTGCTGCTCTGCGATGAAGCTACCTCGGCGCTGGACCCGCAGACAACCGATTCCATTCTCAGGCTGCTGCTGGACATTAACCGGGAGTTTCATCTGACCATTGTGCTCATTACCCACGAAATGCATGTGATTCAGAGCATTTGCGACCGGGTAGCGGTGATACATGGCGGGGGCATCGTGGAGCAAGGGGAAGTGGCAGATGTTTTCCTGAAGCCTCAGCATGAAGTGACGAAGGATTTCATCCGCAGTGAAAATCAGCATGAAGGGCCACTCCGTGCTGCACTGGAGGCAGTACATGATAAGTACAGCAAATCCGTCAAAATTACCTTTCTTGGACAAAAGACATATGAATCTACTCTATCCCATGTGGTTCGTGGAACAGGTGTAGACTTTGCCATCCTCCAGGGAACGATTTCAACGATCAAAGATGTGCCTTACGGCCAGCTGCTTGTACGCTTTGAAGGAAGTACCCAAGCAGTCGAAGCGACCCTTGCCGAACTGGCGGCACAAGGTCTTGATGTGGAGGTGTTTGCCTAATGGGCGGATTGAACTTTAACGAGATTAACTGGGAAGAAATGCTGGATGCGGGCATAGCTACGCTTCGAATGTTGGCTTATTCCGGAATTTATACAATTATTCTTGGTTTACCACTCGGAATTGTGTTATATTTATGGGGCAGATCAAATAATTTCTTAATCAGGTCAATTTACTCGGTATTATCGTTCGTTGTAAATATCCTGCGGTCTGTGCCTTTTATTATCCTGATGGTCGCCTTGATTCCTCTGAGCAAGTCCATTATGGGGACTTCAATTGGCGTATTGGGGACGATTCCGGCGCTGGTTATCGGCGCGGCTCCGTTTTTTGCCAGATTAGTGGAGACGGCACTGCGCGAGGTTGACCGGGGCGTGATCGAAGCGGCACAAGGAATGGGAGCCTCCACTGGCCAAATCGTCTGGCGTGTGCTTTTGCCCGAGGCCCGTCCAGGTTTACTGGCCGGAGTGACGATTACGATTGTTACCTTGGTCTCTTATACAGCGATGTCAGGAATGATCGGCGGCGGAGGCTTGGGAGATCTGGCGATCCGGTACGGCTATTACCGTTATCAGAAGGAAGTTATGATTATCGCAGTGGCACTGATGGTTATTCTGGTGCAGCTGCTGCAAATGGCCGGCGACCGGCTGGTACAACATTTTACCCGGAAATAAGGTAGTTCCATAGAGAGCCTTATTCATACAACCAATAATGAGATAGAGGGGGATTTACAAATGAAAAAAGTATTGCTCACATTCTTCAGTTTAACCTTGGTATTGGTGCTGGCAGCTTGCGGCAACAACAATAAAACAAATAACGCTGCGAATTCTGCGGCTACCAACGCTCCGGCTGCGGATACCTCCGCAGAGCCCACAACCGAACCTGCTGCAGAACCGGTAACTCTGGTGGTTGGCGCGTCGCCAAAACCGCATGCGGAAATTCTGAAGGCGATTGCTCCGCTTCTGGAGAAACAGGGCATCAAGCTGGAAATCAAGGAATTTACTGACTACATTCTGCCAAACACGCAGCTGGCTGAGAAAGAGCTGGATGCGAACTTCTTCCAGCACAAGCCTTATCTGGATGATCAGAATAAACAGAATGGCACGGAGCTGGTACCTGTAACGGCAGTTCACGTAGAACCTTTCGGTGCTTACTCCAAAAAAATCAAATCGATCGACGAACTGGCTGACGGTGCAAAAGTAGCGATTCCGAACGATGCCACCAACGGCGGCCGTGCGCTGATCCTGCTGGCCAAAAATGGCCTGATTAAGCTTAAGGACGATACAAATATTACCTCTACTACAGCCGATATTACTGAGAACCCTAAGAATCTCAAAATTGTAGAGCTTGAAGCCGCCATGCTGCCCCGCCAGCTGGATGAAGTAGATCTTGCCCTGATCAATACCAACTATGCCCTGGAAGCGAAGCTGGTTCCAACCAAGGACGCTCTGTTCATCGAAGGAACCGATTCTCCTTACGCCAATCTGCTGGTAGCGCGTCCTGACAATAAGGACTCCGATGCCATTCAGAAGCTGGCTGCAGCTCTGACTTCCCCGGAAGCCAAAGCCTTTATTGAAAAGGAATACCAAGGCTCGATCATTCCGGCATTTTAAGTTGATTTCTTGATCAGAACATCTATAAAAAAAGACCAGAGGTGATCCGATAGCCGTGAAGGCTGCGGAGTACCCCTGGTCTTTTTGCGGAATCAGGTTTCGCTGGCGGCTGCTCCAGCACCGGCACTTTAGGTTGATCCCAAATGCGAAATCCACTATAATCAAGTAGCAAAGGCTACGCTGTTCATAAAAGGACGGGATTTGCTTCCAGCGGGAAAAAGAAGGATAATTTATAGCGTGAAGCATATAAATTCTTATATTTAAAAAAATCCCGGCCTTCTCATCGGAGGCCGGGATTGTTATGAAACGGGATTAGAATACTTGAATAACTTCTTCCACGCCTTCTACTTCTTCAAGGAGGGCGCGTTCGATCCCGGCTTTGAGCGTGATCGTGGAGCTTGGGCAGCTGCCGCAGGCACCCATAAGCTTCAGCTTAACAATGCCGTCTTCAACATCGATCAGTTCAACGTCGCCGCCATCGCGCTGCAGGAACGGACGAAGCTTATCGAGCACTTCCAGTACTTCATCATACATGGTGGTGCTTTGTGCATTCTCACTCATTTCTCAATCACTCCTTTCGTATGCTTATTATAGTACAAAAAGTTAAAAAATAAAATGGTTACACTGAATAAGGAGGACATCATGAGACCACTTATTGAATTTTGTGCCAGCAATATCGGACACGGTACTGAACCGCTCAAGCGCAAGCTGGAACTCAATCCCGAATATGATGTCATTGAATATGGCTGCCTGAACAATTGCGGACAATGCTATCTGCAGCCGTTCGCCATGCTTGACGGTGAGATCATTGAAGCCGAAACACCGGAGGAGCTTGAAGCGGCTATAGAGGCTGCAATAAAAGAACAAGAAGCCTGGGACAACCTTGAGATCGACTAACCCCAGGCACTTATTCTAGCCAAAATGCCGTTTGGACATCCAGAGCACACCGCTTTTCAGCAGGCGGGGAACCCGCCCCATGACAGAGCGGCGGCCCATCAAGCCAAAACCGGCATTTTTGCCTAGAGAGCCAAGGGTGCCCTTCAGCTTGATCTTGTGCAGCTTTGGTGTTTCATCACGCCACAGGGCTTGAATGACCTGCGCCACCTGTTCACCCTGCGCCCCGGCCGCCTGTGCGCTTGGCGCGAAAGGTAGGCTGGCACAGTCACCAATCACATAGACCTCCGGATAATCGGCCACATTATAGTAAGGCCCTACAATAATTCGTCCGCTCCGGTCTTTCGGCAGTTCAAGCTGCTGCACGACCTGCACCGGCTGGATGCCTGCGGTCCATACGGTTACATCACCTGGAATAGCCTGGGTGCCATTGAAGATGGCATCCTTTTCGACATGAGATACGGAAATATGCCCCAGCGTCTCCACGTGGTGCTCACTGAACCACTCCTCCACATACTGCGACAGCTTCGCCGGAAATGAGGAAAGTACACGTTCCCCACGGTCCAGAATAGAGATATTGAGATCCGGCCGGCTTTCCCGCAGCTCTGCAGCAATCTCCACTCCGCTAAGTCCCCCGCCCACAATGTTAACGGTTCCGTAAGGCTTCACATCATTCAGACGCCGGTAAGTCTCGCGTGTACCCGAGAAGCTCTGAATGCTGCAGGTATGCTCTTCTGCGCCTGGAATATTGTGATAATTATCTGTGCAGCCCAGTGCAATAGCCAAAATGTCGTAAGATATCGGTTCTCCCGTATTCAGAAATATCATCCGGCTCTCCAGATCTATGGAACCTACTTCGCCATAACGTACCGTGAGACGGGGATGTAACGGGAACTGGATGCGCAAATGGAAATCGGTGACGGTACCCGCAGCCAGGGCGTAGTATTCCGTCTTGATTCCCTGGTAAGGCATCCGGTCAATCAAAACAATTTCCACATCATGGGGGAGATGGTTGTCGAGTAATTTCTGAATGAGGGCAAGGCCGCCGTAGCCGCCGCCCAAGACGAGTAATGTTCTCATGACATCTTCCTTTCGAATATGGCTCAGGTTATGGTTATTGCAGCAGCTGCCGGATAAACTCCGGTTTGCAGTTATTCGTATACCTTAATTTCATTATAGAAAGTGTCCCGCTCTACCGGAACTTTCCCGGCACCTTTTACCAGCCAGATCAGCTCTTCACGGGTCAATCCCTCTGGAGTCAAGGCTCCGGCTGCATGGCTGATGCGTTCCTTCAGAATTGTCCCGTGCACATCCGAAGCACCAAAGCTGAGTGCGACCTGGGTGAGCTGTGCCCCGATATTAATGAAGTAAGCCTTGATATGGTCGAAGTTATCCAGCATTAACCGGCTGATTGCAATCGTCTTGAGGTCCTCATAAGCCGAGTTGCGGCGCATAATGCCGGCATTCTTATTCTTGGGCTGCATAGACAAAGGGATGAACACCATGAAACCGTTTGTTTCATCCTGCAGGTCGCGGATCTGCAGCATATGGCGCACGCGGTCCTCATGCGATTCAATCGATCCGTACAGCATCGTGGTATGAGTCTTCATCCCGAGCTGGTGTGCGGTCCGGTGAACCTCCAGATATTCCTCTACATTGGCTTTGTTAACACGCATTTTTTTGCGGTATTGGTCGGACAGAATCTCTGCTCCGCCGCCCGTAAGAGACTGAAGTCCGGCAGCACGCAGTTCCTCCAGCACCTCGCGGATGCTGAGTCCGCTGATTCGTGTGAAGAAATCAATCTCTGCGGCTGTATATGCCTTCAAGGTCACCTGCGGGAACGCTTCGTTCAAGGCTTTGAGCGAATCAACATAATATTGAAAGGGCACCTTATCATTATGGCCGCCGACAATATGGAACTCGCGTACCCCGGGATGGATATGCTGTTTGACATAATCCACCATTTCCTGACCGGAAAGGGTATAGGCGCCTTCTTCACCGTCATCCTTGCGGAAATTGCAGAATGCGCAGTGTGCTTCGCAGACATTGGTGAAATATAGGCTCATATTTTCGATAAAATATACCTTGTTGCCGTTCTTCCGCTGGTTAACCTCATTGGCCAGCTGGCCGATGGTAAGCAAATCGTTGCTTCCATATAAATAAACGCCATCTTCCAAATTTAATCTTTCTCCGCCGCGAACCTTGTCGATAATGTTCGCCATTCTGGCATCGGTCTGGGGTGTTATAAGAGTAGACATATGATTTCCTCCTGAAGGTTTTGGCGAAGCAAGCGCATCGCAGAATCATTCCCAAAACAAACTTAGGGAGTGGCCGTCCATTACAAAAAGCTGCGATGTCAGCTGACTGCGTGACAATTTTCCGAATTTTCGCATATTGCTTTACCTATTATAAACCTCTCACAGGGGGCGAGCAACCGCTGAGAGAAGATGGATTCGTATGTTTATCTGTGCCGCACAGGTGCAGTTTGGACTTGAGGGCAGGGGGATAGTGGAGTATACTTATTTTTATATAGACAGTTACTTTTGGCCGGGCAGGCTGTAGAATACAGAATATCTTTTTGGGAGGTTAAGATTATGATTACAATCAGTGAAGCAGCAGCAGGACAACTCAAGACCATGCTGGCTGAACAGGAAATCCCGAACATGTTCCTTCGTCTTGGTGTAACTGAGGGCGGCTGCAGCGGCTTCTCCTACGCCATGGGCTTCGACGACAATGAGACGGACCAGGACGTCTATATGGATGTGCAGGGTATGAAGGTTGTCGTTAGCAAGGATGATATCCGTTACCTGAACGGTCTGGAGATCGACTTCGAGGAATCCGGCATGACCGGCGGCTTCACCATCAACAACCCGAACGCCACCGCCACCTGCGGCTGCGGATCGTCGTTCCGTACGAAGGAAGATGCGGGCAAGCCTGCGGCTGAGCCATGCTGACCCCGGCTGAAGTGGAATCGCAGCTGCTCTAGGCTGCAGCCGGGAATTGATCCACGCGCATATAAGCTAACGATTCGTGCTGCCAATATTGAGGCGCTGAAGCTAACACTACATGCTGCTGTACCGAAGTCTTCAGGTGAACGTACCTGGAGGCTTTTTTTGCACGCTGAGGCAAGCTGGAGATTCTGTTTCCAGTATATAGTCGGACTGGTATAATGAATGAGTACAATTAATGGAAAGGAACATTCATGAGGAGCGGATATGACACTTGATTACTATAGCCTTGACGAAGAAACTGTTTGAACTTAGCGCTTTGGTAGAAGAACAGGACGATGCAGAGGATGAATTATATAAGTGGCATGCTAATGTCTTTCGAATGTCCAACAAGAATAATGTGATTTTTATGAACAATCAGACGCGGTATAGCTTTATTTTATTTGGCGTAAAAAAGCTGCATTTCAGAAATATTAACCAGCTTTTCGTCAATTCTCTAATTGAAAACCTGCAAGCCGATAATATTCCGGATTCAAAAATTACGGAATACGTGAGTCAATCAAATGAAATCAAATTCACCAAAACCAGTAACCGGAGTGTCCTGGGTTCAATGACAGATATGGTCAAGATGACAGGAATTCTGGTGTTACATTATCCCACTCAAACCATGAATAGTATAGTGCTTAATCAAAAAAACAATCATTCTCCCTTGGTAAAATTAAATAGCTACCCCGAACAATTGATGAAAGAGGCATTGGGTCTGCAATAGAAGGACGAAGCCAGCGTTGAGTTCATCAAGAGAAACGGGATTTTCATAAATTAGAAAGCAGGGGTAATCATGCAGCTTCAAACAGCGCGCCTAATCATTCGAGAGTTTACTTATGAAGATATGGATGCTGTGCATGCATATGCTTCTGACCCTCTGGTAGCCAAGTATATGATATGGGGGCCGAACTCGAAAGAGGAAACAAGAAGTTATATCGGTCTGACCTTGGAATGGCAGAGCCAGATTCCGCGGAAGGATTTTGAGTTTGCCGTAGTTCTGAAAGAGACGGATCAACTGATCGGCGGCTGTGGCATTCACATCAGTGAACCGGGGCAAGGAGAAATCGGCTATTGCTTCAATCCGCTGTTTTGGAGACAGGGATATACCTCAGAGGCTGCTGCCTCATTGCTTGAATTCGGATTTGAGGAATTGAATCTACACCGCATATACGCGACCTGCCGACCGGAGAACGTGGGCTCAGCCAAAGTCATGCAAAAGCTCGGCATGGTCTACGAAGGGCATTTGCGGGAGCATATGTGGCATAAGGGAAGATGGCATGATTCTTACCAGTATTCGATTTTGAAGCCGGAATATGAGCGGGTAAAAAGGCTGGAACGAACTCTATAATGCGATGCAGTAGTCATACAACTGGATGAGGCAGTTGTGATCCTTTAACGATAAGGATTGCAGCTGCTTTGTTTTTTTGTATATCCATAAGCATCGTAAGGTTTACTTAAGAATCCAGTAAGAAATAAGAGAATTTTAGAAGCTAAAATATATTTATCTTAACAAACTAATTTATACAGGATATCAGGAGGATTTTATGAAAAAGAAAATGGGTATCGCAATTGTTGCTTCTATGATCACTCTAACTAGTTTTACAGGAGGTGCTTATGCAGCTTCGACAGCAAAAGTTTCTGCTACAGCTCCATACAACACATATCAAATAGCCGAACAGATAAAATGGTTAGAAGAGCATGCAATGCCATTAAAAACAACGGATCCAACAGCATCTCTTAATGATTTAGGTCCGCTTAAGGATATGATAGGATCAGCTACAATTGTTGGATTAGGCGAAGCGATGCATGGAGCTCATGAGGTTTTTACGATGAAACACCGCATTGTGAATTATTTGGTCCTTGGAATGGGCTTTAAGGCCTTAGTGTTAGAAGAGGGATGGGACAGAGCATTGGGACTTGATCGCTATGTTCTTACGGGTAAAGGGGACCCGAGCCAATATCTATCGCCTGCATTTAACACGAAAGAAATCATAGATCTACTTCAATGGATACGCCAATATAATGCTGATCTAAAACATAAATCCAAAATACGGATCATCGGGATGGATATACAAACCGTCAACGAGAATGTTTATAACAATATCATAGAGTATGTAAAGAAACATAATCCAAAACTTGCAACTCTTCTTGAAAAAAAGATGGAAGGCCTTATTCCTGTAACAAAGGATATAGATACCTTTGGCAGCCTTAAGAAAGAAAAGAAAAAACAATATGTTTCAGATGCGAAACAAATCAGCATTATATTAGAACAAAATAAAAGTAAGCTGAATGGAAAATCCCAAGAGTTTGCATGGATCAGACAAAATGCCCGTATTATTGAGCAATTTACGACAATGGCAGCTTCATACCCTGATAGCCCGAAGGACTTTTATCTGAAACATGATATAGCCATGTATGAAAATGCGAAGTGGACAGAAGAACACGTAGGCAAAACAATCGTGTGGGGCCATAACGGACACGTTTCGAAAACGAATATGATCCCTTTCGTATACCCTAAAGTAGCTGGGCAGTATTTAGCAGAACATTACGGGAAACGGTATGTATCCATTGGAACATCTGTCTATGAGGGACGTTACAATGTGTATAACAGTAACCAAGAATTTGGGCCCTATGGAACATTAAAATCAGATGACCCGAATAGTTATAACTATAATTTTGGACAAGTCAATTACGACCAGTTTTTTGTTGATTTGCGTAAGGCAAGCGGAGTGACAAAAACTTGGCTAAACGAGCAACATCCCATTTACGCTGGAATAACTACCGAAGGACCAGACATCCCCAAAACTGTTGATGTATCATTGGGTAAAACATTTGACATCATTGTGCAAATTCAGAAAGTGAATCCATCTCAACTGAATCGATAAAATCTTAATTAAAGAACTGATATATTTCCTGTTAAATCAAGACAATATCAGCGAATCAAGCTGTCTATCTGCACAAGCCACCGGCTCCCTTTTTCATAGAGTATAATAAAAACCCTGTACAGAAAACCTCTGTAACAGGGCACTGGAAATAGTATCAAGCAGGAATAACAAACTTGAAATTAATCATAAATACGACCAGTGCGGCGGCACCCAGAGAAAAGGCGATGCAGCCTGTACCGAGGACCCGGCGCTGGTCTTTGATAAATTTGAAGCCTAGTGCGCAGACAAGAACCGTGATTCCTGCCAGAACGACGGTCATCGCAACCATTGCCACCCAGTACAGCACTTCAAAGAGCTCTGCCATGAAGAGTCCTCCCCTCCAGGTCATAATACAATGAATTTTAAGGATTTTCCAGCAAAAAGTGGCTGGCGGGCAACGCCGCATGACCAGAGAATCCGACAGACTCTGCGGGCGGTTCCCATACCCGGCGGTTGCTGTCGATTGCCGCAGAAGAGACTTGTCAGAATTTGCAGCAGCCCCGCTGCCATCCTTATAGGATAGATAGGACATAAGGCCTGGCGGCCATATGCCCTTTTTTGCTGTGCGCTCCCTATCATACGGACAATCATACAGGAGGGCGCGGCCTTTTCTGAGTAAAGTATAGGGTAGGCTAGGAATGTGAAAGGAGAGGGAGAACAATGGCGGGAAGACAACTGGCCAGCAAGTGGCTGAAAACCGAGGCGCTGCTCAGCGATCCGCGGATTGCCGGTTACATTCCGGGAACGATGGAATATAGCGCTGCTGGGTTGTTACGGATGCTGGGGAAATACGGAACGGTTGTTATAAAACCTATTGTTGGCGGTGGCGGTTTTGGGGTGATCAAAGTGTTCCGGAACAGCCGGGGATACGGCTTCACACATATGCACAGTACAAGAATGTACCGGAATTTCTCCTCCATGAAGCGCTCACTCGACTTATTTAAGGTCAAACGGAAATATCTAATGCAGCAGGGGATCTCCCTGGCCCGGATTGACGGACGCCCGATAGATTACCGGGTCAAGGTGGTGAAGAACGGAACACATTGGGAATTTCGTTCGATGGTGGGAAGAGTGGCGCGTCCGGGACTGTTTGTGACAAATCTCTGCAAAGGCGGAACGATGCTGAGCTGCCGTGAGGGACTGAGAAGATCATTGCCGCGGGTCAGGACTTCTGCCAAAAAAGCAGAGATGCGGCGCTTGACCCTAATCTGCATAGAACTGCTGGAACGGCATTTTCCGGGCATTGGTGAGCTAGGCTTTGATTATGCTGTGGACCTCCGGGGGAAGATCTGGATTTTGGAGGTTAATACACGCCCGAAGTGATTAAAAAATTTTTAAGAATTGACGATAAATATAATAATACGATAGAATTGCGTTTAGTTGTGTAATCCTTGAGGTAATATATGATAAAAAATTCCACGGAATTATGAACAATGTAAAAATATTTCAGACAAAATACCGCTGGATTCATCCTGTGTATAACTGTTATCCCCATAGTCCACTGTGCGGTGAATGACTTTTAGACCTTTACTAACATATTATGCACAGGATTTCCACAGTTGCTTGTGGATAGTGGGAACGCTTGTTCGAAAAATGATAGTTTGCTATGATAGATTCAGATTCAAATAAAGGAAAGGTAGGTGAACGTTATGGTTGAATTGTCGGATGAGATGCTCTTGGACTCTTACCATAGAGCAATAGAACTGCAATTAGAGCATGATTTCATCGCTCTTCTGCTCGCTGAAATTCGCAAACGGAACTTACACTCTCCAGTTCATGCGGTTCTGCACTAGAAGCCCAGAGCATACCTTTGCAGCAGATCAATCATTTAACCGCAAGCGGCACAAATAGGGTATCTTTTCAAGTTGAAGTGCAATCAACCTGAAAGGATACCCTTTTATTTGCTGAATAACAGAGGTGAACGTTCGGCTACAGCTTGAGATTGCTGCTGTGTCCAGGTGACAGTTTGGCTTCGGGATCAATATAGACCTTGGCGTTGTTCACTGCAGTAGGCGCTTCTCCGAATCCAACAGCAATCAGCTTCAGCTTACCCGGATACGTGGTAATATCACCGGCGGCGAAGATCCCCGGAATGCTGGTCTCCATACGGGAGTCGACCACGATCGAATTGCTGTCAATATCGATGCCCCATTCGGCAATCGGTCCCAGCGAGGATACGAAGCCAAAGTTAACGATAACGCTGTCCACTTCCAGCTCCTGGGTTTCCTTGGTTTTGATATGGGACAAAGTGACTTTGGTAATGAATTCTTCGCCGTGAAGCCCGGTAATCTCCGATGGCGTAATGACATTGACCTTGGATGCCATCAGGTTCTCCACACTGTGCTCATGTGCGCGGAATTTATCCCTGCGGTGTATCAGGGTAACCTGCTCAGCAATCGGTTCAAGCATCAGTGCCCAATCCACGGCAGAGTCGCCGCCGCCGCTGATCAGCACCTTTTTGCCTTTGAACGCATTAAGATCGCTGACGAAATAGTGCAGATTGGCTTTCTCGAAACGCGCTGCTTCGGGCAGCTCCAGACGGCGGGGTTCAAAAGCGCCTACGCCTGCGGTAATGATCACGGCTTTGCTGTGATATTCCGCTTTATCGGTAGTAATGACGAAATGGCGTTCGTCCTGTTTTTTTAGCGAAACGACCTTCTCCTCCAGCCGGATATCGGACTGGAACAGCTCCATTTGGCGGGAAAGGTTATCTACCAGCTCCTGACCGGTGACTTTCGGAAATCCGGCCACGTCGTAAATATATTTTTCAGGATAAAGAGCAGCAAGCTGCCCTCCGAGTTGGGGCATACTTTCAATAAGGGTTACCGATGCCTGGCGCATCCCGCCGTAAAAAGCGGCAAACATCCCGGCCGGACCGCCTCCTATGATCAGCAGATCGCTCATAGGAACGGATTGCTCTAGTGTCACGTAATATTACACCTCCGAGTTGATAGTTTCAAATTGCCATACTGGCTTAACTAACATTATAAACATTGTGGAGCCGACCTGCAAAGGCTTGATTTCCGCAGAAAATTGTGACATTTTGTTGCATGATAATATTTGATTAAAACGATACTAAGGTTTACAATAGATATGGTTATTTTAGAAATCCTTTAAGTTTAATTGGAAATTCTTCTGAATTTAAGTGTATAAATTCACAAAAGAAACCGAATTTTTTGACAAAAAATAACACATAGACAGATTCACCTGTTGGAAGGAGCCGGAACATGAGCAGTATTCCCAAAATCGTCATCCTAGGCGCGGGATATGGAGGTATTTTGACCGCGCAGCGGCTGCAGAAAGCTTTGAACTACAATGAAGCGGATGTGACACTGGTTAACCGCCATGAGTATCACTATTTCACAACCCATCTGCATATGCCTGCTGCAGGTACAGACAGCATCGAGCATACCCGCGTATCTATTTCAAAATTAATTGATGAATTCAAAATTGATCTCGTAAAGTCTTCCGTGCAGGAAATTCGGACCCAGCAGAAAAAGGTAATTTTGGAAGACGGCACGCTGTCTTATGACTATCTTGTAATCGCCCTGGGCGGCGAACCTGAAACCTTCGGGATTCCGGGACTGGACAAATACGCGCTGACGATCCGCAGCATTAATTCCGTACGGCTGATCCGTGAGCATATCGAGTATCAATTTGCCAAATACAAGAATGAAAATAATGCACAGGAACATATTAATTTTGTTGTCGGAGGTGCAGGCTTCAGCGGCATTGAATTTGTGGCGGAGCTGGCAGACCGTATTCCGGCACTGTGCAAGGAATTCGATGTGGACCCAAGCATGGTCAATATCTACAACGTGGAGGCTGCTCCGACGGCACTGCCGGGCTTCGCCCCTGAATTGGTAGAGCATGCAATGACTGTGCTGACGAAGAAGGGTGTGACCTTCAAGATCGGTGTAGCGATCAAGGAATGTCTGCCGGGCGGAGTTATCCTTGCGACAGGTGAAGAGATCAAGGCTTCCACCATTGTTTGGACCGGCGGCATCCGCGGCAACCGTCTGATTGAAGCAGCGGGTTTTGAAGCCATGCGCGGACGGGTGAAGGTAGATGAATATCTGCGCGCCCCGGGACACGAGAATATTTTTATTATCGGTGACGGCTCCCTGATGATTAATCCGGAAGGACGCCCATATCCCCCGACGGCACAAATTGCCATGCAGCAGGGAGAATGCTGTGCCCATAATCTGGTGGCCGCGATTCGCAGCCAGCAGCCGAAGAAGTTCGCTTTCAGCAACAAGGGCACTGTAGCTTCGCTGGGCAAAGGACAAGGCATCGCTGTAGTGGGAGAGAAGAAGTATAAAGGCTGGACAGCGGCCCAGCTGAAGAAGGTTGTAGACATGCGTTATCTGTTCATCATCGGCGGCATTCCGCTGGTACTGAAGAAAGGAAGATTCCTCTAGGATGCGCCACTGCAGCGTTCAAGTTCGCGGGCTGCTGACGAGGGAGGAGCTGGACCGATATAATGGACTGATTGAGGTCGGTTCTTATCTGGAGGATCAGAGCCGTTACGATCTCGCCTACAATGTCCAGAAAGAAATCGACATCCTCATTTTGCCGGCAATTGAGCGCCTGAAGGATAAGGGCCGGGCCCGCGACCGGGCGACGGCGGAATACCTGGAGAGCTTGCGTGAAGATGACGAAGACGGAGAGGATGACGGCAAGGACCCGTCAGCATGAGTGATTTGGAGTGGGATATATTTATTTACTCAATCCACTTGCGGTATAGTAAAGGTAGATAAGACGTACAATGCAAAGAGAGCCGTGCTGCCAACACGGCTCCCTGTTTGCAATAGCCGCTTTTAAGGGCAAGCGGCTTTCGGAAAAGTAGTCAGGAAATAGACCGTCTCTTTTGACCAGGGCGGTCTATTTATAACATAAACTCAAATAAAGGGAAGGCCCCCAGACAGGGAGCCTTCCCTTATGCTTTATCGGTATCTTCGGCTGCTACAGCTTCAGCAGTTCTTCAAAGGTGTCCGGTGTCAGCAGATTCCCGACATAGAACGGGCCAAATTCGCCGTAGCGGGCACTAACCTCATCAAAGCGCATCTCGTACACCAGCTTCTTGAATTGGAGCGCATCCTCGGCAAAGAGGGTGACGCCCCACTCCCAGTCATCGAAGCCGACAGAGCCGGTGATGATCTGCTTCACTTTGCCGGCATATCCGCGTCCGATTAACCCGTGGGAATACATTAATTCCCGGCGCTTCTCCATATCGAGCATATACCAGTTGTCCGCTAACTCGCGTTTCTTGTTCATCGGATAGAAGCAAATATGCTTCGTCTGCGGGAGAACAGGCTTCAAGCGGGCGGCTACGTGCGGATTTTGCATAGGGTCACTGCCGTCTCCGGCGTTCCCGCCAGCCGCATAGTTGCTGAGTTCAACGATGCTGACATAAGAATAGGACTTAGTTGTATATTGGGCAAAGGCGATTTTGTTAAAGGCGGTTTCAAGCTGGTTCAGCGCTTCCAGGCTTTCCCGCAGAAACATCATCACGAAATCAGCCTTCTGGCCGACAATGGAGTACACTGCAGTGCTTCCTTCCTTGGCTTCCTCTACCGGACCCCATTCCTGCATAAAGGCATGCAATTCTTCCAGGGCGACAGCGCGTTCTTCATCATCGGCTGCCGTCCAGGCTGTCCAGTTCAGGGAACGGAAATCGTGCAGGGCATACCAGCCCTCCAGTGTCAACGCGGCTTCGTTCATGTATTCTCACTCCTCAGCATATAGTTATATGTACAATCCGTTTGATCTATTTGCATTGTATCGCATGCAGGCAGGCAAGAGCAAACGCAGCCCCTTGGTCTTATGGGGCAGATCCCCTGGAACCGCGATAATGTTCATTGCTTCGCTACATTTTTTCTAGTAAACTTACTATTAATTAAGGTTTGCTGTGCGGTTCTTTATAGAGAGAGGGGATGGCAGTACGATGGGGTTTATTCCTGTGTTTGTTTTGGCTGTTTTGTTCTTTGTCATGATGTTTGGCATTGGCTTTATCCTTAACATGTTAATGAAGACCACCTGGTTCCCTGCCTATCTGTTCGTTATTGTGATTCTGCCAGTGGTCGTCTATTCGATCTGGGACCGGAGCGCCATGAGTCTGTGGGAGCATCTGTCGACCTTTCATATTGTGGATTATCTCACCGGTATTGCCGGTCTCGCCGGAGCGGTGCTCAGCGGCTGGACGATCCAGAAGCTGCGGCTCGGCGGCTACAAAATGTTCTAATGAAGAGTTTCGCGCATACGAACGGCTGCTGCCCTTATTCAGGGCTGGCGAGGCCGTTTTTTCTTGGAATCGAAGAGGTTTTTCGGATTTTCCGCTAGCGTCAGCAAGGGTGAACAAGCTGTCGATATCCAGGGGATAAACGCTGAATTTGGACTTTTTTTTACATTTCCGGGCGGAGGTTTTGTGATAGAATAGAAATCTAAATGGATTCGTGTAGAAAAAGAGGGAGGTAATCCGCAGATGCGTATGAGTAACCTGCATCATTTCACCGAACATCATCGGTACTGCGTTTCCCGCGAATTCGGTCTAAGCAGTGTAGATGCACGTATGCTGGGCTCGGTCTATCAGCCGATGGTGGGCGCTTTTGCCATCAGCCTGTACCGGCTGCTGTTCGAGCATATTCCGGCTGAAGCAATCGGCTATTCTCCGGTGGAGCAGCAGCGGCGTCTGTTCATGACGCTGGGCGTGGAGCCGAATGAGAAAGGCCGCAAATATATAGTAGATCAGGCTTCCCTGCTGGAGGCGGTGGGGCTGCTGCAGACCTGCCGGATCTTTGTAGCGGAAACCGATGATTATATGTACGAATACGAACTGCTGCCGCCGCTGTCGCCGGCTGATTTTTTTGCAACCCAGCATTTGACGCTGCTGCTGCGTGACAAGATCGGCAAGTTCGCCGTGCTGTCGCTGCGTGAGCAGTTCTGGAACCGTGAACCGGAGGAATGGAGCCGCCGGTCGATCGGCAAAGAGAATATTTCCCTGCCCTTTTATGATATTTTTCAACTCAATACCCATGTGATTGACTATGAGCTGGAGCAGGCTCTGGCTGAGGTGGCAACAGTCAAGCAGCCCGGCATGCGGGAAACCGGGGAACCGGCGATCGGCTATAGTGATATTATCCTGCGCTTTCCGCGTGAATCCGTCAACCGTACCCATGTCGAGAAGCTGCGCTTTGACCATGCCCAGATGGGGATGATCAATTATGTAGCCCATAAGTATGAACTCAGTCCGCAGGATATGTCCCGTCTGCTGGATGAAGACGGGGTGTTCACACCGGAAGGCGAAGTGATTCTGGATGCGCTGCAGTACAAAGCGAGCCAGCATTTCCGGCAGGATCTGAAACGCCAGGAGAAGCGGGAGATTGCGGCGGCAAAAGTGGTAGCCCTGCGCTCTGCAGCCTCCGTGGAAGGTGACGATTCCACACCGCCAATGGAGCAGCCGGTTGAAATGGAATATTACGTGGAAGTGCCTCCGCAATTTTTGTCCAAATGCGACATTCACCAATATAATATGATGCTGCGCAACGAGCCTTATACACGGCTGCTGCAGACCTTTTTTCCGGGGGCAGTGCCCACGCAGCTGATGGATACTTTTGAGAAGATTGATCTCAATTATAAGCTGAGCGGCGAAGTCATTAATGTGCTCATTCATTATCTGATGACTATGGTAGCTTCCGCAGGCGATCAGCGGATGAACCGCAACTTCGTGGAGGCCATTGCCTCGAACATGCTGGTGAAGCAGGTGAATACGTACGAGAAAGCTGTGCGTTATATCCGGGACCAGACCAAGGTCAAAGGCAAAGGTGCAGCGACAGGGACATCAGGCTCCACCGGCGCGCGCCAGCGCAGCTACAGTAAAACCGGCGGCCGTTCCGGCAAAGCGGAGATCCCGATTGTACTGGATGACGGCAGCGCCGGAACCGTGTCGGAAGAAGAGTTCGCGGCGATGATGAAGAAGGCCGCTGAAATCAAGGCCAGCAAGAAGAAAGGCGTATCCAAGACGCCATAAAGAAAGCGAGGTGCGGCTATGGAGTCTATGGGCGAAGTGCTGCGTTCGATGAACAATTCCGCGCTGCGCCAGCGTTCCCGCGATCTTGAGCATAACCTGCTGAACCATCCTCTGGTGAAGCAGCTTCAGGCCGAGCATCCCGAGCTGGACGAGTCGCGGCTGCGGCTTCATTTAAGCCGGCTGTATCAATATGTGGAAGAAAGCCGCCACTGCGCCAATTGTCCGGGGCTGGAGAAGTGCCCGAACGATTTCCAGGGCCACTACAGCAAGCTTACCGTAGAGACTGTAGGGGGTACGGCAGATCTGTATGAGCGGAAGACGGCCTGCAATCTTAAGATTGCCCAGGATAATCAGGACAGCATCCGCAAGCGCATCCGCAGCTTTTATGTGGATGAGCGTGTCCTGAATGGCGGCTACGATGAAATTGACATTATGGGCAAGGACCCCCGCCGGGTCTCAGCCGTGAATCGTATATTTGATTATATTGCAGGGGTGAAGGAGAACGGACTGACCTCGCGGGGGATATACCTGCAGGGCTCTTTTGGAACAGGCAAAACCTTTTTGATGTGCTATATGCTGCATGAACTGGCGATTGCCGGGTACAGCGGGGTCATCGTCTACATGCCTGATTTCATCGAGGAACTTAAGCTAATCATGATGGACAATCAGAAGCTGAAAGAAATGGTGGACACGATGAAGAACTGTGATCTGCTGATCTTTGACGATATCGGGGCGGAGAACCTGAATCCGTGGGCCCGCGACCATGTGCTGGGAGCGATCCTGAACCACCGGATGAACCGCAAGCCGACCTTCTACACCTCGAATTATCCACTGGACGGTCTGGAGAAGCATCTGAGCATCACCAGCAAGGACGGCGAAGAAATCTACAAAGGCCAGCGGCTGATGGACCGGATTGCTCCGTTTGTGGATGTCATTCCGCTTCATGGGGAGAACCAGCGGGGTACGGTCCGTTAAAAGTGCTAAAGCAGCAAAATCCGGCTTCTTCCTTAAGGGAAGAACCGGATTTTGCTGTTGTCCAGCTGAAAAGCATGTGTGAAGAGTTACTCGGACAAAAACTTGATAATCACCATGCCGAAAAAAACGACGGTCATAAAGCCCGTCATGCCGAAAAAGCCGGCGAGCAAATCGCCAAGGTCATTGCGCGGCTCCTCGTTGACATGCTCCCGCGGGTCGCGTGCTTGCGCGTTGACATCCATCTTTTTTCCTCCTTGCAGTTGCATGACTGCAATTAGTGGGTTACAGTTAGACGTGTGAGAGAAGTCATTGACAATTAATGCGCTTTCCTCAAGTATACGAACTCCCTGGAGCGTTGTAAAGAAGAGACTGCGAAGGGAATAATTGATTTTATGCAATTTAATTTCATAAAACATTACACAAAGTCACTATAAATATGTTATACTATGGATGTGTCGGTAAATGGTAATCTGGTTATCATATTACATGAAACATTTATCCCGTTATAATTTCGGAGTGAATTCGCCACACTAGGCTTAAGGGTTATAGAAGCGGATGAAAGTTTCGTACAACTTAAAGGAGGAACTATATCATGGCTATCGTGAACGTGTCTGACCAATCCTTTGTGGGTGAAGTTGAAGGTCAAGGTACTGTTGTTGTAGATTTCTGGGCACCTTGGTGCGGCCCTTGCAAAATGCTGGCCCCAATTCTGGAGGAACTGTCCACTGAACTGGGAGACGATGTGAAAATTGCCAAGCTGAACGTTGATGAAAATCCGGAAACAGCTTCCCGTTTTGGGGTCATGAGCATTCCTACCCTGATCTTCTTTAAAGACGGCCAGCCTGTGGACAAAGTTGTAGGACTGAACTCCAAGGATTCCCTTAAGAATATTGTAGCTAAACATCAGTAAAATTGATGCTGTAGTATCCGGGGCCTACGCCCTGACACACAAAGCGCCTTCGGTTTATCCGAGGGCGCTTTGTGTGTCAGGCGGAAGCTGCTGCGCCTTTTGGAAGAATGAACGTTTTTAGCCAACAGAACTCTATTTTTGTATGCTATGGGGTTGAACCTATAGCTTTTTATATTTAAAATTAAGTTATCACGGTGATGTTTACAGGTGGGGGAGAACTCATGGATTATATGGATAATATCCGCAACAAACTGGCATTGCTGCCCGACCTGCCCGGGTGCTATCTGATGAAGAATGAAGAGGGCACTATTATTTATGTGGGGAAGGCCAAGGTGCTGAAGAACCGGGTCCGCTCTTATTTTACGGGCAGCCATAACGGTAAGACCCAGAGACTCGTCGCCAATATTGCCGACTTTGAATATATCGTCACGTCCAGTAACATGGAGGCGCTCATTCTGGAGTGCAACCTGATTAAAAAGCATATGCCGCGTTATAATGTGCTTTTGAAGGACGACAAGACGTTTCCGTATTTGAAAATCACGAATGAAGCTCATCCGCGCCTGGAAGTTACGCGCCGGGTGATTAAGGATAAAGCGAAGTATTTCGGTCCATATCCGAACGCTTATGCGGCGCATCAGACCAAGAAGCTGCTTGACCGAATGTATCCGCTGCGCAAATGCGGCGTGATGCCGAAGGAAGTGTGCCTGTATTATCATATGGGCCAGTGTCTGGCGCCCTGCGAAAAGGAAGTGCCCAAGAACGCTTATGAGGAAATTACGCAGAGTATTGCCGGTTTTCTCGGAGGCGGCCATGAGGCAGTCAAGAAGGATCTGCAGCAAAAGATGCAGGAGGCCGCAGAGGAGCTGTATTTCGAGCGGGCCAAGGAGCTGCGTGACCAGATTATCCACATCGATGCCCTGATGGAGAAACAGAAAATTAACACGGCGGATACCAAGGACCGCGATGTATTTGGCTATGCCGTGGATAAGGGCTGGATGTGTGTGCAGATTCTGTACATGCGGCAGGGGAAAATGATCCAGCGGCACTCCTCCGTGTTCCCTTTCTACGGGGAGGCGTACAGCGATTTCATCTCCTATGTGACGCAGTACTACAGCGAGAACCCGGCCCTGCCGCAGGAAATTCTGCTGCCGGATACCGTGCTTGAGGGCACGGATAAATCAGGCAAGCCGCAGCTGGCGGTCAGCGGTGAGACGGAACAGTCTGGCGCTGATGATGCGGCAGTGGCTGAGCTGGCCGCAGAGGATGCCGGTAAGGCTGTGGGAAGCGCGGCAGACGGCGGGGTAACCGAAGCCGCTGCCATGCGGGCAGAGTCGGAGGAAGCGGCGCTGGAGGCTGCAGCGCAAACGGATGCGGGTGAAGCCGCTGAGGCTGAGGCTGAGGCTGCCGCTGAAGGCACCGTGGACGCGGCCGGCGGCGCGGCTGCCCTGCAGGAATGGCTGGGCATCAAGGTGCTGGTGCCGCAGCGCGGGCTGAAGAAGCAGATGGTCGGGATGGCCTGCCAGAACGGCCGGGTGGCGCTGGACGAGAAGTTCCGCCTAATCGAGCGGGACGAGGAGCGAACCTCCGGCGCAGCCAGCAGCCTGGGCCAGAGCCTGGGCCTGGAATCCCTTAGCCGGATTGAAGCATTTGACAACTCGAATATCCAGGGAACCAATCCGGTATCCGCGATGGTTGTGTTCATTGACGGCAAGCCTGCCCGCAAGGAATACCGCAAATATAAGGTCCGCTCGGTACAGGGGCCGGATGACTACGAAACGATGCGCGAGGTGATCCGCCGCCGCTATGAACGCGTGCTGAAGGAGAACCTGCCGCAGCCTGATCTGATTGTGGTCGATGGAGGGAAAGGGCAAATTTCTTCCGCCATTGATATTCTGCAGAATGAGCTGGGGCTGTACATCCCGGTCTGCGGCCTGGTGAAGGACGACAAGCACAGAACGGCTCAGCTGCTGGTCGGGGATTCGGCCGAGCCGGTCCAGCTTGCCCGGGACAGCCAGGAGTTTTATCTGCTGCAGCGCATCCAGGATGAGGTTCACCGGTTTGCGATTACATTCCACCGCGAGCAGCGCGGCAAATCGATGGTTACCTCAAAGCTCGACTCCATTCCGGGCATCGGCGACAAACGCCGGAAGCTGCTTCTGAAGCATTTTGGCTCGCTCAAAAAAATCAAGGAGGCCAGCATCGAGGACTTCCGTCCGCTGTCGATCGGCGACAAGCTGGCTGCGCAGATTCTGAATGCCCTGAAGGACGAGGAAACGTCATTATAAAGTAATTATTACACGTCAGAGACTGGCCTTTAGGCCAGTCTCTTCTTGTGATTTAAAGAAATTAAGATTTTCCTGTTGCGATAAGGCGTGTATTAAAATGGAGATAAGAATCTTTTAGTTCAATTCGTCTAAAGGACAAATATGGACCAGAAACAACGGCAGAAATGCTGTTGTTGAAGCGCTGAAGGGAAGTTTGTCCGAAAACAACGGCAGAAATGCTGTTGTTGAAGCGCTGAAGGGAAGTTTGTCCGGAAACAACGGCAGAAATGCTGTTGTTGAAGTGCTGGAGGGAAGTTTGTCCGGAAACAACGGCAGAAATGCTGTTGTTGAAGCGCTGAAGGGAAGTTTGTCCGGTAACAACGGCAGAAATGCTGTTGTTGAAGCGCTGGAGGGAAGTTTATCCCATAACAACGGCAGAAATGATGTTGTTGAAGCGCTGAAGGGAAGCTTGTCCAATAACAACGGCAAAAGCGGGCTAAATGGCGGATCGGGAGGTGGAATAACAAACAGGTGATTCTTTCGCCACCCGATAAATAACTCTAATCCCCATCTAACAAACGGATTTTTAGGGAAAAAAAAGCTTCGCTGATGTTCCCTAAATGAAATAATTAATCATTACACATATATATCACATATCATATGACATGTGATGAAGTGCATTATAACTTTGGTGATGATGCTGATCCGAGTCATTTTAATTACTGCAAGACTCATCATGCGATGGAGGGCTATTAGAACCTGCAAGGCACTACATGCGCAAACGGCTGAGCCGCCCATGGAAAGGCGCTCAGCCGTTTGCGGCCGGTCTTCAGTTAGGCGATGGGGCTGACAGGCTCTGCCGGCTCTATTTTGCGCGGGGGATTGAACCGGTACACGATATAGCCCACGATGAACGGCAGGACAATGGTGACAATGCCTGCACCGACATTCACGGACTCCTTCATGAAGATCAGAGTGGTGCCCATCAGGATGCTGTCAAACACCACGTGGCTGAACATGACGGCAATAAAGCCGTAGCGCAGGAAAATATAGCTGAACAGCAAGCCGATCACCGTCAGCTCAATCGGACGCGAGCTGATGGGATAGATCGGGTACAGCGTATGTCCGAACGCCCAGATCAGGGTGGTGATCAGCGAGGCCAGGAAGGTGCTGCGGACGATCTTCTTGACCATCCGGATGCCGAACAGGCGGTATACGGCTTCCTCGGACAACCCGGCAAGCCAGGCGACAATGGGCAGCAGCCAGGCATATCTCATATTGTACGGTGACTGGCTGGCATCCGTGGTGGACCAGTTATGCAGGGTGTACGACAGGATGATGAACATTAAGGTCTGTACGCCGAGCAAAATAAAGGCCCAGACATACCCGGCACGCATACTGTCCAGCACATAACGCCCGTAACCCGGCTCCTTGGCGCGCGGCCAGGGGTTCAGGCCTTCTTCCTTGCGCCACAGGCCATTGCCTCCAACAAGTGAGAAGTAGAGCATCAGCGACATCAGCAGACTGTAAAAAAGATAGAATAGGAGCATGACGAGACTTGTGATGCGGCTCTCCAGGCTGTCCCCGCTGGCCTCCGGCAGCATGTTGTAGGTACTGACCATCATAATTACAAAATGGGCGGAGCTGAGGAAGATGCCGCGCTTAAACGAGGTATGGCCTCTGCGCAGAATGCTGTAGATCAGGGCGAGAATGCCCAGCGCCAGCGTCGGCACGCCGTAGCCGACCCCGGTCAGCCACCGGGCCAGTGCGGTCTGATCCTCGACATAGCTGGTATGCCAGGCCGGGGCGGTGAACCCTGCCCGGAAATACGAGACCTGTTCCTGCTGAAATTTGAATTTGTACTGCAGCTGCGACTCTCCAATCTTGACGGAGCTGTCTGTATAGACCAGGCTGTAAGGGTCTGTGCCTGACTGAATCTGCAGTTTGGCGGGATTTACTTCCCATAATTGAAGCCAAGGCCGGGCAAGTTCCTTTTTCTGTTCAAGCGAAAGCTCCGGTTCACTGGCTGTGTTTACAGTATCCGGAAGGGCAGAGCTGCCAGTGTTCCCTGTTTCTGCGCTAGAACTTACGTCTTCCCCGCGGCCGAATCCAACAACCTTCCCGGTGTACATATTCAGGTCAACCGATAGAATCGGATTCGCTTCACCGGAACCGTGCAGTACGGCATGAAAGACATCGAACGGATAACGCTGATCCAGCTTCGCTTTGGAATATTGATCCAGAAGCTTCTCCCGGGACATGTAGCCGTAGAAGGAGGAGTCTGTACGGTAGCTTACAGCCCAATTTTCCCCTGGGGAATCTGGATGGCCAAGCTGCTGGGCTGCGAATGCGGCGGCTTGCTCACGGGCCTCATTTTTGCTGATAGGTGTGGTGTCAGAATCACCCGGGCCCCCTAAGAGCTGGGGTGCGATCTGGAACATAATGAACACAATAAGACCGATGATGCCCGCTAGAATGAGCCTGGTTGAAAGGGGCCGCTGCTGTAGGGGCTGGCCGACGGAATTCATGTAACGCCTCCTTGTTATGTAATAAGCCTGTTCTTTCCATTATAATATTAGCAGCAGGCCGGTTACAAAAAAATGCCGTATTATCCTTTTACGTGGAAATGGCCGGGCTTATGCTTATTTTGTCCTTACGGCTTCATTCTTTTGTACCAAGGCGGGTTGGGAATATTCGGCCTGCAGAAATACAGCATACCGCAAAAGGCCGGCCAATTAAAGTTCAATCAAAAACGGGAATCAGCTGCAACAAAATGAACCTTTGTGAAGTAAGGGAATAACGATTATAATTTGTATGTTTCTAACGCAACCAGCGAGAGGATGAGAAGATTGGCCTCACCGTTACCCAAGATTAACAATTTCAGATTTTTGAAGCTGTCTCCGCCGCAGATTCTGGTGCTGGGCTTTGCTGCCGTTATTCTGATCGGAACCCTGCTTCTGATGCTTCCGGTGTCAAGCACGTCGGGAGAATCACTCCAATTTATCGATGCGCTGTTTACTGCAACTTCTGCAACTTGCGTCACCGGGCTTGTCGTGGTGGATACAGGGACGTATTTCACAGTGTTCGGACAAATTGTGATTATGGTACTTATTCAAGTTGGCGGCCTGGGCTTCATGACGATGGCAACTCTGTTTGCGCTTGTACTGAAACGCAGGATCTCCCTGCGTGACCGGCTGATTCTCCAGGAAGCCATGAATCAGGGCTCAATGGAAGGCATTGTGCGGCTGATCCGCAAGGTGCTGATTTATTCACTCGTCATTGAAGCTGGGGCTGCAGTTATCCTCTCGATGCGCTGGGCATTTGATATGCCGCTTGGGCGTGCGGTCTATTTTGGTATTTTTCATGCGGTATCAATGTTCAACAACGCCGGTTTTGATATCTTTGGGGACTTTCGCAGCCTGACGGAATATGTCAGCGACCCTATTGTCAACATCGTGGTCATGTTTCTGATTGTTTCCGGGGGGATTGGCTTCATTGTTATGTCGGATCTCGTAGACTACCGCCGCCGTACGCGCAGATTGTCACTGCACAGCAAGGTGGTTCTGTCGATGACAGCGGCGCTGATAGTAATCGGAACGGTTGTTATTTTTGTTTTCGAATTCACCAACTCCCGCACGCTGGGTCCGCTGAACTTTGGCGGCAAAATCTGGGCCGCATTCTTTCAATCTGTCACTCCGCGTACAGCCGGGGCAAATACTCTGGATATTGCCGGACTCCGCCAGGCCTCGCAATTTTTTATAGTAATTCTGATGTTTATCGGGGCTTCGCCCGGCTCAACTGGCGGCGGCATCAAGACTACAACCTTTACCCTGATGATCGGTGCGGTTATCTCGATGCTCCGTGGACGCGAGGATATCGTCTTGTTCCGTTACCGTCTTGCCCAGGAACGCGTATTCAAGGCGTTGACCGTTACCCTGCTGGCGCTGCTGCTGATTGTGACCGTGTCCATGGTGCTGTCCACCACGGAGGACCGGGCGTTTCTGATGATTCTGTTCGAGACGACCTCGGCCTTCGCTACGGTGGGCCTCAGTATGGGACTTACGCCGGAACTGAGCCAGGCCGGCAAAATCCTGATCTGTCTGACGATGTTCGCCGGACGGCTTGGGCTGCTCACCCTGGCGTATGCAATCGGCCCGAAACAGGGTAAGCAATTATATAAATATCCGGAAGGTAAAATGATAATTGGATAAGGGGTTATGGATATTATGAAAGCACAGCAGTTTGTCATCATCGGACTCGGCCGCTTTGGCTCAAGTCTTGCCCTGGAACTGATGGCCATGGGCTATGAAGTGCTTGGCATTGACCATGTTGAGGAACGGGTGGAGGAAATGAGCGGCCAGCTGACACATACGGTCATGGCGGATGCCACGGATGAGGGAATCATGCGCTCACTGGGCGTGCGCAACTTTGATTGCGGCATAGTTGCAATCGGAGACAACATGGAGCGCAGCATCCTGGCGGCAATTCTTTTGAAAGAGCTGGGTGTGAAACAGGTGGTGGCTAAAGCGATCTCTATCCTTCATGGACGGGCGCTTTCCAAGCTTGGTGTGGACCGTGTGATTTTTCCTGAACGGGATATGGGCATTCGTGTGGCTCATCAGCTGACCACGCCCAATCTGCTGGATTATATCGAGCTTTCCAAAGATTACAAGGTGGTCGAGCTGACCGTGCCCGCCTGTATGGACGGCAAAAGCCTCTCTGAGCTCAACACACGGGCCAAATACGGCTGCAGCATCATTGCCCTGAACCGCGAGGACGGCGTAATTGTTGCCCCCACCGCGCATGACCATGTGCATCAAGGCGATATTATGGTGGTTATCGGTTCCAATGAGAGCATTGTGGAGTTCGAGGATGAAGCGGTGAATGTGGAGTAGCCGGCGTCTGCAGGGCAGGCGGGAAAATATAACGCAAATAAGGCCCGGATGCCATCCGGGCCTTTATTATGGTGAGAGCGAGGCGATGGTGGCGAATATCCGCGAATAGGCATCTTTGATATTGACGGAATTTACCTTGTCATTATATAGTCCGTAGCCCCAATATTGCATTTTGCCGCCAGACTGATAGTAGCCTGTGATATACGTTCCTGATTCCATATCAGGAACTTCCTCATAAGAGAGATCCTTGTATACAAAGGGGATATAAGACTTCATGGATTCGATGAAGAAAAAAGGAACCCCTGCATTCTTATAGACCTGTGCATACTCAGGCTCTGCCGCTTCGGATAAATAATCTTTCCCGATAAAAACGGCATCTACTGTATTGGGGAACACCGAGCATTCTTTTAGGTCATCGAAGCTCATCTCTGTAAAGCTGATATTCCGCTCCCGGATAGCCGGCGCATCGCCTATGACCCCAATCTCCAAGGACTGTCCATCATAGAGCGGGGTGTCGACAGAATTTGAGGCACAGCCTGTTAACATCATGATCATCAGGATGAGCAGAGCACCTGGGAATATGTATCTGAACATTTGGTACCGCTCCTTCAGCCAACAACCTGCCGATTGATATGGAATACTCCACTCATCATACTATTTGCTGACAAACAGGTAAAGATTACCTTTCCTAAATGGGGAGCCCTGCAACGGCAGATTTGCCGTTAAACTGTTCAGTCGCCTGTATCCTTTGTCCAGACCTCCCGGTCCTTGCCAGTCCTGTTCATGCCAAGCATACCAGTTATTCCCGTCCCGGCAGGAACACTTCCTCTGTGACCTGCACCAGGCAGCGTGCAGCTGTGCTTAGGCCGCCACTGCTAGGGTAGATCAGACAGGTCGTCCGCTGGGTCTGCTCCAGCTCCTTAATATGCAGCGAGACCAGGCCGCCCCCGTTCAGCAGCTCAGGGCGGAGGTAAGACTTCGGAAGCAGCGCTGCAGCTTTGATCGTCGGCAGCAGCCGGACGATGGCCTCGAAGGAGTCGATCTCCATCCGCACATCGGGATCGACTCCGCTGCGCTGAAATACTTCATCGGTCATACGGCGGTACCAGGTGCCCTTGGAGAAGAGGATCATCGGCAGCCGGGAGAGGTCGCTCATCGTCAGCTTCGGTGACAGGGTCAGAGGGTGGTGCTCGGAAACCACCAGCCGCAGCTGATCCTCGAACAGCGGGATGCAGCGCAGACCCGGCTCCTGAGTAGCGGATGCGATAATCCCAAGATCGGCCCTGCCTTCGCTGACGGAAGAGACAATCTCATGCGTCTTGCCGGTAATCAGCTTCAGCTCGGCTGCCGGATATTTCTCCATGTAGGCATTCACAAGCGGCGGCAGAGTAGTCTGAAGCGTGGTCAGGCTGGCCCCGAGGGTTACAAGCTGCGGTTCCCCTTCCTTGAACTTCGACAGCGCTTCCAGAAACTTGGAACGCTGCTGCCGCTGCTCCAGCGCATAGGTATAAGTAAGACGGCCCACCTCCGTCAGCTCCAGCCGCTTGCCGAACCGGTTGAACAGTGCAACGCCGAGCCGCTCCTCCAGCTTGGAGATTTTGCGGGAGAGGGCAGGCTGGGACAAATTAAGCTGGCGCGAAGCCCGGTTCAGGCTGGAGTGTTCCACGACAGCAGCAAAAATATCCAAATCATCAAACATAAGCCTTCCTCCTTTAAGTGATACCATATTCGATAAAGTGATAAATAGCATAGCCGTTATCAGGCTGCATCCTTTGCCAGCAAGGATAAACAGAGTATTAATCCTTATTTTCGCCCTCTAAATGAGAATTATTATCATATTAAAAATATTCTTATGCGTTTATTGTATAACGTTTAATAATTAGATTGCAATTCCCTTATAAGTGAAAAAGGAGTAACATGAAAAGTGACACAAGATATTCACATATTGTGAATGTTGCAGCAAAGTCCGGGAAAACAATGAATAGCGGTGAAAATAGACATTTTGCGGGCTTCCCTAAGCCCCTTGCCCCCTGTTTCAACTGTACTCCCGGCGGTGTATGCTCATTAATGAAAACGCTGTTTTATATCGGAAAGGGGACACTTTGCATGAGAGGATTTTATTCCAGAAAGATTCATTCCTTGCTTGGCGTGATCCCGCTCGGGTTCTTTTTCCTAGAGCACATGCTGACGAATTTCTCGGCAGTAGAGGGAGGCGCTTCCGGTTTTACGGACAGTGTGCTGTGGCTGAACAGCCTGCCGCTCGTCTTCTTCCTGGAATTGTTCGGCATATGGCTTCCGCTGCTGTATCACGGGGTCTACGGGCTGTATATTGCCTACCAGGCCAAGCCAAACCTGAACCGCTACAATCTTGAACGGAACTGGCGGTACACGCTGCAGCGGATCAGCGGAGTGATCACCTTTATCTTCATTGTCTGGCATCTGTACGATACCCGTGTTCAGGTGGCGCTCGGCAATGTGGAGCACGAAGAGCTTGGCGGTGTTATGCATAACATTGTAACCCAGCCGCTGCTGCTGACTGTGTATATCATCGGTATTCTGGCAGCCTGCTTCCACTTTGCGAACGGTCTCTGGTCGTTTCTGATCAGCTGGGGAATTACCGTGGGGCCCCGTTCCCAAAGAGTATCCTCCGTCATCTGTCTGGGCCTGTTCGTAATTGTCAGCTTCATGTTCCTGTTCTCGCTGGTTACTTTCCGTGACAATGAATTCCAGGCTACGGCTTCGGCTGTACAGTCGCTTCGCAATCTGATTTAACAAACCAGAAAGCGTCCAACCTCGGACGAACTTATGATGCAATATACAAGTGGTCAATCTGCAAAACAATTTAGGAGGGAACAAATCATGGCATCAGCCGATATCATTATCGTGGGCGGGGGGCTGGCCGGCCTGATGGCTACCATCAAGGCTGCAGAATCCGGCGCACATGTGCATTTATTCTCCCTTGTTCCTGTCAAAAGATCGCATTCGGTCTGCGCGCAAGGCGGCATCAACGGAGCGGTGAACACCAAAGGTGAGGGAGACTCGCCTTGGGAGCATTTCGACGACACTGTATACGGCGGCGATTTTCTTGCCAACCAGCCTCCGGTCAAGGCGATGTGTGAGGCTGCACCGGGGATCATCCATCTGATGGACCGGATGGGTGTCATGTTCAACCGCACGCCGGAGGGGCTGCTCGATTTCCGCCGGTTCGGCGGCACGAAGCGCCACCGGACAGCTTTTGCAGGTGCGACGACCGGCCAGCAGCTGCTGTATGCGCTGGATGAGCAGGTGCGCCGCTGGGAAGCCGAAGGCCTGGTCACCAAAAGCGAGAACTGGGAATTCCTCTCGGTGATCTTGGATGATGAACGCGTATGCCGCGGCATCAGTGCCCAGAATCTCAAGACGATGGAGATTCAGACCTTCCCGGCGGATGCGGTGATTCTGGCGAGCGGCGGTCCCGGTATTATTTTTGGCAAAACAACGAACTCGGTCATCAACACGGGAACAGCTGCCAGCGCTGTATACCAGCAGGGTGTGCATTACGCCAACGGCGAATTCATTCAGATCCATCCGACCGCGATTCCCGGCGATGACAAGCTGCGGCTGATGTCGGAATCGGCGCGCGGTGAAGGCGGACGCATCTGGACCTACAAGGACGGTAAGCCGTGGTACTTCCTGGAGGAGAAATATCCTTCCTACGGGAATCTGGTGCCGCGCGATATTGCAACCCGGGAGATTTTTAATGTGTGTGTGGACCAGGGGCTGGGCATTAACGGTGAAAATATGGTCTACCTGGATCTTTCCCACAAGGACCCGAAGGAGCTGGACGTTAAGCTGGGCGGCATTATCGAAATCTATGAAAAATTCATGGGCGATGATCCCCGCAAAATTCCGATGAAAATATTCCCGGCTGTGCATTACTCCATGGGCGGCATGTGGGTCGACTATAACCAGATGACCAATATTCCCGGGCTGTTCGCGGCAGGGGAATGTGAATACCAATATCACGGTGCAAACCGGCTCGGCGCGAACTCGCTCGTATCGGCGATCTACGGCGGTATGGTCTCGGGGCCGAAGGCTGTTGAATATATTAAAGGACTGAAGAAATCGGTACAGGACATTTCCTCTGCCGTCTTTGACAGCTTCCATAAGACACAAACTGATAAATATGAGTCTTTGCTGGCGATGTCGGGCACTGAGAACGCCTATGTCATTCATAAAGAGCTGGGCGAATGGATGACCGCCAATATGACGGTTGTGCGCGAGAATACCAAGCTTACTGCCACCATCGGCAAAATCAAAGAGCTGAAGGAGCGCTACCGCCGGATCAACATGAACGATACCTCGCGTTGGAACAACCAGGGCGTAGCCTTCACCCGCCAGCTGTGGAACATGCTGGAGCTGTCCGAAGCCATGACCCTCGGGGCGCTGCTGCGCAACGAGAGCCGCGGCGCGCACTATAAGCCGGAATTCCCGACACGCAATGACGAGGAATTCCTGAAGACCACCAAGGCCGCATGGACGGCGGACGGCCCGCAAATCTCTTACGAAGAAGTGGATGTATCGCTGATTCCTCCACGGGTACGGGATTACTCGAAGGATTGACCGTGGAACGGTGAGGCAGTGTACGATAAGAACTATAGAGGAACATCGGTCAGTAAACGGGCTGCCAATGCTAATTGTATTTCATGAATTAGACGGACTTCCAAGCGCTCTTAAAGAGAGTTAGCTGTATTTTGTACCATTATTTTGGAGAATTGTTCGTTTAGGGAGTGTTTCCCGAAATGTAACTGCATAAATTGCAACTATATGTTGAAATGAGCAAAAATCAGCTGTTTTAGCTGTACAAAGTACAATAAAATGTTCGGTCAGTGTACCATAAAACTTTTAGGAGGTAACAGATATGGCGGAAACTGCTGCAGCTCCCAAAAACGTAAAATTTGTGATTACCCGCCAGGACGAACCGGAGACGGCCCCTTATACGGAAGAGTTCGAGCTTGCGTACCGTCCGGGGATGAATGTGATCAGCGCGTTGATGGAGATTCAGCGCAACCCGGTCAACGCCAAGGGGGACAGCACGGTTCCGGTCTGCTGGGAGTCCAACTGTCTGGAGGAGGTGTGCGGGGCCTGCTCCATGGTAATCAACGGCAAGCCCCGCCAGGCCTGCGCCGCTCTGATCGATAATCTGGAGCAGCCGGTGCGCATCGAGCCGATGAAGACCTTCCCGGTGGTGCGTGACCTGGTGATTGACCGCAGCCGGATGTTTGGCGCGCTTAAACGGGTCAAGGCGTGGATTCCGATCGACGGCACCTATGATCTCGGTCCTGGCCCGCGTATGCCGGAGAAGAAGCGCCAATGGGCGTATGAGCTGTCCAAGTGCATGACCTGCGGCGTCTGCCTGGAAGCCTGTCCTAACGTCAATGAAAAAACTAATTTCATCGGCCCGGCGGCCATTTCACAGGTCCGTCTGTTCAACGCCCATCCGACAGGCGAGATGAATGCGGATGAGCGTCTGGATGCGCTGATGGAAGACGGAGGCATTGACGGCTGCGGCAACTCGCAGAACTGCGTGCGCGCCTGCCCGAAAGGCATCCCGCTCACCACGTCCATTGCCGAGATCAACAAACAGACCACCAAGCATATGTTCAAACGCTGGCTGGGTGTATAGCAGCCAACCAAGAACCAATTAGTAAAAAGGAAAGCCCTGCCGCTGCCGGCAGGGCTTTTGTGCCTTTCTGGGGAAGGTGAGGTGGCTTTTCTTTTACACTTGAGGAGTTTAGTAGGAGCAGAGGGGGAACTTGGGGGGGAGGTAGTGATAACTTCTCAGGGAGGCAAAAGCGCTGGAAGGGGGATTGTTCGACAGTCCGTTATTTATCCTTCTATGGGCTACTCCAGTACATAAGACGGAAGGGGGGATCGCGGTAACGGTAGGAGACAGAGGGTCCAGGAAGTTTAGGGAGCGGAGGAAACGTTGCAGGGAGTAATGGAGGTGGGAGTTGAAGCGTTGCAGGATTACAAAGCGTACGGGCGGAGGTACAGGAGAGTGTGGGCGGTGCGAGGTATAGGAAGAGTACGGGGGGTGCGAGGTACAGGGAGAGTACGGGTGGTACAGAGGTGTAGGTGGTGCAGAGAGCGAAGTGGAATTAGTGCACTTAAATCGGCTGGAAAGCCTTCTGCAGAGGGAATAGTGGGAAAAAGTGAACTTAATTTAAACGAAATCATCCGAAAGGGTAGAAATCGGCTCAATTAGATATCCTTTTTCCATCTAATGCTTGCGGGAAGCGGGACGGGGAGGATTTAAGTTCACTTTTTCCACTCGGGCTTGCAGCAGTACTTGCATTGACCTAATTCTACACTACACTTGCATTGACTACTTCAACACAGTAAGCGTCTACGTATCTCGTACTTGTATACCTACGTACTATGTGTTACGTACTACGTGCCTACGTGCTACGTACTACGTGCTACGTGCTACGTAACATACCCCTATGTACCTCTATGTAACTGCACTTATCTGTACTTACCTGTACTTACCTGTACTTACCTGTACTTACCTGTACTTACCTGTACTTACCTGTACTTACCTCTACGCAGACTGTTTCTTTCCAACGGAAAAACGGGTACATGTTAAAACAGTCCATTCAGGAGGGAACAGCTTTACATACAATGACGGCAAGACGTCAAGATTCCAACAAATATGGGTGCATATGTTATAATCTTCATAGCCGATGCATATCCAGGCTGTGGATATATCAGGGGGGAATAATTGTGATTTGTCGTGAACAGGACGGATATTTAATAATGATGAGGCAGCATGAGCACGGGCTATTGGCTGGTAAATTTGCCGAATGGTTCAAGGAGCAGCATGTTCCGGCAGAAGGACGCCAGGCAGAGGTGCTGCGGGCGATCAGCCATCATGACCGGGGCTGGATTGATCTTGATGAGACTCCATTCTGGAATGATGCGGAAAGGGCGCCATATACTTTTATAGACTTTCCGCTTGTACCGAAGCTGACCTTCTACAGACGCGGGCTGGATGAGATTGAGGCGGACACGCCGTATGGCGCCCTGCTCTGCAGTTCGCATTATGAGCGGCTGATTGAGATATCCGGCGAGGATTGTCCGGAGCTTACTGCCTACCTGAAGCATGAGGAGGACCGCCGGGCCCGTATCCACCGTCATCTGGAGAACAGCAAACCGCTCGCAGAGGGTGAATTGTATTATGATGCGAGATTGCTGCAGTTCTGCGACGATCTCTCGCTGTACCTGGGCTTAAGTGAGCCGGGAAGCCCAAAATCGGAAGAGCATCCCTGGTTCCGTGACGGCTTCTCGGGAAGTGAGGATTTCAGCTTCACTTCCGGCCGTCTGATTATGGCGGAATGGCAGGATGAGTCTACACTGCTGCTTGATCCTTTTCCGTTCACCGAGAACGTCAGGGTGGCCTTTAAGCTGCGCCGGGTCCTTAAGAAGGATGTAGAGAGCCAAGGCATCGCCCGCGCCTACAGCGGCACGCCGGAAGAGGAATGCCACATTACTGTAGCAAGCCGGTCCGAATAGACCGTAGTTGAGCGGAACCAGGGAACAGGAGAGGATTGCCCATGACTTGGTGGATGTGGACCCTTAATATAGCTGTAATTGTGCTGTTCTCGTTGTGGCTGTACCGGATAAAGCTGAGCTGGATGGGAAAAGGGGTGCTCCTTGCTCCCATTCTGATCTATGCCCTGGTTTCGGTCGAAGATCTGCTGAACTGGATTGATCTCGGTGCCATTTTGCCAGGAGACAAGGGGCTGCGCGGACTTATTCTCATTTTTGCTCTGGCTTCGATGCTGTTCTATGTGCTGTTTATCTTTCATGAAATCAAGGAATCGAACAGCAAGGAGGTCAGGCTGCAGCAGACGCTGGTGCGCATCAGTATTGCGGCCTTCTCCTGCATTATTTTTTTTACGATTGTATATACATCCATATATAAGCTGTTTGGACAGTCCTCCTTCGATGGAAAAGGGCTCGGCGATGATTTGCTCAGCCAGTTGATTACCTTCCTCTACTTCAGCGTGGCTACCTTTACAACAGTCGGGTACGGGGATGTAGCCCCGGTGGACAACACCTCTCGTCTTGTGGTTATCATGCAGATCAGCTTCAGCTTCATTACCGTCGCCTATGCATTATCCATGCTGGGTTTGTTCCGCAAGATTCTGGGCCCCGGCTCGGAAGAGGAGATTGAAGCCGAGATTGATGTAAATATCGAAACTGAGGTTGATGAGAAGGTAGAAGAAGCGAAGGATGAGTTGCAGCCGGAAAAGTGTGCAGAACGCTCCGGTTCACCCAAGCCATCCGACTAGCTTTCATTCCCCCGTAACAATCCTGTAAGAAAGGAGAACCTCCCTATGAATAAAAAATCGTCCGGGGCTTCTCCCGATCTCCCGGCAGCTGCCGCAGAAGGCAGCACCCGGTACAGTACTCCGCCCGCGCAGACCGGCGGCGGCCGCAAAATCACCCGCCGCCAATTCCTGACCCGGGGGGCGGCTACATTATTCGGCGCAGGGCTGCTCACCAGCGGCTACGCCTGGAAGGGTGAGCCGAACTGGCTGGACATTACCCGGCTGGAGCTGTCCTTCAAGGAGCTTCCATCCGCCTTTGCAGGTACCCGGCTGGTACATTTCAGCGATGTGCATCTGGGCTTCAACAAGGATGTTCACGATTTGAAGCGGCTGGTCGGGCATATCAAGGAGGCCCAGCCGGACATCATCTGCTTCACCGGAGATATTGTGGACAGCTATGCCGAGGATCTGACGGAGTCCGTACCGGTTCTGGCAGAGCTGAGTGCACCGCTTGGCAAATACGCGATCCTGGGCAACCATGATTACAAGAATACGGAGCTGCTCACCCGGCTGCTGAATGAAGCCGGATTCCGCGTGCTGCGGAACCAGTCTTATCTGGTGAAGCAGGGGGGGGCCTCCATCGCAGTGGCGGGACTCGAAGACATGCTGCACGGCAAGCCTAATCCCCAGGCGGCTCTGAAGGATGTTCCTGAGGGAATGTTCACGCTGCTGATGATGCATGAGCCGGATTATGCCGACACGGTAGAAGCGTATCCCTTCCATCTGCAGCTCTCCGGGCATAGTCATGGCGGGCAGATCCGCCTGCCCTTTGTGGGCGCGGCATACACTCCATATGGATCGAATAAATACATAAGCGGGTTGTATTATACGGACAAAAAGAGGATGCCGGTGTATGTCAACAGGGGGTTCGGCGAAACCTATATGCCATTCCGGTTTATGTGCAGGCCTGAACTGACCATTTTTACCCTGCGACGGGCATAGTAACGGTGATCCTGTTATGGGCTGGCTGGCAGACGGGGGATTCCAATATCTATCTCCAAAGAGAAGGAGAAGCGTATGAGCACTTACGATACGGTATTATCCATGGCACGGCAAGGCGAAAAGGTTGAACTCAGAACGATGCCGGCCACCGAGGCTGGAGTGCTCAAGACGCTGCTCATCCATCCGCTGGTGCAGCCGCATATTTTGCTACGTCAGGGTGCGAGCTCACCACATGCTTATCTGGATAAGCTGGTAGCCCGGATGCTTCATGCTTTCGATCCCTGCGCACTCCATGCCGGAATTTATGTTTTGGGACAACAGGAACTGATCGGAACAGTCTCCTTGCAGAATTGGAACCGCTATGAGAACAAGGCTGTGCTGGGATATCTGCTGAACCCGCTATGGTGGGGGCGGGGACTGGCTACGGAAGCTGTCGGACTGCTGCTGGATTACAGCTTTCAGGAGCTGGGTCTTCTCAGGGCCGAGGGACGCTGCCGCGGTGACAATCTCAGGTCTGAACGGGTCATGATCAAAAACGGGCTCACCCTGGAGCGGATCCTCCCCATGCCGGGCAGCCCGGCCGATGTAATGAAAGTATTCACATTGTTACACAAATGAAATAATGCCGTTATGAAACTCTAACAGTGTCCGGTTAAACTAAGTACATGACCCCCTTTTAAAAATATAACTGCTGTTGGGACCCGATGCTTCGGGTCCATTTTTTTGTGCCGATCCATTATTGCATCCGGCTTGAGCTTGTAGTGCTGTCTGGCTGGGACTGGCGGCTTAGCAGGCAGTTAGGATATGATGGTTGTATTACAAGACAGCGGTCAGGAGGTTATCATTCGTTGAACGAAGTGATCCGTACATTAATGAATCACCGCTCCTTCCGGCAATACCGCCGTGAACCCGTGGAGCCGGAGAAGCTGAAGACTATTATTGAAGCGGCCCAAGCCGCGCCGTCCTGGGTGAATGGACAGCAGGTATCGGTTATCGCCGTACGCAGCGAAGAACGCCGGCAGCGGCTTTCGGTGTTGAGTGGAAATCAGAAGCATGTGGCGGAAGCGCCGTTATTTCTGGTATTCTGCATGGATTTTTACCGGGCCAAAGTGGCATGTGAACTGGAGGGGCAGCCTTTTGAGGCCGCGAAGGATGTCGATGCGCTGCTCGTCGGCGCGACAGATGTCGGGATTGCCTTATCCAATGCCATCGCTGCTGCGGAGTCGCTGGGGCTGGGCATCATCCCGATTGGCGGAGTGCGCCGCCATACGGCGGAGGTCATCGAGCTTCTGGAGCTGCCGGAGTATGTATTCCCGGTTGTGGGGTTATGCGTCGGATACCCTGCCGTGGAGCTGCCGAAGAAGCCAAGGCTTCCCTTGGAGGCTGTCCTGAATGAGGAGCAGTATAATCCGGAGGTGAAGGGCCTGATTGAAGCTTACAATCTGGCGCATCGGGCTTCCCTGAAGGAGCAAGGCCTGACGGAGCGGGACTGGAGCAGCACCATCGCCCATTTTTATACACTCAATCCGCAGTACGGAGACGCTCAGCATACACTGAAGCGGCAGGGTTTTACCTGCGATAATCTGAAAAAATAACCAAAATGCACCCCAGTGACTCACGGTGACGGAACCAATTGTCCGTAACCGTGAAGGCTGGGGTGCATTTTTCTCCTTGCGGATGATAGGTCGCCTTGCTGTGCTACTCTATCGGCACGGAGATTTGCTGGGCCTGCTTGAAGTAGACCCAGCGGATAAATCCGATTTCCTTCAGGCGTGCCGCTACAGCGTCCCGCTGGTCGGCGACCCGGGAAGGGAGATGGGCATCAGAGCCGAAGGTGACCACCACCCCATAATGCAGCGCCCGCTCCAGGATGTCATCCGAAGGATACCAGCCTCCGCAGAGCTTGGTGCCTCCGGAAGTGTTGATTTCGATTGCAATGCCGCACTCTCCGATAACGCGCAGACATTCGTCGATTTCGGCTGTGGCCGGGATATCCGAGAACTGCGGATAATTGCCCTTCATGGCATCAATGTGGCCGAGGATCTGGAACATGCCGCTGCGTGCGGAAGCGGTAATCAGCCGGTAATACTCGGCTTTGCCGGCGATCTTCCCCTGGAGGTTAAGATTTTTCCAGCGGCTTTTATTGAAGATGCTCACACCGCCCACATTATGTACCGAGCCGATGATGTAATCAAACGGATAGGCCGATAATGTCCGGCGGTACAGCTCTGCATATTCGGGGAAGTAGTCTGATTCGATCCCCAGCAGCACATCGATGGTGCCCTCGTATTCTTTTTGCAGGGCCAGTACTTCCTCCACATAGTTGGCAAGCTCGGATTTGGCCATGGCAATACGGGGAAAAGCCTGCTCGGACTCACTTCCGAAGTATGGCGTATGGTCGGAAATACCGATGACTGAAAGACCGGCAGCAATGCCGGCTTCAATATAGTCCCTGATCGTTCCGTCAGCATGGCCGCAGCGGAAATGATGGGTATGCAGGTCGAATTTCATGGATAGAACATCTCCTTAGCCCAAAATAGCGGAACTTGTATTATCCCCTGAAAGTATCCGGAATAAGCTTCAGCGGATAATTGTCACTGTGTGAGATTGTTTATTCTGAACCGATGAAGTGGGTTTCCGGCATGCCTTTGAGGTCGCTTAGAAACTGCCGCATGGCAGAGTTGACGTATTTGCCTGATTTCGTAATGACACCTACAGGATGTGTGACCTCAAGCTCGATAATCGGGACGATCTTAAGGGTGCCGCTGCGCACCTCGGCGGTCACCGACTGCTTGGAAATCACCGCCGCACCGAGATCCAGTTCCACCATCCGCTTCACTTCCTCGCTGCTGGTCAGCTCCATGATTACCTGCGGCTGGATGCCATGCTTCGCGAACACCTCATCAGCGAATCTCCGGCCGACCGTGTCCGGCGAGAGCAGGATAAGCGGGGTATTGCGCAGCGCTTCAATTCCGGCAGATTTGACCTGTGCAAGGGGATGGCGGGGAGAAACCACCAATTCGAAGGTGTCATAATAGAGCACTGATGTAGTCATTCCCGGACTGCGTCCGATTAAGTAACCGATGCCGACATCGACCAGGCCATTCTCCACATGCTGATAAATTTGGGACGAAGACATGGAAGAAATCGAAGTTTTGATATGCGGGAACTGGTCCTGAAAATAAGAAAGGATTCGCGGCAGAATCTGAATGGCGATTGAGGTAGTCGTCCCGAGAATAATATGCCCCTGCGGATTTTCATCCAAATCCGCAAGGCGCTGCTTAAGCTCTTCGACAAGACCTACAATCTGTTCAGCATGCGTCAGGAATACCTGTCCCCTGTCCGTCAGTGTCACCGGCTGGTTGCGGTCAACAAGCTGTGTTTTGAACTCCTCCTCGAGGCTTTTGATCTGGGCCGAAACCGCCGGCTGGGTCAGGTTGAGCAGTTCGCCCGCCTTGCGGAAGCTCATCGTTTTGGAGATGGTAATCAGCGTTTCAAGCTGACTGATATTCATGGACTTACCCCCTTTTGGCCTGCTGCTGGATGCCGCCGATTGGTGTTTAGGATTATTTAAAAAAAACATGCTCGTCACAGACTCAGGAGTCTACCTCCGACTAGGGAATTAAGTTGTGTCCCCGGTGACTGCTGAGTGTTCGGGATAAGCTGGGAAGTAATGCTCCACGATGTGGGGCCTGGAAACTAATAAGGACATTCGGGTGGTTCGGGGTTCCTGCAAATTCACTGAATAACACCCGCGCCAGGGCCGGTTTTTGCTAGGGATGATGCATCGGTGTCTACATCTATCTTACGCCGGATGTTGGCATTTGATTAAATTATAGGAGATAAGATCCGGCAGGGCAATGTTACCCCTGCAACTATCTTCAGAATTCCTTCGGAAAGACCATTAATTTTTGATGAATAATGCCGATATATGAAGTATAATAAATCATTATTGCTTGGGACTTTTGGTGCAAGACTAAAGCCTGGTAGAGGGGGGACAGCACTTTCATGAAAGCAGAAGTAATTAATCCGTTTTTAGAATCTGCAAGAATTGTAATTGAACAGGTGATACAGGTCTCGCCATCCACCGGTAATTTGGGGATTAAGGATATCGAACTGATTGATAGTCATATATGGATACAAGTGGGGATGACTGGTCAACTGAGCGGGGATATTATCTTCGGGATTGCTGAACAGGTAGCGCTAAAGATCGTATCGGCCATGATGGGTGGCTATGTGATTACGGAGATGGATGAGATGGGCCAGAGCGCAATTTCGGAGCTGGGCAACATGATCAGCGGCAACGCCAGCACCATTTTGTCCAATCAGGGGGTATCGGTGGACATTACTCCGCCCAAGCTGGTGAAGACAGAGGGGATGGCGGTCCTGCCGCGCAAAGCGCTGAGCATTCCGCTTTTAATGGAAGGTATCGGAGAGCTCGATATTCAGGTAATGATCTCTTAGGCGGACATCGGGAGCTGAGAATGAATTCATGGCACTACAAGGCAAAGTTGTTGTAATTACTGGAGCCTCAAGCGGGATTGGCGCGCTGACAGCACAAATGCTCGGCAAGCGTGGGGCTATCCCTATTCTGCTGGCCCGTTCAGAGGACAAGCTGAAAGAAACCGCGGCCGGTATTCCGGGCGTTTTTGGACTGTATGCCTGCGATGTTACCGATGAAGACCAGGTCCAGAGAACCTTTGCGGACATTTTTAGTGTATACGGCAGAATTGATATTCTACTGAATAACGCCGGATATGGAAAGTTTGCCGCTTTTACCGACATGGAGCCCCAAGAGTTCGATGACATGATGGACGTGAACTACATGGGCACGGTCCGGTGTACAAAGGCCGTAGTCCCGCATATGCTGGAACGGGGAAGCGGGCAGATTGTTAATGTGGCTTCTATGGCCGGCAAAATCGGCACGGCCCGTTCCGTTGCTTATACCGCAACCAAACATGCTGTGCTGGGCTTCACGAATGCGCTGCGCCAGGAGCTGCGCAAACAGGGGATCATTGTCTCGGCAGTCAATCCTGGACCGATTGCGACGGAATTTTTCCGTACGGCCGACCCCTCCGGCAGCTATGAAAAGAGTGTAGCCCGAATGATGATGACGCCTGAGCATGTATCCAAGAAAATTGTGAAGCTGATCGATAAGGGCAAAGAGGAGATGGATCTTCCGGGCTTCGCAGCGATTGGCATCCGCCTCTATGGCCTGTTCCCCCGGCTCGCGGATAAGCTCACCTATAACATGATGAACCGGAAATAGCCGGCAGATCAAGGACAAAGCATCATTATATCACTGCGTAACACGATCAAGCGGCCTTCCATTTGGTGGAGAGGCCTTTTTGGCATATAATGAACATATTATCTTAAGGGAAAAGGATGAACTACAATTATGAATAAAGCTTCTTTTGCGGCTATCGGCATTCAGGAAGACTTCGTTGCCCGATTGTCGGAATTCGGCATTCAAGATCCATCCCCTGTTCAGGAGGAGACGATTCCGCTGCTGCTGGCGGGAAGAGACGTGCTTGCCGCATCCCAGACAGGAACCGGCAAGACGCTGGCTTATCTGCTGCCGCTGCTCCAGGGGATCAATCCAGAGCAGAAAGTGGTGCAGAAGCTGGTGCTGGCCCCTACGCAAGAGCTGGCGATGCAGATTCTCCGCGAGGCGGAGCGTTATGGAGCCCACCGCGGCATCAAAGCGATGGGCCTGATCGGCGGCGCGGCGATCAAGCGGCAGATCGATAAGCTGCGCGAGCATCCGCAGCTTGTAGTGGGCACTCCCGGCCGCATCCGGGAGCTGATCGGGCTGCGCAAGCTGAAGATGCATGAAGTGACCACGATTGTCATCGATGAAGCGGACCAGATGTTCCAGCTCAGCGGTGCGGGCGAGGTGGCGAAGATCGTCAGCAGTGCGCTGCGCACGCGTCAATTGGTCATGCTGTCGGCAACCATCGGGCCGGAGACGAAGGCGCTTGCAGCACGCGAGATGAAGAATCCGGCAGAGGTCGGCATTGATCCGGGGATCATGACTGCCCAGAGCCTTGAGCATCACTACGTGGTGACCGAGGAACGGAATAAGATAGATATGCTGCGCCGGGTGATCCGTCATTACAATCCGGAGCGGGCCATTGTGTTCGTCAATGCTACCGACGATATCGCTGAGGTGACCGCCAAGCTGAACCATCTGGGGCTTACGGCAGCAGCGCTCTATGGCGATGCCGATAAGGTGACGCGCAGCAATGTGCTGGCCCGTTTCCGCGACGGCCGCTTCCGCGTGCTGGTGGCCAGTGATGTGGCAGCCCGGGGTCTCGATATCGAGAATCTGACGCTGGTCGTCAGCTTCGATCCGGCTTTCGACTCGGAGCATTATGTGCACCGGGCCGGACGTACAGGGCGCATGGGACGACGCGGGCTGTCGGTGACGATGGTCACGGAACAGCAGACGTTCATCATGCGCAAGTTCGCCAAGGAGCTGGACATCCGGCTGGAGGAGAGGGAAATGGTCGGCGGGAAGGCCCTGACCGCCGAAGAGGCCCGCAGCGGCGAATATCGCGGCGGGAGCGGTTCGGGCCGCCGTGACGGCAGCGGCGGGCGTGAAGGCTTGCCTGCGGCGCGCAGCGGTAAGCTGCAGGCGCGGACCCCGGCAGCGGGAGGCCCAGCCTCCCCGGCCGGGGCTTCTGCAGCGCAGCCGGGCACGGCTGCGGGCTTCGATGCGCGGCGCGACCAGCAGCGCCGCAGCCCGGTTCCCGCCGCAGGATCACGCGGCAGTGCTCCTGCAGGCAAAGCGCGCACCAGCAGTGCGGAACGCGAGAAGAACCGCAAGAACAAAGGAGCGCCAAAATGGTTGAAAGACAAAACCCCGAGAGGTGAAGGTCAATGAGTACTGCCCCCGTATTGCAAATTACGGGCTTAAGCGGAGGTTACAGCCTGAACAAGCCGGTACTTCACGATATCGGCCTTCAGGTACAGCCTGGAGAAATGGTCGGGCTGATCGGATTGAACGGAGCAGGCAAAAGCACGACCATGAAGCATATTCTGGGCCTGATGTCGCCGCATAAAGGCGAGATCACTGTCCAGGGCAAAACCCGGAGCAGCGACCCGGAAGCCTATCACGGAGCGCTGTCCTTTGTGCCGGAGTCCCCGCTGCTGTATGAGGAAATGACGGTACGCGAGCATGTGGAATTTACCGCCAGGGCTTACGGCGTGGAGCAGAGTGATTATGAATCCCGCAGCAGCCGGCTGGCCGCACTTTTTAATATGGATGATAAAATGGATACACTGTCCTCTCATTTATCCAAAGGGATGAAGCAGAAGGTCATGATTATGTGCGCCTTTGTGGCTCGTCCGGCGCTGTATGTGATCGACGAGCCATTTTTGGGGCTGGACCCTTTGGGCATCCGCTCTCTGCTTGATTTCATGCTGGAGCTGAAGAATACCGGAGCTTCTATTCTGTTAAGCTCCCATATTCTCTCCACCATTGAGAATTACTGTGACAGATTCATTGTCCTGCACCGCGGGAAGGTGATCGCGCAGGGTACGCTGGCCGAGATGACTGCGGCTGCCGGGCTGCAGGGATTGAATCTGGAGCAGCTGTTCTACGAACTGGTGCAAGGAGGGAAATGATATGGATTTGAAGGAGCTGCGCCGGCAGCGGCGCAGCCGGTTCATGGGAGGCCTCATTCCTTATGTTGGTTATATCATTCAGAGCGGTATAGCGATGGTTTTCCTGCTGGTGCTGATTATCTTCTCGGCCTGGTATACTTCGCTGCTCCGCGATGTCCCTGAGGGCATTCCCATCCGCTGGATCATGCTGGTTCTGCTGCTGCCTGCAGCCGCGCATAGCAGCTTCCGGACCTATCTGCAGAGCCCGGATACGATCTTTCTGCTTCCGCAGGGCCACCGGATGAAGGAATATTTCGCTCCCGCCTGGACGGCCGGGAATGTGTGGAAAATTCTGCGGCTGGCCTTCGTGCTGATTACACTCTGGCCTCTGTACATACGGACGGATAATTCTCATCAAATGCTGCTTGCCACGTTTGCTGTGCTGATTCTGGTGAAGATATTGGCAAGCTTCGGCCTGTGGCGGGAGCTTGCCATGCTGTCCCGTCCGGCTTCCGCGGGCTACAGTCTGCTCCGCTGGGCCGTTTCCGGCCTGATGATTGCCGCATGGCTCTGGCAGCCTCCGCTCCGGGCGCTGATCTTCATCGTTATTCTGGCAGCAGCCTATGTGGCGGCGCTGGCTGTTCCAGGCCGGCTCACCGTTCCCTGGGAACGGCTGATAGCCACCGAGCGCAATCAAGGTGCAAGAGCGCTGATGATCCTTGGCTGGTTCGTGGATGTGCCCGGACGGGAGCAGCGGGTCTATACCCGCCGCTACTTGTCCAAATGGGGCGCGGGCATCGCCTGGAAGCGCAGCACCGCCTACCGCTTCCTGCTGACCAAAAGCTTCGCCCGGGGCGACATCTTCGGCATCGTGATCCGGATCTTCCTTCTGGCGCTGCTGCTGGTCTGGTGGAACCGGGAGAGCTACACCGGCTCCGGCATCTATTTGTTCTTCGTGCTGGTCATGGGCGTACAGCTATCGGCGCTGCGCAAGCTGCATAGCGAATCGTTCTGGCTGACTGTCTATCCGCTGCCGGAGGGCAGCAAGGCAAGCAGTACGATTCAGTTCATCTTCCGGGCGCACTTGCTGCTGGCTGTGCTAACCGCTCTGCCTTTTCTGACCGGGATAGCCGAGCGGCCTCTGCCGGTCATCGGGACCTTTCTGGCCGGTGCGCTGCTGGCCTACCTCTTCAAAAGCAGGACTTCCCGCAAATCTGCGCAGGACGACGACGATATCTAAAAAAAGACGCCTTAAGTGGAGCACACACAGCTCCATCAAGGCGTCTTTTTTCAATAGTTGAAGCATATTTAAACCTATTTCCGGAATTGAAGAAATTCCTTTTTGGACCAAAGGCAAGAAACAGGGAATGCTGTAAAACGCGGGTGAGTGGGAGAGAGCCGGAGCTCCCTCCCGGGATGTTCATTCCCGGTTAGACAAAGAGTGAACGGCTGATGATAACCAGCAGGATAAAGAGAACCAGAATCGCGCCAGTGCTTGTAAACCCGGGGTATCCATATCCGCCTCTAACTTCTTCGCTCATGTTCATTCCCCTTTCGCATGTGAGTTATTGTACTTGAGTACACCGTATTCTATGTGCGGAGGGAACAACGTGTATAGGCCAATGCCATAACCGCCTGCAAAAAAAGTCAGCCCCTGCTGTGAGGGAGCTGACTTCTATGTCTAAGGCTTGTTCTTCAGGCTTTTTCCAGATCGCGGATTCCTGCATAGACCATATCGAACAGATCCTCTAGCTGATCTTCTTCAATACAGGAGAAGGCCACGCGCAGGTCGGTCTCACCCAGGGCAATGGTGCCCAGGCCGTAGTTATGAATCAGGTGCAGACGCAGGGCGTCAGCCGAAACGGTGTGCAGCTTCAGACACATGAAATACCCGGAGTTGAACGGATAATAGGTCCATACCTCATCGCCGTATTTGCCGCTGTCCAGCAGTGCCTTCACTTTGTTGGCACGGCCCTTCATAATCTGAAACTTCTCTTCCTTCTGTTCTGCAAATTCCGGCGATTTGAGCGCATCAAGCACGAAGGTCTGCGAGGGATGCGGTCCGCTGGAGATGGTAGCGCGGATAATCCCCATTGTCTTCTGCTCCAGGGCAGCCAGCACTTCCTTGCTGTCGGAAGCATAGGTGATGAAGCCGACGCGGAAGCCCCAAACGAACTCTTCTTTGGTCGCTCCGTCAATCTTCACGGCAAGCACGCGCGGGTGCAGGTTGGCCAGACGGCCAAACAGGGATTCTTTCAGTGAATCCTCGAAAAAGAGTCCGAAATAAGCATCGTCGCTGACCACCACAACATTGATGCCTTCTTCCGCTGCGCGCAGAATAGCGGCAACGATCGCTTCGCCTTCCTGGATGCCAGGGGTATAGCCCGTAGGGTTATTCGGGAAGTTAAGCAGCACGATGGCTTTGCCGCGGTCCTTCTGGGCCAGCAGGGCATCCAGCAGCCCTTCGCTGTTGAAGCTCATATCTTCCGTGAAGAGCGGATAGTTCACGGTATCGCTGAGACGGCGGACGCCGAAGGTCAGCTCGTAATTCTCCCAGTTTTTGTCCGGATAGATGACGGCATCACCCTGATCGGCGAACAGGTCGGCAACGATGCTTAGCCCATGGGTCAGGGCGTTGGTAGCGATAGGAGTGCCGAAGGACTTACCTTCAAGCGACGGCGTCTCACGAAGCATTTTCTCCCGCCACACGGTGCGCAGCTCCGGCTTGCCTGCCGGCGGAGCGTAGCCGTACAAATCCTTGGGGCTGTAAGCGGAGAGCTTATCCTGAATAACACCGAGGTGCATAGGTACACCATTTTCGGTGGCAATACCGATGGTTGCGTTGTATTTCTTGGCGTGAGCAGCCGCTTCGGCGGATTGGCTCAGAATGCCCTCTTTGGGATAATAAAGCGCTTTGCCCAGATTGGAGAGCATATCGTACACATGTTCATTGCCTGCCTTGATGCTGTCATTCAATTGTCCAGCCAATGGATTCATCAGTTTCATCCTTCCGGTATTCTTCTGGGATATACGTTAACATTGCCTAACATTATATCACCGGGATACTCCGCCGTCACTGGTGAAAGACGTTTTTTGCTGAACCTTTTAGAAAAATTGCGGCGGTTTCTCCCACACTTGAACCTCGGGTGTATCTCTCCGGTCCATGGGTCCCGCCGGCTGGCAAATCCCTTGCTCTGTTGGCGGATGCCATCAAGCACGCTGAGCTTCCGCTGGCGCCAGAGCGGATAAATTCTGAAACGGTCCTGCAGATTCATCATAATAGCGGTAAAGGTACTCCATTGTTCATCCCGCCGCTCTCTAGTAGTATAGGTATATTTTAGCACCTTTATGAGTTGAATTGGAGAACTTGAAAGCTTGGGGAATACCATACAGCTCATCTGGAACTAAAACTAATAAGGCTTATTAGGAACTAAAGCTATTAAGTGGAAAAAGTAAAACTAATGAGCTGAAATCCGGAATACAGGAGGGTTTAGTTGGAATTTGTACACCTAATTCGTGCGTATTCATCCCAAATGGCCATTTTCAGCCGAATTAGTGGTACTTTTTCCAACATAGGCTGCTCTATAAGCGGAATGGGCTGAATTAGTGGTACTTTTTCCAACATAGGCTGCTCTATAAGCAGAATGGGCTGGATTAGTGGTACTTTTTCCAACATAGGCTGCTCTATAAGCGGAATGGGCTGGATTAGTGGTACTTTTTCCAACATAGGCTGCTCTATAAGCGGAATGGGCTGAATTAGTGGTACTTTTTCCAACATAGGCTGCTCTATAAGCGGAATGGGCTGGATTAGTGGTACTTTTTCCAACATAGGCTGCTCTATATAAGCGGAATGGGCTGGATTAGTGGTACTTTTTCCAACATAGGCTGCTCCATAGCGGAATGGGCTGGATTTAGTGGTGTTTTTATCAGTATATTAGCTGAACGTGCGATTTATCGGGTTTGGGAATGAGCGTGGCTATAGAGAATGTTTGGATTTCCGGCCGCTGCCCATCTGGAGAGTATTGCTCCTCCACACCCGCTCCTCCAGATGTGTTTTCCCCGTATTCTTAATTTTTCAAGTTTAATCTAAATTGGAGTGGTAGGGGCAGTATTTTTCCATCATGGCAATGGTTTCGGCGTCACGTGCTCCGTTTCGGTCCTTCAGTCCCTGTGCAATTGCGGTCCGTTCTTCTTCCTTCAGATTCTGGCCGAATTTGAACTTGGCTGTAATCTCTTCGGGAACGATTCGCACTACTGCGACACCCTTCAACCGTGAACGGTATCTGGGGTCTTCGGCATCTATCGGGGCATAACCGCCTTCCGGCTGAAGTTTTTGCATGAAAAGGGTAAATACGGCAGCTTTTTCAGCAGCGTCTTCTACAAGCTCAGCTTGTCCATAAGCGGTTACGCTTTTGAAATAGGCGGTGGCGGGGCAGGCAAGCTCGGGATCGCTGAAATAGGAGGGAATGAGCGCATATTCGTCGGCAACGGTGAAGCATACCTGCTGATTCCGGCGGATGCTTTTCATTTTGCCTCCGGCATGGCTGCCGTGGAAATAGAAGTTTCCCTCCATATATACAAAATTCAGCGGCGTCACACGCGGCAGCCCCTGCTCATCGCTGGTACCGAGAAAACCAAAGCTCATTCCGCCCAGAAACTCGATCAGCTCCTCTTCCTGCTCTACCTTGAATTCTTTTCTGCGCATAACGGCACTTCCTTTTCTCATGAGTTGCGGAGTCCTATGCTCCGGGTCAAACGGTTTCCTAAGAATAGAGGAAGAATTGACAATAAAAAAGGACCGGTTTACATTAATTTTTATAGTCCACTTTAAATGTGAAGAGGTAGGGACATGAATTTTACATTGCCATATGACCGGTACTTGGCGGTGCACCGCTATAAATATCTGGCGTTGTACCATGCGCTGCGCGCAGCGATCCTTGACGGGACGCTGCCGGGCGGTACAAGATTGCCGTCGACACGGAAGCTGGCGGAGCTGTACACGATGTCGCGGGGTTCGGCATCCCAGGTTTACGATATGCTGCTCGCTGACGGCTACATCCGGACAGAGACCGGCCGGGGCACCTATGTTGCGGATGGCAGTTTTTATCCGGCAGAGGGGGAGCGGAAGGAGGCAGGCCAAGAGGCTGAAGGCGAAGGTAAAGCGGTTATGACAAAAGAGTCCGCTTCTGCAGAGACGGCTGCTGATGCAGCCTTTACTGAAGCGGGGATGACGGAGCCGGCGGATAGTGCTGACTGTGCAGAGGCGGGGATGGCCGGGGCTCCGGCGGATAGAGCCGGTGATCCACAGGCTGTGGGGACCCTGCCGGTCCAAGAATCTGCCGATTCTGATGAAGCCGGTTATTATGCGGTTCAGGCTGGAATCATAGGTAGTGTTAACATACCTGTTTCTTGTGACGCTTCCAACGCTTCGGATGCGGCATCCCCTGTTTCTTTACCGGGAGCGTCTCACTCCGGGATACGGCTCTCCAGCTGGGGAGACCGGCTTATGAACCGGCATATCTCCGTATATGAACCAGCGGATGGGGCATTCGTCAGCTTTCGGAGCCGGGGAATGCGGATGGAGCACTTTCCTTACGCCGAGTGGCGGAGTGCGCTGAAATACGCCGGAGGCAAAAGCGGCGGGCTGCTGGAGGGGCATTGCCCGCCCCAAGGGGAAGAAAGCCTGCGGCGGGCCATTGCTGCCCACCTCCGGGTGACCCGGGGCATCCGGGCGGAAGCGGAGCACATCGTGCTGTTCAGCGGCTCCATGCAGGGCATTGTCCTTCTGGCGCAGCTGCTGCTGGAGCCCGGAAGCCCTGCTGTTGTCGAGGACCCCGGATTTCACGGCATCCGCAGAGCGGTGGAGATTTCCGGGGGAGAGCTGCTGCTGGGCAAGGTAGACGAAAGCGGGCTGGTCCCGCAGGATTGGGCGGCCCGGCTGCTGTTTGTTACGCCAAGCCGCCAGTTTCCCACTGGCGCGGTGCTGCCGCTGGACCGGCGGCGCCGTCTGTTGGAATGGGCACGCCGGCAGGAAGCGCTGATCGTAGAGGATGATTACGACAGCGAGTTCCGCTGGGGCGGGCGGCCCATAGAGCCGCTGAAGGCACTTGACCGCGAGGAGCGGGTCGTCTACATCGGCTCCTTCTCGAACAGCATGTTCTCCGGCTTAAGGCTGGGCTATGCAGTGCTGCCGCCCTTGCTGATCAAGCCGGTAACCGCCGCCAAGGCGCTGTATGAGCCGCTGCCTGGAGGACAATTGGAGCAGCGCGCGCTGGCGCGTTTCATGCATACCGGCGGCTACAGCCGCCATCTGCGGCGGATGACGCGCATCTATGGCGAGCGTGGCCGCATCTTCCGCTCCCTGCTGTCGGAGCGGCTCGGTCTGCTGTTTGAGCCGCTGCCCGGCGATGCAGGCCTGCATATCTACGCGCACTGGCGGCGCAGCAGGGAGGAATTCGCCGCCTTCCGGGCGGCGGCGCTTAAGCGCGGCACGGATTTCCGGGACGCAGCGCTGTACCGGGTCGTGCCGGGCAGGCCGGCAGCCTGCTTTTCTTTCGCCCATTTAGATAGCGGGCAGTTGGAAATTGGGGTCAATCGTCTCCTGCTGGCTTGGGAGGATGTGCAAAATAGGACATGACAAGGTATTATGAGAAGTATGGAACGTAGAATTTCCGCAAAACTTTTAGGGGGGAACATTATGCTGCATGCATCGCCGTCCTCTTTTGTGATTCTGCCGGCCCTGGCGAAGATTGTCTGCGAACCGGGCTGGAAATGGCAAAAAAGAGAGAAGCCGCTGCAAAATTATGATTTGTTCTATGTCTGGAGCGGGGAAGGCACGGTTGTGCGCAGAGGGGTGCCTTATCAGGTGGGCCAAGGGAGCTGCTTCCTGTTCCGTCCCGGAGATCATACGAGTGCGACCCATAATCCGCAAAAGCCGCTTGTGCTTACATATATTCATTTCGATGTGGCTGAGGATGTGACAGACATTCCCGAGCCTTACCGCGTGCTGTCGGAAACGGTGGAGTTCGAGCATCTGCTGGCCCGGTATGTCCGCCTGTTCCTGGTGAAGACCTTCGCGGCACAGGAGGAAGGCCAGCTCATTCTGAAACAGCTGATGATTCATCTGCTGCGTGAGGATCAGATGATGCCGGTGGAACGCCATGTAAGCAACCAGCTGGCGGAGGTCATCCATGAGGTAGCCAACTATGTCAGCCAGCATCCCGGAGCGATGCACCGGGTGGAGGATCTGGCGGCACGTGCGGGGCTGTCGCCGCGTTATTTTTCAATCAAATTCAAGGAGATTACCGGATCTTCCGTTCAGTCCTATGTGATCCGCACCCGGATTGAGCGGGCACAGCATCTGCTGCTGTACGCCGGAATGAACGTGACCGAGGTGGCGGATGCGCTGGGCTACCGCGATATTTTCTTTTTCAGCCGCCAATTTAAGCAGCACACCGGGAAAAGTCCGTCCGAGATCCGCTGATTCTCCGGTTGTTTCCGTTTTTTCCAGCCGGGGTAATTACGCTGCAACCTGTTTTCCTGCGATGTGAACTGCCGCTTGGAAGGGGGAAATGAACAACAATAATAAGACGGCGGACCTGCAATACCGCTGTAAAGGCGGAGGAGCGGGATTTTCCGCAACCGTAGGAGACGCTTGATGCACAGCGGCGTGTGACTACGGATCATTGGTCCTGAGCGGATTCAGGAGGCTGGACCACGGGACTGATCAAATGGATATAAGAAGAGACCGGGGCTTGCAGGGCTTCCGGTTTTTTGATATATCTGCGGCACCTGATCGGTTTAGCACTTCCCTACAAATTGGATAGCAACTTATTTATAATGAAAGTAGGCGTTCTCTAAACACGAGGAGGATTATCCAGTGAAATATAGCCGATTGGGCGGAAGTGGATTGAAGGTCAGTTTGGGCCACCGGCTTAATCAGCTCCAGTATACGGCTGCGCGGCATATGCGCTGAAGGACGGGAGAGGGGGCGGGCTTTTATGTCAAATATCGAATCAGATGCGGTAGAGGCGGGTCCTGGGGCGGCAAAGACAGGTGCAGGCTCGGATGAAATGACAAGTACAGGCTCAGGGGCAATGCGATCAGATGCAGGTAAGGATGCGCTCCGGATCAAACGCATCTACGCCCCGCCGGAGGCGGCGGACGGTATAAGGGTGCTGGTTGACCGCCTGTGGCCGCGCGGTGTGTCCAAGGAAGCGGCACAGCTCGACGGCTGGATGCGGAAGGCCGCACCGTCACCCGAATTGCGGAAGTGGTTCGCCCATAAGCCCGACAGATTTGCGGAGTTTGCGGTGCTTTATGAGGAAGAGCTGCAATCGGAGCCGGCGGCGGGCGAAATGGAGCGGCTGTGTGCCTGGGCCAGCGAAAGCACGGTGACACTGCTGTATGCAGCTAAGGATGAGCAGCATAATCATGCGCGGGTGCTGCGGGATGCGGTGCTGCGGCGGCTGTCAGCACACGGATCGTAGCGGTAGCGGCAACATGTTGCAGAAGCGGGTAAAAGCGGGGGGCTGGAGGATAATATTTTGATCCGGTAACGGAACCGGAGGGCCGCCGAAGCAAGGCCTTGAAGAACCCAGTCAACAAGCCTATGATGGGTGTAGGATATAATAGAGATCATGAAACTATGGGCAGGAGGAGAGAGAGTATGTACGAAATCGTATTGATACGCCATGGAGAGAGCGAGTACAACCGCCAAAATCTGTTCACAGGCTGGAGTGACCCCGATCTGACAGAGAAGGGGGTAGAGGAAGCCAAAGCGGCAGGCAAGCTGCTGAGGGAGGCTGGCTATACTTTTGATCTGGCTTTTGCTTCAGTGCTGAAGCGTTCAATCAAGACATTAAATTATGTGCTGGATGAGATGGACCTGCTGTGGATTCCCGTACAGAAATCCTGGAAGCTGAACGAGCGTCATTACGGAGCGCTGCAGGGACTGAGCAAGAGTGAGACTGCGGTAAAATACGGCGAAGAGCAGCTGCATATCTGGCGGCGCAGCCTGTCCGTCCGGCCTCCGATGCTGGAGCCGGATGATCCGCGTTATGCCAGGAACGATATCCGCTACAAGGAGGTCCGTCCCGGCGATATTCCGCGCGGCGAGAGCCTGGAGGATACCGTACACCGTGTCGGCGATTTCTGGGGCAAACGCATCGTGCCGCTGATCCGCAAGAAGGAGCGGGTGCTGATCTCGGCGCATGGCAACACGCTGCGGGCGCTGATCAAATTCATGGAGGACATCGACGAGAAGGCGCTGCTGGATCTGAATGTGCCGACCGGCGTCCCTCTGGTCTATAAGCTGGATGATGATGTGAAGCCGATCAGCCGCTTCTATCTCGGGGAACCGGCAGAGGTGCAGGAGAAGGCGCGCGAGGTGGCGAATCAGAGCAAGGTGACAGAATAGCCAGCCAGCTCCTATTGTGCGTAGCCCATACAGCAAAAACATCAGCTTTGCAGATTTGCTCTGCAGGGCTTTTTGGCGTTTGTGTGACCGCATTTAATAAAAAACTGAAAATTCGACATTATATAGCATAATAATACAAAAATAGCGGTTGAGGAATTTCTTTTAAGAGGTTATTCTTGCAAAGTAAAATTTCAGGGGGGGGAGAATCTATATTGGAGTATTATGATGAAGGAGGAAGAGAAAATTGGAAGTTAAGGTTCAACAGGAGCAACAGGAGTCCAAAGTATATATTCCGCATGGCCCATCGGGCCTCGGGGGCTGGCTGGTGCTTGTGCAGATCGGATTGATCGCAACTCTCTTTTTGGTAGCGTTACAGCTTCTGAACTACAACCTCCCGAGCTTCAACCCGGAGTACTGGGATATACTTACATCCAAAGAAGGCGAGCTATACCATCCGCTGTGGGCACCGCTGATTATATTTGAGGCCGCTTCGAATGTGCTGTTGCTGCTGCTCTGTGTCTTTACCTTGGTGTTGTTCTATCAGAAAAAGGCTCTATTGCCCCGAATGATCATTCTGTTATATTGCATTAATCTGCTGATAAGCGTTATTGATTATACTTTGTCACTGAACATACCGCTTATAAATGAGATGGGTGGAGTAAACGGCATCCGTGATCTTCTGAGGTCACTCTTTACCTGCATCATTTGGGTGGCTTATTTCCGGAAATCGGAGCGGGTAGCCAACACATTCGTGCAGTAAACGCAAACCATACATATTAAGGAAAAATATTCTTGGTAAAAACCAAATCCCCGCCAAAGGCATCAGAAACGTGCCTTTGTGCGGGGATTCCATTTTTGAGGAAATCTTTGTCTATTTCATCTTCAAGGCAGGCTTCTTACCCAGTATTTTAAATAGGCCGCTGCAGCGTGCCCAGCAGCTCGCCCATCTTCACTTTGGTGCCGCTGGTCAGCCCCGGCCGGGCGGTGAAGCTGCCGTTCTCCAGGAGCAGTACTACGGTGGAACCAAATTCGAAGTAAGCAAGATCGTCACCGATCTGCCAGGCCTCAGCCTCTTCATCCGCGTAATGGATGCTGCTGACATTCATTGCGCCGACTTTTACCACAGCGGCTTCACCGCTAGGTCCGGCGATATAAGTAATGAGCCGTTCATTACGGCTCAGCACACCTTTCATGTGTCGCATGCCGAACTCGTTGACCGGATAGGCCCGTCCGCGGATATGCTCACTCTCGACCTTGCGCCCGGTAAGCGGGGAGTGAATCCGGTGGTAATCCGTTGGGCTTAAGTACAGCACGAAGAAAAAGCCTTTTTTGTACAGCTCCAGGTGCGGCGAGTGGTTCAAAAGGTCTTCCAGTTCATAGTCCTGTCCCTTTACATTCATTATCGTTCCGGAATGAATCTCGCCCATGGCGGTAATCAGCGCATCCACCGGACTGGCTACCGCATTCTCGTGGGCAGCGACGGGGCGCATGCCGGGTTTCAGGCGGCGGCTGAAAAATTCATTGAGTGTAAGGTATTCCCCGGAATGCTTCTCCGCCTCAGAAGCGGGAATATGATAAATCCGAATAAATGCCGGGATTAAAAAACGGCTGAGTCTGCTATGGGAAAAAGCCCCCATTAACCGGGAAAGCCATCTGTGCGAGGACAGCTCGGTCATCAGCCGCAGCAATTGTTTTACCATGATTATCTCCCTTCCATCATGCAGCAGCACGGTCCCGTGTCCAGGACCGCCCGCTCTGCATTATATTGACATAGAATAAGAGACAAATCAATAACTGTTATGCTGTGCAGGATGGTCAAGCAGGTATCTTGCATATGCCATAGGTTTCCGGTAGCTTTCCTTCCAGGTGCCGGCCAGTCCGGCCTTACGGAAGCCGTAGCGCTGATCGCGTCCGTTGCACTCGATGAAATAGATGCGGCCTTTTCCGGTGATGCCCATATCCAAACCGATGTCTGCCAGGCCGGGGAGGTTTTTCTCCAGTTCACGTGCAATACTGAGGCTGTGCGCGAGAACGGACATGCGGATACCCGCCGCAGCTGGACCGGAGAATGCCTGCTCCAATACAAAGATGGAGTCAAGCGCTTCCCCGCCGCGGGCAATGTTGGAGACGAACCCGCCCGGTGCTGCCCGTTTGGCGAACAGTCCGGTGACCTGCCATTCTCCGCCCCAGCCCCGCTGTACGGTGACGCGAAGATCAAACGGCCGGCCCCCAAGCTCGGCCAGCGGGATACGTTCCTGGACCAGGTAAGGAGCAGATGCCAGACGCGCCCGCAGGGCCCTGGGCAGGGCATCCTGGTGTACGGCTGTACTGGCCCAGCTGTTGGAGCCGCCAGGCAGATAACTCCAGGTCCAGTGCCCGGGACTGTTCCGCGAGAGGCGCATAACGCCCTGCCCGATACTCCCCCGGCAAGGCTTCAGGATAAGATCGGAATAGCTGTCCATCATTTCCTTCAGCCCGGCGAGACCGGCTGAGGTGGCTGGCAGAAGACCGCGCAGCCCTTCATTCTGCTCAAGCAACCCATGAATCTGATCTTTGCCATAGCGGTTGCATGTATTATATACCTGAACGCCGCTGCGAAGGATTCTTTCAACTCCTTGGCTCCCCGGGTCGTAGATGGCCCGGTTGTGAATGGCGTCGGGTGTCGGTATTACGGCACTCCTGTAGCCATTGGGCCCTTTAACATAGGCAATGCTGTAGCCGGATCCCGTATCGATGTCGGACAGCTTCAGGAAGCAGGGGGTTAATCCGTATGCCGCGGCGGCTTCCTCATAGCTCTCCAGTGATTCCTGTCCCGTTTTTAGCCGGGGAACGCCCCGGTGCATAGCGGCATTTAACAGTATTCCCACGAGCTTTTGCCCCATGTTCGTTCCTCCTGTTATCTTCTATTGTTCCGGCTGCTCCTCTTCCTGTGTCATTGTATGTGTGTACTTGCCCTTTAGGGTTGGACGAATGCGCGGTGGCAGATGCCCTTTTTTTGAAAAAAACCGATATTCCGCTTCCTCCGGAAGCAGAAGCAGAATTGTCAGGCTTGGCGCGCAAAAGGGTGTCATCCGCCCAGTGCGCTGCATATGATGCCTAGGAGAAACAATAGATGGAAGGAGGAGACTGCTTGTGAAGGGCTCCAGAAGAAATCAGCACCGCAGTTCCAAAAAACCGCTCTATATTGTGGATAATCCGAATATGAAGGAACTCAGTATGCTGGGAAGCAGTCCCAAGGTACAGGAGGTGGCCGACACCTCCGGCAGCGAAACGCCGGATGCCGGGAGTACAACTCTGAAGGTAAGCGGGGTGGAAATGCTTGAAGCGGCGGAATTTGTAGAATCTGTCGTACCCGATCAGCAAGAGCCTCAGGAACAGGAGGAGGAAGCAGCCGTTATAGAAGCTGAGCCGTTGCCGCGAGCCCCTGAGATAGTACCGCCAGTGGTGGAGAAGGAACGCCTCCAGCCTGTATATACGGACGATTTGTCCGACGCTGCCGTTACCGGAAGCAAAATTGCGCCCCGGACCATTGACGGGTCCAAGCTGAAATTCGGCATCATCGGCACGCCCTGGCTGCAGGACTACGCTGTGCAAAGCATTAATATCGCGGACAAGGCAGTAACATCCTCCAAACTGGCCCCGGAATCCGTAACGGGCGAGCATTTGGCAGAAGGAAGTATCAGCGGCGGCAAGCTGCTGGACCATTCCATTAGCGGTGAAAAGCTGAAGAACGGCAGCATCGGTCCGGAGAAGCTGGCTGACCGGATCATTGGTGGAGGCCAAATTGCCGACCAGGCCATTACCAGCCGCCACCTCAGCGACTGCATCATCACAGCGGAGCTGCTGGAGGATGGTGCGGTGACAGGCGAGAAGATTCTGAGCAGCAGCATCGTCAGCCGGCATCTGGCGAATGGAAGTATTGACCGTTCCAAGCTGGCTGACGAAGCGGTATCGGGCGATAAAATTGCCGACGGTGAAATCAGCGGCGCCAAGCTGGGGGAAGCCGTGATCGAGAGCCGGCATATCAGCAGCGGCGCAGTTACGGCAGCGCATCTGGCTCCTGGTGCGATTGGACCGGAACAGCTGGCAGGCCGGCTGATTGGCAAAGAGCAGCTTCAGCTTGGTGTTATCGAAAGCGGGCATCTTGCCGACGGTGCGGTAGGTTCACGCCAGATTGGCAAAGAGGTGATACGGGGGCAGCACTTAAGCCCGGAGAGTGTGAACGGCGGCCATATTGCTGACGGTGAAATTGCCAGCCGCCATTTGGCGGACCGCAGCATTTCTTTTGTAAAGCTTGCGGAAGGCGCGGTAGGGACAGCCCAGCTTGTGGAGCAGGCGGTCACCTCCTCCAAAATTGCCGATCAAAGCATTCTCTCGCATAAGCTCGCTGATGAAGCCGTTACGACACGGCATATCGCCAAATCTGCTGTGAGGGGGCCGCAGATTGCCATGCAGGCCGTTACCTCCGTCCACCTGCAGCGCGAGTCTGTTGAACATTCCCATTTGGCAGCGAAATCGGTCGGTTCTATCCAATTGCAGGAGGAGGCAGTGCTTACAACCCATCTGGCCAGCGGAGCTGTTACGGGTGAACAGTTGGCAAGCGCCTCAGTGGCAGGAGAGCATCTTCGTCCGCAAAGTATTACCCCGGATAAATTGGCGGATGGCAGCATTAGTGCCGCAAAGCTGGCTCCCGGTGCGGTTAGTGCCAATGCTATTGCGCGGGAAGCGGTTAGCGGTGAGCATATTGCCTTTTGTACGGTTGAGGAGAAGAATCTGGCGGATGCCAGCGTCAGCGGGCGTGTATTGCAGCGCGCAGTGGTGGATGCCGAGCATTTGGCACCGGGTGCTGTGGAACGCAGGCATCTTGGAGACAACAGTGTTACCTCTTCTGCGCTGCAGCCCGGTTCGGTAGTGGGTGAAAAGCTGGCTACAGGTGCTGTGAAGGAGATTCATCTGTCCGCCGCCATTGTGCAGCCGCATCATCTGTCTGATTATGCAGTTACTTCATTAAAGCTGTCGCCGGAAAGTGTGTCCACCGATAAGCTGGGCGACTTGTCGGTTACGACGGCAAAGCTGGCGGATGGAAGTGTGGAAGCCGCCAAACTGGCAGCATCGTCAGTTCAAGCTGAACATTTGGCAGCGGGTTCGGTCGGGCCTGGTTCGATCATCGATGCTGCTGTGCAGGGCAGGCATCTTGCGCCGGGAAGTGTTGGCGGGGCACATATTCGGCCCATGTCCATCGGCAATGGACATATTAACCCAAGTTCGGTCTCTTCCATTCAGATTCAGGATGGCAGCATCAGCGGAGCCAAGCTGATTGAAGGAGCTGTCTCCTCGCGCCACCTTGCACCGGGAAGTGTAGACAACAGCCACTTGGCTGAAGCTTCGGTGGATGGGCGGCATATCGGGCAGGGAAGTATTACCCTGTCCCATCTGGCCGAAGAAGTCCGCAGCGGCCAAATTCTGCCGGACGGCAGTATTGGCGCAGAGAAGCTGGCTCCAGGTGCTGTGGAATCCTCGCATCTGACTTCCGGCAGTGTAGAGGCCGGGCATCTGGCGCAGGAAGCGGTGGAGGGACGGCATATCCGTGCCGGCCAGATTACTTTGGCACATCTGGCGGAAGAGACGCGCAGTGCAGACATCCTGCCGGATGGAAGCATTGGAAGCACAAAGCTGGCCGAGGGCTCGGTTGGGCCGTTCCAGTTGGCCACCGGCAGCGTGTATGCAGACCATTTGACAACGGATGCGGTAGACAGCCGCCATATCCGCTCCGGCAGCATCCGGTTTGATCATCTGGCCAAGGATACGCTGACCTCGGATTTGCTGCCGGATGGCAGTATCGGCGGCGGGAAACTGGCGGCAGGCGCGGTGAGCTCGCTCCATCTGCAGCAAGAAAGCGTTTATGGTGAACACCTTGTAGACGGAATACTGCAGGAACGGCATTTACGTCCCGGTATGATCAAGCTTGAGCATCTGGCAGATGAAGCCCGCAGCGCAGCGCTGCTTCCGGATGGCAGCGTTGGAGGCAGCAAGCTGGCGGCTGGTGCGGTAGGTTCTTTTCAGCTGGCTTCGGGCAGCGTATATGGAGGACATTTGGCAGCGGATGCGGTGGACAGCCGCCATATCCGTACCGGCAGCATCCAGTTGAGCCATCTGGCTGCCGGGACGAAAAGCGCGGAGCTGCTGCCGGACGGCAGCATCGAAGGAAGCAAGCTGGCCGAAGGTGCTGTGGGCCCGCAGCATTTGCAAGCGCAAAGTATCCAGGGCAGACATCTTACGGATGGAACGCTGGAGGAACGTCATTTGAGCCCTGGTATGATCAAGCTTGCACATCTGGCGGAGGAGGTCCACAGCCCGGAGCTGCTGCCGGACGGCAGCATTGGCGGAAGCAAGCTGGCTGAAGGTGCTGTGGGTCCGCAGCATCTGCAAGCGCAAAGCATCCACGGCGGACATCTCGCGGATGAAACGCTGGAGGAGCGTCATCTCAGCTCCGGTATCATCAAGCTTGAGCATCTGGCAGAGGAGGTCCACAGCGCGGAGCTGCTGCCGGACGGCAGCATTGGCGGAAGCAAGCTGGCTGAAGGAGCTGTGGGTTCACAGCATCTGCAAGCGCGAAGTATCCGTGGCGGCCATCTTGCGGATGGAACGCTTAAGGAGCGTCATTTCAGCTCCGGTATCATCAAGCTTGCACATCTGGCGGAGGAGGTCCACAGTGCCGAGCTGCTGCCGGATGGCAGCATAGGAGCAAGCAAGCTGGCGGCTGGTGTGGTGGGTTCGCATCACCTGCAGCCGCAGATCATTTACGGCAGGCATCTCGCAGATAAAACGCTGGAAGATCGCCATTTGGGCCCCGGCATGATCCGGCTTACGCATCTGGCGGAGGAAGTCCGCAGCGCGGAGCTGCTGCCGGACGGCAGTATCGGCGGAAGCAAGCTGGCGGCAGGGGCAGTGGGCTCAGAGCATCTGCAGCCGCAGAGCATCCAGGGCGGGCATCTGGCAGACGGAACGCTGGAGGAACGGCATTTGGGCCCGGGCATGATCCGGCTTACGCATCTGGCGGAGGAAGTCCGCAGCGCGGAGCTGCTGCCGGACGGCAGCATCGGCGGAAGCAAGCTGGCGGCAGGGGCAGTGGGTTCAGAGCATCTGCAGCCGCAGAGCATCCAGGGCGGGCATCTGGCAGACGGAACGCTGGAGGAACGCCATTTGGGCCCCGGCATGATCCGTCTTACGCATCTGGCGGAGGAAGTCCGCAGCGCGGAGCTGCTGCCGGACGGCAGTATCGGCGGAAGCAAGCTGGCGGCAGGGGCAGTGGGCTCAGAGCATCTGCAGCCGCAGAGCATCCAGGGCGGGCATCTGGCAGACGGAACGCTGGAGGAACGGCATTTGGGCCCGGGCATGATCCGGCTTACGCATCTGGCGGAGGAAGTCCGCAGCGCGGAGCTGCTGCCGGACGGCAGCATCGGCGGAAGCAAGCTGGCGGCAGGGGCAGTGGGCTCCCAGCATCTGGTTCCCAGCAGTATACATGGCGGCCACTTGGCTCCTGAAGCAGTGAACAGCTGCCATATCCGCCCTGGCAGTATTCATCTAGAGCATCTGTCCGAGAACACGCTGACTCCGGAGCTGCTGCCGGACGGCAGCATTGGCGGAAGCAAGCTGGCAGCAGGGGCAGTGGGTTCAGAGCATCTGCAGCCGCAGAGCATCCAGGGCGGGCATCTGGCAGATGGAACGCTGGAGGAACGGCATTTGGGCCCGGGCATGATCCGGCTTACGCATCTGGCGGAGGAAGTCCGCAGCGCGGAGCTGCTGCCGGACGGCAGCATTGGCGGAAGCAAGCTGGCAGCAGGGGCAGTGGGTTCAGAGCATCTGCAGCCGCAGAGCATCCAGGGCGGGCATCTGGCAGATGGAACGCTGGAGGAACGGCATTTGGGCCCGGGCATGATCCGGCTTACGCATCTGGCGGAGGAAGTCCGCAGCGCGGAGCTGCTGCCGGACGGCAGTATCGGCAGCAGCAAGCTGGCGGCAGGGGCAGTGGGCTCAGAGCATCTGGCCTCTGGCAGTGTATACGGCGGCCACCTGGCTCCTGAAGCAGTGGACAGCTGTCATATCCGCCCCGGCAGCATTCATCTGGAGCATCTGTCCGGGGACACACTGACTACGGAGCTGCTGCCGGATGGCGGTATTGGCGGCAGCAAGCTGGCGGCAGGTGCGGTGGGCCCGCAGCATCTGGCTCCCGGCAGTATATATGGCGGACATCTGACTCCGGAAGCGGTGGACGGCCGCCATATCCGCTCTGGCAGTATCCGGCTTGAACATCTGTCCGAGGATACGCTGACTCCAGAACTGCTGCCGGACGGCAGTATCGGCGGAAGCAAGCTGGCGGCAGAGGCAGTAGGGTCCTATCAACTGGCCCCGGGCAGTGTATACGGAGGCCATTTGGCTCCGGGGGCGGTGGAAGGACGTCATATCCGCTCTGGCAGCATCCAATTTGCGCATCTGGCTGAGAGTGCGCTGACCTCCGGGCTGCTGCCGGATGGCAGCATCAGCGATGCCAAGCTGGCAGCAGGCGCAGTAGGCTCGCAGCACCTGCAGATGCAGAGCGTCCACGGCGGGCATCTCGCGGATGGAACACTGGAGGAGCGTCATTTGAGCCCCGGTATCGTTAAGCTTGAGCATCTGGCAGAGGGGACCCGCTGTGCAGACCTGCTGCCGGATGGCAGCGTTGGCGGTGAGAAGCTGGCGGTAAGCTCGGTGGGCCCGCAGCACCTGCAGCCGCAGAGCATCCAGGGCGGTCACCTCGCGGATGAAGCGCTGGAAGAGCGTCATTTGAGTCCCGGTATGATTAAGCTTGAGCATCTGGCTGAGGAAACCCGCTGTGCAGACCTGCTGCCGGATGGCAGCATTACCGGGGAGAAGCTAGCGTTCGGCAGTGTAGGAACCAGGCAGCTGGCTGAAAGTGCAGTTGGGAACATAGAGCTTCAGGATGAAGCGGTGGACGCCTCCAAAATCACTTCATTTGCCATTCAATCCCGTCACCTGGAAGAAGACAGCGTACAGAGCTATCATATTGCTCCTGGTGCAATAATCGGTGATCATCTGTCGCCCGGATCGGTAAATGCGGAGCACCTGTCGTTCAGTCCGGTACAGAGTTCAGGCAACCGGCAGGTTCTGCAGCAGTTCGGCATGACAGCGTTCATGTTCAACGGAGACGCGGAGAGTGTAGAGGTTACAGTGGCTTTTGATGAAAGCTTCGGCCATACCGGCTATGTGCTTGTCGCCATGACCAATCAGCCGTTCTTCCATGCCTCGCTGAAGAACAGGGCGGGTGGAGAAGCGGTCATTGAAGTGGTGAGGCTGCGCGAGACCTCGCATTTCTATGGAGTGTTATCATGGATTGCCCTCGGCTCCCCTTTGGTGAAGCCAGCCAAGGATCATCGGGCGTTTGATTGAGAGCGGAGGCAGGAAAAATAATGTGAAATTTTTTAACAGGGCGCAGCCGACGGCTGCGCTCTTTGTTTTGCGGAGGCGGCCAGCGGGCTTTTGTCCAAATTTGTGTGCGGAGGGAGACATTTGCCGTTACCCGGTCCAGCGGATTACATAGACTGTGATGTAACCCTCAGCCCGGAGACCATGCCCTGCAAGGAAGGTGGATGAGCTTGAAGCATAGACGTACATCTGCCCGCCGCACAGGGCGGCGGGCTTTGCGACCAACGCGGAGGATCTCCCGGCCGGTGCGCCCTGCCGCGCCGCGCCCTGCGGCCAATCACCCCGAGCCTTACGTGTCGGTAATCATTCCGGCCATGAATGAAGCGGGGACGATTGCCAAGGCGATTGCCGGAGCAAGGGGAGTTCATCCCCGCTGTGAGGTTATTGTTGTGGTTAACGGCTCTCTCGATAATACAGCAGACATTGCGTTGTCACAGGGGGCTCATGTCATTCTCTTCGAGCAGCCGCTCGGACATGATGTGGGACGCAGTATCGGAGCAGAAGCGGCTAAAGGACAGGTTTTGCTCTTCACCGACGGGGATCTTGTGATTCCCGCTTCACAGCTGCGACCCTTTGTGACCGCAGTCAGTCATGGTACAGATGTGGCTCTTAATGATTATTCCGGCCCGGTCCGCGGAAAATTCCCGCATCCGGTAGTGCTCTCCAAGCATGCACTCAACATTATGCTTGGCCGCTCTGATCTAAAAGGCTGCTCGCTGACGGCAGTGCCCCATGCGCTCAGCCGCAAAGCGCTCGCCGCGCTCGGAAGCGGCCTGCTGTCCAGACCGCCGCTCGCACACGCACAGGCTGTGCTTGACGGCCTGCTTGTGAAGGCAGTGCACAAGGTGCCTGTAGGCAGGCTGAATGCTGTCCGTCCCAAACAGGCGGGAGCGGATCCCTTGCGTGAGGTGATCCTCACGGACCATCTGGACGCGGCAGGCATGGTGCTTCAGCGAAAAGGCGAAAGAGCGGGCTTCAATGATGGAAACCGGCGAAGGGAGATGGTGAGATGACATCAGCTATGCTTGATCCTGCGTCCGGCTCCCGGCAAAAGGCTTATGCATCTTTCATCCGCCGCCCTGAACCCAAAGCCCGGCGGGCTTCACTTGTCTCCCGTAAGGGAGCAGCCGCACGGGGCCTTGCCAGATCTGCCGCCGCCATGTTCCAGACGGCGGGAGCTGCGCCTGCCCGCCGGACGGGGGCAGGCGGCACTGCTGGCAAGCGCAGGGCGGCCCAAGCTGGTGCGGCCGCCCGAACCGCGGTCCGGCGGAGCGCCGCCGGCAGTACTGCCGCCCGGCAAGCGGCAGGAAAGGCCACGCGCCCGGCGGGGGGGACTTCTGGCTCTGCCTCACGCGAAGCAGAGCTTTTGCTGCCGAATCTGCGCGGCTCGCTGTCGGTGATTATCTCGGCGCGCAATGAGGAGCGAACGCTGCCGGCACTGCTAAAGCAGGTACAACGCCTAAATCCGGCTGAGATCATTGTTGTACTGAACGGCTGCACCGATAACAGCTATGGCCTTGCCCGGATGTTCAAGCAGGCCACAGTGGTGCATTGCCCGGAATCCGCCGGGCATGATGTAGGGCGGGCGCTTGGGGCCAAGCTCAGCCGGGGCGACATCCTGCTGTTCCTGGATGGAGATATGGTCATTCCGGCTCCACAGCTGGCTGTTTTTGCATGGGCTGTGGACGGAGGCGTGGATGTCGCGCTGAATGACCTGGATGCGCTGCTGCCTTCGTTCGCCTTAAGCGATGATGTCACACGCTGCAAACTATATCTGAATAGTGTTCTGGGCAGAAGCGACCTGGGGGTCAGCTCGATGACTGCTGTCCCCCATGCCCTGTCGCGGCGGGCCCTGGAGCGGATCGGCTACCGTGAGCTGACGGTTCCGCCCAAAGCGCAGGCACTCTCGATCATAGAACATCTGAGAGTGGAGAAAGCGGGGAAGGTGAACGTTATTAAGCATAACCGGCTCCGCCAGGGAAACACCGGAGCAGGCAATGCTATGGAGCAACTGATTGTTGGGGATCATGCGGAAGCGCTGCTTAGGGTGCTTATGCACCGTAACGCCAGCGGGATAATCTCTGCTAAAAACCTGCAGGAGCAGCGGCGGCAATTGGCAGCCTGGAGGAACGGCGTATGACAATGACCAGTATTATTATTCCGACCTATAACAGGCTTGGCTTGCTCCGCTCCTGTGTGGAAGCGGTCAGGGCACACACTGGATTACCCTATGAAATTATTGTGATCGACAACGCTTCAACCGATGGAACAGACGCTTATTGCCGTGAGAACAAGCTGACCTTTATTTCTCTTCCCGAGAACAGGGGGTTCCCGGCGGCCTGTAATCTGGGTATGCAACTGGCCTCGGGCGATGAACTGCTGCTGCTGAACAATGACGTTATTGTATCGCGAGGCTGGCTTGCCCATTTGAAAAACGCCTTGTACAGTGCACCCGACGTCGGCATTGTAGGACCTGTAACGAACTATGCCAGCGGGCGTCAGCAGATAAAGGTGCCGTATACGGATATTTCGGGATTTCACGCCGAAGCGGAGAGGCTGAGTCTCCGGGGGCCGTCTGAATGGATCGGAACCCGGCGGCTGGTCGGCTTGTGCTTTTTATTTAAAAGAGAGCTGATGGACACCATCGGCCTTCTGGATGAGCGGTACTCCCCGGGACACTATGAAGACGATGACTACTGCTACCGCGCCCGGCTGCGGGGCTACCGTCTGCTTATTGCCGGGAATTGCCTGGTGCATCATGAAGGGAGTGCCAGCTTCAAGGAGGTTTACTCCTCACGGCTGCAGGAGCTGGTGGAACGCAATCGCAGGATTTTTATGGATAAATGGCATGCGGATCCGGCAGAGTTCATCTGAAAGGTTGACCCAAGGCTTAAGACACAGATAAAAAGGAGGAAAGTAAGTGAAAGGAGTCATACTGGCGGGCGGAACAGGATCAAGACTATATCCGCTGACCCGGCTTATGAACAAACATTTGCTTCCGGTCGGCAAATATCCTATGGTGTGTTACGGTATAGACCGGTTGCGCCGGGGGGGTATAACCGATATTCTCCTGGTCATCAGCAAGCAGTCCGCGGGGCAGTATACGGATTTTTTAGGCAGCGGGGCAGAGTTTGGCGTTTCTCTGACTTACAAAATTCAGGAGGCCGCCGGAGGCATTGCGGAAGCACTGGAGCTGGCGAAAGGATTCATTCTCCCGGGTGAGCGGTTTGTCGTACTGCTTGGTGACAATCTTTTTATGGATGATCTGGCGCCTTATGTGAAAAAGTATCTGCAGCAGCCTCCGGGGACAGCTAAAGTCTTGCTGAAACCGGTGGAAGATGCGCGGAGATACGGTGTTCCCGTGTTCGACAGCCAGGATACCGGCCTGATTGCCTACATCGAGGAGAAGCCTGAGCATCCAAAAACCAAATATTGCGTAACCGGCATTTATATGTACGATGAGGCTGTATTCGATATTATCCGGCGCGTATCGCCTTCCAAGAGAGGCGAGCTTGAGATCACTGATGTGAACAACATCTACGCCTCAAACCGTAGGCTTAGCTATGATGTGCTCAAGGAATGGTGGAGCGACGCCGGAACCTTTCAATCACTGCATGAAGCTGGAGAAAAGCTGAAAAACACGCTGCCGTGAGGCGCGTGTTTTTTAGTGTGTGCGCGGGTACCATCAGCGGCACGGCACACGCCCGCGGCTCCTCAGACAACGGCAGAAGTGCCGTTATTGAGGGGGAATCCGGCCATCCCGTAAACAGGTTATTGGATGAAACGAGAGGTGATAAAAGCTCTAATCTGGCGGTAAACGGGCTAGTTTGCATAATGAGAGGTATAAATACCTCTGATCTGGCGGTAAGTGGGGTAGTTGGCGAAATGAGAGGTAGAAATACCTCTGATCTGGCGGTAAGTGGGGTAGTTGGCGAAATGAGAGGTAGAAATACCTCTGATCTGGCGGTAAGTGGGGTAGTTTGCATAATGAGAGGTAAAAATACCTCTGATCTGGCGGTAAGTGGGGTAGTTTGCATAATGAGAAGTAAAAATACCTCTGATCTGGCGGTAAGTGGGGTAGTTTGCATAATGAGAGGTAAAAATACCTCTGATCTAGTGGTAAGTGGGGTAGTTGGCGAGATGAGAGGTAGAAATACCTCTGATCTGGCGGTAAGTGGGGTAGTTGGCGAAATGAGAGGTAGAAATACCTCTGATCTCCCCACGGCCCCTCAACAACGGAAGGACTACCGTTGTTAAGGGCAATAGCCGCCGCTCCCCGCAGGCAAGTGAGGCGCCGGTTTGCACCTCACTATCATTGTATCCCCTGCGGCTCACGCGGTTCACTATGCATCTGGCTCAGCGCGTATTAGACCCCGATTTCTGCCGGAGCCTGGGTGCCGGGCCTCGCAATCCGCCACCAGATCAGCTCTTCGGCCTCCCGGTGCTTTTGTGCGCCGAGGTGCCTAAGGACTTTGTGCGAGGCGGCATTGTCTTTTTCGGTATCGGCGATGACCCAGAGGGCCCGTGGATCGCTGAAAATCCAGCCGCAGATGCATTGTAGTGCCTCTGTAGCATATCCTTGTCTGCGGTGGCTCTCGTTGATTGTGTAACCTACAATAACTTCGCCCTGATCATTCGGGCAGCCCTTGAGGATGATAAAGCCGATCAGCCTCTGTTCTTCCCGCTGAATGACCGCCCAGTTGGTCAGCCATGGGTAGTTCAGCGGATCCTGAAGCACCCTGGAGTGTCTGACTTGCATAGCATACAGCATTTCATCATCCAATACGGTTCCACTGGCGTTCAGGTCAAAATCCCGCTCCAGTCCGGCGTAATTCAACTCCGCCAAGGATAGCTGGGCCAGTGTTAAAGGCCGCAGATCCAGGCGGGTGCTCTTGAGTTTCAATAGAGTATCCCCCAATCCGGCAGTAACGGCTTCAAATAGTAATATGGAAAAAAGTACAATCCATCCCCAGCATAATCTTGGCATCTCCACCTTGTCAATCCTTCATAGCCGCCCCTCTGCGGTTGCACCACATAAGGTTAATGTCTATGACTGCTCTGCCAATCCCTGCTACAAGTCTATTCTGATGCATGGCATCCTGCATGGAAATCTGGCCGGTTCCGGTTCCGCTCTTTTATCTAAAATCTGCAATTTAACCCGGTGCCTCCCGGCAACTTCCTGCAAAGCCCAGCACCGTAAGGGCTTCTGCCGCATATACTGTAGCAGGGCGTTTGAGCAAAGGAGACATGAAGGTGCAGAGTAAAATAACGAAAGTCCTGCAGCACATGGCCCATACGCACGAACAGATGGCACGGATTCTCGACGCCGAACGCCACGTAGCCGTCCGTATGTCGCAAATTGTCCATGATCTGCCGGATGTAGAGCCTGATTTTGGCGGATTCAGCGGACTGGTGGAAAGCACGGGTCAGGTCAACAAAAATATTATTGCCTACCTGAACGCGATTGCTGATCTGGAAGAGGCAATGGCTGAAGGGGTGGGCAGGGTGATCAAGGAATTGAACGGCCAGGAAGAAGAGTAGCGCTTACAGAGCAGGAGGTGGAAGATGAGCAGAGAAAAAGCTTATCTGCAAATGCTGGAGTCGTCCGCTACTATCCAGTGGAACATCGCAATGATTCTTGAGGCCAAGGCGGTGGAAGCGGAAAAAGTGAAGCAGTGGACGCAGCATCATATCCACGCTAGAGCGTTCGACTCCCATGAAGAACAGCTTAAGGAAACGATCTCTATTCACGAAGTAATCGTGGAAATGGTTGAAGGGCTGACCAAGCTGGAAAATGGGTTGTACAGCAATTTAAAAGCGGTGCTGGGCAGCGGTGAAGAAGGCGGAGACGGCGGAGAAGGTTTTGGCGGCATGTCCGGCGAGGGCTTCGATTTCGGAGAAGACAGCAAATGACCAGCGGGCTGCTCTCTGAACACGCCGTCAAGCTGGAGATGATCCGCTCCATTGCCCGCAGCCAGGCTGCGCTTGCGGCCATCTTGGAGAGTATCGCCGAGGTTACGGGGCAATCGGAGCTGACAGCCCGCAAGCTCAGCGACAATATCCGGATTCTGAGCCAATATCAGAGCGCGATGTGCCGGATGATGTCCGGTATTTCGCTGCATCGGCCGAAACGGGGAAATCCTGCTGCGCCATGGCTGAGTCCAGCTTGCGCAGGCGGTACCGCGAGAAGTACATGGAGTACAGGAGGAGTAGAAGGATGAAGAGAAAGAAGCTGGGAAAGGTGCGCCCGGGCAGCAGAACCCGCAGACGCACACTGCTGTTGTCGCGCAAAGCCAGAATCCGCAGAGGTCTTTCACGCAAAACGGGCAGAGGACTGGCGCTCCGGACCGGCAAGACCAAGAGAGGCCTCTTGCTGCGGAGAAAAAGAAGACTTCGCCGCCGGCTTGTCCGCAGAGTGCAGGTCATTCAACCGCCGGTGCAGGTCGTTCAGCCGCCGGTAGAAGTAGTGGCGGCGGTCGAGGTTCCGCCCGTGGCGCAGGTGGTGCCGCTCCCCCCGGATCTGGGCGTCCCTCCGGAAACGCCCCCGGGAGACGCCTTTCAGCAGGGCTACACCGAAGCATACAACGTGGGGTTCGACGCGGGTTTCGCCAAGGGCTTCGAGGACGGGCATAAGCTGGAGCTGGGCTAAGAGGCCTGGAGTAACAGGATAAGGGTGCTCTATAGAGGTGGCATGCCGTATACCGCACCCGCCTCTATAGAGCTTGGCGCGGATGGCATCCACACTTTCGATACTGCTCCCGGATATGGTAGACTTCTTAACAGAATCTTTACCAGGTTCAAATGCCGATAGGAAGCAGGGATGTACATGAGTGGGGAGAAGATACGTAATGCACGCAGAGATGAGATTGGAGCGATCATGGAGCTGATTGCCAAATGTGTACAGGTCATGCAGGCCGGCGGAAGCGACCAGTGGAATGAGAGCTACCCGAACAAAGAGGTCATCTCGGAGGATGTAGACAAAGGCACGCTGTATGTCTGCGAAGAGCAGGGAGCCATTGCCGGTATTATTGTGCTGGACGAGGAACAGGCGGAGCAGTACGATGCCATTGACTGGGCTCAGGGGCAGGGGCCGCACCTGATTATGCACCGGCTGGCAGTTCATCCTGAGGTGCAGGGCAAAGGGATTGCGCGCAAGCTGATTGCTTTTGCCGAAGAACATGCCCGGAGCAGCGGCTATACCAGCATCCGGCTGGATACCTACGCCAAGAATGCAAAAGCGCTGGCGCTGTATCCCTCGCTCGGCTATGAACACAGAGGTGTAGTGGATTTTCCCGGGCGCACAGCGGACTTTTCTGTATTCGAGAAAGTGCTCACAGCCAGCGGAAATAATGGACAAGCCAATTAACCGTTAACGGGAGTTCCCTTATGAGATCAGCAGAGAATGTTGCTCGAAAATAAATGTAATATAACATGACGTATAATCGGTAAAAATCTTGGTTTTTCATCAAAATATATCTAATATTAATTTTATGTTATTTTATATAACGTACATTGACATTAAAGCTGTCTTTAATTTATGATAGGGTTATTCAGCAAGCAATTGAATAATCCTTTTTTTCGTATATCCTTAATAATTGGTTTAAGGGTCTCTACCGGGAACCGTAAATTTCTGGCTACGAAAATATGCCCAGGCATATTTTTGTGGCCTTTTTGTGTTAAGGGCGGTTATGGATTGTACAAGACAAGGGGGACGATGAAGATGGCAAATATCCTGATCCGGAACGCAGAGATTATCACTATGAACAAGCAGGAGGAAATCATCTATGGAGATATCCGCATCAGGGACAACCTGATTGCCGAGATCGGCAGCGGCCTTGTGGAGCAGGGGGATGAGCGGGTGATTGACGCCAAAAACCGTACCGTCATTCCCGGTTTTGTACAGACACATATCCATCTCTGCCAGACGCTCTTCCGGGGCAAGGGGGATGATCTGGAGCTGATGGACTGGCTGCGCAAGCGGATTTGGCCGCTTGAAGCAGCGCATGACGAGGAGTCGCTGTATTATTCCGCCATGCTGGGTATCGGAGAGCTGATTTCCAGCGGTACAACGACAATTGTGGATATGGAGACAGTACATCATACGGATTTTGCGTTTCAGGCGCTCGCGGGGAGCGGCATCCGCGCCTTGTCCGGCAAGGTGATGATGGACCAGAAGAATGCGGATGCGCCAGCGGCCCTGCAGGAGGAGACGGCTGCTTCGCTCCAGGAGAGCGTGGATTTGCTGGAAAAATGGAACGGGTACGGCAACGGCCGGATTCAATATGCGTTCTCGCCGCGTTTTGTCATCTCCTGCACCGAGCCGCTGCTGCGGGAAGTGCGTGACCTGTCCGAACGCTATGGGGTCAAGGTGCACACCCATGCTTCCGAGAACCTGGGGGAAATTGAGATCGTTCAGGCCATGACCGGCATGCGCAACATTGTCTACCTGGATCATCTGGGGCTGGCGAACGAACGTCTGATTCTGGCGCATTGTGTCTGGCTGGATGATGAGGAACGGCGCATTTTGCGTGACCGCGGGGTTCATGTCAGCCATTGCCCGGGCTCCAATCTGAAGCTGGCTTCCGGCATCGCGGATACACCCGGCATGCTGCATGACCACATTCATCTCAGCCTGGGCGCAGACGGGGCGCCGTGCAACAACAACCTGGATATGTTCAATGAAATGCGGCTGGCCGCCATAATTCAGAAGCCGCTGCATGGACCGACCACGATGGATGCGAGAAGTGTCTTCCGGATGGCAACCATCGGCGGAGCTAAGGCTGTGGGCATGGAGGATCAGATCGGCAGCATCGAGGCAGGCAAAAAAGCGGACCTGGCCATTCTGAATCTCTACAACTTCCACACCTTCCCATCCTTCGATGTAGACCCGATCTCCCGTATTGTCTATTCCGCAACGCGGGCCGATGTGGAAACAACGGTCATTGACGGTGAAATCCTCATGGATAAAGGGCTGCTGAAGACGGTAGACAAGGACACTGTGCTGCATGAAGCCAACCGCTCCATCAAAAGGCTGCTGGCGCGCACATCGCTTGCTTAATCCTTAGTCGTATGAAAAACTACAGGTGTACACACCGCATACTCATGGCTTTGACCGCTTGCAAGGCTGCCGTTATAATTTGCAGATGGAATTTCCCGGTCACGCGGATGCAGCGCAGGATAACAACTAATGAAATAATGTAACCAGCAGAGGGGATAGGCCCTCTGCTTTTTTTTGCGGTTCCGGGAACCGTTTCCGGGAATCAAGGTTCACGGAAGCGGCCGCTGATAAAGTCATTATGCAAGTGCGAAGCGGCGCACCGGTACCGGAACGGGCAGGCCATAAGCTGCGGCTAAGCTTCATAGCGGCTGCGATCATTCTGCTGCTGGCCGGAGCCGGAGCGTACCTGCAGCAGAAAGGACTTCTGGGGGAAGGCAGACAGGCCGGCGTGTTCTACCAGGAGGTGAAGACCCCAGACCTCACCGGCGCCGGACTCCGCAAGACAGCCGAGCGCATCATGCAGGAGCAGCTTGGAAAGAAGCTTCCTTTTGTGAGTTTGGAGCGGCTGCAAGAAGCGGAGCAGGCCTCCGTTATTTTTAGAATAGGGGTAGCACGGTAACAGGAGCGGTATTGCGGATGAACATGAATGCTTCCCTTCTCCCCGCAGAGACGGATAAAGATCTTATACTGGCAGCTAAGAAGACCATGCAGGAAAGCTGGCGCAAGTGACACGGCAAATTGCCGGAGGCAAGGATGAACTCATACTAAATTATAGACATGGGAATTATGCCTCCTCTTTTTTAGAGTATTAGGGCTTATAGGCCGCCCAAAAGCCGTTCAAACTTGTGATTCAGGATTGATTTGTTATACTAAAGAAATCTGAGATTTTACAGAAAAAGAGAATTGGGTTAACAAATCAACTACAAGTTACAGAGGAGAAGTTATGAACGAGAACAAACCTGTGCGGGTAGGGGGGCATTTCTATATCGTGGCAGGGCTGGTCTGGCTGAAGCTGCTGCTGCTGCGGGGGCTGTTTTTTGACCGGATTGCCTGGGAATGGATTGCCGCGGATTTGGCGCCCGTGCTGCTGCTGATGGGAATCCTGGCACTGGTCATTCCGGCGCGGATGAAGACTGGGGTCTATTGGGCTTTTAACGGCCTGCTGTCGCTGCTGCTGTTTGCGGCAAGCGTCTATTTCAACCATTTCGGCTCCGTTCCAACCTACCTGGCCTTTTATGAGTTGAATCAGGTGTTTCAGGTGAAAGAAAGTGTAGAATCTACAATCCAGAGCATTGATTATCTGTTTTTTGCGGATCTGGTGATTGCAGGCTTCTACAGGCTGTTCCGCAGATGGAAAAGAGGGCCGGCCCTTCCGCTGCGCCGCTATGTATCACCTGGAGCGCGGAGAGTGCAGTGGATCGTCATCCTTGTGTCCATTATCGGCGGCGGTGCACTATCGGCCTACTCGGTTCATGCGGCCCGCGGTGTTACCAATGAGCTGGTGCAGGCGGAGAGCGCCGGGTTTCTGAACTATGAGGTGTTCGCGGCGATGAAATCCCAGGAGGACAACGGCCTCATCGGCACCGGGGACATCCGGGAGACGATTGCGAAGGTTGACGCGCTGGAGGCTGCTTATCCTTACAGCAGCAAGCCTGCAGGGACAGTGCCGGAATATTTCGGTTCGCAAAAGAACAAAAATGTAATTGTGATCCAGATGGAGGCTTTTCAGAACTTTCCGCTGCATCAGTCACTGGATGGCCAGGAGCTGACACCGGTGCTGAACCGCTTGGCCGGCGAGGGGTTTTATTTCCCGCATGTCTATCAGCAGATCGGAGCGGGCAACACCTCGGATGCGGAATTTATGAGCAATACCTCCATTTATCCGATTGCAACGCTGGCGATGTCCACAGGCTTCGGAGACCGGGTGCTGCCAAGTCTGCCGCGCCTTTTGCGGGATAAAGGCTATGAGGCGTACACTTTTCATGTGAACAAGGTGGGCTTCTGGAACCGCAATGAGCTGTATCCGGCGCTGGGTTTCAATGGCTACTATGAAAAGGGCGATTTCAAAAATGATCATTTCAACGCCTTCGGCGCTTCCGATGAGCAGCTGTATAAGACGGCTGTGGAGAAGCTGGCAGTACTTCAGTCCAAGGGGACGCCATTTTATGCCCAGCTGGTGACGGCTTCGAGCCATCATCCCTTCAAGATCCCCAATGCCTTCAAAAGAATCACCCTGCCGGACTCTTTGCAGAATACGATGCTCGGTGACTATCTGACCGCTATCAACTATACGGACTACGCTATCGGCACCTTAATTGACGGGCTGAAGCAGAATGGACTCTGGGACCATACGGTCCTGGTGCTGTACGGCGATCATTTCGGGCTGCAGCCCAAGGATGTTCCCCCGGAACAGGTGGAGGAAGCGCTTGGAATCCCTTACGATTCACGGATCAGCCGCTTCAATATACCGCTGATTATCCATGTGCCGGGCTTGGCCCAGGGCCAGGTTGTCAAGCAGACAGGGGGGCAGTTGGATATTTTGCCGACCCTCGCCAATCTGCTGGGGGTATCGCTGAAGCAGGAAGGGTTCACGGCCTTTGGGCATGATCTGCTTAATATTGACCGCAATGTGGTTGGCATGCGCTATTATTCACCAACAGGCTCTTTCTTCAACAATGAGATTATGTTCGTGCCTGGCAAGGGCTTCGCAGACGGCGAGGCGGTGTCGCTGGATACGCTCCAGCCGGTAGCGGATATCCATAAATATCAGAGCGACTATGAATATATTCTGAAGCTGATGGGCTTATCGGATGAATATGTGAAGCTGCTTCCGCAGCGGTAGGGAGAAACTATGAAAAGAATATTCAAAGCAGAAATTCTCATTGCTCTTGCGGGCTGTGGCCTGATCATCTATTTGCTGTTTGTGCAGCCGTTCGTCGGTGTTGCCGATAATGGTGACTTCGAACGGATGATGAACACAGTAGGACTGGATTACTATAATGCCGCGGAAAGTTATGCCGACCGCTTTTTCAGCTTCAGCCATTCGAGATTTGCCTATGAAAATTTGTTCCAGGGCTTCTATCCGTCCTCGCAAATTCTGCTGGTGCTGGTGCCGAGACTGCTGGCCGGGCTGGTGCACGGCAGTTATTTTGATATCCGCCTGCTGGCGGCAGTGTATGCGCTATTGCTGCTCGCGGCGACCTGGATGATCGTCAAGCTGGGCGGCAGCTGCTCCTATATTACGGGACTGCTGCTCGGTGCTGGAATGCTTATCGTGTTTTACGACATCGGGTATCTGGCCTACTTCAATTCACTGTTTGGCGAGCCGGTATCGATGGTGTCCATGCTGCTTACTTTTGCACTGGGACTCAGGCTGGCAGGACAGGAGCGGCCGACAACCAAAGGGCTGACCCTGTTTTTTATCGCTGTATTGTTTCTGGTCTGCTCCAAAATCCAGAATGCCCCGGTGGGCATTGCCTTTTCTCTGATCTTCCTGCGGCTGATGACGCTGAACGGAACGGGGAGCTGGCGCAAGCTGGCCATGCGGTTCGCGGTCGCGGTATGTCTTGTCTCGGTGATTATGTATGTGGCTGCACCCAAAGAGCTGAAGCATATCAACCTGTATCAGACGGTGTTCTTCGGAATTTTGAACGGGTCGCCGGATGTGAGGGGGGACTTGCGCGAGCTGGGTTTGCCGGAGAAGCTGGAAGTGCTGGCAGGCACGAACTATTTCCAGTCGGGTACGGCGATCAAGCAGGATGATCCGTCGCTTCAGGCGGATTTCTATAACCGGGTGTCCCATAAGGATGTGCTCTTCTTCTATATCAAACATCCCTCGCGGCTGGCAGAGGGCATGAAATATGCTGCACAGAACAGCATGGACCTGCGTCCCTATTACTTGGGAAACTATGAGAAGTCTGAAGGCCGGCCGGAACAGGCATTATCCTATACGTACAGCACCTGGAGCCAGTTCAAAAGAGAAGTGCTGCCGCATTCGCTTGGCTTTCTAGCTGTTTTCTATCTTCTCTATTATGCCGGAGTTCTGTTCGAGTATTTCCGCAGCCGGGATCTGCGTGGACGGATTGCAGGCGAGCTGCTGATGCTGCTGGGCCTGATTGGACTATTTTCTTTCCTGGTACCGATTATGGGGGATGGCAGGGCAGACATCGGGAAGCACTTGTTTCTGTTCAACGTCAGCTTCGATATGATGGCTGTGGTGATATTCGGCTGGGTAGTCCACAAGCTTGTGCGGCTGGTACAATCCGTTGCCGGGAAAAGCGGCCGTTATGGGAGATAAACAGTATCAGGCACGAATTGAGCAAGCCAGAAAAGAACTGCATGCGTTGGCCTTGGAGCTAGGCATCCAGCATCCCAGGGTGCTCAGCCAATCGGTGAAGCTGGACGTGCTGATCAACGAGTATATTGATTGTCAGGCTGATGATGACGGGGAGTTCTCCAGGAGAGGTCACTAGAGTATTATTTCGGAAATGTCAAAAGACACTTGTACAGGGAAGGGAACAACCTGTGCAGGTGTCTTTTTGTGTACTGAGCGAGAGCGGGCTGACACCTGAAAAAGTTGAGGGATGTGGGGGATGAAATGCGGTACGTTCTACAATAATCTGGCTTCCGGAAAAGACGTAGGTATGAGAAATGCTGCACGAAAAACAACAAGCTGGCGTCTGGAGCGGCAGCAGTGCAAGAAAAGCAGCATTTCGTGCAGCAATCCGCCGCCTGAGCCGCAGCAGCGCATGAAATGCTAAATTCTGTACCACTTTTCAGGCAGTTGGGGGGAGTTGTTCCGTTATCCTTTTCCGCCGTCTCCCAACAGCTCGCGCAGCATTCCCGCACGGTCGTTCATGAATGCTTTGGTTACGGTGTAGTGCTCCGTTTCCTCCAAAGTGACAGGCCGGATACCCTCGCCCTCCAGCAGGTATATATCTGCCCCGGGGTAGGACATCAGAATCGGCGAGTGAGTGGCGATGATGAACTGTGATTGCTGCTCTGCCAGCTCGTGCATGCGCACCAGCAGCGACATCTGCCGCAGCGGGGAGAGGGCTGCTTCCGGCTCGTCGAGTATATAGAGGCCTTGTCCGCCAAAGCGGTGGACAAAGGCGGAAAAAAACGATTCGCCGTGAGACTGCTCATGCAGTGACTTGCCCCCGTAGGAATTTTTGATCAAAGGGCTCTTTACCGGTTCTCCCGGCTCTACAGGCTCTTCATCCAACTGGTCAATATAGGATGCCACATTATAGTAGCTCTCCGCACGCAGAAAGAAGCCGTCCCTTGGGCGTCTCACCCCTTTGGCAAGCCGCAGATACTTATGCAGGCTGGAATGTGAGGAGCGGGTGTTGAATGAGAAGTTCAGCGTTCCGCCTTCGGGGTTAAAGCCCCAGGCTGCAGCAATACCTTCCAGCAGTGTTGATTTCCCCGTCCCGTTCTCACCCGCAAGAAACGTAACCCGCTTCTGAAAAGCCAGCCGGTTAAAGCTGCGGATCACCGGCAAATCAAACGGATAGGCCTGAAAAGAAGGGACCCGTTCACGCGTCAGCTCCGCATGGCGGATGTAGAGCATGGCGTTATCCATTGCATACATTGTCCCACTCTCCCAATCTCTTTAATAGACTCTCATTTGCTTCCATAATTGTAGCCCGAGTGGAACCAATCTGCAAAGGTTCGGGCAACTTGGGCAATAGACAGGGGGCATATGCCAATTTCAGCGGGATACAGACAGATGTCCATGAGGCGGATGCTGACTCCGCATATAGTTATACTGTCTTGAGAATATAACGGGGCAGGGTGAAAGCCGTGAAATCAGAAAAGAGAAAAGTGCATCCACGGGATTACCGCGACGGTTATCAGGAAGGCTACCGCCTCGGCCTGTGTGAAGCCGTGAAACGCCTGAATCTTCCGGAGGTGGGGGCATGCCGGCCGCTCAAGCTGATGTATGTGCCGCAGGGATTTCAAGCGATTGATACGGGAATAACGGAAGCGCTGGGGCAGCTTGTCAGCGAACTGGTCATCAGCTCACCGGAGACCATGCTGGAGGTAGCCGCCCGCGAGTCGCCGGGAGCTGTGCTGGTCATGAATGGACTGCATGTGTTCCCCGAGAATCATCTGGATCAGATCACGGAAATTCGGAAACTGGGAATCCCTACAGCTATCTGGTTCGTGGATGATCCTTATTTTACGGAGGATACATCGGTGATTTGCCGGCATTATGATCATGTCTTTACACATGAATTGGCTTGTGTGGAGTTCTACCATGACCTCGGAGTGAGTTCTGTACATTACCTTCCGCTCTGTGTGAATCCGCAGATGTTCTACCCGCGCCGCACCGGTCCGCAGTATCAATATGATGTTGTTTTTATCGGCAATGCCTTCCGCAACCGGACAGTGCTGTTTGACGGGCTGGCTCCGTTTCTCCAAGGCAAGAAGGTGCTGATCGCCGGAGGGTTCTGGGAACGGCTGTCCGCCTATGAGGAGCTGTCACCTTTTATCAAAGACGGCTTCATTCCTCCCGAGGAGACCGCAAATTATTACAGCGGTGCCAAGCTGGTCATTAATATTCACCGTCCGTGGGAGGGCGGGCAGGACAACCGGAACTCTTTCCAGCTTCCCTCCCGTTCCATTAATCCGCGAACCTATGAAATCAGTGCCTGCGGGACCATGCAGCTGACCGATGTCCGCGAGGATCTGGGCAATTATTACCGTCCGGGCAGGGATTTGGATACCTTTGAAAACCCCGACGAGCTGAAGTACAAAATCGACTACTATCTGAAGCATGAGAAGGAACGCCAGCAGATCGCACTTCAGGGACTGCGGACGACCCTGCGCCATCATACCTTTACTTCCCGGCTGCCTCACTTGCTGAATGTTCTGACAGCACAAGTATGATATCCAAATACGGATTAAAGGAGCGAATAATCTATGAATAATAATTTTATCATGCCTGCACCGCCGCTGCCGCGAACACCGGCGGAAGAAGAGAAGCTCCGGGGCCGCCTGTCCGGCTTCAAGATAGGATACGATGAAGGCTACCTGCGGGGAAGACTCACCATCCTGGATGGCCGCCCGGAGGAGCCGCTTCCGGTTCGCAATATTCATGTGATGTACGTGGCATCAGGTAAAGGTTATCCGTACTCGCCGCTCGATGATGCGGTCCTCTATGCGCTGCAAAAATTGACCACTCAGGTCACGATTACCGATGTGCGGCAGAATCTGGTGGAGCTTGCGGATGCGCAGCGCCCTGATCTTGTGCTGGTTTTGGATGGAATGGATCTGCCGCTTGACCAAGTGGCCGTCCTGCGCGGCAAAGGCATCAAGACAGCCATTTGGCTTACAGATGATCCTTACTATACGGACTTCACAGTAAAAATTGTAGCCCACTACGATTATGTGTTCACGCTGGAAAAGAATTGTGTGGAATTCTACCGCGGCTTGGGATGCCCGGAGGTGCATTATCTGCCCTTTGCTGCCCACAGGGAGCATTACCGCCCGACAACCGGACGTTCACCGGTCAGCCGGGATATCAGCTTTATTGGTTCGGCGTATTGGAACAGAGTTCACTTCTTCCGTGAAATTATGCCGGAGCTGATGAGCTATAACACAGTCATCAACGGCATTTGGTGGGATCGGCTGCCGGAGGCGCCGCTCTATGGGGAGCGCATAGAGATCGGCAAATGGATGACGCCGCAGGAGACAGCAGTCACCTATAGCGGCTCCAAAATCGTCATTAATCTCCACCGCTCCCACATCGACGAGGCAGCGAATAACAACACTTTATTGATTCCTGCCGTTTCACCGAATCCGCGCACCTTTGAAATTGCGGCCAGCGGAACCCTGCAGCTGTGTGACGCAAGAGATGACATGGGCTCCTTTTATACCATAGGTGAAGAGATCGATACGTTCGCCAGCCCGCGCGAAATGATGGATAAAATCCGCTATTACCTGACACATGAAGAGGAACGCCGCGCGATGGCTCTGCGCGCTTTTGAGCGTACGCTTAAGGACCACACGTATACCAGACGCCTGCATAAGCTGTTGACTTTAATTTATGGCTAGGCAGTACGGAGCGCATGGGAAATGTGCGTATATCCGGGGGACAGGTGTCGTGCCGGCATCTGTTCCCTCTCAATATACTACTGGAGTACCGGGCAATGGCGTTTGGCGGCAGAATACCTGCTTTGGCCGCCGCGGTGCCCAACAGTCCAACACAAGCAGTGCAAGTTTTACAGCAAGACATGAACGGTAAAATTAGCTCCGTAAAACTAAGCGGATGCTTCCGAAGCAAGTTTTTACTGCGAAGTTAATTCAAGTTGCAATGCTCCGTAAAACTAAGCGTATGCTTCCGAAGCGAGTTTTACTGCGAAGTTAATTCAAGTTGCAATGCTCCGTAAAACTTTTAGGGAGGTGAATGGCTGCTCCACAGCCCTGTCAAGGAGCGCCGACACACCATGGCCGACAAAGCGACAATCGTGCTCTTTTCCCATGTATCCAATACACGCAGCATTACAGGAGCGGAGAAGCTGCTGCTGTTCTTCAGCCGGGAGCTGTCCCCCTACTTCAACTGCATTCTCGTGGCACCCCAGGAAGGCAAGCTGACCCGGCAGGCGCGTAAAAATGGATTGAATGTACAGCTGCTGACCATTCCTCTGGTCTACGGGATGTACACACCCTATGCCGGGCTGGAGCCGGATATCCGCAAATTCCAGGAGAAACGTGAGTATTGCGAGCTGGTAGAGTGGCTCGGCGCACTGCGCCCGGCGTTTATTATCTCCAGCACCTGTGTTCATGCTTTGCCGGCGATGGCGGCGAAATCACTGGGCATCCCCGTGGTGTGGAAGATCTCGGAGACCATCACAGACAACGATTTCACATCAATCAGCACGGAATTGATCCACAAGAACAGCGATGAGATTCTGGCCATTTCCCATACGGCAGCGTCTTGCTTTCCCGAGGATATCCGCGAGGAGAAGGTAACGCAGCTTCCCCCGTCGTGGAATGATTCGGAGATGATGTTCGAAGCCTGGAGCAAGCTGCGGAGCGAACGCCGCCGTGAATTACGGGTTGCCCCCAAAGAGCCGCTTATCGGTTATATTTCTTCATTTATTAATAAAGAAAAGGGTCTGGAGCATTTCGTAAAAATGGCTGTTCTTGTATCGAAGCATCATCCTGAGGCAAAATTCATGGTCGTCGGGACACCGGGGGATAAAAGCTACTATGAGCGCTGCGTCCGCAAGGTAAAGCTGGAAGGCCTGACCTCACATTTCAAATTCTTAGGCTATGAAGAAAGTCTTCCGGAAGTCTATTGCGCCATGGATATGCTGGTGGTTCCCAGCCTGATCCGCGAGGGTTTCGGCATGACTGCGCTGGAAGGCCTGGCCTTTGGCAAGCCGGTAGTGGCTTATGCATCCGGCGGCTTATACGAAATTCTCCATGCTGCCGGATGCGGCGAACTGCTCGCCCCTGTGGGAGACATCGACCAGCTCGCACAGCGGGTGAACAGCATGCTGGCGGTGCCGGGGCTGGCAGCCGTCGTCGGCAGCCTGGCGCGGGAGCGCGTCGACGCCGTCTATGGACCGGCGGCCTACCGCGTACGGCTGCAAGGCCTTGCGGAGAGATGGAATCTCCGCTATTGCCCCGCGCTGCCGGAGCCTGCCGGCGCACCGGAGCTCCCCGCTGCTGCCGAAGCTTCGGACAGCAGCGAGCCTGTCCCGCCGCCGCAGCCGGAGCCGGCGCGGCAAAGCCCGGCAAGCCGCGCAGCACGGCTGCGGCGCGGCAGGCTCCGGCGCGGCAAGCTCCGCCGCGCCACATCCCGGGCGCGCAGCCGTCCGCGCCCCGGCCGTAAGCGGCGCGCCGCACGGAGCGCGCGCCGGAGGAGCAGCGGCGGCAAGCACCGCCGCACGGGCCATGCCCGCCGCCAGGCGAAGCGGCGGCGCAAAGCGGCCTAGGCCTGCACGCCGCCGGGGAAGGCGTGCCCTGCGAGTGCTGCGCGGCGGCGAATGCGCAGCTGCCCGCCCCGCGCGCAGACGCACCAGCACCGACTGAAGGCTGTTGATTCCGCCTACCTGTGCGAAGGATCAGGCTCGGAGTTTGCGTAAGGAACGTACGTATCTTCTCGGTGCTCCTTGGCTGAGTGAAGTGGAAAAAGTACCACTAATTTGCCGAAAACCATGATGTTACGCAAACTAAGTGGAAAAAGTATTGCTATTTTGGCTCATTTTACTCCTAATGGACAAATACGGCCGAATTAAGTTTACTTTTTCCACCTAAATCTCACGATTGATTATTTCAGGGAGAAATAACTTCACTTTTTACCACACGTAATGGAATTACCGGCAAAAATGCCGTTAAATCCGCCGCGTACGCACCAGTCATCGCACCTAACACAAGCAAAAATGCCGTTAAATTCGCCGCCAACGCACCAGTCATCGCACCCAACACCGGCAAAAATGCCGTTAAATCCGCCGCCAACGCACCAGCCATCGCACCCAACACCGGCAAAATGCCGTTAAATCCGCACCAACGCACCAGTCATCGCACCTAACACCGGCAAAAGCTGTTAAATTCCGCCGCCAACGCACCAGTCATCGCACCTAACACCGGCAAATGCCGTTAATCCGCCGATCAACGCACCAGTCTTCGTGCTAACACCGGCAAATGCCGCTCAATCGGGCCACCGGCATGCCAGTCGCATCCAATGACGGGCTAACCCGGGCGCGCCGTGGCTTAACACCAGCCCGCTGCACAATCCTGCGGCAGGCCAACACCCAAAGGGGAGTGAACCCATGAAGATCATGACGATTTTGGGCACACGGCCCGAGATCATCCGCCTAAGTGTCATTATTCCGCTGCTCGATGAGCATGCGGAGCAGCATGTGCTGGTGCATACGGGACAGAACTTCACCGCCAGCCTCAGCGGGATTTTCTTTGCCGAGCTGGGGTTGAGGGCACCGGATTATGTGCTTCAGGATAAGCAGGCCGGGCTTGGCGGGCAGCTTGCCGCCATGTTCGGGAGTCTGGAGAGCATTCTGCTCAAAGAGCGGCCGGACCGGATTCTGCTTCTGGGAGATACGAACAGCGCGCTGTGCGCAATCCTTGCCGAGCGGATGGGCATACCTGTGGTGCATATGGAAGCGGGAAACCGCTGCTACGATTTGAAAGTGCCGGAGGAGAAAAACCGCCGTGTCATAGACGCTGTTTCCACCATAAATATGCCCTATACCCAGCAGAGCAAGCGGCATCTGCTCAGCGAAGGATTCCCTAGCCAGCGCATTGTTTTAACCGGAAATCCGATTCATGAAGTAATCAAGCATTATAACCGGCAGATCGGAGCCAGCGATATTCTGGACCGGCTGAACCTTCTGGCAGGACAGTACTTTCTGGTTACAGCCCACCGGGCCGAAAATGTGGATGATCCCGGTTCGCTGCTGCAGATTATGTCCGGACTGAACCTGGTGGCAGAGCATTTTGGCCTCCGCCTGATCTGCAGCATCCATCCCCGTACGCGTTCCAAGCTGGCGGAGCAATTCAAGCTTGAGATGAACCCGCTGGTGGAGTTTCATGAGCCTTTTGGATTTTTTGATTTTGTCCATTTGGAGCAGTATGCCCTGTGCGCGATCACTGACAGCGGAACCGTTCAGGAGGAATGCTGCCTGATGGGGGTGCCGACAGTAACCATCCGCCGGACCACAGAACGTCCGGAAACGGTGGACTGTGGAAGCAACGTAGTTTCAGGGGTGGAGCAGGAGAGCATATTGCGCTGTACCCGTCTGATGACGTCAATGAGTCCCGAATGGGAGGCGCCGGAAGGCTATATGACTCCGGATGTCTCTGTTAAGGTAGTCAAATTTTTGCTTGGAGGGAACCTGCATGTTCAATAATAAAAGGATTTTGGTTACAGGCGGAACCGGTTCCTGGGGGCATGAACTCATCCGGCAGCTTTTGCCGCAGAACCCGAAAGAGATTGTCATATTCTCACGCAGCGAGTCTGCTCAAGTGGCCATGAGCCGCGAATATGAGGATTCCCGCCTCAGCTTCATCATCGGCGATATCCGTGACAAGGACGCTTTGGTGGCGGCTTGCCGGGGCATCGATTATGTCTTTCATCTGGCGGCCCTCAAGCATGTTCCCGTCTGCGAAGACCAGCCGTATGAAGCGCTCAAGACCAACGTGGTCGGAACCCAGAACGTCATTGAGGCAGCCATTGCCAGCAATGTGGAAAAAGCGATTTACATCTCTACCGACAAAGCTGCCAATCCCTCTAATTTCTATGGAATGACCAAAGCGATCGGAGAAAAGCTGTTCGTCTACGCCAACCTGCTGGGCTCGCAAACCCGGTTCGTGACAGTGCGCGGCGGCAATGTGCTGGGAACTAACGGCAGTGTGGTTCATCTGTTCATGAAGCAGATTAAGGACAAGGGACAGGTGCGGATTACGGATATGAAAATGACCCGCTTCTTCTTCACCCTGCGCGATGCCATCACCCTGCTGTTCAAAGCCTCCGAAGTCAGTCTCGGTGGTGAAATCTTTGTAATGACCATGCCAACCTGCCGGATCGTGGATCTCGCTGAAGTACTGATTGAAGCTTCCGGCAGACGGGATGTGAGCATGATTGAAGCGGGTATCCGCCCTGGCGAAAAAATTCATGAGATTCTGATGAGTGATTTCGAAAGCCAGACGACGGTTGTCTACGATGAGCAGTATCTGGTCATTCTGCCCACATTGGATATGCCTGAACTCAAAGCCCATTACAGCAGATATCCGCATGTTTCCTTCAACAGCTTCAGCTCCGAGAACAACCTGATGGACCAGGAGGAGATCAAGGACATCCTGATCCGGGGAGGGTTCCTAGAGTGAAGCTGCTTATCCTCGGTGGAAACGGTATGGCGGGTCATATGCTGGCGGATTATTTCCGCCGTCAAGGCAAGCATCACGTCTTCCATACAACCCGGGATAAGAGTGATCTTGGCGGGCTGTATATAGATGCTGATGATATTGCCGGAGTTGAAAAGCTGGTCGAAATTGTCTCTCCCCATTGCATCATCAATGCGCTGGGCGTGCTGAATCAATTTGCCGAACGGGACCGGATCGGTGCCTACCATGTGAACGGGTTCCTGCCTCACCGTCTCCGCCGCGCGGCGGACGGTGTTCATGCCCGGCTCATCCATATCAGTACCGACTGCGTGTTCGAAGGAACACGCGGCGGTTATACAGAAGACGATACGCCTGACGGCACATCCGTGTATGCAATCACCAAAAGTCTTGGAGAAGTGCGGGAGCCCGGGCACCTGACGATCCGAACCTCAATCATTGGCCCGGAAATCCGCTCTTCGGGCATCGGGCTGATGGAATGGTTCCTGGCCCAGCGGGGGCCGGTGTCCGGATACCGGCGGGTGATGTGGAACGGGGTCACTACACTGGAGCTGGCCAAAGCTGTAGATGCCCTGCTGGAACCGGAGATCTCCGGGCTGATTCATCTGGCCCATCCGCAGCCGGTCAGCAAATATGAGCTGCTCCGGCACATGCAGGAAGCCTTCAACAAAGAGGATGTTGAAATTATTCCCGAGTCTGCGCATATTCAGGACCGCACATTGGTCAGCACGAGAGCGGATGTGCAGGTGCAGCTGCCGCCGTACCCAGTGATGCTGGCAGAACTGGCGGCCTGGATGAAACAGCCGGCGATGTCGACATGAGGGCGCGGAGAATTCTGATTACCGGAGCTTCCGGCTTTACCGGAAGGCATGCCGTAGCTTACTTTCATGCAGCAGGAGCGGAAGTGACCGCTGTGATTCGGAGTGCTGCAGCAGCTTCCGGCATTTTTCCCGCAGGTGTGAAGCGGCAGATCTGTGATTTGAGCGACCGCCGGGCGGTAAATTCGATGATTGAGGAGGTAGAGCCGGAAGAAGTACTGCACCTCGCCGGCAAAAACTCAGTCCCGGAATCCTGGCAGGACCCGCTGCTCTATATGGAAACGAACGTCATGTCTACGCTCTATTTGCTTGAGGGATTGCGCACCCGGCCGGCCCGCCGCATTCTGGTGGCCGGCTCCCGGCTTAAGTTCAAGCCGGGCTTAGCGGGGGGACCGCCTCATCCATACAGTCTGAGCAAAACCCTGGAGGAGCTGGTATCTCTGGCCTGGTGCACACTGTTCAAACAGCCGGTGCTGCTTGCGGAACCCTGCAATCTGATCGGGCCCGGCCCTTCTACAGGATTCTGCTCTTTGCTGGCGCAGCATATTGTACGCAGTGAGGCCGCTGCAGGCACTTCTGAAACGCTTCCGCCGTTTAGGCTTTCCTCACGGTTTGCCCTCAGGGACTTTCTTGATGTGAGGGATGCGGTCAGAGCCTATGACTATATTCTGCGCAGTGGCGAGCCGGGGAAGATCTACCGCATTGATTCCGGCACCCAGCGGGGACTTGGCGCGGTTGCCGGGCAATTGCTGGCACATGCGGCTGCTCCGGTGGCGATGGATTGGGGTCCGGTTGACGCGGGTGACGAACAGGAGCCTGCTCCATCCGCAGCTGCCGTTCCGGCTGTGTTGTCCAGCGCATTAGTTAATCAAGAAGAATTATCCGCATCCCCCGAGGACAATGCCGCCAGGCTCGGCTGGAGCCCGCTGATTGAGCTGTCCCGTTCACTTGCGGATATTGTGGACTATTACCGGGCGAGCAGAGAAGGAGGTGCTTCATGAAACCGAGGGTATCCGTGGTGATTCCTTTTTACAATTGCCCTTATATCGAGCAGGCACTGCAAAGTGCCTTGAACCAATCCTGGCAGCCTCATGAGATCATCGTTGTCGACGACGGCTCCACCATGCACACAGACCGGATTACACCATATCTTCCCAATATCCACTACCTGGGCAAGGCGAATGGAGGGACTGCCTCCGCACTGAATCACGGGATCCGTCATGCATCAGGAGACTATATTGTCTGGCTCAGCTCGGATGATATGTTTTACCGTGACAAGATTAACAATCAAGTGCTGTTCATGGATCAGAACCGCCTGCTGATCACTTACACCAACTTCAATTATATTAATGAAAGCACACAGCTGATTGAGCTCAATGCGGCAGCGGTATTTCCAAGTCATCTTGACTATTTGCGCTGTTTCCTGCAGGGCAATCCGATTAATGGCTGTACCGTAATGTTCAAGCGGGAGCTGTTCGGCGCTATTGGGCTGTTCGATGAGTCGTTGCCCTATACCCATGATTATGACCTGTGGTTCCGGGCGATTCTGAACGGATATCCGCCTGTGATGCTGAATCAGTCCCTGACTGCCTACCGGCGGCATGACGGAATGGGGACACTCAAGCATTATGATGCCATTATGGCTGAGGCTGCAGCGACCAATGCCCGTTACAACCCCATGCTCCGCAGTTTAATTGCCTCCATGGGCGGCTGAGCACTAATCTGGTAGTGGTGGGAGGCTAGAATCTATGTACCGGGAAATTAAAGTAAAGGACTTCCTTCCGGTTCTGCTCGAGCAGCTGAAATTCGCAGAAACGATACTCGATGTGGGCAGCGGAACCGGTACGTTGCTTGAACGCTATGAGGCATCGGTTGTAATTGGCCTGGATATTCACAGGCCCTATCTGCTGCACCGCAAGTATACAGCGCCCCATATCATTCCGGTGCATGCCGATGCGGGTCATATCGATAAGCTGTTTCTGCCGGGCACCTTCTCGGCAGTGACGCTGATTGACTCTTTGGAGCATTTCACCATGAGCGAGGGCAAGGAGCTTTTGCGGAAAGCGGAGGTTATCGCGGCGGGCCGCGTGGTTGTTTTTACTCCACGCGGTTTTTTTCCCCAAGAAGGAACGGATCATTACCATCTGCATGGAGAGTACTATCAAAAACACCGGAGCGGCTGGGAACCGGAAGATTTTTTGGGGCTGGGATATGCTGTAACTGTGTTAAAAGGCTATCATCACGCGGAGAATCCTTCCTTTCGGGAAGCGTTCGGACCGAACCATGCGCCACTGGACGCCTTGCTGGCCTGCAAAACCTTATACTAATCCATCCGGGAAGGAGGTGAGCGCATGAACTATGGAACCAGGGTTTCGGTGATTATCCCTTTTTACAATTGTTCATACGTGCATCTTGCCATCGAAAGCGTGCTTGCGCAGAGCTACCCGGATATAGAGATTATTGTTGTGGACGACGGGTCGACCCTTCACACGGAGAAGCTCGCGCCTTACGGCGGGCGTATCAAAGTGCTCCGCAAAACAAACGGCGGCACTGCTTCAGCCCTTAACCTGGGAATTTCTTCGGCCAGCGGGGCCTATTTCGCCTGGTTAAGCGCCGATGACTGTTTCCATCCCGATAAAATCGGCCGGCAAATCGCAGTTATGCATGCTACACAGACCTCCTTTAATCATACGGCTTATTACTATATCAATGAGCTGGGAGAGCGTTTCTCCGGAAAAATCAGCATGCCGTTTCACGGCAAAGCTGAGCTGATCGAGACCCTGATGACGGGCTGTCCGGTAAATGGGAGCACGGTCATGCTGGATATGAACGTTTTCAAGAAGGTCGGACTATTTAATGAGAAATTGCTGTATACCCAGGACTATGATCTATGGCTGCGTATTTTGGCTTATTATGACTGGTCCTATATTGAAGAGCCGCTGCTGGATTACCGGGTGCATCAGGAAATGGGCTCTATTATCCATAGTGAGGCGCAGAAGCGGGAGATTAAGCAAGTACAGGAACTGCATCACAAGTCGCTTGTACGGCTGCTCCGAAAGGAGAGAGGAAGATGAGAATAACCTTCCCCATTTTGACGCTGACCAGAGGGGGGGCGCAGAGGATGCTGGCCGAGCTGGCCAACCGCCTTGCGGATGCAGGGCATGAAGTGACCGTTCTGATGCCCTCCCATGGCATTGTGGAATACCCGATGCAATGTCCGGTTATTTTTGCCGGCGATACCCGGATTTCGGAGGATGATTTCCCGGCGGGCGATGTCATTGTCTCCAACTACTTCACGACTGTCCCTGTATCGCAGCGGGCCAGCGAACAAGGCAAGGGGATACACATCAGGCTCGCACTCTGCTATGAGCCCACGTTCCTGCCAGATAACAATCTGTCGTTTGCTTCCTATCATCTTGCACCGAATTTGCTGGTGCTTTCCCGCTGGCAGCAGGGGATCGTCCGCATTAATCATGGAATCAAAGGCAGAATTGTGCCGGTTGGCCTCAGCTCTGACTTTTATAATATGCATATCCGCGAAGCAAACAGAAAGCTTATAGTGTCTGCCATTGTCCGCAAGCCGGAGGGCGGTTTTTCGGGGCATCGGGAACAGGAGTATCTGCTGCAGCAGCTGGATAGGATTAAAGAGCAGCAACCGGAGGTCGAAATCTGTCTAATCACTCCACCGCGTGAATATGAGGAGTCGTCATGGCTGCAGTCCCTTTTTGAAGACGGGCATTACCGCCTGCGGACCCCTTTGAGTGATGAAGAGCTTTGTTACCACTATAATGAAAGTGATATTTTTGTCAGCTCCAGCACCTATGACAGTGGTTCACTCCCTGGTCTTGAGGCGATGCGCTGCGGGGCGGCACTCGTTACGGTCTATTCCGGGGGCAACCTCGAATATTGTGTCAATGGCGTCAATTGCCTGATGTCGTACCGGTATGAAAACCGGCTGGCCGAAGATGTGCTAACGCTCATCCGGAATAAGGAGCAGCGTGAACGTCTGGCTATTAATGGGGCAGCCAGCTCACTGCGTTTTACCTGGGAGAAGAGTTTTAATATTTTTCAGGAAGAGATGTATGATATTGTATCCAAGCAGGGTTGAAGCAGCGTTCCACCCAGCCCAAAGAACCTTCAATCCACGTGACCGTGTGGGATTGAGGGTTCTTTTGTGTTTAAAAAATGGCGAAGGAGTTCATCATTTCCCGAAAGGATTGGGCGTATTTCTCGGAACCGAATCTGGAGACCATATGGAGACGCCCCTGCTCGCGGATGAAGTTTCGAAGCGGCAAATTATCCATAAGCTCCAGCCCTTCATTGACGGCGGCTTCTACATTGCCCAGCGGATAAAATTTTCCGGTCACATTATGGATGATGAAAGAACGCACCCCGTCGGAATCCGTGCTCAGCACCGGGCAGGTACAGCAGACAGCCTCGGCTACCGCATACCCAAAGCCCTCGGTAATTGAGGAAGATAGCAGGAATCCGCCTGAAGCGGCTATGGAGGAGTAATACACCGGCATGACATGATTGGGAATATTGGTGAATACATTCAGCCGGTCATGCAATTCGAGGGCATGGAGCTCTTCATGAAACAGCTGCTTCTGTTCGTCAGTGGCAAGATTCGGATCATGAAACATCCATAGATGCAGACCTGGCTTGCTGCGGCGGATGATATGGGCAATTTTCAGGTATTCGCTCCAATTCTTATTCGTCTCCAGGCGCCCCACCCAGGCGATAACCGGATCACACGGTGCTTCACCGGGAATATGACGGAAGGACTGGACATCCACAATATTGGGAATGACATACCGCTGCAGCCACGGGCAGATCGAAATGAACAGCTCCAGCAGGTGATCTGTGGGCGGTATCAATACAGCATTACAGTATGAACGTAAAAAGGGTACTGCCTCCGTGATCAGAAGCCTCGCATCCGTGCGTGTTCCCAGGCCTTGGGATTCGTAGATCAGGATTCGGCTGTATCCCAGACGGCGCAGGCGCTCCAGCAGCAGATAATCCGAGGTTACAATAATGGCATCATAGTTATGGGTGTCCAGCACCGCTTTGATATCTTCATCCGTAGGGGCGATAAATACAGGAAAGCTTGCCGGGCTCTGACTGATTGACCCCGACATCAAATACAGCACATGACACTCGATGCCATTGCGCTGCAGACTTTCGCACCGCAGCTTGTTCAATGTCTCGACTCCGCCGCTGGGCACATAAAATGTAAACAAAACCTTCAAGGTCATCCCTCCTGACTTTACCTTGCGGAGAACCACTGGCGCCCTTTGCCGAAGCAGGGCCTGCTGTTTATAAGATACGCCGGACTTCCCTTACACGTGACGATGAAAGGGCAACATGCCAAATCCTTTCAGGATAGCCTGGCCGGATGGAGGCCATCCTAATGCATGTTAAGCTGCAACAACTAATAATTTCAGAGATGGAGGATGAATTCATGTTGCGATCGAAGATCAGCATGTCGGTTTCGGCTGCGCTCCTATTGGGCATGGTAAGCATTACAGGCTGCGGCACCAATAATACGGCAAGCGATAATAATGTTCATTCCAACAGTGTGCGCGGGAACCAAAACGGACGGCTGGGGGTTAACTCCACACAGGGAGTGCGGAACAATGCCTTCGATAAAATGGAAGTCAGCGAGGAGCTGGCCAGCCGGATTGCAGCTATGCCGGAGGTTCGCTCGGCGAATGTGGTTGTGGCAGGTAAAAGTGCATATGTTGCCGTAGTTTTGGATGAGGCATCAGGCGGGGTTCATGCCCAAAGAAATGGAAATACCACGCGAATTAACAGCTACAACGGAACGGGTGGCCCAGCCGGCAGCGGAAGAACTTTGGGACGTACCACTACAGGAATCACAGGCATGGACGACACGCGGGGTTCTAGAAACGGCGTGCTTGGAATGACAGGCGTAGGCGGTTCGATGACGGGTATTCCGGGAAGCCTGTCCACCGGCAGAGGGACTGTAGGTGGAACCGGCATGACCAATCCGGGGGCTTTTACAGGGAATGGAGGCAACGGAATCATGTCGGGAACCAACATGACTGACGGCCGGGTCATGAAGCGGGATATCGATAGAGGTATGGGAACGGCGGCAGGAACACGCACAATCACCCCGTACAGCACGAATGGTACGAATGGAATGAACGGCACTAATGGTATGAATAACGGCATGAATATGCTTGCCAATGATACCGTCACCCGGGACATGAAGGACAAAATTGCCGCCGAGGTCAGAAAGTACGATAAAAACATTAATAATGTCTATGTATCCGCCAATCCGGATTTCGTGGACCGGGCTAACTTTTACGCCCAGGAATTCCGTGCAGGCCATCCGTTAAAAGGCTTTGCGAAAGAATTTGGCACAATGGTGGAACGTATCTTCCCGACCCGCAGCGGATATTGATTTTCATCCAAAGGTCTGTTCCAGGAAGGATACTATGATTGCCAATTGCTGAGCTTCTGTTAAGTATTCTTATTTAAGGGACAGATTATTCCGGACTATAAATACAAATATCAGAAAAACAGCCCCCTCCGGCATCTAACACCGGGCGCGGGGCTGTCTTGATGAATCAGGGCAGTTGAGGATCAGCCATTTTATGTCCCTTAATCCAGACTCCATGCAGGTTCAGCTCATTGTCCAGCAGCAGGATATCGCCGCGTTTTCCGGCTTCCAATGTTCCGATGGACCGCTCCAGGCCGAGGGCCTCAGCGGGGGTCAGGCTGGCGGCTCTGGAGGCTTCCTCCAGAGTCAGGCCGACCTCCTGTACCAGGTAGCGGAACCCCCGGATCATGGTCAGCGTACTGCCCGCGAGGGCTTCCGGATTCTCCTTGAGTCTGGCGACTCCGTCACGGACCAGAACAGGAAGATCCCCGATGGTATATTCGCCGTCACTGAGGCCGGTCGCCGACATGGCATCTGTAATCAGCAGCAGATTGCCTTCTTTCTTGAGCCGGGAGAGCACAGCGATGGCTGCCGGATGCACATGAATCCCGTCGGCAATAATCTCTGCGCGGATGCGCGCATCGAACAGAATGGCGCCCGCCGCTCCGGGCTTGCGGTGATGGAGCGGGGTCATCGCATTGAACATATGCACAGCCTGATTCAGTCCGGCATCGGCGGCGGCGATAACCTCTTCAAAGGAAGCGTTCGTATGTCCAAGCGCTGCGGTGACTCCATGCTTCCGGAGCCAGGTAATGGCCTTAAGCGCCCCTTCCCCTTCCGGAGCGATGGTTACCTGCCGGATTAATCCCGGATACAAAGCTTCCCACTGCTCCAGCCATTCAATATTGGCGGGAACAATATGCTCGGGGTTCTGCGCTCCTGACCACTTGGGGCTGATGAACGGGCCTTCCAGATGAACGCCTGCCAGCTGGGCAAAGGGCATTGGGGCGCAGCGGAAGTTGTGAACCTCTGAAAGCACCCGGTCAATATCCTTTTTGCCCGCTGTCATGGTGGTGGCCAGCATGGTGGTTGTACCCTGTGAAGCATGATACCGGGTGATCTTCTTCAGAGCCTCTGCATCTGCGTACATGAAATCACAGCCGTCTCCGCCATGCACATGCACATCAACAAATCCTGGAATCAACAGGCTGCCGCCGGTTTTGTCGCTGCCGGCGGGCCATCCGGCATAAGCTTCCGGCAGCCAAGCGGCTTCCCCGGCATAATGAATGGCCTCCTCCGATACAGCAACCACGCCCTCCTGGATGATCCCTGCCGGTGTCAGCACTTTTCCAAACAGCAGTTGACCTGTAGTGATTGTTATTTCAGCCATTTTGCCGCCCCTTCATCGAGCAGTACAACGACATTGGGATGGCTCTGTAGCAGGGAAGCCGGACATTGTGTCGTAATCGGCCCCTCAAGCGCATGTTTTACCGCCTCCGCTTTCTCTTCGCCGCGCACCAGCAGAACAATTTGCCGCGCCTTAAGAATACCGCCAATCCCCATGGTAACCGCCTGCCGGGGAACATCTTCCCGGCTGTCGAAGAAGCGGGCATTGGCTTCCAGTGTCTCCGGCAGCAGGTCAACGACATGCGTGCCGCTGGTAAGGCTGGCATCCGGCTCATTGAAGCCAATATGGCCATTGCTGCCGATTCCCAGAATTTGCAGATCCACCGGACCGCCTTCTTCCAGCAGCTTGTCGTAGGCAAGACATTCCGCTTCAAGATCAGCCGCGTTGCCATTCGGAACATGTGTTTTGGCCGGGTCAATATCAATGTGATTGAACAGATGCTCATTCATGAAGCTGCGGTAGCTCTGCGGATGATCAACAGGCAATCCAACGTATTCATCCAGATTGTAGGACGACGCCTTGGCGAAGCTGACGATGCCTTTGGCATGCATTTCCACCAGCTTGGCATAGACGCCAACCGGCGAGCTTCCGGTAGCAAGGCCCAGCACAGCCTTGGGATTGCTCTGCAGCAGGCTGACAATCAGATTGGCTCCGGTTTCCGCGAAGTCTTCATCACTTTTAAATTTCAAAATATTCATTAAGATTGGCCTCCCCGTTTGTGACGGTAATGTTGGACATTCAAATAAGACTGCTCCAGCTTGGGAATGAAATCTCCAAACCGTGTGCTGACCATTCCGGTGAACAAAATATCAATGATATGCAGCTGGGCGATCCGTGAAGCCATGTCGCCCCGCCGCATCCCTTGCTCAAGTGAGGAAGAGAACAACGGGATGTCGGCAAGAGTAGCCAGTGAACTGCTGCCGTAAGAGGTAAGCGAGATCGTAGCCGCCCCGCTCGCGGCGGCACAGCTTAAGGCATCAATCGTTTCCGGGGTTTCCCCGGAATAGGAGACTGCGAACGCCACATCACCTTCCTGAAGCGAAGAAGCGGACGTAATCTGCATATGCGAATCAGCAAAAGCGGTACAGTTCACGCCAATGCGGATCAGCTTCTGATAGAAATCCTGGGCCACGATCGAAGAGGTAGCCATCCCGTACATATCCACCCGCCGCGCCCGGCATAATACATCTATAGCGCTCTGCAGCCGATCAAAGTCAAGGAGGGAAGTGGTATCACGGATGGAAGCCAGATGATTGGCCTGCATCGCTTCCACAATCACCGAAAGCGGATTGCCCGCGACAACATCCTGATAAGAGGACCCGCTGCCTTCCGGAGAGCCATCGTTGTGGGCAATCTCCGCCGCCAGCTTGACCTTGAAATCCGGGAATCCTTTGAAATGCAGAACCTTGCAGAACCTTGTAATCGTAGCAGGGCTGATACCGCATTGTTCTGCCAGCTCTGTGATGCCCATATGGACTATTTCTCCGGGAGAGGCCAGAATCCGTTCCGCCAGCTTACGCTCCATCTGTGACAGCTTGGATTTCTCATGCTCCAAAGCATACAGAATAGGAGACATCGCTCCACCTTCTTTTCTTTAGCGTTGTGAAATTATTTTTATTATTAATGCACAATATAAGAAAATTATTTTCATGAATAGAATAAGGCAAAACCCCTAAGGTTGCAAGAGGGATTTTGACTTGCTAGTATGCCATATCCATTTAGAGTACAGCATTCAAGCCTCGGGCCGTCTTTATCTGCTTAGTAAAGTGGCCTGTTGAACCTTCAGCCCGACTACAGCGCTGGTGTCCGCCAGAACTAGCAAAAAACCTCCATGGAGCGCAGGCAGAGGATTTGTTGTCCGCCAGCTGCCGCTCCATGGAGGGGGATATGAGAAGTGGATTCTGAAAAGTTCATCTTCCAGCTGCTAATCTAACTGTCTAAGTGTAACTGTATCAAATACAATGGGGGCTTAGGAAGGGAAGGCATTTTTAGTAATACAGCCGCTATTCCACTGTCCGTGATTTGCCGGCAGCTGTTCTGCTGCGCAGAAGCTCCCAGAGAATGAAGGCCAGTATGATGAGCTGAGGCACCAGTGTTTCCCAGGTTGGATATACACCGAGCCAGCCGATGGAAGGCAAGCCGTCCTCCGCATGTGCCGGAACTCTGCCTGCTACCTGGAGAGAGTGTATGCTCTCACCGAGGAAGCGGAACACCAGATAGTAGATGAGCACTGTGGCTATGCGGAAGAAAGCGGCAATCGGCAATTTGGCGCTCAAGGCGATGATGGCATATCCGAGAATGATCAGCGCCGCCAGAGCGCCTCCAATACCAAGCAGCAGCTGCGTGACGGTAATGGAGGGAGCCATTCCTACATAGAAAATGGCCGTTTCCGCACCTTCACGCAAAATTGCCAGGGCTGCTACCAGAAACAAGGACCATAGATTGCCTTTGGCGAGTGCCCCGTCAACCTGTACTCCTACATAATTGTTCCAGGCAGCGGTATTGGATTTGCCATGCAGCCAGCGTCCGATCGTTAGCATCATTATCACTGCAACCAGCCCGGTAATGCCTTCGATCAGCTCGCGTGCACCCCCGGAAGCCGCTTTAGAGATGGTTAGACTTAAGATCACCGCCAGCAGGATGCTTACCAAAAGTCCCGTTGCGGCACCGGACCAGATCCAGCGCTGCGTTCTGGGCGTACCGTCCCGTTTGAGATAGGAGAGGAGGGCGGCGAGCACAAGAATAGCCTCCAGCCCCTCACGGAGCAGAATCAATGCCGCATCCCAGGCGGTATAGCTTGTTTCTCCCGCCAGCGGTGCCAGCTCCGAGAGCATGTTGTCCATAACCGCCAGCGCCTGCTCCAGCTTGGGCGGATTGGAGAGCAGATCTCCGGTGACCGCTGCACTCTCATTTTCAATATTGGCATAGACTTTGGGCGAAGCGATCTGCACTTTACCTTCGGCTGAAGGCCAGGCCGCGATGAACTGCTCCATAATGCCTGCTGCTCCGGCACTGTCGCCGGCGGTTGCTGCAGCAGAAGCCTGTTTCAGGTAGCCGATCAGTCCTTCAATGGATGCCGGTTCTGCGGAGGTTCCGCCGGTGTCAACGGCTTTGCCTTCACTATAGTCAGCCAGCAGAGTGTAGAGCGCCTCCGCTTCCTTGAGCGCTGCTTCTTCGCGCAGCGGCTCGGCCTGCAGCGAGATGCGCATCAGGCTCATTTTCGTCTCCAGCAGGCCGTAGACCGCTGGATTATCAGCCCGGATGCCGCGCTCCGCCGGCGTCCAGCCGTTGACTACTGCGCGGTACGCTTCTGCGGCCGCCGCAAAGTCCCCGCTGCGCGCCGCCTCGCGCACGCGCTCGGCAGCGGGCAGCAGCTTCGCCGCCGCCTCGCGGCCGGCGGCGCCCGCATCCGCGCCGCCCGTGCCGGAGGCGGCGCTCACATAGGCATCCACGCTTCTGGCTAGCGTGGACAGTGCCTTTGAGGCGGGCGTGCCGCCGCCTGCCTCAAGGGCGTCCGCCGCTTCCTTGAGTGCGGCGTCCACGGCGGCAGCCGGACCGGCAAGTGCCGGGTCCGGCGTCTCTGCGTTCGCGCTGCGCCACAGCGCGGCGAACGTGTCGAGATCGGCGGCGGCCGCGTCCCAGCGGCTCTGGCCGGCTTCGACGAGCGCGCTGCCGACCGGCGGCAGCAGCTCGTCCAGCGGCGGTTCCGCCGCCGGGGCTGCCGCTGCCGGCTGGCCGAGCAGCAGCAGGAACAGGCAGCCTAGCAACACGGCTGCCTGTATTAACCCGATCTTCCCCGGCTTATCCGTGCGCCGTCTCACTTGTTTTTCCAACCTGCGGGTTTCCGTTGCAGTCAGACTTGGGCAGTTTTCCCGCGGTTGGACTTCCCGGGCGGTTCTTTCCATATCCTGTGTAGATGCCAGCATCGGAATCATCCCTTTCCATTTGAGCCGGGCAGGCCGGGAATAGGGCTTGTGCGCTTCGATAGATGTGTGTACCCGTTCCTTCACTGCTACGAACCTCCGTTTATCTGTTTTTGTTGCGCTCAGCCGAGCAGAGTTTCCCCGATATAGCCGCCTTCGCGCACACCCGGGAAGCAGGCAAAAACCGCACTCCCGGTATGCACCATATATTCGTTCAGCCGGTCGCTTTTGGAGAGGCGCTTCTGGATGCTCACGAACTGCTTCACCAAATCCTTCTGGAAGCTGATGAACAGCAGACCCGCATCTAACTGCCCGGTGGTAAGATCCATTCCGCTGGAAAAGGAGTAGGAGCGGCGCAGCATTTTGACCGTGCCGTCTCCGTGGGCAAGTGCCGAGTGGGAATCCGGCGGGATGACGGGTTTGCCTTCAGGGTCCGCCGCATCGAGGTTCAGCTTGGCAAATTCGTCCGTGGCTCCGATGGGTGCGCCGGTTTGGCGATGGCGGCCGAAGGTAGCCTCCTGATCACTTAACGTGGAACGGTCCCACACCTCAATGCGCAGGCGCACACGGCGTACAGCCATATAGGTACCGCCCTGCATCCAGGCGGGGCTTTCGCTGCCGCACCAGACCACCTCGCGCATTTCGGAATCGTTAGTCACATCAGGGTTGCCTGTACCATCCTTGAAGCCAAGCAGATTGCGCGGAGTGCCGCCTTTGGGGTCGGCATTGCCTGTGCGCTGAAAGCCTTCCTGTGTCCAGCGCAATACCGCTGTCCCTCTGGCAATGCGGGCGAGATTCCGTATGGCGTGGAATGCCACCTGCATATCGTCAGCGCAGGCCTGGACGCACAAATCACCGCCGCACCATTGCGGTTCCAGGCTGTCCCCCGCAAATGGAGGGAGATCGGCGAGCGTGGAGGGGCGTTTGGCCGCGAGTCCGAAACGTCCGTCGAACATAGCAGGTCCTACCCCAAAAGTAAGCGTACATTTGGACGGTGTAAGCCCATCGGCCTCACCGGTATCGGTAGGAGGCAGATTAGGGTTGTCATTGACGCTGCCGATCAGGCTCCCGGAGGTGAGGGCAGCAGCTGCTTCAGTCCAGGACTGGAACAGCTTCTGGACATCAGCCAGCTTGGTGGTCGTCAGATCAAACGCAGCAAAGCACAGGAAGTTCTGCGCAGGAGTCAGAATTCCGGCCTGACGGCTCCCGTAGAACGGGATGACCTCTGCATTGGAGACTAGCGGAGCGGGTGCTGCCTGACCGGTAGCTTCACGTGCCGCCAAGATGCCGCCAACGCTGCCGCCGCCCAGCAGCAGTCCGAGCCCGGAGGCGCCGGTAAGCCGCAGCATCTCGCGGCGGCTTAGTTTTTTATCGAAGAGGGGTGCCCCTTGGGCATCCTTGCTATTCTTAGATTTCATGCGGTCACACTCCTAAAATAGTACCCATATTGGACAGGGGCTCCGCTAAAGCATCCAAATTCTGGCTTAATTTACGCACTTCATCTTCCTTCAGCGTTTCGTAGGAAACGTAGCCGTCGCCGGATTTAAAAGGAGCCAGCTCGGCCAGCAGCGCATCGAACCGTTCGCCGATCGTTTGCGCAAGTGAAGGATCTTTTTTAGTCAACTCAGGTTTCAGCAGCTCGTAAATCTTCTGTGCCCCTTCCACATTAGCCACAAAATCATACAGGTCCGTATGGGAGTAACGCTCTTCCTCACCCGTTACCTTGGAAGAAGAAACCTCGTTCAACAGCTCAACGGCCCCGGTAACAAGCAGGCTTTCGTCGATGTCCACGGTTTCGACCTTGGCGCGAAGCAGCTGGGCATCCTTGAGCAGCTGATCGGCAACCCCGGCCATCCCGCCGGTAGTGCTGTTCTGCCAGAGGGCTTGCTCAATCTTATGGAAGCCGCGCCATTCAGCCGGGTCCACATCATTCTCACGGGCATCGATATTCGGGTCCAGATCTCCAAGCGCCTCAGCGATTGGTTCGATCCGTTCGTAATACATGCGGGCTGGAGCGTATAGAGCTTTGGCATCTTCAAGCTTGCCGGTCTTGACGGCATGGGTAAAAGCTTCTGTCTGCTTCACAAACTCGTCGCATTGTTCAATAACATAAATGCGATATTGGTCAATGGCAGAGGTAAAGTCGGCAGCTGAAGCAGCAGCAGCGGCAGGAGCATTCGTTGCAGCAGCGGCAGTGGCGGCTGACTCATTTCCTGAATTATTTCCATTATTATTGCTGTTATTGTCATTGCCGCAGCCGGCGAACAGAATGGAGGCTGCAAGCAGGCCCGCAGGAAACGCATAACTAAACTTCACTAAGAACACCCCTCTTTATATATGCAAATGATAATCGTTATCACTATTGCTGGATTTATCATAATTGCCCGCCCGTAGACTGTCAATATAAAAATGTGATTTACATCACTGACATCTCATTCCACAAAAATCTCACACGAATAGGCCAAATAAAAGAGGCGGAGGGAATCTTAGACTAGAAGCAAAAGAAAAAGGGAGATAGACCGGAGGAAGGGGGAGAAAAAAGTAAACTGTAATGAGTGGAGAAATGTGGATGTTCTAGTGCGCGTAGAGCGAGTCATTTGACCGGATGCCCGGAAGCCAAGCAGGAATTCGGGCGGAAGCAGGCCGGCAAACGCGAAGCGGATCTGTTTAAGCACGAACAGAGCGGAGACTCGCCTCGCATACCAGTGCATTCAGCTATTAAACAAATTGATCATAGATAATGTTTTAGGTCGCTTATTGAACCTATCCTGAATAATAGTCGGGATGTTTTCATTACCAGACTGTATCCATTCATTAAACGCATAGCGTAATTCGTCCTTATATGTTGTCCCATAAGATGTTTTAAACGAAAAATCGATCAATGAATATCCATGCAACGGATTCAATGTATTCGTCAGATTGGCTGCAACAATCAGAATCTCCTCCAGGTCAGAACCAGCTCAGTCTAGTCTTTTTCCCGGACCTCAGCCCTGAAAGGATTGGCATACGGTAGTCTTAAATCATTCTTTTTGGCGAGAGCTATTGCACATAGTGCAGCAGAAGCGTAATTATCCTCCGTTTGGAAGCAGATCTGTTGCAGAAAAAGCATTCGAAGTTGTCTATAGTCACTCAAAGTCTGCCAGCGATGCCTCAAGCCTGAGGACTTCCGCCCTTATACCGTGGACCGCTCGATAATCCGGTACTCCAGCTTGCGTGTCACCGGAAGGCTGCTGCCGTTAATGTGCTCATGAATAATCCCGAAGGCGGCTTCGCCCATCTGATAGAGCTGATTGTCGATCGTCGTGATCCCGAGCAGCCGTCCGATCGGCTGGTTGTCGAAGCCCATCACCGCGAGGTCCTCCGGGATATTCAGGCCGTGTTTGCGGGCTTCGATAATCAAGCCTGCGGCCACATGATCTCCTGAAATAATCATCGCCTCCGGGCGGCTTGACCTATCCGTTTTACCGAGCAGCCGCCGGGCTACTGCCGCACCATCCTCTTCACGTATACAGTCAAAGATCATCCATTCCGGATCAAAGAGCAGGCCTTTTTCAGCAAGAAAGTCCCGGAAAGCGTTCTGGCGGATGGAGGCGCTGCTGCCGTTCTGACGGCCCTCGCAATAACCAATCCGGCGGTGTCCCTTGCCGTAGAGATACTCCAGACCATGGCGAAAAGCAGCATATTGCTCTATATATACAGAAGAGAAGCGGCGCTCCCCGCTATTCTGGCAGGTTACAACCGGTCCGTAAATTGTATAGGGTTCGATGACTTCCGGCTTCAGCGCAGTGGACACAATGATTACCCCGTCAATTTCCTTGTTGCGCAGCATGTCCAGAACCTTTAGCTCTTCTTCAGGGACGTAGTTGGTCTGGCACAAAATCAGCCGGTACTGTGCAGCCAGCGCTGCCTGAGCCAGCCCGTCCATCACCACTGAGAAATAAAAAGAATTGATGAACGGCAAAATCACCGCTACCGCCCCGGTACGGCCAGTGATCAGATGGACAGCGTTCATATTGCGTGTATAGTTCAACTGTTCTATGGTTTCCAGTACAGCGGTTCTTTTGTCCTTGCTTACATAAGGATGATTGTTCAGCACACGGGATACAGTGGTTACGGAAACCCCGGCAATGCGGGCGATTTCTTTGATGTTGGCCATTAGTGCTGCCTCCTGGGCTCAGAGATATAGTGTTTTTATTTTAGCATATTGCACGCCTGCAGCCCTCCGAATAAAAAACTTGCTATGGAATCCATTTCATAAATTACACTAAAGCTGCAACAGCATTACCGGACCAAACCGGCGTGACCGCAAGGGCGTGACGGACCGGTATATGTAAATCTATAACGGGTGGGCATCCTGATGTGACGGGAGGCGCAGCCGTTTCTGCTTGTTTCCTGATTGGAGATCATAGACAGCTAGGGTTGTTTCCCATTCGGAAAGCGTACCAGCCCATTTTAAGGCTGTGATCGCACCATTAATCCCCCCGATACATAATATGGTTTTGACTGTATCCCTTTACCTTGTTATACCAAACAAACCCAGGGCAAGGAGGGGTGACACCATTGAAAGGGAACGAACATCACAGCAAATTTCTCTTGACGCACCGTGAGCGCGAAGTATTCGAGCTTCTTGTGCAGGACAAAACAACACGGGATATTGCCGGATTGTTATTCATCAGCGAAAAAACCGTCCGCAACCACATCTCCAACGTCATGCAAAAACTAAACGTCAAAGGCCGTTCGCAAGCGGTTGTCGAGCTGATTAAGCTTGGGGAGCTGAAGATCTAGCTCCTTGCTTCTGAAGCGACGCGTTTATGCCTTCTTTTATCCTTTGGGATGAAGGGAGGTTTTTTGTTGCTGCAGTGCACCTGGGGGCTGTTCCCGATCCATTATCAATCTATATTAAAAAACCGCATAGACCGGAATTTCTCCGGCATACGCGGTTTTATGCTTAAGGCATTATAGGAGTAAATATATCTCGTTAGTAGTGGGTTAGTGGTATTTCACGGATTTGATGCGTGCTTCTTCCTGGTAGGTAAGCGGGCTTGGTGATGGCGGAGTGTGCAGATGGCGCTCTGCCGAATATTCGATTTTCCAGTAGTCCTCTTCCTCTGAGGTCATCCATGGCTGCCACATTCCCGCTACCCAATTCTTAAGTTCTTTCAGTCCTGCCAGCATTTCTTCCATCCTCCTTGGGCGATGAAATCTATTGTTCACAGCTCCTTTGGTTACGCTTTCATTATAACACAATAAAATGATTTTAAAAGGTGTGTCCGCCTGAAAAAGACAGAAATATGTGAATTATTTGCGTAAATAAAGGGAATTGTTCCTGGACGGAAGATATATGTCTCCTGGGAGGAGACGGTTTCGAAATCACTGCAGAGCCGTTCAAGATTAGCGCCGGGAAGGTGGCCTGATCGGGTTTGGCCCAAAAAAAAAGCGGCTGCCGTATCAAGGCAACCACGTGGATAAGATATGCAGAGAGGTTATTTAATCCGCTTCAAGCGGCTTCCTGATCGATAGATCTTCTGGACAGCAAATCAAGCGTTACGTCATGTCCCCGCAGTGTTTCCTCGATGCGCTCAATGGTGTCACGGGTTGCGATTACCTCAGCGTTCACTTCCGATACAGCTTGCTGGATCAACGGAATCAGCTTGGTATCCTCTTTGATGCTGGCGATTTTCGATTTCATCTCATTCAAATCACTCTGTACGCCTGTTAACGCGGTTAGTATCTGCTGGAGAATAGGGTCACTCATCGTCACAGCTCCTCAGCTATTGAATAAATTATCGATGGATGATGGATGTGGGAGGGGAAGTCTTCATCGGTGTAATTTGGGTTCATTATAGCACAGATCATGTTGGACAAGAATTGTTAAAATCATGAATTCGCAGCTCGCCGAAAATCAACTAAAGCCAAAGCCTACTTTCATCCTTCACGGGGAAAAGCGGGCTTTTTTGCTGACTGGAAGGCTGTCTCCGGCTAATATACAAGGGAATTGTGGGAATACTACAAAAAACTTATGGTAAAGGCGGGCTAATCTTATGGATGCCAACCCACAGAGTGCCCATATGCTGGGGCATATTCTTGGAGAATTTGACCAATGCGCGGATTTGGTCTTCCGGTCCTTTCCGGAAATACGGACTGACATTGTCTACTTTCCCAGCATTGTGGACCAAAAACAGTTAACAGATAAGATTTTGGCGCCCTTTGCCCAGGTTCAGCTTGATGAGGTGGAGCAGTTATTCCAACAGTCACAATTTACACGGGTAACAGAATCTGAAACAGTGGTTGCGGGAATCCTTGCGGGCAACGTCGCCATTTTTCAGGAAGAAAATGTCTATTTACTCAATGTCTATGGCCCGGAAACGCGAGGTGTCCAGCAATCCGAAACCGAAAGCATTATTGCCGGTCCCCATGACGCTTTTGTGGAATCCGCTATTACTAACATTTCGCTGATACGCCAAAGAATCAAAAGCTCGCATCTGAAAATTCTGGAATATTCTGTCGGGGAAATCACCAAGACCAGCGTATATGTCCTTTATATTAAGGATATTGCCAATATGAAGTATGTCGAGGAACTGGAGAAACGAATTAAACGGATTGAAATCGATGCCATTAATGATGGGGGGATGCTCACCCAGTTTCTGGAGGACAGGCCTAATTCGGTTTTTCCGCAATTTCTGACTACAGAAAGGCCCGATGTGGCTGTATCCAAGCTGGTAGCCGGCCGGATTATCACACTGATTGACAACAGTCCGACCGCATTAGCAGCACCTTCCGCTTTTTTTGAATTCTTCTCCTCACCGGATGATTACTATCAGCGCTGGGCTTTGGGAACGGCACTCCGGTTGTTAAGATATCTCGCATTGGTGATTACGATTTCGTTCACAGCATTTTATGTATCCGTGACTACCTTTCACTACGAAATGATCCCTGAAGCACTGCTTATCGCGGAGCAGAGTGCCTTTTCCACCGGTTTACGAGGCGCTGCTTATGGAAACCATGATAGAACTGCTGCGTGAAGCAGGAGCCCGCCTTCCGACCAAAATTGGACAAACCATCGGGATTGTAGGGGGGATTGTCATTGGACAAGCCGCTGTTCAGGCGGGATTGACCAGTAATGTCTTAATTATTGCTGTAGCCTCCTCCGCGATCGCCTCTTTTGTCATTCCCAGCTATATGATGAGCGCCTCCATCCGGCTGGTTCGCTTTAGCATTATCATACTGGCTGGTATCTGGGGAAATATAGGGATAGCCATGGGAATTGTCCTGATTGTAACTCATGTTTCCAGCCTTACAAGCCTGGGTTCCTCTTATATTAGCCCGGTTGCGCCCATGGCGTTAGAGGATTGGAAGGATGTTTTTATCCGTGCGCCGTTTAGCTTTTTAACCCGGCGGCCCTCCCAGTCCCAATCGCCTAATCCAATCAGGCAGATCAAAAGAAAGTAGGCGTCGGAAATTTTATGATGGAGAAACTCAGCCCCTTTCATGTTGCCATCCTGGTGTATATGAGCCAAATCGGTATCGTTGTCTTCGCCCTGCCGCGCCAGCTGGCTGACTATTTCGGTACAAACGGCTGGCTGGTTCTGCTGCCGGGTCTGCTGCTGACGTCTTTCAATATTTATTTGATCACGCTGGTCCACCGGCTGGGAAAGGGGCAATCGATTTTTGAAATCATGGAACGGTCCATTCCCAAAGCTGTACTGTATCCTGTCTATCTGGGGCTGTCTTCTGTCTGGCTTCTCTTCGGCTGCATGATCGGGAAAAAATATGTGCTTTTATTTCAAATGCTTGCTTTCCCTACGACTAATCCGATGTTATTCAAGCTGGCTGTGGACGTCCTGCTATTTCTGCTGGTCATTAAAGGGATTTTTACAATATCCAAAGCGGCGACCTTCTTTTTTTGGATGACCTTCTGGATGTATTTTCTCTTACTCTGGTTTTTCCCTTCCTTCAGTTGGGTACGCCTGACACCTTTCATTTTGAAGGGAGGCCATGACCAGCTCAAAGGGAGTCTGGAACTATATACCGCTTACCTGGGCTACGAATTGTCTATCCTTCTGTTTCCTTATATGGACAAAAGCAAAAAATCGCTGGCTGCCATTTATGCAGGAAATGCTTATTTATCTCTGATTTACATTTGTTTGTCCCTGATCTGTTTTGGTTTTTTCAGCTTTGGGCAGTTGAAACAGCTGCTGTATCCGCTCTTGGATCTGCTGGCCTATATCAGGCTCCCATTTGTGGAACGTCTGGAAAATATGCTCTACGGCTTTTTCCTCTTTTTGATTCTGATCACAGTTGCGATGTACTGGTGGGGGGCTCTGGAGGCAATGCGAAGAATGATTCCCAAGTTAAAGATTCCGGTCCAGGTCTTTCTGTTGACGCTCATCTCCTACTGCATCTCCTATATCCCGAAGACCCTGGATCAGGTGAATAACTGGATTCTGTATCTGGGATATGCTACCATCGCCATTGCCTTCGGTCTGCCTGTACTATTAATAGCTCTGCTGCTCTTTCAGGAAAGGAGGGTATCCCGTGTATAAACGGCTGTCTGCTGTTCTCCTGCTGCTGCTGCTGACCGGCTGCAATAGCGATGAAAGAATCCTTGAAAAGCTGGGGATGGTGCAAACCGCCAGTTACGACCTGGCAGAGAATGATCAACTGAAATCTACCATCTCCATCCCGGTTATTGATCCAGAATCGTCGGAACGCAGGCAGCTGCTGGCCGCAGTAACCGACAGCCTCAAAGAAGCGAGGGTGCTGTTATCCAAACAAATTGATCTTCGCCTGGTCAGCGGCCAGCTAAGAAGTGTTCTGTTCGGATTAAATCTGGCTAAGGAAGGGCTTGCTGATCATATCGATACGCTCTTACGCGATCCTTCTATTGCTCTTGGGGTCAAAATAACCGTAGTGGACGGAGATGCAGGTGAACTGCTGTCCAAAACATTTAAACCCAATAAGGATACAGGCACATATGTTAATCATTTGCTGGAGAAAGAGAGCTCTTCCAACGTTATACCCCCAACTACACTGTATGAGTTCACCAGAGAATATCACGATGATGGAATCGATCCGATTGCTCCTATTGTAAAGGATGAAGGGGACAGGGCGGTCATTTCCGGGATTGCTTTTTTTCAGGACGACCGCTTGGTGATGAAAATTCCGGCCAAAGATGGAATTATCTTTGCCCTGCTCCGGGGGGATATCAAACAAGGCGAATTATCGCTTAATCTTGGTGAAAGAAATGGCAGGAAAGTGATGGTAATGTTCAGCTCTATGCTGAATAAGCGCAAGGTAAGCGTGGAGGATCTCGGACACAACCGCTTCAAGTTTATTATTGCTGCCTCCATTCAAGGCTCGGTGCTTGAATATACCGGACATGAGGATCTTTCACAGAGTGAAAAGCGGCATAAATTGGAAAGGGATGCTGCTGAATATATCAGAGATAAGGCTCAGGAAATGGTAAAGAAACTGCAGCAGAACAATGTGGACAGCATTGGCATCGGGCAATATGTAAGAAACAGCCTTACCTATAAGGCATGGAAAAGTCTCGACTGGCGCAAGATTTATCCCGGGGTTGAAGTCGAGTGCCGTGTTAAAGTGACAATCAAGGACTATGGTAAATATATGTAGCCGGATAGAAGGAACGGGAAGGCGGGGTGCATCACGCGGTAACCTTGCAACGCACCCATCAACAAGTAACGTATCTGCCGGCTGATTACACCCGCTTTTTATACACTCTCATAGCAAAGAAATAGGCTGCGAGCAAAATCCCGGCGCACCAGGCAAGTGCGACCCATATCTCATTGCCCACCGGCTGGCCTGACAGCAGCGCACGAATGGCTTCCACGATCGAGGTCACCGGCTGGTTTTCGGCAAAGGCGCGAACGACAGACGGCATCGAATCGGTCGGTACAAAGGCGGAGCTGATAAAGGGCAGGAAGATAAGCGGGTAGGAAAACGCGCTTGCCCCTTCCACCGATTTTGCGGACAGTCCGGCAATTGCCGCGACCCAAGTCAAAGCCAGCGTAAACAGCACGAGTATACCGGCTACGGCAAGCCAAGGCAGTACTCCCGCCGGCGAGCGAAAGCCCATAATGAGCGCTACGAGAATGATGACGACAACAGAAATGACGTTGGATACCACCGAGGTCAGCACATGCCCCCACAGCACGGCCGAACGCGCAATCGGCATGGAGTGAAACCGCTCAATGATACCCCGCTGCTTATCCAGAAACAGGCGGTAAGCCGTATAGGATATACCGCTTGCGATCGCAATCAGCAGGATACCGGGCAACAGGTAGTTCACATAGTTATCCGTACCGGTTCGGATTGCGCCGCCGAGCACATAGACGAACAGCAGCATCATCGCAATCGGAGTGATGCAGACCGTGATGATGGTGTCCATGCTCCGCAAAATATGGCGCATGGAACGCCCAAGCATCACGCTCATGTCGCTGAAAAAATGGTTTTTTGCCGTTTCCATTTAAATAGCCTCCTTTTTGCTGATGATTGCGAGGAAAATTTCTTCCAGTGTCGGTTGTTTTTCAACATACTCCACCTTGGCAGGCGGGAACAGCTTTTTCAGTTCCTCAAGCGTGCCGCCCGCAATAATCCTGCCCTCATGTAAAATGGCAATTCTATCGGCAAGCTGTTCAGCCTCATCCAAATACTGAGTGGTCAGGAATACCGTCGTTCCACCGTCCGACAGCTCTTTGACAATCTTCCAAGTCTCCATGCGTGCCTCAGGGTCAAGCCCGGTGGTTGGCTCATCGAGGAAAATAAGCTGCGGTTTTCCTACAAGGCTCATGGCGATGTCAAGCCTGCGGCGCATACCACCCGAATAAACAGATGCCTTTCGGTCGGCGGCGTCAGTTAAGCCGAAGCGTTTCAGCAAATCGTCGGCAACTTGACGCGGATGATCAAGATGCCGTAGCCTGGCAATCATGACCAGATTTTCCCGCCCGGTCAAAACCTCATCCACGGCAGCAAACTGCCCGGTCAAACTGATCGCCTGCCGCACATCGCCGGGACTCGCTGCAACGTCGAATCCGTTTACACTGGCGGTTCCGCTGTCTGGTTTGAGCAGCGTAGAGAGGATTTTGACAACTGTTGTCTTGCCTGCGCCGTTGGAGCCGAGCAGGGCGAAAATACTGCCCTTTTCCACCTCGAAATCTACACCCTTAAGGACATGAAGCTGCTTGTAGGACTTTTGCAGTCCTTTTACTTGAATTGCTTGGGTCTGCATCTTCTTTCCCCTCCCTTAAATAACTGTGACTTTTGACAAGTCTGCTTCCATGCCCTTGAGCGCGGCGTAGGTCAGTTTATCCATCATAGCGCCGTCAAAGCAGACGGTTTTGATGGCGCGGTAATACTTCTTGGACAGGTTCGACATAGGAAAAGCCACATTTTTAAGCGTTGCGCCTTTAAACGAAACTTCGTTCAGCCCCGCCTTGTCAAACTTGACGCCGAGAAAGGTCATCCCGTCCAGGCACAGACCCGCCAGATTGGAAGACTTAAAGTCCACGCCGTCGAAAATACAATTCTCAAAAACCGTTTTACTCAGGTCGCACATGGTTAGATTGACGTCGGTCAGCTTTGCATCGATGAATTTGGCCCCGGCCAGCCACGACTTGCTGAAATTGGTACGCACAAGGATGGATTGTTGGAAGCTTGCACCCGCCAGATCAAGCGCGAAAAAAGTGCAGTCCGTCAGATTTGCGCCGTCAAAACGGGCTTCACGCACATCGCTGGATTTAAACGAGCTGCCCGTCAAGTCCGCACCCGAGAAGTCGGAGCCGTGCAGCGCGCTCCCTTCGAATTTTCCTTTATATGCGGTAACGCCTGCGAAGTCGCTCTTTGCGAGGTTACTCGAACTGAAGTTTGTCACCACTTGGCGTTCCAGCGAACGGGAGAGATTGGCGACCTCCTGTACCGTTTGCTCAATATCTCCGATGCTGCTGATGGTCATCTCGAAAGCTGTTTTCTCGTCCTTGCCCTCGGCTTGGAGTTCACGAAACCGCTCCTGCAAATCGGAGAGCAGATCGGCCTTTAGTTCGGTGACGCTTTTCACCTCATCATAAGGTGCAAAAACGCCATTCAAATAGTTGGTCAATTTCTCATTCATCACATCAACTCTCCTTATAGTAAGTTTTCAAGTACACGCTTTGCGTATTCCCAGTTGCTTTTGTTGCGGGCGTAAGCCGCCTTACCCTTTTCGGTAATTCTAAAATATTTCCGGCGTCCGCCCTGAGATTCATCACCCCAGTACCATTCGATGTCACCGTCCGCCTCAAGCCGCCGGACGCTGGAGTACATCGTGGCTTCCTTTAATTCATACTCACCGTCCGAGCGCTCGGCAATCAGTTTGACAATCTCGTACCCATAGCGGTCAGCTTCGGATAACAGCCGTAAAATCATCGTATCGGTATGTCCGCGCAGCAGGTCGGATGTAATTTTGTTCTCACTCATATAATCACCTCCGCATCTGTATAATACGACACACTACTGTGACTGTCAAGGTAGTATTTTAAATACAATACTTTGTTGAGTTGTACATCCAGGCAGTAACAGGCCCCTTCTTCAAAAAGTTTATAGTTGATAATCATTATCAATGATGATAAAATGTCAATATAGTTTACTGGTTAACAAAAAACCTACTTAGTGAATGGAGCGCCATAACCTATGGAATCTGCAGATGCGGTAAAACAGCATGTGTATGAACAGTTCATTCGATTTCTGCACGTCTATGAATCTTTTTCGGATACAGAAATTGATCATTTTCTCAGCATTGCCGAAAGGGAGCGGATCGAGAACTTTCCGCACAATATTACTGCGGTGCATGTGATCGATTGTATCGGGCGCCATGAGCCCATCAACAGCACAGCTATTGCCGGGAAGATGGAGTTGTCCAAAGCCAGCATCACCAAGATCGGCGGCAAACTGCTCGCGGATGGACTCGTGGAGCGAATGCAATTGAATGATAACAAAAAGGAAAGTTATTTCCGGCTGACCCCGCAGGGGAAAAAGATATTTGATCTCCATGAACGGATTCATGCGAATGAAGCAGAGCGGCTTCACCGTTTTTTGGACAAATACTCGGCCGTAGAAATGAAGATTATTGGCAGTTTCCTTAAGGATTACAGCGCGGAGATGGAACTGAGAATATCCGGGGGAACCGCAAAAAGATGAACCGGGGAGAGTGGCAATCATGAGCCTGGCTGAATTAATCAGAGGACGGCGGACGATCCGCAGCTTTAATCAGACGCCTGTCGCCCGGGAGCTGGTGGCCGAACTGCTGCAGCAAGCAGCAGGTCTGTATCCTTCAGCTGAAGATGCCGTCTGGCGCTGTATTTATGCCGGTACCCCCGAGTCGCGTGGGCGGCTGGCTGACTACATGATGGAGCATATGACCGGGAGCAGGCTGGGCAAATGGATGCCGGGCAAGATGATCGAGCTGTTCAAAAAAAGATTTACCGGTATTCCCGGCCATGTGGTCGTTATTGCCGGCACGGGTCCTGACCGGCAGGCAAGCGACCGGAATTATGCGGCGGTCTGCAGTATCCTGCAGAATTTCCAGCTGCTGGGCTGGGAGCGCCAGCTAGGCATGCTATGGGATACCGAACCAATGATGCAGAGCGAGGACTTTTATGAACGTCTTGGCATCCGTGAGAATGAAAGGTTTGTAGGCGTTCTTCATCTGGGGTACTACAATAAGGCTCCGCGGGGGCGGGCAAGAACATCGGCAGAGAAGAAATGGACAGTCTATGCAGGCAGCTAGAGCTAAAATAGGAGGGATCATATGACATTATCCAATCTCGGTCCGGAGCTGCGCAGCTCCGGCTCCTTTTCCGGACAGCCTGTACCCCGGCAGCTAGTGCTGGAGCTGCTGAATGATGCGGTATGGGCGCCGAATGACGGGCTAAGAGAGCCTTGGAGATTCATCTATGCCGACAATGGCGGCAGCGCCAGGCTGTCCGGCTTGCAGGAACCTGCTCCGGCATACCTTATTGTCGTCATGAAGGAAGAGAGTGACCCGTATAAGCGGGATGAGGATTTCGCTGCGGTCTGCTGCCTGATGCAGAACTTCCAATTGCTGGCCTGTGAACGCAAGCTGGGGGTAAGGCGGACGATGAAGGACTGGATATATGACCGGAAGCAGATGAATGTTTTTGGTGTGCAGGACAAGGAACGCATTACCGCTGTTCTTGAAATAGGTTTTTGGGATGGAGATCCCGGAGCAACACCTTCGGCAAAGGTGGCTGAGGTGAAGTTCGAGCTGCTCTAAATACAGGAACAGCAGTGAGAATCTGCAGCTTTCCCAGACCTGGACGGGTAGGGGAAAGCTTTTTGACATGGAGAAATCCGGAAAATTATTTCAATTTATAAATATACAAAATAGAGCAATGGGTGTAAAATTGCATTACTTGAGCTTTTTGGGGGACAGGCAAATACATATATTCCGCAGTGAACGGATCTCGTCAGGAAGGCAGGAAACGGATGCTCCCGGACGGCGGAGCGGAGGTTTCTATCTGCATGTCCTTATGTGAATAAATTCGCATATGCAGATTGTATATGGCCAGGCGGACCCAAGGAAGAAAAGAAACTCAGAACCCAATCAACAAGAAGATGGAGGCTACTCGAGAACCATGGAAAGAAAAAACTGGAAACACCTGATGATGCTGTTAATGCTGGTCGCTGCGATTAGTATAGTAGCGGTGGGCTGCGGCTCAAATACGAATAATGCAGGCGCGTCTGCTACAGGAAATGCTGCTGGAGACGCACCGGCTGCAAGTGATGCACCGTCTGAAACGGCAGTACTGACCCTGGGACTTTTACCTTCGATTGATGCGATTCCATTCATTATTGCCCACGAGCAGGGCTTCGACAAAGAGCATAACGTAAATTTGGAGATTCAGACGTTCAAGAGCGCCAAAGACCGTGATGTGGCCTTTCAGGCCGGTAAAGTGGATGGAATCAGCGCGGATTTGGTCGCAATTTCGATCTATAACGAAGCGGGGCTGGATGTCAAGATCACCAGTACCACCACTGGCGAGTTCGATCTGCTGACCGGAAATGACGGAGTCCAGGGGGTGAAGGACCTTAAGGGCAAGACGGTGATCCTGTCCAAAAACACTTCAACCCAATATACGGTGGCAATGATGCTGAAGCAGGCAGGCCTGACGGAAGAGGATATAAAGGTGACCGAGGTGCCGCAAATTCCAACCCGTCTGGAACTGCTGAAGAACCAAAAAGCGGATGCGGCAGTCTTGCCTGAGCCTTATGTCACTATGGGCAAAGCGGCAGGCCTGCGGGTGCTCAGCTCTACCAAAACAGCCGGAGTGAATCCGTTTGTGCTGGCCTTCCCGCAAAGCGCAATTGATGCCAAAGGACAAGCCATTCAGGATATGTACGCCGCATATGATGAAGCGGTAGCCTATATGAAATCGCATGACCAATCGGAATATATTGATCTGATTATCAAGGAGGTCGGATATCCGGACACGCTGAAGGATCAGATTACAGTACCGGAGTATCAGCCGGCGAATCAGGTGGATGTGAAGGAAGTGGAAGCGGCATTTGCCTGGGCAAGGGAAAAAGGCCTGCTGACCAAAAATATATCGGCTGAAGAAGTGATCTCCGATGTCCAGTTTAAGAAATAGCGGACTTAACATCAAAGCGCTTCAAGTGGAATATAAAAGCGGACAAAAGGCTCTCGGGCAAGTAGATTTAACTTTGCCTGAGCATGGCATATATACGGTTATCGGGTCATCCGGCAGCGGGAAATCCACGCTGCTGCGCGCGGTGGCAGGTCTACTGCCGGATTATGAGGGTGAACTGCTGTTCAACGGGAAGTCCGTGCATGACCAAGAAACGCTGATTGGGCTGGTCCCGCAGAATTACGGCCTGCTGCCCTGGAAAACTGTCCGCGAGAACATCCGGGTAGCTATGAAGATTACCCGTCCGGCTGGAGGGAGCAGGGAAGCCCTGGAAGCGGAAATTACCCATTGGCTGCAGTCAATGGGGATTGCTGAGCTTGCCGGCCGCTACCCGCTCTCTCTGAGCGGAGGGCAGCAGCAGCGGGTGGCGATCGCCCGGGCCTTTGCCATCCAGCCGACGATCCTGCTGCTGGATGAGCCGTTCTCCGCACTGGATGCCATTACCCGTGAAACGCTCCAGCAGATCTTCCTGGATAATTGGCTGGCGCATCCGGCAACCGCGTTGTTTGTCACCCATGATGTGGAAGAGGCAATTCTACTCGGGCAGAAAATCGTTGTGATGCCATCAGCCAAGCAGGATACCCCTGAAATTCTCGACAACGCATCTGTCTTTGCTATGAAGCATGAGGAGAAACGGAACAGCGATGAATTTTTTGAGCAGAGCAAACGGATCAGAAAGGTAATGCTGGCGAAATGGTGAAAAAACGGCGTCTTCCACACTTGCTGCGGCTGTTGTTTGTCTTTTTGTGCATGAACATTGTCTGGTACATAACCTATCTGCTGATGAATCATCCGATTCTGCCCAGCCCCGGAGCGGTCTATGAGGCGATGTTCCACCTGGGGGCCAGAGATGTGGGGCTGAACGTCGGATACAGCCTGCTGCGGATCTTCGAAGGCGTACTTCTGGCCCTGCTGATCGGCCTGCTGATTGGTCTCTTAATGGGACGTTCCCCGCTCTGGAACCGGCTGCTGGACCCGGTCGTTTACCTGACTTATCCGATTCCGAAGATTGCGCTGCTGCCGGTGGTCATGCTGTTCTTTGGTCTTGGCGAAACCTCTAAGGTACTGATGATTATGCTGATCCTGCTGTTCCAGGTCATCATCTCCGTGCGCGACGGGGTCAAGGCGATCCCCGAGAGCACGTATGATGTCTTGACCAGCATCGGTGCAAGCACAGGGCAGAAATTCTGGAATGTGACGCTGCCCGGCGCATTGTCGGTCATTCTCAGCACAATCCGCATTTCGCTCGGAACTGCAATATCCGTCTTGTTTTTCACCGAGATTTACGGGACAGAACATGGCATGGGCTTCTTCATTATGGATGCCTGGCTGCGGCTGGATTACCCGGAGATGTACGCGGGCATTATGCTGTTCAGCCTGGTCGGTTTTGTACTGTTCCTGCTGGTGGATATACTGGATTATAAATTTATGAAATGGCGGCGTTGAAGTAAGAGCTGTAGTGCTGCCGCAATAGCACGGAGCGACAAGGCGGCTCAGGATTGAGCCGTCTTGTGGCATCATGTTGAACTAAGCCGGGATTCCCGCACATCTCTTATCCTCCTGCCATGACAGCAAATAAGTTCTTCACAACTTTGGGTTATGCTGTATACATCAGAAGGAGGAGAACAAATTGAAAAAAATCTGGTTAGGTATCATCACATTGGTATTGGTTATGGGAATCGGCACAAGCGTTTATGCAGCGGAAGCGGACAAGGGACAAAGCTGGTTCGAGCACATGCTTCCTTTTGCCAAAAAAATGCACCCGGATCTGACGGACAGCCAGGTCAAAGATATGGTGAACAATTGCCACAGTAAGCAAGGCGCCGGCAAGGGTGGAATGATGGACAGCACATCCGGACGCGGAAGTATGATGAATTTCTAAAAAGAAAATTAAGATGGACCTCCGGACAAGGACGGGGTCTGTCTTTTTATGTATAGAAGGGAATGGTCATGTGTGGGCACTTCAACCATTTTGCTGGTGGACGATGAGAAGGATATTCTTCAGGTGATCAGGGCTTATCTGGAGAAAAGCAATTATATCGTATACGAAGCCGAGACGGGAACCGGCGCACTTCAGCTCTTTGAGCAGCTGAAGCCTGATCTGGTGGTGCTTGATCTTATGCTGCCGGACATATCCGGTGAAGAGATCTGCCGGATAATCCGCAGCAGCTCGAATACTCCCATTCTTATGCTTACCGCGAAAAGCAGTGAGGATGATCTGGTGAACGGCCTGCTGACAGGCGCAGATGATTATATTACCAAACCCTTCAGTCCACGGGAGCTGCTGGCCCGGATAACCAGCCTGCTCCGGAGAACGCGGCCCCAGCTAAACTGGGAGCAGGGGAGTGCACGAAGCTTTGGAGGCGGCAGCCTGTCCATAGATGCCGAGCGGCATGAGGTCAAAGTGGAAGGAGCACTAGTTGCCCTGACGCCTCTTGAATTCAAGCTGCTGGAGTGCCTGAGCGGGAATCCCAAACGGGCTTACAGCCGTTATGAGCTGGTAAACCTGATCCAGGGGGATGACTTCGACGGCTTTGAGCGGACGATTGATGTGCATATCAAAAATCTGCGGCAAAAAATCGGCGATGATTCCAGGCAGCCCCGTTATATTGCTACTGTGTTCGGGGTCGGTTATAAATTTTTGGTGAATAGGGATGAATAGAGGCGGACTAAGAACCAAACTGCTGTTGTCCCATTTGGGGGTTGCTCTAAGCTCCCTGCTGATCATCTTATTTCTGGTGAATCTGGTCATGAGCTTTTCCTTTGGGCGGTATGTCGAGAGCCGTCAGCGGGCAGAGGCCGGGTTCCTGCTGGCCGATCTGGAGCAGGCTTATGATTCCCCGGATTCGTGGAATATGGACAAGTTGATGGGAGTGGCCCATCAGGCTATGCTGCGGGATTATTCGATACGCCTCTTTGATGCGGCAGGGAAGCCTGTCTGGGATATGGGAAACATGGGTATGCCGATGGTAGCGGTTGATCCGGATGAGGCTGCGACCCGTTATGCGGTGCAGAAGGAAGGCGTGAATATCGGCACACTCGAAATCCGGGGGAATGGCGGAGCGGAGCAGGCGCAGAACCGGGATTTTTTGCAGATGTTCAACAGGCTGTCATGGGGTGCGCTGCTGCTGGTGCTGGGCGGAGCGTATCTGTACAGCAGATATATGGCTAAGGGGCTCAGCCGGCCGCTCGCGCGCATCAAGGGAATAGCAATGAAGATGAGAGAAGGGGATTTGACAGAACGGGTTCTGCTGCCGGCCAGAACACAAACGGAAATCGATGAGGTCGGCCAGGCCCTCAATTATCTCGCAGATACCCTCCAGCAGCAGGAGAAGCTGAGAAAGAATCTTACGGCAGATGTAGCGCATGAATTGCGCACACCTCTGACCACAGTGCAGAGCTATATTGAGGCATTTCAGGATGGAGTCTGGGAAGCCACGCCTGACAGGCTTCAGATTTGCCATGCACAAATTATGCGCCTGGTGCAGCTTATCGGTGATCTGGAGCAGCTGAATGCTGCGGAGAACCCGATGATCCAGCTGCGCCATGAACGGCTGTGCCTGAGTGACGTGCTCAGGGATTCCATTCATTCGGTTGCCGGCAGACCGGAGCTGGAGAAGGTCGTCTTGACGCTGAAGGAGTACAAGGAGCACTGGATCAGCGGGGACTATGAGCGCCTGGTCCAGGTGTTCGTGAATCTTTTGAATAACGCGCTGAAATTTACCAAAGATGGGCAAGTGGAAATCAGTTTTATAGAAGAGCCTTGCGGGATTACTGTGAGTATTGCCGATACGGGGGCGGGAATTGCTGCGGACGAATTGCCCTTTATTTTTGAACGGTTCTACCGTGGAGAGAAATCACGCAGCCGTAAAACCGGAGGAGCAGGCATAGGCCTGGCGATCGTAAAAGCCATTGTCGACGCCCATGGAGGACAAATAACAGTTACAAGCAATTTGGGGGCAGGCTCGGAATTCCAAGTATATCTGCCTAATTAAATTTCTGTTGCCGATGTTTCATCCGTTGTGCCATAGCGCCGGCCTCTCTGCTGATTAGACAGATGGGGTCTTTTTTTGCATGCAGCTGTATTTTCCTGTCGTAAATAAAATATGGTAAAAATATGCATCCATCTTTATACTTAAGGAGAATATTGGAATCATATTGAGGAGGATGAATTTTTTGGATAGACAGTACAGTTCCAATAATAGTACACCATTCGTTCATCACACGGCCAAGGCCGTGCTGATTACTACTGTGGCCCTCGCCCTGCTGCTGCCTGGCGGACTGGCCGCGGCCGATTCAATGTCTGCCTCTGCTGCTGTTGCTGTGCCTTCAGTAATAGATGCCGGAGGACAAGCCGCAGTGGCCCCCGACCCATCCAAGGCAAAAATCACAGAGGATCAAGCCGTAGCCAAGGCCCGAGAGCTGTTTCCGGTTCTGAAGGATGCAACCTTATCCGGTGTGCGGCTGGGTGGGGACAATTCCTGGCCGCCCAGCGGCAATCAAATGATCTGGGATATTTCGTGGAGTTACGAGGTTGGCAGCACAAGCTATGGGTTTTCGAGCCGGATTGACGCGCTTACCGGGGATTTGGTCAATACTTACATCTCGTATCCATTTTTGCAGCAGGATTCCTATTATCCGCCCAAATTGACGCGTGCCGAGGCGCTGGAGCAAGCACGGAAATTTATTGCCAAAGCAGCACCTTCCCTGGGGCCTGGGGACATTGAGCTGACGGATAACGAGGCCATGAATATTGCAGGGGGCAGCCTATTCGGATCGATACAATACAATTTCTACTTCAAGCTCTTGAAGAACGGCCTGCCTTCAGCTTCGGACATACTCTCGATCACTGTTGACAGCAACGGGAACGTCCTCCAGTTCAACAAGCCGTCTCCTGGACTGGTGTACCCGTCAGCCAAACCTGCCGTTTCTCTGGAGTCAGTGCAGAAGAAGTTTACGGACAACTTTGCCGTAGAACTCTACTATATTCCGGTTTACAAGGACGGTGTCGTGGAGCGGTGGGGACTGGGCTGGCGTCCACAAGAACAGACATTGTACTCGGTTGATGCCCAGACTGGTAAATATATAGACAACGAAGGCCGTGAAGCTTCCGCCCTCCCGGTGAAGGATGAGGCGGTGCCGGAGACTAAGGAACGGTTCCAGGCGGCCAGTACCGGCAAGGAGATTACTGCTGCCGAAGCTGCCAAGTTTGTGCAGCAGATTGTAGCCATTCCGGCAGAACGTAAGCCGGACAATCAAACGCTGGGCACTGGCTATCCGAATACGAAGCAAAAGGTCTGGAGGCTGGCCTGGAGGGATAACAGCAACACACGCATGGCCTCATTTCCAGCCAGCTCTTATGCAGAGGTGGATGCGGTAACCGGCCAAATCTACCAGTATCAGCTGGAGCAATTTGCAGGCAGCAAGGATGTGAAGCCACAGCCGGCACCTGCCGGAGGGAAGAAGCTGACCCAGGACCAGGCTAAGCAGCAAGCCATATTACTTGTCAACCGTTTGTATGATCAGGCCAGCAGTGTTCTTAAGCTGGCTGAGCATGGTGGAACCTGGAGTGTGCTTCCGGACGGCAAGGGCTTCCGTTTTCAATTTGTGCGCTATTATAACGGCATCCCGGTAAGTGATGCAGGAGTAACGCTGGCCATGGATATTTACGGCAGGCTGGAAAGCTATTCTGCAGTGAGCCCGGATTTATCAGCGGTCAAGGAGCAGCCTACCCCTGCTGTATCCCAAAGCGAGGCAGTGCAGAGCTACAAAGACCGCTATGCCATGAAGCTGCAATATAACCTTCTAGGCGGGTTATATAACAACTATATGTACGTAGAACCGCAGATTAAGCTGGTCTACAGCCCGCTGCCGGTCAACGAACAAGATCAGAACGAGGTCCTGGATGCCGCTACGGGGAAATGGGTAAAAGTGTACGCTTATTCCGGCCAGAATGTGGGCACCGCTGCGGCAGTTGACCTGAAAGGACATCCAGCCGAGCAGGCATTAACTGAGCTGGTGAAGTATGGTGTGCTTGTCCCTAATGCTGACGGCAAAGTCAATCCGGATCAGGAAATCACTGTGGGTGACTGGTTTACCTTCATTGCCACAGCATCCACATCGAACTACCAAGGGTACACGAATGGATCAGAACAGAAGACTGTAGCCGGGGTTAATCCGGACAGTGAATATTATAAGGCTGTCAGCTTCGCCGCAAATCACGAATGGATCAGCAAGGATACTGTGCTGCAGCCCGGCAATAAGCTTAGCCGTGAACAGCTTGCTGTGCTGCTGGCCTCCTTTTTGCAATACAGTAAAATCTCTGCCTTCCTGGAAAATGACACGGCAGTAAGCAGCTTTAGTGACAGTGACTCTATTAAAAACAAAGGTGCGGTAGCGCTGGCTGTGAAGCTGGGGCTTATGCAGGGAGACAACGGCAAATTCAATCCGCAGCAAAATGTAACCAAAGCCGATGTTGCTACTGTGATGATGAAGCTGGTAGAGCTGCAGGGCAAAGTTGACCAGAATATAGGCCAGCAGCAGCGTATGTAGCCAGGCGGTCTGCGTTCCCGAAAAGTTATGCATAGCACTTTCTCCGCATCGTGAGAAATAGCAAAGCCTGCCCCCGCCATCAGGCGGGGAGCAGGCTTCTGTGTGTTTGCTATGAACAGCTGCTATTTATTTGCCCAGCTGCTTATCGACTTCACGGACAGGGTTTTCACCGGCGTTCTCTTCAATTTTATGGCTGCTCATGAACCAGCCGGTGGCTGCAATAATTACAAGCACGACATAGAAGGTAGCTTTCCACCAGGTGCTGTGGGCGAAGTCCTCGGACAGGACACCCAGTGACGGATGAGCCAGGGTGATGACAGCCAGCTTAACGCCGACCCAGCCAACGATGAAGAATGCGGCAACCTCAAGGCCGGGACGGGAGTGGAGCAGCTTGACGAAGAAGGAGGCTGCAAACCGCATAATGACCAGTCCAATGAAGCCGCCGGCAAAGATAACGAGGAACTGGCCGCCGTCAAGGCCGCCGATCTTGCCCATTCCGCTTGGCGGAAGCGCAACGGCAAGCGCAACAGCCGCAAGGATAGAGTCAACGGCAAACGCAATATCCGCTACTTCAACCTTCAGAACTGTAAACCAGAAGCTGGATTTCTTTTTTTGCACAACTTCCTCAGTGCCGCTTTCCGCAGCCTCTTCAGTAACAGGCTTCTTAAACAGCACTTTCCGGAAGATGTGATTCCCCGCGATGAACAGAAGGTAGATCGCGCCAATGGCTTGTACCTGCCAGATGTCCACCAGATAAGAGATGACGAAAAGCGAACCGAAACGGAACACAAACGCCCCGGCCAAACCATAGAACAATGCCTTTTTACGTTCCTCATCAGGAAGATGTTTAACCATGATTGCCAGTACCAGTGCATTATCTGCGGCGAGCAACCCTTCCAGTGCTACGAGAACGAGTAATACCCATCCGTATTCTAATAATAATCCCCAATCCATTGCTGCTTCCTCCTCATTTGGATGTAAATACCGCCATGAAATTCCTGCGGTACCATTATTTTTACCAAATATATATAAAAAAGACCTTTACCAAGCAGATCAGCCTTTGGAATAAAGGTCTAACCTGATTGGTAAAGGTCTCGCTAACAATAGTTCATTGCCGATAAAACCGGAGAACATCCTCACGTTCTCGTATTGACGATTTTATCTAACAGCTACTCCCCTTTACGGGATATATTAAATTTAATTGGTTACGTGGTTGACTTAGAAGTATCATATATGACTTAAGAGCCGTTGTCAATGCCTGTGAGAATAAATATCAATAGAAGATGACTGGGATGGAAACGGAAACATGGTAGTTATAAGTTAGATAATCTAACGTACGATATGGCGAAACTGCAAACATAAGGAAATAAAGGGCTTTTTAAGCTGGAATGCAATTGACGATGTACAGGAATGAAAATATGATGAGACTAATTAAAGCGGTCAAGCAAATTATTGTTAGGAAATATGACATTCATTTGATTGTTCCGCGCAAATAAACTCTATTAATCAGGTTACTTTTAGGAGGTGGGAAATGATGCAGCCGTCGCCGTGTATATCAAATGAAGCAGAGGAGGAGATCAGCCGCCACCCTTGCTACAGCGAGGAAGCCCATCGGTTTTATGCCAGGATGCACATCCCGGTAGCTCCCGCCTGCAACATCCAGTGCCATTACTGCAACCGCAAGTTCGACTGCGTGAATGAGAGCAGGCCTGGTGTGGTCAGCGAGGTGCTTACCCCGGAACAGGCCGAACGCAAAGTGAAAGGGGTAGCCGCCCAACTGATGCAGCTGTCGGTAGTAGGCATCGCCGGTCCAGGCGATCCGCTGGCAAATCCGGAGCAGACGTTCGACACCTTCGCCCGGGTGAAAAAGGTTGTGCCTGATGTCTCCCTTTGCCTCAGCACCAACGGGTTGACGCTGCACCGGCATATCGATGAGATTGTGGAGCTTGGCATCCGCCATGTCACTATCACCATCAACGCCATCGACGCGGATGTCGGTCAAGCGATTTATCCCTGGGTGTTCGACGAAGGTGTGCGTTATGAAGGAAAAGCTGCCGCAGAGCTGCTGATCAGCCGCCAGCTGACGGGTCTTGAACTGCTGGCGAAGCTGGGAATTCTCGTCAAAGTGAATTCGATTATGATTCCCGGGGTCAACGATCATCATTTACCCGCAGTGTCCAAAAGAGTAAAAGAGCTCGGGGCCACACTGCACAATGTAACACCGCTAATTATCGCGCCGGGCAGCCAGTATGAGCAGGACGGGCGCAAAGCGCCCCGACCGAAGGAACTGCACAATCTGCAGGAGCTGCTGGGCCGGGGCGGCATGAAGGTGATGCGCCATTGCCGGCAATGCCGGGCTGACGCCATCGGGCTGCTGGGCCAGGACCGCAATCAGGACTTCCCGCTGGAAGCGATGGAGGCTGATCCGGCAATCAATGCGGAAGCCAGGGCATTGTTCCAAGGCGAGCTGGATGTGAAGATCCGTGAGCGGGTCCAAGCGAAGCGGGCGAGATTACTTCAGGAGAATGCGCCGAAGATCAGGGTCGCGGTGGCTACCAGAGGCGGCGACAAGGTCAACCAGCATTTCGGGCATGCCACGGAATTCCTGGTTTACGATACCGATGGAGCGGTGGTTCAGCTGCTCGGTGTCCGCAAGATACAGGCCTACTGCCATGGCAAAGCAGACTGCAACGGCGACAAAGCCGCCACGCTGCAAGAAATTATATCCATTCTAAGTGATTGCCGCATTCTTCTCTGCTCCGGTATCGGTGAGGGCCCCCGTACCAGCCTCAACAAAATCGGAGTCTTGCCACTCGTCCGCAAAGGTGGAATACAGGAAGCGATTCTCGAAAGTGTGAAGTACAGCTCTTATTTTGAAAATATAAACATTTCGAAGGGATGATGAATGATGAGACAAATAGCTTTCTACGGTAAAGGCGGTATCGGTAAATCCACAACTTCCCAGAACACTTTGGCCCAGCTCGCAACCAAATTCAAACAAAGAATTATGATCGTTGGCTGTGACCCGAAGGCAGACTCCACACGCCTGATTCTGAACACGAAAGCACAGAACTCGGTACTGGAGCTGGCAGCCGAACTGGGCTCGGTTGAGGATTTGGAACTCGAAGACGTGCTTCAGACCGGCTTTGGCGACATCATCAACGTAGAGTGCGGCGGGCCTGAACCGGGTGTAGGCTGTGCAGGGCGCGGTATCATTACTGCCATCAACTTCCTGGAGCAGGAAGGGGCTTATCAGGATCTGGACTTCGTATCCTATGACGTACTGGGTGACGTTGTATGCGGCGGGTTCGCAATGCCTATCCGTGAAGGCAAGGCACAAGAGATTTATATTGTCTGTTCCGGAGAAATGATGGCCATGTATGCAGCCAACAACATTGCACGCGGTATCCTGAAATATGCTACCAGCGGCGGCGTAAGACTGGGCGGACTGATCTGCAACAGCCGTAACACCGACCGTGAAGATGAGCTGATCATGGAGCTGGCCCGCCGTCTGAACACGCAAATGATCCACTTCGTCCCCCGGGATAATATCGTTCAACATGCCGAGCTGCGCAGAATGACGGTCGCCCAATATAATCCTGCCCATCAACAAGCCAAAGAATATGAAATCCTGGCTGAAAAAATCCTCAACAACAAAATGCTGACTATCCCTACTCCGATCTCCATGGAAGAGCTGGAAGAGCTGCTGATGGAATTCGGCATCATCGAAGATGAAGAAGCAGCGATCAAGAAGCTGAAGGCTTCCGGCCAATAAGACGGTATAACCGCGGTTAGCTATAATCCGGTGAACGGGAGTGGAGAGACGGCCTTCACCGGATGAACTTTCAGTGGCTAACCGGCCATGCAGGCGGCGTAAGCGTCCTGAACCACGAAAAGGAGGGTCAATAAATGGGGCTGAATATCGAAGAGAACAAGAAATTAGTAGAAGAGGTTCTGGAGGCATATCCCAAAAAAGCGAAAAAAGACCGCGAAAAGCATTTTCAGATCAATACTGAAGAAGCCCAATCCTGCGGCACCTGTGCCCTGAAGTCTAATATAAAATCCCGTCCCGGCGTAATGACGCCACGCGGCTGCTCCTATGCAGGCTCCAAAGGTGTGGTATGGGGTCCGATTAAGGACATGGTTCATATCAGCCACGGTCCTATCGGCTGCGGTCAATACAGCTGGGGCACACGCCGCAACTATGCCAACGGCACGCTGGGGATCGACAATTTTACAGCCATGCAGATTACGAGTGATTTCCAGGAAACGGACATCGTTTTCGGCGGTGACAAGAAGCTGGAAGTCATCATGCGCGAGATTACGGAAATGTTCCCTCTTGCCAAAGGGATCACTGTGCAATCCGAATGTCCGGTTGGCCTGATCGGTGATGACATTGAAGCGGTATCCAAAAAAATGGCTAAAGAGCTGGATATGCCGATTGTACCTGTACGCTGCGAAGGATTCCGCGGCGTCAGCCAGTCGCTGGGCCACCACATTGCCAATGATGCCATCCGCGATTTCGTGCTGGGCAAAGCTGAACTGGCTGAAACCGGCCCCTACGATGTCAATATTATCGGCGATTATAATATCGGCGGCGATGCATGGGCTTCCCGTATTCTGCTGGAAGAAATGGGCCTTCGGGTCATTGCCCAATGGTCCGGCGACGGTACCCTGAACGAGCTGGAAATTGCCCATAAGGCCAAGCTGAATCTGATTCACTGCCACCGCTCCATGAACTACATGGTGGATCATATGGAGAAGGCCTATGACATACCGTGGATGGAATACAATTTCTTCGGACCTTCCAAGACTTATGAGAGCCTGCGTGCCATCGCAGCCCGGTTCGATGCAACGATCCAGGAGAACTGTGAGAAAATGATTGCGAAACATAAACCGGCAATGGATGCCATCATTAATAAATACAAACCGCGTCTGGAAAATAAAAAGGTGCTGCTGATGATCGGAGGTTTGCGTTCCCGCCACACGATCGGTGCTTATGAGGATCTGGGCATGGATATTGTAGCTTCCGGTTATGAATTTGCCCATAAGGATGACTATGAGAGGACCTTTCCTATGATGAAGGAAGGAACCATCATTATGGATGACCCGACTGCATATGAGCTGGAAGAACTGGCTCAGAAATTAAATGTCGATCTGGTAGGCTCGGGCGTCAAGGAAAAATATGTGTACCACAAGATGGGTGTACCGTTCCGCCAGATGCATTCCTGGGACTACAGCGGTCCGTATCACGGGTTTGACGGGTTCAAAATCTTCGCCAAGGACATGGATATGACCGTTAACAGTCCGGTATGGAATCTGATCCGCAAGAAGGAAAAAGCGCAGAAAGAGGGGGCGGGCGTATGAGCAAGGACAGAATGGAGATTCCAGACTATAACTCACTATTCTCCGAAGAACGCTACGTTCAGCAGCGGGCTAACAAAAAGCAGTTTGAAGCACCCTGCAGCGAACAGGATACGGCGGAAGCACTCGCCTACTCCAAATCGGCAGAATATATGCAAAAAAACTTTGACCGCAAAGCTGTGGTCATCAACCCTCATAAAGCCTGCCAGCCGCTGGGTTCAGTGATGGCTGCGCTTGGCTTCGAGAAAACACTGCCCTTCGTTCATGGCTCACAGGGCTGCAACTCTTATTTCCGCAGTCATCTCAGCCGCCACTTCAAAGAGCCTACGCCTGCCGTCTCTTCTTCGATGACCGAGGACGCAGCGGTATTCGGCGGGATGAACAATCTGATCGACGGCTTGGAGAACAGCATCGCTCTTTACAAGCCTGAGATGATTGCTCTCTGTACCACCTGCATGGCCGAAGTCATCGGCGATGACCTGTCCTCTTTTATCGGCAATGCCCGGATCAAGGGAGCCATTACAGAAGATTTCCCGGTAGCCTTCTGCAACACGCCAAGCTTTGTCGGTTCGCATATTACAGGTTATGATTCCATGCTGAAAGGCATTTTGAGCTACCTGTATGAACGCTCCGGGATGAAGGCTAGCCCTGGCAGCGGTGCGGAATCGGGTGAGAAGCTGAATGTCATGCTTGGGTTTGAGCCTTATACCGGCAACTTTGCTGAACTCCGCAAAATTCTCGATGCCTTCGATACCAAATATACGATCCTGGGTGATCACAGCGGCAACTATGACTCTCCGGCCACAGGCGAGTATGAATATTACTACGGCGGCACAAAGCTCGCTGATGTGCCTCTGGCAGCCAATGCTCTCGGTACACTGTCCCTGCAGAAATACACATTGAAGAAAACACAGGATTTCATCAGCAGCACCTGGAACCAGCAGCTCACTGCAATGTCAACGCCGCTGGGGATTACCGGCACGGATAAGCTGCTGGATGCAATCAGTGAATTGACGGGTCTTCCCATTCCGGCTTCCCTTATGGAGGAACGAGGCCGCATAGTGGATGCCCTGACGGACAGCCATCCTTATCTGCACGGCAAACGGGTTGCACTCGTAGGCGATCCGGATCTGTTGATCGGACTCATCGGATTCTGCCTGGAGATTGGTATGGAGCCGGTTCATATCGTCTGCTCCAATGGCGATGTTGATTTCAATGAAGTGAAATTCAAGGACGAAGCAGAGGCGCTTCTGGCCTCCAGTCCTTATGGTTCCGAGGCTGCCCTGTACATTGGCAATGACCTTTGGCATATGCGTTCGCTGCTGATGAATGATCCGGTTGACCTGGCTATCGGCAGCTCGCATCTGAAATTTGCCGCCAAGGATGCGGGCGTGCCCCTGGTTCGCGTAGGCTTCCCGATTCTGGACCGTCATCATATGCACCGTTACCCGATTATCGGCTATCAGGGCACGCTGAACCTGTTGAGCTTGCTAGTGAATACGATCCTTGATGAGCTTGACCGCAACAACTCCGGCTTTAACTACGATTTGGTACGGTAAAAATATCCGCAGCAAGCAGTTGACCGGATTGTGTGCCGCCGAAGCAGCGCGAGGTTTGCGTGAAGCAAGCAACTTTAGCGAAGGAGATGAAGAGCCGATGGACCCTGTTCGAAAAGACGAATTTGATTCCGAGGCTTGCGGGAGCCTGGCCCCGAAAGTAAAGCCCTGCCCACGGCCCAAACCGGGTGAGGCTGCTGGAGGCTGCTCCTTCGACGGAGCCCAAATTACACTGCTGCCGATTATGGACGCTGCGCACCTTGTCCATGGTCCGATTGCTTGTGCCGGGAACAGTTGGGAGAGCAGGGGAACCCTGTCCAGCGGGCCTTCCCTGTCCCAATACGGCTTTGCTACGGATCTGACCGATTCTGATATTATTTTTGGCGGAGAAAAGAAACTGAAGGACAGTATTGACTATATTGCCGAGCGCTTTGCGCCTCCGGCAATATTTGTATATTCAACCTGTGTGACAGCCATGATCGGTGAAGACATGGATGCCGTCTGCAAGGCGGCGGCAGACCGGCTTGGTATACCGGTCATCCCAGTGAACAGCCCCGGATTTGTCGGGAGCAAAAATCTCGGCAACCGTCTGGCCGGCGATGCGCTGCTGCAGTATGTCATCGGTACTGGAGAGCCATCCCCTGATATGTCTATGGGGATCAACCTTATCGGTGAATACAATATTGCCGGCGAGATGTGGGATATCGAGAAGCTGATGAACAGTGCGGGTATTCCGGTAACCTCACGGATAACAGGAGATGCCCGCTACAAGGAGATCACCTGGGCGCACCGCGCCAAGGTGAACATGGTTGTCTGCAGCCGGGCCTTGCTTGGACTCGCCAGAGAAATGGAGTCCAGATATGGTATCCCTTATTTCGAAGGCTCTTTCTATGGGGCCAAGGAGACGACTTATTCGCTGCGGCAAATGGCCTATCTGATGAATGACCGTGATATGGAGCGCCGGGTAGACCGCCTAACCGAGCGTGAAGAAGCCCGGCTCAGCCAGGATTTGCGGCCTTACCGCAAAATCCTGAAAGGAAAGAAAGCGGTGCTCTATACCGGCGGCGTCAAAAGCTGGTCGGTCATTTCCGCTCTGAAGGAGCTGGGCGTTCAGGTGGTGGGCGTCGGAACGAACAAAAGCACAGAGGATGATGTCCGGCGGATCGCTGACCGTGTAGGTGACGATACCGAATATATTCCCGAGGGCGGTGCCAGCCGCATCCTCAAGACGGTGCGGGAACGCAAAGCGGATATGATGATTGCGGGCGGCCGCAATATGTATGTTGCGATGAAGGAACAGATTCCGTTCATTGATATCAACCAGGAGCGGCATAAGGCGTACGCGGGCTATGAAGGGCTTCTGCGGCTGGCCAAGGAACTCACCTATTCGCTGGCCAATCCGATCTGGAAGCTGGCTGCCAGCCCGGCCCCCTGGGATAAGGAGGTCCCTCCCTATGACCGTTAACAGAAGAAAAAAACCGGCTGCAGTCAATCCGATCAAGATCGGCCAGTCACTCGGCGCCGTGCTGGCACTGCAGGGCTGCTACCGCGCCATGCCCCTGATGCACGGCTCGCAGGGCTGCTCCGCTTTTCCCAAGGCGCTCCTGACCCGGCACTTCCGCGAGCCCATTGCCGTACAGACCTCCGCCCTCCAGGAGATGGACGTGATCTTCGATGCCAACCGCAATCTGGAGGAGGCTATGAATCTGGTGCTCAGCAAGCACCGCCCCGATATCATAGGAATCATCGGAACGGAATTGACCGATGTCGCCGGAGTGGATTACCAGAGCATGCTCAAGTCCTATAAGCGGGAGCGGAAGTTGCGCGGGGGGCTTGCCTTTTCCGTGGTGCTCCCGGATTTCCGGGGCTCGCTGGAATCGGGCTTCAGCGCAACGGTGGAATCGATGATCGATGAAATGATCCAGCAGGTGGGCCACCGGGGTTCGAGAAGTGTGAATACCCGGCAGATTACGCTGCTGCCCGGATCTTTTTTGACACCTGCGGATGTGATGGAGCTGAAGGAGATGATTTCTTCCTTCGGGTTCGAGGTGATTGCGCTGCCGGATATCTCGACCTCCTTGTCGGGACATTTGCTGACCGGGTTCTCCCCGCTGACCCGTGGCGGTGTGCCGCTGGATTCCATGCTGCAGAGCCTGCAGTCCGGGCTTACGATCGCCATCGGCGGCAGCATGGAGCGTCCGGCAAGAAGGCTTCATAATGCGCTGGGGACCCCCTATAAGGTATTTACGCGCGCGATGGGGCTGAAGGCTTCTGACGATCTGCTGCATTTTCTGCATCAGATCAGCGGAGAACCGGTGCCGATGCGTTATTGCTGGCAGCGCGAGAATCTGCTCGACAGCATGCTTGACGCGCACTTCCAGTTTGCGGGGATGTCTGCTCTCGCTGCACTGGAGCCGGATCATCTCTTCTCGGTCTCCGGCTGGCTTGAAGAGCTGGGGGTGGAGCAGAAGGCGCTGATTGCCTCCTATGAAACACCGCTGATTGCAGGAATGGAGTGCGGGGTGTGGGTAGGGGATCTGGATGATGCCGAAGTGCTGGGCAAAGGGGCTGATTTATGGATCAGCAATTCGCACGGCATCGCCGGGGCGCAGCGGATTGATGCTGCATTTATGCCGGCCGGGTTCCCGGTATGGAATGAGCTGGGCGCTTATATGTCTGTCTCCGTTGGATACAGAGGCGCCATGGAGTGGAGTAACAAAGCAGGGAATTTGTTAATGCAGAGGGAGGCTGGTCACCGTGAAGGTAGCGTTTGCCACAGATGATGGAAGCCGGGTCAATGCCCATTTCGGGCAAAGTCCAATGTTCGCCGTATATAATGTGACCAAAAATGGCGGTGAGCTGCTAGAACTGCGCAAGCTGCCGGCTCTTCTGAATCAGGATGAAGCCGGTAAAATTGACAGCCGCCTGGAGGCGGTAGAAGATTGCACGCTGATCTTCATCATGCAAATCGGCGCCTCGGCTGCCGCGCGGGTGACACGCCGCAAGATTATGCCGGTTAAGGTTCCGTTCGGCAGCCCGATTGACGAGCAGGTGAAACGTCTGGTTGATATGCTCCAGGGCAAGCCGCCAATGTGGCTGGCCAAGGTACTGCGTTCGGAAGAGGAAAGCACTGGGGAAGGGGAGGAAGCCAATGGAATCGTCGGCTAACAGGAAGATAGCAGTCCAGGCTGGGCTTTCCCGGGAGGGGGCGGCGGCGAAACCCCGCCGCCGCAAGGTTGTAAAGGAGCTGGACCCCGATACGGCGGATGCCTTTGTCCGCCGTTTGTGCCATCTGCTCGATACGGCTGACTTTTTCGGACGGCATGCCTCGCTGTCTCCGCAGGAGAAGATTGCCAAGCTGTTTCTGGCATCCCCTGAGGACAAGGATCAATCGGACTTCAACTGCGCCGTATCTCCCAAGGTCCGCCAGCAGGTTCCGATTTTGTTCCAGGCGATCGCCGGAGTCATGGAAGAGAAGAGCGGAGCCATGGTGCAGAGCACTGCTGAGATTAATGTGGAGGGTTTTGGGCGGGGGCTGCTGTATACCGGGCGCGTTATTCTGGTGCTGAAGGCCCTGCGGGCCGGTGCCCCTTTCCCGTTCACTTCGGAGGAGAAGACCATCCGTTATGGGGTGGGGTGTGTGGAGGAAGGTCTGGTTTTTTTGGAGAAGTATAAGGAATTGACGGCAGGCCACGGTTTGTTCAGCCTTGAAGGATAAAGCTGCAAATTTAGGATCGGTAACAGGGGGGAACAGGGATGGAGCAGCTTGCCGGAGATTTGGAGCTGGAACGGTATGCCCGGCAGCTTAAGCTGCTCGGAGAAGAGGGGCAAAGGGCGTTGAAGGAAGCGACGGTGATGGTTGCGGGAATTGGCGGGCTAGGAGGAACAGCCGCGCTGTATCTGGCTGCGGCCGGTGTCGGCAAGCTGATTCTGGTCCATGAAGGGATCGTTGTCCCGCCGGATCTTAACCGGCAAATTCTAATGGATACGGATCATCTGGGGATGGAACGCATGAGTACAGCGATTGCCCGGTTGAAGCGTCTGAACCCGCTTGTGGAGATTGAGGGCTACAATGCCAGAATTGAATCTCCTCTTGCCAGACCCTGGGTGCAGGACGCTGATATTGTGATCGACGCCCGTTATGACTTTCCGGAGAGGTATGCTCTGAACCGCCTGTGTGTCGATACCGGAACGCCTATGGTGGAAGCTGCGATGTATGGTTTTGAGATTTCCCTCACGACGGTCATTCCCGGTGTAACTCCCTGCCTGGAATGCCTGTACCCGGATGTGACACCCCAGTGGGAGCCGCTTGGATTTCCAGTTCTGGGAGCCACCTCCGGAATTGCGGGTTGTCTGGCTGCGCTGGAAGCCGTAAAATGGATTACAGGGGTAGGGACAACTTATGCGGGCGTAATGCATCGCTTCAGCTCACTCGACTTCGCCTGTTACAGCGTCCATATTTCCCGTAATCCGAATTGCGCTTGCTGCGGAGAAGGAGGTACACCGTGAAAAGTCTCAAGCTTTGTGACACGACACTGCGGGATGGCGAACAGGCGGCTGGAGTATCATTCACGAGGGCGGAAAAGCTGGAAATCGCAAAGTTGCTGTCGGAATGCGGAGTTGAGCAAGCAGAGGTAGGGATTCCTGCCATGGGTACGCAGGAGCAGGAGGATATTGCGGCGATTGCCGAATTGAATCTCCCGATGAAGCTGATGACCTGGAACCGCTCGCTGCCGGGGGATATCGACAAGGCGCGGGCAACGGGAGTCAACTGGAGCCATGTGTCTATTCCTGTCTCGGAGATTCAGCTGCAAGGCAAGCTGGGGCTCTCAACGGGCGAAGGACTGAACAAACTGCTGGGTGCGGCGGAGTATGCCCTTTCGCTGGGCATGACGGTGTCGGTGGGCATGGAGGATTCATCAAGGGCCGACATGGGTTTTCTGGTCCAGCTGGTGAATTCGCTGCACAGGGAAGGCATCCGCAGGTTCCGGTATGCGGATACAGTGTCGGCACATCATCCGGGGCAGATTGCCGGGCGTGTAAGTACGCTGCTCGGTGAAGTTCCCGGTGATGTCGAGCTGGAGGTGCACTGCCATAACGATTTCGGCCTGGCCTGTGCGAATACGCTGAGCGGCATTGCCGCAGGCGCTGCCTGGGCCAGCACCACGGTTGCCGGGATTGGAGAACGCACCGGGAACGCAGCCATGGAGGAAGTAGCGATGGCCTGGCACCACCTGTACGGCGGGGAGAGCAGCGTAAGATTCGATCTGCTCAAAGGTTTGGCAGACAAGGTGATTGCCGCTTCCGGCCGCAGCGTTGGCGATGCGAAGCCGATCGTGGGACAACTGGCTTTTACCCATGAGTCGGGAATCCATGTCGATGGACTGATGAAGGAGAGGGCTACCTATCAGACCTTTGATCCCTCAGAAGTAGGCCGGAGCCACCGTTTTGTATTGGGCAAGCATTCCGGTACCGGCGGTGTGGCCCATGTGCTGGACCAGTGGGGCCTGGCAATCACACCCGATACCGCAGGGCGCCTTCTGGTGCGGGTCCGCGAATATGCCGGGTCCCACAAAGGCACGGTTCCCGAATATATGCTGGTGCAGTGGCTGATGGAAGAACAGCAGCGGGCTCAGAATGCTGTGTAAGAATGAAGCTTAACTTGCCGGGACTAAGATACCATGAACATTTGAAGTCTTAATGATAAGCAAGCAGCAGCTGTCTTTCTTTAAGGAGGATAGGCAGGTACTGCTTGCTTTTTTGCTGTGTTATCATGCTGCACTTCTCCATTTTCTGAAAAAGACAGCTTGCATCGCATACCACAAGCATCTACAATCTTGAGCAGGAATAATAAGCAGAGAGAACAAGGAGAATGGAGAGGCTATGACCCTAAAAACAATCTTTTTTGATATTGACGGTACGCTCTATGACGAGGAAAAACGAATTCCAGCTTCCACGAAGGAAGCCATTGCCGAACTGAAAAGACGGGGCCACAATGTAGCAATTGCTACGGGCAGAGCTGCGTACATGTTCGAGGATTTGCGCAAAGAGCTGGACATTCATTCGTATGTGTCGCTCAACGGGCAGTATGTTGTTTATGAAGGAGAAGTGATCTACCGCAACCCGCTGGACACTCCTTCATTGCAGGAACTTACCTTATTTGCCCAAAAAAATGATCATCCGGTGGGCTATATTGATGCAGCAGGGATGAAAGTAAATGTTGCGGAGCATGAGTATATCAAGACTAGCATCGGTTCGCTGAAGCTGGCATTTCCGACACATGATGCGGAGTATTTTCTGCAGCATGAAATCTACCAGGCGCTCATTTTTTGCCGGCAGAAAGAGCAGGACCTGTATGCAGAAACCTATCCGCATCTGAATTTTATCCGCTGGCACCCGCTGTGTATGGATGTGCTGCCGGGGAATGGCTCGAAGGCAGGAGGCATTCAGCAGATGATGACAATCCTTGGCGTGCAGAAGGAAGATGTATATGCGTTTGGTGACGGCCTGAATGATCTGGAGATGCTGGGCTTTGTCGGTCATGGGGTTGCGATGGGTAATGCGGAGGAAGAAGTGAAGGCAGCCGCGTCATATGTTACCAAGCATGTCAGCGAGAACGGGATTTATGAAGGGCTGAGAATGGTGGGGCTGTTGTAGAAAGGCCTATTGAAGAAGATTTAGAGAAATTCATAATGAAAGCAAGGGACCCTTCTATTGCGAATTTGCAGCAGAATCGGTCCTTTTTGGCCTGCGGTGAAGATCTATTATGCTCTGTGCAGCAGAACTGGAGGGATTGGATTTAATGTGCTGGCCAAGGTGCATGCTCAAATAATCCTGAGTGGGCTGGGCGGGTTGTCCAATCTATAGTATATGCCCGCTGTGGAGGGAATGTGTCCAGGCATGTGAACAGTTTGTTGTATTCCCAGGTGATTTCTGCTTGTCCAGACAGTATGAACATCCAGTTTTTCAAAAAATAAGTAGCAGCCTACAAGACGAATGTCCATGCACCCCATAGGTAAATGGAGTACTATACATCAAGTCTATTGGAGGTGCTGAAAATGAGACGTCTTGAGCATAAGAAAAAATGCCCCAATCCTGAAAAGGAGCTGCTTGAATGTCCTTTGCCAAAGTTGCCTAAGAAACGGCCTAAAAGGAAGCCTGTAAAACGGAAACATGAAGATGGCAAGAAGTGCTGCTGCAAGGAAATCATCGTCAAAAGGCAGATTGTCCGTGTGAATATTCCACTTGGTGCATTGGGTGCGGCGGGAGCTGCTGGAGCACTTGGTGCAGCCGGTGCTGTGGAAGCGCTGGGGGCCGCCGGAGCCGCCGGGGCAGCAGGAGCTTTGGGTGCTGCCGGAGCAGCAGGAGCTTTAGGTGCAACGGGTGCTGCTGGAGCTCTGGGGGCTGTAGGTGCCGCCGGAGCGTTGGGCGCCGCAGGCGTGGCTGGAGCGTTAGGAGCGCGTGGCGCAACCGGCGGCTTGGGTGCTATTGGTGCCGCCGGGCTTCTCGGCGCCGCAGGAGCTGTTGGTGCGCTTGGTGCAGCGGGGGCAACGGGTGCACTGGGAGCTGCCGGTGCACTGGGAGCCGCTGGAGCGCTGGGAGCCGCCGGAGCCATAGGCCCGGCGGGAATCGGCGGACTGGTGGGTCCTGCCGGACCCGCCGGGCCGGCTGGGCCAGCCGGAGCTGGCGGTCCCGCGGGACCCACAGGTCCGGCAGGACCAGCGGGTGCACCAGGAGCAACGGGTGCAGCGGGCCCCGCTGGAGCAACAGGAGCGGCTGGACCTGCCGGAGCAACAGGAGCGGCTGGACCCGCCGGAGCAGCAGGACCTGCCGGAGCAACAGGAGCGGCTGGACCTGCCGGACCTGCCGGACCTGCCGGAGCAGCAGGACCCGCTGGAGCAACAGGAGCGGCAGGGCCTGCCGGAGCAACGGGCGCAACCGGAGCGGCTGGCGGAATTGCCAATTTCGGTTATGTGTATAACCTCGGCGCCCAGGTGGTGCCGATTGAAGCGGACGTGTCTTTTGATACAAACGGTCTGCTGACTCCGGGAATTACTCATGCTCCCGGCACAACGACGATTTCAGTCACCAATGCGGGGATTTATGAGGTTAATTTCTCGGTATCCGGCGTGGAACCCAACCAGTTCGCATTGTTCGTCAATGGAGCCTTGGTCCCGGGTACCGTATACGGCTCAGGTGCAGGAACTCAGCAAAACACCGGGCAGGCGATCTTGGCCTTGTCATCGGGAGATGTGCTGACGCTGCGCAACCACAGCTCTGCTGCGGCTGTCACACTGCAGACGCTGGCCGGGGGGACACAGGCGAACGTCAATGCGTCGATTGTAATCAAGCAATTAAGCTAGTCTCAGAGAGCAGCTATGCATGCCGGGACGGGAGCTCTTCTATAAGAGGAGATCCCGTCTTTTTCCTTGTTTTAAATGCTAACCACGTTGCGTATGTGACGCCGATATGCAACATTGCCGGTCATGGCTTCGTTTAGATAAATGGAAACTGTAAAAAATTAGAACACATCCAGGGAGGGCTTACGATGCTTCGGACGATTGTATTATTCGTTTGCTTGAGCTTTGGGGCGTGGGTCACGGGCTGCAGTCAGGCGGGGGAAAAGGCAACGGGAGAAGTGAAGTTACACTCTGCGGAGAAGATCATTGCGGTTTTTGCGGAACAGGAATTGACTTTGAAAAAGGGTGAGCCTAAGGCGGAAAATGTGTTTGAGATGAAATTAAACGGCCGCACTCCCCAGGTTTTTGCGCTGAATGGCAAGCAGGTGATTCTGTACCAATTTGCTTCGGCGGAGGACCGGGAGGAAGGCTGGGTAGAATTTGGGAAGCGGACGGCAACGGCAGACCTGATTCCTTTTAATCAATTAAACGAGGGTTCACTGCTGCTGTTCTATGTCCATGGGATACATCCGGCAGACGATGAGATCCATGACAGGCTGGCGGCGGCGCTCAAGGCTCTTTCATCCATGGAGGACACAGGGGAGTAACGCTTGTGAAGCAATGAATTATCAAAATTTGTTATTCTCTTCCTCCAGTGTGGTTAAGATATACTAAAATGTCTGAATTGCAGAAGCGGAGGGAATCCTTGTGAACCCAAAATGGTGGAAGGAAAGTGTCGTATACCAGATTTATCCGATCAGCTTTATGGATAGCAATGGTGACGGGATTGGAGATCTGCGCGGAATTATGTCCAAACTGGATTATTTGCAGGATCTGGGCGTGGATGTGATCTGGATCTGTCCGATTTATAAATCTCCGAATCATGACAACGGTTATGATATCAGTGATTATTGCGACATTATGAAGGAATTCGGGACGATGGATGATTTTGACCGGCTGCTGCGGGAGCTGCACTCGCGCGGAATGAAGCTGATGATGGATCTGGTGCTGAACCATACTTCCCATCAGCATCCCTGGTTTATTGAATCCAGAAGCTCGAAGGATAACCCCAAACGGGATTATTACATCTGGAGAAAAGGCAAAAACGGCGGTCCGCCGAACAACTGGGAATCCTATTTCAGTGGTTCAGTCTGGGAGCTCGATCCCAAGACGGATGAATATTATCTGCATCTCTATTCCAAATTCCAGCCGGACCTGAACTGGGAAAACCCCGCCGTGATCGACAAGCTGCATGAAATGGTGCAGTGGTGGCTGAAAAAAGGGGTCGACGGCTTCCGGTTTGATGCAATCGCACATATTGTGAAGAAGGGCGGATATCCCGACGCCTTGAATCCCCATGGAACGGCAACGGTGCGGGCATATGATATGTTCTCCAATCTGGAGCATGTGCACACGCTGCTGCGCAACCTGAACGATCAAGTGCTCTACTTTTACGATATCATGACGGTCGGTGAAACCTCGGGCCTGGGCCCGGAGCAGGCTCTGGATTATGTCGGGGATGGACGCCGCGAGCTGAATATGACCTTTCAATTCGAGCATATGAATCTGGATTGTGCGGCGCCCGGCGGAGGTAAATGGGACACGGTACCCTGGAGCCTCCTGGATCTTAAGAAGATCATCAGCAATTGGCAGACAGTCCTTCATGGCAAAGGCTGGAATGCCAACTATTTGTGCAACCATGACCAGCCGCGCTCGGTATCCCGGTTCGGCAACGATCTGTATTACCGCATCCCCTCGGCCAAAATGCTGGCAACCTTCATTCACATGCTGGAGGGTACCCCTTATATCTATCAGGGTGAGGAGCTCGGGATGACGAATGCGGGTTTTGAGTCGATTGATGATTACCGTGATGTGGAGACGCTGAATTATTATGAAGAAAAACGTACGAATGGCGTTCCCGAAGCCGACATCATGGCCGCGATTCACAAAAAAAGCCGGGACAATGCCCGCACACCGATGCAGTGGGACGATGGAGAGAACGGCGGATTTACGGAAGGTGTGCCCTGGATTCGGGTAAACTCCAATTCCAGGGAGATCAACGCAGCGAGCGCGGTCAGAGACCCGGATTCGATCTATCATTACTACAAGAAACTGATTGAGCTGAGAAAAAAACATCAGGTCATTGTCTACGGCGACTATACCCTGCTGCTGGAAGAGCATCCGGAAATTTATGCGTACACCCGCACACTGGAAGAACAGCGGCTGCTGGTAATCCTGAATTTTTTTGAGCGGGAGCCGGTATTCGAGCTGCCGGAGGGTTTTCAGCCGGAGAAGCTGGAGCTGCTGATTTCCAATTACACGCCGGATAAAGTGGAAGACTTATGGAGTCTGAAGCTCCGGCCTTATGAAGCGAGAGTCTATTTGCAGCGGCAGAGCTAGATAAGATGAACTTAAATAAAAAACACATAAAAAGGTGGAAGTGCGGAGGGGAAGTTGGAACTGTAGGAGGGGGAAGCGTCGCCTGAAAGCTTTTCGTAGGAAAGCTCGCATTTGGAAGCATAATCAGTCACCGGGTTTCAACCGCAATTAGCGGTTTATTCAAGAAACCCGGGTACAACAGTGGCTAGTAATTCAATCATTCCCCGCAGTGACGACTATACCCAATGTTAAGCTAAAGTTTTAGAGCTTATATAGAAGCGGCTAAAGAGTTGCCATGACGCGGGAAGTATGGCGAAATGACGACTCTTTTTTGAGTTTACCTATAAAAGGCGGTACAATTGCGTTACATTAGGTGATATATTCAAACCCGGCAGTAAGAGAAATAGCAGGGGCATGGCCGTGAAAATCGGGAGAGCCTGGTTGGATACAGGCGTTACATACATAGAGAGGCTTGTGCAGGCACTGCTGCGGAAGGAGAAGGAACATGGGCGAGTGGTATGAGGATAGCTTTGGCGAGGATTATTTAATTGTATACAGGCATAGGGATTTCGGCGGGGCACGGCGTGAGGTGGAGAAAATGATTGGATGGCTGGAGCTGCCGCAAGGCGCTAAAGTGCTGGATTTATGCTGCGGTATGGGCCGCCATTCCCTGGCGCTTGCGGAAGCGGGCTATGAGGTTACGGGTGTGGATCTATCCGAAGCGCTGCTCCGTGAAGCACGGGCGCAGACCGGGGCCGAAGCCGTCACCTGGATACGTTCGGATATGCGCAGGCTGCCGCTTGAAGGCGGTTTTGCCGCTGTGGTAAATTTATTTACTTCGTTTGGATATTTTGAAGAGGATGAGGAGCAGGTCAAGGTACTGCGGGAAATTCACCGCATGCTGGTGCCGGGCGGCAAATTCATTGTTGATTTCTTGAATCCGGCCTATGTAATCCGCCACCTGGTTCCGCACTCAGTCCGTGAGGACGGGGACAACCTGATTGATGAGTCGCGGCGGATTGAGGACGGCTATGTTAAGAAGGATATCATCCTGACCTCGAAGTCAGGCGGTGCCCCCCGGAAGTATCATGAACGGGTCAAGCTGTATCCGCTGGAGAAATTCCGCGAGATGATTGCCGCTGCAGGTCTTCAACTGGAGGCCGTGCACGGCAGCTATGAGGAGGATGAGTATGACGCCGAGGTCTCGCGGCGGATGATCTTTATGGGCGTGCGTCCCTAAATGGTATCGGGGAGAAGATTCAAGGGAGGGGGCGACGGTATTATGTCAAAGGCAGACCTGATTACATGGGAAGGCGGCATCATTCAGGTGTCTGTTCCGATGGACCCGCCGCTGCGCCAGGTGAACAGCTATATTCTGCCTGACCGGAACGGACAGCTTACGGTAGTTGACCCAGGGCCGCATACGCCTGAGGCGGAAGCGGCGTGGGAAGTTGTGCTTCAGGAGCTGCACAGTTCCTGGAGCAACATTCGTGACATCGTGGTTACGCATCATCATCCGGACCATTACGGCCTTGCCGGCTGGCTGCAGTCCCGCAGCGGAGGCAAGGTCTGGATGTCGGAACGGGCCCATGGCGAAGCCCGGCTGACCTGGGGGGCGGAGGCGGTTCTGAATGAAGCGCTGCCGCTGTTCTTCCTCCGCTACGGCATGCCGGAGGATTGGGTGCAGGGGATCAGGGAGCATCTGGAGCGCTTCCTGCCCCAGGTTACTCCGCAGCCGGAGGTGGCCTATATCAACGCGGCGGAGCCGTTCATCATGGGCAGCCGCAAATGGCAGCCGCTGCTAACCGGCGGACATGCGCCGGGGCATGTATCCTTTTACCACGGCGGCAGCGGGCAGATTCTCTGCGGCGATGCTGTGCTGCCGCAGATTTCGCCCAATGTCAGCCTGCAGCCGGGCAGCGATCCACAGCCGCTGCGCACCTTCATGGAGGGGCTGCGCGAGCTGCGCAGCCTCCGGGTGACCCGTGCGTTCCCGGGACACCGGGAGCCGTTCACGGGCTTCACGGAGCGGGCGGACAGCCTGCTGCGCCATCACGAAGAGCGGCTGGATCAGACAGCCGCTCTGCTTGCGGGCGGCCCGCTCAGCGGCTTCGCGGTATGCGAAGCGCTGTTCCGCAGCCGCGTGTCCAGCGCGCACCAGATGCGGTTCGCTATGAGCGAGGCGCTGGCGCATCTGGCCGAGCTGGTGCGCCGGGAGCGGGCGGAAGTCACCGGGCCGGAGCCCGGCGGAGTGACGATGTTCGCGGCCGTCAAGTAAGCAGCTGCCCGCCCGGCAGCAGATGAATAGAGGCCGGGTATATACGGGGAGGGAACCCGTGAATAGAGGCCAGGCCGCGTATACAGGGAGGGAATCCGTGAATAGAGGCTAGGCCGCGTATACGGGGAGGGAACCGTGAATAGAGGCTAGGCCGCGTAGACAGGGAGGGAACCCGTGTATAGGGGCCAGGCCGCGTATACAGGGAGGAAACCCGTGAATAGAGGCTAGGCCGCGTAGACAGGGAGGGAACCCGTGAATAGGCTAGGCCGCGTAGACAGGGAGGGAACCCGTGTATAGGGGCCAGGCCGCTTATCGGGAGGGAACCCGTGAATAGAGGCCAGGCCGCGTAGACAGGGAGGAAACCCGTGTATAGGGGCCAGGCCGCTTATCGGGAGGGAACCCGTGTATACGCGGCCTGGCTTTTTTGGACAACAACGGCCGTAATACTGTTGTTGAAAGCCCGAGGGCTGTTTTGTGCAGAAACAACGGCAAAAATACCGTTGTTCAAGCGGCAAAGGCCAGTTTGCTCTTATCTAGTAAACTATAAAGTTGAGAGATCAGTCTGATCTCTTCATTCCAACTAACCAACTAGCGCTTGCTCACCGGTCTCTTCGCAAGCGCTAGTTGGAAAAAAGGAGCTTATTTTTCCTGAAATTCAGCAATTCTGAGAATTAAATGGAAAAAGGAAACTTAATGTGGCCATATTCCTCGTCCAATGGCGAAATGAGCTGAATTAGTGCCCCTTTTTCCATTTCATCTGCGGAGAATGAGGTGGGCAAGCAAATTAGTGTCCCTTTTTCCACTTGGAGTTGCCGTAGGATTCATGGGGAGTCGTTCTCCAGGTAACGCTAGACTGAAATCCAAGACGGCTGCACTGCTCGTGGGGACGGTGTATATCAACAACGGCAAAAGTGCCGTTGTTGAAGCTCCCGTGGCGAATTTGCTCCTCAACAACGGCAAAAGTGCCGTTGTTGAAGCTCCCGTGGCGAATTTGCTCCTCAACAACGGCAGAAATGCCGTTGCTGAAGCTCCCATGGCGGGTTTGCTCCAAAACAACGGCAAAAGTGCCGTTGCTGAAGCTCCCGTGGCGAATTTGCTCCTCAACAACGGCAGAAATGCCGTTGCTGAAGCTCCCATGGCGGGTTTGCTCCAAAACAACGGCAAAAGTGCCGTTGCTGAAGCTCCAGTGGCGAATTTGCTCCTCAACAACGGCAGAAATGCCGTTGCTGAAGCTCCCATGGCGGGTTTGCTCCAAAACAACGGCAAAAGTGCCGTTGCTGAAGCTCCCGTGGCGAATTTGCTCCTCAACAACAGCAGAAATGCCGTTGCTGAAGCTCCCATGGCGGGTTTGCTCCAAAACAACGGCAAAAGTGCCGTTGCTGAAGCTCCCGTGGCGAATTTGCTCCTCAACAACGGCAGAAATGCCGTTGCTGAAGCTCCCGTGGCGAATTTGCTCCTCAACAACGGCAGAAATGCCGTTGCTGAAGCTCCCATGGCGGGTTTGCTCCAAAACAACGGCAAAAGTGCCGTTGTTGAAGCTCCCGTGGCGAATTTGCTCCTCAACAACGGCAAAAGTGCCGTTGTTGAAGCTCCCGTGGCGAATTTGCTCCTTAACAACGGCAAAAGTGCCGTTGCTGAAGCTCCCATGGCGAATTTGCTCCTCAACAACGGCAGAAATGCCGTTGCTGAAGCTCGCGCAGGCGGGTTTGCTCCTCAACAACGGCAGAAATGCCGTTGTTGAAGAGCCCCGGGCTGGTTGAAACCCCGGGGCTGTTTGCACTGCATATAGACGGCTAGTCCAGCTTTTTGATCTTCGACGGGTTGTTGATTTTGTATTTGACCGGATGCTGGGTGAGCTTTTTGGCGACGACCTTTGCTTCGAAGGAGAGAATATCGCCAACGGACAGCTCCAGCTTTTTCAGCGTGGCGCTATGGCTGGACCAGACTTCCTCAAGGGTAAGCTCTTGCCCCTCCACACTTACTCCCTCATAAATGATTACCTCATCGTCGTTATCAGAGAAATGATTGGGGACAGTCGTAAACTCTTTGACAGTGGCTGTCATCTGGAGCTTCTCATCCGGCAGGACAAGGGCCGGTTTCTTTTTGGATTTAGCCGGCTTCCTCGGAGCTTCTGGCGTTTCACCGGCTGCAACTTCCCCGGCCACTGCTGCCTCAATCCCAGCTACCACGGTTTCTTCAGCCTTAGTCCCAGCTGCCACGCTCCTTTCAGCCTTCGCCCCAGCTACAACAGTCTCTGCTGCGTCTGCCCCAGTGTCAACAGATAACGCGGCTGCGGCCTGGGCGTTTTCGTCCCCTTCAGCTCCGGATGCTGCATCTACGGCATCTCCATCCCTGTCTTCCGCCATGATCTCTCCGGGAGAGGTCTGGGAGTCCTCCGTCTTAACTGCATCGGAAACGGCGCCTGCTCTTGAGCCGAAGGCAGCAGTTTGCATTTCTTTTAGATAAGCGGGATGAATGCAGTGCTGCTGTTTGTTCCCGAACTGGATCACAACGGTCTGAGGATCAACATACCCTACAATTTCACAAGGCAGCGTAAGCCCTTGCCGCTTGTAGAGGTAGGTTTTGACCCGGGTAGCTGTACTGGATAAAAGATTCCATTCCTTGCAGCGCTCGATCAGCTCATCTTCGCTCTCAAAATCCTGTACTGACACCGGGCTGATTACAAATGAATAAGTCATCCTGGTGCTCACCTTCTTTCCAATCTATTATTCTAAGCGCTCTTGCTCCCACAACTTCGGGTACATGAACAAGCAACCTATTTGGGGCAGATCGGTCAAAGGGAATCTGTCGAGATCTGTCCGGATCTGCCCGAAATAGATGTACCGATCCTGCGAAACTTGCCGGCTTCACTCGGGTTGTACTTTGTCCGTTGCCGTCTTCCCGGAGGCTGCCTCAAGATCCTCGGGTGCATGCGGCTGACCGAGTTCCTGTTCGCGCTCGGCCTGCTTCCGGTGTGCGATGCGGGAGCTGGCGGCCGCAGCTACAGCCCCGACAATATCGTCCAAAAAGGTATGGATTTGGCCGGTGCTTTTGTCGTTCAGCCGCTCAAGCACACCAGGCTTCAGCTTGTCCACATAACCATAGTTGGTGAAGCCGATGCTCCCGTATACGTTCACAATCGAAAAAGCCAGAATTTCATCCACGCCGTATAAACTCTCATCGTTTTCAATCATATCCTGGAGAGGGGAGAGCAGCTTGCCCTCTTCTGCCAGCACGTCCAGCTGGATGCCGGTCAGCACAGCATTCTGCACCTCGCGTTTGCTCAGTACCATCTCTACGTTATGCACACATTCTTCCAGGGTCAGATTCGGATAGTATTTCTTCTGCAGCAGCATCACCAGCTCGGCGATTTCTTCCAAGGTTACTCCGCGTTTATGCAGCCAGAATCTGGTTGCTTCCGCGACCTTTTTGCTGTTTAGACTGTAAGGTATTTTTGCATTAGTATCGGCCATGATCAGTCACCCCGTAATTGAGTCTTAGTTTGGTTGGTTTAGAAAATTGTACCCTGCCTGCGCCGTAATTGTCCAGAAACCGGCAATTAAGGATAAGCTGTTGTTATTTTTTGAGCAGAGGGCTCGTATACATAGCAGTACAACTGATCTCAAGCGTTGAAAGGGGTAATCATTCATGAAGCATATGAAACCAATCCGCGGGCTGTCCGCAGCTTGCCTGCTCGCTGTTCCATTAACCTTGTCCGGCTGCGGCCTGTTCGGCTCGGAGTCGGCATCGGTAGACCCGCCCCCCAGTGAGGTAGAGGCGCAAATGCTGCAAGTCAGCGGCGAGGGAACGCTGGATACAGGGGTGCTTGGGCCTGTAGCGCTGGATGAGGCCGGTCTTGCGGCAGGGGTGAGCACGGATACTGCGCCTGCGGCTGCAGCCGGGGAACGGACAACCGTCTTCCTGAAGGATGGCAACGGCCTGCTCGCACCGGTATCCCTAAGCTTGCCGGAAGGCGATAACACCGCTATGTTGAAGGATTCCCTTGCTGCGCTCGTCAGCAAGGGGCCATATGCATCGTCATTGCCGGAAGGCTTCAAGGGTGTGCTTCCTGCCGGAACAGAGGTGAAGAACATCACCGTAGACAAGGATAAGCTGGCTGTGGTTGAGTTCAACTCCAAGTTTAACGATTACGAACCTGCAGATGAGCGCAAAATCCTTGAAGCGATCACGTGGACACTGACCGGCCAGGACGGAATTCAGGGAGTGCAGCTGTGGGTGGATGGCAAAAAGCTTTCGGAGATGCCGCTGCAGGGCACACCGCTGGACCGCCCTTTAACACGCACTCTAGGAATTAACCTGCCGAAGCATGGCCCGCTGCTGATGAATTCAAGCGCGGTTACCGTATATTTTTCCGCAGCAACGTCTGACGGCACTCATCAGTATTATGTACCTGTTACCCGCTTTGTACCCGCAGGGCAGGATACGCTGAAAGCGGCACTGAATGAGCTGATCGCCGGTCCGGAATCAGAGAAGGGGCTGGAGATGGTGATGACGCAGGAAACGGTGCTGGATTCCGTGGAAGCGGGCCAGAACGGAGTGGTCACGGTATCCCTCAATGACGATATGTTCGCTGACGGCAAGGGCGTACCGGCGGAAATGCTGGAATCGGTTGTGCTTACCGTTGCACAGAACTCGGACGATGCCCTGGTGCAAATCCGGATGAACGGGCAAAAGACCGTAACCGGCACCAATAATGTAGACTACGGACAGCCGGTTTCGGCGCCGGAATATGTGAACGTGCTCCCGCTGTAGAATCCAAGGCAAGGTCAAAAGATGCTTTTATGCCTGCTCTTTGGTAGAATAAAGCTTGCTAACAAGAAACGGCTGCCTGAAGGAGAAAGAACTCTCCTGAACCGGCTGTTTGCCGTAAGCGTTGCATGTATCTGTGCTGCGGGAACAAGACATTATATAGATTGAACTTGAAAAATTAAGAATAACGGGAAAAGCGGCGGAGGAGAAGTTTGGATACTTACAGAGCGGTAGCGTCCGCCTGAAGGCATTCCGCAGGAAAGCTCGGATCGGAAGCATAGACAGTCTGCAGATTTCCAACGCGAACAGCGGTACACAATCAAGAAATCTGCAGATGGCAGCGGCCGGAAGTCCAAACCTACCCTCTAGTCACGGCTAATCTCAAAATCGGAAAAATCTCAAGTTCAGTTTATATGAGCGATAACGTACCTCTTCCCAATCTTATAGATGGAATTCATTGGTGATGCCGTCCTGAGCTGTTCGAGGACGGCATCCCTTTCTGCGTAGAATGTAAGAGGGAGAGATGTTGATGCAGCTGGCTTCATTATCTTGCGAACATACGTGCATAAGGCCAGGCGGAATTCACACAAACTTAGAGCTAAAGATGTAGGAGGCAGAAAAGATGAGATCAAACGGGCGCCATGCAGATCAGCTTAGACCGCTGACAATAACCACCCAAACCAATAAATACGCCGAAGGTTCTGTAATCATTGAAATGGGGGACACCAAGGTCATTTGTACTGCAACTGTAGACGAGAAGGTTCCTCCGTTCCTGAAGGGACAGGGTAAAGGCTGGGTCACGGCTGAGTACTCCATGCTTCCCCGGGCCACACAGACGCGCAACCAGCGGGAAGCGGCACGCGGCAAGCTGACCGGACGGACGATGGAGATACAGCGGCTGATCGGCCGGGCACTGCGTTCCGTAGTGAACCTGCACGCTCTCGGCGAGCGCAGCATTACGCTGGACTGTGATGTCATCCAGGCAGACGGCGGGACCCGGACGGCTTCGATTACGGGCGCTTTTGTAGCCATGGCCTTTGCGATTAACAAAATTGCGCAGCAGCATAAGCTGAGCGTGTTTCCGATTACAGATTATCTGGCAGCGATCAGCGTGGGGGTTGTCGGCGATGAGACACTGCTCGATCTGAACTATGAAGAGGATTCCAAGGCGAAAGTCGATATGAATGTGGTGATGACCGGCGGCGGGGCTTTTGTTGAGGTTCAGGGCACCGGCGAAGAGCGTCCATTCACCCGCCAGGAGCTGGACCAGCTGCTGGGCCTGGGCGAGAAAGGAATTTATGAGCTGATCGCTGAACAGCAGAAAGTGCTGGGAGAGATCGCGCTCAAAATTCCGGCAGGCCAGATTGGCCAAGAGGTGTAGCATGGAGACCGGCGGCGGTGTTCTGATTGTAGCGACGAAGAATAAGGGCAAGGTGCGCGAGTTCCAGCATGCTTTTGCACCGCTAGGCCTAACCGTAAAAAGCATGTTCGATTATCCTGAACTGCCTGATGTGGCGGAGGATGGAACGACCTTTGCCGAGAATGCGCTGAAAAAGTCAAAAGCGGTGGGAGACGCCCTCGGCTTGCCCGTACTTGCGGATGACTCGGGACTCTGTGTGGATGCCCTGGATGGAAAACCGGGAGTCTACTCGGCCCGTTATGCGGGTGAGGGTGCGGGCGACGAGGAGAATAATCTGAAGCTGCTGAATGAGCTGGAGAAGCTGAAACAGGGTGAGGACACAGGGCAACCGCTGCTTAGCACGGCCCGTTTCGTCTGCGCTTTGTCTTTGTACGATCCAGTGACAGGCAAAGAACTGACGGCTGAGGGAACCGTGGAAGGCTGGATTACCTCCGAGCAGGCGGGGGCAGGCGGCTTCGGCTATGATCCCCTCTTTTACCTGGCAGAGTATGAAAAAACCATGGCTGAGCTGACGCTGGAAGAGAAGCAGGCGATCAGCCACCGGGGCAAGGCGCTTTTGCTCTTAACCGGGAAGCTTGCGGCGCAGCAGAATCAGCAGAGCCAGTAAAAGCTGCAGGTCAGTCGGGTGTTGCTGCTGAGTCTAAGCCTGAGGGCAAGTGGCTAGGACAGCGTATAACTGCAGGTGAAGTGGAATTAGTATACTTAAAATGGACGCAAAAGCTTTCTGCTTAAGGAGTAGTGGGAAAAAGTAAACTTAGTTTAAGCGAATGCACCTGAAAAGGTGAAAAACGCCCGAATTAGATATCCTTTTTCCACCTATCGCTTGCGGAAAGCGGGATGGAGAAGATTTAAGTTCACTTTTTCCACTTGGCTCGCCGGCTTGCCCCCAAGGCAACTCTAACTTAAAAATCCAAAAGGCTACGCTGCCCAATGACGGACGGCGTAGCCTTTTTTTTGAGGTGGGAAACTGGAAATTAGATAATATTATCCCCTGACTATGGAAATTTCTCCCTAGCTTAATTATGTGCTTTATATGACAATAAGATTGCCTTCATCCTTCTTGCGTTATGAATCCTCCTACTCCATGCACACCATCCCTCTCAACCGTTCTGCAGGCATAACAGGTGCCCGGACAACATTACCGAGATTGCAGCCCATGAATAGCAATACCAGATTAAGGACACAGATGATTATTTTTCGTGCGCTTTTTTGTGTGGCTTAATCTACCATCCTGATCTCGTGAATATGATAGAGACACTGGATGAAGGTGAATCCGAACCGGGAGGTGACTTTGGGGAGCTTTGCCTGTAAAGCAGGACTGCAAGCTATGCATTGATCCGAGGAGGTAAATGAAAATGAGGTCGACTAACAGCAGATTTCGTAAAACCTTTGCGCTTGGCATGGCCGTTGCTCTTGTAATTGCACTCTTTTCAACGATAGGCTCCAGTGTTAGAACTGCAAATGCGGCTGCGGGCTACAAGCTCGTCGGTTATTATGCTTCCTGGGCTGCCTATGGACGGGCCTTCAACGTAACGGATATCGATCCCGGCAAAATGAATGTGATCAACTACGCGTTTGCCGATATATGCTGGAACGGGATTCACGGGAATCCCGACCCGACCGGACCCAATCCGGTCACCTGGACCTGCCAAAATGAGCAAGGCCAAACGATCAGTGTCCCGAACGGAACAATTGTACTTGGTGATCCCTGGATTGATGCGCAGAAAAGCTTCGGGGATGACAAGTGGGATGATCCGATTAAAGGCAACCTGAAACAGCTCTGGAAACTGAAAGAAAAGAACCCGAATCTCAAAACGGTGATATCCGTCGGCGGCTGGACCTGGTCAAACCGTTTCTCGGATGTTGCCGCTACGGCTGCGACCCGTGAAGTTTTCGCAAATTCCGCAGTCGATTTTATCCGCAAATATCATATGGATGGTGTCGATCTGGACTGGGAATACCCGGTTAGCGGGGGGCTGGCAGGCAACAGCTACCGTCCGGAGGATAAGCAGAATTACGTGCTGCTGCTGCAGAAAATCCGTGAAAAGCTGAATGCGGCCGGAACCGCTGACGGTAAAAGCTACCTGCTGACCATTGCTTCCGGTGCAAGCCCTGCCTACGTTCAGAACAACAACCTTAGCAGCATATCTGCCGTTGTCGACTGGATCAACATCATGACCTATGACTTCAACGGCAGTTGGAACAAGACTACCGGACACAATGCTCCGCTCTACTATGACCCGGCGGCAGCCGCATCAGGTCTGACCGACCCGGCGAATTACAATATCGACAAGGCTGTCACAAGCTACCTGGCAAACGGAGTCCCGGCGAATAAGCTCGTGCTGGGGATGCCGTTCTATGGACGCGGATGGGGAGGTGCGCCGGGTACAGGGAACGGACAATATCAGGTGTCAGCCGGTATTTCGTCCACAGGCACATGGGAAAAGGGAAACTATGATTTCAACGATCTCGAAGCCAACTATATTAACAAAAATGGCTATACCCGCTATTGGAATAACACCTCTAAAGTTCCATATCTCTATAATCCGTCTACACAAACGTTCATCAGCTATGATGATGCGGAGTCCATCGGCTATAAAGCCAGCTATATCAAAACCAAAGGCCTCGCAGGAGCGATGTTCTGGGAGACCAGCGGTGACCGTAACAAAACACTGCAGACCAAGCTGAACACCGAGCTGGGCAGCGGAGTCGTGCCAACGCCGACACCGACAGCAACCCCGACTCCAACAGCCACAGTGAAACCGACAGCCACGCCGACGGCAACACCAACTCCGACCCCAACAGCTACAGTGAAACCGACAACAACGCCAACGGCAACACCGGGGCAATGTACGGGCGCGGCCTGGGATGCAACGGCCATATATACCAAGGGCCAGCAGGCCTCCTATGGAGGTGTGCTGTATGAAGCCCAGTGGTGGACGCAGGGAGAGCGCCCTGACCTGAGCGGCTCCTCAGGAGCCTGGAAAGTGATCGGAACCTGCGGCAACACCACACCGGCGCCAACGGCTACGGTGAAACCAACACCAACGCCTGTACAGACAGCCACACCCGTGCCAACTGCTACAGTCAACCCAACGGCCACGCCAGGCGTATCTGCCTGGGCCGCAGGAGTGGCTTATACAGCAGGCGAGAAAGTAACCTACAGCGGCAACACGTACATCTGTCTGCAGTCCCATACCTCGCTGCAGGGTTGGGAGCCGGCAACAACACCGGCCCTATGGCAGCTGATCTAGAACATTAGTGCAGGCATCTAGTTAAACAACGGCGTTCCAGCAGCAACCCTCCCTTCCGGTTTTTTTTTGACGGTACAGGATTTGCGCAAGGGAGCGCCGCTTCTGCATTTTATGGCATTGACATGATCTGAAAGCGGAGGAATGCGAGATGAAACGATTGGAGTCAAGGCGTGTAACGTTACCTTCTCTGTTGGCGGTATTGATGAGTCTGACCCTGCTTCTGCCCTTCTATCCATGGTCGGGAAGCCGTGGCGGGCTTGTGGCTGTTGCGGCCGGAGCTCCTCCCGAGGCACCCCCGCCTGCTGCGGACCATCCCCGGAAGATTGTTGCCTATTTCCCTGAATGGGGGGATCAGGAGAATAAGGGCTTTTATACGGTGAGTAAAATTCCTTGGGGCAAAATCACGCACATTAACTATGCTTTTGCCAAAGTGAATGCGCAGAACAAAATTGACTTCATGGACCGTACAGCGGCGATTGAAAAAGATTATCCCGGCCAGCTTACCGATGTTCCTTTCAAAGGCCATTTTAATCAGCTGATCCAATACAAACGGCTCTACCCGGATGTGCGTACCCTGATTTCCGTCGGCGGCTGGTCCGGCTCAGGCGGTTTTTTTAATATGGCGAATTCGGCGGCAGGACGGGAGGCCTTTGCGGACAGTGTGGTGGATTTTCTGCGCACGTATCAGTTCAACGGGGTAGATATTGATTGGGAATATCCGTCCGGTACCCCCCTCTCCGGCAACCCGAATGACTTCTCCGTGGCTGAACCGCTACGGGCGGTCAATTATGACAACTATGTGCTTCTGATGAAAAAGCTGCGTGAAAAGCTGGATCTGGCGGGTGCGCAGGACAATCAGAAATACGATCTGACTATTGCTGCGACTGCTTCTTCGTGGATTCTCGGCGGAATGAAGCTTGGTGAAGCGAATCCCTATTTGGATTGGGCGAATCTGATGACCTATGATTTCCACGGTGCCTGGAACGGATATGTGGGGCCGCATTCCGCCCTCTACCCGGATTCCCGCGACACGGAAACGGCTGCACTGGGTACGCCGGTGCTGAATACGGACTGGGCAGTCCGGTACTATCTCGGCACACTTCCGCCTGAAAAAATCGTCATCGGGGTTCCCTACTACTCACGGGGCTGGAAAAATGTCAGCGGCGGGATCAATAACACCGGCCTCTATGGCACTGCCGCGGCTACGGGCGGGGGAGCAGACGGAATTTATGGCATCTGGAATGATCCTGCTCCGGAGCAGCCTTCCGGGGCCAATCCCATCTGGCATGTCCTGAATCTGCTGAAAGATCCGGCCAATCAGCGGGTCTTCGACTCTGTGACCAAAACACCGTATCTGTACAACGCGGACAAGAAGGTGTTCCTGACTTATGAGGATAAGGAATCGCTGGGCTACAAGCTGAACTACATTAAGGAAAAAGGCCTTGGCGGGATGATGTTCTGGGAGCTGACCGGAGACTATTCCCAGCAGGCGGACGGCACGTACACATACGGCAGCTCGCTGACCGAGTATGCCTATGAACAGTTAAAAACGGCTGCGCCGCCGGGCGGCCCCGTCAAGCCAGTATTGCCTTCACCCAAAAATTTCAGCATTTCCTTCGGCGGCACCTACGATCACCCGAACTACACCTATTCGCTGAAAATAACCAACAACACAGGAGCGGAGATTCCCGGGGGCTGGAAGCTTGAATTTGATCTGCCGACCACAACTGCGCTGACCTCAGCCTGGGGGGCGGGAGCTGTAGAGCAAATCTCGACAGCCTGGGACTTCAACCGCTACCGGCTTACCGGAACTGCATCGCAAGCCATAGCAAATGGTGCGGAGCTTGAGCTGCAGGGCATGATGAAGCTGAATTTCTCCGGCGGTCCTCAGCGGGTTACCCTGAACGGAAGCTCGTCGCAGATGGAATACGACAAGCTGTATGGAGGTGTGACCCCAACCCCGACACCGTCAGCCACTGCAAAGCCATCGGCTACGCCGACACCGGCCGTGACACCAACACCAACTCCCGCTGTGACACCGACCCCAACGGCTACCGTGAAGCCGACAGCGACCCCGGCCGTCACTCCAACCCCGACGCCAACGGCAACACCGGGGCAATGTACGGCGGCAGCCTGGAACGCAATAACTATCTACACCAAGGGCCAGAAGGCTTCCTATGGAGGTGTGCTGTATGAAGCCCAGTGGTGGACACAGGGGGAACGCCCGGATCTGAGCGGCACCACCGGGGCCTGGAAAGTGACCGGCACCTGCGGCAACACCACGCCGGGGCCGACGGCTACGGTGAGTCCGACAGCAACACCAGCATCTACGGCAACACCCGTGCCGACCGCTACAGTCAACCCGACGGCAACGCCCTCCTTAACTGACTGGGCAGCGGGAGTGGACTATACAGCAGGCGATAAAGTAAGCTACAGCGGCAAAACGTACATCTGCCTGCAGTCCCATACCTCGTTACTAGGTTGGGAACCGGCCACGACGGCTGCCCTTTGGCAGCTGAACTAAAAGCGCTCAAACAACACTTTTTGGAATCATGATATACAGATTCTGTTTGTTTGGCAAATGCTTGCAGGGAAGGCATCGCCTTTACTCTGCAGGCTTTTTGTTGCCTCAAAAAAAGAAAAATTTCTTTTTTATTTTATTTTAGGAAAAGTTCTTCATTTTTATGACAAAGCTTGCATACTTCTAAGAAAGAGAGGATTAAGTTAGAGAACCTGACATTGGGGGAACTCTCGTCTTACACCACTATTAAGGGGGACTTTGTGTGAGAACAAACAAACCGTTCTTTATTCTGTCGCTGCTTGTCGTAATGGCGTTGTCTATGCTGCTTGCCGGATGTGGAGGAAATGGAAATCCGGCTGCTCCGGCCAACACTGCAACTGCCACCGATGCACCTGCTGGACAGACGGATAGCCCCCAGGCCGAGCCTGTCACCTTGGAATTTTGGACGATTGCCCTGCAGCCTACCTTTAATGATTATTTCAATGATCTGATTGCGAAGTACGAGGCAAGCCATCCTGGTGTAACTGTTAAATGGAAGGACTACCCCTATGATGCCATCTCACAAAGGCTGCTGACAAGTACTGCCAGCGGCAAAAGCCCCGATGTAGTAAACCTCAACACAGAATTCGCCAGCCAATTGGGAAGCAAAGGTGCTCTACTGAATCTGGCGGAATATCTAACGGAGGAAGAGAAAAATTCTTACTTTGAAGGCATTTATAACTCTACCGTTTTTGACGGCAAAGCCTATTCTCTTCCATGGTATACAGGTACGGAAGTCTTGTTCATGAATAAAAAACTCGTGGAGAAGGCTGGTCTAGATCCGGCCAATCCGCCGAAAACCCGGGAAGAACTGGTCGAGTGGGCCCGTCAAATTCACGGGAAAACGGGTGCGGCCGGTTACGCGCAGCAGCTCGTATCCAAGCTGTTTCCGATAGATGGAATCTCCATTCTGAATGAGGACAAAACGGCAGCGGCCTTCAATACGCCGGAAGCTGAGGCGATGATCTCCCAAATGCGCGACTTGATGAAAGAGGGTGTGGTTCTGAAGGAGGATGCGGATTTCAAAAAGCAGATCCAGTATTTCTCCGGCCAGCAGGTAGCTTTCCAGCTGTCAGGCCCAACTTTTATCAATTTTATCAAGACCTCGGCGCCCGATGTGTATGCAAATACGATTGCGGTTCAGCTTCCGACAGGCAAAGCCAACCTGCGCCTCTCTAATTCTATGGACTTGGTCGTGCCGCAAAAATCCAAGAATCCGCAGCAGGCAGTGGAATTCGCAGCGTTCGTGACCAATGCGGATAATCAGACTGCCTTCTCCAAGGTTGCCAACACACTGCCATCTTCTAAAGCGTCGATCCAAGATCCTTTCTTCACGGAATCCGACGGCACGCTTGAAGCCGAGGCGAAGGTTGTATCTTCGCAAAGCCTGGATAAAGCTACCGATTATATGGTCGGGGTTCCAAGCGCAGCCGATATCAACTCCGCCATTGCCCGCGGATTTCAGGAAATATTGCTAAACGGGGCGGACATCAAACAGACACTGGATGCCATGGAGAAGGAAGTGAACAGAATCATAGGCCAGGGTATGGAATGATGAGCTGGTTTCGTTCCGAGTCTTTCAGCGCCTGGGCGTTTATGATCCCGGGTCTTTTGTTTCTCGCCACTTTTACATTCTGGCCGGTCATTTACGGAATTCCGCTTTCATTAACCGATTACTCGGTCGTTACAGAAACGCACTATGTGGGCTTTGAGAATTTCTCCAGAGCCTTTCAGGATCATAATTTTATCATTTCGTTACGGAATTCGCTGGTCTATGTCCTGATTGTACCGGTTATTCAGGTGATTTCCATTCTTATGGCTATCCTCGTAAACAGCCGCATTCCGGGCGTGAAGATGTTCCGGACCGCTTATTACATTCCGGTCGTGACTTCGATGGTGGCGGTAGCCTTGATTTGGAGCTGGCTGCTGGGCAATAACGGGGTGGTTAATTATCTTCTTATGCAGGCGGGAATAATCAGCGGGCAGGTATCGTGGCTGTCAACCAGCAGCACCGCCCTGTATGTTCTAATGTTCATCACCATGTGGAAAGGCCTCGGTTATTATATGATGCTGTATTTGGCAGGTCTTCAGGGCATTCCCTCAGATCTGTATGAAGCGGCCAGAGTGGACGGGGCGAACTTCCTGAAGCTTATGATTCATGTGACGATTCCACTGCTTAGACCCCATATCCTGTTCTGTACGCTGATCTCGGTTATGGGGGCGATCCGGGTGTTTGATGAGGTGTACATTCTGACAAAGGGCGGACCGGGAACCTCAACCCTGACTTCAAGCGTGTACATTTTTCAAAAGGGGCTGGAACAGTTCAACTTCGGATATGCGTCGGCACTCGGGCTGATAGTCAGTGTTATTGTAGGGGCGCTTAGCGTTCTGGTATTCCGGCTGAACCGGAAAGGCGGGGTGAACTCATATTGAACCCAACCAGCTTATCAACCAAACAGCTGAAAACAGGAGTCCGCTATATCATCATCTACATTCTGTTAATTTTGTTAGCCCTGTTCATGATGGGACCTTTTCTCTGGCTGCTCAGCGTGTCGCTGATGCCCGGAAGGAATGTATTCTCAAGCCCGCCGGCCATCCTGCCGACGTTCATCGATTTTGACAACTACGTGCAGGTCTGGCAGTTCATGTCCTTTCCGCGGTATATCTCGAACACAGTCATTATTACAGCGCTTGGGGTAGTATTTAATATTCTACTGTCCAGTCTGACGGCATATCCGCTGGCTGTTTTTCATTTCAAAGGCCGGAATATCGTCTTCACACTATTGATAGCCACTATGATTATTCCGTCCTCGACAGCGATGATTGTGCATTATTTGACCATCCAGGCCTTTCATCTGGGGAATTCATTTCTGGGCGTAGTGCTTCCCGCGGCCGTCTCGGTATTCAATATCTTTCTGATGCGCCAGACCTTTCTGGGGGTTCCGTCCGATATCCGTGATTCGGGAAAAATGGATGGCGCTTCAGAGCTTCGCATCTTCTGGCAGTTAGTCCTGCCGCTTGTCAAGCCGGGGATTGCCGTGATTGGGCTGCTTGAGGTTATGGCGTTCTGGAATAACTTCCTGTGGCCGATTGTTGTACTCGAAGACCCCGGAAAGTATCCGCTGGCTGCAGCGCTCACGTACCTGAACGGCCAGTTTTCGTATAACTTTGGCTGGATTGCCGCAGGAACTATGGTTTCGGTTACTCCCATTATTGTCGTTTTTCTGTTTACACAGAGATATTATATGGAAGGAATCGCAGGCGCTATCAAAGGCTAGATGGGATTATTACGATCCAGGACAATAGGACAGAAAGGATGGTATGTATATATGTCAAGGTCATACACAATCGCTTTTGTGCCGCTGGATGAGCGGCCCTGCAATTACGAGTTCCCCCCTCTGCTAGCCAGGGGTACAGAATTTGAGGTGCTTCGTCCCCCGATACAGCTGATGGGGTTGAAAAAGCGCCCTGGGGATGCAGAGGGGTTGTGGACGTGGTTCGAAGAAGCCTGCGGTCAGGCGGATGGAGCCGTGGCCGCTTTGGATACGCTGCTGTATGGAGGGATTATTCCTTCCAGATTGCACAGCTTGAAGCTGGAGGAGCTTGCTGCAAGGCTGGATAAGCTGCGTGCGCTCAAACGCAGGCACCCGAAGCTGGTCATTTATGCCTTTCAGCTCATTATGCGCTGCCCGCAGTACTCGCTTTCGGACGAGGAACCGGATTACTATGCCGACTGGGGGCGGGAAATTTTCCGCAAAGGCTTCATCAGCCACCGCAAGGAGCTGGGAGCCGCAACGGACGAGGAGCTTCAGGAGCTTGCAGGCATTGAAGACCGCCTTCCGCAGGAAATACTGGATGATTATACGGGACGGCGGAGCATCAATATCGAAGCGAACAAGCTGGTGCTGGAACTGGTGAAGGAAGGCATTATCGAGTTCATGGTCTTCCCGCAGGATGACTCGGCCCCCTTTGGGCATACGGCCAAAGACCAGCAGAAGGTACGTTCACGGATTACTGCGCTTGACTTGGAGCTTAGAGTTTATATGTATCCTGGTGCCGACGAGGCGGGCTGCACCCTGCTGGCACGGATGATCAATAAGGTCACTGGAACGGTGCCGCTTATTTATCCGCGGCTGTCATCGGTGCAGGGGGCGTTTGTCACCCCGCTGTTCGAGGACCGTTTCTTCTATGAGACGCTGAAGTACCAGATTACAGCCGGGGGCGGCCTGATTGCCTCCAGTGCCGGGGAAGCCGATCTCATACTGCTGGTCAACACGCCGGGGGAGACAATGATAGAAGCGGTTTCGCAGCAGGATTCCTATTTCGGCTATGATGTGCACCGGAACCTGATGGAGATTGTGGAATACGGGGATTATATCTTGAACTATAAGGGAAAGCCGGTCGCCGTAGCCGATGTCGGATACGCCAATGGAGGAGACCGGAAGCTGGTGAAAATGCTGCGGGAGAAGAATATGTTGTTTAAGCTGGCCGGATATGCCGCCTGGAATACAAGCTCCAATACGCTCGGTACGGTCATTTCGCAGGCAATGGTATACCTGCATTACGGACGTACGCAGGAACATTTGGATTTTCTCGGCCTCCGTTATGCAGAAGATGTCTGCTACTGCTCGGTTGTCCGCGGCGAGCTTAGCAACGGTCCGGTCCAAGACCTGGGGTTTGGCAAATATTTGCTCGACGGGCAGCGCGGGAGTGTGTCGGTCATGGTCGAACAACGGCTGCGTCAGGAGTTAGCGGTTAGAATTGACGGCCCGGAGGGAAAAGTAGAGATTACAGACTGCTACATGCCGTGGAACCGGATGTTTGAGGTGGGATTGTCCGTCCGTTTTGAGCCTTCTGGAGAACAGAAGGGAAAGTAGACTACAGGAGAGAGGGTGGGGACCCTGAATACGATATTGCAGAAGCTGCGGCATGGACTGATCGTATCCTGCCAGGCACTTCCGGGTGAACCGCTGTATGGTGCCGAAATAATGGCACGTATGGCAGCCGCTGCTGAGGAAGGGGGCGCTGTTGGCATCCGGGCTAACGGTTCGGTGGACGTCCGCGCCATCAAAAACGCTGTTTCACTGCCTGTTATCGGCATTGTGAAGAGGGATTATCCGGGTTCGGCGGTGTACATCACCCCGACACTAAGAGAAATAGAAGAGCTGCTTGAAGCCGGAGCGGATATGATTGCGTTTGATGCGACTGGGCAAAAGAGACCGGAGGACTGCACACTGGAGCAAATGGTCGCCTTTCTGAACCGGAACGGCATAGCTGCAATGGCCGATATTTCGATTTTGGATGAGGCCATCCATGCAGAAACCCTGGGGGTCAGCTGCGTCTCGACAACACTTTCGGGCTATACACCGTACTCCCTTCAGCAGGAGGGTCCTAACTTTGAGCTGCTGCAAAAAGCGGCTGAGCGCTTATCTATCCCTGTTATCGCTGAAGGCAGAATGACTGAGCCGGACCAGGTCCGGAAGGCCATGGATCTGGGGGCGTATGCAGCAGTGGTGGGTTCAGCCATAACCAGACCCCAGTTGATTACAGGGCGGTTTGCGGCAGCAATGAGAAGGGAGGGAATTAACCATGGAAATGACGGACCGGATTAATACGTATTATCCCTCCATGACCAAATCGGAGCAGAAGGTGGCCAAGTGTGTCCTTGAGCACCCGGATAACCTGATCTACCTTTCTGTAACGGAGCTCGCGGACTTTGCCGGTACAGGAGAGACTACGGTTATGCGCTTCTGCCGCAAAATCGGATTCAAGGGATACCAGGATTTTAAGCTGATGCTTGCCCAAGGGCTGCCGAAGCAGCAAGCCTTTTCAGGATGGGATGGCGGGGACTTGGATTATGCGGCACATCTTTACGAGTCGGCGGTCAACATTCTCCAGTCCAGTCTCGGTATGCTGGACCGCGCGCAGCTGGAGGAGTCCATTAATCAACTGGATGCGGCGCGCTACATCCAGTTTTTTGGGGTGGGCTCATCGGCCATTACCGCACTGGATGCCAAAAACCGCTTCCTGCGTATCGGAAGACGGGTTGAGGCTATCGCGGACAGCCATATCCAATCGATGATGGCAGTAACCATGGGCAAAGGGGATGTCGCCTTCGGCATCAGTGTCTCCGGAAGCACACTGGATACAAATGATATGCTGATGAAAGCGAAGCAGAACGGGGCAAGGGTTATTGCCATGACCAATTATGCCAAGTCTCCTATAGCGTCCATTGCAGATATCGTTCTCTTGACAGCCGGGAAGGAATCGCCTCTTGAAGGAGGGTCCATGGGCGCGAAAATATCCCAGCTGTTCATTATTGAACTGATCTGTAAAGGACTGGAGCGGAGGCATGGGGATGAGACGAAGAACATGAAGGAACTGACGGCAAGGGCCGTCATCGACCGGATCTGTTAAGGGATGTGATGGAAGTAAAGGAGGGAGAGGGATGAGGCAGGTCATCGGTGTGGATATCGGGGGGACGGCCGTCAAAGGACTGGTCATTGACGAAACTGGAGCTGTATGGGCAGAAGCAAGGCGCGATACGGATGCCTGGCAGGGCAGGGAAGCAATATTGGGCAAGCTGGAAGCGCTGGTCAGCGAGCTGCTGGAGGCCAGCCCCTTAGTTCAGGAAATCGGCATAGCTTCTGCGGGAAGAGTGAATACGGACACCGGACAGGTGGTGTATGCCACAGATAATCTGCAGGGCTGGCAGGGGCTTCACCTGGCTAAGTGGGCAGCCGATACCTTTAGGCTCCAGGCTGTCTCCGACAATGATGCGAATGCCGCGCTGCTGGGTGAAGCATGGCTGGGAGCCGGGCGCGGACATCGGGATATCGTCATGCTCACACTGGGCACCGGAGTAGGCGGGGCTTATATGATACACGGTGCTCTTGGCCGCGGTTTCCACTGGAGCGGCGGTGAATTCGGACATAGTGTTCTGGTTCCCGGCGGCCTCCCCTGCAATTGCGGCAAGCAGGGCTGTGTGGAGCAATATGTCTCGGGTTCCGCCCTGCTGCGGCTAGGGCTCGAGCTGACAGGCCGAACCTACGAACACGGATCGGAGCTTATGGCCGATGCGCGTATGGGAGATTCAGGCGCATTGCGGGTTCTGGAACGCTTTGCAGCAGATTTGTCGGTTGTTCTGGGCAATATCGGCGTCACATTTGATCCGGCACGCATCATCATTGGCGGAGGGATTATCCATGAACGGGAAATATGGTGGCCGCTGCTGAAGAATAAACTGAAGGGTGGAGCACTATGGGATATCCTTGCCGCAGCTGAACTCGGGAACCGGGCCGGTTGCTTTGGGGCGGCTAAGCTTGCGCTGGAACGCTTCAGGCAACTGCACGCAGGATCAGAGAAGGAGGACACGGCATAACTTTTGAATTCATAAGACAAAGTAATGTGATCATCCCCTGCGGAATCATCCGCTTACGTTGTCGTCCAGAAATTATCCGCTGCTTAATCCGGGCCGGACGGCAGTTTGACATAGAGCGTTCTGAGGGCTATGACTATCGGCGGCTTCCATCCGCTGAAATATAATGGCTGTGCCTGCCTGTGTCCCAGTTCCCAAAAAACTTATGCAACGTCATGCCGTTTTTTTCGTTATAGTAGTATATAGCGGAAGGTGGTGGGTTCACCGATGGTGGTCTGGGTATTTTGGTTAATTGCAGCCGGTGTCCTGTTTGTCGTTGAAATGATGACGCTTACGTTTTATTTGCTCTGGTTAAGTATCGGTGCTCTGGCGGCATGCCTGGTTTCCCTTTTGCTGCCGGATGCGGTATTGCTGCAGGTTGTGGCAGGCTCGCTGGTTGCCCTGGGGCTGACGGTTTTCTCGAAGCCGCTGGTAGCGAGATTCCGCAGTTCTAGGGGCTTCCAGGATACAGGAACGGACATTGTCGGCAGGCAGGGTTTGGTCGTAGAACCGATTGAGCCCGGACGGTATGGCCAGGTTAAGGTAGGCGGCGATACCTGGAGCGCGACCTCAATCGAGTCGCTGGGCAAGGATGAAGTGGTCAAAGTGGTCGGAAGAAGCTCCACAATTATTGAAGTAGTACGATGGGGGGATATGTACTGATGCAATGGGCTATTATTGGGATTATTATTTTTGTTGTTGTCGTATTTGTAGCGCTGACCGTTAAGATCGTACCGCAGCAGCGGGTAGGGGTTGTAGAGCGTCTCGGTAAATTCCACCGGCTGCTCAAGCCGGGTCTGAATGTGCTTATTCCAATTATTGATCAGGTGCGCACGTATCATGATTTGCGGATTCAGCAGGCGAATGTGCCGCCGCAGACCGTGATTACCAAGGATAATGTGCAGGTGCAGATTGATACGATTATTTTTTATCAGGTCGTGGGACCGGAAGAAGCAACCTACGGCATTTCCGATTATGTATACGGGGTGCGCAACATCTCCACTGCTACCATGCGGCAGATTATCGGTAAGCTGGAGCTGGATGAAACTTTGTCCGGCCGCGAAAAAATCTCCTCGGATATCCGTCTGGCGCTGGACGAGGCGACGGAGAAGTGGGGCGTGCGGATCGAGCGCGTTGAGGTTATTGATATCAAGCCGCCGCTTGATATCCAGGAAGCAATGGATAAGCAGATGAAGGCCGAACGCAGCAAGCGTGCCATTGTGCTGGAGGCGGAAGCTGCCAAGCAGGATATGATCCTGCGAGCCGAAGGTGACAAGCAGAGCAAGATCCTGAAGGCGGAGGGGGATAAGGAAGCGCGTATCCGGCAGGCCGAAGGCTTGCGGCAGGCTCAGGAGCTGGAAGCGCTTGGGCAGGCCAAAGCGATCCAGGCGGTAGCGGAAGCCGAGAAATCGCGGATTGGACTGCTCAGCAGTGCCGGGCTGGATGAAAAAGTGCTGGCATACCAATCCTTCGACGCGCTGACCGAAATCTCCAAAGGCGCGGCCAACAAGGTATTCTTGCCTACCAGCGCTGTTGAAACACTGGGCACGCTGGGTGCCATTGCCGAGGTATTTAAGGCCAGCAAGGAGAGTAAGTAAACGGGGGATTTTACAATTACGGCACATTCCGTTAAAGTAAAAGCAAAACTTTAAGGAGAGAAGAAAGTGACGCACAAAGAAATTTCCCCGCTGGTAGAGGCGCTGGGGCTGCAGCCTCACGTGGAAGGCGGCTGGTACAAACGGCTGTGGAACGCTCCCTTTGAAATTCCGCAGGAAACGCTGGGGGAGAGTTATTCCGGGCCAAGAGCCTCGGCCTCTTCCATTTATTTTTTGCTCCATGCAGATGAAGCCTCGGAGTGGCACACGGTGCTCTCTTCCGAAATCTGGCTGTGGCATTCCGGCAGCCCGATTGTCCTGAGCCTTGGGGGCAGCGGCGACAAGCCGGAGAATGTGACCGAGGTGATTCTCGGCCTGGATGTGGCTGCTGGCCAGCAGCCGCAGGTTGTGATTCCCCCAGGGGTATGGCAGGCCGCCCGTCCGCTTGGTGAGGAACCCGTGCTGGTCTCCTGCATTGTATCCCCGGAATTCCATTTTGATGATTTCAAGCTGATTGAGAAGTAAGATGCCACTGATCAGAAGAAGTTTTATAAAAAAACGCTAAGAAGACAGCAGAGCAGCGCTACTCCGGTTTACTGGGCAGCGCTGCTCTGTGTTTTTTGGTCATAGGCTGACAAAGCCAGCTGATTTTTGTAATGGAAGAACTTCCAACTAATTACCGGGTTTCAATGAAAGCCCTATGCTTAAGCACAAGAGTGTTCCAGATGATGTTACTCTTAAGCTATCTTACTTGTCTCACAATGGCCCTGTAGGCCGTACCGGCGGCAAACAAGACCAGAGCCCCGCCCAGAAGCCAATATTTCTCATTCATACTCTCCTTGGACAGCGAAAATAAGTAGAAATTCCCCAGCTTCTCACCCGAAAACATATTCAGGATATAATACACTGCCGGCAGCATGTACCCCGCGACCAGGTTGTCTGACAACGAATAGGCCAGGAACCCGAGGGAGCCCAAAAACAGGGCGGTGGCAAAGGTGCCAAGGATAAACGGCCCGGCTGCGAACTGGCAATGGTTCAACAGCATTACTCCAATAAAGCTGCTTATGAGACATATTAGGACAGTCAGAGCTAACATAAGCCTAATCAGGACTACCCCTGTAAACGGAGTGTATTTAGACCCGATTAATTCTTTTACAGAATTGTCTTGTTCCGGTAAAAACAAGGGAGTACATAAAATAATTCCTGTGAACGTGAGAAAACGTTCCAATATGAAGCTGGAGGCCCTGCTGTCAAGATACTGTATGCCAAACAGGAGGGGGGTTCCCAGGGCAAGCGCCAAGGCCAGCAAAGAATTAGCCCACAGTGTCAGCTTGAATTGGTTTTTTGCGATTTCTGAATATTTGATGAAAATAGCCGTAGACATCCAGCTTCCCCCTTCTCTTAAGCTCATACAGAACAATGGTCACGCCTACCAGAAGCAGTGAAAATAGCACATATGCGCTTCTGTTCAATATGAGGGCGGGTAAATCATCCTGCATGGCCTGCAAATTCCCCAAAGTGTTGTGGCGGATAGCCAGCCGGGTACCGTAGTGTCCGCCGTAAATATAGGAGGTGCCTGAGAGTATATCCGTATAACTCCAGAATAGTTGTACCGCTATGGCCATAGGCGTGTCGGTCAGCGCAGTCAGTACAAATGCAACCGCTGTGGTTGTCATCAGCGTGGGGAGCAGCCAGGCCAAAATGTATTTGGCAAAAGCCCATAAATCGACTGTGATATGGTGTTTGCTCCCATACAGAGCCAGCTGGGTCAGCGGGAGGAGCGACAATAACAGGACGGGAAGCAGCAGCATCGTTACCAGTGCAAAATACCTCGCCAGAATAAAGCCTGCCGAACTGTATTTACGGGAATAGAGCAGCTCCTTGACTCCGGATTTTCGGTCTCTGATTAGGAATGCCACGGGTACAAAAACAGAAAATAATGAGATCACGATGCCCATATAATCACAAAATAGCCGGGCGTAGGCACCAGTCACTTGGTCAACTTGAATGAAATCATGGTATTCTGCCAGCTTTTCTTCGTAAGTAACAGGGAGGTTCCCATATTCCTTAAGTCTGCCTTCTTCATAGTTTGATCCACCTCCCAGCAGGGTATCGAGCTCTGCCATTTTGGCTGTAAATGATTCGTAAGTGATCAGAACGGGAAGCTTGCCCTGCTCATTCATCAGCGCTTCCGGAAGTTGTCCTGTAATGTCTTTTACGATCGCAGCCACTTTCTCCTGCTGCTTCTGGCTTAACTTCACATTCTTATAGAAGCCGGCAGGATAGGTGGTGTATTCATTGTTTGCATATTCGCTTAACAATTGATTTAGAGCAGCAGGCATAACCTGTTCCGGAATTTCCGCTTCCACAGACCCGTAATTGTCAGCATCCGGCGGAGGTTTCATTAGAGGATTTTGGATGTTGTACCCGGACGCGTTCTGCACTTCAGCGATATCGCTTCCTGCAAAATCACTCAGCTGGGTGAAGTAGAACAGGAGCATGACGCCAATAAACACAAAGTAGAGCATGCTTTTGAGCGTTTGTCCGCATTCTGTGAGAAATAGCCTCATCGTTGATACTCTCCCATCTGTTTCATATAAGCTTCCTCCAGGCCGCGTTCATTTCCGATGAAATGCTGCAGCGCTCCCTGATAAATGATTTGGCCCTTGTCCAGAACAGCAATGTTCTGACAGGTCTTTTCAATGTCCTCTACAATATGGGTAGACAGGATAACGATTCTATTCTCTGCTATTTCACAAAGTAAATTGCGGAACCGTATTCGCTCTTCGGGGTCAAGCCCGGCGGTAGGTTCATCCACTATCAAGATTTGGGGATCATGCAGAATGGCCTGTGCAATGCCAAGCCGGCGTTTCATTCCTCCCGATAATGCCTTTACCTTAAGGTTCAGACAATCTTCGAGGTTGACCCGTTTTAAGAGAGCGGGTATCCGCTCTTTCCTTGCCGCTTTGGGCAGCTCTGATAATATTCCCAGATAATCCATGGCTGCGTACACAGTCATACCGGGATAGATGGAGAAATCCTGAGGCAAATATCCGATGAGCTTCCTGACTTCCTTAGATTGTTCGATGGGAATGCCGCATACCGTAACCGATCCGCCTGATTTATGAAGCAGGGTCGCAAGTACCCTCATCAAGGTAGTTTTTCCAGCGCCGTTTCGGCCAAGAAGTCCGAACATGCCGGGCTGTATATGTAGAGAAATATTCCGCAATGCTTCTCTTTTTCCAAAATTTTTGGATAGATGGTCTATGATAATTTCAGGTTTCAAGGTTGTTCCTCCCTTAATTGATGAATGCTCTAAACGAGAAGCCGTCCAAGATGTAACCAAGCAGCAGATAGGCTCCGCAAATGCCCATTATAAATCCAAGGTTTGAAGGGGCCCAGAGGATTATCAGCACTAATGTTAAAAGCATGGTTGTGTACATGACGATATTTTTTTTCATCAATCTCCGATTCCGTTCTCTGGCCAGATTCTTTTGTTGCTGCTCTGCTTCCAGAAGTTCAATGCTTGTCCACATACCGGCCAAAAAATCCTCTTCACTCTTCATTTACGATCAGCTCCTTATACTGTAGTTTGAATTTCTTGCGTGCCCTGTAGAGCAGAATTTTGATTTGGGGTACTGATTTTTTCATAATGCGGGCAATATCCTTATAGCTGAAATCAGCTACAGCATACAGATACAAAGCTGTTTTATAGTCAATCTGTAAATCGTTCAGCACCTCATAGATAAGTTTGGTGTTCTCCCGGCTGGCCAGGACTTCATCGGGTGTAGTGTGATCGCTGAGCTCAGGGACTGCTTCTGGGGGAAATGACCGCGAGGCTGGTCTTGACCTTAGGTAATCAATGCAGCTGTTGCGGATAATGGTGAATAAATACGTATTAAAAGCATGGCTGGGCCGATAGGTTGCTCTATGGATATACACTTTTACGAAGCATTCCTGCACAATATCCTCGGCGGCATATAGATCACACACGAAACTGTTTGCAAATGCGAGAGCCTTAAGTCTGTGCTTCAGGACAAGTTTTTCGTACGCCCCTTTATCTCCGGCCTGCACCCGAGCCATAAGTTCATTGTCTTCATACAATCCTCTCCACCTCCTTCAGGCCCTTCTTACACGAAAAATAAAGATATAAGTTACACCTTAAAGCAAAAAAATCCGGTGCACTGTGATTAACAGACCCGCTCATGCCCGCTTTTATAGAATTTTGGTAAGTTGTCAATGTTCTGTTATATTAAAAGCATTGTTATGTGCTTCTTAAGCATCTTTTGCGGTTAAGGAAGAGTGACGAATTTAACTTATGGCTTGGAGGCGAAACGATGAGTCAATTGAACGGACCATTCTCAGGCGGACCTACGTTAAATGATGGGGCAACCATGCCTTGGCTGGGGCTTGGCGTGTGGCAGGCCAAGGACGGCGACGAAGTGATCCATGCCGTGAAGACGGCACTAGAGACAGGCTACCGCAGTATTGATACGGCTGCCGGATATAAGAATGAAGAGGGTGTCGGACAAGCTATCCGTGAATCCGGTGTGCCCCGGGAAGAATTGTTCATTACGACTAAGCTGTGGAATGGGGACCAGGGCTACGAATCGGCACTGAAGGCTTTTGAGGTCAGCCGTAAGAAGCTTGGACTCGATGTTCTTGATCTGTATCTGATCCATTGGCCTGTGGCCGGCAAGTACCGCGATTCCTGGAAGGCACTGGTGCATCTGCAAAAGGAGGGGCTCGTCAAGTCCATTGGCGTGAGCAACTTCCAGCCGCATCATCTGCAGGAAATCATCGATGATACCGGAGTGGTGCCAGCCGTGGATCAGGTCGAGTTCCACCCGCTGCTGACCCAGCGTGAGCTGCTGAAGTATGCGAAGGCACATGACATTCAGGTAGAAGCCTGGAGCCCTCTGATGCAGGGCAATCTGGATCTGCCGGTGCTGCAGGAGATGGCTGGTAAATACGGCAAAACCCCGGCGCAAATCGTGCTCCGTTGGGATCTGCAGCAGGGCGTCATCACGATTCCGAAATCCGTGCATGCTGAACGTATTGTGGAGAATGCCGGATTCTTCGATTTCACGCTCAGCGATGAGGACGTCAAGGTGCTGGAGGATCTGAATCAGAATCACCGCTTCGGCCCGGACCCGGATAATTTCGACTTTTAAGATAGCTGCTGGACGGCTTAGACAGTTTACAGAAAGCCAAAGAACAAGTCTCCCCTGCGGGACCTGCTCTTTGGCTTAAGCTTTTTTCAGCCGCTATTTTACCCGATCGAAACGTTATATTTGCGCAGCCATAGATTAACCTGGCTCAGATAAGCAAACAGCTGCGGGCCGGACATCAGCTGGCCGAACCAGGGCAGGTTGCTGGAGGATTCCGGGGATGCGGCGATCTCACGGATTTTGGCGGCGTCTATTAATGGAAGGATAGGCGATGAAGAATCATCCAGGATGTTAAGCATCTGTGCCCGTACTGCATTTAAGTAGGCTGGGTTATGCGTTTTGGGATACGGGCTTTTTTTGCGGTAGAGCACATCGTCCGGGAGAATGCCTTCCAGCGCTTTACGGAGGATGCCTTTTTCCCGGTTGCCTACGGTTTTAATTTCCCAGGGAATGTTGAATACGTACTGCACCAGCCGGTGGTCGCAGTAAGGCACGCGGACCTCCAGGCCAACACCCATGCTCATCCGGTCCTTGCGGTCCAGCAGAGTAGGCATGAACCGGGTAATGTTCAGATAGGACATCACGCGCATTTGCGCCTGTTTGCCGGTCTCGCCGTCAAGCTTCGGCACCTCTGCCACCGCATCGCTGTACCGGTCCCCCAAATACTCCAGCGGACGAATCCATTCCCGGATTTCCGGGGACAGCAACTCTGTGCGCATTTTGGGAGCGACTGACCAGGGGAAGGTGCCGGAAGTCAGCATTTCCTCACGGTGGAACCAGGGATATCCGCCAAAAATCTCATCAGCCGCTTCGCCGGAAATAGCAACAGTTGCGTTCTTTTTGATCTCCCGGCAAAATAAATACAGCGAAGAATCCACATCGGTCATCCCCGGCAGGTCGCGGGAGTAGAGGGCGTTATCCAGCGCCGTTACCAGCTCGGGAGTATCGAACGCCACATAATGGTGATTTGTCTTGAGCTCATCGACCATCCGCTTAATCCAGGGGCCGTCTGCGCCGGGCTGGAAGGAATGGCTTTTGAAATGCTTGTCATTATCGACATAATCGACGGAATAGGTATCGACTTGGCCTTGGCCGGTACGGTTGTAATAGTCCACAGCGAGTGCGGTCAGCGCACTGGAATCCAAACCCCCGGAGAGCAGTGAGCAGACCGGAACATCCGACACCAGCTGGCGCTCCAGTGTATCCTGCAGCAGGTCCCGGACCTTGGCCGCCGTTTCATCCACGTTGTCGGTGTGATTATAGCTCTCTAGTTCCCAGTAAGCATACTTGCGGATTCCATTCCGGCTATAAATCATGGCATGACCTGGACGAAGCTCGAATATATCTTTGTATACCCCATGTCCCGGTGTACGGGCCGGGCCGATGATGAAAACTTCCGCCAGGCCTTCCGGTCCCACATTCGGCTTTACCTTGGGATGCTGCAGCAGCGCTTTGGGTTCAGAGCCAAAGACAAATACGTCGTCCACCTGGCTGTAGAACAGCGGCTTCACGCCAAGACGGTCCCTTGCCAAAAACACCTGATCGCGCAAACTGTCCCAGACGGCAAACGCAAAAATGCCGTTCAGCTTTTCCGTACAATCCGGTCCCCATTCGATATAGGCATGGAGCAGAACCTCCGTATCGCATTCCGTGAGAAAATGATGCCCGCGCTGCTGGAGTTCAATTTTGAGCTCAGGGGCATTATATAATTCACCGTTATACACAATTGCGTACACCTTGTCGTCATGGCGGGCGATCATCGGCTGTGCCCCGTTCTCAGGATCGATGACGCTAAGTCTCCGGTGTCCGAAGGCGCAAGGGCCGGAGATCCAGGTTCCAGCCGCATCCGGTCCGCGGTTCTCCAGGGTTTCAGTCATTTTTACGAGCAGTTGCGAGTGCTGTGTGAGGTCGCCGCGCCACTGGATAAATCCGGTTATTCCGCACATGATGCTTCATCCTCTCTTTTGTGCGATTGTTGTCCTTTCTTTTTTGCCAAGTAATACAGATATATGCCGAAGGAAGGCATAAAATGTATGTCCTTATCCGAACACTAAGGGAGAGGGAAATTTGCCAGGAGGGATGATGACCAGTGTATTACATTAAAGACGCCAAAATCCGCAGAATGACCGAATATGACGGGGCACCATGTGCAGAAGTTGGCGTATTGCCCGGGGCTGTGGGCGATTCTGCACTTTTGGTGTACATTGTGGAGGACCAGCGCGAGGAAGGTTATGAAATTGTGCGCATTCTGACGAATGATGCCGATACTGCAACTGACTGGTTTGACAACAATTTGCATGATGCGTTTCAGGATGTGACGGTCAGCGCGTTTACGGGAAGCGCCATTATGACTCCGGAGGACGAACGTTCAAAGTTCCAGCAGGAGCTGCTCATTTTTGGAGATTTGAAAAAACAGCTGGAGGCGCATTTTCATAAGCTGCCCTAACGAGTAGGCAATAAGCGGCATGCCGCTGGATCTGCCCCGGCGACGGTATGTGGAGGGAGAGAGGCGGCTGGCTTCCTCTATTTCCACCCCGGGGGCAGAAATACCGGAATGAAGCGGGCAGGCAAATTTTTGAGCAGCCCCTTGAAAAATTTGCCGAATACGTTATAATAAATAACGTTGCATTAATACATATGCTTTAAAAGATTTCCATTTTCACATGTGTCCCGGTAGCTCAGCTGGATAGAGCATGCGCCTTCTAAGCGCACGGTCAGGGGTTCGAATCCCTTCCGGGACGTCACGGAACAGCCTTCCTACGGGAAGGCTGTTTGTGCGTACGGAGGATGAGAAGCCCAAGAAGGGTTCGTTGGAGCATGGGCTTCGGGAGGACCCGCTTCGCAATCAGCCCTTCCGGGACGTCACGGAAGGGGCTGTCCCAAAAGTAGATTTTCTATGAAGGGGGACAGTTCTCTTCATTCTTAAAACCACAAAAAGTGAGCAGAGCAGCGATTCTCCCGTTACTGGAGAATCGCTGCTTTCTGTTTTTGGTCCATTGCAGCTTGCTTCAATAGATTATGGGCGAGCGAAAGCCAACCGACTTCTATGGTTGTGTGGTAACTCCATTTTACCAAAGGACGGTTTCTTTTTGTGATTTTAGAAAGATTTGAAGAAACTTTTTCCGCTTAAACAGCGGAGAGGACGGAACGATTGTGGAAAAGCGGGAACGGTCGCCTTTGTCCACGGATTTTCACCGCTAAGGAGAATAAATAAAATCTGGGGACAACAGCGATTGGAACAACGGTCCGTTCGCGGAGCGTCCACCCAAGGGCTCACGTTGATCCTACTCCCAAATAAGGGGCTGTCCCAAGCAGCCATTTCATGGCTTTTGGGACAGCCCCAAAGGTCCGTTTTAAACAAGGGGAAGGGTATTACGTTCACGGATATATTTCTGTATTAATGGCGGTTTACTGTGTAGTTGTTCCCGTAATTATTATCCCAATACGTTTGTCCATTTGCGGTGTAGGAGATAGCGTACTGAATTTGCGTAACACTTGGGTCAATATTATTAAAGCTGAAACCCCAGATTTCTACGCTGCCATCGGAGTTCGCCGGTATGGAGTAGCTGGCGTATCCTTCCTTGGTTGTATTCCAGTTATCGGTTGTATATTTGATTTTAACCTCTTTGCTGGAGACTAAATTTTTGACATATACACTTCCCGAGAAGGTGTTCTCATATAAATCATCGTAAGCGCGAAAAACGTTCGGTTTACCAAGAATGGTTGAACTTTCATTAAAACGGCTGACGGAATAGTTTTGTCCGTTGTTATTGTCCCAATACGTTTGTCCATTGACTTCATACTTAATTGCAAATTGAATCGTTTGGGCATTTGTGAGCTGCGGATTATTATTGCTTATGTTATCGGTGGAAACCATAAAACTCCATTTTTCATGCGTGGAGTCCGTTGGGCCTTGATAGGAGGCGTTCGTATCATACCACTGACCGTCTCCAGGAGTATAGTGAATAGTTACAGTTTTTGGGTTGCCCAGGTTGCTTACTTCGATATTGCCGCTGAATCCAACGTATCCAAACTTGTAAACATAGAGATTGGCTGAAGTCAGTTGAACAGGCTGGTCACTGGCAAAGACAGATTGTGCAAACGTTAGCACAAAAACAGCTGCCAAAACCAAAATCGATAAACTCCTCTTCATCTTGATGAACATTTTACGACATCTCCTTTTTTTTTAGTATGAAATTCAGGATAAATATACCATAAAATATACCAATAGTAAACATATTTTATGTTAATTTTTGATTAAATGGATATGATTAGTTTTCATGGAAAACCCGTGACGGCAAGAGTTTGCACATTTGTGTAATCTTTTGAACATAAGAATATCTCTGGAGCACAGCGGACGGAGGCTATTCCTGGACAGAGCTTCATCCCTAATGACCAGCGGGCGAAGCGGAGGAAATGGGAGAAATGTAGAAGGGGCTGTCCCAAAAGTAGATTTCTTTGACTGTGATGGCTTTCTTCATTCTTAAAACCACAAAAATTGAGCAAAGCAGCGAATCTCCCGTTACTGGAGAATCGCTGCTTTGCGTTTTTGGTCATTGGCTGCTTGCTTTAATAGATTATGGGCAAGGGAAAGCCAACCGACCTCGAGTTTCACTTTCTCCGTCCCTCGAAGTAGGAAGCGCCGGAATCCCCGGTTGTTCTTCAGTTGGCCAAATACACTTTCCGGTTCCGTCATCCGGCGCACGGCCAAGGCGTAACCTTCTTCACTCCGTAGAATCTCCCGAGCCTGACTCTGGTACCGCAGTCGTTCCAAACTGATGACCACTTCTCGATTTCCTTCGGCTTTCGTACATCGTTCCTTCAGTGGGCAGCCCTCGCAGCTCTGGCTACGGTAATGACGTTTTCGGATTTCATATCCACTCTCTAACGTTTCCTTGCTTTCTTTGCGGAAATGCAGCGTTTGTCCGGCGGCGATTTCTTTTTTGTGGATTTAGAAGGATTACAGAAACTTTTTCCTTTAAAAGCAGCGGAGAGGACGGAACGATTGTGGAAAAGCGGAAGCGTTCGCCTTGGTCTCCGGATTTTCACCGCTAAGGGGAATGGAAAAAATCTGGAGACCACAGCGATTGGAACAACGGTCCGTTCGCGGAGCGACCACCCAAGTGCTCACGTTGATCCTACTTAAAAACAAGGGGCTATCCCAAGCAGCCATTACAAGGTTTTTGGGACAGCCCCGTTTGTGCGTATGGAGGATGAGATGCCCCTGAAGGGGTTCGTTGGAGCATAGGCATCGCCATGATAAAATAACTGAACAATAGAAGGCTTGCAAGGGCGGCTGGTTAATCTCCCGGAGGGGAGGTGATGCCTGTGGAATTATACCAAGCATTGACGCTAATGATTTCATTTGCGACTCTGGTTGTATTAATCCTGTCTTTCCACAAAAAGAAATAGGCCGCCCTCTGTCCAGGATTGCGGCCTATTTCTGTGGGTAGTACCTGTCTGAGCCTCCGCCCTTAAAAGCGGCTATTGCAGGGGAGTCGTGTTAGTCGCACGACACTTTATGCATTGTACGGCTTTTCTGACTCAAATATACCACATTTTATTTAATAAAGTAAAAATAAAAGTATTTATGCAAGCATTAATAGTTCTACACGCAAGAGCAGATTGTGCCTCTGCTTCCGTATCGCTTTACAAGTAATAAGAACAAGCTACATCCGCTCCGGCTTCGGCAGCCCGAGCACTTCCAAGACTTCACCGAGGGTGATCTGGAAACGCGAGGTGAGCCAGAGGCGGAAACGGATAGAACTCCCTTCTCCCTTGAGAATCGGACAGGCGGAATAAAAGTTATTGAACAACGAAGCCAGGGCATGAGCGTAGCTGCAAATTAGATTTGGTGTCAGCTCCCGGCTCGCCGTGTAAAGGGTATCCTCCCAGGTGCTCAGCTGTCTCATTAGAGCCAGCTCGGCGGTGTCCAGCTGTGCCGGGAACCGGGGGACTGCTGTTAGCCCGACAGGGGCCTCCGCTTTGCTGAGCACACGGCCTGCACGCGCGTAGGTATACATCAGATAGACCCCGGTATTTCCGGAAATCTCTGTGGCCTGCTTGAAGTCGAACACGATCTCCGTGCCCAGATTGAAGCGCAGCAGGTAGTAACGGATTGCGGCGGCGGCGATGAGCCGGCTGGAGAGGCCGGTTTTGTCGGAGCGGGTGGCTTCGATGCTGCCTTCCATAAGCTGGACGAGATCCGCCACCTTGACGCCGATCCCCTGACGGCCGGACATAGCGTAGGAGCTTTTGCCATCCGAGGTATCAATGCCAAGCCCGGCGGCAGAAGCCGGACTGAGTGAAACTACACCATAGCTGACATGATGCAGCTTCTCTGCCTGCGCAGTGAAACCAAGGACCTCCAATGCCTGCTTTACCATGGCCTGCGGATACTCCTGCCGGTAATCGATAACATTGACGACTTTGTCGGCCTTGCCGAAGGACAGCGGTTCTCCGGTTAACCCGGTGGTCCACAGGCCTGCGTTGAATTCGCTGTAGTTGAAATCCTTGTCCAGCAACCCGAATTTCCAGAGATGGTAGGCGATATCCTTGGCAGTGTAGGTCAAAATCCCGTTCGAACGCACCAGCACCTTGTCCTTCTGATGATCCTCAGAGCCGCTCTCCATCCCTTCCGCCGCCGGTTGTTTTAGAATCCAGCATCCTGCCAGCTTGCCCTCTGTCTCCTGGACAAACATGTCCGTCTCTTGAAGCAGAGCGGAGGCAGAGGACCAGAACCCCTCTTTTACAATATTGCTCTCCCAGACCAGCAGATCGTACTCTATGCCGAAGCTTTTCATTTCCGCGACATGCTCTCTAACGATCCGTTCAGCAGCCAGTTGACCGAGCCAGGCCGTATTGCCGCACCCCTCCTCCAGCTCATGGAGAATTTCTGTCCGCTGATGGATCATCTCAGGCTGCTTCGCATATTCCCTGTTAACCGCGGCATAAATATCCCAGCAGTAATCCCCGAAACGGACATGCTCCCCAGCCAGCGGTACACGAAGCAGGCCGACCACCGTATCCGCCAGCTGATTGCCGAGATCATCCACATAATTGTGGACTTCAACGTTGTACCCTGTTTTCCGCAAAATCCGCACAAGCGCATCCCCGATGCAGGAGTTTCTCAGATGTCCGATGTGAAGCGATTTGTTAGGGTTCACACTTGTATGCTCGATGATGACTTTTTCCCCGCTGCCTGGAGGCGGTACAAAGGTCTGACCAGCCCATTCCTGCCAATTGATATACAGATTGATGAACCCCGGCTTGGCAATTTCGATCCGCTGCACAATCCCGCCTACAGCTCCTATCCGCTGAAACTCTGCGGTGATCAGCCCGGCGAGGGCCATGGGGGCTTTGCGCAGTGTTTTGGCCAATTGCATCGCGATATTACTGGAGTAATCACCGAAATCGGCATTCGGAGGCTGCTCTAGTAAGACCGCTGCGGGTTCTGCACAGGCTCCGCCGAGGCTGTTGACTACATTATCTACACTTTGTTCCAGCTGGTTTCTGATCCATTGGCTAAACATGATAAACTCCTCCTTAAAAAATCCAGCACAGCACTAATCCAAGCGTCCCGGAAAACACAAAAAACCCCGTCTCTAAAAGAGACGAGGACATATGCGCTCGCGGTACCACTCTCGTTGCCGAACACAAGGTTCAGCCACCTCACAGGTTAACGGCCTTCAGCCGGGGCTTCCTACTGCCAGTTCAGAAGTCCATCTCCCGGGTGCGCTTCATGACTGGATCTGTACCGGCTTACACTTTCCCGGCTCGCTGTGACTAGGGTCCAAGGTCACTACTTTCCCGTTCATCGAATGTAGATTGATTTTTATCAGTATAGCGAATTTTGGGGAGAAAGCAATAGCGGATATGCTGGGAACGATTTTTTTGAAACATACATTTTCTAAATGAATGGGATTAAAGGAGCTTTGTCCACACGGCCGGTTCCCCACTTGAATATTAGTATGTTGAATAAACGATTAAATATTTTGGAAGGGAGAATTGGAGATATGAGTTTTTTATCTACAGGCCCGATAGAAAACAATTTGACAGGCGGTTTGAGGCCCACTCAGCAGCTTACGGTCAAAATTGATAACCGCAGCAATGACACGGCCTCTACGGTAATGATTCAGGGCTACTATCTCGATGGAACACGGACGCTATATGTCGATGAAACCCTGGATATGGCACCTAATCAAGTAGTCACGAGAACGTATTTTGCCAATCTGGATGCACTCGAGTTTACTTTTATAACTTCAGACCAAGGTAATGAACCAATCCAGATCTCAGTGTGGGGAAAAAACAACACAGGTCAGCTGGTCACAGCCCATCGGCTGGTTTCCGCTGAATTGTTGGGGCCAACAACTGGGGACATAGGTGTTACAGGCGTGACGGGGGCGACGGGAGTAACCGGGGCGACAGGAGTAACCGGGGCAACGGGAGTGACTGGAGCGACGGGAGTAACCGGCGTGCCGGGAGTAACCGGGGCGACAGGAGTAACCGGGGCAACGGGAGTGACTGGAGCGACGGGAGTAACCGGCGTGCCGGGAGTAACCGGGGCGACGGGGGTAACCGGGGCAACGGGAGTGACTGGAACGACGGGGGTAACCGGGGCGACGGGAGTAACCGGGGCGACAGGAGTAATCGGAGCAACGGGAGTGACTGGAGCGACGGGGGTAATCGGGGCGACGGGAGTAACCGGGTCGACGGGAGCGACAGGGGCGACGGGAGTGACTGGAACGACGGGGGTAACCGGGGCGACGGGAGTGACTGGAGCGACGGGAGTAACCGGAGCGACTGGGGTAACCGGCGTGACGGGAGTAACTGGGGTAACCGGGTCGACGGGAGTAACCGGCGTGACGGGAGTAACTGGGGTAACCGGGTCGACGGGAGTAACCGGCGTGACGGGAGTAACTGGGGTAACCGGGTCGACGGGAGTAACTGGAGCGACGGGAGTATCCGGGTCGACGGGAGTGACTGGAGCGACTGGGGTAACAGGAGCGACTGGGGTAACCGGGTCGACGGGAGTAACTGGGTCGACGGGAGTGACTGGAGTAACCGGAGTAACCGGAGCAACGGGAGAAAGTCCTGCAGGGTTGTCTGAGTATGCATACATTTATAATCTAGCGGCCCAGACGGTTCCTTTAGAGGCAGATGTCACTTATAGCCATAATGGATTAATTGTCGGTGCGATTACTCATACTCCCGGAAGCTCTATTATTACGATAGGTCTGGTTCAATGCGAGTGGTGTGGAGGTCAATCAATTTTCATTGTTCCAGAATGGTTCGCCAATTGCTGGAGCGATATATGGCTCAGGTGCGGGTACCCAGGCCAATCCGGGGATGGTAATTATCACTGCGGCGGCAGGAGATGTTATTACACTACGAAATCATTCAAGTGCTGCGGCAATCACCTTGCAGAACTTGGCAGGTGGAACGCAGACGAATGCCAATTCCTCCATCCTGATTCAAAAGATAAACTAGCTGATCCAATGATACCACTTGTCTCTTAGTATCTCTGTCCAGCGTTAAATCTGCATGGGGAACCATTAATCCGCGGTTGGTGCCCCAGTCAGATTTTTAATATCCGTTGAGCCGTAAATCAGCAGGGCAATCACGATTATGAGCAGAATTCCCCCGGCAAAATCCTCTCCGTCAAAGCTGTCCATCTGTCAACGCTCCCCCTTTTCATTTGTTCTCTCGGGCTTTTAGGAACTGTCGGCTTTTTTCTTCAGGGCGGTCATGATTTCGTTCAAGGTCAGGTCGCTGTTGTCGTCGAGAAAGCTGACCAGTTTATCCACGTTGCTGCTGGAACTAAGATCGCTCAAAGATTTATATTTACCAACCAGACTGATGAATAGGGAAGCATCTCTGTACATTTGGACAGAATCAACCCGCAGCTTGCCGGTTAACAACAGAGCGGCTACTGTATACTCCAGGCCTTTTGGGATCTGTGTATTAGAATTGGGTGTTTTTTTTCTTGCGCCGGTTTTCTTTCCTTTACCAGGAGGGGGCATGGAACTCCCTTCTTCCGTAAAACAATCTATGAATACACTTTATGCGCTCCTGCTGATATTGGTGATTGAAACCTGTCTTATGACCACACCATTAACGGTGCGCTCGAATATTAGTATAGTGTGCGGCCAAAGGGCCGCAAGCTAGAATCGGAGCTTGATAGATTGGAACTATCGGTGAAGAAAAGGAGGAATGGGACAAGATGGCTATATTATCAACGGGACCCATAGAAAACAATGCGGTGCTTGGGGTCAGACCCACACAACTGTTAACGGTAAAAGCGGTTTGCCGGAATACTGTGGATGCTGTTGCCGTGACTATACAGGGATATGTGCTTGGCACAACAAGAATGCTGTATGTGAATGAATTGATTAATATCGGACCGAATGAAGCAGTGACCAGGAACTATTTTGCTGATTTGGACGGCTTCGAATTTATCTTTACAACCGGTTCTGCAGACGCGGAAGCCGTAGGAATCTCTGTGTGGGGCAAACAATCATCGGGTCAACTGGTGGATGCGCATCGGGTGGTGGAGCAAGAGAACGTTAACCCGAATGCCTGACAATATGAAAAGCGGATTGCAGTGCTATAGATAAGTTGAACTTGAAAAATTCATAAAAAGGGCAGGAGTGCGGAGGGAAAGTTTGGATACTTACAGAGCGAATGCGCCGCCTGAGAGCTTTCCGCGGGAAAGCTGACTTCGTAAGGATATGCCCTGTCACCGGATGTCAACCGCTAAAGGCGGTTCCATTCAAGAAATTCTTACGACAACAGCGGCTGGAAGTCCAAACATTCCCCGCAGTGACGTCTATCCCCCACAACGTAAAACTAAGTTCAACTTATATAGGTTAAGAGAAGTTACGGGCCAATCCCGGAATAACACAACTACAAGTTCAACTATATATGGTGTTTTTTATTCAATCTGAAAAAAGAAGCTGGAGCGATGAGCTTTTTATCTACAGGGCCCATAGAAAACAATCTGGTTGGCGGCGTTAGACCAACGCAGACGGTCACAGTCAGAATTGATAACCGCAATGAGCTTTTGGTTTCAACAGTGCAACTGCAAGGATTCTATATGAGTGGCGGATTGAGAACTCTGTATGTCAGTGAGTCTATCAATGTGGCTCCGAACCAAGTGATAACCAATAACTATTTTGCCGATTTGGATGCCTTTGAATTTACTTTTACGACAGCTGACATGGCTAATGACCCTATCCAGATTTCGTTTTGGGGCAAAAATAGCACAGGAGCGCTTGTGACAGCCCACCGTCTGGTTTCTTCAGAACTGCTCGGTGAAATCTCCGGCAGCGGAGCCACTGGCGCACCGGTGCAACCGGTGCGACTGGGGTGACGGAGTGAAGGGGGCAACCGGCGCAGGAGCGATTATCCCGTATGCATCGGGGCTGCCTATTTCTTTAACTACGGTGCTTGGCGGACTTTTGAATACGTCCAGTGTGGTTGGTTTTGGCAACAGTACTACAGGCATCAGTGTGGCAGTAGAGGTTATCGATCTTACGGGGGCTCCAGGCACTCTGCTCAATTTTGCCTTCTCTGCTCCACGTACCGGGACGATCACGTCATTAGCCGCTTATTTCAGTACAACAGCTGCACTTAGCTTGATTGGCTCAACTGTAACTATCACAGCTCAATTGTTCCATTCAACTACACCTAATAATACTTTCACCGCTGTACCAGGTGCCTCTGTAACGTTGGCTCCGGCACTTACAGGAGTTTTGGCATTGGGTTCAATCAGCAGCGGCTTGATTTCCGGATTGAATATTCCGATTGCTGCAGGGGACAGACTGCTTCTGGTCTTCTCGGCGGCGGTAACGGCTGGGGTTGATGTAGTTTCAACCATTGCAGGGTATGCCAGTGGAGGCCTTTCCATTACCTAATCGGCTTCTCACTTTTACCAATCGAAAAGAACAGGGAACTCTTCAGCCTTAGACCCGAGTTCCCTGTTCGTTTTGCTGTTCTAGATTACAATAGGGCAATAAAGCAATGTACCGTGCTGAAACCCTGTGAATTCTTCCTTACAGGCGGGCTTTGGAATAAAAGAAGGAGCGAGCAGCGGCTGGGTAGTATAGTGGAATTAGTATACTTAATTTCATAAAAAATCCTCCATAGGGAGGGAGTAGTGGGAAAAAGTAGAGTTAATTTGGGCAAATTAGCAGACATGAGGGCAAATCGGTCCCATTAGTTGTCCTTTTTCCACCTAAGACTTGCGGGGAGTGGCAATTTGGGGAATTTAAGTTCACTTTTTCCCACTATTTCCAATTGGGGCATGCAACCGAGCAGAGTAGGGGGTGGGGGTGGGAGGGGAAGGTGAAGGAGCGTATCACCTGCGAGAACGGGCACGGGGCCTTAGAAATTTATCACCACCTGTAGCGGCTGCACGGTCCAGGGAAGGACTGTGACAGCCGCTTAGGTGGTGGCAGCATGTAGTTTGAAATTGGCTATTGGCGATGCATAAAAGCTTATAGGCTTTTGTTGCCTCTTGTATATGAGTCACAGGGTCAAATCATCAGAATTTCGCGGATATCCTGTTCGCTTAAGGATGATAAGGCTTCCTGGCCCGGCTCTATGACTTCATCAATCAGATTCTTTTTCTTCTGCTGCAGCTCGTACATCTTATCTTCTACCGTGCCTTGGGCAATGAGCCGGATCACCTGAACCACCTTTTTTTGCCCAATCCGGTGTGCCCTGTCGGCAGCTTGCTGTTCAACGGCTGGATTCCACCATAGGTCATAGAGGATAACAGTGTCTGCTCCGGTCAGATTCAGCCCCGTTCCCCCGGCTTTGAGCGAGATCAGGAACAGATCCCGTTCCCCTTCATTGAAACGTCCGCACAGCTCTACCCGTTTGGAGGAAGGAGTCTGTCCATCCAGATAGAAATGCGGAACCGCCAGCATGCCCAGCTCGCGGCTAATCATGCCAAGCATCTCGGTGAATTGTGAGAAAATCAGCATCCGTTTGCCGGAGCTGCGGCATTCCCCGATGATCTCCAGCAATTGCTCGAATTTGCCGGAGCCTCCGGCATAGCCGTCCACAAAAAGCGCAGGATGGCAGCACAACTGGCGCAGACGGGTAAGCCCGGCGAGCACTTTAATTCGTCCATTGCCGAATCCGTCGCTGTCCAGATGCTTGAGGGCTTCCTTCCGCAGTCTCGCAAGATAGGCGACATACAGCTTTTTCTGTTCCGGCAGCAGCTCAGAGGCCTGGAGAGTCTCAATCTTATCCGGCAGCTCTTTAAGCACATCGCTTTTCAGGCGGCGCAGCAGAAACGGCCGGATCCGTTTGGCCACGGTATCTCTGGGCAGGTCATGGAAAGCTTTTTTGCCCGGAAACAGTCCGGGGAAGACGACGCCGTAAATCGACCAAAGGTCTTCCAGCGCATTTTCCACCGGTGTGCCGGTAAGGGCAAAACGGTAGCGCGCCTGGAGTGCTTTTACCGCCTGCGCGGTCTGGGTGGCATGGTTCTTGATCATCTGCGCTTCGTCCAGAATGAGGGTATGGAAAGAACGCTTGACATACAGCTCCACATCCCGGCGCAGCAGCGGATAAGAGGTAATAAGGACATCACAGCCTGCGGCATTCCGCACGGTCTTGCTCCGCACAGCCTGGTTTCCGTCGGCAATGGCCGCCTTGATCTGCGGAGCGAAGCGCTTGAGCTCATTCTGCCAATTGTAGAGCAGGGAGGCGGGGGCAACAATTAACGCAGGTTGTCCGGTCTGGCGGATATTCTCCAGCTCGGAGAGCAGAAAGGTGATGCTTTGCAGCGTTTTGCCCAGCCCCATATCATCGGCCAGGATGCCGCCGAAGCGGTAATGGGCCAGGGTTTTCATCCACTGGAAGCCATACTGCTGGTAATCCCGCAGCACGGGGACGAGGGTCTCCGGCACGGGAAAATCCAGATTCTCCGGATTATGCATATTGGCCAGCAGGCGGCGGAAGGAACGGCCAATGCTGACAGCATCGGTCCCCCCTTGTACAGCGTCGGCATTCAAATGCAGTCCCCGGGCCAAAGGCAGGGAGAATTCCGGGGTTTTGATATCTACAGCATGGACGCCCAGCTCGTTCATCAAAGCGATGATTTCCTGAAGCTCGGCGGTTTCCAGCGGCAGCAGCGCTCCATCCGGCAGGCGGTAGTATTTGCGCTTTTCCTGCAAGGACTTCAGCACTAGCACAATATCCGACTCCGGGATGCCGTCCATGGCAAATTTGAAATCAAGCCAGTCGGTTTTTTCATTCCAGGTCAAGCTGGCTTTGGGAGTATACATGCCGGTAACCAGCCTTTCCTTGACGGCAGTGGTCGCATAGACCTGCAACAAAGGCTCCAGCAATGGAATCGTATGATACAGGAAGTCGTATTCCCCTTCTTCGCCCGTCATGATATAGCCGCTTTCCGTTCTGGCAAACGATTCATGCGCCATCAGCTCCAGAATCCGCCGTTCGGCTTCCCCGTCCCGCATCAGAATGACTTCGTGCCCGCGTTCACGCGCCTGCTCGTCCAGCGGATTGATCACAATAGTCCCATACTGGAATTCCAGTCCGGCCAGCAGCCGGTCCCTTACCCGGTCCAGATAGAGCCGGGCTTGCAGCTGCGTCTGCACAATCCGGTCAGCGATTGAATCAGCGATATGAACCTGTCCCAGCTTTTTGAGGCCGGGCATTACCTTATCCATAAAAGGCTCCATCTGCCCCGGTGTGATATCGATCCCGCTGGTTCTGGATTCGGCCAGCAGCTTTTTCAGCTCAGAGAGACGTCTGCATTCTTCTGCCGGCAGCTTCAGCAGCTTGCCTTCAGACAGCACAAGCCCGTAATCCTCCATGACCGTAAGCTGCGCCAGCCCCTGAATGTCCAGGCGGTAGCCGTCACTGTCCGCCTGATCGAACTGAAAACTCACCGGCAGCAGCTCGTCAGCAATATGAATGCCTGGGGTGAGCGTTTCACCAATCTGTAAATAGACAGAAGGGGATGCGGCGAGAGCAGGGAGAAGAGACTCCCAGAAAAAAGGCGGAATAGCCAGCAGCCGCTCACCGCCCATACTTCCCGAATACGACGAGTAGGGGCCGATATTGTCGCGGTACACCCGTTCGTTCAGAAGAATCTCAATCAGCTTCAGCAGCACCGCATTGTCTTCCTTCGTGAAGCTGTGAAGGGCAGGGTCATAGACAAAATGCCTGGAGAATTCAAAGGGTTCCCCGCGGTGGACACGTTCCAGGAACGCTCTTATTTTCTGGACGATATAGAGGCGTTTCAGGCCTACCTTCAGTTCAATTCCAAGCAGCCGGCTGCCGAAGTTATAGGAAAAGGGTTTGCAGATAATCTCCACCTGCAGCGGCATTCTTATGTCTACATAAGCACCTGCACCGCTTGGGCGTTGGCGCTGGTTCCCGAACAACCCCAGCATGCTGCTTACCAGCTGACGGCCGCTTGGGCCGTCAGCGGAGCCAGGCGTGCTCCTGTCCGGCAGATCGCGGGGGAAAAGCATGCCTGTTTTTCCGGTAAAGACTTCAGGCTTGTTTCGGCCAGCGGTTGTCTCTTGTGGCGATAATGGCCCATCTCCGTCTTCTTCGTAAAGAATAGCCACCAGAACGGCGGCAATATGCTTACAGAACGGTCCCCCGAGATGGTACGCCGGACAGGAGCATTTCCCGTTAACATCCCCGTCGCTGTCTATGGTAAGCGTAATGTCGTAAGGTTCCAGCCCGTAGACTGTAGCCTTGTATTTGGAATATTCCAATCCTTCATAATTTTCTACCGCAGCCAGCCGGACTTTTCCCGCTTCGTAAACCTCGGAGCCCCGTTCAAAAGCAGCCTTGCCGCACAGCAGCCGGATTACCCGTTCCGGCACATAAAAACTCACCGCTGATCACTTCCTTATACATTTCCTTAAGTCCTGAATTCGTATAGTTCCCATATTAGCAGAACATGCGTACGCCTACAAAGCCGTAATTAAAAAGCCATTTCCAATCCGCATACCTGCGGGTGGAGAATGGCTGTAATTGGGATGAGCAAGAAGAATTCTTATTGGATGAGTCCGGATTTCTGCAGCAGTCTTTGCAGCATGACGGCCACCTCGGCTCTTGTCACATGAGACTGGGGGGCAAGCTGAGTTCTGCTGCGGCCGGTTATGATCCCTGCCTGCAGGCTGGCCGCAATGCTGTCCAGCGCCCAGGCGGAAGCTTCGTCTGCATCCGTGAAGCCTCCCGGGAGTTCAGCGGCGCTGCTGCCTGTGTTCTCCCCCGACAGTCCGGTAAGCTGCATCGCCTGTGCAAGCATGGTCATCGCCTGTTCCCGGGAAATGGAATCTCCGGGCCGGAAGCTGCCGTCTTCAAAGCCGGTGACCAGCTGGTAACGGGAGGCGGTTTGGACTGCACTGCTGTACCAGTCAGAGCTGCTCACATCCGTGAATGGAGAAGTGCCGCCAGCAGCCTGCAGGCCAAGTCCACGGACCAGGATTGCTGCAAATTCGGCACGGGTGATCTCGCGGTCGGGCGCGAACAGTCCGTTCCCGCTTCCGCCTGCAACCATCCTGGTCCCCAGGTCATTAACGGCAGCTTTTGCCCAATGTCCGGCCATATCCTTGAACGCCACAGGATGGGAGACAACAGCATAGGTGCTATTGGTAAGACTGCTGATGATTGCAGCATAACCACCATCCTGCATCACAAATCTGGTGGGAACAGGGCGCACGGTTCCGTCGGGTTCAATCACAATACCGGTAGCACGGCTTGTATCAGTTCCGGCTGGGAGTGAGAAGCTCCGCTGCACATAAGCGCTGAAGCCGGACAGGCCGGAGGTTTGGCTGCCGTTAATGATCTTTACCGAGAAATCGAGCGGTTCGGCAAGGAAAGTGAAGCTGCCTTTGGCCGCTGCGGTGCGGGCGGTGCTGGCCAGGCTTGCATCCGGAGCTGCAATTTCAATCTGAATGCGCACACCGGCTGCAGATGCATTTGCTCCGGGCAGTCCGGCTATCCGATCCCAACTGATTAACTGCAAAGGAATGCTATACGCGGCTTTGCCGGCATGAACGGATATAGTCGTCTGCTTTTGCTGTAAATGTTGGAGCAGCAGTCCGTTAAGCTCGACCGTCTGCACTTCCGGACGGTTATTGAATTCTACCGAGATCTCGGCACCGGGTTGATGTTCCGCCAATATCCGGTCGAGTTTGCCCTGATCCAGTGTGACTATGGAGTGCTGTCTGTTATCAGTCCGTACCGTTGATAAGACGCTCAAATCTTCGATTTTGCCGTTCACATATGTCAATACTTCCGGGGCAGGGGCCTCTTTTGCTGGAACCGCCGGGACCCATGATGTCACTGGCGGTGCGGATTCCGCCGGATTTCCATCTCCGCTGGCCGGTGCCATCGGAATTACCGCGTTGGAAGGGCCGGAGGCGGGACCGATACCTGCTCCGTTTTTGGCTTTTACAGTAAAAGTATAGGCTGTTCCGTTCACTAGCCCGGTTACTGTAACCGGACTGGCAGAGCCCGTGGTAATACTGCCTCCGGGTGATGCTGTAATCTCATAGGAGGTAACAGAACTTCCGCCGTTGTCCGCAGGGGCCGCAAAGGTAATGGTCACTTGACCGTCTCCCGCAGTGGCGCTGAGAATAACCGGTGCGGCAGGAACGGTTCTCGGCGTACCGCTGACTTCATTGGACAACGCGCTGTCGCCGCCAGGATTAGCCGCCTTCACGGCAAAATAGTACGTGGTTCCATTCGTCAGGCCTATTGCGCTGTAGCTATATACCGATCCGGCAACTGTACCGGCTGGTTGATTGTAGTCTCCCGGCACCGTACTTTGGTAGACGGTATATCCCGAGGCACCGGCTGCCGGTTCCCAGTTCAGGCTCACTGTTCCATTGCCGGGAACAGCGTCCTGCAGCACCGGTGCACCGGGTGCAGGGACCTGCGGGGTGGCGCTGACTTCGGCAGAGGCCGCGCTGCTGCCGCCTCCGTTCACGGCCTTGACGACGAAATAATAGGTCGTCCCGTTGGTCAGGCCCACAGCATCGTAGCTGTACACAGCAGCAGCAACCGTCCCGGCAGCGGCTCCGTATTCGCCGGAGGTTGTGCTTGTGTAGACGTTATATCCGGTGGCTCCGCTCACCGTATCCCATACCAGGCGCACCTGACCATCGCCTGCGGTCACGGCTTGAACAACCGGCACACCCGGCGCAGGAGCCTGCGGGGTGGCGCTGACTTCGCCGGAGGCCGCGCTGTCGCCGCCTCCGTTTACGGCCTTGACGACGAAGTAATACGTCGTCCCGTTCGTGAGCCCGGCTGCCGAATAGCTGTTGGCAGCCGGGCCCAAGGTCGCCAGTGCGGTTCCGTAGGTCCCCGGAACCGTGCTGGCGAAGACCTTGTACCCGGCCGCGCCGCTGACCGGGGTCCACTTCAGCGTGACCGCCGCATCTCCGGCGGCCGGCACGGCCATGACAGGCGGTGTCGTGTCCTTCACCGCCACCGTGAACATTGGATGGCTGCCCGCATCCATGACCAGCTCAAATACATGCTCTCCTGCCGCCAGAGTGGACAGGTATTCTTTGTGAAGAGTCAAGGTGCTGCCGGAGAGAGTATAGGCGGCATTGTCCAGGACTGCCGTCCCCAGCTTCAGGCCGTTCAGCAGGTTGCCGTTCAGGCTAAGCACGGTTGCAACATCCTGGTAATGGCCTGCTGATGTATTGGAGGCATATTTATCAAAGCTCCCCGAGACGGGGGCTATAGTGCTATCCACTACTCTTCTTACCGTAAGATTGTATACGTTAATATAGCTTGTGTCTTCGGCGGATACTTTTACATGAATCGTGTGGGTTCCGCCGGTCAGCGGCACAGTGGCGCCTTGCCCATTAGATACAGGTGCATAACTCCCGTTATTAACGCTGATCTGCACCAGACCCTTAGTGTCAGCCAGTGTTGGTGTTACCGTCAGACTATCCGTAGTAATATCCTCCAGTGTATAGGTGAACACATGGCTGGTGAAACCGTCTTTCAGACCGCCCGGCAGGACAGCAAGCTGAGACAGGAGCGCATTATTGCTTTTCCGGTGCACACTCAGGCTGTAGAGCTTCTCGGTGATTCCGTCCTGGGCGGTTACCTTAATTACAATAGTATTGTCTCCCGTGCTTAACGCCAAGGGGGCGCTAAGAGAGCCGCTGGTTATAGGATCGTAGCCGCCTTGGCTGTTTTGAATGCTTATTGCTGCTGTGGGGTCGGAAGCGGCGGGGATTACAGCAATCGTGCCGGTGTCATAACCGGCATCCTGTAAGGCGTAAGCCGTCACACCGGATTGGAAAGCAGGGGTCAAGCTATGACCTTGGACAGACAAGGCGCTTAAATTGGCATTGGTTGAGGGCAAAGCACGGGTGACCGTAAGAGAATAGGTCTTGGCGTTAGAAGTGTCCTGTGATTTGACCTCGACATATACCATATTGCTTCCAACATGAAGCGGCACAGAAGAAGAAACACCGCTCAGGGCATTGACTCCGTTTATGCTGATGGAAGCTGCAGGGTCAACCGCTAATGTGTTTACCTCCAGACTGCTTGTTGCATAAGGAACAGTTAGGGTGTATCCGGTAGTTGAAGGGTTAAAATCAGGACTAATACTGCCCGAACTTACACTCAAATCCCGAAGGTTTGCATCATTCGTATGCGGATAATAGACCTGCACGGTATAGATTTTGCTTGTGGAATTATCGGATGAGGTCACTTTGAACTGGAAGGTATTGTTCCCGCGCTGGGTTGGAAGATATCCGGTCGAGGTGTAATGGCCGATGGAGATCCAGGGGCCTCCATTCATTGAATAGGCCAGAGCCGCGTCAGCATTGGACGGAGTGGCTGCCGTATAATAGCCGGGGTCCGAACTGCGCATATGTACTGTGTATTCTGTAATTTCCCGGGAAAATGCAGGCGAAAGGACCCCAGCTCCCTGAAAGTAGGAATTCAGATCAGCATCTGAATTCGATACATCCGCCCTGGCAATCCATGGCAGAAGAACTACCAGCAGGGCCGTGGCAAATAAAGCTGCCGCCAGTCTCATGATTTTCATTAAAAACCCTCCGTATGTATATTATTGAAATCCGCTATGATTTTTATCATTATATCATAGGGGATTTTGAGAGGATTGGGTTTTTTACAAAAATTTCTGTGCAGGCACCATTCTTATTCCTTTCATAATATAAAAGCAGCGGCAGCCCCGCATTCTCCCTTAGGAAAATGCAAAACTCCCGCTGTCCCTTTATTCCTCCCGCCGCAGCGCCGGACCAGCAATTCCATGCAGCATAAAGTTTAGAGTCAGGTTAATTTCAGTTTCATCGTCCCAGTCTTTGTCCGGCAGCAGCAGCAGCCGCGCCAGCAGATAACCGATTATGGAGGAAATGGTGAAGCGTATAATCGAAGGGGTAGGCGCATCGATAACCTCGCCCTTGGCTTTGAAATGCTCAATAATGCCCGTTACCCGCTCCAGCACCTTGCTAATAACATTTTCAATGAATTGTTCCCGCAGCGCTGGCTGGAAGGGGATTTCCTGTACAAATATTCTCAGAATTTTGAAGTTCTTGCGGGCGAATTCCAGACGGTTAACCATAAAGGCCCGCATGAACGCTTCATAGCTGTCAAAAGGAACATCCAGCACCCCGTCGAAATTGCGCAGCACGAAAGGTGCGATCATCTTGGTCATCGCCGGGCTGACAATCGACAGCAGCAGATCCTTTTTGGTTTTGTAGTAGCGGAATATCGTACCTTCGGCAACTCCCGCCCTCTGGGCAATTTCACTGGTGGCGGCAGCAGCATAGCCCTTCTCGGAAAAAACCTCAATTCCCGCCTGGAGAATGGCCAGCTGCTTGGGCGTCATTTTTTCTTCTTCACTGATGGCCAGCAGTTCGGAGATCCATTCCTCTTGCCCCTGCTGCCCATCCGCTTTGTTCTTCTCCATCGACTTGTCCTCCCAAATCTTTTCCTTCCATGTAGTCTACCATAGGGAGCTTGATGTTTACATTTTACGGTGCTTGCGCAGGGCCAGCACATTCAGCAGCATGAACAGCAGAGAGAAGCCGATCAGCGCATAGACATCCAGCGCGATGGCGTTCCAGCCTTTGCCGCGGATCATAATATTCATCAGCGCTTCGGAGCCATAGTAGATCGGTGTTGCCAGACCGATACGCTGCAGCCACAAGGGAAGGGTATCCATCGGGAACAACCCGCTCAAAAAAATCTGGGGCACGATAATCAGCGGAATGAACTGGATCATCTGCAGCTCATTGGCGGCATACGCCGAGAGGAGCGTGCCCAGAGTCAGCGCCGACATGGAGAGCAGCAGGGTCATCAGCAGCACATAGCCAAAGCTTCCGGTCATCATAATCCCAAGCACCTGAATGGAGAACCAGGAAATCAGCAGCGCCTGAAACACGGTGAATATTCCGAAGCCGCAGACATAGCCGAGCACAATCTCCCAGCGCTTCAGCGGGGTGGAGAGCAGGCGCTCCAGGGTTCCGGTGGTCCGCTCCCGCAAGAAGGAAACACCGGCAATCAGGAAAACAAAGAAAAAGACAAACACACCGATCATAATCGGTCCGAAGCGGTCAATAGTCTTCATATCCTCTGCACCGTATAGATAGCTGAACTTTGGCTGGATCTGATCCTCTCCCGCAGCAGATTGCAGGTTCCGGGTTGCAGCAGTCAAGGCCAGCATTACCGCCCGGTTGGCAGCCGGATTGCTGCCCTCAAGCATCACTTCAGGAGTCGTTCCGTTAAGTGTAATCAGCGCATCCAAATCACTCTCCTGAAGGGCTGCTTTGCCCAGGTCCTCGGACTCGTAAGCTATAACAGTAGCATTCTGCGCTTCAAGCGCACGGGTGAAGGGGACGGCTCCGACGGAGACTCCGATCTTCGGCTCATAGGCATCTCCATTGAACACGAGACTCATCAGGCTGAGTACAAGAAGCGGGGCAATGAACATCAGCGCCATCGTTCTTTTATCATGTATGAATTGCTGCAGGATTCGCAGGGTAATCGCGCGTACTCTCATCGCCGGGCACCTCCATAATATAGAAAAGCCTCTTCCATCGAAGCTGCACCGGTGTTCTGCAGCAGATCTGCAGGGGTGTCCACTGCCAGCAGCTGTCCGTCCCGGATCATGGCCAGACGGTCGCACTTCTCCGCTTCGTCCATCACGTGGGTAGTGAGGACGATGGTGGTCCCTTTGCCGTTCAATGCCCGCAGCTCTTTCCAGATCGACTTGCGCAGCACCGGATCGATGCCAACGGTGGGTTCGTCAAGAATGAGCAGCGGAGGTTCATGCAGGAGAGCGATGGCCAGCGACAGACGCCGCTTCATTCCGCCGGAATATTGGTCCACGCGCTTGCGCAGATGCTCCTGCAGGTTTACCACCTCCATCACATCAGCGATCCGCCGGGTGCGGTTTCCGCCTCTAAGTCCATACAGGGACGCGAAAAACTCGAGATTTTCTTTGGCGCTAAGCTCGCTGTATAGTGCATCCGACTGTGCCATATAGCCGATTTGCTGCAGCATGGAGAGCTTGGGCATTTGAACACCCAGCACCTCTACCTGGCCTGAGGTCACTTCATCAATGCCGGTCAACAGCTTTACTAGCGTAGTTTTCCCCGAGCCGGAAGGGCCAAGAATGCCGAAAGTCTCTGCCTGGTCCACCTGGAGCGAAATATCCTTCAATACCTCCTTAGTGCCAAATGCGCGGCGGACATGGGTTACAGCAATCACAGGATGTCCCTGATTCATGTCAATCTCCTCGATTCCATATTTATGAGTGAGTACTCACTCATTATATTAGATCAATTCCTTGCAGATGTAAATCGCTTTTTCTGTAATGACTGCTATCTGAGTTGAATTGAAGAACTTGAAAGCTCGGGGGTACCCCATGAGGTTCCTAAGGAACTAAAGCTAAGTGGAAAAAAGTAAAACTAATTCGCTTAAATCTAGGCTGCAGGAGGTTTTAGTGGGATTTTGTACATCTAATTCATGCTTATTCACCCCATCCGGCCGCATTCAGCCGAATTAAGATTTTTTTAAAATTTTAGCAAACTGTGTTTTAATCTGTGGAAGTGCAGGGTAATTATGGGTATAAGTAAGTGTTCTGACGTAATAAAGACCATGAAGGAGGAGTTAGAAAAATGGCCGACAAGAAGGTTGCGCTCTCCCTGCTGGTGCTTGTGGCAGCCGTTGGGCTTAGTGCATGCGGCAATCCCGGAGGTGAAGCGGGCGGTGGGCATTTCCGCACTTTGGCAGAAGAGAGCGTGGACAAGCCGCAATATCTTCCCGGGGATCTGCCGATTCCAGCCGGTGCGGGAATTACATTTACGGAAGGAGAGGCGGTGGACGGAAAGAAATCCTCCATGCTGGTCTATGAAACGCCGGAGAGCATGGATGAACTCGGCAGCGCCTATCAGAAGTATGTAAATGACAAGGCCCTGAAACGCGGGACGCAGATTGTGGACAGGAATAACATGATTATTAACGGCAAAGTTCCAAACGCCTATTCCTATTCCATTATTGGCACCCGTTCGGATTCAAATCCGGACAATGCTGAAATTATCGTTACATGGGTTGAGAATTAACATTCCGCCGCTGTTTTCTACATTTCTAGTCCTCACTTCATCTACATTTTACCTTTAGGCCGACTCTGATATTTCAGGGGCGGTCTTTTTTAATGATATGGATTTACAGGTTGCCCGCCATTCATCATCAGTTAATATTTCCCTAACATTCCTCTCGAACAGAATTGATACTTGTAGATGAAAATAGCATTAGCAGTTACCTATAGGAAAAGGGTGAGTCTAATTGAGAAACAGTAAATGGTTCAGCGCGGCTTTGGCCTCGGCAATTCTCGTTGCAGGAGGAGCGGGAAGCATTGCGGCAACAAGCAGCAGCGCTAATGCCGCTGCCGTAAATACCGCAGCAGTCAAGGAAAGCAGCACTACCTGGTCTGTAAACGGAACGCCGGTTGCACTCAGTACCATTAACAGCGGCGGGTACAAGCTGTATTCGCTAAATCAGGTGGCCGGTGAGCTTGGAGCCAAGCTGATCATAAGCAGCAGCGGTTTTGAACTGAACGACAGCAAAGGACTACATAATGTACTCATTAAGACAGGGGCGAAAGGATATCAAGTGGATGGTGCGGCTCAGCAATTCACCGTTGCTCCTGTAATTTATAAGGGCAAGGCCTACGTAGAGCTGACTAAGCTGGTTACTGCCCTTGGCGGGGAACTCCAGGCTGAAGACCAGACCATTCTGAGCTTTGCCCGTCCGGAAGGCCAGTTCGATACCCTTCATTGGAATGCAGACGGAAGCATCATTGCGAACAAAAGCGATTCCGAAACCGCCCAGCTCATCAAATTCAACGCTTACCCTGGCGATTATGAAGTTTTCTCTTCCAATAGCAGCGCATCGGATTTCGCGGTTTCTGCCGATCAGAAATGGGGCGCGTTCACTGATGAGACAGGCCAGCTCAAGCTGATCAATCTCGCCAGTGGAGCCATCTCCTCCCTCGGTACAGACACCAGCGTAAAAACGGATCTGGTCTGGTCGGCGGACGGCAAGACGATCTACTTCATCCAGGGGGACAAGCAGGAGAAGATTGCTCAGATCTCTGTAGAAACCGGAGCCGTCAAAGCTGTGCTTGAAGACAAAGTAGAGAACAAATCGGAACTGCGCCTGTCTTCCGATGCCAAAAGTGCAGTCTACATTGTGAATGTAACGGGCGTGGCTAAAAATGATGCCGACAGCACCGAAGATTCGCTTACCGTAGACTTCAGCAAAGCCGGAGAGCAGATCTATAAGCTGGATCTTGTTACCAAAGATGCGAAGCCTGCAGCCCTGACCACAGCCCTGGACAACAAGCTGTATCCGGAAATTCTGGCAAATGGCAGCGTGGTGTACCTGAGTGCTGATCCGGACGGCAATGCAGCCAATACGCTGAAATCCATCGGGACTGACGGCACCATCAGCAACATCGCACTTGATGTTGAAGCTACATGGGCTGCTGGCGTAGCCTCAGGCTTGATCGTTTCGGGTATCGCGGCCGACGGCAGCACATCTGTCTATTCCATCGACGGCAGCGGCGGCAAAACCGTGCTGTTCCATACCACCGAAGATGTTTCGGAAGCAGCGGTATCGAAAGACGGCAGCAAGCTCGCAGTTATCAGCGACGGCAAGGTGCTTGCAATCCAGAACGGCAAAGCCCTCCAGCTCTCCAAATCAACCGACTGAAGCAACACCCACATAATATAACGGCGCAACCGCCGAGAGGAGAAATTATTCATGAAGGTTTTCAAAAAATTAACAGTTTCAGCATTGACCGCTGTCATCGCGGTAACCGCATCTTTTGCCGGAATCGCGGCCGCAGCCGACTCTCTAAAAGGTAAAATTACCGTTAACGGATCGACTGCACTGCTTCCGCTGACCCTGCAGGCCGCCAAGGAATTCCAGAAGCTTCACCCGAAAGTCAAAATCGCGGCTTCCGGTAAAGGCTCTGTAACCGGACCGCAAGCCGTGAAGAAGGGCATTGCCGACATCGGCGCATGCGACTGGGATGCCAGCATTGATGTTCCCGGCTTCAAAGCCTTTGACGGGCAGGTGGCCAACAAGGTAGCCGTTATTCCTTTTGCGACCATCGTCAACAAAAATGTAGGTGTAGACAACCTGACCACGGAGCAGCTGCAAGGTATTTACTCCGGTAAAATCACCAACTGGAAAGAAGTCGGCGGATCGGATGCCAACATTGTAGTGGTTACCCGCGCCTTCGGTTCCGGTACCCGTGTCAACTACCAGGCCAAGGCCCTGGCTGGCGGAGATATCGTGAAGAAAGAGAAGAATTACAAGGAAACCGGCTCAAGCGGTGACATGAAAACAGCCGTTGCTACAACCCCTAACGCGATCGGCTACATTGACCTTGTCTATGTAAGCGGCAGCGACATCAAAGCTGTAAAATTCAACGGTGTGGCAGCAACTACAGATAACGTCATCAACGGTTCGTACAAGATTTGGGCTTACGGCTACTACATGACCAAAGGCCAGCCGACTGGCGCAACCAAGGAATTCATTGATTATGTGCAGAGCAAAAAGTTCCAGAATGGTTCCTTGAAGAAGCTTAAATTCATTCCGATTGCTGCAATGAAGGGCTAAGTGTAAGTCTCTGGGAGTCATAAACATATTGAACGGTAACAGCGGCCAGCTCCGATATCATGCGGGGGTGGCCGCTTACAGGAGGGAAAGTATGGGGGCACCGGTCCAGAACCTGGCATCGCGGGCACAGAAGAGCAGCCTTGCAGAAGGCGGCATAAGCGCCAAACGCCACAACAGGCACTTATTCAGCAACACTATGTTTCGTTATTATTTTCTGTTCAGCATCCTTGCACTTTGTCTGGTGCTTGGACTTGTCATTGTATTCATCGGCAAAACGGCGCTGCTTCTATTTAATAACATCTCGCCGCTGGATTTCTTCTTCTCCTTCAACTGGAGCCCGGAAGAGGAAGCCTTTGGCGCCGCTGCCTTTATTGTAAATACATTATCACTGACTGCCTTGACACTGCTCATCGCAGTACCTGTCTCGGTGGGAATGGCTGTACTTTGTGCGGAGATCGCCCCGGCATGGATCAAGAGCTTTATCCGTCCGGTACTCGATCTGCTGGTCGGCATTCCTTCCATTGTCTACGGTTATCTGGGGCTGACCGTGTTATTGCCTTTTCTGCGCAGAGTCAGCGGCGAGGGACTGGGGGATGGCCTGCTTGCCGCTGCGCTTGTGCTCGCCTTGATGGTGCTGCCGACCATTTGCCGGATCAGCGATGATGCCATTGTTGCCGTTCCGCGCAAATACCGCGATGCAGCCTATGCCCTCGGCTCCACCCGCCTGCAGGTTATTATGCGTGTTGTTCTGCCTGCGGCCAGCAGAGGCATTATCTCCGCAGTCATTCTGGGCATGACCCGTGCCGTCGGTGAGACGATGGCCGTGGTTATGGTGATCGGCAACACACCGCAGCTGGCCAAGACACTCTTCACACCGTCTTCGGTGCTGACCAGCAACATCGTAATGCAAATCTCCAATGTGGAATTTGACTCCACCTGGAACTATGCGCTGCATATGATGGCCTTCCTGCTGTTGTTAATTTCGTTTGTGCTGATCCTCATTATCCGCATATTAGGCCGGAACAGGAGGGATGCGGCATGAATTTCACCCGTACCCGCCATACGGCCCGTTCACAGCGTAACAACAAGATAGCAACCATCGCCTTCTATACACTGGGTGCTTTGGTGATGCTGCTGATTTTCTGGCTGCTCTTCACCATTCTGAGCAAAGGCCTGCCTTCGCTGAGACCGGACTTCCTGATTAAGCAGCCGGAAGAAATTGATGCCGGAGGCGGCATTGGCCCGGTGCTGTTCAACTCCTTCTATATTCTGTTCATCTCGCTGCTGATTTCGATTCCAATCGGTATCGGTGCCGGAATTTATATGGCGGAATATGCACCGGACAACCGGTTTACCGGCGCGCTGCGCATCTGCGTAGAGTCGTTGTCCTCGGTTCCTTCCATTGTATTCGGTCTGCTTGGCCTCGCCATCTTCGCCGAATATTTCAACGTGGGACTGACCATTCTCGGCGGGGGAGTCAGTCTGGCGCTGCTCAATCTGCCGATGCTGGCCCGGGTCACGGAAGAAGCGGTACGCGCCGTTCCCGGAGAGATCCGTGAAGCCGGCTATGCGCTCGGGATGACTAAGTTCCATGTCATCCGAAAGGTAGTGCTGCCGGTAGCCATGCCGGCTATCGTGACCGGTGTCTGTCTCGTGGCCGGACGAGCCTTCGGCGAGTCGGCTGTTATTATTCTGACGGCGGGCCTCAGCACCTCCGGCGAGATGTGGGATTTCAATCTGTTCTCGCCGGGCGAGACGCTGGCAGTACATCTGTGGTATGTGCAGTCTGAGGCCATCGTCGAGGATGCGCGGCAGATTGCCGACAAGTCTGCGGCTGTGCTGGTGTTTGTGGTGCTGCTGATCAATTTCATTTTCCGCTTCCCGCTATGGCTCGGACGCCGCCGGGGACGCTGAGAGAATGTTTTATTCTATCTTCTTTTTATTTTCGTTCAAACGGGTGCCATCCTGCATAAGGAAGGCGCCCGTTTCTGCTGTATAAGCTGAACCGTGCTCCAACGAACCCGGCACCGGATTCTCATCCCCCGGACGCACGAACAGCCTCCCCGAAGGGAGGCTGTTCGATGACGTCCCGGAAGGGATACAGCCCTAGAGGGCTGATTGCGAAGCGGATGCTCCCGAAGCGGATGCTCCAACGAACCCGGCACCGGGTTCTCATCCCCAGGACGCACGAACAGCCTCCCGAAGGGAGGCTGTTCGATGACGTCCCGGAAGGGATACAGCCCTAGGGGGCTGATTGCGAAGCGGATGCTCCCGAAGCGGATGCTCCAACGAACCCGGCACAGGGTTCTCATCCCCAGGACGCACGAACAGCCTCCCGAAGGGAGGCTGTTCGATGACGTCCCGGAAGGGATTCGAACCCCCGACCGTGCGCTTAGAAGGCGCATGCTCTATCCAGCTGAGCTACCGGGACATAAGAGGAGCATACTGAAAAGCAAGCAAAAATTATGTTATCATATGTAGATAACTTTTTCAACCTGTTTTTTTGAAACAGCAGCGGGATATGCTATAATCTACAATTGATCATGGATCGGAGAAAAGGAGGTGCCCTCATTAATCATTCGAATTCCCCCGCCAAAGAGAATATCGTGCTGTTTCCGAAGACGCTGGATTATTACCAGATCCAGTTAACGGTAATGCTGGAGAGTGAACGTTACGGGGAAGCAATGGAACTGCTGCGGTTTTTGCTGCAATGCCAGGGCCAGGACGAGCGGCACTATCAGGAATGGCAGTCGCTGCTGGATTGGCTGGAGGCTGCCTTCCCCTATGCATCCCGAGACGGGGAGGGAGACAGGGAACCCTCCGGGAGTGAGCAGGACCTGAAGGAAGAAGACATGGCCCGGATTCTGGCCAAATCGAAGCTTGAAGAGGATGCGGATTATCCCGACAAGCTGTTGAAGAAGGTCATGAACGAGCCTTTATCAGAGGCGACGATACTTGCGCTTGAGCAGTTGTCTTACCTGGAAGGCGCACAAGTTGACGAGGCGCTTGTAGGCTGGCTGGAGCGGGCAGGGGCAGCGGTTCATCCGCTTTTGCAGTTCCGCACGCTGCAGACACTCCGCCGCCGGGGAGCACAGGGTACCATCGGGCTGATGCGCGGAGGGGAAGTCGCATATGTTGATATTGAAACGGTGCCGCTGACGAATGAAGAGTTTCCGCCGCAGGTGGGCCAGGTGCTGGAACGGGTGGCCGAACAGGCGGAAGTGCATGAGCCGACGCTGTATTATTTTGCCCAGGAGCTGTGGGGGCAGTTCATGATGTCGGTCTATGGCTCAGCGGAGTACCGCAAGCTTCTGGAGGGAGAGGATGCGCAGCTGGATATCTGGGCCGGCGCGCTGCACCAGATGGTGTCCGAGAGTCTGAGCGGAAAGCGGCAGGAAGAGGAAACGCGGGCCATGTACGGAATCACAGGCAGCATGCGCTTTCAATTTGAGGGGGCTTACCGCTCTCTCAAAGGATTTGTAAAGAGTTCTCTACTTGATAAATAAAGTAATGTTGTATATAATATAATGGTTATTCTGTGCGTGAATTGCGTGAATCTTTTTAAAGAAAACATGTAACCTATTTTTGGAGGGAAAAGTATAATATGAAAGCAACCTGGGAAAAAATAGAGAAGAACCTTGGAGTTCTTGAAGTCGAAGTAGAAGCAGAACGCGTAGCTGCAGCGCTCGACAAAGCTTTTAATAAAGTAGTTAAGAAAGCCAATGTGCCTGGTTTCCGCAAAGGCAAAGTGCCACGGCCGATTTTTGAATCCCGTTTCGGTGTGGAAAGCCTGTACCAGGATGCTATCGACATTCTTCTTCCAGAAGCTTACGGTGAAGCGGTTGAAGAAACCGACATCTTCCCTGTAGACCGTCCTGAAGTGGATATCGAACAATTTGCCAAAGGCCAGCCGTTCATCTTCAAAGCTAAGGTTACTGTTAAGCCTGAAGTGACACTGGGCCAGTACAAAGGCCTGGAAATTCCAGTCCAGAAGGCTGAAGTTTCGGAAGATGAGCTGAACGCTGAATTGAAGCGTCTTCAGGAGCGTCATGCTGAGCTTGTTGTGGTTGAAGACGAGCCCGCTGCTAACGGCGACATCGCTGTGATTGACTTTGACGGATCTGTGGATGGTGTGCAATTCGAAGGCGGCCAGGCAGAACGCCACTCCCTGGAGCTGGGAAGCAATTCCTTCATTCCAGGCTTTGAAGAACAAGTAGTTGGCATGTCTACTGGAGACTTCAAGGATGTTGAAGTTACTTTCCCAGAGGCTTACCATGCTGAGAACCTTGCCGGTAAAGCGGCAGTATTCAAAGTAAAAGTACACGAAATCAAACGCAAGCAGCTTCCTGAGCTGGACGACGAATTCGCGAAGGATGTAAGTGAATTCGATACGCTTGAAGAATACAAAGCAGATCTAAAAGCACAGCTCGAATCCCGCAAGCAGGAAGAACTCAAAGGCGCTCGTGAAACTGCGGCAGTTGACGCAGCAGCAGCTAATGCCGAAGTTGAAATTCCTGATGCCATGATCGCAAGTGAAGTAGCTAACATGGTTCGCGATTTCGACAACCGTCTGCGCCAGCAGGGCATGAACATGGATATGTTCCTGAGCTTCTCCGGCCAGACCCGTGAAGACCTGGAGCTTCAGATGAAGGGCGATGCTGAAAAACGCGTCCGCAACAATCTGGTTCTGGAAGTTATTGCGAAGGCTGAGAACATTGAGGTTTCTGAAGATGAAGTGACTGCAGAACTCGCTTCTATGGCTGAATCCTTCAAACGTTCTCCTGAAGAAATCCGCAGTATTCTGGCAGCCAACGGTTCCCTGAGCAGCTTGAACGATGAAATTTCGCTGCGCAAGACCATTGATTTCCTCGTGGAGAACAGTGTAGAAGTTGAAGCTCCAGCTGCAACGGAAGAAGCTGCCCAAGAAGAAGCAAGCGCTGAATAATCCTTTTCGGAGGCTGGACTCCATCTAGAACGGCCGGGCAAGGCGGCCTCCATAAACATAGATAAGGCACGTAATTTCTTTACGTGCCTTATTTTTTATCAACGGAGAAATATTATGATACATAGTCACAGCCGGAGTGATTGGCATTATCATGGGATTTGCGCTATAATGGCAGGCACATGTATAATGCGATATGATGCAGAAGTGAAAAAATGACATCGCGCATTGAACGTGTTAAAATATTTCTGAAACGGAAAGACTAATCTGTACAGAGAAAAGAGGTTGGTGGCATGAGTCTGGTACCAATGGTTGTAGAATCAACAAGTCGGGGAGAACGGTCATACGATATCTATTCCAGATTGCTCAAGGATCGCATCATCTTCCTAAGCAGTGCGATTGACGATGATGTCGCCAATCTGGTCATTGCCCAATTGCTGTTCCTGGCAGCAGATGACCCCGAAAAAGACATTCACCTGTACCTCAACTCGCCCGGTGGTTCTGTGACAGCCGGCATGGGTATATATGATACGATGCAATACATCAAACCGGATGTCTCGACAATCTGCGTGGGCATGGCGGCAAGTATGGGATCGCTGCTGCTTACGGCAGGGGCTCCAGGCAAAAGATACGCGCTGACCAACAGCGAAGTGATGATTCACCAGCCGCTCGGCGGTGTTCAGGGGCAGGCATCCGATATCTGGATTCATACCGACTGGATTCTGAAGACGAGACAGAAGCTGAATCAAATATATGTAGATCGCACAGGTCAGCCCCTTGAAAAAATCGAACGGGACACAGACCGCGATAACTTCATGAGCGCGGAAGAAGCGAAGGAATACGGGCTGATTGACCAGGTGCTCTCTTCACCGATCAAATCTTAAAGGGGTGGTAAGATGTTTAAATTTAATGATGAAAAAGGGCAATTGAAATGTTCTTTTTGCGGCAAATCCCAAGAGCAGGTTCGCAAGCTTGTAGCAGGACCGGGCGTTTATATATGTGATGAATGCATCGAGCTGTGCACGGAAATCGTTGAAGAGGAGCTCGGCCATGAGGAAGAGCTGGATCTGAAGGATATTCCGAAGCCGAAGGAAATCCGTGACATTCTTGATCAATATGTCATCGGCCAGGAGCAAGCGAAGAAATCGCTTTCCGTAGCCGTATATAATCACTACAAACGTGTCAACAGCCAGAGCAAGATCGAAGACGTTGAGCTGACGAAGAGCAACATCCTGCTTCTTGGTCCAACCGGCTCCGGTAAAACACTCTTGGCGCAGACCATGGCGAAGATTATTAACGTTCCTTTTGCCATCGCAGATGCCACTTCCCTTACGGAAGCGGGTTATGTCGGTGAGGATGTCGAGAACATCCTGCTGAAGCTGATTCAGGCTGCCGATTATGATGTGGAAAAAGCAGAACGCGGCATTATCTATATTGATGAAATTGACAAAGTGGCCCGCAAATCCGAGAATCCGTCCATTACGCGTGACGTTTCCGGTGAAGGTGTACAGCAGGCTCTGCTGAAGATTCTTGAAGGCACTGTAGCTTCTGTACCTCCGCAAGGCGGACGCAAGCATCCGCATCAGGAATTCATTCAGATCGACACCACGAATATTCTGTTTATTGTCGGCGGGGCCTTTGACGGCCTGGAGCAAATGATCAAACGCCGTATCGGCAAAAAAGTCATCGGTTTCAACGCGGCAGTAGAAGGACAGAAGGATCTGAAGACTGGAGAATATCTGTCCATGGTATTGCCGGAAGATCTGCTCAAGTTCGGTCTGATCCCCGAATTTGTCGGCCGCTTGCCGGTCATCTCGACACTGGAGCCGCTTGATGAGAATACGCTGGTCCGGATTCTGTCCGAACCGAAGAATGCACTCACCAAGCAGTATATCAAGCTGCTGGAAATGGATAATGTTGCGCTGAAGTTCGAGCCGCTCGCTCTTGAGGCCATTGCCAAGGAAGCCATCAAACGCAACACGGGTGCCCGTGGCTTGCGGGCCATTATTGAGAGCATTATGCTCGATGTAATGTATGAGGTGCCTTCACGCGATGACATCAAAGACTGTGTCATTACGGAGCAGGTGGTACAGGAGAAGTCCCTGCCTGAGCTGAGTCTGAAGAAAGACAAGAAAAAAGAGGAAAGCGCCTAAGGGCCTTTTCCTTAACCATACAGCATTAACAATACATGTCATTGTCTCCACCTTACAACCGCCTGTACGGCGCGGGGAGGGTGGAGCTTTGATCGTTATGGGGGAGAAAACCATGTTCTTGAGACACCAGACCCGTCCCGTCAATGTTGGCGGGGTTATTATTGGTGGAAACAACGAGGTTGCTATTCAAAGCATGTGTACAACCAAAACAGCTGATGTCGAAGCAACGGTAGCCGAGATCCTGCGGCTGGAGGAAGCGGGCTGTCAGCTTGTGCGCGTGACGGTCAACAATGAAGAAGCGGCAGCTGCAATTAAGGAGATTAAGGCGCGGATTCATATTCCGCTGGTGGCGGATATTCATTTTAATTATAAGCTGGCTTTGCTGGCGATAGAGAACGGCATCGACAAGGTGCGCATCAATCCGGGTAACATTGGACGCCGGGACAAAGTCGAAGCTGTCGTCAAAGCCTGCAAGGATAAAGGCATTCCAATCCGTATCGGCGTCAATGCGGGTTCTCTCGAGAACCATCTCCTGGAGAAATACGGCTATCCGACCCCGGAAGCCATGGTAGAGAGTGCTCTGTACCATATCGGAATTCTGGAAGAACTCGATTTCCATGATATCATCGTATCCCTCAAAGCCTCTGATGTCCCTATGGCCATCGAAGCCTACCGCAAGGCTGCAGAAGTGATTCCCTACCCGCTGCACCTGGGGATTACCGAATCCGGCACGCTGTTTGCCGGTACGGTGAAGAGCTCGGCCGGGATCGGTGCGCTGCTCTCGATGGGCATCGGCAGTACCGTGCGGATCTCGCTCAGCGCTGATCCGGTGGAAGAGGTAAAGGTGGCCCGCGAGCTGCTGAAGACCTTCGGTCTGATCTCTAACGCTCCTACGCTCATTTCCTGCCCGACCTGTGGCCGGCTGGACATTGACCTCTTCTCTATTGCCAATGAAGTGGAAGAGTACATCTCCAAGCTGAAGGTGCCGATTAAGGTATCTGTGCTGGGTTGTGCCGTCAATGGTCCGGGGGAAGCGCGGGAAGCCGATATTGGGATTGCCGGTGCGCGCGGGGAAGGTCTGCTATTCCGTTACGGACAGATGATCCGCAAGGTTCCTGAAGCGGAACTCGTCTCCGAGCTGAAGAAAGAGATTGACGCGATCGTTGTTCATTTTGAAGCAACCGGCGAAATTCCGGGCCGCAAGCATGCAGGACTGGCACCGGCGGTTCAGTTAGGCAACACAGAGCAATAATTCCTGAGAGTCAAGCAGAACCGGACTTATTTTTTAACTTATTATAAGATTATTAGTGCAACGTCCCGTCCCGCACCGGATAACCGGCAGGGTAGCGGGGCGTTTTATTTTATCATCCGCCGGCAGCCCCATTGGTGGTGTCTCCGCCTGATTCAGTTCAGTCATAACTATGATCTCCTGTGTGCTAAGTATTTCCGCATGCATAATTCTGTATGCAGGCGTTTACGAATGACCGAAAAGGCTATACTACCTAGTAGTAGCCAAATACAGGACAGGTAGACTGAAGCGAACAGGAGGATGACCTATGGAATTAAGTATATTGCTGATGATTGTGCAGCTCTTTTTCGCGCTGGTCATCGGCGTTTATTTTTGGAATCTGCTGCGGGGACAGAAGACCAATAAGACGGCGGTGGACCGGGAATCGCGCAAGGAGCTGGACAAGCTGCGCAAAATGCGGATGATCTCACTGACCAAGCCGCTGTCTGAGAAGACGCGTCCGGCCTCCATTGGAGATATCGTGGGGCAGAAGGACGGGCTGCGCGCCCTGAAGGCGGCACTGTGCAGTGCCAACCCGCAGCATGTCATTATTTACGGGCCGCCCGGCGTCGGCAAAACGGCGGCTGCGCGGGTGGTCATGGAGGAAGCCAAAAGAAACGCGCTTTCTCCCTTCAAAAGCGATGCCAAGTTCACGGAGATTGACGCCACCACTGCCCGTTTTGACGAACGCGGCATTGCCGATCCGCTGATTGGCTCCGTACATGATCCGATCTACCAGGGAGCAGGGGCTATGGGCGTGGCAGGTGTGCCGCAGCCGAAGCCAGGGGCCGTTACCAAGGCGCATGGCGGCATCCTCTTTCTGGACGAGATTGGGGAGCTGCATCCGATTCAGATGAACAAGCTGCTGAAGGTGCTGGAGGACCGAAAGGTGCTGCTGGAGAGTGCGTATTACAACTCCGAGGACAGCAATACCCCTGCATATATCCATGATATTTTTCAAAATGGCCTGCCGGCCGATTTCCGGCTGGTGGGTGCCACCACGCGTTCGCCGGAAGAAATCTCACCGGCGCTGCGTTCCCGCTGCATGGAAATCTATTTCCGGCCGCTGCTGCCGGAGGAGATTGCCGTCATCGGACGCGATGCGGTCCAGAAGATCGGGCTGAAGCCCAGTCCCGAAGCCATTGAAGTGGTGCAGCAATACGCGACCAATGGCCGCGAGGCGGTCAACATGATCCAATTAGCGGCAGGACTTGCCTTAACTGAAGGACGGGATACCCTGAGTGCAGCCGAAGTCGAGTGGGTAGCCAGCAGCAGCCAGCTGCCCATGCGTACTGAACGCAAGATTCCGTCTTCACCGCAGATCGGCCTGGTCAATGGACTTGCCGTATATGGTCCGGGCATGGGTACGCTGCTTGAAATTGAGGTTTCAGCTGCACCCGCCAAAAGCGGCCAGGGTAGGCTTAATGTGACCGGAGTGGTAGACGAAGAAGAGACCCAAGGCGGCTCCCGGACGATCCGGCGCAAGAGCATGGCCAAAGGCTCGCTCGAAAATGTGCTGACGGTCCTCCGGACCATGAATCTGGAGCCGGACCGTTATGATTTGCATGTGAATTTCCCTGGGGGAACGCCGATAGACGGCCCTTCCGCCGGGGTCGCCATGGCCGTGGCCATTGTCTCTGCCATCCGGCATCTGCCGGTAGATAACACCGTAGCGATTACCGGTGAGATCGGCATTCACGGCCGGGTGAAGCCGGTAGGCGGCGTAATTGCCAAGGTGGAGGCAGCCTTCCAGGCAGGGGCCACCACTGTACTGATCCCCAAAGAGAACTGGCAGTCGCTGTTCGCCGATCTTGCCCCGCTGCGGGTGATTCCGATGGAGACGGTTGAGGAAGTGTTCCGTCATCTGTTCGGAGCTGAAACTGCGGATGTGCGTCTGCCGGCCGTATCCGGTGAGACCTTCTCGGCAGCTCCTTCGCTGCTGAAGGCGGACGCGAGCGGCGACAGCGCGAAGGGATAATTCAAGCTTGAAGGCACTTGGCAATCTGCTGTTCCAGTGCTGTACCAGGTTTCACTCTGGGATCACAGCTGTATACCCAGCAGGCTTCCGACACACAATCCGGTTGTGTAACGGAAGCCTGTTTTTTGCAAATATAAGCATTTATATGTCTCGCGCCCGTTAATCATCCTTCTATTTCTTGCTGAAACGGATACCTGAAAGCGATACGGGAATCGCTGCTTCGGAAGTATACGCTTTTTAAGGACGGCAAAGCCGTTTCTGCTTGATTGGGACCGTGCGGACATATTCCGGGAATAAGCAGCGAATAATAAATCAGGTCTGGCAGAGCGGAATATATGAACTGGAAGCTGCAGGAAGGCTCGGCTTGTTGGTGTTTTGGGGCCGCTTTTGTTAGAATGAAGCATATGACACTACTTGAGAACCATGGGAGGTGCGAAAGCGATGATACAAAGCAAATCCAAAGGTCGTCGTTTTCCTTTATTGCCGCTTAGAGGTCTTCTTGTATATCCCAGCATGGTTCTTCACCTGGATGTGGGACGCGAGAAGTCAGTTCGGGCGCTGGAAAAAGCTATGGTTGAAGATAACCTGATTCTCCTCTGCTCCCAGTCGGAAGTGAATATTGAGGAGCCGGGACAAGAAGATATTTTTCGGGTCGGCACGGTCGCCAATGTGCGGCAGATGCTCAAGCTTCCCAACGGCACGATCCGTGTGCTTGTGGAGGGCGTGGAACGGGCCGAAATTATTAACTATACGGACAACGAGGATTATTACGAGGTGATGGCGCGTGTGCTGCCTGAGGAAGAGGATGTGGACCAGCAGAGCGATGCCTTGATGCGCACCGTACTGAGCCAGTTCGAACATTACATTACCCTTTCCAAAAAAGTCACTCCCGAGACGCTCGCCGCCGTATCCGATATCGAAGAGCCGGGGCGGCTGGCCGACGTCATCACGAGCCATTTGGCGCTGAAGATCAAGGATAAGCAGGAGATCCTGGAAACCATCGATGTCAGCAAACGTCTGGAGAAGCTGCTGGATATCCTCAACAATGAGCGTGAGGTGCTGGAACTCGAACGCAAGATCAACCAGCGGGTGAAAAAGCAGATGGAGAAGACGCAGAAAGAGTATTATCTCCGCGAGCAAATGAAAGCAATCCAGAAGGAGCTTGGCGACAAGGAAGGCCGGGCCGGCGAAGCCGATGAGCTGCGCAGTCTGATGGAAGAGAAGGAACTGCCTGAACGCGTAAAGGAAAAGATTGAGAAAGAGATCGACCGGCTCGAAAAAATGCCGGCAAGCTCGGCTGAGGGCGGGGTGATCCGCAATTATGTCGATATGCTGCTGAGCTTGCCGTGGAGCGAATCTACCGAAGATGATCTTGATATCCTGAAGGCGGAGCAGGTGCTGGATGCGGATCATTATGGTCTGGAGAAGCCGAAGGAACGTGTGCTGGAGTATCTTGCGGTGCAGAAGCTGGTCAAGAAGCTGAAGGGGCCGATTCTCTGTCTGGTAGGCCCTCCGGGTGTCGGCAAAACCTCGCTCGCGCGCTCTATCGCCCGTTCGCTGAACCGCAAGTTCGTGCGCATCTCGCTGGGCGGCGTGCGTGACGAAGCCGAAATCCGCGGCCACCGCCGCACCTATGTCGGTGCTATGCCGGGCCGGATTATTCAGGGCATGAAGACTGCAGGCAGCATCAATCCCGTGTTCCTGCTGGATGAGATCGACAAGATGGCGGCGGATTTCCGCGGCGACCCGTCGGCTGCGCTGCTGGAAGTGCTCGACCCCGAACAGAACAACACGTTCAGCGACCATTTCGTTGAGCTGCCGTTTGACCTCTCGAACGTCATGTTCGTGACGACGGCCAATACCGTGCATAATATTCCGCGTCCGCTGCTGGACCGGATGGAGATGCTGTTCATTCCCGGCTATACGGAGCTGGAGAAGCTGCAGATTGCCAGCCGCTACCTGCTGCCGAAGCAGCGCCAGAACCACGGGCTGGAGGAGGGGCAGCTGTCCATTGAGGACGATACCCTGCTCAAAATTGTCCGCGAGTATACCCGGGAATCCGGAGTGCGCAATCTGGAGCAGCAGATCGCGGCGCTCTGCCGCAAGGCCGCAAAGATTATTGTATCGGGCGAAAAGGAGCAGGTAAGCATCCTTCCCGCTGAGATCAAGGATTACCTGGGGGCTTCGAAGTACCGCTACGGAATGGCGGAGCTTGAAGATCAGATTGGCACAGTTACCGGACTGGCCTGGACGGAAGTTGGCGGCGATACGCTGCTCATCGAAGTGACGGTGGTCCAGGGAACCGGCAAGCTGACCCTGACGGGGCAACTGGGCGATGTGATGAAGGAATCGGCACAGGCCGCCTTCAGTTACACCCGTTCGAAGGCTGAGGAGCTGGGGCTGGCACCCGATTTCCATGAAAAGAACGATATTCACATCCACATCCCCGAAGGCGCAATACCCAAGGACGGTCCGTCTGCAGGGATTACGATTGCTACCGCGCTGATCTCCGCACTGACGAAACGTTATGTTTCGAAGGATGTGGCGATGACCGGCGAGATTACGCTGCGCGGCCGGGTCCTGCCGATTGGCGGTCTGAAGGAGAAGTCGCTTGCCGCCCACCGGGCCGGATACAAAAAAATCCTGCTGCCCAAGGACAACGAGCGCGACTTGAAGGATATCCCGGAGAGCGTCCGCAGCGATGTGGAGTTCGTGCCGGTTTCCCATATGGATCAGGTGCTGAAGCATGCGCTGGTCGAACATCATAATGAAATCAGCAGTGAAGCGCCGAGTAGTGTGCATTAGAAAGGAAGTCCTATGAAAGTTAACAACGCCGAATTTATCATCAGCGCCGTTGGCCCTGATCAATACCCTGTTGACGCCTTGCCGGAGATTGCTCTGGCAGGGCGCTCCAACGTCGGGAAATCTTCTCTGATCAACCGGATGATTAACCGCAAGAATCTGGCCCGCACCAGTTCTACACCGGGCAAGACGCAGCATATGAACTATTACCGGGTCAACGAAAGTATGTATTTTGTCGACTTCCCCGGCTATGGCTATGCAAAGGTATCCAAAACCCAGCGCGCCTCCTGGGGCAAAATGGTCGAGAAATATCTGGCCGAGCGCGACACTCTGAAGCTGGTTCTGCTCATTGTGGATCTCCGCCACCCGCCTACGGGCAATGACAAGATGATGTTTGACTGGCTGAAGCATTACGATCTCCCCCTGTGCGTTGTGGCTACCAAAGCGGACAAGATTCCCAAAACCCGCTGGCCGAAGCATATCAAGATTATGAAGCAGGAACTGGGCGTGCTGCCGGGCGATAACTTTATTTCTTTTTCCTCGGAGATCGGTCTCGGCAGAGATGAATTATGGGAGCTGATTGAGCGGTATAATCAGGCATCCGAAGAGGAGCCGATCATAGATCCGGAGATTGAAGATGCTGGAAATGAAGTACAGCCGGAAGAACCTTCCGAAGCTTGAATGGTAACTCTGTGATGCCTATTCCATAGGATCAGCGCGTATTACTCACAGAATAATGAGGAATACATATGTATTCCGTGGCTCTTATCCTTTTCTCCCGTTATAAGATGAATTATCGGCCTATATCCTGTTCCCCCTGATGAGAAAACCTGCTGCTCTTCATTGTATAATCATGCTAAAGGCTGTTACAAAGAATTGAGGGATGGTCATGGCTCAGAGATTGGCAACAGAATATGTGAAGGCGACTTTGCAAATGACGGAATTTCAAATGAAACAGTTTCTGCTTACAGCCGATACCTGCTTCATCAGCCACCGGGTGAAGATTCTGGGCGGCGGGGAACAGGAAATCGTCCTGGAGGAAGCCGGGGGCGAAGAGGTCCATTTGTCCTTCCAGCAAAGAGGCAGCATCTACGTATGCGCCTTGTCCTGCCGAATTGTGAACCCGCATCTGAATAACGCAATCCGCAAGCTGTTCGTCACCTACAAGGGAACCGGAACGGTAAATCGAATATATCAAGGCTTTACCATGGTGTATGTATACGAGAACGGCTCGGTCCGCAGAATCTCTGAAGTTACGCCGCTGGGCTGCAAGCTGGTCTATCAGCACAAGCATTCGCTTGCAGAAATGATGCGTCTCTATAAGTCCGATGCGGTTGAGCAGGAGATTGAGAGCTTGCGTATCACCATTAACCGTCTGCTTGATCAGCGTAACCGGGTATGCCGGAATGAAGAGAATCAAGAGATTCAAGAGATTGACAGGAATCTTGCCCGGATCACCCGGAAGCTGTTCGAGCTGGAAGCCTAGCGGAAATACTATTTTAAAATTTAGCAATCATTTCCTAGCGAAATGGTTGTATTTTTTTTAGAAAATCTATAAATATACGTATGAGAGGGACCGATAAAAAGCTTATGATAGATATCCATAGTCACATTCTACCCTTCATGGACGACGGGGCTGCCGATTGGGACGCGGCTCTTACCATGGCGCAGGCTGCCGGGAAGGATGGAATTTCCACTGTTGTCGCCACGCCACATCATGCCAACGGAGTATATTTGAACCCCGCTCCGAATATAGGACAAGCTGTGGAACAGCTGAATCAGAGACTCCGGCAGGCCGGTGTTATGCTGCAGGTGCTTCCCGGCCAGGAAATCCGCATCTATAGTGATTTGCTGAATGATCTGGAGCAGGGCCAGCTTCTGACGCTCGCAGGTTCACGGTATATTTTGCTGGAAATGCCTTCTTCACGGGTGCCACGTACGATGGAGGAGACTTGTCATGAACTGCTGATTCAAGGTTTCGTGCCAGTAATCGCCCATCCGGAGCGCAATGCCGAGGTAGCTGCCGATCCTTCCAAATTAACAAGATTAATAGAGCTTGGCGCACTGGGCCAGCTTACTGCCCAGAGCCTGGCCGGAACATTCGGAAGCAAACTGCAGAAGCTGTCGCTGGACCTGTGCCGGAGGAATGCTGTACATGTGATTGCCTCGGACGCTCATGACAATCAGCATCGTCCTTTTGGTCTGAGTGAGGCCTACGGGGTTTTGACTAAAGAATTAGGAGCGACAGCAACTGACTTTTTTCGTCAAAATGCGCTAAAAATCATTGGCAATGAGGACATCATTCGAGCGGATTATCTACAATCTCACACCAAACTTCATAGATTGTTCGGATTTTTTTCCCGTAAAGGGTGACCTCGCTCGCTATTGATGGTAGAATGGGTATTACTGGTTTATTGTTATTTATTATCAGAGTAGTGTAGTCATAGGGTTTCGGCTCTATCTATACTAGCAGTAGAACTAGAAAAAATACATACAAAGAGGTGGATGAAAAGTGTCTTTGAAGAAAAAATTGGCAGTATCAACACTAGCAGCAAGCATGACAGCAGCATCATTTGCAGGTTTTCCGTTCAGCAGTACTGGTCTAGCCCAGCATCTGGGACTGGTTGGAACCGCTGCAGCGGCTGAAGTTGGCCATCAGGCAGTTAAAGACAAGATTACCGCTATCTACAAGAGCCTGACCGTAACCGAAGCAACTTATTTGAAAAACTATTCAGATGAAGTTGCGGGACTTGGCCAAGACAAGTTCAATAAAATTTTTGAACCAGTTCTCGGCAAGATTGTACTTACTGATAAAGAAAAAGCAACATCTTTGAAATTGTTCAAAAGCGTTTCCAGCGTAGTATACGATGTATATGCAAATGACTTCGACGTACTTAAGGGTATCCGTTATGATGTGGACAACGTTGCTTTGTTTGACTCTATTGCAGCCAAGGCCAAAGTTCCAAACCTTAGCTTCGACGACATTCTGGATTTCTTCTTCGCTGCTAACGGCGTAGAAGCAGAGCTTCGCAATATGCTGGCTAGCAAATCCGGTGCGGACCTGGTCAACATCGTTTCTGATCCTGCTTCACAGAAGACTCTGGTGAAGGACGCTGTCTACAAGGTTCTCGACCATAGAATCGGTACTGGAGCGTTGACAGTAAGTCAAGCAGTTTACAATCTGGGAATTAGTGCAGATGACCTCGTACTTACCCTTGACAATGTAAATACAGAAATTAAATCTGCCAGAAAAGCAGCTCAATCGCTTGCTTTGGCTTATCTTCGTGCTTATCCGTTGACTACTACTAACCCTGGTAGTGGTAGTGGCGACGGTGGCGGCACTGCTGTAGTAGTCACTAATCCAACTGCTACTCCTGGATTCTACGATGTTTCCAAACTGGTTAGCATTGTCGGCGATAAAGCAACCCTGAAGCTGGTTGACGCTGATGTGATCAAGGCTTTTGACGCATTGCTGGCAGCGAACCCTGGCAAGACCGGCCTTACACTTACCCTGAACTTGGGCACTGTCAACGCTAAGGTAGTAGAAGTTCCACTGTCCAAAGCAATCATTGAAGCCGCTAAGGCAAGAGGTATTGCTAATATCGCAGTAACGTTCAACGGTCTGACAGTTACCATTCCGGTATCCCAGTTCAGTGATGCAGTAACACTGACAGTTACGAATGAAGCTGACGCAACAGTCACTTCCCTGACAAGCCTGAAGCTGGCTTCGAAAGTGTACTCTTTCGATCTGACAGTAGGCGGCGTGAAGACAACAACCTTCAAACAGCCGTTGACCATTAAGCTTCCTTTGGCCAACACAACTGGCCTTGACAAGGAATTGCTCTCCGTGTCGAAGGTGGTCTACAAGGCCCTTGAGTTCCATGGCGGCGTAGTTGACGGTGACTATATCGTTGAACCACGCGATACCTTCTCGACTTATGCAGTAGTTGAGAACAAAGTGAACTTCAACGACGTTGCAAGTGTACAAGCATGGGCTGGAAGACAAATTCAAGTTGTAGCTGCTAAAGGCGCAATTGAAGGTGTTGGCGCAAGCAAGTTCGCTCCGAAGAGCAATGTTACCCGCGCTGAATTCTCCAAGATGCTGATCCGTGCACTGAACCTGGAGAACAGCACTGCTACTGAAAGCTTCGGCGATGTGGCCTCCACAGCCTGGTACGCTCCTTATGTAGCCGTTGCTGCTGAGAAGGGCATCGTTACAGGCCGCAGTGCTTCCCAGTTCGATCCGAACGCAACCATCACCCGTGCTGAAATGGCAACGATGATTGCCCGTGCGGTTAAGACTGTTAACCCGCAAGCTACTGCAGGAGATGCTTCGTCATTGACTAAATTCGCGGATGCCGCTAAGATTGCCGCTTCCCTGAAAGATGGAGTAGCCTTTGCGGCCAGCCATAACCTGGTTATCGGCAATGCCGGCAAGTTCAACCCGAACAACACAGCTACCCGTGCAGAAGCAGCTGTAATCATCTACCGTACCATCAACTTCAAGTAAAAGTTTATAACATAAGCAAGTGGAGAGCCTCCTCTCGTCTCGGTGAGAGGAGGCACTTTTTTAGCTTATATACATCGAACTTGCGAATTCATATTCTAGATTCACGAGTTCGCTGTGTATAGGTTGAATATTACAGAAACAGCTTGGAGGGAAATTCACTTGTCAGCACAAGAATTAGATCTTCGCGATTATTTCCAGATTGTCAGGAAGAGACTGTGGATGATTGTAAGCATTGTGGTTGTGGTTTGTATTCTTGCCGGAGTGTACAGCCTATATATTAAGAATCCGGTGTATGAAGCCTCCACCAAGATTATCGTTAATCAGACGCCTACACAGTCTACTGTGGCACAGCTTGACCTTAATCAGATCAATACCAATATTCAGTTAATTAATACGTACAAGGAAATTATTAAAACACCCGCTATTCTGGATGTCGTAGCCAAGAACTATCCGCAATTCAATATTACTGCGGAAGATCTGCTCAAGAAGGTTAATGTGAGTTCCGTAAATAACACGCAGGTGATGACACTTGTCGTTCGAGATAATTCGTACCAGAAAGCTGCAGAAATCGTGAATGCCATTTCACTTGTGTTCAAGCAGGAGATTCCTTCCCTGTTCAATGTGCAGAACGTATCCATCCTGAATGAGGCTAAGGTTGATCCGCCGGTTGCACCAGGACCAGTTGAGCCTAACGTTGTAATGAATCTGGCTATTGCTTTTATCGTTTCATTGATGATCGGTCTGGGCATCGCCTTCCTGCTGGAATACCTGGATGATACCTTGAAGACTGAAGAGGACATTGAAAAATATCTGGGTCTGCCAACGATCGCCATGATCACCAGACTTGGACAAGAGGAAACGAAGTCCACAGAATTACAGGCCCAAAAGCTGACCAGAAAGGCAGGAGAACTCGAACATGTCACAGCAGCCAAGTAAACAACGTCATCTGATTACCGTGACCAATCCGCGTTCGCCTGTATCGGAAGCTTTTCGCGCTTTGCGGACGAACATTGATTTCTCTTCCGTAGACAAGCAGATTCAGATCATTATGGTTACCTCCTCCGGCCCTGAAGAAGGAAAGTCTACGGTCACGGCCAACCTTGCGGCAGCCTATGCCCAGGCGGACAAGAAGGTACTGTTAATTGATGGAGATTTGCGCAAGCCTACAGCCCACAAAACTTTTTCGTTAAGTAACCGCGCTGGGTTGTCTTCGCTGCTCTCTCAACAGGCTGAGTTGGAGGATGTCGTTCAGGATTCAGGTGTAACAAATCTCTCCATCATGACTTCAGGTCCAATTCCTCCTAATCCGGCAGAAATGATGGCCTCCAACCGGATGAGTGCAGTACTGCAGGAGTTGCGTCAGCGCTATGATATGATTTTGTTTGATACTCCGCCGCTCTTGGCTGTCACGGATGCGCAAATTGTTGCCTCCAAGAGTGACGGGGTTATTATGGTGGTCAGTTATGGCAAGGTGAAGCGGGATATCGCCGCCAAGGCCAAGGCTAACCTTGACCGTGTGGGTGCGAAGATGCTGGGGGTCGTACTGAACAATGTGAAGCGCAAAGCCAGTGAAGGTTATTATTACTACTACTACGGGAATTAAGTTGTTAGAGAAAAATGTTATTTTTGGAGGCACTGAAAATGACAGCGAAAGCCAGAGTATATTTATTATTCCTCATTGACCTTGCGATCATCTGGTTCAGTATTGTGACTTCTTATATGTTCCGGTTTTCTGAGGGCATACCTGACAAATATATGCTTCAGATGCTGGTGTTCGGTCTTATTGCGACAGTAACCTTCGGGGGCAGTCTGATCTATTTTGGCCTGTACCGCAGATTATGGCAGTATGCCAGCATTGGGGAGATCGTTTCAGTATTCAAAGCGATTGTTGTAGGAGCTGTTCTTTCTTTTGTAGCGGCGTTTATTATATTGCCGGATCGGGTTCCGCTCAGTATTGAGGTGCGGGCGATGGAAACGATCCTGCTATTGGTAGGAGGAGTACGCTTCTTCTGGAGAGTGTTCCGTAATGATCGCAGTAACTCCAAAGATACAGAAACGCACACTATTATTGTGGGTGCCGGTGACTGCGGAATACTGATCGCCCGGGAAATGATGGGCCCATCGTTTGCCCATACCCGAATTGTTGGCTTCATTGACGACAGTGCAGATAAGTACCATCTGTCCATCTTGGGTGTACCCGTCCTCGGCAACCGTTATGATATTCCCCGAATCGTGAAGGAACGCGAGATTCATGAGATTATTATCGCTATGCCTTCTGTATCCAGAACGGAAATCTCCGAGATAATCAACCTGGCGAAGGCCACCGGGGCCAAGCTGAAGATTATTCCTGCACTGAATGACTTGATCGCCGGCAAAATTTCGGTGAAGAAGCTGCGTGATGTCAGCGTGGAGGATTTGCTCGGACGTGAACCGATTGTAGCTGACCTGAACAGTATCCTAGGGTATGTACATAACAAGACGGTATTGGTCACAGGAGCCGGAGGTTCGATTGGCTCAGAGCTATGCCGTCAGATATCCCCTTTTGCCCCAGACAAGCTGTTAATTCTCGGACACGGCGAAAATAGCATTTACACGATAGAGATGGAGCTGCGCAAGAGCTTCCCGGAACTGAACATTGTTACAGTGATTGCGGATGTGCAAGACCGTTCGCGGATGACGGAAGTATTCCATAGTCATAGCCCGCAGGTAGTCTTTCATGCGGCAGCGCATAAGCATGTTCCCCTAATGGAGCGTAATCCTTCAGAGGCCATTAAGAATAATGTCTTTGGCACACGCAATGTAGCTGATTGTGCTGACAAATATGGAGCGGAACGGTTCGTATTAATCTCCTCTGACAAAGCCGTTAACCCCACCAGCGTGATGGGAGCGACCAAGCGAATCGCGGAAATGTATGTGCAGAGCCTCAACACATCCAGCCCAACCAAATTCTCAGCAGTACGTTTCGGCAATGTCTTGGGCAGCCGGGGCAGTGTTATTCCAGCCTTCAAGCAGCAGATCGCTGCGGGCGGACCGGTTACCGTGACCCATCCCGAGATGGTACGATATTTCATGACCATTCCGGAAGCGGTGCAGCTGGTCATTCAGTCGGGTTCATTCGCGAATGGCGGAGAAGTCTTCGTACTGGATATGGGCCAACCAGTGAAGATTCTGACCTTGGCCGAAGACCTAATTACCTTGTCCGGCTATGAGCCTTATAAGGATATTGAGATTACCTTCTCCGGAATACGGGAAGGCGAGAAGCTGTATGAAGAACTGCTGACAGCCGAAGAGAACCTGGGTTCCACCCAGCATGACCGGATCTTTATCGGCAGACCCAACGTCCTTAGCCAGAACCAGCTGGAGCTGGAGTTCAAACGCTTGGAACGTGTATTGTCTGAAGACGCAGGCGCTATTCGTGAAGTCATTAACCAGATTGTGCCGATGCAGCCGGTAGCTCAAGCTGCGATTAGCTAATTCATTCCTATGGAGGTACCTGAAGTGTTCAACAAAAGATGGAAGAAGATATTGTTCTGGACGCTGTCGGTAATTGTCGTGTTAGGAGTTGCTGGCCTGTTCGCTGCGAACTATGCGGTAGATAAACTAATGAGTTCGATGGCTGACGGCTTCGATGTAGAAGCAAACGAGACTACTAGTAATGTAACCCAAGGAGAAGTTGTCGAACCTCCTGTAGCTGCGGGTGACGCAACTGCGGAGCCAACGGCTTCAACAGCACCAGGAGCGAAAGTAGAGCCAACAACGGCAGTGTCACCTTCGAGCACACCGGCCTCAAATGGTGCTGGTGATAAAAAAGCGGATGATGGAGAGCAAGCGGCTGCAAGTACAAAAAAGCCAAAAAGCACTCCGGTTCCAACACCAGAAGGTGTAGATGGAATAGCCCATATTTCTTCTGATAAGGCTAAAGAAGTACAAGAGAGCGTATCGATAAAAGATAAAGCTAATGTAGCATCAATAGTGGCACAACAGTTAAGTGTTTCGGATATCAAAAAACTTCAGGAATTAGCCGCAGGTGGACTAACTAACGAAGAGAAACGCGAAGCGCGCAGTATCATTCTTGGTAAGGTTTCAGAGGAACAGTACAACGAGCTGGTACAGGTCGCTAAGAAATATGGTCTGAGCCAAGGTAAAACTCGGGATCAAATATTAGCTGAGGAAGAAAAACTTAAAGCTCAAGAAAAAGGAAGTGAATAATTGTGTCTAAAGCGAAATTTCCAGCGGCAGCGTTGTTGCTGCTCATGCTGGTAGGAATTGCACCATTAACAGCTTCTGCACCTTTATCTGCGTCAGCATCTACGGTTACTGATTCGATCAAAGTCTCCACTATGGACGTGAAAATGGTCTTTGATGGAGTGACCATTCAGCCTCCTGCCGGACAATATGTATTCATGTATAACAATACTACTTATGTACCTCTGCGCTTCATGTCCTACGCCTTGCAAAAGAGTGTGAGCTGGGATGCCAAGAATCTAAAAGTTACAGTGGCGGAACCAAGCAGTTCAGAATTGGTAGTAATCAAGGAGTACTTAATGAATGCCGGGAATGCAACCAGTGCAGGCACTGAGGGCAAAAATATCGTACTGGGTAATGTAAAAGCCAGCTACATATTTAAGGGTTCGGCTAAGGCTATTCCATCCGGTCAAGGCAGCTATTTACTGAATGGATCATTGTATGTGCCTCTTCGTTTTTTATCGGAATCTGTAGGGAATTCTATTAGCTGGGATCAGAAGAATAAGACGATTACAGCGTCCTCCAAGGCTTATCAAGGATCGACTGACAGTACTAACGGAACAGGTCAAGGAGCAACAGCAACCCCTGCACCTTCAGCTACACCAAGCAACACATCCACACCAGCTGCTTCGGCTGCCTCCGGTCCTGCGGGAGGAGCCACTGGCGGTGGAACTTCCAATGGTAAGGTATCTTATGAGGCTATCACCAGTGAAACTGAAGACAAGTTGAATGCATTGAAATCCGAAGCCCAAGCCTCACTCGGCGGCCTTGCTTTTGAATACTTGGCAGCAACAGACGAGGCCACAAGGAATGCACTAATTACCAAAGGGAAGGAACAACTCGCCTCGTTTACATCCAGCTTTAATAGTATAGTTGCTGATGCTGAACAAAAACTAAACAATAATGGCTATAGCACAGCGATCATCGCTGAGTATAGAAAAGCATTTAATTCGTCTGTGCAGCAAGGATTGTCGAAGCTTGGGGGATAAGTCACAAGAGTTACCTTTGATTAATTACTGAGTATATCCCATCACTTCATCGGATAAGTGATGGGAGTGCATAGTGAAGAGTTCTTAAGGGTTAGGTGAACAAATGAGACCTTACATTGTAATAAAACAAATCGTAGATTTTATGATGGCTCTAATCGGAATACTCCTGTTATGGCCTTTTTTCTTGATCATTGCAGTGATAATCAAGCTCACTTCAAAAGGGCCAGTACTATTCAAACAAAAGCGGCTAGGGAAGCATAAGCGTGAATTCTATATTTTGAAATTCAGAACCATGCGTACCGATACCCCAAGTGATATGCCCACTCATTTGCTGCAAGACCCTGATTTTTTTATCACTTCAGTCGGCAAATTTCTTAGGAAAACAAGCTTGGATGAACTTCCTCAGATTATAAATATACTTAAAGGCGAAATGAGTATTGTTGGTCCGCGTCCTGCGCTCTGGAATCAATATGATTTGATTGTTGAGCGTGATAAGTACGGCTCGAACGATATTAAGCCAGGGCTTACCGGATGGGCGCAGATTAATGGTAGAGACGAGCTATCTATTGAAGAGAAGGCCAAACTGGATGGCGAGTATACTACAAACATTACCTTTGTTTTTGATATTAAGGTTTTTGTACGGACGGTATTAAGTGTTCTAAAGTCAGATGGTGTAAGAGAAGGTGCAGACGATCAAGATGTGACATCGAACACCAAAGGAGTTACTTTATAAGATGAATAAACGAAAGATTTTAATAACTGGTAAAGGAAGCTATATAGGAACTAGTTTTATTAAATGGTTGCAGCAATGGCCAGAGCAATATGAAGTAGAAGAGATTTCTGTTAGAGGCGATGAATGGAAGGAATATGACTTTTCTGTTTATGATGTAGTGCTGCATGTAGCGGGGATTGCTCATGTATCTGCTGATCCTAAGATGGAACAAGAATATTATAATGTTAATCGTGATTTAGCGATAGAAGTTGCCAAAAAGGCTAATATTGAGAGTGTGGGTCAATTGATTTTTATGAGTAGTATTATTGTGTACGGAGATAGTGGTTGCGAGGTCATCACTAGAAACACTATACCCAAACCAGCAAATTTTTACGGGAATAGCAAACTTCAAGCAGAAAAAGAAATTGGAATTCTTGAAAATGAGAATTTTAAAATTGCTATTATTAGACCTCCAATGATTTATGGTAAGGGATCTAAAGGAAATTATCTAAGATTAGCTAAGTTAGCTCGAATACTCCCTGTATTCCCCAATTTCCAGAATAAACGCAGTATGCTCTATATAGATAATCTTTGCGAATTTTTAAGACTTATGATAGAGAATAAAGAAAGTGGGTTGTTTTTTCCACAGAATAGAGAATATATCAATACTTCTAATATGGTTCAGTCGATAGCAAAAGCAAATGGAAGAAGGATCATATTGGTTGGAATACTCAACCCTGTTATTGGTATTTTAAGGAAACGTATTAAGCTAATTAATAAAGTCTTTGGAGATTTTGTATATGAGCAAACTATCAGCAATTATAAATGTAATTATAGAATTAAAGAATTTAAAGAGTCAATTAACGAAACAGAAGTGGAGAGGAAGGTAATATGAGGGTTGTGATTGTTAATTGCTTTGATACATATGAAGAAAGAATAGATTTAATTTATGATTTTTTCGAGAATAAAGGACATGAAGTTACTGTTATTCAGTCTGATTTTAGACACTTTAAAAAAGTCAAAAGAACAGAAGACAAACCTGGTTTTATTTTTATACAGTCAAAGCCTTATTATAAAAATATGTCACTGACTAGATTAATATCCCATTACAAATTCGCAAAAAAAGCATTCGAGGTTGTTGGGAAATTGCAACCTGATCTATTGTACACAATAGTACCTCCAAATTCCCTAGCGATGTTTGCTGCAAAGTATAAAAAGAAAAATAGAAACACAATGCTAATATTTGATCTAATTGACCTATGGCCTGAAACCATGCCAATTGGAAAAATTTCAAGTTTTCCTCCATTTACGTTTTGGAGATTGATGAGAGATAAGAGTCTCAAAATTTCCGACTTAATAGTAACTGAATGTAACCATTATCAGTCAATTCTAGCCAATGAATTGAAGAGTATCAATACTCAAACAGTATATCTTGCAAAGCGAGAAGTTAACATTGAACGTTATCCTATATTTAATAATGCCAGAATTCATTTATGTTATCTAGGCTCAATAAATAATATTATCGATATTCCAAAAATAAAAAAAATAATAAAATCAATCAATGAACTGAAATCCACAACTTTACACATCATAGGAGACGGGGAAAGTAAACAAGTTTTAATCGATGAAGTGATTAGTACTGGAGCAAATGTAGAGTTTTATGGCAAAATATACGATTTGCAAGAAAAACAAAAGATATTTGATAAATGCCATTTTGGACTAAACATTATGAAGGATAATGTATGCGTTGGTCTTACAATGAAATCAATCGATTATTTTCAACATGGTTTACCAATTATAAATAATATTAAAGCAGATACTACTAATTTAGTAGAAGATTATTGCATAGGAATGAATATTACAGATGATAATCTACTTGAAGTAGCTGAGAGAATAGCATTAATGAAAGAATCGGAATGGATATTCTTAAAAAATAATACTGACAAAGTATTTATTGATTTTTTTTCTAAAGAATCATTCGATGAGAGCTTAGAAAAAGCAATTGGAGTGTATTGCTAAATTTTCTCAGCCACATTCAGGAGGTACTTGCAAATGGGAAATGAGAGGGCAGGTAATTATGGATTCATTGAAATTGTGAAGAATGCCATTTCATTTATATATACGAAATTGTTTTGGAAAAATGCAAGATTGGTACGCCTTCCCATCAGAGTGAGAGGAAAAGACTGTATGAGTTACGGCCCAGGATTTACTACTGGTTATAGTTGTAGAATAGAAATGAACGGAATTAAGGCACCAGAGAAGTTGATTATTGGAGAAAACTGTGTAATAGGAGATTATGCTCATATAGTAGCAAATAAAAAAGTTGTTATAGGTAACGGAGTACTTATGGCTTCTAGAGTTTTCATAACGGACACTAATCATGGGGAGTATTCCGGACTATCCGAGACATCTAATCCAGAAGTTTCACCGAATAAACGTCCATTGTCATATAAGAAAGTGACTATTGGGGATAATGTTTGGTTAGGTGAGAATGTATCAATATTACCAGGAGTTGTTATTGGAGATGGTTCTATTATAGGCGCAAATGCTGTTGTTACAAAGAGCATCCCTGTAAATTGTATTGCTGCTGGTAATCCTGCTAAGGTTATAAAAATTTACAATCCTGATCTGAGAAGATGGATTTAAGATTTGCGAACGAACTGGGGGGAAATACATGACAGAAAAAATAGGGAAAGTATCTGTTGTAATTCCTATGTATAATAGCGAAGCCACTATAGTTAGAACACTTAATTCAATAATGGAACAAACTTTCATCGAATATATTGAAGAGATAATAATTGTTAATGACGGGTCAGAGGATAATTCTTCAAGGATCGTTAAGGAGTATAGAAGGGATCATTTAAATTTACCAATAATCTTAATTGATAAGGAAAATAGCGGTGTCTCGGCTGCAAGGAATACAGGGATGAGGATTTCTAAAGGAAAATGGATTGCTCTTCTTGATTCTGATGATGAATGGCTTCCTCATAAACTAGAAATTCAGATAAATACACTTTTAAAAAATCCGGAAATTGATTTTTTGGGTGGCGATATTGATAATAAAGGCTTAAAGATATTGTGGAGACAAATCAATGGATTATATAAGGCTAAGATTAGTGACGTATGTTTAAAAATGTTTCCTCAAACTTCAGTTGCTATTTTCAAAAGAGTTATCTTTGAACAAATTGGTGGATATGACGAAAACCAAAAATATGCAGAGGATGGTAATTACTTTCTAAAAATTTGTGCTAATTATAATTATTATCATTTACCCCTGCAATTGGTTTCTTTTGGTGGAGGGAAACCACAATTTGGGTATAGTGGATTATCAGGTAACTTAGAAAAAATGTATGAAGGGAATATTAAAAATATAAAAGAATTAAAAAATGATAATTATATAAGTGTTAATTTTTATGTTTTTTTACGTTTTTTTTACTATGCGAAATATATTAGAAGAATTTTGATTACAAAAATTCATAGACGAAGCTATAGACATGATGATTTAAAGCAGGTGCAAGAGTGATGGGGAAAATAAAAATATTGATGTTTCTCAATAGTATGAATCCAGCAGGAGGTATAGAAAGAGTCGTTGCAAACTTAGCGAATAATTTAAGTGAAGATTATGAAATTACTATATTAGTGAAAGATGAGGCTACATCATTTTATGAACTTAAAGATAAAATAAATGTTATTAGTTTAAATGTGCCTTTAAAATTAAATATGAATTCGAGAATTCAAAGATTGTTTAGTCTTATAATCAACTTGTTAATCACAAATAATAGATTGAAAACTTATACTAGATCGTTTGTTTTTGATTACATCTATGTAACTTCACCATTTAATGCACTAGAAGTTTTCCTTTGCGGTAAATGTAATGCTCGAAAACTGGTTATTAGTGAACACGGGTCAAAATTTGCCTATAATAAAATTTATAAAATTTTAAAGAAAAAATTATATCCTAAAGCATATAAAATTTCTGTTCCGACTACAATGGATACTTATTCTTACATAAATGAAGGAAGTGACGCAGTATATATACCACATCTATCAACGTTTTCAGTTGTCCCTGGAAATAATCTCAATTCTAAAATAGTTCTTAATATTGGAAGACTTACCTCCGATAAACAGCAACTCATGCTACTTGAAATTTGGAACGAACTTAGAAAAGAAAATCGGTTGAATGGATGGAAGCTGAAAATCGTTGGTAAAGGGGAAGAAGAAGTTAATCTAAGGAATTTTATTTATTGTAATAATCTTCAAGACTGTGTTGAAATATCCCCTCCAGTAAAGGATGTTGGGAAATTATATATCAATGCTTCGCTCTTTGCATTTACGTCAAAATTTGAAGGTTTTGGTATGGTATTGTTAGAGGCCATGTCATTTGGTCTTCCTTGCATATCATTCGATTGTCCGAGTGGGCCTAGAGATTTAATTGAGCACAAATTAAATGGCGTTTTAATAAAGCCTTATGATTATGAAGAGTATAAGGATGAGTTATCTTTACTGTTGAATGACCGAAATGATTATTTAACTTCTTTGGGAAATGAAGCTCGTTTATTTGCCCTAAATTGGAATAATGAAAATATAACAAATAAATGGAAAGAGATATTTAGGGGAGATCTAACATGAAAATTATTGCTTTTTATTTACCTCAATTTCATTCAATTCCTGAGAATGATGAATGGTGGGGGGAGGGATTTACGGAATGGAAAAATGTGAAAAAAGCGCAGCCTTTATTTAAAGATCATTACCAACCGAGAGTTCCTCTCAACGGTAACTATTATAATTTATTAGATGATGAAGTTAAAAAATGGCAAATTAATCTGGCGAAAAAATATGGGGTATATGGATTTTGTTTTTATCATTATTGGTTTGATGGGAAGTTGCTTTTAGAAAAGCCAATAGAACAATTCAAAGATAACTCTGAACTGAATCATCCGTATTGTATGTGTTGGGCTAATGAAAATTGGACAAACGCTTGGGTTGCAGATAAGGATCCTAAAACATTAATGTCTCAAAGATATGGAGATAAACCGGAATGGAAAACGCACTTTGATTATCTTCTACCATTTTTCCTTGATGATAATTATATAAAAGAAGAAGGGAAACCTCTATTTGTTATTTACAGACCGGAGATCATTGACTGTTTAAATGAAATGCTTGATTATTGGCAGGCATTAGCCGTGGAAAGCGGATTGAGTGGAATTAATTTTGCTTACCAACAGCTTCCATTTTATCTTAAGAAAGATAAGGATGATAGTAGATTTAGATATAATATAGAATACCAACCTGGATATGCATTACATGATATGAAGACAAATGATAAGGATAAATCAAGTTCAATTTTGTATAAATTCAGAACCTCGATACGAGAAGTAATTAATACAATAGATAAAACATTTAAAACGAACTTTATTGCAAAATTTGCAGGGAATAAATTACGCTTAATAGATTTTAACGAAGCGTGGAAATCCATTATTAAGCGTGGCCCAACAAATAACAAATCAATACCGGGCTCCTTTGTAGGATGGGACAATACTCCAAGGAGGCAAAATGGAACTGTTTACACTGGGAGTACACCAGCTGCATTTCAAGAACATATGATTAATCAGATAAAAAACGCTAGGGATATTTATAAGACTGACAAAATATTCTTGTTTGCATGGAATGAATGGGCTGAAGGTGGTTATATGGAACCTGATGAGAAATACAAATATGGTTATTTAGAGGCTTTGAATAATGCTCTTATTGAAACCGGTGAAAAAGAATAGTCATTTTTGAACTTCATAATCATTCAGATTTCTTTTTGATGAGTTGATATGAAAGGAATTGGACTTAATGGAGCAAGTCAGTTTTAAAATAAGGCCTACTGTATTATTTGTATTTCATAATTCCGATTTTTACAGTGGGGCAACTCGTTCCTTATTAGATATTATTGATAAATATCTAGAGGAAGAGACAGTTAATGTAGTGGTATTATTTTCAAAAAGAGAGGGTACTGCTATAGATTATCTAAATAATAAAAAAGTTAAAATTATCTATAGTTTTTATACAGAATTAGTTGCATCAATAAACCAGTCATCGCTAAAGAAGATGATAGCTTTTCCATATAGATTTGGCAGAATGCTTATATCAATGTTCAGTATTTACCGCTTAAAAAATTTAATTAGAGAACTTAAGGTGGATGCGGTATACACTAATACAAGTGTTATTTTTGTGGGAGGATTTATAAATAAGTTTTTTAAAATCCCTCATATATGGCATTTCCGTGAATTTAGACGTGAAGATCAACAAATAGATTTCTTTTTTCGAGAAAAATATTTTTATAAATTTGCTAACAAATACACAGATAAGATAATTGTTTTATCCCAAAGTATGTTAACGAAATACAAAGAGAATATACAAAATGAGAAATTAAAAACGATCTACAATGATATATCACCTAGTTATATTAATCCCAAAAAAACTTTTGATTTAAATAAGCCGAAAATTCAAATACTGATCACTGGAACTTTAAGTGAAGGTAAGGGGCAATTAGAAGCTTTGCAGGCTATGAAAGTTTTATTAAGTCGTGGATATGATCTTACTTTAAATATTGCTGGTAGTACAAATTGCGAATACTATAAGATTTTAAAAGATTATATTATGACGCACAATATAGGCGAGAATGTAGTTTTCCATGGGCTACGAAAAGATATGAATGAATTAAGAAGCCAAATGGACATTGGTCTAATCTCCTCAAAAAGTGAAGCATTTGGTAGAGTTACTGTAGAGGGAATGTTAAGTTCATTAGCAATGGTTGGAAGAGATAGTGCAGGTACAAGTGAATTAATAAAAAATAAAGAGACTGGATTATTGTATGAGCCTGGGAGCATTGAGTCTTTAGTTGAAAGTTTAGAATATCTTTGTAATTCCAGGTCGGAGATAAAGAGAATTGCAACGAATGGTTTTAATTATGCTGTTGATAATTTCACATTAGGAAAATGTAGCGACTCAATATTAAAAATGGTTCTTGAAGTAACAAGAGAACCTAAATATATTTAAATTTGTTTGGGTCTTGTCTAAAAGGAGAGATTTACTTGGCAGTTTTTATCGCTTTTACTTGCATCGGAATATCAATAATATCCAGTAGGATGCAAAGAAGTGTAATTAATCCCATTTCGATTTTATTTGTTTTTTTCTCTCTTATGATAGGGTTCGCTTCTATGGGATTGTATAATTTATATGATGTTCGTGATGATACATATATTGTAATCTGTATAGGGTTGTTAAGTTTTTTAATAGGTTATGTATTCATAAGTGTGATTTTCCCTAAAATAAGCAATACTTATTTAGTCACTGAAGATAGATATGAGTTCCAATACAATACCCTGTACTTTTTTTATTTTGTAACAATTGCATATATGCTTTATCGAGTATTCAATGTATTAATACTGCTGACCCAAGGCTATACACTAGGTGAAGTTAGAGGGGCTTTCACAAGCGAAGTATTAGGTTCATCCACATGGGCAGTTATATATGAGAATTATGTAAATAAAGCAATTATATTTATGATTATTCCTATTGCAGCAATTGATTTTTTTGCTGGAAAAAAAGATAAGAAATTATTAATATTAACCCTTGTTGTGGCTATCCTTTCTGCAATTGGTGATGGTGGGAGAGTAATATTTTATTATGTGTTTATTCATTTTCTAATTGCTGCTGCAGTATATAAAAAACGTTTTAACATCAGTAGAAAGATGAAAAGAGTAACTATAGTTTTAATAGTGCTTGGAGTAACGGCAATGTATGTTATTACGAAAATGAGAGGACCATCCGCTTCGATAATTCAACAGTTATATTTGTATTTGGCCGGCGCGATACCGCATTTAGATTACAGGCTATACGTAATTGACTCTACTAATTCACATACTCATGGGTGGGCATTTTTAAGTGGATATTCAAAACCTTTTTTTCATGTGATAAGTAGTACAGGGATATTTAACTATCCACAAACTTTCTTGAATTCGCTAGATTTGATGAATGTTGATAATTTTGTGAATATCGGAGAAAAGCTTACTTTTAATGCCTTCGTTACTCCATTCTTTTATTTCTACTTAGATGGCGGTATTTTGGGGGTTTCCTTGTATTCTGCTTTATATGGAATCATTTGTTCTTTATCTTATAATTATGTTAAATATAGACCTAATATCAAAAATATTGCGTTCTATTTATTAATTATGCAAGGTGTACTGACATCAATGGTACGCTGGCAATTTGTGATTTCTGCCTATGCGCTGTCATTTTTATATTTAAATTTTGTGATTAGAAAAAAAAAATAAAAATTGATGTGTTTATAGAATTTTCATTTTATATATTCTTAATTACGGAAAAATGTTCTATAAGGAGGATTTTCTTGGAGATAACAACAAAAAGAGATCAATCAATAGATATTCTAAGAGCAGTATGTACTCTGCTTATTATGTTGGCACATGTTGAAATTCCTGAATTATTGTTAAATCTGAGAACATTTGATGTAACAGTTCTTATACTTATATCTGGAGTTTCTATGGGATATGAATCAAAAAAGTACAAGTTAACTTATGGTCGGTATTTATTGAAAAGAGTACAAAAGTTGTTAATACCAACATATATGATAATCACCATTATATTTATAACAATCTATACTTTTTCGGTGTTATTAAAAAAAGATTTTTTATGGAATTTTAATCAGGTATTTCTTTCTTATGCCCTTGTACCCAATGGGAGTGCTATAGGTTATGGTTGGATAGTACGAATATTTTTAATGATAGCATTACTACAGCCAATTCTAAGATTCCTTAACGATAAGATAAAAAGCAACATATTATTTATATTAATTATAACTTTAGCTTATATTTTTAATGAGTTGTTCTTTATGTATGATAAGAGCTTTCCTAATATATTTATATCATATGTATTATTATATTTAATACCTTATGGATTAGTAGCATTAATAGGTTTGAGGATGACCCATGATTCTAAATTTGTTGATATGATACTAATTGTAAGTTGTGTTAGCTTTTCTATACTCCAGCTACTTACATTTATTAATGGGAATGGATTTGAACCGAATTTATTTAAGTATCCCCCAAAATTATACTATATAACTTACGGACTAATGATAGGTACAGCGTCTTATAAATTACTACAAAAAATCAAATATAATGAAACGAATAAAATAATTGTGGCTATGCACTGGCTTAGTATAAATTCATTTAAAGTATATTTATTTCACATTTTTTCTTTATTTGGTTTGATGGTTATAAGAAACTTATTAAATGAAATGTATATTTTAAACAACTTTATAGTACAGTTCACTTTGGTTTCTAGTTCGGCAATAATTGCAACGATTGTATTCAATAAAATTAGTCTTTGTATTAAATATAATAGCTAGAGCAAATTATTCTATTTTCTCAACGTTTCAAAAAAATTTTCAAGGTCTTAATATGTTTTATTATTAGAAAGTGAGGTATGTTAGTAATGGCTTTTAAAAAAAATACGATCGAATCAAAAAATTCTCTGAATATAGCTATAGCAGGTACTGGTTATGTTGGACTTTGTACGGGAGTATGTATGGCTCATACTGGTCATTATGTAACTTGCGTAGATATAGATGAGCAAAAAATTAACTTAATGAAATCAGGGAAAAGTCCAATATTTGAAGAAGGACTTGAAGAGTTAATGACTCTTAATAATGAACGACTAACATACACCACCGATTACATTAATGCTTACCAAAATGCAGATATTATCTTCATTGGGGTGGGTACTCCTGAAAAAAAAGATGGATCTGCCAATCTTTCATATGTGTACAATGTAGCAAAACAGATTGCACATAATGTAACTAAGGATTGTGTAGTAGTTGTTAAATCTACAGTGCCTATCGGTACTAACGATAAAATTGAAAATTTTATTAAATCAGAATTAAAAAAACCAGTGACTATATATGTTGCAAGTAACCCAGAGTTTTTGGCACAAGGTACTGCGATTCGAGACACTCTTCATGCTTCAAGAATAGTTATTGGTGTGGAAAATCAATACTCAGAAAATATTCTTAGACAAGCATATAATGGCTTCAAGGATATCCCCATTGTAGTCACCAACCGTAGATCTGCAGAGATGATAAAGTATGCCTCTAATGATTTTTTAGCCTTGAAAATCTCCTACATAAACGAAATAGCAAATCTATGCGAGTTGATAGGGGCAGATATTCAAGAAGTTACTAATGGAATGGGTTATGATGAGCGAATAGGGGATAAATTCCTAAATGCGGGTATTGGCTATGGGGGGTCGTGCTTCCCAAAAGATACTAAGGCTCTTCATTGGCTGGCAAGTTTTCATGATTACGAAATTAAGACCATAAAGGCAGCAATTGAAGTGAATGAACAGCAGAAGTTTAAATTATTTAAAAAATCGCGTAAGTACTATGAGAGTCTCGAAGGGTTAACTGTCGCGGTATTGGGACTCACATTTAAACCGGGGACTGATGATTTAAGAGAAGCTCCTTCATTAGTTAATGTACCGTTGTTTGTTGACGATGGTGCCATAGTTAAAGTGTGGGATCCTGTCGGATCTGAGGCATTTAAGAATGCCATGGAACGAGAACATAATAGTGAATTGAATGAAAAGGTGGAATATTGCGATAAAATAGAAGAGACTTTAAAAGAGGCGGATATTTGTTTTATATTTACTGAATGGCCAGAAATAAAAGCGCTTGAACCTAAAGACTTTAATAACATGAAGGACGTTATTATTCTAGATGGTAGGAATTGTTATGATTTAAATGTCTTTTCTGGGAAAAACATAAAATATGAGTCTATTGGTCGCAGTTTAATAAGTGGAGAGTAACTAGAAAGGTCTATAGTGAATTTGCTATATAGAATATGAAAATGAAACAAAAGTCTTTATTTCATAATGTTATTTTTAATTTTATATACACTGGATTAAATTTACTATTCCCTTTAATAACAGCACCTTATGTTTCTAGAGTGCTTGGGGCATCTAATTTAGGTCAGGTCAATTTTGCTGCCACCATTGTTAGTTGGTTTGTTTTGTTTGCTACATATGGTACTGCCACATACGGAGTCAGGGAAGTAGCAAAGGCTAGAGACGATAAAGAAAAACTAAGTACTATATTTTCTGAGCTTGTAATTATAAATGCGATTTTATCTTTCGTAGTTGTTGTAATTTATTTTTTTGTGATCTTCAGTATCTCTACCTTTCATAATGAAATACATTTGTACTTAATTATGTCCCTCAGTATTGTACTGAATATGTTTTCTATAGATTGGTATTTTCAAGGGATAGAAGAATATAGATATATTACAATTAGAAGTGCTATTTTTAAAACAATTTCTTTGATTTGTATCTTCCTATTTGTAAAGGAGTCAGATCATTATGTCTTATATGGACTAATAAGTGTTTTTGCGACAAGCCTAAGTAGTGTTTTAAATTATATTTATAGCAAAAAAAGCGTTAAGATGAAATATAGGGGCATTAACCCCATTAGGCATTTCAAGAGATTAAGTGTTTTTTTCTTCCATACATTAATTGTAAGTATCTATACTAATTTAGATCAAGTACTCCTTGGCTTATACTTCGATACAAAAGCCGTAGCATTTATGAATAGGAGTAAGACGCTTGTAAATATGGCTGTTGCTATTTCTACTGCAATCTCTAATGTTACTTTACCTAGGGCATCTTATTATAAAGAAAATGATGAGAGTAGTTTTAGATATTTAATGTCAGAAATACCCAATTATATTTTATGGATTACAATACCTATTTGTGTTAGTTTTATGTATCTGGCTTCGAATATTATGTACATTTTAGGAGGAAGTGAGTTTTTAGAAGCAGCAACTTTGTTACAGATAATGTCTTTAACTATCGTGTGTTCACCATTATCAGGATACCTTCAGTATCAAGTACTTGTGGCTTCGGGTAAAGAGAGAATTGGATTATATATTGCAATATTAACCAGTTTATTTAGTTTAACTTTTAATTTATTACTGATTCCTAGGATTGGTTTATTAGGTGCTGGGATCGTTCAAGTGCTTTCTGAATTTATGGCGGTAAGCATTAGACTTTATATTGCTAAAAAGAATCTAAAGTATAGTGAAATTAGTTTTATCAACAAGTCCTCCATCTCATATTTGGTTGTATCTATGCTGATGGGCGGTGTAATGATTTTATCTCGTAATTTAATAGATAATCTTTTTCTGTCTTTTGCTGTTGGGATTTTACTAGGAGGAACGTTTTATTTTTTGGCTTTATATATAATTAGGGAGAAAATTACAGTGTATTTATTTGATATGTTTTTTAAAAAACTTAGAAATTGAGGCTTTAGGAATTTAATCGAGGAGGAAGTATTTTGAAAGGCATAATCCTAGCCGGAGGCAGCGGAACCCGCCTCTACCCATTAACTATGGTAACCAGTAAACAACTGTTACCTATTTACGACAAACCAATGATCTATTACCCATTATCTACTTTAATGCTTGCGGGAATTAATGACATCCTGATCATCTCCACACCGGAAGATACTCCTAGGTTCGAAAGCCTCTTAGGAGATGGATCTCAGTTCGGCATATCGTTACAATACATAGTGCAACCAAGTCCTGACGGTTTGGCTCAGGCTTTTCTTTTGGGTGAGTCTTTTATTGGGAATGACTCAGTGGCTATGATTCTCGGAGACAATATTTATTATGGCAACGGCATCCGGAAAATGCTGAAACGGGCTTCAGACAAAGCGCAAGGTGCGACGGTGTTTGGTTATCATGTGCAAGATCCAGAGCGTTTTGGCGTGGTGGAGTTTAATGATGATGGTAAGGTCCTTAGTGTGGAAGAAAAGCCTGCGCAGCCTAAATCTAATTATGCTATCACTGGTTTGTACTTCTATGACAACCGGGTAATCGAGATTGCAAAAAATGTTAAGCCTTCTTCTCGGGGTGAATTTGAAATCACTTCTATTAATGAAGCTTATCTTAAGCTTGGTGAGCTGGATGTTGAGCTGCTGGGCCGCGGCTTTACTTGGCTGGATACGGGAACTCATCAAAGTCTTGTGGATGCGACTAATTTTGTTAGAACGATCGAGGATCATCAAGGGATTAAGATCGCTGCTCTTGAGGAGATTGCCTATATTAATGGCTGGATCACTAAAGAGCATTTGTTGATCTGCGGGCAGAAGCTGAGCAAAACAGGTTATGGTCAATATTTAATAAAAGTAGCTACCGGGAAAATCCAATATTAAGTTTTAAAGGTGTGAAGAAAAATGAAATTGACGGAAACAGCACTTCCTGGTGTAGTTATCGTTGAACCGGCAGTATTTGGTGACCATCGCGGATGGTTTATGGAAACATTCAGTGATGCGAAATTTAGGGAACATGGAATAGATATTTCTTTTGTCCAGGATAACCAATCGTATTCTGCTGTCAAAGGAACTCTAAGAGGACTTCATTATCAATTGAATCCTAAAGCGCAGACGAAGCTTATCCGTTGTACACGTGGAGTCATCTACGATGTGGCTGTAGATATTAGAAAAGGCAGCCCCACGTATAGCAAGTGGTTTGGTCTGGAGTTAAGTGCGGAGAACAAGAAGCAGTTGCTGGTTCCGAAGGGGTTTGCACATGGATTCATGACGCTGACAGAAGATGTTGAGGTTCAATATAAATGTGATGAGCTGTATGCCCCGGAATGTGACGGTGGCATTCTGTGGAACGATCCCGCCATTGGTGTTGAATGGCCGATACATGTGGCCCCGGTACTATCTGCCAAGGATGAAAAGGCCCCTTTGTTGAAGGATGCGAATTTGAATTTTACATATGGCGGCTAGGGAATTATTAATAGAGAGTTCTGAGGTGTAGATGATGAGTAAGCAAAAATTGCTGATTACCGGCGGTGCCGGTTTTATCGGCGGGAACTTTGTCCATTACATGGTTAATAAATATTCTGATTACGATGTAGTAAACCTGGATTTGTTGACCTATGCCGGTGATCTGACCAAGCATAGACAAATCGAGAATAAGGAGAACTATCGTTTCGTACAAGCAGATATTGCCGATCGGGAGGCAATCTTTGCTCTTTTTGAACAAGAGAAATTCGATTATGTGGTGCATTTCGCTGCAGAGAGTCATGTTGACCGCTCCATTACCGATCCGGCTGTATTCGTTCGTACGAATGTTATGGGGACACAAGTGCTGCTGGATGCGTCCAGAAAGATAGGGCTGACTAAATTTGTTCATGTCTCCACGGATGAGGTTTACGGTGAACTGGATTTTGATCCGACTGTGTTCTTTACCGAAGAAACTCCCTTGCAGCCGAATAGCCCTTACAGTGCAAGCAAAGCAGGTTCAGATCTGCTAGTCCGGTCTTACCATGAAACGTACGGCTTGCCGATGAACATTACCCGCTGCTCTAACAATTACGGCCCGTACCATTTCCCGGAGAAGCTGATTCCTCTGACGATCTCTAAAGTTCTGAACGAACAAAAGGTTCCAGTTTACGGTGATGGCAAAAATATTCGTGACTGGCTGCATGTCTATGATCACTGTGCTGCGATTGACCTTGTTTTGCACGAAGGCGTAAGTGGTGAAGTGTATAATGTAGGCGGTCATAATGAACGTACGAATCTGGAGGTGGTGAAGACCATCATCCATACTCTGGGTAAGTCTGAAGATTTAATTGAATTTGTTGCAGACCGGTTGGGGCATGACAAGCGTTACGCTATCGATCCTACCAAGCTGGAGAACTTGGGCTGGAAGCCTACGTACACTTTTGAGACTGGAATTGCGCAGACGATACAGTGGTACACGGCAAACGCAGAGTGGTGGGAGCAAATTCTTAGCGGCGAGTATCGGAAGTAGTTATGAAGAGTATAAAGGTTAAAAAGACGGGCAAGCGTAGAAAGAGAATTCTTTTTCTGTACTTGCCTGTTCTGTTAGTTCTTACATTGTGCTTCTTTGGTGCAGGGCGTTTTCTTCAATTCAATCAGTCTCCCAAAAAAGCAGATGCCATTATCGTGCTAAGTGGAGGCACAGGCCGGATTGAGGATGCGGTTGAACTATACAAATCGGGCTATGCCCCATATCTTCTCTTGTCCAATTCCAAAGAGATAACCAGCGCCTCCGGCGACATGCTCCAAACCGCCCTAGCTCTTGGCATCCCTGATGATGCCATTCTGACCGAGGATGCAGCACTAAGCACCTACCAGAACGCAAAGCTGACGCTTCCGATTATGAAGCAGCATGGCTTTACTTCGGCCATTGTTATTTCTTCGGATTTTCACATGCGGCGGGTGAAGTTGCTTTTCGATCATGTCTATAATCATTCCGGGATTAAGCTAACGTATGTCGGTTCGGATTCCGGCTACAATGCCAAACGTTGGTGGGGTGACAAGTACAGCCGGGAGACGACGTTTAACGAATATACCAAGATGATTGGCAATCTTTTTGGTTATAACGGTCCTGAGGCTAAAGACGCATTGGAACAGATTAAGCGCTGGTTCCACTAGAATCCAGATGTGATGATCGCAGCCTAACTTACCAGCTTGTCACCGGATTTCAACCGCTATAAGCGGTTCAATTCACGAAGTTCATCTTTTATACTAATAAATTCCTATGCCCCTCCCACAAACCGACAAACAAACTAGGTATCCCGGTCTATAATTAGGGTTAAATCTATTTTGCTGCGGTAGGAGAGAGGTCTCATGCCTAATTATTATTTTAAGGAAATATGGACGCCTTTGCGATGGATACATATATGGTTCTATCGGGATGATGATGGGCGGTTGTGGGTGAAGCGTGGATCGAAACGGCGGCGGCTGGTGGGGAAGCAGGGAAGTGAGACGGAGGCCTAAGGGCCTCCGTTTTTTGGAAATAAGAATTTATGTGTTTCCGGCCCTGATAGTAACCCTCCCGACTTGTATCTCGTCGCTACTTTATCAATAAGGACATTCCCCCGAGGCTATAGTATCCCTGATCTTTTATATCTTTAAGTATTGCGTTGAGAAATTTGTTGGAGAACTTGTAGTTTTTCGTATACGACTGGATGAGCTTGACGACCATATCGTCAGTTAGCTCTTGTCTGTACGCTGCCATTCCAATGAGGTGAAGCCGAATGAAGGAACAATCTGCAACGAGCTTCACGAAGAAGTCGAACAGGCTGCCCCCTGCATAAATATCGGTCATGAAATTCTGGTACACATGATTAATCACATAGTTCTCAAAAATAAACTCCTTCTCCCGGAGGTAGGGTTCATAGATTTGTTCGCGTACACTGCGGTAAGTATGTAACGATTCACTCAAGCTGCTCCCGTTGCTCTGTATGCCTGTGAGGTATTCATTCATGCACTCATTGTAGCGGGCATTCCATAAAAATTCACTTAGGTGCGCCATTAGGGTATTGTTCAAAATCTGGAATTGGATCTGATCGTCTGAGGGAAATACGCCATAGTTGCGCAGCTCTTCGTTAGTGACCAGCTCCCCTCTGAATTCATCCAAGAAAGAGAGAACATTATCATATGCACCTGAACGAAGCAACTCGTCAGTATTATCCATTAGTACTCCAATAATAATTAACCGGTGTTGAAGAGAGAACTGGCGGTCGCTCAAAACCTCCAGCGTGATATCCCGCAGGTTCTGAATACATAGCTTCTTCTTATCGGTAAGGCTGCCTAGCGGGTTGATGCGCAAATTCGGTGTATGCAGTTCATGGGTTCGGGTAAAGTTCATGGCGTCTTCTGAGAGAAGTACCAGGCGGGCGATCTCTGGACAGGACAAGAGTGCAGATACCTCAATCTCATCGGCCTCATTCAGAATTCGCGGATAGGTCGAGCAGGTCTGTGAGAGGAAGGTCTCTCCTACCTTGGCTTGAATTGTGCAGAGGCCGTCACAGAGCATAGAACAGTTTCCGGTTTTTTGGTTCATTTTAAAAGAAGCGTATGACTCTTTGCTTTTATGATTACGCACAAGATTCTTGTTAATCTCTTTGTGAAGGCTCGTGTCAGGAATCTGCTTGTACTTTTCATAGGTTAATTGGTCTATGGTTATTTCCCATAAAGAGCAGCAAGTGTCTTCGCAAGCGGCTCCCGTACATTGGAATTGACGTATATATTGAGGAGTCAGATACTCCTTCTGCATAACCTGCAAAAAAAAACCTCCTTGTGTCTCCGCTATAAGTAAGTGCATCATTTACTATTATCGGGAAGATGGAGGTAAATCTTTAATTTACTAAGACTAGGAAGCTGCCCTCTCTACATAGCTCCTTGGAGGCGCAGCTTTCTTTCTTGTCCTCCCCAGCACGAACCCCATTCCCGGTACCCGCTTCACTACCAGACTCAGCACCAGTGATCCTGTCACCGCAATAACGGTAGTCGGAAACCAGCCCAGGTAGCTGGCGAAGACGAAGCGTTCCATGAAGTTCAGCAGCAGGATGAAGATGCCGTAGTGGAAGATGAGGATAGCGAGCGATTCCTGGCCGATGTAGGTGAGGGTGGCGGCGAAGAATCTGGATCTGGAGAGTAGCTGGGTCATTTTGATGGCGAGCAGGCTTCCGGCGATTCCGGCGGTGTAGAAGAGGAACAGGTTGCCGTATTCTCTATTGTTCATGTCGACATAGCTGTTCAAGTAAGCAGCTGTGAGAAAAAGCGCCATCCATACCAGGGTGCCCAGGTTGAAGACGCGAATTTTGCTGAGCAGTTGATGCTGTTTGAGCTGGTAGCCGATGAACACGAAGAGCTGGGCGACGAGCGCAACGTCGATGTTCCAGGGCAGGAAGACTATGGTGCTTAGAGCATAACCGGACAGGCTTAAGGCGAGCATGGCAGCAAGCTGCAGCAGCAGCGGGCGTCCGCTCAGGTAGCGCATACTGAGGCAGAAGATGATCTGGGTCACGAACAGGCAGGTCAGAAACCAGCTGGGAATATTCAGGAGCAGCCCCCCGGAATAGGTGCCGAGCGCAATAGCCTGCATAGGTTCATGCCAAGCAATACCGGGACTGTGATTTGGTTCGAGGGTCCGAAGAATGAGCCAGAGCAGGTAGCAGAGGAATCCGGCAGACAGATAGGGAACAACGAGGGTAAAGATACGGGTACGAAGCAATGCTGTGAAATTGTCAAAATATTTGGAGGCGCTGAACAGATAACCGGAGACGATAAAGAACAGCGGGAGCCGGAAATCTCTGAACATATCATTGAGCACGACCGGAGTCAGGCCGGCATGTCCCACAACGACGAGCAGAATGGTAATCCCTCTTACCATGTCGATCACTTTGAGCCGCGGGGTCCTGGAAGTAGCGGAAGCTGATTCCGCTGCAGTTGTCGCTGAAGTCGTATCTGGAGCTTGCATGGCTTGACGGCAGCCCCCTTCCCTATAAGTTATCAATAGTTTATAGGAAATAATAGGCAAGAACATGGTACAAACTAGTTATTTCAATATACTACCTTAGTTGGTTGATATAATTTATTGATAGTTATATAAAGAAGGGTAGTTGGAACTGCAGGTATGGAATAAATTGCACATACGTGCAGAATTCATGTGAAATCTTACACTTTAGAGGGGTGGGAGATCGCAGGATTCGTTTTATAATCGAAATGAAATCCATATGAACGGAAAGGAAAGTGAGGGGAATGAAGGAATATGACTATTCATTGGATGCGATTAAGGGGATTAGCTGTATTTTGATGATCATGGCGCATATTCCGCTTTATTTTAACGGCAATGAACGGGTGTTCCAGATTGTTGCCGGTGTGGCCCCTGTACTCTTCTTTGCGGTCTCAGGTGTGACTACCACCCTGCTGGTGCGAAGGCGCAGTTTCGGATCGCTTCTCGGCTTTTATGTGCTGTTCGCGCTCATCGGGTTTTCCTATAATCTGATGTGGAGGCCGGAGATTCAGGCATTTCGGATCATGGATGTTCCCCAGATCATCGCACTCGGAGTGATCAGTGTATACCTTTTAGAGAAATACCTCAAACCTCCACTCTATTTATACCTCCTGTTGTCGCTGCTGGTGTTTGCAGTACATACGTTCATCGGCCACCGGTTGCCGGACTTTCCTCTACAATCTATTTTCTTCACAGAAACGGTCGGTTTCACGTATTTCCCTTGGATGTTTGCGTTTGCGGCGGGGGTCCTTGCCTATCGGTGCAACAATCTGGTAAACCTCATGGCGGCTGTGGCTACCGGGGTGATGCTGGCCATCGTCAGTTATGGAGAAGTGCGCGAGACGGATTTTGTGAAATACAATATGTCCGTGCAATATCTGCTGCTGTCTCTGTTCGTGTTGTTCGGGGTCTTCTACCTTTTCAGGAGCAAAAAAAGCTACGCATCCTCCAACCTGGTTCTGTATTTCGGCAAGCATTCGTTTCTATTTTTGTTTACCCATTTGTTTCTGATCCTGGCTTTTGACCGGCTGGGTCTGGGCCGCCTGTACATTGTGTGGATGTGGGGGCTGGTTCTGGTCTGCACTTATGTGGGGATGAAGGTTTTGCTGTGGCTTAACCGCTACGTGGAGCAGTACTTGGAGCATCCGCTGCCTTGGGCGCTTATCGTCATTGGTGTTGTTGCGGTCCCGCTGGTAATCCCGAACAGAGATCTGATTATTCTCGCGGAGACTGCGCTGGGTATGCTGTTCGCAATGAATTACAAACAGCTCTCCAGCCTGATGTCAGCCAAACCGTCTACCCGCCGCCAACCGCCCCTTCCGGAGGTTGTCCATGAACAAGCTTAATTACACAGCGATCAGCACGTACCGCACCCAGCTCATGGGACTGGCAATTCTGTGGGTGATGCTCTATCACTCGACGGTAAGTTTTTCCTCCGTTCCGGTTCTTGGCACTTTGCAGGCCTACGGATATGGTGGGGTGGATATCTTCCTGCTGGTGTCGGGCTTGGGGCTTTATTATGCAACCCGCACGAATACCCGCACAGCTTTATTTTATCAAAGAAGGCTGCAGCGGATTCTGCCTACGTATCTTCCGGTGGTGCTGATTTTTTGCCTGCTGTATTGGGGAATGGGTGAGATGCCCTTTACGGACGTGCTTCTAAACCTGACCACGCTTAGTTTCTGGCTTGGACGGGACAGCCGGTTTGACTGGTACGTTCCTGCCCTGCTGGTGCTGTATTTGCTTACGCCGCTGTTTATGCATTTTTTCAGGGGCCAGCGAAAGCTTGTTACTGTGGCGGCGGCCAGCTTGATTGGTCTTGTGGTTAGCGTGGTTCTATCGGGAACACCTCTCGCATATTTGCTGATTTTTACGATAAGAATCCCGATCTTCTTCGTTGGCGTATGGGTGGGTTACCTGATCGACAAGAAACAGGCTGTCTCGCGGATAAATGGCATTCTATATCTGGGGATGCTTCTGTCCGGTGTAGGGATGCTGGCAGCAATCCAGAAATATATGAGCGAATATGTGTGGAGCTATGGGCTGTGGTGGTATCCTTTTATCCTGATTACATTGCCCTTATGCCTGCTTACGGCGGGAGGACTGCACTGGGTGGCAGAGCACAAATGGACCCGGTATCCCTTCCTTACGTTCTGTGGCACGCATAGTCTGGAAATTTACCTGATTCATGAACGGATGTTGAAAATTCTGGCGGATCTCCGGCGGAGCCTGGAGCTGCCTGTGAACAATCTTATCCTGAATGCGGCGGGCATCCTGCTTACCCTGGGACTGGCTTTTGTATTGAAAAAAGTAGTTAACGGGTTCAGCGCCCGTATGAAATCCGGCACGACAGCGGCCGCCGCTTCGTGATTGCCGGATAGGGTAAATATACCCTAGGAGGTGTTTCAATGAACATTACTAGAAAATTGCAGCAAAGATCTTTAACCATTCTCTCTGCGGGACTGCTTGCCTTTTCGGGCTGGGGAACCGCAGTGTCTCCGGCACAGGCGGCAGCGCCCGCCACACCAGCACCGTCCTGCAGTACGGGAGATCATGGGATTCTGCAGGATTTGCAGAAGAAGCAGACGGCTAAAGGAGCCGACCCGCTTACCTTTGCCACAGTGGACTTTCTGAATGCAGAGACGGGCCGGGCGGCCGGCAACGGTTTTTTGATTGGGACATCGGATGGGGGATGCCACTTCCAGGAGATCTATCAGGGACAATGGAACTTTCAGCAAATCGAGTTTCCGGATAATGTGCATGGCTGGGCCTTAGCCTCCTTGAAGGGCGGCCAGAACAAATATCTGATCCGTACCAAGGATGGCGGTTCCACCTGGAAGCGGCTGAGCCAGAGTCCGGCGGCCTTTGAGCGTATAGAATTTGTAGACGGTGCAACCGGATTTGGCTATAACCGCGCTTCTACCTATTATACAAAAGATGGCGGAGGCACCTGGAGCCGGATTCCTACTCCGGCTAATACTCGCGGGGCGGACTTCACTACCAGCAGCAGCGGCTGGGCGGTCGTTGTTAATCAGGGCAGCGGCTACCAGATCATGAGAACCACCGATGGCGGGGCAAGCTGGAAGCAGATGAAAAAAGTGGCCTATTCAGATCCGCTATACGCTCAAGTCTACGCTAACGCTTCTCAGGTATATACTGTGCTTTATGGCGGTTCGGGGATGTCGCAGACCTCGTACTCCCTCTATGGCAGCTCCGATGCAGGCAGCAGTTGGACCCGAATCATTGCCCAGGCAACGGCTGGCGGCGGTCCTGCTCCGGGAAGCGGATCAGCCAAGCAGGAGAAGGGGCCGGCTTCAGGCAGTCCCGGAACGATGCAGGTGATCGGCAAAACCACAGCCTTCCTGGTCGGCTATCAGCCTGCGGCCCAGATGGTCGGCACCGGCATGACCAAGAACAACGGACAGGCGTGGAGCAACTCCAAGACGGTCCTGGGCTTTGAAGGCGTGATCTCCTTCGTTGACCATAATCAGGGCTGGCTGGCGGTACGTGATATGAACAGCTCAACCCTGTATGCCACGAAGGACGGCGGCGCGAGCTGGAAGGCTAAGTTTGCTTTTGAATTCTAGTCAGTTGGGACCCTTAGGGGGCGAACATCTTGTATGTTCCGTTATTCAACAAACAGTATCCTAAGCAACGATCAGTGGACAAAAATCTTGCGGATTGTACAGCAATATGGGCCTGACTCACCAAATGGATGAACCTCTAACAAATACGGATTTCGTAACCTCAACCTTATTCACCCGCCAGTAGAGCATCTGTTCTTATCCTGTGAAATCCGCTAGCTATCACTATCACCCTTGCATTCAAGATTGTGATGTCTGTCTTGCTGATCTTTACGGACCGTAACGCCGCTATTTTCTCAATAAGGATACTTATGCCGGGGCTAACGGACCGTAGCGCACTTATGGCTTCACGAGTAGCTTTAAATGGGATAAATGTCCGCGAATAAGTGCGCCTCAGTCCGTTACCTTGCTAAAAATGATTTTTGATAGGGATAAGCGCCGCTCAGTCCGTAGCAAACAGGCAGACTCTATCGACCAAGAGAGGACTCAGCTCGTTGGGCCTGAAACGCCTGCGGCTGGATCTTCATATTTTAACCATTTCATTCCGGTGTGAACGGTTTGATTTCACCATTTGAGAACAGGCAGCAGCAGCTAAGGCGGATTTCCTGGTCATACAAGGGGTTCGCTTTTTTTGCGTATGGCGTACTCTTTGGCCGGCCGTTGCTTGCTTGGCACATTTGTCACGTTTTCGTCTTGTCTACAATTGTATGGGCTAGATTATAATAGGGAAAGAAACAGGAGGAGGATTGCCCGGATGAGAAATAAAGTACTTGTAGCTGCCGGAATAGTGTTTGTTATTGCCATGGGAACATATATGTTAGCAGGAACCAATGACTCAAAAGAGACTGGAAAATCAGAAAGTGTTGAAACGGATGTACAAAGCGTTAAAATGGACACGCAAGGACTAAAACAGATGGTACGGAGTTACAGTATGCGTACTGCAAAAGCGGAGTCAGCGTCGATTTCATCCACACAGCTCATGGTAAAAGAGAGCGATGGCAAGTCGGCGACCTATGCATTGCCAGCTGACGAATTTTTCGTCTCCATTGCACCCTACCTCAATCAAACCCATCCGTGCGCAACCCACAGCCTGACCGGCTGCCAGGGCGAGATGACAGAGGAAAAGTTCAACATCTCAGTCAAAGACGCGGACGGCAAGGTAATAATGGACAACGAAACGGTGAAATCCCAGCCCAACGGCTTTATCGACTTGTGGCTGCCGCGGGACCAGACTTATCAAGTTACTATTGAACATGACGGCAAACAAGCAGAGTCCGAGATTTCCACGTTTGAGAAGGACGATACTTGTGTGACAACTATGCAGTTGGGGTGAAGGTTCTAGTGCAGTAAATGAACAACTGAAAAGCTTTGGTCTATTAGATTAACCTTGAATGGTACTGTGTCCATCAAGGTTTTTTTCTATGATTTATTTTTTGATAAGTGTTAATTCTCTTGGATTTCAATAAAAAGAATACCTTCTTTCTTGACCTCACCGCAAAGGGGAGCCTGAGATGAAAGCCCTGTCTTTAGGGTATTTGATTGGTAAAACTCACTTATAACCAAACGTTCTATTGATCTCTCACAAAAGGTTATGCTTCACTATAGAAGTAAATAGATTTCAACTGCAGCTTGCGAAAGGGGATGTTTTTTTAATGACTGCTTATATGGTATTGGTGGTTTTAGCTTAACCGAATATTGGGCATAGTAAATTCCAATCTTGTTTATAGCTTGGAAGGTGAGAAATCGGGAAGATCACCCGTGTTTTTGCTATGCCGTAAACAGTAACCTTTCGTGAATACTGCTGTTAGCGCGATGCGATGAAGGTCGTATCCTTTTTTGAAAATATAAGCATTTATGCGCCGCGAAACAGCAGCTTCTTAGGAGGCTGCTTGTTCGCGGCATTTTTATGCCCAAAAACAGCTTAGATTTGCAGGGGGGATTGCGTCCGTGATTGTTTTGATACCAGTGGGTTATATTGAAGCCGAAATGATGCCGATAGGTTTAATACCCGAAAGGTTACGGAGGTTCAGCGAGAGCAATATACGGTCATTATTTCAGGACACGCTGCAGGGTATGCCAAAACCATACTGGAGCAAGTCGTAGCCACGAACTTTGATCGATTGCCATGGGAAGCAAGCAAATGAAAAAAAACGGAGGATATAAGATATGAACAACCAGGATGAAATATATGTAAAGCCCGAAATACTGGCGCTTGTTGTGAGTGCAGTGCTCCGCAAGACCATAACCCGCGCGGATTATCAAACCAGGCAGCTGAAAGGCGGGACGGTGGGAGATGTTCGGCTTGTAACGGGCATGGCTGAAACCTTAGAGGGTGAGATTCTGCCGTATAAGGTAGTTTGGAAAAAACAGAAAAAATGGGAACGCTACAACGACCCTGATTCATGGCGCAGGGAATATGACCTCTATGCATCGGATTTGGGTAAGACTTTTACGGATTCGCTCCGCTGGCCAGAATGCTACCATGCAGAGATGAACGGCGATGAGATACAGCTATGGATGGAATATATTGAGGGTGTGTCAGGCTTAAATCTCACCTCTGGAATGTATGAACGTGCAGCCGAGGAATTGGGGCGGTTTCAAGGCAAACTGTATGCCCAGCAACCGGATGTATTGGGGAATTTGAAAAATTTAAGCAAGCTTGATTTCGTAAAAAGCTTCTATCTGCGGTACCGGTCATGGGCAGTTTTGTATGATTATATACGCTCCGACGAATGCGAAATTCCGAAGCACCTATGTACAATGCTTATAGACATAGATAACAATGCGGACGAAATCTTCAGTCGCATTGACAAACTGCCCATAGTGCTGTGCCACAGAGATTTTTGGGTGGCTAACCTATTCTGCTCGGACAGTAAAATTGTACTCATCGACTGGGATACCGCCGGATGGGGGTACATGGGTGAGGACATCGCAAGTTTAATAGCGGACGAAGCGGACATCTGTCATATGCTTGAATACTACCAAAAATGCATTCCGGCCTATTACAGGGGCTTTGCGGAATATGCGGATGTGTCCGATATCTCATATCACTGTATCCATGAACTAATCCTTGTTATGTTCGGATACAGGCTTGTGGAGGGGTATAAATTCGCGGAGTCGCCCGAAGATAAATCAATGCATCTGAATACCTTGCAGAAAATTCATGAAATGAGCAATATATAGATGAATATAACCATTGAGTCCTTAGATGCAATCAACTGGTTGAAGGTATGCGAATTGTCTGTTTCAGAAGAACAAAAGCGAATATTTACAATTCCCAATGTGTACTGGATGGGGATCAGCCGATACGAGGAACATACCGAGCTGTTCGCCATTAAGCGAGACGATGAATACGTTGGCTTGATTGGCGCCGGGCTGGATGAGGACGGTATCAGTGGATACATCAATCCGCTGACCGATACGGCAAATTGCTCTTAGAACACGTGAGAAAGGATGCCGCGCGGCTTAGCTCTGACCACTTTCACCTGGGGCTGGCCTACGAAGGTCTACGAGCATGATACCATCATTTAAATATTAGGCACCTGTCGTGCGAAATGTAAAGCAACGGATATTAGCCTCCGCCTCCACAAATTGAGGCGGGGGTTTCATATTATCCCAATTATGAGGAAAATTTCTTCAAATTGCGCTTTTAGTCATGTGGAATCGGTCAGAGAGGGGTGTTTAGAACTATTTATAAAACGTTGTGTTCTTACGATAGAATAATAAAGGCTTAATCCATTTCGGAGGGACACAAGGTGAGAATACATATTAAGAAACTGAAAATCGGCGATGTTTTGAAAAACGATATTTTTAACCGTCAGGGTCTTCATGTGCTGGCAAAAAAGACAAAAATCCGTCTTGAGGATATTGAATTGCTGAATAAGCACAGCATTAAATTTGTCGATGTTGAGGGGAATGTAGAAGATCGTATAGCCAGAGAGGTGTTTAATGGTACTGAACGTCCTTTGCGAGTCAAACCTAATTATGATAAGTCGCTTAGGGAATACCAAGCCTTTTTTTTGGAGGCTGTGATCTCGGGAGAGTTTGACCGGTCGAAAATGGAATGGACGCTGATGCCTTTGCTGGAACAGCTGGATGAGCAAAAAGACGTGCTTACCCTTCTGTTCAGTTTCCAAAAAGAAGATGAGACCATTTACAATCACTCTTTGCAGGTAGGTTTGTTGTCTTACTATATTGCTGAGTGGCTAGGCTATCCGAAGAGCGAACGGTTTGAAATCAGCAAGGCAGGCTACCTCCACGATATCGGGAAGAGCCGCGTTCGGTTATCGATCCGTAACCGGGTCGGCCAATTAAATGATGAGGAAGAAAAGGAGCTTCAGAAGCATACTGCGGCAGGTTACCAGATTATCTGCAAATCGCTGAAGGATAATACAACTGCATTGGTAGCGCTGCAGCATCACGAACGGGAGGACGGAACAGGCTATCCGCTCGGATTGCAAAAGGATAAAATCCATCCTTATGCCCAGATTGTTGCTGTGGCGAATGAATTCATCAGCAAGACATTTGTTTCCGCAGAACAGCCAAGGCGAAACTTCTCAATAGTTCTGCAAGAAATTTATGAGCTTGGGTTCGGTAAACTGAACGAGAAGCCCGTGCAAGCGCTAATACATAATATCCTCCCTAATATGATCGGGAAGAAGGTACTGCTTAGCAATGGAGACATAGGAGAAATTATATTGAACAATCCTATGGATTTTTTCAGGCCCCTGGTGAAAGTGAAAGAGGCATTTATAGATTTGTCTAAAGAACGCAGTCTGAATATCCAGGAAATTATAGTTTGACTGAAAAGCCGAGAAGCCTCTCCTGTACCGTGGAATCTAAAAAAAGGCCACATGTGAGTGTAAGTATACTCCACGTGGCCCTTTTTATATCTTTTTGCTAATAACCTCATTCTTCCCCCGTCTTTACCACCCACACCTCCGGCAGGTTCCGGTATTGCTCCGCATAGTCCAGGCCATATCCGACGACAAATTCGTCGGGAATTTCGATGCCTGAATATTCAACTTCTACGTCGGCGAGGCGGCGGGAAGGCTTGTTGAGTATGGTGCAGATGCGTACACTGAGCGCGCCGCTATTCAGGAAATGCTCTTTCAGATGCTTCAGCGTCAGACCGGTGTCGATCAGATCCTCAACAAGCAGGACATGGCGGCCGCGGATATCGGTATCGATGTCTTTTTTGATAATGACCGCACCTGAAGTGGTGGCGGCTGTGCCGTAGCTGGAGACGGCCATGAAATCAATGCCTACGGGGAAGCTGATTTCACGCATCAGGTCGGCCATGAATACGGCCGCTCCCTTAAGGATGCCGATGAGGACCAAGTCTTTGCCCGCGTAATCACGGGAAATGTCCGTGCCCAGCTCCCGGACTCTCTGCTGCAAAGCTTCCTTATGAACAAGCACATTCTGTAATTCTGTCATCGCTTTTGCGCTCCTTACTCTGTCTGTTTCATCTCTGAGAAAAGCAAGCCCGCATATCCAGCAGCCTGCATTTAATGCTCAGGAGGATGATCTGTCCTGCTCCTTCAGCATAACATCATGTGCCCCTCCTTCGTAAATGGTGGTGGAGGAGACCAGGGTGATTTTGGCATGCTGCTGCAGCTGCGGGATGGTCAGGGCACCGCAGTTGCACATCGTGGATTTGATTTTGCTGATGCTGAGATCCAGGTTGTCTTTGAGGCGTCCGGCGTATGGAATGAAGGAATCTACGCCTTCCTCGAACTCCAGCTTGCTCTCCTTGTCGGCGTTGCCGAAGTCGTACCGCTGCCAGTTGCGGGCCCGGCTGGAGCCTTCACCCCAATATTCCTTGACGAAGTTGCCGCCGACCAGCAGCTTGCGGCCCGGACTCTCGTCGAAGCGGGCGAAATAGCGGCCCAGCATGACGAAGTCAGCTCCCATCGCGAGAGCAAGCACGATATGGTAGTCATGTACGATGCCGCCGTCGGAGCAGATCGGGACGTAAATGCCCGTCTGTTCGTAATATTCCTGGCGGGCTGCGGCAACTTCGATGACCGAGGAGGCCTGGCCCCGGCCGATGCCCTTTTGCTCACGGGTAATGCAGATGGAGCCGCCGCCGATGCCGACCTTGATGAAGTCCGCCCCTGCTTCGACCAGGTAGAGGAAGCCTTCCTTATCCACGACATTGCCTGCTCCAACCTTTACATTATCCCCAAACGTTTCCTTAATATAGTGTATCGTTTCCGCCTGCCATTCGGAATACCCGTCCGAAGAATCGATGCAGAGTACATCCGCCCCTGCTTCCACAAGCGCCGGAACGCGTTCCTTATAATCTCTGGAATTGATGCCTGCGCCGACGATCAGCTGCTTGTTGCTGTCATGAAGCTCCAGCGGGTACTCCTGGTGGCTGTCATAATCCTTGCGGAAGACGAGGTGCACCAGATTACCGCTGCTGTTCACAATCGGCAGACAGTTCAGCTTGTGGTCCCAGATCATATCGTTGGCTTCGGTCAGGGTAATGCCTTCCTGGGCATAGATCAGCGAAGACAGGGGGGTCATAAATTCGGTAATCTTGCAGTCCGGCGCAAGGCGGTTCTCCCGGTAATCGCGGCTGGTGACTATGCCCGCCAGTTTACCTGTGGGCGTCCCGTTGCCGGTAATGGCGATGGTGGAATGGCCGCTGCGCGCTTTGAGCTCCAGCACATCCTTCAGCGTATCCTCCGGGCGCAGATTGGAGTCGCTGAGCACGAAGCCGGCTTTGAACTTTTTGACTCTGCGGACCATTTCCACCTGCTGTTCCACTGATTGGGAGCCATAGATGAAGGAGATGCCGCCGCTTTTGGCCAGGGCAATGGCCATGTTGTGGTCGGATACGGCCTGCATCACGGCAGAAGTTACAGGCAAATTCATGGTTAATGCGGGTGTTTCTCCCTTGCGGAATTTGGTCACCGGTGTTCGAAGATCTACATTTCCCGGAATGCATTCTTTGGTCGTCAGATTGGGTACCAGCAGGAACTCGCTGAACGTTCTGGACGGCTGATCATAATAGTAAGCCATTGGGTGACACCCTCTCTAGGTTTGTTTAATGCTACACTTTGGATAAGAATCGTACGGGTACGCCAATGTCGGTTTCCAATTGTTTGTAATGCCCGCCTTTGGCCAGGATCGCCTGTACACCAACTAGCCCGATGCCCATCTGAACCATTTGCTGGGCGATGCAGCGGATCGTAGCTCCTGAGCTGATAACATCATCCAGAAGGAGCACCCGGTCTCCGGCCGTGAACCCGTCAAAATAAATATAGTTCTCATTATACGCCGTCTCGCGTTTAATGCTAACTTCATAGTTGTCGTATAATTCGGTGCTGAGCCGCAGAATATTCATCGGCTTCCTTAGCTTGTAGGCGGCAAGCATGCCCCAGGTATGTCCACCCGGCTCCGGAGATACGATATAATCAAAAGCAGGGAACTGTGCGGTGATGCTCTCTGCCAGGCTATCTGTAATTTCGCTGATCAGCCCGGGATCGATATAAGTGCCCCGTTCACCGAAGGGATAGAGCTTGAAATCATAGGCGGTGTCCTTATTTTTATAAATTCTCACATTTTTGGCTTTGCTGATGGATTCGCTGAGTCTTGCATAAAATGCGCTCATGGTCCTCACTCCTTAAAAGTTTGGTTAGTCTATACTTTTTTGCCTGGCTGAATATACAAAAAAACCCGGGACACAAGAGACACCTGGAAGCCGGGCGGCATCACGGAAGAGCGCACAATAATCATGCGGACTCTGGCCTTGAAGATCCATCTGCTCTGCGGTGCCTCTTGTAGCCTGGGGCAATTTACGGTTGCCTGTAGAAACGCTCAAACCAGATTAATGAGCTTATACAAGAGTTTTGAAATAAAGGAGATATGAACGGAAAAGTAACATGTGATGAGGAATAATACGCCTGTGCACAGTTTTGAGTTATAAAAAATGACATTAATCATTTGTTATATGCTATCATCCGCAATATTGTGTGTCAATCCTTGAGTTTCATGTTAGATTTAATGACTAAAAACGATTTTGAAGAGGATAAAAAGAATACCAGAAGAAGTTTCGCATTGGAAAATAAACGCATATTCGCCCTCAATTCATTTTTTGAAACACGATAAAACATGAGATACAACCAACATAACCCTTAGTCCCGCGTTTGCTGCGGGTTAAGGGTTTTTGTTGTGAGGCGGTCCAGACGCAGCGCCGGACGTGTATTCTTTATATGCCCTTTATAATTTGTATGAGTTCATAAATTATCATCAAGTAACCGATCCTAACCCATGGTACTTGCACGGTCTTATTAATAGATATTGATTTTTAAATGGTTCCAGGTTTAAATGATCCCTTACTTTCTCGCTGAACCGATTTTCCTAATTTTAAGGACGACAAAAGCGTTCTGCTTGTTTATAATAATTATTATCTGGATTTCATAAATAGTTCAAAGGTTTTGTCAAAAGCCGTATTTTCATGTGATATACTTAACACAGCGTTTATAGAACTTGTGAAAGTGGTACCAGTAAATTTACAGGTGAGCAGCACAGTGCCTGCACCAATGAATAGAGATTAGGATGGTGAACAAACGATGCATATTGTCGTGGTTGGCCTGAATTACCGTACGGCGCCTGTAGAGGTCAGAGAACAGTTCGCTTTTGCCGAAAAGGATCTGCCTGCGGCACTGCATCAGCTGATGCAGACCAAAAGCGTGCTGGAAGGGGTTGTCGTTGCCACCTGCAACCGGACGGAAATTTATGTGGTTGTAGACCGGCTGCATATGTGCGGGTATTTCATCCGCAGTTATATGGAGCAGTGGTTTGGAGTGAAAAGCGATGTGTTTGCACAGCATATGTATATATATGAAGACGAGCAGGCGATTGCCCACCTGTTCCGGGTAACCTGCGGTCTGGATTCTATGGTGATCGGCGAGACACAGATTCTGGGACAGGTGCGCAGTGCTTTTTTGACTGCCCAGGCGGAAGGCGTGACGGGAACCTGGTTCAACCGGCTGTTCAAGCAGGCGGTTACTCTCGGCAAACGCGCACACAGCGAAACGTCGATTGGCGAGAGTGCGGTGTCCGTCAGCTACGCGGCTGTGGAGCTGGGCAAGCGGATTTTCGGCATGTTCACCGGCAAAAGAGTGCTGATTCTCGGCGCGGGCAAAATGAGCGAGCTGACGGTGAAGCATCTGTACAGCAGCGGTGCGGCTGAAGTGATTGTCGCCAACCGTACGCTGGCACGGGCCGTAGAGCTGGCCGAGAAGTTCTCGGGCAAGCCAAGCACAATTGAGCACGCCCTGCAGCATCTCGACGAAGTGGATATTGTGATCAGCTCGACGGGAGCGGACGGCTATGTGCTGACGGCAGATCAGGTGGCCGACAATATGAAGCGCCGTCCGTCGCGGCCGCTGTTCATGATTGATATTGCCGTGCCGCGTGACATTGATCCGGCGGCGGCGAGCGTGCCGGATGTGTTCCTGTACGACATTGACGATCTGGAAGGCATTGTGGAGAACAACCTGGAAATGCGCCGCAGTGAAGCCGCCAAGATTGAAGTCATGATCGAAGCGGAGCTGGAGGACTTCCAGATGTGGCTGAAGACGCTTGGCGTCCGGCCGGTCATCCGTGCGCTTCAGGACAAATCGAACGGGATTTATGAAGACACGATGGATAGTCTCTTTAACAAGCTGCCTGAACTGGACGAGCATCAGCGCAAGGTAATCCGCCGCCTGACGAAGAGCATTGTCAACCAGATGATGCATGATCCAATCAATGTGATCAAAGAGCTGTCCAGCGGCAAGCAGGGCAATGAAGCACTGGAGTATTTTACACAAATCTTCGCGCTTCAGGAGCAGCTTGGCTCTGACCCTGACGGAACCAGTCCTGCTAAGCCGGAACGAGAGGAAACCGAACGCGCCTCTGCCAGTGAGTTCACACTGCCGAAGTCGGTGTTCGCCCCGGCAGGCCTGCTGGGCGGGTGAACAAGATGCAATTGCTGAACGGAATATATGATGCCGCTCTGCTGCTATATGCCCTGAGCCTGCTGTTTGTTTTCTCGGATTGCCTTAAGCGGAATCCGGGCGGGAAGCGGCTGGGCACAGGGCTTCTTGTTGTTGTGGGCATTTTCCAGGCTGCCGGCCTTGCGGTGCGTTTCTCCCAGGAGCAGGGTTTGCCGATTTTTACGCCGTATGACTTCCTGTTCTGGTTCTCCTTCATCATTGTGCTGACCTCGCTTGCGGTTGCGTATACCCGCGGGGGAGAATTTACGATTCTGCTGCTTAACATGGCCGGCTTCAGCGTCTTCCTGCTGAACCGGGTCTGGCTGACCGCCGAGGATCATACACTACAGAGTTGGAGTGCAGTGCACGGATGGCTGGCGATGCATATTATTTTGGCCAATCTGAGCTTTGCCGCACTGACACTGGGGACGGTATTTGCCATAATGTATCTGTTCCTGCATACACGGCTGAAGCACAAAAAATGGGATGACCGCATCCGCCGCCTGCCCAGTCTGGAGACGATGGACAAATACTCGTATACCGCAATATTGGCTGGGGTTCCGCTGTTGCTGGCTTCGCTGGTGCTGGCCGGAATGTCGATTGTCGCTGAAGGGCGCACGCCGCTATTCCAGGATACCAAGGTATTGACCACGCTGATCGGGCTTGCGGTCTATATTGCCTATATCTTCCTCAAGCGTTCCGCCCGCCGCAGCGGTACCTCCATGGCCCGCTGGGCCATTGCCGGCTACGGTTTTATTATCCTGAACTTCCTGCTGAACTCCTGGTCCGAGTTTCATGGCTGGGGCGGATAGGGCAGGTTAGACCAGGGTATGGTGCTGGACGTTGCCAGTGTAAGGCGGGTTGAGAGTGAATATGGGAGTATAAGAAGCAATTTTAGATGCAAAAAAAGCTGCATAGATTGAACTTGAAAAATCGAAGGGCGGTTATCGTTAGCGGAGAAAGGAGCACTAATCGAACTTATCCGGCTTACGGAGTAACCTATGTAGGAAAAAGGTTCACTAATTCGGCCGAAAGCGGCCGTATGGAATAATTATGCTTGAATTAGATGCACAAAATCCTACTAAAGCCTTCAGCAGCCAGGATTTTAGCTCATTAGTTTTACTTTTTCCACTTCGCTCAATTTCTGGGAGCTCCATTGTTTTTCCCAAGCTTTCGAGTTCTCCGGTTGTATGAGAAGCTGTGTAAGACGCTGTAAAAGTAGGTATACGAGAAGTTGTTATTAGAAGTTGTATGGAAAGCGGTAAAAGTAGGTGTATGTGAATTTGTTATGAGAAGTTGTTTAAGTGGCGGTATAAGTAGCTGTATGTGTGAAATTTGTTAGGTGAAGTTGCATAAGGAACCGTAAAAGCAGGTGTATCTGGAGTAGTACGAGAGGCCGTATGAGCAGCTCAATAAAATGCTGTCGTTATGAGATGAGTTCGTGTGGACTGCAACTGTTTATTTTTTAGGATAACCTCAGGGAGACATGCATGCAAGAACATGATCTGGACTATAAATGTGAGACTGGTTCCCAACGCTTCCGCTCAAGTCGCGTTGACCCGCTAACGGGAAGTGGGGATTTAACAAAGGTGAGTATCGGATTGGGGTAAGTATTAGATTAGGATAGTATAGTATAGGACTGGAGTAAGTATCAGACGAAGTAAATTCCCCATAGAAGTTAAGTATAAGAAAGAGTGATAAGTTGAGGGGTTCTCTTCGGCTATAACAGTAGTAAAATTGAGGTTGTGTTGATGCTGATCCCGGATGGAACGGTATAGCGGGAATGATGTGGTTGAAACAGAGTTGACGGTGATGATGGCTGGAACTGGTGCTGGAGTTTGATCTAGGGTTACCCGCAGCTGATGTTTCCAGGTTAGTGGCAGGAGTGGGAGTGTGACTGCATGGTGAAGTATTTGCCTATTATGCTGGATGTGCAGGACCAGCGTGTGGTTGTCATTGGCGGCGGTGCGGTCGCGGAGCGCAAGGTGGGCGCCCTTGTCGAAGCCGGAGCGGCGGTGGTTCTGGTCAGCCCATCGCTGACAGAAGCGTTAGCCGCACTGGCTGAAGCGGGGCGGCTGAGCTGGATCAGCCGCCGCTATGCCCCCGGAGACATACGGGGGGCATTCCTGGTCTACGCCGCCAGCAATGAGGCGGCGGTGAATGAGGCGGTGGCCCAGGAGGCGCGCAGCCTGGGCGTTCCGGTGAATGTGGCCAGCCGGTCCGAGGCTGGCAGCTTTATTACCCCTGGCGTGCTTCGCCGGGGGCGGCTGACGGTCGCCGTGTCCACCTCAGGCGCGGGACCGTCGGCAGCTGCGAGGATCACGGAGCAGCTGGCTGAGATATTGGGCGAGGAATACGAGCCCTATCTGGACTGGCTGCATGATCTGCGCGTAGAGATCAAGCGCAGAGAGCTGCCGCCTGAGCAGCGCAGAAGGCTTCTGCGCAGCGCCGGGAATCTCGATGTGTTGAATGAGATGCGACAGGGCACCTTTATAGAGTGGAGCGCAGATGACATCGACAACTGGATCACCCGCAACCTTGAAGTGTAGATAGGGGTTCCCATGAACCGGGGATAGAAGCTGGGACTGCTGGCCAGAAACTTGAGGGATAAGGATAGAAGTCAGAACTGCCGGTTACTTGAAGGATTAGGATTAAAGTCGAGGCTGCTGACAGTATTGGGGCGGAAGCGGGCAGATGATTAGCTGGAAGTGGCAGAACCAAATACCTTTGAATGGTGTCCGGAAGCTGGAAGTAGCTGAATCAAAGGTAGAAATACCTTTGAATGAGGTCCGGAGGCTGGAAGTAGCTGAACCAAAGGTAAAAATACCTTTGAATGGGGTCCAGAGGTTGAAAGTGGCTGAATCAAAGGTAAAAATACCTTTGAATGGGGTCCAGAGGCTGGAAGTAGCTGAATCAAAGGTAAAAATACCTTTGAATAAGGCGCGGAGGCCGAAGGTGGCTAAAACAAAGGTAGAAATACCTTTGAATAAGGTGCTGAGCCTGGAAAAGGCTGAAATAACGGCAGAAATGCCGTTAATTAGGCCACAAACGGCTAGCATGCGTGAAACAACGGCAAAAATGCCGTTAGTTAGGCCGCAAACGGCCAGCATGTGTGAAACAACGGCAGAAATGCCGTTAATTAGGCTGCAAATGGCAAGTGCGCGTGAAATAAAGGCAGAAATGTCGTTATTTCAGCCACATGGGGCCAGGGAAGGTACCAAGGAGGGGTGAAGGATGAGGAAGATTATTGTAGGCAGCAGACAAAGTGCGCTGGCGCTCACGCAAACGGGGCAGGTGATCGCAGATCTGGAGCGGCTGAGCGGGGAGCATGGGTTTGGGTTTACTTTTGAGGTGCATAAGATTGTTACCAAAGGCGACCGGATTCTGGATGTAACGCTGTCCAAGGTGGGCGGCAAGGGGTTGTTTGTGAAGGAAATCGAGCAGGCGATGCTGGCCCGTGAGATTGATATGGCTGTACATAGTATGAAGGATATGCCCTCTGAATTGCCGGAGGGCTTGATGAACGGTGCGGTTCCTAAGCGTGTGGACCCCCGGGATTGTCTGATTTCGAGCAGCGGACTTCCGCTCGAAGGGCTGCCGCAAGGAGCGCGTGTAGGCACAAGCAGTCTGCGCCGCTCGAGTCAGCTTGCAGCGCTGCGGCCTGATCTGAAAATCGAGCCGGTACGCGGCAACATCGACTCGCGGCTGCGCAAGCTGGAGAGTGGTGAATTCGACGCGATCCTGCTGGCGGCAGCAGGATTATCGCGGATGGGCTGGGAGGACCGGGTGACGGCATATTTGCCGCCGGAGGTCTGTCTGCCCGCTGTTGGTCAAGGGGCACTCGGGATCGAGTGCCGGGCTGATGACGACGAGCTGCGGAAGCTGCTGGCGTTATATAATGACGAGCAGACAGCGTTGACGGTGGCCGCGGAGCGGACTTTTCTCGGGGCGCTGAATGGCGGCTGCCAGGTGCCGATTGGTGCTTTTGCGGTACTGGATGCGGAAGCTGCGGAGTCTGCCTCATCCAAGCTGATTACTTTGACAGGAATGGTGGGAACTCCCGACGGCTCGGTCGTCCTGAAAGAAACCTGCAGCGGGCATGATCCGGTGCTGTTGGGAGAAGAGGTTGCTCGGAAGCTTATTGCCAGAGGAGCAGAACAGATTTTGGCAGATGCAAGGGGATGAGGGAAATGACGGGGAAGGTTTATCTGGTAGGTGCGGGTCCTGGAGATGCGAAGCTGATTACGGTCAAAGGGCTGGAATGTGTCCAAAAAGCGGATGTGCTGGTGTACGACCGGCTGGCCAGTCCGCGGCTGCTGAAATGGATGAAGCCCGGCGGGCAAAAAATATACGTGGGCAAGCTTCCGGACCGCCACACGATGAAGCAAGAAGAAATCAATCAGCTGCTTGTTGATTTGGCGCTGGAGGGCAAGACGGTAGTGCGGCTGAAGGGCGGGGACCCGACGATTTTTGGCCGTGTGGGTGAAGAAGCTGAACTGCTGCGCAGACATGGCATCTTATATGAGATTGTGCCGGGTGTTACTTCGGCAATCAGTGTCCCGGCGTATGCAGGTATTCCGGTGACGCACCGGGATATGGCTTCGTCGCTATCGATCATTACAGGACATGAAAGTCCTGATAAGCTCGATCATTCCATTCACTGGGATAAAGTAACGAATGCAACGGGGACACTGGTCTTCCTGATGGGCGTCGCGAAGATTGGCTATATCAGCGCCCAGTTGATCAAGCATGGACGGCCGCCGGAGACCCCTGTTGCGCTGGTCCGCTGGGGGACCCGGGCGGATCAGGAGACGCTGACGGGTACGCTGGCCGACATTGAGGCGAAGGTGAAGGCGGCGGGTTTCGAGTCGCCGGCGGTCATTGTCGTCGGCGAGGTCGTGCTGCAGCGCGAGCAGCTCATGTGGGCAGAGGCGCTGCCGCTGTTCGGCAAGCGCATTGTGGTGACACGGGCCCGCAGCCAGGCGAGCGAGCTGGTGAACCGGATTGAGGAACTCGGCGGCGAGCCTTATGAGTTCCCGGTCATTGAGACGCGGATGCCCGAAGGCGCCGGGCAGAGGGCAGACATTGCCGCCGCGCTGGCGGCGCTGGAAGAATACGATTACGTATTCTTCACGAGCGTGAACGGCGTGGAGTTTTTTTGGCGCCACCTGGCGGAGCTGAAGGTGGACATCCGCGGGCTGCACCGCGCCTGTATCGGCGCGGTGGGTCCGGCCACAGCCGCGGCGCTGGCGCAGCGCGGGCTGATGGCTGAGGAGCTGCCTGGACACTTCCAGGCAGAGGGGCTGCTTGAAGCCTTCGCGCCAAGGCTTCAGCCGGGGCAGAAGGTGCTGCTCCCGCGCGGCGATCTGGCGCGCGAGTGGCTGGCGGACAAGCTGCGGGAGCTCGGCCTTGAAGTAACCGAGGTGGATACCTATGAGACTGTGGTGACCGGTGAGGACGATATAGAGCTGCTGAAGCTGCTGGAAGAGAAGCGGATTCATGCGGTGACTTTTACCAGTTCCTCTACGGTGCGCAACTTCATGAGCATTCTGCAGCGCATGGGGCTGGAAGATCCGCTTCCGCTGCTGGCGGGCGTCAAGATTGCCTGCATCGGTCCGGTGACCGAACAAACCGCTGTAGAGGCGGGGCTGACGCCGGGGCTTCTTCCCGGGGAAGCGACGATAGAAGGACTGGTGCAGGAACTGTGCCGCTGGAACGAAAGCACGAGGCTGAAATAGAGTGAGTCCGGGCTTTTTATGACTGACAAAGCTCGATTGTTTGTGGGCTTTAGCTAGACTTGTGTTTATATATAGGAGGATGAATAGATGGGCTTTCCAATTACAAGACACCGCCGTTTGCGCGGGACAGCCGGAATCCGCGGTATGGTGCGGGAAACGATCCTGAATACGCTGGATTTCATCCAGCCGATATTTGTGACCTATGGAACAGGTGTAAAAAATGAAATCAGCTCCATGCCGGGGGTATACCATTTTTCACTGGATACGCTGAAGGCGGAGGTAGACGAAATCGCAGCGCTGGGCATTCCGGCTGTACTGCTGTTTGGAATTCCCGAAACCAAGGATGCGGTCGGCTCCTCTGCCTTCGCTGAGGATGGCATCGTGCAGGAAGCCACTCGTTTGATCAAAAAATGGTACCCCGAGCTGCTCGTGGTTGCGGACACCTGTCTGTGTGAATTTACGGATCACGGCCATTGCGGCATGGTTCATACCCATACGGTGGACGGTGTCGTGCACGGCGATGTGATCAATGATGCTTCGCTGGACCTGTTGACCCGCACGGCGGTGTCGCAGGCCCGGGCGGGGGCCGATATTATTGCGCCATCGAATATGATGGACGGGTTCGTGCATGCGATCCGCGCCGGATTGGATGAGAACGGATTTGAGCATGTGCCGATCATGTCGTATTCGGTAAAATATGCATCGGCCTTTTACGGCCCGTTCCGTGAAGCCGCCGACTCCGCACCGCAGTTCGGAAACCGCAAGACCTACCAGATGGACCCCGCCAACCTGCGCGAAGCTATCCGTGAAGCGGATTCCGATGTGCTGGAAGGTGCGGATATGCTAATGGTAAAACCGGCGCTGGCCTATCTGGATGTCATCCGTACGATCCGCGACCAATTTGATCTGCCGCTGGTTGCCTATAATGTGAGCGGGGAGTATTCGATGGTCAAGGCCGCAGCCCTGCAAGGCTGGATCGACGAAAAGGCTGTCGTGCTGGAGATGCTGACCGGGATGAAGCGCGCTGGTGCGGACATTATTATTACCTATTTTGCCAAAGATGCAGCCCGCTGGCTGCGCGGATAAACGGCTGAATGCCGGCCGGGCAGAAGTTGGAGCATGTTTTTCGAACTGGTGAGCATCAGCTATGCTATAGCCGGAGAAGGTTTTTGCCTGCTCCGGTTAGCATTGCAGGTACAAGCCAACGATATGAATAGAACAGGAGTGGTGACCATGAGCAATTTGCCTTTGGCGCGGCGGGAAGAGGCTTCCCGCAAGGCTTTTGAAGAAGCGAAGCAGTATATCCCCGGCGGGGTGAACAGTCCGGTCCGGGCGTTCAAATCCGTGGGTTTGACACCGTTATACGTGGATCATGGCGCGGGTTCGCACATTTACGATATCGATGGCAACAGCTTTATCGACTACGTCTGCTCATGGGGGCCTCTGATTATGGGCCATGCCCACCCTGAGGTGGTCAAGGCACTGCAGGAGACCGCCGTCAAAGGGACAAGCTTCGGCGCGCCGACACTGCTGGAAACGGAGATGGCCAAAACCGTCACCGGCCGCGTTCATTCGGTGGATATCGTGCGCATGGTTAATTCCGGTACGGAAGCTACGATGAGTGCAATCCGCCTGGCCCGGGGGTATACCGGACGCAGCAAAATCCTCAAGTTCGAGGGCTCCTACCACGGCCATGCCGACAGTCTGCTGATCAAAGCCGGTTCGGGTGTAGCGACTCTCGGTCTGCCCGATAGCCCCGGCGTGCCTGAAGGCGTGGCAGTGAATACGATTACTGTGCCTTACAACGATTTGGAAGGGGTCAAAATCGCCTTCGAACGCTTTGGCAACGAGATTGCCGCTGTAATTGTAGAGCCGATTGCCGGGAATATGGGCGTTGTGCCGCCGCTTCCTGGATTTCTGGAGGGGTTGCGGAAGGTGACTACGGGTTATGGTGCGCTGCTCATTTTTGACGAGGTGATGACCGGGTTCCGTGTGAACCGTGGCTGTGCTCAAGGACTGTTCGGCATGGAGCCGGACCTGACCTGCTTCGGCAAAGTGATCGGCGGAGGTCTTCCGGTAGGTGCCTATGGCGGCAAAAGAGAGATTATGGAGCAGATTGCCCCAACCGGACCGATCTATCAGGCGGGGACGCTCAGCGGGAATCCGCTGGCAATGGCGGCGGGGCTGACTACGCTGAATCTCCTGACCCCTGAAGTGTATGACCGTCTGGAAACCCTCGGGGCGCGCCTGGAAGCAGGACTTCAGCGCAACGCGGCTGATACAGGTATTCCGCTGACCATCAACCGGGTGGGCTCCATGGTCTGCCCATTCTTCACCGAAGGTCCGGTGACTAATTACGATACGGCTAAAGCCAGTAACTTAAACCACTTTCGTGCGTACTTCGGTAAAATGCTTGACCAGGGCATCAGCGTCCCGCCTTCGCAGTTTGAAGGCATGTTCGTCTCTGCCGCACACAGCGAGCAGGATATAGATGTTACGCTGGAGGCCCATTACCAGGCCTTAAAATCCCTGTGACGGCCGCGAAGGAGCCGTTGTCCGTGACTGGAGGCGGGTCCTGGAGCCGCCGTGGGGAATGGCTGGAGGTTATGCCCGGCCGGGTAATTACCGCCGCCGGTGAGCCGGAAGCGGCCATTGACAAGTGGCTGCTTGCTACCGTGGGAATGCCTGCCAAGCTCCATGCGCGGCTGCGCCGTGAAGGCGGTATTCAGTGGAAGGGAGACCGGCTGCGGCTGGCGCTGTTCCCTTACCGCGAGGCTGGCATCGAGCCGGCCTGGCAGGCGCTTGAGGTGCTGTTCGAGGATGATTTCTGTCTCGTTGCCCATAAGCCTGCGGGCATGGCAGTCCATCCGGATGGCAGCGGGAATGAGGTCACACTTGATCATGTGGTTGCTGCCCATTATGCCGCCGCCGGCAGCGGCATCGCGGTACGCCATATCCACCGTCTGGACAAGGATACAACAGGCCCGGTCCTGTACGCGAAGAATGAGTATGCGCAGCTTGCACTCGACGAGGATATGCGGGCCAAAGCCGTCTCAAGACTGTATGCGGCGATCGTAAAAGGCACCGTGCCGCCCGAGCTGAAGCTGATCGATGTGCCTATTGGCCGCGACCGCCATCATGCGGCACGCCGGCGGGTCTCGCCGGGCGGGCAGGCTGCGGTGACGCGGATAATGGGCCGCGAGGTCCTTCGAGGCAGCACTGTGCTGAAGGTGCAGCTGGAGACCGGGCGGACGCACCAGATCCGCGTCCATCTCAGCCACCTGGGCCATCCGCTGTATGGGGATGCTCTATACGGCGGCCCGCCGTGGAGTGCTGCGGGCCAGCGTTCTCATTCCGGCGGGACCGCGGTTAGTGAGTCTGCCTGGAGCACCGGCGCAGGACGCATGGATCAGGATAGCCCCGGCGGCAGCGGGACTGTTCCTGCCAGGTCCGGTCCCGCCGGTTCCATTGGTCCGGGCCGCCAGGCACTGCATGGCGAACTGCTGGCGTTCAGCCATCCATGGACCAGGGAGCAGCTTGAAATAGCTGACCCCTGGCCGGAGGATATGCTGCGTTTACGGATACAGCTGGGAGGAGCGCCGCAGGTGTAAATCCGCTGACGGTGACTTTTAGATAATCAGAAGCCGGGCTTCAGGTGGTTTCCTTCGCCTGGCCGGATTGCCAATTCCATTACAACACCCCCACAAGGCTGCATTTCGGCACTGTCTTGTGGGGGTGTTTTTATTTAGGAAGCTATGCTTTCTGTCTGATATGAATAAGGTGAAAAAGCTGAGGACAAATAAGGGAATACCATGGTGGACCTGTGGCTTCATTTGCAGGAGGAAATGAGAGTATAACTTCAGAGTAGGATAATGGTGGAGTTGGAGGAAGTGAAGCGGAAAACGGCTGCACTGTCCAGTAAAGGACGGCGGCAGCCGTTTTATTCCTAGGGTGGCTGAATTGCTGATTTTGGGTATACCCGGATTATCCCAGACCCCGCCGGGCGACGTCCGGATTGGACTGATGTCTGCGTTCATAGGCCTGGATGTACTCTTGGCCTGCTGGGGTCAGCCCGCTAGCGTCCGCATATCCTGCCTCATGAATATGCTTAAGCACCGTCCTGAAATCTCTGGGGTCCATACCTAGTTGCCGGAACTCTGGCTGTTGCTCTTGTTCCATCACTTTCAGAGTTTGATACACTGGATCCATGCGGGTCATGTTATCGCATCCTTTCTCATGGGGGAGTTCATTTCCCTGAATAAAGCAATGAGACAGTATATTCCCGGCAGTCCATAAAGGTGACACCCTGAAGTGGAAAACATAAGCAATTTTCCCGGGACGGCAGGCATAACTAAGGACTTGTAAGAAACTGGACGCTGTGAAGACAAGCAAGCTAAGAAATTTTGGGTATAACACTAATAGACAGTTGAGTTTTTCGGCTAGTTTTGGGACAAGCTGCTGCTGAAATGGAAACTAATAGAATAGTTCCGGAACTATCCGGAATGCTAATTGGAAATGTCTTTTAATCAATACTGATGTATTTAGTACTTTTTTCTTTAGAATGCTGCCTGACTTGAGATTATTAGCATTAGCACGGATTTCATCAATTTTTAACAGGTTAGCCTTTACAGACCAATCGCTTAATAAATTGTAAATATGACTGGGGGGTTACACATGAAGTGGCAGGGAAGAAGAGGCAGCTCAAATGTGGAGGACCGCCGGGGCATGGGCGGCGGAGGGAAGCTGATCGGCGGCGGAATAAGCGGAATTATTATTGTGGTGATTGTCACGCTGCTGAGCGGCGGAAATATTGGAGATATTCTTGGAGGAATCACGACCGGGGGGACCAATTCCTCGGCACCTTATGAGCAGACGGCACAGGAGAAGGAACTGGCCGACTTTGTATCCGTTGTGCTGGCAGATACGGAGGATGTGTGGTCTGAGGTTTTTCAGGAAGAAGGGATGGCCTATCAAGACCCGACGCTTGTGCTCTACACCGGCAGTGTGGATTCGGCCTGCGGGACGGCAACGTCGGCGGTGGGGCCGTTTTATTGTCCGGGGGATGCCAAGCTGTACATCGATCTCAGCTTTTATGACGAGCTGCAGCAGCGGTTCCAGGCTCCGGGGGATTTTGCCATGGCTTATGTCGTTGCCCACGAGGTGGGGCATCACGTGCAGACGCTGCTCGGCACCACAAAGAAACTGGATTCGCTCCGCCAGAGCCTGAGCGAAACTGAATACAATAAATACCAAGTGCGTTTTGAGCTTCAGGCCGATTATCTGGCCGGTGTCTGGGCCAAACACGCCCAGGGGATGAATCTGCTGGAGGAGGGCGATCTGGAAGAGGCGCTAACGGCGGCAAGTGCGGTCGGCGATGATACGATCCAGAAGCAGGCGCAAGGATATGCGGTGCCGGACAGCTTCACCCACGGCACTTCAGAGCAGCGCAAGCGCTGGTTCTACAAAGGCTTCAATTCCGGCACCATTGAAGGCGGAGATACCTTTAACGCCTCCGAACTGTAGGTGAAGAACGCGGGTGCCATGTCCGCAACGACTGGAACGACCACAACAACTGCAAAATCTGCAACGTGTGCGAGGCTGCGACGTTTGCAGATTTGGGGGCTCCGCAAACGCTCATTCAGTCATGCCGCAGAGTTGCCGCTATGCTGGCATTCAGTCATGCCGCAGAGTTGCCGCTATGCTGGCATTCAGTCATGCCGCAGAGTTGCCGCTATGCTGGCATTCAGTCATGCCGCAGAGTTGCCGCTATGCTGGCATTCAGTCATGCCGCAGAGTTGCCGCTATGCTGGCATTCAGTCATGCCGCAGAGTTGCCGCTATGCTGGCAATCAATCACCGCCACAGAGCTGTTGCTATCCCGGCATTCAGTCATGCCGTAGAGCTGTCACTATGCTTCTTTCCCCAGGATGCGAGGTGGAATTAGTACACTTAAATGGCCTCAAATGCCCCCACTACAGGGAATAGTGGGAATTAGGACACTTAATTTAAGCCAATTCTGCTGTAATTGGTAGAAGCGGCCAGATTAAATGTACTTTTTCCAACTAGCATCCATCGGAGGGCGGGAGTTGTATAATTTAAGATACTTTTTCCACTTGGACACTTGTGCTACGCAGTCCACCGCAGTCCAGCCCTGTCCAACTGCGGCCCCAAGAGCCGGGAGAAGCACAGGCTCACCCGGCTCGCGGAACTACGGTGTATCCCGGCCCTCCCCTACTGAACACTCCAAAGGCTGCGCGTCCTTCATAGGACAGCGCAGCCTTTGTACCACAGCTAAGCAATTGTCCACGCATGCTTCCAGCTAAGCAATTGTCCACGCATGCTTCCAGCTAAGCAATTGTCCACGCATGCTTCCAGCTAAGCAATTATCCACGCATGCTTCCAGCTATGCAATTGTCCATACATGCTCCCACACATGCTTTTGCCCACTCAAACTTCCAGCTCATTTGTATACCTAAGCCGGTTGCGGCCAAGCTTCTTGGATTCCAGCAGCAGCTGGTCTGCATAGACATATGCTTTTTCCATAGAGGTCTTCTGTCCGGGGGCTGCTTGGTAATAATAGAGTCCAAAAGAAGCCGTATATACAACATTAATCCACTGGTCCTCATACTCGGCGGTGGTGCTGTGCCCGGCAATGGTATCCAGAATTCCCTGAATCTGCGTGCGGCACTCTCCGAAGGATTTGTGTCTCAGGAACATAGTAAATTCTTCGCCGCCGCTGCGGAACAAAATATCCTCATCCTGCATGTGTGCCTGCAGCGTATGGGCAAAGTGGGTGATCACCCGGTCGCCGACGGCGTGGTTATAGGTATCATTGATTTTTTTGAAGCGGTCGATGTCCGCCACGAGGATGCCGATATGTTCCCCGCTGTGATTCAGCTCCTTCATCATTTTGTCCATATGGGCGCGGTTGAAGGTGCCGGTCAAAAAGTCACGGTAGGCCATCTGCTCGAACTTGTCCCGTTCAAATTTATGCCTGGCGCTTTGCGATTTGGAATAAAAGGAGATGCTGACGATGTAGTTCAGCAGGAAGAGGGCGATCAGCATTTCCCATTTTCCCATCTGCAGCAGGCGCAGGAGCAGGGCATTGGACAGGGCCACCTTACTGAAATCCAGCAGATTTCTGCTGTGCAGCAGCAGGTTCATGGCCTCTTTGCGGGTGGTAATGTCACCGGACAGGGCACAGGTAATCACCAGGAAACCGGATGACAGGAATGTCGTCACACAGACTACAAGGAAAAACAGCAGCCAGTAGCCGAGCGGAAGTTTTGCGGCATACGGATAGAGCAGAGTGTACAGGTAATACCCGGCAGAACCGCCTAGCGTAAAGGAACCAATATTGTAAAGGGTATCCAGGAATTCTCCGGGGTCCGCGGTTTTCGTTTTCTTTTTATAGAAAAACACAGTGAACCGGTAGAGCACCTCTAACCAAAAAGTACCCAGGGGTCCTGCAAATATACCAAAAGATGAAGTATAGCTGATCGCATAATCTATCGTGGAGTTGCCGCTTCGGGTAACAATGCGCAGTTGAAAATAAAAACTGGAGAAAGCCCAGCAGAGAATGAGAGCTTTGAGATAAGCAGGGTCCAGCACCACAGCGTGCCTCGCGCCGAAGGCTATGGCCAGAGAGCCAGCAAACAGAGAAAGGTCAAACAGCCTTGCTTTGGACATCACAGTTGACTTCCTTTCAGGAGTTATACCGATTATACCTGAAAATTTTGGGCCGTGATAAAAAGATATTTTGGAAAGTTTATCATTTATCCATGTCTGGACGCGGCTTCTGTTCATATAATACTTTGTTCATTTTATTTTTCAGAGCCGGGGTGAGAGGTTGATGAAGATACTGCTGGTCACCTACTGGGGACTTACGAATATGGGCGGGATCTGGACGTATATGAAGCAGTTGGCTGACAAGCTGAGTGAACAAGGGCATGAAGTGACGCTGATGGGTTCCCGGGCGGAAGATCATACGCTCTACCTGCTGGATCAAGGAATTTCCTTTGATAAAAAAGTCCTATACAACTCGCTGCTGCCTCAGCTCGATATCAGCCGGTTTCCCCATCTGCACCTGGAGCATGGGATTTTCAGCTTTGAGCTTGGCCGTTACGTCTTTGAGGGGGGGGCCGCAGTTCTCGGCCTGGAGAAGTATGATGTGATCCATGCGCAGGACCCGATCTCGGCCTATGCCATCCGGCGGATTATGAAGGTGCGGAAACCGCTGGTAGCAAGCTTTCACGGGGCGCTGGCTTATGAATCCTACTTCGAATATAAGGGGATTGAACCGGAGCTTACCCGCAAAGAATATGAGAAACGGGCCATCTGGCGGTATTTCCGCCGCCTGGAGGGGATGGGCGTTCAATCCTCTGACCTGATTCTGGTTTCTTCGAACTGGATTGGGCAGCTGGTGAACCGGGAGGATGCAGGGGGAGCGGCGATTCACACACTGCCGTATGGAATGGATGTGAAGCAGTACGATGCCAAGGCGGTAATGCCTGCCCCGCTGAAGTTCGCAGACGGGCTTAAAGTGATTATGTACGCCGGACGTCTTGAATATATCAAAGGGGTGCATGTGCTGATAGGCGCTCTGGGAATTCTGCAGCACAGCCGCCGCGACTGGGTATGTGCGATTGCCGGAATTGGCAGCCTTACGGAAGAATTACAGGAGCAGGCACGGGTGCTGGGGATTCAGGAACGGGTATTTTTTACCGGCAAAATAGACAATATCCCGGCTGCGCTGACCGCTGCCGACATTTATGTGCAGCCCAGCCTGCAGGACACACAGCCTTTTTCAGTGACGGAGGCCCAGCTTGCCGGGATCGCGCCGATTGTGGCCGGAACGGCAGGGATGCCGGAAATGGTGCAGCAGGGTGTGACGGGATTTGTCGTTCCGCCAGAGGACTGCGCGGCTTTGGCAAAGCAGCTTGAACAACTGCTGGGAGACGATGAGCTTCGGGTGCGCACCGGGAAGCAGGCGCGAAGCTGGGCTGCGCAGAACCGTTCGCTGGACGGAATGGCAGCGGGCACACTGATGGCGTACCACGAAGCGGCCGCGCTGCATCAGAGACGGCGCAACTATAGTGCAGACAGAAGCTGCCGCAAGGGTGCAGTGTCCCCAAGGCTGCCTGATGCCTTTCATCCTGCCGATGTGCTTGAGCTCATGATTCCGGGAAATCCGCTGGCCCTTGCCTTGCGGGAGGGACTTCCACAGAAGTATAGCATTCCCGACAACCGGATGGTTATTGACGGGTAAGTTCACGAATTCCTTCCATACAAGCTGAGTCCAAAGTTGTCATGCCTTAAGGATTCAAGCATATACATGAGGGGAGTAACATTTTGGGCTTATGCTCTGGGCTTGTCTCAGGGTTAGATTATGCCAAGAAGGAGGACATTTCCCGTGTTTGACCAGTCCCACGGCTTGCGGTTTGATATTTATGAACGCATTCATCTGCCTGCAGAACTTCCGGGAATCGCTGAGCTGGAAGAGGTTGAGCTGATCCCGGACATTCAGGTAATTCAGCGGGAGGATCGTGCCGAGCTGTACGGCCAGCTGCTGCTAACCGGGCTCTACCGCGGAGAAGATGACCGGACCCAGCGTCTGGAGCATGCGATTCCCGTAGAAATCACAGTTCCGCTGACACGGGTCAGCTCGCTTGATGACATAGGGGTGGAGATCGAGAATTTCGATATTGACCTGCTTACGATGCGCACGGTCAATATCACCGGCGTGCTTTCGCTGCGCGGAATCGGCAGCGGTGAAACCCAGCCGGCCTGGCAGCAGGAGGAGTACACGGTAGCTTACACTGCTGAAGAGGCAGAGCAGAGACAGGAAGCTCCAGCTGCCAAGCATGAGCATGAGAATGACGCGCTTTATGAGAATTCACTATGGACCTACGGTGAAGGAGCAACGGATATCGCTGCTCATGAGCAAGCGGATGCCATTGCTGCAGAAACTACGGCTTCTGCAGTGAATCCGCTGTTTCCCGATGAAGCGGTATACACCGGGCCCGCCGCAGTGGCCCAACCGCCGCAAAAGGACAAGGAACCCAAGGCGCGGACCCACAGTCTCGATACTCCAACCGGCTATGCTGCCGCAGAACCAACCGCACACCCGCAGAAGGCGGATAAGGCTCCTCAGGAACCGGTTGCCAGCCACTTTCTCGCAGCCAACGACTTGAACCCTGCAGAAACCGCCCGGATTTCAGGCAGTACGGAAGCGCTGGGGGCAGAGTCCGGTGAGCCGGAAGCGGAAATCCATGCTGTGCATAAGGAGGAGCCGCAAGCTGTGGCGGAGGCTGTGGAGAACGCGGCAACCCCGCCTGCTGAAGCTGCTGCGGAAACCCTGCCAGCCAATGAGAATGAGCTTTTTACGGCGCCTGACGTCCAGCCGGTGCCCGAAGAGAAGCCTGATCTGAAGATTGCGCTAGGCAGCAAAAAAGAAGAGAAGGCTGAGGAACGGGAGCCTCTTACTTACTCTACTCTGCTCAGCTCCAGCAGAGCCCACAGAGAACAAGAGAATCAGCATGCCCAGGAGCAGGAGGCTGCGGTCCCGGCGGCAGCGCCGGATGCCGGCAATGATACCGAATGGAAAAGCCGGTTCATCGGAGGCCGTGGCGGTACGGAGCTGTTCCGTAAGGTTCGGCTCTGCATTGTCCAGCGCGAAGAAACGCTGGATACGATTGCTGAGAAATACCAGCTAAGCGCAAGGGAGTTAGTCATGTACAACCGCCTCTCCGGACAGAACGTGGAGGAAGGCCAGGTCCTGTACATTCCCTGAATGATGGGATAAGAAGTCCGGCCGGATGCGGCCGGTCTTTTTTTTTGTTTTGTACCGGAATAAAGCATGGAGAAGCAGTGTCCGCTTGAAGGATGGTATAAATACGGCTCCTTGTGCGTATGCTGGTTGACTAGGAATAGTACTGAATGTATTATGGGAATAAGTAAAAACAAAAGACTGGGAACGGGAAGAGTAGGCGGTGAGCCCTTCAGAGAGCGGAATTTGTAGTTGCTGTGAACTTCCGCAGGATGCAGCCCCCGAAGTCGCCCCGGAGTCGCCCCTCTAAGCCTGTATTCATCATATGAAAACCAGGGTAGGATGTGGCCGGACGCAGCCGTTATCTGCATGAGTGTCGCGCTAAGCTTTTGGAACCGTATGGATCTGAGGCGGAGGTTTATTTTGTATAGCGCGAAACAAAGGTGGTACCGCGAAAGAATGACCTTTCGTCCTTTGAGACGAAGGGTCTTTTTGTGTTTATAACATGCTATTCAAATGGAGGGTTCAACAATGGCTGATCACAAGAACAAAACGGCTGAACTGCCTGATATGCAGGATACGGTGCAAGCTGATACGCCGGGCAGCAAACAGAACGACATGCCGACCACATATGATCCGAAGGCGGCGGAACAGAAATGGTACGCTTACTGGATGGAGCATGGCTTCTTTGAAGCCGGCAAACGTCCGGAAGCAGAACCTTATAGCATTGTCATCCCTCCGCCGAATGTAACGGGGATGCTGCACATTGGGCATGCGCTCGATTTCACGCTGCAGGATATTCTGATCCGCACAAAGCGGATGCAGGGTTTCGATACCCTTTGGCTGCCGGGAACCGACCATGCGGGCATTGCCACGCAGACGAAGGTGGAGCAGAAGCTGCGCCAGCAGGGGATTTCCCGGCATGACCTGGGACGCGAGAAGTTCCTGGAGCAGGTATGGGCCTGGAAGGACCAGTATGCCGAGACTATTCATGAGCAGTGGGCTAAGATGGGCCTGTCCCTTGACTATTCACGTGAACGGTTTACCTTTGATGAGGGGATGGCGGCGGCAGTACGCAAGGTATTTGTAGAATTGTACCAGAAAGGCCTGATCTACCGCGGCAAGCGGATCATCAACTGGGACCCTGCTGCGCGTACAGCTTTGTCGGACATTGAGGTGGAATACAAAGAGGTTAACGGCCATCTGTATCATCTGCGCTATCCGCTGAAGGACGGCAGCGGCTTCCTTACGGTAGCCACGACACGTCCGGAAACGATGCTGGGGGATACGGCGGTTGCGGTGCATCCTGAGGATGAGCGTTATCAGGATCTGATCGGCAAAACCCTGATTCTGCCGATCATCGGCCGCGAGATTCCGGTTATTGCCGATGAATATGTAGAGAAGGATTTCGGCAGCGGTGCGGTTAAGATTACCCCGGCCCATGATCCGAACGATTTTGAAGTAGGTCTGCGCCACAACCTTCCGCAGATTAATGTCATGGACGAGAGCGGAACCATGAACGAGGAAGCCGGTCCGTATCAGGGCCAGGACCGCAGTGAATGCCGCAAGAATATCATCGCCGATCTTCAGGAACAGGGTGTTCTGATTTCAATTGAGGACCATGTGCACCAGGTGGGACACAGCGAGCGTTCCGGTGCTGTAGTCGAGCCTTATCTGTCCACCCAGTGGTTCGTAAAGATGCAGCCTTTGGCCGAGAAGGCGATTGCTGCCCAAAAAGACGGCAGCGGCGTCAACTTCGTACCGGAACGTTTTGAGAAAACCTATCTGAACTGGATTGAGAACATCCGCGACTGGTGCATCTCCCGCCAGCTGTGGTGGGGGCACCGGATTCCGGCCTGGTACTCCGAATCCACAGGGGAAGTATTTGTTGCAGACAGTGAAGAGGATGCCCGCAGAATCAGCGGCCTTGACGATCTGAGACAGGATGAAGATGTTTTGGACACCTGGTTCAGCTCCAACCTGTGGCCGTTTGCAACGTTGGGCTGGCCGGATGAGAACAGCAGCGATTATCAGCGGTATTACCCGAACAATGTTCTGGTTACCGGATACGATATTATCTACTTCTGGGTAGCGCGGATGATCTTCAGCGCACTTGAATTTACAGAGAAGAAGCCGTTCTCCGATGTGCTGATCCATGGCCTGGTCCGCGACGCTGAAGGACGCAAAATGTCCAAGTCGCTCGGCAACGGGATTGATCCGCTGGATGTTATCGAGCAGTATGGCGCAGATGCCATGCGCTATATGATTTCCACCGGCATCACGGCCGGCCAGGATCTGCGGTTCCGCATTGAGAAGGTAGAGCAGGCGCGTAATTTTGCCAACAAAATATGGAATGCCTCACGCTTTGCCCTGATGAATCTGGAGGGCGTAAGCTTTGCAGATATTGACATTACCGGTGAGCTTTCGACAGCAGACCGCTGGATTTTACACCGCCTGAACGAAACTTCTCGCGATATTACGCGTCTAATTGACGCGTACGAGTATGGTGAGACAGGCCGCCTCCTGTACAACTTCATTTGGGATGATCTGTGCGACTGGTACATTGAGTTCTCCAAGCTTACACTGTACGGAGAGGACGCTGCTGCCAAAGCTAAGACGCAATCGGTGCTGGCCTATGTGCTTGACCGTACGCTGCGCCTGATTCATCCGTTCATGCCGTTCATTACGGAGGAAATCTGGCAGCATCTGCCGCATGAGGGAGATACCATTACGCTGGCAGAGTGGCCGAAGTATGAAGCCGCACTGGAGCAGCCGCAGGCTGTGGCGGAAATGAGTCTGCTGATGGATGTGATCCGTGCAGTCCGCAATGTCCGCGCTGAGGTCAATGTTCCGATGAGCAAAAAGGTAGAGCTGATCATCAAAGCCGCCAGTGAAGAGACCTTGAGCATCATTGCCAAGAATGATAATTACATCGGGCGCTTCTGTAACACTTCTTCCTTCGAAGCCGGACTTGAGCCGAATACGCCGGATAAGGTGATGTCCGCTGTGATTACCGGAGCAGAGCTGCTGCTGCCGCTGGCCGGGCTGATTGACATCGAGCAGGAAATTATCCGTCTGGAAAAAGAAGTGCAGACACTGAATAGCGAAGTAGAGCGTGTTGAGAAGAAGCTTGGCAATCAGGGCTTTGTTGCCAAAGCGCCGGCTAAAGTCATCGAAGAGGAACGGGCGAAGCAGGCGGATTATTCCGCCAAACGTGAAAAGGTGCTGGCCCGCATCGCAGAGCTGAGGGGATAAGGGACTATGGACGAGTGGACCGGGAGCGGCGGAACCGCTCCCTTAACTTCTTATACAGAAGCAGTAGATTGGATTAACGGCCTCATTCCTTTCGGCATCCGCCCGGGGCTCGAACGGATTGAACGGCTGATGGAGAAGCTGGGCCAGCCCCAGCGCAAACTCAAGTTCATTCATGTGGCGGGTACGAACGGCAAAGGCTCGACCTGCGCTTTTTTGACCAGTGTGCTGATCAGAAGCGGGTATAGCGTGGGAACCTTCACGTCTCCCTACATTACCAAATTCACGAACCGTTTTCAGTACAATGGAACGGACATTCCTGAGGATGTCCTTACAGAACTTGCGAACAAGCTTCGTCCGCTGGTAGAAGAGATTGCGCAGAGCGAGTTGGGCTCTCCGACAATGTTCGAGGTTGCTACGGCTCTCGCCATTCTCTATTATGCGGAAGTCTGCTATCCCGATGTTGTCGTATGGGAGACTGGTCTTGGGGGAAGGCTGGATGTAACTAATATTGTAACCCCGATTGTGTCTATCATTACAAATGTCGGCCACGATCATACTGATGTTCTGGGTGATACGCTGGAGGAGATTGCGGGGGAGAAAGCCGGGATCATCAAGCCCGGTGTTCCGGCGGTCAGCTGTGTAAGCCAGCCGGAGGCCATAGCGGTGCTTAAGGCCAAAGCGGCTGCCTGCAAATCCACACTCTATCTTGCCGGAGAAGATTTCAGCTACGGCAGCGCCGTGGTCAGCGGTGGCCTTCAGACGTTCACCTTCAAGGGCCCTTTCCGTTCCCTTGAGCTTGGCATTGCCATGAAAGGGGAGCATCAGCTTAGTAATAGCGCCGGGGCGATGATGGCGCTGGAGGTCCTGCGTCAGTACATGGCTTTTATGCTGGAGGACGAGGATGTGCTGGAAGGCTTCCGCAGCACTTTTTGGGCGGGACGTCTGGAGGAAGTAAGCACCTCTCCGCGAATTGTGCTGGATGGTGCGCATAATCCCGAAGGTGCAGAGAGTCTGGCCAAAAGCCTGCCCCAGTTTTACAAGTACGATAAATTAAATTTGCTCATGGGGATGCTGGCAAATAAGCATCATGAGTCATACTTCAAGCATATACTGCCTATAGTGGATACGCTCATCCTGACCGAACCGGATTTCCGGAAGAAAATGGACGCGGAAGATCTGCAGGCCATCGCAGAACGTCTGCGGGAGAAATATGCCAAAGAGAATTTGGTAATCAAAGTAGAACATGATTGGGGCCAAGCGCTGCAGCTTCTGCAGTCGATCACAGCGGAGCAGGACCTTGCGGTCGTCTCCGGAACGCTGTATTTGATTTCTGATGTGCGCAGTACGCTTTTGCGGCAACCCAATTCTGAAAAAGGCTGGTGACGAACTGTTGGATACTACTGAACGTGTGCATTTTATAGGGATCGGCGGCTATGGCATGAGCGCGATTGCCCGGGTAATGCTGGAAATGGGATATACGGTAACGGGCTCCGACGTGGCGGCTCAGGAATTGACCGAGAAATTAATAGCCAAAGGAGCCAAGGTGTATATCGGACATACGGCTGAGCAGGTCAAAGGCGCAGACCTTGTCGTATACTCTACGGCTCTGGCAAGTGATAATGTGGAATGGGTAGAAGCAGAACGGCTCAACATTCCGGTCTTGCACCGCTCTCAGATGCTGGCCCGGCTGCTGAATGAGCGCAAAGGTGTAGCGATTGCGGGTGCTCATGGCAAAACCACCACCTCTTCTATGATCGCGCTGATTATGGAAGAGTGTGGAGTGGACCCCACCTATATTATCGGCGGGGAAATTATGAATGTCGGCACGAATGCCAAGGCGGGACAAGGGGAGTTCGTTGTGGCCGAAGCGGATGAGAGCGACGGCTCCTTCCTGCAGTACCATCCTTGGCTGGGAATTGTGACGAATATAGAAGCGGATCACCTGGAGAATTACGGAGGCGATTTCGGACGCCTGAAGGCTGCCTATGTACAATTCATGAATCAGATGCGTGAGGACGGCACGGCAATTGTATGTGCGGATGATGAGACAGCAGCCTCACTTCTGCCTGAAGTCAAAGGCAGCGTAATCACCTACGGTATTCATTCGCCTTCTGCGGATTACACGGCAACGGACATTGTGCTTGGCGACCGGCAGGTTGCCTACACCATGAACTCCGGCAGTGCGGTATTGGGGCGCATCGAGCTGTCCATCCCTGGTAAATACAATCTCTACAACTCGATGGCGGCAGTCATTGCCTGCCTGAAGTCTGGAATCCCCTTCCAGGCAATTGCGGAGTCCATCCTGAAATTCCACGGTGCGAAACGGCGGTTTCAAGTGCTCGGCGAGGCCAATGATATTCTGGTCATTGATGATTATGCACATCATCCTACAGAAATCCAGGCTACGATCAGCGCAGCCAAGGCCACGGGCAAACGGATTATTGCCGTGTTCCAGCCGCAGCGCTATACGCGGACTTTTTTCCTGCTGGATGCCTTCAGCCGTGCTTTCAGTGAAGCCGATGAGGTGATTCTGACTGATATTTATTCCCCGGCCGGAGAGAAGCAGATCGAAGGTGTCAGCTCTGCCAAGCTGGTGGAATTAATCGTACAGAACAGCAATGCCAACGCAAGGCATCTGCCCACCAAAGAGGCCGTACTAGCCGATTTGCAGGGCCGGATTGCTCCGGGTGATCTTGTGATTACCATGGGCGCGGGAGACATTTGGAAGGTTGGGTATGCACTGGCAGAGGGACTGAAGAAGCACTGAGCCGGGGCCTGCAAGCTAACAGAATTCACATCGAAATGGCACAGCACTCTTTGCATTAAAGAGTCCTGTGCCATTTCTTCTTTATTATGTGACAAGCGTTCATTTAGTTTTGAATACGCTTTGGAAATACATTTTTTGAAAATTATTTTTGAAAAATACATAAAACGACAAAACCGCCATGAAGTTTGGGGTAATATATGCTATGCACTTTACAACGCAGCATAGATATAGACCATTTGAGAGTAGGAGACGAAGACAATGAGGGAGAAATTGCTATTCATATCTGCGGAGAATCCTTTTCCGCAGGATAGCGGAGGCAAGCTGAGAACTGGCAATATCCTGAATATTTTGCTGGACAAATATGATGTGGATCTGCTTACTTACCGTAATTCAAGACCTGGAGATGACAAAAATGAGGCGCCGGGGCTTGCAGTTCACGAGGTCGAACGAACAGTGAATTACCGCAAAGCCATGCTACGCTCCTTATATAAAAGGCGCAACAGCTCCTACATGAGCCATGTGGATGTAGATATGCGCGGCAAGATCGGGGAACTGTGCCGCCAGAACAGCTACGGCCATGTTTTTATTTCTCACAGCCTGCTGGGAAGCTGCATTGACATTGTTCGAGAGGTATTGCCGGGTACCGTGATCATCACGGATGCCCACAATTTTGAGAGCGGCTTGTCCGCACAGCTGGCAGCCAAGAAAAAGGGACTTGCCAAGCTGTTCTATACCCTCAATGCGGGTTGGACGAAGAGGGACGAACTCAAGCTGATGGACAAAACAAATTTGCTGCTGACCACCTCGGAGCAGGACGGCCTGGCGTTCAAATCGCTTTCCAGCCAAAATTCGCATAAAGTCCATGTGATCCCCAACTTTATCCGTATCGAAGACTATCCGGCGAATACGGGCATCTCCAAAGAGAATTGGATCATTTTACCGGGTAATATGAACTACTTTCCGAATATTAACGCAGCCTCCTACTTCAACCGCGAGATTTATCCACTCATTATGGCCAAGGTTCCGGAGATCAAGTGGTATATTGTGGGCCGGGATGTGCACCCTGAGGTCGCGGCGCTGGCAGAAAAAGATCCCTCAATAGTGATCACCGGTTATGTGGACAGTGTTGCGGATTACGTGCGCAAAGCGAAGGTCGTCATCGCTCCCTTGCGGGAAGGAAGCGGAACCCGGCTGAAGATTCTAGAGGCCTGGGCGCTGAAGACGCCTGTAGTCTCAAGCACGAAAGGAGCGGAAGGCTTGCTCTATGAGCATTCGCGGAACATACTGATCGCTGATGATCCGGTAACCTTTGCTGACAGTGTGATTCAGCTTCTTCATGATCACGAACGCGGAATAGTACTGGCAGACCGTGCTTATGAGACGCTGCTGGCCAATTACGAGGCAGGAAGTGTGCGTGAGAAGCTGCTTAGTTTAGTCTGAATTGTTGCGTATTTCAAAAAAAGATTTTTTTATCCCATAAATCGACAATCTTTTGGATAGAAATGCGGTACTATTGATCTACATCTAAAGGTTCATAAAAAGCGGCGGAATGTGATCCGTTTGCTTTTTTTGTGCGCATATGTCTGCACACCCCGTTTGAATTTTTCATAGATAACCAAGGAGACAGAGCCATGAGAGAAAGAATGCTGTTCCTTTCAGTCCGGAAAGAATGCAGTAAGGAAGAAGAACATCGGACAGAAAGTTTTCTTGAAATCCTATTGGAGAAATTTGATATCGACCTTATTGAGTGTTGTGAGTGCGGGCGGGAACGGGTTGCGGATTCCGGTTGCGCGCTTACCGTCCACCGGGTAGAACAGGCAGTGGCTCCCCGCACTGCACTGCTGAGGCCGCTGGACAAGCTGCGCTCCATAGCTGCCTTTGAAGACATCAGTAAAGATCTGCGGACTGAGATCAGGCAGCTCTGCAGCCGGCATACCTACAGTCATGTATTCATTTCCCGCAGATTTCTCAACAATTGTATTGACATGATCTCTTCCCTGCTTCCTGAAGCGGTCATTATTACGGATGCCCAACGGACCTGGAGCAGGGCGGTGGAGAAGGGTGGGACTGTCCGGCGCAAGATCAGGTATCCCTACCACAAACTAAATGAGGCTAAGGCCCGGCGGGATGAGCGGAAGCTGATGAATAAGACCGGCTTGCTGCTGACGGCTAACGAGCAGGATGCCCTGTCATTTAAGGCGCTGTCCTTTGCCGATGCCGGTAAGGTGCATGTCGTTCCGCCTTATGTGGATCTGCAGGAATATCAGCATGACGAGCCGGTCTGCAAAGAGAACGGAATCATGCTTCACTGGGATATGCATAACGTACAGGGCCGGAATGCAGCCTTATTATTCCATAAGAAGGTTTACCCGCTGATCCGGGCCGAGGTCCCAGATGTTCAATGCTACATTGTGGGCAGTTCTGTAGATTCTGCAATCCAGGCCCTCTTCAAGACGGACTCCTCCGTGAAGATTATTGAGGATACCAGCCTTGCCGGGGAATACATACGCCGGGCAAAGGCGGTGATTGCTTGTCTGGATGAAGGCTGCGGAGGCCAGAAGAAGATTCTGGAAGCGTGGGCGCTCCGGACTCCGGTCGTAACCAGCCCGCGGGGCGCAGATGCATTAATCTGCGAGAACGGCAGGGATATACTGCTGGCCGGAACCGCCAGGGGTATCGCTGAGCAGACAGTCATGCTGCTGCAGACCCCGGAGCTTGTCTCCCTCATATCTGACCGTGCGTACCGTACGCTGCTTAACCATTATGAGGTGAAGAACGTGAAGGCCAAAGTGCTTAGTCTCGTGTAATTATATTAAAATAGCATATCTTTCTCTCGTCTATCATATATTGCTTATAGAATAGACGACAGTGAGGTGTGAGGGCGTTGAGTAACGGAAGAATGACGTTCAAGTTTGACACGGATACCGGGAATACAAGAACTGAGCCGCTCAACCGCAGGCCGGGGTCTGGGCTGGGCACTGCCAGGGACTACGCGGAAGCAGGGCAGCGGCGGGAAGTGGAGCTGCTTCAGCAGCGCTGCCCGGCGGACACCGGCATAGAGAGCCAGCGCAAAGAGGTTTCTAAGGAACCGGAGGAGTATGATTCAGCTTTGCTATACCTGGAGGATCAGGAGGACAAGATCAGTACACGCGAGGATACAAGGCAATTTTTCTTTCACTCTGATCATCCGCCTGATCTATGGGACCAGCCCCCGCGTTACCCTCATGCTCCGGCTGAGGACTATAAAGATTGGCCGGAAAAACGCAGCCATGGTCCGGAGTGGTCCGCTGAATACGGGCAATATGAAGATAACCCGCTTCGTGGGGGCAGTTATGGCGGCTCCTACCATGCCCGGCGTCCTTCCCATTGGTGGAAGCTCGCACTTTCCATCGCCGGAGCTCTCGGGACCGGTATCCTGCTTGGATATGCGGCGCTGTCATTGATTGGCGGTGGAAGCCTCGCGGGAGGCAATAATACTCCAAGTGTGACCTCGCCAGCCGTACAGAGCGTGACGGACACTGGCGCTGTCCTGCCGCCGGACGCAGGCGGGAATGCGGGGATGAACCGTATTCCGGTGAAGGTTGCAGCACAGACCTATTACCTGCTGCAGTACGGTGTGTTCAGCTCTCCTGCGGGAGCGGAGCAGGCCAGGCAGGAACTGCTGGCCGCCGGACTGGCCGCCGGACTTGATCCGGCGGATGGCAACCGGGTGTACGCCGGTATGTCGCCTGACCGCGAACAGGCCAAGCTGCTCAGCAGCGGCCTCAAGAACCAGGGAATCGAGCTGTACGTCAGGGAGGTCTCGCTCCCTGCTGCGGAGCAGGCCGCCTTTGCAGGCTCGGCTGAGACCATAGACAGCTACTTCGCCGCCAGCGGGAAGCTGCTCGGCGAGCTAAGCAGGCTGTCTGCGTCCGAATTAAGCGGACCGGGTGAAGCGGTGGACACTACTGAGGTCAGTAATCTGCACATGCAGTGGAACGAAGCAGTCAAAGCAATGGAGCCGGGATTGCCGGCTGCAGCGCAGAAGCTCTGTGCCAGTTTGGAGAAATCAATGAGCCGGGGGATTTCCGCATTGAATGAGTATAATAAGAACCAGGCTCAGGCTTTGCTGTGGGAGGTGCAGGAGGCGATGATGAGTTTTCTCACCACTCAGAAAGGCCTGCTCTCCGCCTTGTCCTGAACGTCTCCATTCATAAATACTAGACACAGCAATCCCCTGTTTTGGCTGTCTGCCGGGCAGGGGATTGCTGTTATTTTTGAAAGGTAAAATATTCATAAAAAATCTGTTTCCAATGCCTCCGGGCTCAGATAGTGTAAGGGGTCTGCCATTGCAGCCGGCTGGCTTTACATCAGTCTATACTTGCCGGAGAGTGGTAATCATTTCCGTACCTGATTTTGCGTTTGTGTTGAACCCCGTTTCACCGTATAATAATTAGGGTGTCAAAAAATGGCGAGGGAAGACTTAGATGAAGAAGAAAAATGTGGGAATACTGCTGTTATTTCTTATTCTGGGCTGGCTGGCCGGGGCGTGGATCGCCAAACTGCTGGAACCTGTAAAAGGTCTGTCTTTTCTTACAGCCTCGACTGTACTCAAATGGTCGCCGCAAGCCGATTTGGACATCATAACCTATGACATCACTATTCATTTGAAACTGTGCTTGCTCAGTCTTGCCGGTATCATAACAGCCCTTTGGCTCTACCGGAGACTGTAGCTTTCGATGTTTACTGAGAAGGGACGAGTATACAGTGGAGCATGACAACTCACGAATGATTATTCTTGCTTCGGGTTCACCGCGCCGCCGGGAGCTGTTATCTCTTCTGGGCTTGCCCTTCGAAGTCATCTCAAGCGATGCTGACGAGAGCACGCCGCCAGGCTTAACGCCCGCAGAAATTGTTCGCAGCCTTGCGCTCCGCAAAGCGGAGGCTGTGCGGCCTTCTGCCGGAGAACGTGCTGCCGTTATTGTCGGCAGCGATACGATTGTGGTGCTGGGAAACCAAGTGCTCGGCAAGCCGGCGGACACGCAGGACAGCAGAGACATGCTGCAGCTGCTGCAGGGCCGGACACACCAGGTATACACCGGAGTAGCCTGCATTGGACTGCCGGAAGGGAAGACCGTGGTGGAGCACCGGGTAACCTCTGTAACCATGAGAGCGATGAGCATGGATGAAATCTCCGCTTACATAGCGACCGGAGAGCCTGCCGACAAGGCGGGTTCCTATGCGATTCAAGGGCTGGGCGCCACCCTGGTGGAACGGATTGAGGGGTGTTATTTCAACGTGGTCGGATTGCCGTTGTCGCTGCTTGGGGAGATGCTGTCGGGTTTTGGCATCTCGGTGCTGGGCCGGCAGGGGATCTATTAGGAAAGAGGGATAGGGATGGAGTCGCAATCATTTATGCTGCGGGACCTCCCCCATGAAGAACGACCACGAGAGCGCATGATGCATTATGGGGCGGAATCATTAAGCCAAGCGGAGCTGCTGGCCATTCTGCTGCGTACAGGTACGCGGGCGGAATCGGCTATTCATATTGCCCAGCGGATGCTGGGGGTGGCAGGCAGTCTTCGCGGGCTGGCGGACCTAAGCATTGAAGAACTGACGAATATCAAAGGCATCGGCCCTGCCAAGGCCGTGCAACTCAAAGCTGGCATTGAGCTGGGAAGACGAATGGCAAACTCCCGGCTGACCGAGCCGGTCATCATCCGCAGTCCACAGGATGCGGCGGAGATATTGACCGAGCAGCTGCGTTACTTGCAGAAAGAGCATTTTGTCTGCCTTTTTCTGAATACGAAGAATCATGTTATTGCGCAGGAGACATTATCCATGGGCAGCCTTAACGCCTCCATCGTGCATCCCCGCGAGGTGTTCAGGGCCGCTATGAAATGCAGCAGCGCAGCTATCATATGCGCACATAATCATCCGAGCGGTGATCCTACGCCCAGTCCGGAAGACATCTCTTTAACCTCAAGACTGCTTCAGGCCGGGGAGATTGTCGGAATCGATGTGCTGGATCACCTGATCATTGGAGACAGCAGATTTATAAGTTTGAAGGAAAAAGGATTTATGTAATACAATTGGCTAGATATACAAGGAAAAGGAGAATACAAGCATGTTAGGTGGTTTTACGAAAGATTTAGGAATTGACCTGGGGACAGCGAATACGCTCGTCTATGTACGCGGCAAGGGGATTGTTGTCAGAGAACCTTCCGTTGTGGCCATTAATACAGATACCAAGACGATTGAAGCGGTAGGCGAATCTGCCAAAAAAATGATCGGCCGTACGCCGGGAAATATCCGTGCCATTCGTCCAATGAAGGACGGAGTTATTGCTGATTTCGATACGACGGCAACTATGATTAAATATTTCATCCGTCAGGCGCAGAAGCAGCGTTCGATGTTCCAGCGTCATCCGAATGTGATGGTGTGTGTGCCATCCGGCATCACTGCTGTGGAACAGCGTGCTGTGGAGGACGCTACCAAGCAGGCCGGCGCACGTGAGGCTTATATTATCGAGGAGCCTTTTGCGGCTGCCATTGGTGCAGACCTGCCGGTATGGGAACCGACCGGCAGTATGGTCGTTGATATCGGCGGCGGTACGACCGAAGTAGCTGTTATTTCCCTTGGCGGTATCGTAACCAGCCGTTCGGTGCGGGTTGCCGGGGACGAAGCAGATGAGTCCATCATTCAATATATCAAACGCCAATATAATCTCATGATCGGGGAGCGTACCTCGGAGCAGCTCAAAATGGATGTGGGTTCTGCCCTGCCGCTGGAGAAGACAGAAACGATGGAGATTCGTGGACGTGATCTTGTAACCGGATTGCCAAAGACCCTGACTATTACCTCAGATGAGATTTGTGAAGCGTTATCAGATACTGTTAATGCCATTGTGGAAGCTGTGAAGGTCACGCTGGAGAAATGCCCTCCGGAGCTGGCAGCCGACATTATGGACCGGGGAATTGTTCTTACCGGCGGCGGCGCCCTTCTGCGCAATTTGGATAAGCTGCTGGCCCGCGAGACCGGGATGCCTGTGATCGTCGCTGAGAATCCGCTGGATTGTGTTGCCATTGGAACAGGGAAAGCGCTGGAGAATATTCATCTCTTCAAAAGCCGCACCGGCTCCAGTCTCCGCTCCAAGCGTTAGAACCTGGCTTGTCTGTGAACGTCAACCCCTGATATGGGAGAAATACGTTTGTTAGAGGGTGTTGAAACTGTTTAAGCTATTTAATAATAAACGTTTGTTCATATTACTCATTGCCTTGGTCATGTTTATTGTTGTCATGGGTTTCAGCCTGGGGACCAGAAAATCCTTGTCCTGGCCGGAGAATTTCCTGAGAGATACGACCGGTTTCGTGCAGAACCTGTTCTACAAGCCCGCTGGATATGTAGCGGGCTTGTTCCAAGATATCGGTAATCTGCATGAGATGGCTGAAGAGAATGAGCGGCTCAAAATCCTCGCGGCCCAGTATGCGCGCGAAAAGACTCAGTATAATTTCATCAAGGCACAATACGATCAATATCAAATCGATCTTAAGTTTACGAATGCCCAGAAGAATTTGTACAATTATGACTACCGGATTGCAAACGTCGTCAGCTTGACGACCGAGCCGAGCAACAACACACTGGTTATTGACCTTGGAGCCAAGGACGGAATTAAACTGAATATGTCCGTGACCTCCGTAGAGGGATTGGTTGGGGTAATCAGCCAGGTAAGCAACTTCACCTCTACCGTGAAGCTGATGACCATGATGGATGTAAATGATCCGAACTCCCAGCCGCCGATTGCAGCGACCGTCTTCAACAAGGAAGGGAAGACCTTCGGAATGATTGAATCCTATGACCAGCAATCCGGCATGCTGATGATGAACAAAATACCGGTAGGAGATCCGATAGCCGTGAAGGATAAGATTATATCCTCGGGTATTGGGGGAGTCTACCCGCGCGGGATGATCATCGGAACAGTCGAAAGTATTAAGGTGGGGGAATACGGGTTGACCTCAACGGCAATCATCAAACCTGCGGCGGGATTTCAGGATTGGAAGGAACTGTTTGTTGTCTTTACGCAGGAGCGTGCCGAATAGTGAAGATGCGCAGATCCGTCCTAATTCTATTGTTAATTGTCTTGTTTATGCTGGAAGGCACGATTATGCCCTGGCTGCTCCCGAATGCCTGGGAAATGCGGATTATTCCGAATCTTGTATTTATTGTGATTCTGTTTGTAACGGTATATCATCACCGCCATACAGCTCTGATCTTGGGCTTGAGCTTTGGGATGCTGCATGATGTCGTATTTTATGGCCGGATTCTCGGTGCCCATTCCTTCGCAATGGGAGTGTCAGCTTATTTGATCGGCTTAATATTCCAGCTGCCGCGTGCGCCGCTGCCGCTGATGATGACGGTAGTCCTGCTGGGCAGTCTGCTTGAAGACAGTGTGCTTTTTGCCATTTATAGCGTATTTAATTTAAGCCAGGTTCCTTATAACTGGGCATTGCTGCATCACATGCTGCCTACCATGTTATTTCATTTTGCTGCTGCCCTGCTCCTCTACGTGCCTCTCCGCAAGCAGATTGAACGGCTGAAGAAAGAGACACACAAGGAAGAGGCTGCATAAAGCCGGACTGCATTTTCTTACATGGGAAAGAAGGAATTTGCCTGGCCCGGCACGAATGAATGAGAATGGGGGGACAGGCAAATGACAGTACAATCCAAGCATGTAAGGATAAAGGGCATCAAGGATGGCCTGGTATTCCTGCTAGACGACAAGTGCCCCTTTGAAGATCTCTTAAGCGAGCTTCGCTATAAGCTGGAGCACAGCCATCAGAATATATTGACCGGACCGATTGTGCATGTGGACATTAAACTGGGCAGCCGGTCTGTGTCCGAAGAAGAGAAAGAAGCTGTGCTGGACATTCTGAAGAGCCAGGGGAATCTGCTGATCCGTTCCATAGAAGCCTTGGAAGAACCAGGCGGCAAGGACACTGATGCCCTGTTTATGGTCAGCGGAATGATTCGTTCCGGACAGGTCCTGCACCATGAAGGGAATCTGTTGTTCCTGGGTGATGTGAATCCCGGAGGGTCGGTTACCTGCACGGGTGATATTTATATTCTTGGAGCACTGCGTGGCATGGCTCATGCCGGGGTCGGCGGCAATCAGGAATCCATTATTGCCGCATCCTTGCTGTCGCCTACACAATTGCGGATTGCTGACGTTATCAGCCGCCCACCGGATGAATGGGAAACCCGGGAAAGCAGCATGGAATTTGCCTATCTATCGAGCGGTGCTATGCAAATCGACAAAATTCATAATATAGTCAAATTACGTCAGGGTTTAAATGTTTTTAAAGGGGTGTAGCCTCCATGGGAGAAGCGATTGTCGTAACCTCGGGCAAAGGCGGAGTGGGCAAAACAACCACAACGGCCAATATTGGCACCGCGCTTGCATTGCAGGGCAAAAAAGTATGTCTGGTCGATACCGACATTGGACTGCGGAATCTGGATGTGGTCATGGGGCTGGAGAACCGCATCATTTATGATCTGGTCGATGTTGCGGAAGGACGCTGCCGTCTGAATCAGGCGCTGGTCAAGGACAAGCGTTTTGATGAGCTGTACATGCTCCCTGCGGCCCAGACCAAAGACAAGACCTCCGTTACACCGGAGCAGGTGAAGGATATCATTCTTGAACTCAAAAAGGAATATGAATACATCCTGATCGATTGTCCGGCCGGGATTGAGCATGGCTTCCGCAATGCCATTGCCGGAGCAGACAAGGCGATTGTGGTGACTACGCCGGAGCATGCTGCCGTGCGGGATGCGGACCGGATTATCGGCCTTTTGGAGCAGTCGCACGTAGAATCGCCTAAACTGGTTGTTAACCGGATTCGGCCTGGACTTATCAAATCAGGGGATATGCTGGATATTGAAGATATCCTGCAGGTGCTGAATATTGATTTGATTGGTATTGTCCCCGATGACGAACTGGTGATCAAGGCAGCGAACAGCGGGGAGCCTACCGTCATGAATCCCGATTCCGCAGCGGCAATCGCTTACCGTAATATCGCCCGGCGGATACTGGGGGATGCGGTACCACTCATGCAGCTGGACAAGAAACCGGGGGCCTTCAAGAAGTTGAAGAAGTTTTTCGGTATGGGTTGAACGGACTCAAAGTTCCGGCCAGCATTGCAAGCTTCAGCACAAAGATCCCGCCAGCAGATTCGTCTGCGGCGGGATCTTTGTGCTTATATTAGGAAATTATACAATACAAAAAAATGTAGATTACTTGAATGTTGCCGGAGGTGCAGGAGCAATCGGGTCCATCGGCAGCATCAAGCGGACAGAGAAGACGCTATTTTGCAAAAAAGCTCATCTTGTTAGATGATTCGGACACAGGAGCCGATGAACAAGCGATAGTTGGAAAAAGGGAACTTATTTTTCCAGAAAATCAACAATTGCGAAATTTAGGTGGAAAAAGATACTTATTTGGTCTATTTTACTCCACCAAGGGCGAAATGAACTGAATTAGTGTGCCTTATTCCACTTCATCTGCGGGGAACAGAACGTTGGGGCAAATTGCTTAGAGTTGCCGCAGGATTCATGCAGGGCGTTGATTTAAATAAATTCACCGATAGGAGCGTCAGGTGCTAGAAAGCGGGAAGAGGAATTTAAGTTCACTGCTCCACCTGAGTTTGTTACGATTCAAATAGGAAGTTCCTCACAAAATGTATCTGAACTGTACATCTTTGGTTTCTATTTCTATTCCTTGTACCTGCGGGGCTTGTTCTAAAGCGGCTGGAGTCTTTCATAAAATAAAAGTAAAACAAGCCCGCCGGAGGGATCAATATGGAACAGAAATCAGGTATTAAAGGCCGCCGCAAGGAACGCATCCGCAGCCTGCTGGAGCTGGACGATTCTCCGCAAACAGCTGTGCCGCCGCTGTATGCACGGTCTGACGAGCCAACTACGTTCAAGGAATGGGGAGAGGGCACAGTCCATGGTTTTTCCACAGACCGCGAGCCTGACCCTGAGGCCCTATGGAAGCAGCGGCGCGGGGGCTGGGTGGATGAAGGGGGAGGGGACAAGCCGCGTTTTGCTTCGGGTTTTATGCGGAGAACCATTGCGAGCATTGTTGTTTTTGGTGCAGTGTGGGGAATCTTTACTATCCAGCAGCCCTGGGCACTCAAAACGCAGGCTTTTATTACCGATGCGCTCAGCAGGGATATGGATTTTGCCGCCGCGCAGGTCTGGTATGAGGAGCATTTCAGCGGAGCCCCGGCGTTTATTCCGATCTTCGGCGGTGAGGATCAGCCGGCAGAGAAGGTAACCGCCGCCCATGACCTGACCACCCCGCTTGCAGGCAGCATTGTCCGGCCTTTTGCTGCTACAATGAATGGTGTGGAGATTATGCCTGCAGAAGATTCAAACAGTACGCTTACAGTGAGAAGTGTAGATACGGGGAGGGTGCTGTCCGTTGCCAGAGAAACGCAGGGCGGAATTCGGATCACGGTACGCCATACCGGGGATATAACGGCTGAATACGGGCATCTGAGCGGGACGAAACTGGCAGCGGATGACTGGGTACAAAGCGGAGATGCTGTAGGCTGGCTGGAGAAACCGGAGAATGCTTCAGTGCCGCTGCTATTTTTTGCAATTATGAAAGACAAGACTTATATTGATCCCGCTGAAGTGGTATCGTTTGATTAGGATCAGGGGTATCGAGCTGTCGCTGCACCCGCTGTTTGTTCTGATCATGCTGCTCTCTGTGGTCACAGGCCAGTTTCTGGAACTGCTGACGCTGTTCACAATTGTGTTCATTCACGAAATGGGACATGTCTGTGCAGCGCTGCTTTGCGGGGTTCATGTAAAATCGGTGCAGCTGCTGCCTTTCGGAGGGGTAGCCGTGATGGAGGATCATGGGCGTCTGACCGCTGTCCGGGAGATAGGCATCGCTATAGCCGGACCGCTGCAGAATGTGCTGCTGATCGTTATGGCCTACGGACTCCAGCAGACCGGATATGGCGCTAGTAGGTTTCTGGATTATTTTATACAGGCCAATGCGATTATCGCATTATTTAATCTTCTGCCTGTCCTCCCTCTGGATGGCGGCAAAATCTTTCAGGCGATGCTTAGTCTGCTGCTTCCCTACTATGCCACTTTGCTATGGTGCGGCAGAGTGAGCATCGCGGCGAGTGTGCTGATGGTCGGGTATGCAATGCTGCCGCTCGGCACAGGTGGAGGGCTCCGGCTGAACCTGTTGATGATCGGGGCTTTTCTTCTCTATTCGAACCTTACGGACCAGCGTAATTTGCCTTACCGCTTCGTTTCCTTTTTGATGAACAGAGAAGCTGTATATGAACGCTACCAGCAATCGGGAAGTGCTGCGCGTCCAATTGTTGCCTTTTCTGCGAAACCTTTGGATGATATATTGCGTCTATTTAAACGTAACCAGTATCATTTTATCTATGTGATGAATGAGGATAAGAGCATCGTGGCCGTTGTACCGGAGCAGAAGCTGATCTCTTCTTATTTTGGAATGTAAATATGGACTTGAACCATCCCGCTGCTAAGATGACGGAGAAAGATCGATTGAAACCAGAGGTGAAGTCATGAAGCAAATGATCGTTCACTGCACACAGCGTGTTACCCGGATGGCCCTTCTGGACAATGGGAGTCTGGTCGAATATGCAGCCGAACGTGATCAGCAGCAAGGGCTGGTCGGCAGTTATTACAAAGGACGGGTCATGAATGTGTTGCCGGGCATGCAGGCGGCTTTTGTTGATATCGGGCAGAAGAAGAACGCTTTTTTATATGTTGATGATGTGCTGCATCCCCATCTGGAGCGACAGCCGGAGGTGAAACCTTCCATCGAGACGCTGCTGCAGCCCGGCCAGGAAATAGTGGTCCAGGTGAGAAAAGAGCCGCGGGGCGGCAAGGGTGCCCGTGTAACAACCCACTATACGCTTCCGGGACGATGGATGGTGTACATGCCCTTTGCAGATTATGTCGGCGTATCCAAAAAAATCAGCCGTGAATCTGAACGTGCCCGGCTGAAGGCCATTGGCGAGCGTCTGCGGCGGCAGGAAGAAGGAATTATTATGCGGACCGTCTCGGAGGATGAACCGGTGGAAGCTGTGGAAGGCGACCTTTCCTTCCTCCGCTCCCAATGGGAAATGATTACCCGCCGGGCGCAGGAGAGTACAGCACCGGCTCTGCTTCACTCGGATCTCAGCATTGTCCAGCGATTCATCAGGGATGCCTTCAATCCGCAGCAGGATGAGCTGATGATTGACTCGGCGAAGGCGGTCCGGGAAGCGGAGGCTTTTCTAAACGATATGGCTCCTGGGAAGTACAAGCCCGTCCGCTTTTATCAAGGACAGGAGTCGATCCTTGCCGCGTACGGGGTGCAGGAGCAGCTTCATCGAAGCTTCGGACGCAAGCTCACCCTGGAGGGCGGGGCAACGCTGATCTGGGATGAGACGGAGGCCCTCACCGTCATTGACGTCAACACTGCGCAATACACGGGCGGAACTTCACTGGAGGAGACGGTAACGCGCACAAATCTGCTGGCGGCGGAGGAAATTGGACGTCTGATCCGCTTGCGGGATACGGGAGGCATTATTATCATTGATTTTATTGATATGCAGCGTGAAGAGCACCGGAAGATGGTTACGGAACGCCTGGAGAGAGTCATCAGCCGCGACCGCACACAAACGCATATTCTTGGGTGGACCCATCTGGGGCTGCTGGAGATGACCCGCAAGAAGGCCAGACATGACTCAGCGGGCTTTGCCCCGGTGATTTGCCAATGCTGCGGAGGCACGGGCAAAGTCGGCGCGTGGCTGGAATAGCGCCTGGTATTACAGGAGCCCGTTTTAGTTTTTCTCTGCCATTGACTGAACATAATATGTGTGATATTATCTTCAAGTATGTGTTTGGTTGTTCTAATCCTGCACATGCTGCAACCGCTCCGATCGGGTACATAAGCGCGGTTCCTCCGGGAATTTGCCACCTAGACTAGGCGAGTCTGAGACATGAGGAGGTGCAAGTACAATGTATGCAATTATCGAAACTGGCGGTAAACAATACAAAGTCCAAGAAGGCGACGTATTGTTCATTGAGAAGCTGGATGCTGAAGACGGCGCAAGCGTAACGTTTGACCGTGTATTGGCTGTTTCCAACGATGGCGGTCTGACTGCAGGAACTCCGCTGGTAAGCGGCGCGTCTGTAACAGCTAAAGTCGAGAAGCATGGTAAGGGTCAGAAGGTTGTAGTTTTCAAATACAAACCGAAGAAGAACTACCACAAGAAACAAGGTCATCGTCAACCGTACACCAAAGTAACAATCGAGAAGATTCAAGCGTAAGAAGGTGCGTTAATGATTAACGTGCGGATTACTCGGGTTTCTGCTCAGGGTGCGATTGTCGGTTTTGCTGTAAAAGGGCATGCGGAATACGCAAGGAAAGGCTGGGATATCGTATGCGCCGGTGTTTCCACAGTTACATTTGGAACGGTGAATTCGATTGAAGAGCTGACTGGAGTAGTTCTGGACACCTCGATAGACGATGGTTTTCTAAGCGGAACTCTGGTTCCGGTAGAGGATCCTGAGGTTTCAGCCAAGATCCAGCTCCTGCTGGAATCGATGGTCGTGATGCTCGGCAATATTGCAGAATCATACGGGAAGTATATTAAGATACAGCAAGTCATTATTTGAAGAAGGAGGTTGACCAACATGTTGAAATTGGATCTTCAATTTTTCGCATCGAAAAAGGGTGTAGGTTCCACAAAAAACGGACGTGACTCCCATTCCAAACGTCTTGGCGTGAAACGTGCTGACGGTCAAGCAGTTACCGGCGGCAACATCCTGGTTCGTCAACGCGGAACCAAAATCCACCCGGGCACAAACGTAGGCATCGGTAAAGATGATACCTTGTTTGCTCTGGTTGATGGTGTAGTGAAGTTCGAACGTTGGGGACGCGATCGCAAAAAAGTGAGCGTGTACCCGGTTGATGTCGCTCCGGTAGCAGCGGCACTGGAAGCGTAAGCTTTCGGAAATCAAATTGCAGGTAGAAGCCTCCGGCATGAGTGCCGGGGGCTTTTTTTCAGGAATAATAAATGCTGGTGATTGCCGAGAAAGCCTGTGTTATACTGGAAAATGGTAATTATCAGTGAAGAGAAACAGTTGAATGGGCATGAATTTTGCGAACTGAGGAACGGGGAGAAAGAATGAAATCCTGGAAATGGTTGATCTGGGCAGTCATGTTATCCGTAATGCTTCCTTTAGGTCTCTTGTATTGGCACACTTCCCTTTTGACATTCCTGCTGCTTGCCGTATGGGTAGCTGCAGTGCTTGCTTACAGCTTTTTTTACAACCGGCGTCATTTTGAAGAGGAGCTGCGCCTACAGGAGAAGACTTTACAGCAGGCGGCGAACCGGACACTCAATCATCATCGTCATGACTGGATGAATGATCTGCAGGTGCTTTACGGATATATCCAGCTCGGCAAGCCTGATAAATCCTTGGAGTGTGTGGGAAGAATAAAGGAGCGGATTGCCTTGGACAGCCGGATCGCTAAGCTCGGCATTCCTTCGCTTGTATTCTATTTGCAGTCTTTCCGCACCTTAAGAAGCAGCCTGGAGCTTGAAGTGCAGGTCGAAGAAGGACTGCAGCTGGAGAACAAGCTCAGCCCGGATACGGGAGAAGAGCTGACACAGGTGATCATGCAGACGGTGAGGGCTTATCAGTACAGCGGACTCGCCCCGGAGGGCGATACACGGAAGCTTCTGCTCGGTTTTGCACAGGATGGAGGAGACATTCTGATCTCTTTCGAAAGCGAGGGTGATCATGGCGATCCCGAGCTGCTGCAGGGGCAAATTTATAATATAGTGCAGGGGAAAATTATCAAAGCAGAGCAGCCTGGACGGGGGAATCCCAATGTTGAGCTTCGGCTGCCTCTGGGAATGTAAGGAAGGTGAACATGAATGTTCGTAGATAAAGCTAAGATTTATGTAAAAGGCGGCGACGGCGGCGATGGTCTGGTGGCTTTTCGCCGGGAGAAATATGTCCCCGAAGGCGGGCCGGCCGGTGGTGACGGCGGACGTGGGGGAGACGTGATCTTCCGTGTGGATGAAGGCTTGCGCACACTGATGGATTTCCGTTATCAGCGCCATTTCAAGGCAGAGCGCGGAGTGAAAGGGCGTAACAAAAGCCAGCACGGGGCGAACGCTGAGCACATGATCGTACGCATTCCTCCGGGAACCGTATTGATCGATGATGATACCAAAGAAATAATTGCCGACATGACCCGTCACGGCCAGCAGGTCGTGGTTGCGCGCGGCGGCCGGGGCGGCCGGGGAAATACGCGCTTTGCCACAGCGGCAAATACTGCTCCTGAATTGGCGGAGAATGGGGAAGAGGGCCAGGAACGCTATATCGTGATGGAGCTGAAGGTGATGGCGGATGTGGGGCTTGTGGGCTTTCCAAGCGTGGGCAAATCCACACTGCTCTCTGTCGTTTCCGCTGCACAGCCGAAGATCGGCGCGTACCACTTCACAACCATTACTCCGAATTTAGGTGTAGTGGATGTAGGAGATGGCCGCAGCTTTGTCATGGCCGATCTGCCTGGACTTATTGAAGGAGCAAGTGAGGGCGTAGGTCTGGGGCATGAATTCCTGCGTCATGTGGAACGCACCCGGATTATCATCCATGTTGTGGACATGTCCGGGTCCGAAGGGCGCGATCCCTTTGAGGATTGGGTGAAGATTAATGACGAACTGAGGCAGTATAATGCCGGTCTCATTGACCGTCCGCAGATCGTAGCAGCCAACAAGATGGATATGCCTGAATCGGAGGCGAATCTGGCTGCTTTCCGCGAGAAGGTAGCGGAGCTTCGGCCCGATCTGGAAATTATGCCGATTTCTTCACTTACCCGTCAGGGAGTGCAGGAACTGCTATACCGGGCGACGGATATTCTCGACAGCATCCCGGTGGCGCCGGTTGTGGAAGAAGTAGCAGAGACCAAAGAACGCAAGGTATACAAGCTCGAGGCAGAAGAGGACAACTCCTTCACCATTACGCGGGACAACGATGCCTTTGTGGTCAGCAGCCCGCGGATTGAGCGGATGCTGAAGCGGATGCAGCTCAGTACACATGATGCCATACTTAAGCTCGCGCGCACACTGCGCCACATGGGTGTAGACGCCGAACTGCGCAAACGTGGTGCTGTGGAAGGGACTATTGTCCGGATCGCTGATTTCGAATTCGAGTTTGTAGAGAACAGCAGTTATTATTGATGCTGCTGATTTGAAACTGAACCAACCGCCGACTATGCTTTCCCGGATAAGGGAGGGCATGGTCGGTGTTTTTTTGCAAAAAGAACCCAAATTATGCCTGAGTCGTATACAATTAAGTAGGGAAATTTCCAAGTCAACAACCGATATATAAACTACATACCTATGATCAGGAAAGAAGGATAGGCAGATGGCAATCATTGAAGGTGCCGGTATGATGAATACAGGCTTGGGTCTTGGAATGGGGCTTGGATTTGCCGGACCGGCTTCCGAGATGATGAACCGGATGACCAGAGGCATCATCATGGATGGCGGGACTTCTGCAGCGGGCAGCACGGCTAAGGCATGTCCAGGCTGCGGCATTGGCAATTCTGCTGAGGCCCGTTTCTGCAGCGGCTGCGGCCGCAGCTTTCAGCAACCGCAGGCAGAAAGCACTTCAGCTGACACCGCGTCTTGCCGGAGTTGCGGGGAGCAGGTCGTGCCCGGTGCCAAGTTCTGTCCACATGCGGAACCAGTGTGATTATACCCTGTGCAGGTTGTGGACATGTGCTGCAGCCGGGTCAGAAGTTTTGTCCGGAATGTGGAACAAGGGCCGGATAAAAGGAGCGTATCATGAATAGAAATAGAAAATATGCCAGTTGGTTTACAGGGGTTTACGCCGCAGTTGTCATGCTCACGTTATTGTCCCTGGTTATGCTGGGTTTAGCTGATTCTGTATTCCGTACAGTGGTATCCATGATTGCCCTGCTTACTGCAGAAAGTGCAGTCTATGCCTATAGCCTGTTCTGGCTGCGGACGGCCGGGACCGCCAAGCGGACTCCGCCAGTCCTCTTGAGCGGGGCTTTAATTATGGCCGTGTATACGGCAGTAGTCTTCTTTTCGGCAATTGTGCTGGACTGGATGCTGGCGCTGCGGCCTTACTGGTATGCTGGGGGCAGTTGATCGTGCTGATCCTGAGTGCCATAGCGCTGGGGGAGATTGGGCTGTATGGGTGGAATGCCGGGGTCCAGGAGCAGAGAACGGCTGATGCCAGCCGAAGTCTCCGCCTTCATCTGATGGAGATAAATGAAATTGAAACGGCCGCCCGGACCTGGAATAACCCGGGGGCCGAAGAATTGAAACAGCTGCTCATGGATCTGGAAGAACAATTCAAGTACAGCGACCCCATATCAGACCCGGCAATGTATGAGACGGAGGATATCATCAGCCAGCAGATCTCCCTGCTGCATGATCATGTAGCACTGCTGCTTGTGTTGCAGGAACCCCCGGCAGACTGGAAAGAACAGACGGAAGGCTTGGCCGAGAGTATTGCCGGCACGCTTCAGCGGCGTAACCAGGAGCTTGCGGCACTGAAATAGGAGGATTGCACTACATGAATATGTTGACTGGAGAAGAGGGGCAGGACATGCTCCGCTTGCCAAAATATGACCGGACGACATTTGATTATGCGATTATCATCATGAGTTACCTCTTATGCCGCTGGGGCTGATTCTTGCCTTAGTGCGTTTTATGGGCAGCCACTTTAAAAATTACCGAAAACCAGTCAACATCAGTCTGTTATACCATGTTTTTATGGGCGGCTTTGTACAGATGATGGTATTTGTGATGTACACGGTAACTTTGGAGCCTATCGATACAGTTACCTTTATTTTTATGCTGGTACTGGTTGCGGTGTTTCTGCTGCTCCCTGCTTCCGGCTTCGCTGCCAGCGCGGCTAAGGCCAGGTTCAAATTTTCGCAGCTGGCCAACGCCTATGTGCAGCTGATCAATGATGGCGGCATACGCTACCTCGGCAATCTTTCCGAACAGACCGGACAAAGTGAAAGTGATGTGCGCCGGGATCTCCTGTATCTTCAAAGTCACGGTGCGTTATCTGCTGGTCTGGTTATGATTGAAGGGCGCGCTGCAACGGTACCTTAGGAGCTTTTTCGGGAAGGCTTATCTTCTCTCCTCGGTTCAACCGGCGGGCAGGCACAGCCTGTCCCGCAGCCGGCAGCACCGTCACCGCCGCAATTGCCTAAATCTGTCCGCTGCCCGGGCTGCGGAGCGCAAAATACCGTTTCGCCCGGCCAGGCGAAGAATTGTGATTACTGCGGAACCACAATAGCCTATAGCTGATCAGACAATAGTGCATTAAAAGGATTACCCCCGGATGTACGGGGGTTTTGCTGTATTTCTGCTCAGTAAGTGAAAAGTTATTGCAATCTACAGCGGTCATCCCGTATAATGTCCACTATGTAAACACAAAAGTCTTTGGGGTGAGGACGTTCGTGAAAGAACGCTATTATTTGGTCCGTGAGGATATACTGCCTGACGCTGTATTGAAGACCATGCAGGTCAAACAGCTGCTTGAGGCAGGTGATGCCAAGACGGTACATGAAGGTGTAGAACAGGTTGGGCTTAGCCGTAGTGCATTTTATAAATACAAGGATGGTATTCATTTAATCCATCAGCTGGAACGAGAGCGTATTGTAACGATCTCCATTGATCTGGAGCATGAATCAGGTATGCTGTCCAAGGTGTTGGGATCCGTTGCTGTTCATGGCGCCAATGTGCTGACGATTCACCAAAGTATTCCTTTGCAGGGGCGGGCCAATGTGGTTATCTCCGTGGAAATTTCACATTTAAACGAAGAACTGGGCGACATGCTGGACAGCCTGAAGGCGATTCCCGGAGTGAAGCGGGCCTTGATTATCGGGCAAGGGTAATGACGCTTCTCAACTTAGGAAGTTGCATTCTAAGTTATTTCAAGTAATACAGCTTCATAAAACTTAAGCTTATGCTTTCGATGTAGTTTTGTTCGAAGCGAATTCAGGAAAGTCATGCTCACAAAACTTTTAGGAGGATTCAAATGAAGCCGGTCAAAGTGGGGTTGCTGGGTCTGGGAACAGTAGGTACGGGAGTAGTCCGTATCGTGGAAGGAAATCAGGAGGATCTGAGCAGCCAGGTGGGCTCCCCGATTCTCATTGAACGCATTGCCGTTAAGAATACTGAGAAACCCCGGGATATTGAAGTGGATGCAGCCGTAATCACCGATGATCCCTGGGACGTCATCCGTGACCCGGAGATTGACGTCATTGTAGAAGTGATGGGTGGAATCGCGGGAACGAAGGAATACATCCTGGAGGCGCTGGAACGCGGCAAGCATATCGTGACGGCCAACAAGGATTTGATGGCGCTGCATGGCTCGGAGATTCTGGCGAAGGCGCAGGAGAAGCAATGCGATGTGTTTTATGAGGCCAGTGTGGCTGGAGGCATTCCGATTATCCGCACGCTGATCGAAGGCTTTTCCTCTGATAAAATCGTGAAGATTATGGGCATCGTAAACGGAACCACTAATTACATACTGAGCAAAATGAGTCAGGAAGGCGCATCCTATCATGATGTGCTGAAGGAAGCGCAAGAACTCGGATATGCCGAATCGGACCCAACCTCCGACGTCGAAGGGCTGGATGCAGCACGCAAAATGGCTATTCTCGGCACACTTGGCTTCCGGACCAATGTGGAGCTGAGTGATGTCAGTGTCAGCGGCATTTCCGGAGTGAGCAAGGAGGATATTGCTTTTGCCAAAAGGCTTGGATACGAAATGAAGCTGCTGGGCATTGCCGAGAGTCATGAGGATGAATTCAGCATCAGCGTGCAGCCGACAATGATCCGGACCGGTCACCCGATCGCTTCCGTCAACGGCGTGTATAATGCGGTATACGTGTACGGTCAGGCTGTTGGAGAAACGATGTTCTATGGTGCAGGAGCAGGCGCTATGCCTACAGCTACATCCATCGTAGCGGATCTGGTCGCCGTTATTAAGAACCTGAAGCTGGGCGTTAACGGGCTAAAGCAGATTGTACCTTACAAACAGAAGAAGCTTAAGCGTGACGAAGACATCTTTTATAAGAATTTTCTGCTGCTGCATGTTGATGATAAGGCCGGTGTACTGGCAAAAATTACACAGGTATTCGCGGAGTATGATGTCAGCCTTGATTCCGTGGTGCAGCAAGCCAATCCGAATAATCCGGATGCGGAGATTATTATCGTGACGCACAATGCCAGCAAGGCGAGTATGAATAAAGTAATGCGGCATCTGGAGCAGCTTAAGGTCATTCACCGGATTAAGAGCCACTATCGGGTAGAAGGCTAAACCTTGAATTCCTGCTTACAGCTCCACGCAAAAATAATGAAGGAGATTTACCAGCTATGAGTATGTACGGAAGGTCTAGAGTTAAAGTACCCGCGAGCACCGCTAATCTGGGGCCGGGATTTGATACGCTGGGCATGGCGCTTTCACTATATGCCTGGATTGAAATGGAGGAATCTGCAGAGACCGAATTTCATCTTTACGGAGATGAGATGGCAGGTGTGGCCAAGGATAAAAGCAATTTGCTTTACCAGGTAGCACAAATGGTTTTTTCGGAAGCGGGTGTAACCATTCCGGAGCTATCCATCACCATGTACTCCGATATCCCCCTTACCCGTGGTCTGGGGAGCAGCGCTTCAGCAATTGTCGGCGGAATGGCGGCGGCCAATGCCATGATTGGTTCCCCCTTGAGCAACGCGCAGCTGTTCGATATGGCCACAGCCCTGGAAAAGCATCCGGATAACGTAGGAGCCTCGCTTTTCGGCGGCATTATCACAGCTGTCTGGGATGGTGAGCATACGGATTACATCCGGATTGAGCCTCCTGAGGAGCTTGAGATTCTTGTAGTCATTCCTGAATTCGAGCTGTCGACTTCCAAAGCGCGCGGGGTGCTTCCATCTCAGATCACGGTGGGAGATGCTGTTCATAATATCAGCCGGACTTCGCTGTTAACGGCTGCCCTGGCCGCAGGCCGGCTTGATCTGATCGGCCGCGCCATGCAGGACCGGCTGCATCAGCCTTACCGGGCACCGCTGGTGCCTGGGATGGAGAAGCTGCTGGCCGAGGCGACAGGGCATGGGGCACTGGGAATTGCACTGAGCGGTGCAGGGCCCACCCTGCTATGCATGGTTGACCGGCAGGAGAGCCGCAAGCCGGAGCTGGAGCTTTTTCTGAAACAAACAATGGAGGAGCATGGTATTCCCGCGCGTACCTGCTGGCTGCTGCCTAGTTCATCAGGTGTGGTCGCAGAACGGATTGAAATAAACCAGATGCAAAACGAATCATTTTTGGATATGATAAAAGGAGAAAAACATTTATGAAATCAATAGCAGTGTTGCCGCAGGGCTCGGTGTCGCATGAAGCGCTGCTGCATCTATTCGGTGATGAGCCTGTAAATATTGAGCATCATAAGCTAATCTCCAATGTTTTTCTGGCTACGGCCAATGGAGTGACGGATTACAGTGTGATTCCCATTGAGAATACCATCGAGGGTTCGGTTAGTCTGCATATTGACTGGCTCATTAATGAAGTGAACCTGCCCATGCAGGCAGAGTGGATTTTCCCTTCCATACAGAATCTGATCAGTAATCCCAAGGAATTCACGGATGCTGAGGGCCATAAGGATTACAGTAAAGTGGTCAAAATCCTTTCTCATCCCGTTGCCATGGCGCAATGCCTGCAATTTATCCGCGACCACGCCCCCTGGGCCGAATTGGAGTCCGTCGGAAGCACATCCGAGGCAGTGGAGATTGTTTCGAACAATCCCGGCAAAGGCTGGGCTGCGATCGGCACAGCTCTTGGTGCTGCAACGCACGGGCTTGAGGTTGTAGAGCGGCAGGTGACAGACCATAATAACAATTACACGCGGTTTGTGCTTGTTGGCCATCAGAAGCTGGAGCTTCCCCGGAAGAGCAGCGGAGACAAGACTAGTATCCTGGTGACTCTGCCGGAGGATTTTCCCGGAGCGCTCCATCAGGTGCTGGCTGCATTTGCTTGGCGGCGGCTGAATTTATCACGTATAGAGTCACGGCCGACCAAGAAAAAATTGGGTACTTATTATTTTTATATTGATGTGATGGAACCGATCGAATCGGTCCTGCTGCCTGCGGCGATTGAAGAGATCCAAGCCTTGGGCTGCCAGGTGCGGATTCTGGGTTCCTATCCCACATACACCTATGAGGAAGAGAAAGCGGAGGTGCAGTAAATTCATGGCTGAGCAATGGATCTATCTGGATGGACAACATGTAACGAAGGAAAATGCAAAGGTATCCGTGTTTGATCACGGATTTCTATACGGAGACGGTATATTTGAAGGTATCCGTATCTACAACGGCAATATTTTTAAATGCAAGGAGCATCTGGACAGACTGTATGATTCAGCCAAATCCATTATGCTGGATATCCCGCTGACGTATGACGAAATGCTGGAGGCTATGGCTGAAACGATACGTCTCAATGACATGCGCAATGGATATATCCGCCTGATCGTTTCCCGCGGCCCTGGCAATCTGGGTTTAGACCCCCGCCGCTGTCCTGTCGCCAGTGTCATCATTATTGTTGAACAGCTGGCCATTTACCCGGAGCAGGCCTATCTGAACGGACTTCGTGCGGTATCCGTCTCCCAGCGCCGCAATATTCCGGATGCGCTCAACCCTAAGATTAAATCACTGAACTATCTTAATAACATCCTCGTCAAAATCCAGTCCAATCTGGCGGAAGCCGACGAGGCGATCATGATGAATGCCCAGGGGTATGTAACCGAGGGCTCGGGAGATAATATTTTTATTGTCAAAAGAGGCATAGTCTACACGCCGCCATGTTACCTGGGCGCACTTGAGGGCATTACCCGCCTGGCGATCATCGAGCTATGCGACAAACTGGGGCTGACTCTGAAAGAAGAGCCGTTCACTATGCATGACGTGTATATTGCCGATGAGGTTTTCTTCACCGGCACAGCAGCCGAAGTGATTGCAGCACGTGAAATCGACGGCCGCATTATCGGCGCAGGGCATGCAGGCCCGATTACGCTGCAGCTGCTTGAAGAGTTCCGCAACGTTGTAGATAAGGACGGCTATAAGGTTTGGGAGTGATCCTGGACTGCAGTACAAGCTCAAGTTCAAAAGCAAAAATCCTTTCATGCCCTGCATGAGAGGATTTTTTTTGCTTGAGGGATGTCAATCGCCTATGGGCTGCATAAGATGTAGTAACGAAGGAGGCGGCTGTACGCATATCAAGAAGCTGGAAGCAGAATAACCTGAGGAAGGCTTTCAGCACTGGAGTTTGCAGCATAGATGTACAGGATGCATGGCTTCAGGGGATTTGAGCATATGCTTCTACGCTGTTTTAGTACAACGCCGTTTACAAAAGTATAAGCCCACACCGCCGGCGTATGCTTTCCAAGCAAGCTTTGATACCCACAAACAAAACTTTTAGGAGGTTATTGCTGCGTGAAAATACACATGGTCAAATCAGGCGATACGCTGTATGCACTATCGCAAAAGTACGGAGTGCCGCTGCAAAAAATCATCGAGGCAAATCCCCAGATCAGCAATCCTGATGTGCTTGCCGTTGGGGATAAGGTGAAAATTCCTGCGGCTACAGTACCCGTTCCCGAGAACAATGAGGTCTATTACAAACATACTGTCAAGCAAGGCGACACCTTGTGGAAACTGTCCAAAGCATGGGGAATTACACTGAAAGATATGATTGATGCCAATACACAGTTGAAGAATCCGAATGCCCTCATGGTTGGTGAAATTGTCAATATCCCTAAAAAGGGAAGTCCCGCTGCTGTTGAACCCCAGTCCAATGCCAATGCTATAATTGACAAAACAAAGCTGGGTGCTAAAGATTATACCGGAGTCAAAGAGCAGCCGCCTGCTGAAGTATCACCTGTCTCAACAACGCCGCCTGCTCCGGCTCCTGCCCCGGCTCCTGAGCCAACCAAAGAGCCTGAAGCAGCTCCTGTAATTAACAAAGCTCCAGAAGTGTCACCTGTCGTAAACAAAGCTCCAGAAGTGTCACCTGTCGTGAACAACGCTCCAGAGGTGTCACCTATCGTGAACAAGGCACCAGAAGTGTCACCTATCGTGAACAAGGCACCGGAAGTGTCGCCTATCGTGAACAAGGCACCGGAAGTGTTGCCAGTTCATGAAATGATTCACGAATCCCAAAGCTTATTTGTGCAAATTTCAGTTCCGCCTCAGGAAGCTATGACCTATCAGATGCCTCAGGGGAAATCCAAATCAGAGGTCCAGCCAGCTTCCTGGCATGAGAATAAGACATCGCCGTGCGATAATTCATTCGGCTACCCGGGTTTAAGCGCAAATCCATATATCATGGATTCTCCACCGGCATATCCGCAGTATGAGCCTATGGCTGTAATGGGGATGAACACTGCCCCGAACTTTGTACAGCCGATGAACTATATGCAGGAGTGCCCGTCCCCATATGGCCTGTATCCGGCAACGGAGTTCCCGGGAGCTTGGTATCCGAACACAGCGCCGGTATATGAGAACACCAGTCCTGTCAGTGAAAATTCACCATATGGAATGCCTCAATACAGCGGACCATCCCAGAATTTGCCGTGGCCATCATGCGGTTGCGGTGCAGGGGGGCCGGTACAATCAGTTCAACCCTATTCCTATGAGCAGCCCATGTTTAACAATTATCCCGGCTATATGCAGCCGATGCCAGGCATGATGTCTCCATATGGCTTAGATATGAGTCCGCAGGCTTATGCAGCAGCGCCAACTACGTTTGCGGCACCTATGGTCTCCAGTATTCCGGCGTATCCGATGTACCCAGGAGTGGAGAATCTTGCGCATAACCGGGTACCTGAAATTCAGGAGCCTGAATTTCTTCAGCAGGAGGCAACTCCACCTGCAGAGGCAGAACGTTCTGAACCTGCGGTGATCAGTAAAGGCGGTACCACATCGTCCACAGCAAAAGTCAAGACCTCAGGCCTGCCTGCCAACACCAGCAGCAAAACTTCTGCGAAACAGCGCACCAATCAAAATGCCCGTAAAAACACAGCAAAGAAAAGCAAAAATCCATGGATTTCGAACTGAATTAATTATAAGCTAAGCTCATCAAGCATGTAGTGCCTGCATTATCACAATGCAGTGCTGCATGCTTCTTGTGATTTCTGCTGGGCAAATAGTCATGGATAGTGAAGCTTAAGAAGGCATATGGATTTGTTTTAAATTGGTAATATTTGAGGTTGTATTTCGTAGAGGATACATGGTATATTGTATATCCAGTCACGAAGTTATATGAAAGTTTGTGGATTGGAGTCATGGGGTTCGATTAAATAAGCTAACTTTCTTATAAAAAAGAGTTGCAATTGATCGAGGAACATGATATATTATAAAAGTTGCTGGTGACGAGATAAACGACACCGACGACGAGCTTGATCTTTGAAAACTGAACAACGAGTGAGTGGGATTTCACGCAAGTGAGATCCAAAAATAGAGAATATTTTATTCTCGTCAGATGTTTCAAAATGAGCAATCGCTCTTTTCAATATCTTTTTCGGATGGTTATTTTCTCGGAGTAATTCGGGTGAAGTAACCGCTCGAAAAAACCTATTTGGAGAGTTTGATCCTGGCTCAGGACGAACGCTGGCGGCGTGCCTAATACATGCAAGTCGAGCGGATTTACTGGAGTGCTTGCACTCCAGTAGGTTAGCGGCGGACGGGTGAGTAACACGTAGGCAACCTACCCTCTAGACTGGGATAACTACCGGAAACGGTAGCTAATACCGGATAATTCCCTGACCCTCCTGGGCTAGGGATGAAAGGCGGAGCAATCTGCTGCTAGAGGATGGGCCTGCGGCGCATTAGCTAGTTGGTGGGGTAACGGCCTACCAAGGCGACGATGCGTAGCCGACCTGAGAGGGTGAACGGCCACACTGGGACTGAGACACGGCCCAGACTCCTACGGGAGGCAGCAGTAGGGAATCTTCCGCAATGGGCGAAAGCCTGACGGAGCAACGCCGCGTGAGTGATGAAGGTTTTCGGATCGTAAAGCTCTGTTGCCAGGGAAGAACGTCCGGTAGAGTAACTGCTGCCGGAGTGACGGTACCTGAGAAGAAAGCCCCGGCTAACTACGTGCCAGCAGCCGCGGTAATACGTAGGGGGCAAGCGTTGTCCGGAATTATTGGGCGTAAAGCGCGCGCAGGCGGCTATTTAAGTCTGGTGTTTAAACCTTGGGCTCAACCTGGGGTCGCACTGGAAACTGGGTGGCTTGAGTACAGAAGAGGAAAGTGGAATTCCACGTGTAGCGGTGAAATGCGTAGAGATGTGGAGGAACACCAGTGGCGAAGGCGACTTTCTGGGCTGTAACTGACGCTGAGGCGCGAAAGCGTGGGGAGCAAACAGGATTAGATACCCTGGTAGTCCACGCCGTAAACGATGAGTGCTAGGTGTTAGGGGTTTCGATACCCTTGGTGCCGAAGTTAACACAGTAAGCACTCCGCCTGGGGAGTACGGTCGCAAGACTGAAACTCAAAGGAATTGACGGGGACCCGCACAAGCAGTGGAGTATGTGGTTTAATTCGAAGCAACGCGAAGAACCTTACCAGGTCTTGACATCCAACTAACGAAGCAGAGATGCATTAGGTGCCCTTCGGGGAAAGTTGAGACAGGTGGTGCATGGTTGTCGTCAGCTCGTGTCGTGAGATGTTGGGTTAAGTCCCGCAACGAGCGCAACCCTTGACTTTAGTTGCCAGCAGGTAAGGCTGGGCACTCTAGAGTGACTGCCGGTGACAAACCGGAGGAAGGTGGGGATGACGTCAAATCATCATGCCCCTTATGACCTGGGCTACACACGTACTACAATGGCCGGTACAACGGGAAGCGAAGCCGCGAGGTGGAGCCAATCCCAGCAAAGCCGGTCTCAGTTCGGATTGCAGGCTGCAACTCGCCTGCATGAAGTCGGAATTGCTAGTAATCGCGGATCAGCATGCCGCGGTGAATACGTTCCCGGGTCTTGTACACACCGCCCGTCACACCACGAGAGTTTACAACACCCGAAGTCGGTGGGGTAACCCGCAAGGGGGCCAGCCGCCGAAGGTGGGGTAGATGATTGGGGTGAAGTCGTAACAAGGTAGCCGTATCGGAAGGTGCGGCTGGATCACCTCCTTTCTATGGAGAATCGTTTCCTGCAATGGAAACATTCAAATCGGAAGCTTGACTTCCATTAGAACCCTTGGGTTCGAACACTCACTCGTTGCTCAGTTTTGAGAGTCCAAGCTCTCAGAGGCATATTTGTTTCCAGAACTTGCTTGTAGCCAAGCGAGTCTGAAACATGATATGATCTTCTTCCGGAGTTAATCCGGAACAACTGTCTGAAACCTTCAGCGACACGATAAGTGATCGCCGTAAGCTTTCAGCAACTTGATCCTTGAAAACTGGATACCGAAACGAAAATGCGTTTTAGAACATCTTTTAGCTGAAACTTGTGTAAGCAAGTTGAAATAGTTATTAGTTGATACAGCGATTTTCCTATGGGAAAACGCATGGTTAAGCTAATAAGAGCACACGGAGGATGCCTAGGCGCCAGGAGCCGACGAAGGACGTGGCGAACAACGAAACTGCCTCGGGGAGCTGTAAGCAAGCTTTGATCCGGGGGTGTCCGAATGGGGAAACCCAGCTGTGGTAATTCGCAGTTACTCATACCTGAATACATAGGGTATGCAGAGGCAGACCAGGGGAACTGAAACATCTAAGTACCCTGAGGAAGAGAAAACAATAGTGATTCCGTCAGTAGCGGCGAGCGAACGCGGAACAGCCTAAACCAAGGGGCTTGCCCCTTGGGGTTGTGGGACGTCTCACATGGAGTTACAAAGGAACCGGGTAGGCGAAGAGGTCTGGAAAGGCCCGCGATAGAGGTAAAAGCCCTGTACCCTAAACCCTGTTCCCTCCGAGACGGATCCCGAGTAGTGCGGGGCACGTGAAACCCCGTATGAATCCGGCAGGACCATCTGCTAAGGCTAAATACTACCTGGCGACCGATAGTGAAACAGTACCGTGAGGGAAAGGTGAAAAGCACCCCGGAAGGGGAGTGAAATAGAACCTGAAACCGTGTGCTTACAAAAAGTCAGAGCCCGATCTATGGGTGATGGCGTGCCTTTTGTAGAATGAACCGGCGAGTTACGTTTAACATGCAAGGTTAAGGTGAGAAGCCGGAGCCGCAGCGAAAGCGAGTCTGAATAGGGCGACTAAGTATGTGGACGTAGACCCGAAACCGTGTGATCTACCCCTGTCCAGGGTGAAGGTGCGGTAACACGCACTGGAGGCCCGAACCCACGTATGTTGAAAAATGCGGGGATGAGGTGGGGGTAGCGGAGAAATTCCAATCGAACTCGGAGATAGCTGGTTCTCCCCGAAATAGCTTTAGGGCTAGCCTCGGTGAATGGAGTCGTGGAGGTAGAGCACTGATTGGGTGCGGGGCCCGCAAGGGTTACCAAGCTCAGTCAAACTCCGAATGCCATGGACTTCTTGCCGGGAGTCAGACAGTGAGTGCTAAGATCCATTGTCAAAAGGGAAACAGCCCAGACCATCAGCTAAGGTCCCCAAGTGTGTGTTAAGTGGGAAAGGATGTGGAGTTGCACAGACAACCAGGATGTTGGCTTAGAAGCAGCCACCATTGAAAGAGTGCGTAATAGCTCACTGGTCGAGTGACTCTGCGCCGAAAATGTAACGGGGCTAAACACACCACCGAAGCTATGGCTAGATACGTATGTATCTGGGGTAGGGGAGCGTTGTGTATACGTTGAAGGTGTACCGTAAGGAGCGCTGGAGAATACACAAGTGAGAATGCCGGTATGAGTAACGAAAAGATCAGTGAGAATCTGATCCGCCGAAAGCCCAAGGTTTCCTGAGGAAGGCTCGTCCGCTCAGGGTAAGTCGGGACCTAAGGCGAGGCCGACAGGCGTAGTCGAAGGACAACAGTTTGAAATTACTGTACCACCGTAATCCGCTATGAGCGATGGGGTGACGCAGGAGGGTAGTGACGCGGACTGATGGATGTCCGTCTAAGCAGTGAGGCTGGTGTGCAGGCAAATCCGCACACCGTAAGGCTGGGCTGTGATGGGGAGCGAAAATTATAGTAGCGAAGGTCATGATCTCACACTGCCAAGAAAAGCCTCTAGCCAGGAGAAGGTGCCCGTACCGCAAACCGACACAGGTAGGCGAGAAGAGAATTCTAAGGCGCGCGGAAGAACTCTCGTTAAGGAACTCGGCAAAATGACCCCGTAACTTCGGGAGAAGGGGTGCCTCGGTAGGGTGAATAGCCCGAGGGGGCCGCAGTGAAAAGGCCCAAGCGACTGTTTAGCAAAAACACAGGTCTGTGCGAAGCCGCAAGGCGAAGTATACGGGCTGACGCCTGCCCGGTGCTGGAAGGTTAAGGGGAGCGGTTAGGGGCAACCCGAAGCTGTGAACCGAAGCCCCAGTAAACGGCGGCCGTAACTATAACGGTCCTAAGGTAGCGAAATTCCTTGTCAGGTAAATTCTGACCCGCACGAATGGCGTAACGACTTGGGCGCTGTCTCAACGAGAGATCCGGTGAAATTTTAATACCTGTGAAGATGCAGGTTACCCGCGACAAGACGGAAAGACCCCATGGAGCTTTACTGCAGCTTGATATTGAATTTGGGTACGATCTGTACAGGATAGGTGGGAGCCGTAGAAGCCGGAGCGCAAGCTTCGGTGGAGGCGCCGTTGGGATACCACCCTGATCGTATCTAGGTTCTAACCTGGTACCCTAAACGGGTACGGGGACCGTGTCAGGCGGGCAGTTTGACTGGGGCGGTCGCCTCCTAAAGAGTAACGGAGGCGTTCAAAGGTTCCCTCAGAATGGTTGGAAATCATTCGAAGAGTGCAAAGGCAGAAGGGAGCTTGACTGCGAGACCTACAAGTCGAGCAGGGACGAAAGTCGGACTTAGTGATCCGGTGGTACCGCATGGAAGGGCCATCGCTCAACGGATAAAAGCTACCCTGGGGATAACAGGCTTATCTCCCCCAAGAGTCCACATCGACGGGGAGGTTTGGCACCTCGATGTCGGCTCATCGCATCCTGGGGCTGAAGTAGGTCCCAAGGGTTGGGCTGTTCGCCCATTAAAGCGGTACGCGAGCTGGGTTCAGAACGTCGTGAGACAGTTCGGTCCCTATCTGTCGTGGGCGCAGGAAATTTGAGAGGAGCTGTCCTTAGTACGAGAGGACCGGGATGGACGTACCGCTGGTGCACCAGTTGTTCCGCCAGGAGCATGGCTGGGTAGCTACGTACGGACGGGATAAGCGCTGAAAGCATCTAAGCGTGAAGCCCCCCTCAAGATGAGATTTCCCAATTAGTAAGACCCCTTGAAGACGACGAGGTAGATAGGTTGGAGGTGGAAGTGCAGCAATGCATGGAGCTGACCAATACTAATCGGTCGAGGGCTTATCCAAAAAGTAAAACGCAGATTTCGTTTCGGATTCAGTTTTCAGGAATCAAATTGTAAGTCGTGCGGTCCAAGTGGCCACATGATGAAGATTTGCTTTCAGCATTTGGCGATGCTGAGACCTGAATTACGCATTTGTACCGCAAGTGCCCGTTTGGTGGCGATAGCGGAGGGGTTCCACGCGTACCCATCCCGAACACGACCGTTAAGCCCTCCAGCGCCGATGGTACTTGGACCGAAGGGTCCCGGGAGAGTAGGACGCCGCCAAGCACATGAAGCCATTGTTGAGCAATCGACAATGGCTTTTTTGTTTGGTGGAAAATTATAATTTTCGATAAAAGTGATATTTACTTTAAAGGTGGAAGTTGTAATCAGATGAGATAGCTTTTCCTGCTTGTGCTTGTTTATCTTTCCTCCTCGCAAGCGGCTAAATGGAAAAAGGGAACTTATTTCCCCGGAAAATCAGTAATCGTGAGATTTAAGTGGAAAAAGTAAACTTAGGTGGGTAATAATACTGATTCAGAGACGAAATTAGCCGAATTAGTTTTCCTTTTTCCACTTAAACTGTTGAGCACACGGTATTGAAGCAAATTAGTTACCCTTTTTCCACTTGGAATCGGCTTAGGGTTCAGGGAGGTCCTCGAAGCAAAATTCTACTAAAACCTCAAGCGCTTACGTTCAGCATTGAAGGACGAGGGAGATATTTTGTTCTTTTAATAATAGAGGGAGCAATAAGAAGAAAACTTTCAGGAGGTGATACCTATGATTCTTTGGCTAAATGGAGCTTTTGGTTCGGGAAAGACTCAAACGGCCTTTGAGCTAAGTCGCAGAATCCCGCATTCCTTTGTGTTTGACCCGGAAAATGCAGGCTACTACATACAGAAGAATATACCTTCCACATTGAAGAAAAATGATTTTCAAAATTACTCTCAGTGGCGTGAATTTAATTATTCCATGCTACTATATATTGCCTCCGAATATGAGGGGATCATTATTGTTCCAATGACGATAGTCGAGCCTGATTACTTTAGGGAAATAGCAGGACGACTGAGAGAGGAGGGGATCAAAGTTCATCATTACACCTTGTGTGTGTCGCGGGATAGGCTCCTGGCCCGGCTGAGAAGCCGTGGAGAGGGAAAACACTCATGGGCGGCCAATCAGATCGACAGATGCCTGAAAGGGCACCAGCATCCTATATTTGCAGAGCAACTGGTTACTGATAATATGAGTATTGAGCAGATGGCAGAAGCCATAGCCGCCAAACTTCAGATTTCGCTGTTACCTGCAGCACAAGGCAGGATGAGGAAATTTATTCAGCGTTTAAAAGTGAAATATCAGCACATCCGTTTTTTTAACAGATAGAGATGATCTCCCAACGTTTTTTAAATAAACTATTGCTATACTCTTCTTTGTTTGATATAATATTATTTGTTGTCAATTGATAGTCTTGTATTATGGCCCGTTGGTCAAGGGGTTAAGACACCTCCCTTTCACGGAGGTAACATGGGTTCGAATCCCATACGGGTCATTGCTTCTGGAATTATTGATTTTCTGACTTGTCTTTGCTGGTTAACTGTGGTATGATAATTAAGTTGCTTCTTTCATGGAGGCTTAGCTCAGCTGGGAGAGCATCTGCCTTACAAGCAGAGGGTCGGGGGTTCGAACCCCTCAGCCTCCACCATGAGGCTCCAATTGAATATTTTTTTACTGACGCGGGGTGGAGCAGCCCGGTAGCTCGTCGGGCTCATAACCCGAAGGCCGCAGGTTCAAATCCTGCCCCCGCAATTTATCCCCAAAAAGTGAAGATATACTATGTAGTATATTCCGGTTATTTTTCGGGGGGCTCATAGTACTTAATTTGGAACCGTGGTGTAGTTGGCCTAACATGCCTGCCTGTCACGCAGGAGATCGCGGGTTCGAATCCCGTCGGTTCCGCCATTTAGGCACAGCTTCAGGAAACATAAGCATCAACTGCTATACATACCGTGTGCGGACGTGGCTCAGCGGTAGAGCATCGCCTTGCCAAGGCGAGGGTCGCGGGTTCGATTCCCGTCGTCCGCTCCATAATTTGCGCCCTTAGCTCAGCTGGATAGAGCGTTTGACTACGAATCAAAAGGTCGGGAGTTCGAATCTCTCAGGGCGCGCCATTTAATTTAAATATCAAAATTTGCCGGCGTGGCGGAATGGCAGACGCGCTCGACTCAAAATCGAGTGGGAAACCGTGGAGGTTCGAGTCCTCTCGCCGGTATTAGTATAAGGCTTCTGAAATTGTGTTTTACACAATTTCAGAAGCCTTTTTTAATAGTGGCGTGACCAGAGGTATGCATTATTTATTTGGTGAATGTTTCCGGCAAAAGAGGGGGTAAGCACCTTGTCTATAGGACGCTTACAAAAGAACCGCTGTGTGCATATTGCGCGTTATGGTGGACCGATCAGAATTTCATGTTCATCGGTATATATGCCCTTTGAATCCGGTACCTCTTTCACAGCTGCTGTAAATCAGTGGTACACTGTTAAAGCTGTAATACAAGGGAACAACCCGTGCAAGGTTGTCCGCGAGATTACGGAGAGGACCGGAAGTATTACTTTAAAGACAAAGAATTTGATGTGTTGGACTCTTAATAATCTTAATGCCATCTTAATGCGGCAGTCAAAGTCATAATACGATGCTGATTTTGTACATGCTATACTAAGTAGATGAAAGCATGTACAACCACAGGGATAAACAGAAAGCGGGCAGGGGATGGAGATCAATCAGACCGGTGACGGTTCCATACTTGAACAGTTAACAGGCATGAAGGCAGGAAAACGAAGAGGAAGGCTGAAAATTTTTATTGGGTATGCGCCGGGTGTAGGGAAAACTTGTGCGATGCTGAATGCGGCCCATGAGGAGCAAAAAGAGGGAACGGATGTGGTAGGCGGGTATATTGAAACCCATGCCCGGCCGGATACCCAGGCGATGCTGGAAGGCCTGGAGCTTGTACCTCCAATGAAAGTGTCCTATGAAGATTCTGTCATTCCGGAATTTGACCTGGACCGTGCAATCCAGCGCAGCCCTGAGCTTATTTTATTGGACGATCTGGCTCATGCAAACACGGCCGGATGCCGCCACAAAAAAAGATATCAGGATGTGGAGGAGCTTCTCCGCGCGGGAATTCATGTCTATACGACGATTAATGTCCAGCAGATTGAGAGCCTGACGGATATTGTCTACTCCATTACTGGTATGACTGTTCAGGAACGCATACCGGATAGCGTATTCGATAGTGCGGATCAGGTGGAATTGGTGGATATTGAACCTAATGACTTGATAGACCGTTTGAATAAAGGGAAAATTCAGCGTGAAAATGCTGATGAACAGGGAATTGAGCAGTTGTTCACCAAGGAGAAGCTGACCGCTCTGCGTGAAATTGCCCTGCGCAATACGGCAAGCCAGTTAAACCGGATCGCAGTGCAAATCAGTGAACAGGCGAAGAAAAATGATTATGATACCAAGGATCATATTTTGGTCTGCCTATCCTCGGCTGCTTCCAATAAGAAAGTGATCAGGGCGGCTGCGAGAATGGCTGAAGCTTTCCATGGACAGTTTACGGCACTTTTTGTAGAAACGCCGCAAACCCAAAAATTAACCCCCAAAAACAAAACCGAGCTGAGGGATAATTTAAGACTGGCTGAGCAAATGGGGGCGAATATCGCGACGGTATATGGAGAGGATGTGCCGGGACAGATCGCGGAATATGTCAAAACGAGCCGGGTTTCAAAAATTGTCCTCGGCCGCTCTCCCTTTAAAAAGAGAGGGTATGCTAAATCTAATCTTGTGGATAAGCTCACCACTCTGCTTCCCAATATTGAAATCTATATTATTCCCTACACCCACCCCTCCTTTTACAAAAGATTACCTTTATACGTGAGATATCCGAAGCTGTCGCTGGCAGACACCAACAAGACTATTGCCATTTTATTGGTTTGCACACTGATCGGCATCTGGTTTCGCTATCTGGGGTTTCTGGAATCCAATATTATTACTGTATATATTCTGGGGGTTCTGTTAAGCGCAATTGTAACCAAGGGAAGGGTGTACAGCGCTGTTTCGTCGGTAATGAGCGTGCTTGTGTTCAATTACTTTTTTACCGAGCCTTACTATTCTCTGAATGCATATGATTCAGGGTATCCGGTTACTTTTCTGGTGATGCTGACGGCCTCGTTCATAACCAGTACACTGACCATGCGGGTAAGCGAGCAGGCCCGTCAATCTGCACAAAAAGCCTACCGGACGGAGGTTCTTCTGGAAACCAGCCGGAAGCTGCAGCAGGCGAAAGATTCGCCGGCGATCATTGATGAAATGGCGCATCAGATGGTAAAGCTGCTGGATAGGACGGTCATTTTTTATGCGGTTCAGGAAGGGGCATTGACCGAGCCGCTGATTTTTCCAAAGGAAGGCTCTGAAGCTGATCCGCATATGTACACAGGCAGCAATGAACGTGCGGTTGCAGATTGGGTATTTAAGAACAACAAGCGCGCGGGAGCGACCACGGATACCTTTTTTGGCGCGAATTGCCTGTACCATGCTGTGCGCGGAGGCGATACGGTTTTTGCAGTGGCCGCTATTGTGATGGAACAGGAAGAGCCATTAGAGGTTTTTGAGAAGGGCCTGATGATTGCGATGTTGGGGGAATGTGCACTTGCTCTGGAAAAAGAAAAGCTGAACGAAAAACAAAAAGAAATTTCCCTGCAAATTCAGCAGGAGCATCTCCGCGCCAATCTGCTCCGCTCGATCTCTCATGATCTGCGTACCCCCCTTACCAGCATCTCGGGGAACGCAGGAATACTTGTGGGGAATTCCGGGGTCCTGAGCGAGGAGCAGAAAAAAGGACTGTACACGGATATTTATGATGACTCCATCTGGCTGATTCATTTGGTGGAAAATTTGCTGTCGATTAGCCGGATTGAGAATGGGACACTGAATCTTAACTTTCAGGCGGAATTGCTGGAGGAGGTTATCTCTGAAGCTCTTCTTCACGTGAACCGCAACAGTGAGAAACATGTAATTCAAACAGAACTTGCTGATGAGCTGCTTATGGCCCGGATGGATTCCCGGCTGATTGTGCAGGTTCTGATCAATATTGTGGATAACGCCATTAAGTATACCCAGCAGGGTTCCCACATTACCGTTTCGGCCAAACAGGATGGACAAAGAGTTATTGTGGAAATCTCCGACGATGGTCCGGGCATTTCTGAGGAAGCCAAGGCCAGGCTGTTTGAGATGTTTTATACAGTGGATAATATACGCGGGGATGGCCGCCGTGGCCTGGGCTTGGGGCTTTCTTTGTGCAAGTCGATTGTGAATGCCCATGGAGGGACTATAGGCGTGATGGACAATGTCCCCAAAGGAACGGTATTTTATTTCACCCTGCACGCCGAGGAGGTCAATATTCATGAATAAGCCTTTAATTCTTGTCGTGGAGGACGACAAGCCCATCCGCAAGCTGATTACAACCACGCTGGAGACCCAAGGGTATAAATATCATACGGCTGAGACGGGCGAGGCCTCTATATTAGAAGCGGTATCCAACCAACCGGACTTGATGATCCTCGACTTGGGACTGCCGGATATGGACGGTGTGGATATTATCAAAAAGATCCGCACTTGGTCAAATCTGCCGATTATCGTGGTCAGTGCACGCAGCGAAGACCGGGACAAAATAGAGGCGCTGGATGCGGGGGCAGATGATTATTTAACCAAGCCCTTCAGTGTGGAGGAGCTGCTGGCCAGGCTGCGGGTGAGTCTGCGGAGAATCCGGTATGACAGTGACAAGCTTCTTAAGGATGCATCCAGCTTCGTCAATGGAAACCTGAAGATTGATTATGCCGCTGGATGCGTATGGATCGGTGATGAAGAAATCCATCTGACTCCAAGTGAATATAAGCTTCTGTGCCTGATGGCCAAAAATGTGGGAAAGGTGCTAACCCATAATTATATTTTGCACGAGATATGGGGCAGTCCAACAGTGGATATTCCTTCTCTGCGGGTATTTATGGCAACTTTGAGGAAAAAAATCGAAAAAACACCCGCGCAGTTCAAGTACATTCAAACACATATCGGAATTGGCTACCGGATGCTTCAGGTGGGTGACGATAGCTGAACGGTTAAAAATTCAACTTGCGTGACCAACCATGCTCTTTTGAGGGCATGGTTTTTTTGTGCTGCGCTTACAATCTGAATCTTTAGATGATCTTAATACCTTCATGAAAACCCTAACCCTAAACTTATGGGGGAAATGTTACTCTGAATCTCGGAAGCACAAGTATAAGTCGGGTTGGCTGATCAGGAAAGAGGTGGTGGGGGATGGAAGGATTGTTAAGAAACACAGGGCTGATCTCAATTCTGCTGGTAGTGCTGTATTCGATAAAAAAAATATACGATGTTGCCGACATGCGGAAAGCGGGAATGCAAGGCTGGTATGAAAATAAAGAGATTTATAAAGCAGCCCGAATGTTCGCCCAGGGAGCGCCTGATGATGAGATTAAAGGAATTCTATCAGGCAGCTATGAGCTGGATGACAGGCAAATCGGACAGGCAATGCTGCTGGCGCTTGCCTCCCGGCAGGATAGGGATGGAGGTTATGCAGGTTTCCTCAAGGCTGTGAACCAGGTGCTCGGCGAAGACAGATACTACGTTAAATAGAAGGAGGTCTATTAACATGTTGGACATTTATATGATTGCCGCATTTATCATTCTCACCCTGCTCATGATCGGGCTGGGCCAATGGGCTTCCGGAACCATCGATAAAGGGAGTGACCAAGGATGATGTGGGTACTGGGAATGATCGTAGCAGCTCTCTTTGTCTATTTAACTTACGCACTGATTAATCCGGAAAAATTCTAGTAACGATTTCAGGAGGGATTTAAGTGACCATGATTTCTTATATCGCAATTGCTGTAACCTTATTGCTCTCCTTGCTGCTTGCCCGTCCTGCGGGACTGTACATGGCTCAAGTCTTCAATTATGAGAGAACAGGGCTAGACCGCTGGGTCGGCTGGCTGGAGAAGCCGGTCTTTGCGATTGGCGGCATACGGAAAGAGAACTATAGCTGGAAGCAATATGCTCTGGCTGCGGTCCTCAGCAATGCAGTGATGATGCTGCTGGTCTATCTGATTTTCAGATTTCAGGGTGTGCTGCCGTTAAATCCAAGCGGGATCGCTTCGATGGAGCCGACACTTGCTTTTAATACGGCAATCAGCTTTATGGCGAATACGAATCTTCAGCATTACAGCGGTGAAAGCGGACTATCTTATCTGTCGCAAATGCTGGCTATCGTATTTATGATGTTTACCTCCCCCGCTACCGGGCTTGCTGTGGGAATCGCCATTATCCGTGGTTTAACCGGGAAGCCCCTGGGGAACTTCTTCGTGGATATGGTCCGGGGGATCACCCGGATTCTGCTGCCGATCTCCTTTGTCCTGGCACTTGTTTTTGTGGCTCTCGGTGTGCCGCAAACGCTGGAGCCTACTGCTCTGGGCCATACGCTGGAAGGGATGACACAAGAGATCGCGCGCGGCCCTGTAGCTTCTTTTCTGTCGATTAAGGAGCTGGGCAACAACGGCGGCGGTTTCTTTGGTGTCAATTCTGCCCATCCTTTCGAGAATCCGGATGCGGTCAGCAACCTGCTGCAAATTCTGCTCATGCTGCTGCTAGGTACGGGGCTTCCTTTTACCTACGGGAAAATGGTTGGCAATAAAAAACAGGGCCGGGTGCTGTTCGTATCGATGGCCATGATGTTCATAGTTTTCCTGGGAATTTCACTGGCCAGTGAAAATGCAGGTAACCCGGCCGTTAACGCCCTGGGTATTCAGCATCAGCAAGGCTCCATGGAAGGGAAGGAAGTCAGGTTCGGCGTTGCCCAGTCTGCCCTGTACTCGGTTGTTACGACAGCATCTGAGACAGGAGCAGTCAATACGATGCATGATACCCTGACGCCTATAGGCGGTTTGATTACGATCGGCAACATGATGCTGAATACAGTATTTGGCGGTGTCGGAGTGGGATTTGTCAATGTGCTCATGTATACGATGATTGCCGTGTTTTTATCGGGTCTGATGGTAGGGCGAACACCGGAGTTTCTTGGTAAAAAAATAGAAGGTAAAGAAATGAAACTGATCGCAGTCACGCTCATTATCAATCCGATGCTTATTTTGCTGCCTACGGCCCTGGCGCTGCTCACCCAGTCCGATACCCTTTCGAATCCCGGCTTTCACGGGCTGACACAAGCGCTGTATGAATTCACTTCTGCTGCCGCCAACAATGGCTCCGGCTTCGAGGGGCTTGGCGATGCAACGCCATTCTGGAATATCTCCACCGGAATTGTGATGTTCCTTGGCCGGTATTTCTCCATGATCGCGATGCTGGCTGTAGCAGGTTCACTGGCAGCCAAGAAAACTGTACCGGAAACCTCAGGGACATTCCGTACAGACAAGGCTCTGTTTGGTACTGTTTTTCTGGGTACGGTACTGATTGTAGGGGCATTGACATTCTTTCCGGCGCTTGCACTGGGACCGATTGCTGAATTCTTGACGCTGAAACCTTAGAGGCTATGGATGGAGGAAGAAAAATGAGTACAAAGAAGAGTGCAATAAATAAAGATATTGTCCTGCAGGCTGCCAAACAGTCCTTTATCAAGCTGGACCCGCGCATTATGCTGCGTAATCCAATAATGTTTGTGGTGGAGCTCGGATTCATCATTACCTTATTTCTTGTATTTGTGCCTGATGCATTTGGCGGGGATGTATCCACGGGCTTTAATCTTGCGGTAGCGTTCGTTTTGCTGTTCACTGTACTCTTTGCCAACTTTGCAGAAGCACTGGCGGAAGGCCGGGGCAAAGCGCAAGCCGATTCCCTTAAAAAATCAAAAAAAGAGATCACCGCAAACAAGGTGAGCGGAAGCTCAGTCAAACAAGTGCCTTCCACGGAACTGCGCAAAGGCGATGTTGTTATTGTGGCCCAGGGAGAAATGATTCCGGGTGACGGTGAGGTTATTGAAGGCCTGGCTTCAGTCGATGAATCGGCCATTACGGGCGAATCTGCTCCGGTGATTAAAGAGGCTGGCGGTGACTTCAGCTCTGTAACCGGAGGAACCAAGGTAATCAGTGACCGGATTAAGGTCCGCATTACCAGTGATCCCGGAGAGTCTTTTCTGGACCGGATGATTTCTCTGGTAGAAGGGGCCAAACGTCAAAAGACGCCAAACGAGATTGCTCTAAATACCGTGCTGGTCAGTCTGACCATTATTTTTCTGATCGTAGTCATTACACTGCCTTTCTTTGCCGATTATCTGGATATCCGCCTGGAAGTGCCTGTGCTGATTGCCCTGCTGGTCTGCCTGATCCCCACTACCATTGGAGGGCTGCTGTCGGCCATCGGTATTGCGGGAATGGACCGGGTCACACAGTTCAACGTGTTGGCCATGTCCGGTAAAGCGGTGGAAGCATCCGGGGATATCAACACGATCATTCTCGATAAGACAGGAACCATCACTTACGGGAACCGCATGGCCAGTGAATTTATCCCGGTAGGCAAGCACTCCCGGCAGGATGTGGCGGCTTGGGCAGCCTTAAGTTCGGTTCGCGATGAGACGCCTGAGGGGCGGTCTGTGCTGGAGCTGCTGAAGAATCAGAATCTGTCTTTTCAGGAGTCCGTTGCTGATGGTGCGGAATTTGTAGAGTTCAAGGCAGAGACCCGCATGAGCGGCATTGACCTGCCGGATGGACGGCATATCCGCAAGGGGGCAGTAGATGCGGTAAAACAATGGGTCGCCGGCCAGGGCGGGATGATCCCGGACGACTTGCAGGCAAACAGCAATGCGATTGCTTCGGCGGGGGGAACACCGCTTGCCGTTGCTGTTGATCAGACGATATACGGCCTCATTTACCTGAAGGATACGGTAAAACCGGGGATGCGGGAACGGTTCGAGCAGATGCGGAAGATGGGAATCAAGACGATTATGTGTACGGGGGATAATCCGCTGACTGCTGCGACCATCGCCGCTGAAGCCGGAGTGGATGATTTCATTGCCGAAAGCAAACCGGAAGATAAAATTGCTGTCATCCGCCGCGAACAAGCGGAAGGCAAGCTGGTAGCCATGACCGGTGACGGTACCAATGATGCACCGGCCTTGGCCCAGGCCGATGTGGGAATTGCCATGAACAGCGGAACGGTTGCTGCCAAGGAGGCTGCCAACATGGTGGACCTTGACTCCGATCCTTCCAAAATTATTGAAGTGGTCTCTATCGGCAAGCAGCTGCTGATGACCCGCGGAGCATTAACTACATTCAGTATTGCGAATGATATCGCCAAATATTTTGCGATTATTCCGGCGATGTTCATGGTGGCGATTCCTGAAATGGAAGTCTTGAATGTGATGAGACTGCATTCCCCTCTGTCAGCCATCCTGTCAGCCTTGATCTTTAACGCAGTGATCATTCCGCTGCTGATTCCGCTGGCAATGAAAGGGGTGGCTTATAAGCCGATGAGCTCGTCACAGCTCCTCAGCCGCAACCTGATCATTTATGGCCTGGGCGGTGTGATTGTCCCGTTTGTCGGCATTAAGCTGATTGACCTGCTAGTCCAATTCTGGGTATAGAGAGGATGAATGCGGTATGAAGACTATCGCTGTTACCATAAGAACAAGTGTCGCACTCATGATTGTCATTCTGGCGTATCAGCTGGTTGTGACGGGAATTGCCCAGGCAGTCATGCCTGATAAGGCAGATGGAAGCTTGATCTATAATGATAAACATGAAGTCATTGGCTCCAAATGGATCGGACAGAATTTCACGTCCCCGGGTTACTTCCATGGCCGGATCTCTAGTATTGAATATAACGCGGTTTCCTCAGGTACGCCGAACTATGCGCCTTCTAATCCGGATATGCTTGAACGCACGAAGGCATCAGTAGAGGCTTGGAAGTCGGAGAACCCCGGGGTCCCCGTGTCTGAACTGCCCGTAGATCTGATCACCAATTCCGGCTCCGGATTAGATCCGCACATCAGTGTGGAGGCGGCTCAGGTTCAAATCCCGCGCATCAGCAAAAGCACTGGCATACCGGAAGAACAATTGAAGGAATTGGTGGCCAAGCATACCCAAGAAAGAGAGCTTGGGGTCTTGGGAGAGCGGGCTGTCAATGTGCTCCTTCTCAATATCGATGTGCAGAAGACGGTGAATGGAAAATAATTCGAAACGTGAGGGACGGACAAGATGGAAAACTTCAAGCGGAAAAGTCCGGAGGAAATCTTGTTATCCATCTCCAAGCTGCATCGTGGGCGGTTAAAAATTTTTATTGGTGCAGTAAGCGGGTCGGGCAAAACCTATCATATGCTGCGGGAAGGGACGGCGCTTCAGCAGCAGGGAATTGATGTCGTCATCTGTGCGGTATCCACGCTCCAGCGTCCGGAAACGATTGAACAAATCGGGGAGCTGGAACGGATCCCGAGCATTCATTGGGTTCAAGACGGCACAGAAAAAAAGGATCTGAACATGGAGGCACTGATCCTGAGGAATCCGGAGGTGGTTCTGGTGGATGGTCTGGCGCACCGGAACCGTCCAGGTGCCGAGCACAAGACCAGACTGGAAGATATCCACTTCCTGCTCGGTCACGGAATCAGTGTAATGACTACGGTAAACGTGTACGAGCTGGAAGGGGTAAGGGAACTGGCCCAGAAATACATGGGGATTGAGGTGGAGGAGACCGTCTCTGCGCATACACTGGAGCTTGCAGATGAAATCCGCCTGATTGATGTAACGCCGGAAACGCTGCTTCAGCGTGTCTCGGAAGGGCATGTACGCAACAGCAAAACCGCCACTCTGTTTCGGCGGGGAACGCTGGGTGTGCTGCGCGAGCTGGCTCTGCGGCTGGTGGCGGAAGGGGTGAACGACTCGCTGGAGAAGCATCGTGAGCAGATGGGCATGCTCGGTCCGTCCGGCGCAGCTGAACGCATCCTGGTCTCCACCCAATATCACTGGAATGGCTCAATTTATGTCCGGCGCGGCCAGCAGGTAGCGAAACGGCTGAATGGTGAACTCATTATCATTACCTTTACGAACCAAAAACGTCCGCTTACGAAAGAGCAGGCAGCTTTTAAAGAGTCGCTCGTTAAGCTTGTCCAGAAGGTTGGGGCAGAGTTCGAAGAACTGCCTTTCCATTCCCGGAGAAGACTACCGGATCGGCTGATCCAGTATGCGCTTGAACATAATGTTACCCGGATTATGCTGGGCCATTCCCGGCAGTCGAGGTGGCAGGAGTTCTGGCAAGGCTCTGTTGTCAATGATATCCTCCGAAAGTCGAGGAATATGGATATCTTCATGGTTGCGGACCGGGCGGAGCATCATGGAGAGCGGATTTTGCCCGCTAAATTAGCCGTTCCTGCGGATAACCCGCTGTATCACCGGTTAAGCTCACGGGAAGTTGACGAAAAAATCGGGCGGATTAAGCGGGGGCGGTTCAAGGTTTTTATTGGTGCGGCACCCGGAGTTGGCAAAACCTATACTATGCTGCGGGAAGGCAATCATCTGCTCAAGAAGGGAGTAGATGTTGTGATCGGTCTTCTGGAAACCCATGGCCGGCAGGAAACGGGCCAGCAGGTTGCTGAGCTGCCGCTTATCGAACGGGCAAAAATCAAATACTCAGAAACTGTGCTGGAGGAAATGGATACCGGGGCCATCCTCAGGCGCAACCCTGAATTGGTGCTGGTCGACGAGCTGGCTCACACGAACGTTCCCGGAAGCAAGTACAAAAAACGCTACGAAGACGTGATGGAAATTCTGAACGCGGGCATTTCGGTGATTTCAACCGTTAACGTGCAGCATCTGGAAAGCTTGAATGATGCCGTAGCCCAAATCACCGGGGTTCGTGTGAGGGAAACCGTCCCGGATTCTATTCTCCGCCTGGCGGACGAGGTGGAACTCATCGATGTGGCACCACAGGCGCTGCAAGCCCGCATGAAGGACGGGAAGATTTATGCCCGGGAAAAAATCGATCAGGCGCTGGACAACTTTTTTAAAATGGGAAACCTGATTGCCTTGAGAGAGCTGTCGCTCCGGGAAATCGCCGATGACGTAGATGAACGGCTGGAGGCAGGGGAGCGTGTCAGCTCACTGCGCGGGCCATGGAATAAGCAGGAGGTTATTTTTGTCTGTGTGAAGCTTAGCCAGAGTGCCGGGAAACTAATCCGCAGGGGGTTCAGGACGGCTTTCCGGTTGAAGGCGGATTGGATTGTTGCTTATGTACATTCAGCGAAAGAACTGACCGGGGACGAGGAGAAAATGAAGGCAAGCATTGAAAACCTGACCATTCGGCTGGGCGGGAAATTCGAAATGATCTCCTCGTCAGGGCCTTCATCGAGGCTTGCGGAGGTCATTCAGGCGAAAGCTGATGAACACCATGCCACCCAGCTTATTATCGGCCAATGTGACCGCCCGCCATGGAAACGGTTATGGGAAGGCACAATCATCAAAAAACTGCTGCGTACCGCAAGGCATATGGACATTCTGATTGTCGCCAACTACGATCCTCACATCAAGCGGGATACTCTTCCTGAGGCTGCTGCGCATGAGTAATGCTGCCGTGCTTAGACTTGGCTATGCCAATCAGCCCTGCACCGGTGACGGTGATGGCACATAACAGGGCAAAGACGGGGAATCCGGCCTGTACTCCGAAATGGCCCAGCAGGCGGCTTCCTGCTAATGGACCGGCAATGGTCCCTGCCTTGACCAATTCCGAGCAGCCGAAATATAAGCCTTTGACCTCTGCTGCTGCCAGCTCATCCACCAAGGCGTCGAAGCGGGCGCCGATCAGCAGCTCTCCCACGCTGAAGAGGACAATAAAGGCAAATAGCGGCAGCAAAGCAGGCGACAAAATAAAAGGCAAAAAGCTTAGGCCGATCAGCAAATTGCTGACAAGAACTACGGTAAAGGGGTTCCATCTGGTGATCCAGCGCAGCAGCACAAATTGGGCAACAAGAATGATCAGGGCATTGGCAGACAGAAGGGTGGAGTACAGTTGAACGCCATTCGTTAAAGAGCTGGTGTTAGCCAGATACTGCGAGACGGTTGCATTCAGCTGTGAATAACCGAAGAAAGAGAAGCTCATGCCGGCCAGCAGCAGAAGGAAAACATAATCTTTGCGGATTACCGAGAAGGCTCGCGGATGGCGTAGCGGTGCGGGCGGCGAAGCTGGAGCTCCGGCTGGTGTGTCCCGGAAGAAAAACCGGATAGATCCCCCATATAGAATGTACAGGATGCCTAGGATCACGTAGGGAAACAGAGTCAGTTTCATATGGAACAGCAAACTTAGGAGGGGGCCGATAAAAGCTCCCAGGTTAATTGCGGAATACCTCAGGTTGAATACAAGCAGCCGGTTGTCCGGAGTGGTTTGGGCAGACAGCACTTTTTTGCTGGCAGGCTCAAAGATAGAATAGCACAAACCGTTAAGGCCGCTAAGCAGAAGAAAATGCCAGAAGCTATCGGCAAAATAAAACAAAATGAAGGCGGAGCCCCAGACCAGCGGGATTCCGCCTATTATTTTTTTCAAGGAGAACTGATCAGCCAGCCTTCCGCCAAAACTGCCGAACAATACATTGATGAGTGGGTTAATACTGAGAATATAGCCGGTGTGGAGGAGCGAAATGTCCTTTTGCGCCGTCAGGAATATGGCAAGAAAAGGAGTGCTCATAAAGAGTGCCGTTCTGGTGAAAAGCGTTCCAATCAGGATATTCCATATTTTGCTGTTCAGTTTCCGGTTTGCCGGATGGTTCATACCGATCCCTCTTCCTGCAATGTATTTTTCATTGGCTCGAATGTAGCATACAATGAAAAATAAGCAGGGAGATTGTGCTGTATACTCACATTTACGGGAGTGAAGTGAAATGGGAAGGTTCCTGGGGGAGACCACGAAGCGGATTCGTAAATCCAGAGGGATGAATCAGTCCGACCTCGCAGAGGGCATCATGAGCCGCTCGAATCTGTCACGTTTTGAGGGGGGGAAGTATTTCCCCGGGTACGACAAGCTGATTCTGATTCTGGACAAGCTGGAAATGTCGCTGGAGGAGCTGTTGTTTTTGCATCATGACTATGCCCAGCCGGTCAAACGGACACTCCACCTGACCTTAGTTGAAGCGGGGAACCGTTACGAATTCGAGAAGGTCCGGGACGTCAGCTATGAATGCCATCTGTTGTATAAGACTACGCGGACGGAAGCTTTCTACCATCTGTACTTGCTCGGACAGGGACTGCTGATTCAGTATGGCCATGAGGACCAAATCAGTCAACTGAGCGAGATTGCCAATTACATTAAGCCCTATCTGCTTGGGGTGGATACCTGGTATTTGTATGAATTCAAGCTGCTTAACAACTTTTTGTTCACACTGAACAGTGACGATGCGATTTTTTTTGGCCTGAGAGCTGTGCAAGAATTTAATAAATATCATTCCTTTGCCGAGAGCAGAACCATCCAGCAGCATTTGCTCCAGAATATCTCCAATATTTGTCTGGGGGAGCGGAATTATGAGAAAAGCCTGTTTTTTCTGACAAAGGCTTTGCCTTTGGCGGATAAAACCAATCTGCTCTACGACAAGATCGTGACCTTGGTGTTATATGAAATCACTGTAATCTGCCTGAAGCAAAGTCAGGACACGTCAAAATTAGGCAGCTATTTGGCCATTCTGCAGCAGCTTGATTTCATGGACAGCTATCATGCCCTTCTGGATGTATGCCGTAAGCATCTTCCCATGGACCTGCCGCCGGTAAGCTTAGGTATGTTATAGTTTCTTATATATTTACATAGATAAACGAGACAAGGAGAGCGTGAATATGTTCAGAATCATGATTGTGGAAGATGATCCGAAAATTGCGGACCTCCTGCTGTCAGCGATTACAAAGTATGGATATGATGTGGTAAAGGTCGAGGATTTCCATCAGGTGCTGCAGGAATTTGAACGGGTAAGACCGGAGCTGGTTCTGCTTGATGTGAACCTGCCCAGTTATGACGGTTATTACTGGTGCCGGCAAATCCGCAGTGTCTCTACTTGCCCTGTGCTGTTCATTTCGGCGCGGGAAGGTGAAATGGACCAGATCATGGCGCTGGAAAACGGGGGGGATGATTATATCACCAAGCCGTTCCATTCCGGGATTGTGCTCGCCAAAATACACAGCCATCTCCGCCGGGCTTACGGGGAGTATGCGGCCAAGCGTGAGGAGCTGATGCTGGAGAAGGAAGGGCTGATTCTGTATCCTGAAAGGCTCGAACTGCAGTATGGGCAGTCGGTCGTGACCCTCACCAGAAAGGAATCAGATCTCATCGAGAGTCTTATGGAGCGTTATCCGAGGGTGGCCAGCCGGGAAGCCCTGCTGGAGAAGCTGTGGGACCCACAGGCTTTTGTGGATGAGAACACGCTTAATGTGAACATCGCACGGGTCCGGAAGAAATTTCAGGAGCTTGAGATTGAAGATGCCGTGCTTACCGTCAGAGGTTCGGGATACCGGCTGAACATCAGCTGGGCAGAGGGTTGAGCCATGAAGCTGTTTATCCGGGAGCATGCGCTGCTGTTAGCCGTTCAGCTGGTGCAATTTGGCGCAATGTTCTCTATTTACTGGTTTGACGGCTACCGCAATCTTCCGACCGCGCTTTATTCCGTCTTTATTGGTTTCTTCTTTCTCAGCTGCTACTTGATATATCAATATATTAGCAGACGCCGCTATTATCTCCGCCTTAGCAGACCTCTTGAGACGCTGGACGAATCTTTTCAGAAGATTGAGAATAGCCCTGCTTCCAAAGCACTGGAGCAGTTGCTGCACACACAATACCGCCACTATCAGCAGCAGCTGACTGCGGTAAAGCTGCAGCAGGAGCAGCACTTAACCTTTATTGACCAATGGGTGCATCAGATGAAAACACCGCTGTCGGTGATTGAGCTGACTGTACAGAATATGGACGAACCCGAGTTTGCCAGCATCCGGGAGGAGCTGGAACGTATGCGCAGCGGTCTGCATACCGTTCTGTATATGGCCAGGCTGCGGGCTTTTGAAAAGGATTTTCACATCAAACCTGTCGTCCTGCCGAAGCTAGTAAGCGAGGTTGTCCATGATCACAAACGGCTCTTTATCCGCAATCATATATTTCCCGAGGTGAAGGCTGCCTCACCCGGAATTACCGCGCAGACCGATGAGAAGTGGCTGTTCTTTATGCTGTCGCAAATTATGAACAATGCCATCAAATATTCAGCAGCAAAAAAGACGGGGGACGGCCAGAAGATTACGGTATCCTGCTATATCCGGGGAGTGGATGCAGTCATTGAGGTTAAGGATCAGGGGATCGGCATTCAGAAGTCTGATCTCAAACGGGTATTCGACCCTTTTTTCACCGGCGACAACGGGCGCGGACTGAGGGAGTCTACGGGAATGGGGCTGTATTTGACGAAGGAGTCAGCAGACCGTCTCGGGCACCGGCTTGAGCTGGAATCGGCGGTTGGTGAAGGAACGGTGATGCGGATTATTTTGGCGGCGAATCCTTTGCTTACAAGCGTGTAATAAAAGTGAAACCTAAATCGATGGTTGATGTGCTGCCGTCTCCGGTATATTGGTTAAAGAACCACTACTGTGCATACAAAGAGAGGGGCGTAAAGCCATATGCTAGAGGTAAGGCAGGTCAGTAAAATATATGAAGGGAACGTGGCTTACCGGGCTTTGACCGATATTGATCTAACCATTGAAGCCGGAGAATTCGTGGGCATTATGGGGCCGTCCGGCAGCGGTAAAACCACCCTTCTGAATATGATTGCCACGGTTGATGGCCCGACTACCGGAAGCATTATGATCGATGGCAAGGACACCGGCAAGCTTGATAGAAACGAATTGGCGGTGTTTCGCCGGCGGGAGCTGGGATTTGTCTTTCAGGATTTCAATCTGCTGAATACCCTGACTGTGGAGGAGAATATAGTCCTGCCCTTGACGCTTGATGGAACCCAGGTGAGTGAAATGAAGCAGAAGGCCCAGGAGATTGCCGGGAAGCTGGGAATCAGCGCCATTATGAAAAAACGCACCTATGAAATTTCCGGGGGACAAGCCCAGCGGACAGCGATCGCCAGAGCAATGATCCATTCTCCGAAGCTGCTGCTTGCGGATGAACCTACCGGCAATCTGGATTCCAAAGCTGCTAAAGATGTGATGGATCTGCTGGAAGCGATCAACCGGGAGCAGTCAACGACGATGATGCTCGTTACACACGATGCTGTAGCGGCCAGCTATTGTCACCGTGTGGTGTTCATTAAGGATGGAAGATTCTATACAGAGATTCACAGCGGGAACAACCGCCAGAGTTTTTTTCAGAAGATTATCGATACACTTTCGCTGTTAGGGGGATACAGCAATGACGTTCCGCCAGTTCGCATTCCGTAACGTCACCCGGAACAAAAGGCTGTATACCGCCTATTTCCTCAGCAGCATGTTTACGGTGATGGTCTTCTTTACCTTTGCTATTTTTGCCTATCATCCGGTGCTTAGCGCGGAGAACTTACAATCGACTGCGGTTATTGGGCTTTCGGTCTCCAAGTGGATCATCTATGTGTTCTCCTTCTTCTTCGTACTCTATTCCATGAGTGCATTTCTGCAATCGCGGAAAAGGGAGTTCGGGCTGATGATGATGCAGGGAATGACTACCCGGCAGCTGCGGCGGATGATTTTTATGGAGAATATGCTGATCGGGTTAAGCGCCACCGCCGGCGGCATCGGTCTCGGGATTGTATTCGCGAAGGGGATTCTGCTTGCGGGGACAAATGCGCTTGCGCTGAAAGAGCCGCTGCTATTCTATTTTCCATTCAAAGCGATCTTGCTGACACTGATTTCCTTTCTGCTGCTCTTCGTCCTGATCTCCTTGTTTATTTCGGCGGTGCTGCGCAGCGGTAAACTAATCACGCTCATCAAGGCGGACCGTCAGCCCAAACAGGAGCCGAAGGCTTCACTTCTGCTGTCCTTGCTGGTGGTATTGCTGCTGGGGACCAGCTACTTTCTTTCTCTTCGGGCCAGCGGTTTGGAAGTAGTGATGCTGCTCGCGCCTGTTGTCATTATGGTCTCGGTCGGTACCTTTCTGCTGTTCACACAGCTCAGCGTGTATCTGATCCGCAAGCTGAAGGGACGGGAGCGTTTTTTCTGGCGCAGAACCAATATGCTGCTGCTCTCTGATCTTTCCTACCGGATGAAGGACAATGCGCGTTCCTTTTTTCTGGTCGCCATCATCTCTACCGTTTCCTTCAGTGCTATCGGGGCATTATACGGATTTCAGTCCATGCTGAACGGAGCGCTTACGCAGAAAACTCCCTATCTATTCACCTATATGTCTGCGGATGGGGACAGCAAGGCACGAACCCATATACAGCTTATTGACCAGAGCCTAAGCAAAGCCGGAATTGCCGCCGAAAAAACGGGTTTGGAGCTTAAATATTACAAGGCTGCGGATGGCAGCCAGACAGTCATTCTGGTGAAGCAATCCGAATATAACAACGTAGCAAAGTTAATGGGGCTCAAGCCCATCCAGCTTGCCGCAGGAAAAGCCGCAATTGTAGATTTCGGGCTGTCGCGCAAGGGGGAAGAGATGCTCCACCAGCAGGTGAAGCTGCAGTCTGGGTTGGTCATCGAGGCGAATCAGGCCGTCGTTTCTCCGGCGGTACGGGGGTTCAGCGGTTATTACGTCGTCTCCGATGAGTGGATGGGCCGGCTTGCACAGCCGCTGAAAGTGAGCCGTTATTACGCTTGGCACGGGGCGATTGGACAGCCGGGAGTACAGAGGGTGGGCGGAAAACTGACGTATGTGCTTCCCTATGATGAGAACAATAAATTCTATGCGCTGGAGTATCAGACCTCGAAGATTAATGATAGCTTTGGGCCGCTGATGTTCATGGGGTTCTTTATCGGGATCGTATTTTTTGTCTCCGCCGGCAGCTTTCTCTATTTCCGGCTGTACAGCGATCTGGATGAGGATAAACAAAAGTTCAAGGCCATTTCCAAGCTGGGGCTGAGTGACAAAGAGCTTGGCAAAATATTGAACCGCCAGATCGGCCTGCTCTTCTTCGCCCCTATCGTTGTTGCGCTTGTGCACGGAGCCGTGGCCCTTACAGCGTTGTCACACATGTTCCAGTATTCCATGTTCAGAGAATCCCTGCTGGTGCTTGGCCTGTTCTTCTTCATCCAGGTCATCTACTTCTTCATTGTCCGCCTGTTCTACACCAGACAGATCCGATCGGCGCTGGCCGGATCCTAAGGGAAGATATTAATCAAAAAACGAGGGGGTGCCCCAAGCCGCAATTCCGGCTTTTGGGGCACCCCCTTTAGCTATTTAAGATGAACTTAAAAAATTCATAAAAGGGTAAAGTGCGGAGGGGAGTTTGGAACTGGAAGAGCGAATGCGACCGCCTGAAAGCTTTCCGTAGGAAAGCTAGCATCGGAAGCATAATCAGTCACCGGATTTCAACCGCTAAAAGCGGTTCATATCAAGAAATCTGGGGACAACAGCGGCTGGAAGTCCAAACATTTCCCGCAGTTACGACCATACCCCACAATGTAAACTAAAGTTCATCTTATATAGTTACACCTGATTCGGAATCTCGACCGCAGGATCGGTATCGGCTTCGTAATCCACACCTTCGGTCTGGAAGCCGAACAGGTGGAAGAAATCCTCACGGTAGCCTTCCAGATCGGCAAGCTCCGGAACATTGCCGGTTTCGAGCTCGCTCCAGCGTCTCATGACTTCGATCTGCACATCCTCGCGCATTTCCCAATCATCGATACGGATCAGGTGGCTGCCGTCTGCGGCCGCTTCACCGCCGTTATATAAATGATCCGAGAACAAGCGGTACATTTGCTGAATGCAGTTTTCGTGCAATTCCTTTTCCTTCATCACTTTATACAGAGCGGAAATGTACAGTGGAACCACCGGAATCGCGGAACTGGACTGGGTGACAAGTGCTTTGTTGACTGAGACAAAAGCGCGTCCGCCCTTGGCATTCAGCTTCTCATTCAGTGCGATGGCTGTCTGCTCCAAGTCGTTTTTGGCCTGGCCAATCGTTCCGTCCCGGTAGATCGGATGGGTGATCTTCGGTCCAATATAGGAGTAAGCTACGGTTGTTGCGCCGTCTGCCAGCACACCGGCTTCCTGCAGCTGGTCAATCCACATTCCCCAGTCTTCCCCGCCCATTACGGCGATCGTCTGGCGGACTTCATCCTCCGTTGCCGGTTCAATGGTGACCGTGGATACCTCTCCGGTATGGAAGTTCATTGTCTTATTCGTGTAGGCGGTGCCAACCGGCTTAATCACGGAGGAGAAGGTTTCTCCCGTTACAGGATGGGTACGGCGTGGAGATGCAACGCTGTAGACCACAAGGTCGACGGTGCCGTATTCGGCTTTGATCAGGTCAATCGTTTTGGTCTTGATGGCATCGGAGAAGGCATCTCCAACAATGCTGTGGGATTTGAGGCCCTGCTGTGCTGCGGCCTGCTCGAATGCGGCCGAGTTATACCAGCCTGCCGAAGCCGTACGGGCGCCTTCAGCGGCTTTATCGAAGAAGACGCCGATGGTATTCGCTCCTGCACCGAAAGCGGCAGTAATCCGTGAAGCCAGCCCGTATCCGGTGGAAGCACCGATAACAAGCACGTTCACGGGGCCAGTCAGCTTCTTTTGAGCTTTTACGAAATCAATTTGTTCCTGTATTTGTCTGGCGCACCCTTCCGGATGGGCGGTTGTGCAAATGAAGCCGCGTGTTTTTGGCTGAATGATCATCAAGGATTACCCCTTTGTTTTAGTTTTTAACCTTTTTCACTAATATAGAGTATAGCAAATGATGGCTTAGAAAGATAAGTATGAATGTATTTTTTATGTTTGAGGCCAAGTAGCAGCACGGGCTGGAGCATATGCAGTTATTTGAAACTTATTCCAGATCTCTGCGTCAGTTACAGTACGTAATGTTCTGTGCATGTAATTCTGAGCAGGAGATGAAGGGAGAGGGGTACCGATATGGTGAAAAGAATACCCATGCTCCTGCTGGTTATTTTTCTGCTGGCAGGCTGCAGCCAAGGAGGGACTGTGATGAGCTATTCCGAAAGGCAAGCTGCTGCGTCCAAGCTGGATTTCCGGCTGGCGCAGCAGAGCAACCTGCTCGGGCTGAAGCTGTTCAGCCAGCTGAGGGACAAGAGCGGAGGCAATCTGACGATATCGCCTTACAGTATCGCCACCGCCCTGGCACTTGCTTATAATGGCAGCGCCGGTGAGACGGCGGAAGAACTGGGACAGCTGCTCGGTTATTCTCCGGGTGAGCTCCAAAAGCTGAACGCAAGTCAGCAGGCGCTGCTGGCGGTGATGCAGGACGCCGGGCCGGGGATTAAGCTGAAGCTGGCCAATTCCGTCTGGGGCACCTCCCAATTACCGCTGCGCAAAGATTATCTGAAGACCGGAAAAGCTTACTATGAGGCGGAGATCCGTACGACAGACCTTGCCGCACCGCGTTCGGTCACTGAAATTAACGGATGGGTATCCAAGCATACAGAGCATACGATTACGAAAATGCTGGATCAGCCTCCCGGTCCTGACGCCCTGGGTGTACTTGTGAACGCCCTGTATTTCAAGGGCGGCTGGAAGGATGCTTTTCCCGAAGAAAATACCCGGCAGGCAGCATTTCATCTCTCGGCGGATGAGGCGGTACAAGTGCCAATGATGAGCCGTAACGGATATTATTCGTACGCAGCGCAGGAAGACTGGCAAGCCATACGTATTCCCTATGGAGCAGAGCAGATGGATATGCTGGTTATTGTGCCTGGTAAGCACTCTTCATTAGAGGACCTGGAGGCCAGGCTTGCGGAAGGGGGCTTTCCGGCCGGGGAGGATTTTGAGAACCAGCAGGGGACGGTAGGGTTGCCGCGTTTCACGGCCAGCTATGGAACGGACCTGAAAGATGCAGTACAGGCGCTGGGCGTGAAGCAGGCTTTTGATCCGGCAAAAGGCGATTTCTCCAAGCTGGCCGATATTCCCGATCCCATCTATATCAGCAAGATCATTCATAAAACCTATGTCGATGTGAACGAAAAAGGGACCGAAGCTTCAGCCTCCACGCTTGTTGAAATGCGTATGGGAGCTGCTCCTTCTGTGGGAGCACCCTTTCAAATGACAGTAGACCGGCCCTTTCTTTTTGTGATCGAAGACCGGCAGACCGGAGTCTGGCTGTTCCTCGGTGCGATTGAAAATCCGTTGTTGTCCCATTAAAAACGGGGAGTTCGTCAAATTTCCGGGGCTAAGCGCATAATTGCTCCCTTTGCAGGTCACAATAGGAAAAAAGCAGAATGAAGGGATCAACGTGAATGCTTTTCGCTTAAAGAAACAATTGTGGCGGCGTTGGAGACGTTGGAAAAAAGCACCCTGGGTGGGAGCGGCCTGTATAGCCTTGACGCTGCTTGCCTGGCGTGGAATGCAGGTCCCGGAAGAGCTCAGCGGCTTGCTGAGTGATACGGCATGGAATATGCCTGACAAACTGAGCGGGCTGCAGGAACAGGGCTCATCCGGTGATCCGGGCGGAAGCGTGCCGGCTGCAGCGGCTGTGTACAGCCATGCTGGAGAAGAAGGGACTGAAGGGACTTCAGCCCCGGATCGTGAGCAGCTGCTGGAAACCCTTAGCCAGGAACCGGTCAGCCGAACGGTTCACTTGAAGACAACCTATATTTCCGGTGAGGAGATCGTAACCCTTCCCGGGGACAAGTCTCTCGTCCAGCTCAAACAGGTCATTGCTGCACATCCGGACTGGAACGGCTGGATCAGCGCGGACGGGGATCTGTGGTTGGAGCATATGGTCAACGATTTGTCGCCTCAGATTAAGAAAGACGCTTTTATCGGCGTAGACGAGCACGGGAATCTGACCCTGTTCAAAGGTCCTCCTGCGGAGGAGAAGGTGCTGAAAACTTTTTTTCAGATGGACATGGGCTCGATGAAGTCTTCGCTGCCGGATGATATCTTAGAGCAGCTGCATGAAGGCATCCGTGTGCAGGATGTAGAAGAGTACAACAGCGTGCTGTCCACCTTCAGCGATTATGCGCGGGACTCATCGGAACAGGTGATGCAAAGCGAAGAATAACTATAGGGTAAGAAGGCCGCCTCTATGCATGGGGCGGCTTTTTTTTGCTGCAGGGAGTGCCCGGACACTCCCTCTTTTTTTCGCTTGCGGAAGCCGGCAGGAATCCCGGCAAACTTTTATTCTCCCGGAAGAAGGTTTTTTGCTATAATGATTAGAAGGAATACATATGTTCGCTTCAAGGCAACGAAATGGATGAAACCGCAGGAATAGACGGCCTGCTTAAGAGGAGAGATTGGATTTGCGCATCCTGGGCATTGACCCGGGGCTGGCGATTGTCGGCTTCGGCTTCGTAGATAAGGCAGGTAACAAATTAACGCCGGTGCAGTACGGGTGCATCCAGACGGAGGCGCATACGCCGGAGGAGGAACGTCTGCTGCATGTATACGAGGGTATGGTGCAGCTTATTGATAAATACCAGCCTGATGCGGTCGCGGTGGAGAAGCTGTTTTTCAGCCGCAATGTGACGACGGCTCTGCCGGTGGCGCAAGCAAGAGGTGTGCTGATCCTGGCCGCTGTCCAGCGCGGGCTTCCTGTCGCGGAGTATACTCCGATGATGGTGAAGCAGGCTGTGGTGGGCTATGGCAAGGCCGAGAAGAAGCAGGTGCAGGAAATGGTCAAGCTGCTGCTGAAGCTGGCGGCTGTACCGAAGCCTGATGATGTGGCGGATGCGCTGGCGGTGGCGGTATGCCACGCCCATTCGGTGAGTCTTAATTCCAAATTAAATGAGGTATTGCGAAAATGATAGATTACTTAAGAGGTCCGGTTGTCCATTTGGAGCCGGAATATGTGGTGGTGGATGTCCAGGGCATAGGATACCGGGTGTTCTGCCCGAATCCGTATGCTTTTGCCAAGTTGGAGGGGCCGGTGACGGTCTACATTCATTACCAGACACGCGAGGATGCTACCCTGCTCTTCGGGTTCCCGACAAGAGAAGAGCAGAAGCTGTTCCGCAAGCTGATTGAGGTATCCGGCATTGGCCCGCGCGTAGCCCTGGGGATTCTGACCGGCGGAACACCGGATCAGCTGATCTCCGCGATTTACCAGGAGAATATCACCTTCCTGACCAAGCTCCCGGGGATCGGCAAGAAGACCGCCCAGCGGATGATTCTGGATCTGCGGGACAAGCTGGACGGGTTGAGCGCGGTATCCATGCAGACAGGATTGTTTGCTGTAGCGGCAGAAGCCCAGGCGGCCGAAGAAGCAATGCCTTGGGAGGAAGCGCGGGACGGCCTGAGGGCTCTTGGATATACCGAAGCCGAGCTGGACCGGGTATGGCTGACCATGAAGAAGGAAGGCGCCGATACAGGTCCCGTTGATGTGCTGATGAAGAAGGCGCTGGGGCTGCTGTATATAGCCAAATAGGCTGCTTGACAGAACGGAGTGATGGATAAATGGATGACCGGATTATATCGGCTAACCTGATGATGGACGAGCAGGCGGTGGAATTAAGTCTGCGCCCCCGCTATCTGGGAGAGTATATCGGACAGAACCAGGTTAAAGAGAATCTGAAAATTTATATAGAAGCTGCCAAAATGCGCAGCGAAGCGCTGGACCATGTGCTGCTGTACGGGCCTCCCGGGCTGGGTAAAACGACACTCGCGAATATTATCGCCAATGAGCTTGGTGTGAACCTCAGGACAACATCCGGGCCTGCCATTGAGCGGCCCGGCGATCTGGCCGCGCTGCTGACCAATCTTCAGCAGGGCGATGTCCTGTTCATTGATGAGATCCACCGGCTGCACCGGACGGTGGAAGAGGTGATGTATCCGGCGATGGAGGATTTCGCGCTGGATATTATGATCGGCAAGGGTCCGAGCGCCCGCTCGGTACGACTGGACCTGCCGCCCTTTACGCTAATCGGCGCCACTACCCGCGCCGGGCTGCTGTCTGCGCCGCTGCGTGACCGCTTCGGTGTGGTCAGCCGGCTGGAGTATTATACGATTGACGAGCTGAGCTTCATTGTTTCCCGCAATGCCGAACTGCTCGGCATTGAGATTCTGGGCGATGCTGCAGAAGAGATCGCTTTGCGGTCCCGGGGAACTCCGCGGATTGCCAACCGCCTGCTGAAGCGGGTCCGCGATTTCGCGCAGGTGCGCGGCGACGGGATCATTACGCCGGAGATTGCCGGAGAATCGCTGAAGATGCTCCAGGTGGACCCGCGCGGACTGGACAGCATCGATCACAAGATGCTTCATTCCATGATCAGTTCCTTCCGCGGCGGACCTGTGGGACTGGATACCATAGCTGCGACGATCGGAGAAGAGAGCCAGACCATTGAGGATGTATATGAGCCTTACCTGCTGCAGATTGGATTTCTGCAGCGGACGCCGCGGGGGAGAGTTGTGACTCCTGCCGCTTATCAGCATTTGGGCCTTCCGCTTCCTCCGCAGCCGCAATAATCCTGGATTTTGCTATCATTTCTATTATAGGAGGCATCAAGATGAATCTTGCCAAGTGGAAAAAGACAGGAATGAGCCTGCTTGCAGGTGCCCTGATGACAGGCGGCCTCCTGCTTCCTGCCGCTGACAGCCATGCCGATCCGAACGCAACTATCCGGGTTGCGCTATATGCCGATATTGGCAGCAAATACAAATCTACCGTCCCTTTCGTGACGCTGAGCTCGACTGTGGGCTTTAGCCTGATGTCCGGCAGTACGCCGCTGCTGCCCATTCCGGCCAATAACAGAATCCGCATCAGTCTCGACGGATACAAGGTCAAGGTGATGGACAGTCCTACATGGCAGGCAGCTGCAGAAGCTGCCAAGAAGCTTCAATCGACCTCTGATAAGCCGATGTTATTTGTGGCTTCACGCAATGGTGCGACAGTCTACCAGCTGTACACCGGCCCGTACACCAGTGAAAGTGCTGCCAGGGAAGGGCTGAACCGGGTAAGCAAAGCAGGCCTGTCCCTTGCTGAAGGGCAGACTCCTGCCTTGGCTGGAAGCAAACATCTGTCTGCTGGCTCCTTTGCTACTCTTGAAGAAGCGGATGCTGTGGTCAGTACGATTACTGCGGCCGGCTTTGATGCCTGGAAGACGCTGACAAGCGGACCAGCCGGCAGCGCGCAAGTAGAAGTATGGGTCGGAGAAGCGGCAAGCGACAGTGATCTGGCCGCGCTGCGGACTGCAGTTACAGCTGCGCTTCCGCAGCTTGCCGTATCCGCCGGGGCAACGACCACACCGGGGATGATGATCCGCACGGATGCAGGATTGGACTGGAGCAGCGAGAGCCAGGCATTCCACTATCAGGTATCCGGCACAGGAGCCAAGTTCATGGCCTCGGGCAATTCCGCAGGGATTCAAATCGCCGAGCGTTCCAAACGTATTTACCGCGGGAATCTGGAACTCAGCGGGCTTGCGGGATCCCTTGCTGTCATTAACGAAGTTCCGCTGGAGCAGTATTTGTATGCGGTAGTCGGCGGAGAAGTTTCATCGGGCTGGCCCGAAGAAGCGCTTAAAGCCCAGGCCGTGGCTGCACGGAGCTATGCGCTGTCGCAGGGCAACCGCTTTGACGTGGCGAATGTGGTGGATACCACCCTCAGCCAGGTATACAACGGCATTGGTGCTGAAGCACCGGTAATTACTAAGTCAGTAGATGCTACTGCCGGGGAGGTGCTGATGAGCGGCAGCAAGATTGTGGAGGCCGTATTTTCCTCCAATAGCGGCGGTGTGACCGCCGACCCTTCCGAGGTATGGGGCAACGGAGGCACCACCTTTGTCAGTGTTGCCAGTGCCGAAGACTCCGCTGCAGCAGCGGCATCGAAGAAATGGTATTACTTGCTGCTGGACAGCGGCGTCTCGGGTTACGCCCGGGAGGACAATATCCAATTAACCGGCAGCAAGACAGCGTCAGGCCTGGTTATAGCTACTGCGAGCACCAAAGATGTGAATATCCGCCCGCTGCCTGTCGTTGAGAGCGGTGCAAGTCCGCTCGGCAAGCTGAACCCCGGCGAAAATGCCGTAGTTCTGGATCAGTTCTATGAGAACGGAAGCTACAGCTGGGTTAAGGGGCCCTACACTTCTGCGGAGCTGCTAAAAAGCCTGTCGGGCAAGGTCAGCAGTTCACTGCCCTCTTCCATCAGCAGTCTGCAGGTTTCGCAGCGCGGTCCTTCGGGAAGAGTCACACAAGTAAAAGCCAACGGGGAGATTCTGCAGGTGAAATATCCCGATCTGTTCCGTTCGGCGTTCGGCGGATTGCCGAGTACTTTGTTTGATATTGTACCTGCCGGCAGTTATACTGTATTAGGCGCTGACGGCTCAACGTCAACGGTTGACAGCTCCCAGAGCGCCGGAGTACTCTCTGCGTCGGGCAAAGTGACTGCGAATGGCAGCGGTACGGTAGTTATGGGCGCAGATGCTTCGTCCAGAGTAGTCACGACCAGCCCCGGATTTTATTTTATCGGCTGGGGGAACGGCCATGGGCTTGGCATGTCCCAATGGGGTGTGAAGGGCATGGCGGACAAAGGGTATGATTATAAGCAAATATTGCAACACTATTTTAATAACGTTACTATAGTTAAGGAATGAAGACTGACCATGAATGTTGACGATTATGACTTCCATTTGCCGGAGGAGCTCATCGCCCAGACTCCGCTGTCCGACCGCAGTGCATCGCGGCTGCTGCTCGTGAACAAGGAGAATGGCCAACTGGAGCATCGGCATTTTACGGATATACTGGAACAATTTCAGCCGGGAGATACGCTGGTTCTGAATGATACACGGGTGATTCCCGCCCGGCTCTTCGGCGTTAAGGAAGACACCGGTGCGAAGGCGGAGGTCCTGCTGCTGAAGAATCTGGGCGAAGACCGCTGGGAAGCGCTGGTGAAGCCCGGCAAGAAGTTGAAGACCGGAGCTGTGATCATCTTCAGCGAGGAACTTCGGGCAATTATTGAAGATGAGGCTGACATGGGTGGACGGACACTCCGCTTCATCTATACAGGAATATTCCAGGAAATTCTGGACAGGCTGGGAAGCATGCCGCTTCCGCCGTATATCAAGGAGACCCTGGATGACCGCGAGCGTTACCAGACGGTGTATGCCAAGCATGAGGGTTCGGCGGCTGCGCCGACCGCAGGCCTGCATTTCACCCGTGAGCTGCTGGAGCAAATCAAGGCTAAAGGTGTGACGATTGCCTATATTACGCTTCATGTCGGACTTGGAACCTTCCGTCCCATGTCGGTAGAGAAGGTAGAAGAGCATGTAATGCATGCCGAGTATTTCGTCTTGTCCCAGGAGACAGCGGATGTGCTCAATGCTGCCAGAGCCCGGGGCGGAAGGATCATAGCTGTGGGCACAACGTCCTGCCGGACACTGGAAACGGTTGGCAGACAGGCCGAAGGCGGTCCGATTCAAGAATGCAGCGGCTGGACGGATATTTTTATCTATCCGGGCTACAAATTCACCGTTGTAAACGCACTGATTACCAATTTTCATCTGCCCAAATCCACATTGGTGATGCTGGTGAGCGCCTTGGCCGGACGGGAGAATATTCTGGCCGCCTATGAAGCCGCGATTCAGCAGCAATACCGCTTTTTCAGCTTCGGCGATGCAATGTTTATTTATTAAGCAAGAGGAAGGGTTAAACATATGGCAGCAATAACTTATGAACACATCAAGACCTGCAAGCAATCCGGTGCCCGGCTCGGGCGGGTGCACACCCCGCATGGCATAATTGAGACGCCCGCTTTTATGCCTGTAGGTACACTTGCCACCGTCAAAACAATGAGTCCTGAAGAATTGAAACAGATGGATGCGCATATTATTTTAAGCAATACGTACCATCTGTTTCTCCGTCCGGGTCATGATATTATCCGCGAAGCCGGAGGCCTGCACAAATTCATGAACTGGGACCGGCCTATCTTAACTGACAGCGGCGGCTTTCAGGTTTTCTCGCTGAGTGACATGCGCAAAATCACTGAAGAAGGCGTGCACTTCCGTTCCCACCTGAATGGGGATAAGAAGTTTCTCTCGCCCGAAGTAGCGATGGAGGTCCAGAATGCGCTAGGTTCTGATATCATGATGGCTTTTGATGAATGCCCGCCGTATCCGGCAGAATATGATTACGTCAAAAAATCGCTGGAACGCACTACACGCTGGGCCGAAAGATGTCTCAAAAGCCATGCCCGTCCTGAAGACCAGGGGCTGTTCGCTATCGTTCAGGGGGGGATGCATGAGGATTTGCGGCGCCAGAGCGCGGCTGATTTGACTTCCATGGATTTCCCGGGGTATGCTATTGGGGGACTCAGCGTCGGAGAGTCCAAGCAGCTTATGTATGAAGTGCTGGATTATACGGTTCCGCTGCTGCCGCAAGGGAAACCGCGTTATTTAATGGGCGTGGGTTCACCCGATGCGCTGCTGGAAGGATCAATCCGTGGAGTAGACATGTTCGACTGTGTTCTGCCTACACGTATTGCCCGCAATGGGACAACGATGACCAGTCAGGGAAGACTTGTAGTCCGCAACGCGCAGTATGCACGCGATTTCGGGCCGCTTGATCCGGAATGCGGCTGCTATACCTGCCGGAATTATTCCCGTGCTTATTTGCGCCATCTGATCAAAGCCGATGAAACCTTCGGCCTGCGGTTAACGACATACCATAATTTATACTTCCTGCTGGAATTGATGCGTAAAGTGCGTGAAGCCATCAGGGAAGATCGGCTGCTTGATTTTCGCGATGAGTTTTTTGCACAATACGGATTATATGATAATCTAAAAGGTTTTTAGGTAAGGGGCAGTGTTTCATTGTCTTTTGAAGGGGGGGAGAATTATGTTACAGTTTCAATATGCAGCAGCCTCAGGGGGCGGAAGCATTCTGGGTCTTGTAGGCCCATTTGTGCTAATGTTTGTGGTGTTCTATTTCCTGCTTATCCGTCCGCAGCAGAAGAAGACCAAGACACGCAACGCAATGTTGAAAGCTCTGAAAAAAGGCGATAAGGTAGTGACCATTGGGGGCCTTCACGGGACGATCATGGAAATTTCCGATGACATCGTAGTCCTGCGGGTAAACGATGTGACCAAGCTGACCTTTGACCGGGGTTCCATCAGCCATTCGGTTGTGGAAGTTGAAGACAAGGAATAGCTTTTTGTACAGCCCTACATAAAAAGCGCCGTTTCTCGTAAGAGAGACGGTGCTTTTTTTTCACAGGATCAGGTCAGCCAGAAACTTCTGGTTGGCCTGTTTTTCTACGAGAAAAATCTGCTGTTTTTGCGCATCGGCCCGCCCCCCCAAACCCAATGTGTAAAGAGCTTTTTCGCTATTTATAATCCGATATTTTACAGATTTGCAAAACCAAAAATGCAGTAGTATATTAATTAATTGGATAAAAGAGGTATAAATTTAAATGTTCAACAATTATAGTTTAGTTTTCACAAATAAATATACTAAAAATTGAAATAAAGTAAAAATATGTTTACAAATTATATCGAAAGATGTAGAATTGGCTTGCAAGTGAAAATTATTACAAAGTGTAAGATTATGAAATAAATAATATACCGATTAAATTTTACCATCAGAGGTACGACTTATGAAATCGATAGTTGATAAAAAGGATATTGGTTTGTTAAAAAGATGTTTGATGTATCTCTTTCCTTACAAATTGCGTGTAATTACTACCTTTTTTTGTATTGTGTTTTGTCTGATTCTGCAAATTATTGAACCATTAATATTAGGTAAGGTCATAGCTTTATTGTTCTCTAAGGAATTTGAAAAGCTGAGTGTAATGCTAATGTACCTGTTTGTAACAGAGCTTTTTGTAACCATTTTAAGTTTCTTTCAATCCTATTTATTTTCCTCATTAAGCGAAAATATTATTTATGACTTGAAAAGAGATATGTTTCAAAAGATCATTGAACTTCCTGTAAAGGCTTTTGACCAAATGAAGGTGGGCGAATTTATATCCCGTTTGCAAGGGGATACTGCGACTGTAGCGGGCATCCTTACAAACCAGTTGATTAATACTGCAATCGATATTCTTCGAGTTGTCATCATAAGCATTGTTGTGTTTCAAATTAGTATTCCACTATCTTTGGTGATTGTACTAAGCTTTCCGGTTACATTCCTTATATTCACCTTCTCCGGGAAAAAAATAAGGAAGCGAAGTGAAGAGCTGGCTAAGCTAAACGACAGCTATTTCAGTAATCTCCAGCAGTCCATAACCGGGATCAGAGAGATCAAGAGTTTGGGCATTAAGAAGATAAAAATAAATCAATTTCTGGATCTGGCCATCCTGCTTAAAGAAAAAAATATAAATATAAATATTATAAGCACTGTGGCCCGGTCATTATCCCAATTCACTTCATTTCTCTCCCAGCTTAGTGTCATGGCTATAGCAGGATTTCTAATATATAAAGGGCAGCTGAACATTGAATACTTTATTGCGTTTACCTCTTACTCCAGCCAGCTGACGGGTTCATTAATGAACATTACCCAAATCAGCAGCAACATCCAGAAGGCGCTTACTTCACTGGAAAGAATATTTAACTTACTGGATGAATTTGGTTACAAAAGAGAAAAGTTTGGCGATATAGAAAAGCAATATATTGAAGGGGAAATTAAATTTTGTAATATTTCTTTTGGTTACGGGGACGATTTGCGGGTTGTGGATGACTTGAGTTTTTCAATCGCAAAGAATAATACAACTGCAATAGTAGGCAGCAGCGGCGGCGGGAAAACTACAATCTTCAATTTACTGCTGCATTTTTACGAGGCTGATACAGGAGCCATTCTGATAGATGGAACGGATATCAAACATTTTAATGAAGAAACACTGCGCCGGCATATATCGGTTGTACACCAAACTCCCTACTTATTTAATGCAACTTTTGCTGAAAATATGTTGATCGCAAACCAAGAGGCAACAGAAGAAGACATGATAACCATTTGCAAAAAGATAAAGATTCATGATTACATCATGAGTCTTCCGCATGGATATAAAACCGTGATTGAAGAGAATGGCTCCAACCTGTCAGGCGGCCAAAAACAACGGATAGCCATCGCTAGAGCGATGTTGAAAAAATCGAAAATAATATTATTCGATGAAGCAACCTCATCACTGGATAATGAAACCCAGCAAATGGTCAAGGAATTAATAAGTTCAATTTCTCATGATCATACTGTTGTCGTGATTGCCCATAGGCTATCAAGCATTATTGATTCAGATGAAATTCTAGTTATTGATGCCGGCAAGCTGGTAGGCCAAGGAAGCCATAGAAATCTTCTGAATAACAATTTTACCTATAAAAAGTTATATGAAAGCGAACTGGAGTGCAGAGCATTGATTAGTTGATATACTTTTCGGAGTGCCCGCCACTCTGGAATTTATATATTTTAATCTATTACATACGAAGGGAGGCGAAATGAAATGAGAAAATTAACTAAAAAGAATTTTTCACAAATGCATACCGTTGAGGCATACGCAGATTGCCATCTTTCTTGTGCATGTTATTGCGCCACTTGCAGCTGCTGGGGTCCTGATTTCTTGCATGTTAGCAATACTAGCGCGGATAGCGGATCGCAAAACTATACTCCGACTGCAACCGCTCAAGTAAGAGGTTAACCGAAATGCTAGGGTTCTAAAGACAACGTTACCTGTCATTAGAGCCCTAGTCTTTTTTCCTTATGCAGAAGCAAGACTACAAAACGGTAAAGGAGACAGTCCATTGTTGACCAAAGAAAATCCGTTGATATATTCGTTCGAAAATATGGACAAGTATTATTTTTTCGACGTGAATAAAAATAAAATAATCAATGTGGATGAGGAAACTTATCAAATTATCAATGATCCTGAAGCGATACGTTCAAGCGAGCATCCGGTTATCCAAAAATTAATGGATCAAGGATATCTGTCAAACAATCGTGTAGAAGAAATAAAACATAACAATGGAAGAATGCTTGATGAGCTATTAGGTTATAATCTAAAAAAAATAATTCTTCAAGTCACTCAAAATTGTAATTTCAGATGCAATTATTGTGTGTATTCCGGGTCTTATGTAAATCGGGTACATAGCAATAAACGAATGGATTTTGCTACTGCTAAAAAAGGAATAGATTTTCTGATCGAGCATTCTAAGGATGCCAAGGACATCGATATCAGTTTTTATGGCGGCGAGCCTTTGCTGGAGATGAACCTGATTATTCAGTGCATGGACTACGCGATAAAAGCGGCAGAAGGGAAAAACGTTTCTTTTAGTCTGACCACGAACGGCAGCCTGCTCACTGAAGCTAATGTGAAGAGATTACTAGGCTACAATTTGAGAATTACCGTGAGTATGGACGGGCCTCAAGAAATTCATGATAAACACCGTACCTTTGCCTCAAATGGTTGCGGAACTTTTAATGCTGTCTATGATAACATCAAAAGAATTGTGGAAAAGTACCCGGCCATCAAAAAAAATCTCTCCTTTTCTATGGTTATGGACCCAACAGCACAATTTAATTGTCTGGATGAATTTATCGCCAGTGAAGAAGAATTTTTTAATGAATCAGCGGTGATCGGAAGTTTTGTATCCAATAATTACCGCAATGACCGTGTTCAATTCAGCGAAAATTTTGTAGGAGAATGGGAATACAGCAAATTTAAATACTTGTTGTTTGTATTGGGCAAGGTTTCCAAAGCAAACAATTCACAATTAATCAGAGCCGCCTATCGGGAGCATTTTGAGTATATCAGTAACTCGCACCGGAATATTGCCCCATTAGCGAAACAGGATCATCATTCCGGACCTTGCGTACCGGGACAAATCCGGTTATTTATGAGTACAGATGCCCACTTTTATCCATGTGAAAGGGTTAGTGAAACATCGGATATCATGAGAATCGGCAATATTGAAGAGGGTTTCTTTTTTGACAAAATAGAGAAATTATTGAATGTAGGAAAACTTACGGAAGAGAACTGTAAGGAGTGCTACGCGTTCCGGAACTGCAGAGTTTGTGCTTCACTGTCGGATGATGGAAATCAACTGAGCAAGGAAGCAAAACTAAAAGCCTGTCAGGATGTCCGTTACAATTTTGACGAAATGCTGAAGGATGTGTGTACCTTAAAAGAATGCGGATTGAGAAAAGAAATGGTTCAGAAGATTACAGGATAATGATTTGGAGGGAAGTATTTTGAATAAAGAAAGTGTATTAATCTACCCTTACGACTCCCATTTTACTCCCTTGTTAAGAGACAAAGGTTTTGTTGACCATTATGGCAACATCCAGCTATCCTCTTTACCCGGATGGGGGTTATGCGGTAAGGATGCCAGTTATGCCGATGGCGGCGGATTCCTTGGCCTTACTGTCAGTCAGGAATTTGAACAGCTTTTGAGTGGGATTGATACTGTAATATTTGCTGAAGCCGACAATTCATATACGCTGGACAAGAATATCTACCCCAAACTCTTAAGTGCAGTCGAAGCTGGGAAAAATATTATTACCCTCCTTCCATTGAATGAAAAGTTAGAAGAAATACAAGGCAAGTGCGAGAAGAAGGGCAGCTATTTTATTAATTATGGAGAAAATAATTTGAATCATACAGATTTCTTAAATGATCTGTCGTCTGGACAGAAAGAAATTATAGATTGTACTACCCCGATCCTCGCCGTCGTTGGGATAGCCGAGAACACTCATAAGTTTCAAATGCAATTGGATTTAAAGTCCACTTTTGAAAGCATGGGTTATAAAGTGAGTGTAGTTGGTACCCGATCATATTGTGAATTTTTGGGGTTCCATTCGTTTCCAGGGTTTATGAAAGAATTAATAAGTGAATCAGATAAGATCTTGTGCTATAACAGGTACATCAAGCAAATTGAATCCACTGAGGAGCCGGACTTAATTATCGTAGCGGTGCCTGGCGGCTTTATGCGCTATAACAACAAGATCACCAATGACTTTGGAATTACGGCATATGAAATTTTTCAGGCGGTTGTACCCGATGCTGTAGTAGTAAGCCTGTTCCATGAGAAATATACAGCAGAATATCTGGATGGAATAATGAAATCTGTCAAATATAAATTCGGCTTGGATATTGATGCCTTGAATATAACCAATAGGCAAATTGATTGGGTCGAAATGACTAACTCTAAGCCAAGTTCTGTAAACACATTAACGCTTAATCAAGATTTCATGCAAAATAGCATCGAGGAATGTGGCGTTTTATCTTCAGTACCTGTTTTTAACGCTTTGGATAAAGGTGACACGGTGAAAATTGCTAATTTGATTGTAGACAAATTATCGGAAACTGAAATGGCGGTCAATTTCTAGGAGCTTAAATCAGGAATAGCAAATAGAGTTACTGAAAGGGATGGTGAATTTGGGTATTATAAGCCAGGAAATCAATGCTATAGAAATCGCAGAGTCGCTGGATGAGATATTAAAGAACAAATTGCTGATAGATACCGATTTATGGGGGCAGGACAAATATAACCGGAATTTTCTTGAACGGGACGTGAATATGAAAGCAAGGCATCTGCTTAAATTATATTTCGAAATTGAAGAAAATTTCGGCATTTCAATTCCCGAAAAAGATATTGTTTCAGGCGAATTTAACACGATATCCAACATATCTGCAATTATTCTGAGGGAAATCAAAAATAAAACTACTAGGTAGTGGTAGTAGAATGAAAGGCCACAATCCAATAGATGTTTGCCTCATTGATGACGGTGTAAATGAATATCCCTTTGATATTGGCACTCTAAAATATAATAAAGAAATAAAAGATAATCTAAAAATAATCAATCGGAATCATTATGATCAACATCAAAAAAGCCACGGTACGGTCTGTGCGGGAATCATAAAAAAATATGCACCCGCCGCCAGACTTTCGAGCGTTAAGATCTTAAATGATAAAAATAATCGTAAAGGCACAACGAAACAATTGATCACAGCATTATATTGGTGTCTGGACAACCATATCAAAATCGTCAATCTCAGTTTAGGGTCAACCTATTTTTTGGATTTTGCTGCAATCCGGGATTGTGTAAATGATGTAGCAGAACAGGGCATCATTATGGTAGCCGCCTCTAATAATAACGGTCTCTTTACGTTGCCGGCCAGTCTAACAAATGTAATAGGAGTAAAGAGTTCCGGCGACCTGCACTCCAATCAATATGTATTTGATCCTTATCCTTATGATGGAATAGATGTGATTACAAGTGGCAAACATTCTATTCCATCAGAACAAGGTGAAGTTTTTGAGACGAACAGTTCGAACAGTTTTGCTGCTCCTTTTATAACCGGCAGAGTCCATGAGATCCTCACTAAGCATCCTTTTTTTACATTAGATGATATAAAAACAGAACTTAATAATAATTCAATATCAAATGAGAGCAGTTATAACCCCTGTTTAATGATAAATACAGATTGGATGATAAAAGAAAAGGAATACACTATATCTAATCTAAAAGATGGTGTTTATGAAATAGGAATGCTCCCGCAAGGGAATATGAACGAACACAAAGTTAAGATATGGAGCAGTGAATTTTATGGAAGTTATATCCGTGAGCTGCTGAAAAAGATGAAAACAGTGGACCCTCCTGTTCCTGTAATATTAATTAGGGGGTTCTTAAGGAAGGAATTCTCCATTGCACTGGATCATTTTTTCCATAAGGATAAATTCTACCCGGTGAGGATTTCTGACCATTCTTCCGATATCTTTGATGGTTTCGAATACTTGCCTGAAGAGACCGGTTTCTTAGCGTTTTTCGGATTCATTCACCAAAAATACAAATGTGACGTAATTATTTTTGTAAGTGAAGCATCTGATTCGGACGGCTTTGGAGATTACCCGTTTGATATTACCATTAATCTGTTGGAAAGAAATTATTCGAATAAAAAACATTTTGTATATGATTACAATCCACAAGAGGAACTTATGGATGTTTCGATATATCTAGATCACAAGACACTAAGCAAAGACGTTAGAACCACTTATAAATCTTTACGGAAAGTATTAACGAGTTAAAGCTTGCTGCTTAGAATCACAAATGAAAAATGGGAAGAAAAAGGCCGGGAACCCAGTTAAGGGCTCCGGCCTTTTCCTATTACTATCAGTGCGTATCGGTTGCACGGCTGCGAAGGGTGAGCCGTCCCTCGCCACTGCGCAGAGTCAGTTTGGCGAGTTGAACGGCAACCGTGGTTGACAGTACGGCCAGCAGGGTGCCGCCGAGCATGTCAGTCAGCCAGTGAATGCCCAGATAGAAGATACCGAACACTATGGTAACTGCGGACACGGTGGTGATCGCCATCCAGCGGCGGTTGCCGGAGCGGAAGGCGAGCAGGGCGGTGGATACAGAGATTGCGGTGTGAAGGCTCGGGAAGCAATTGTCCAGACCTGAAAGCGGCCTGTATTCCTGCTCAAATCTCGGGAAGACATCCAGCATGGTAAAACGGACGCCTGCCGGTACATAGGACCATACTTCATTCACCGGGAAATACAAATAGAACGGAATGGCAATGGCATAGTTGAGGATAATCGCATAGCAGGTTGCGTAGAGCATAACACGGTTCTTATCCAGCAGGTATACACCCAGAGAAGCGGCCAATACGGCTTGAAGCATGAAAATGTAGAAGAATACAATGATTGGCGTCAACCAGGGAGCAAAGAACAAATGCTGCAGATCCCTGACAAAATGACCTTCAAGCCCAAAAACGAAAGACGTGTAATCGGAAGTAATATGAAGCTTCTTCTCAATTTGCAGTTCGTATTTATTCACGGCCAGCACACCAAACATTCCCGCAACGAGCAGCAGAAATTTATAAGAGCGGACAAGTTCTCTTCCGATCTCCACAAAAGCCAGCAGAGGATTGCGGCGGGCACCGAGCCACATCAATACAGTTACAATTATAACGGTATACAGCATTATATAGTTCATAGATTGGTAAAGCAAAACAATCGAAGCCTCCTTGATCCCGCATGTAAAGTCAGATGAATTCAGTTTACCATATTTTCAGGAGCAGGATTCGATTATATTGAAATTTTAGGATTTATGTAAATTAACCCCGAATATTCCACCGAATGCAGCGATACCCGCGGCTGCCAGAACCCACAGGCAATCGATGCCGGCAGGAGCACTGTCCAGCGCCAGAAATCCAATCAGCAGAACAATAATGCCGTAGAACGCTCCCGTAATTCCACCATGATACCAGCCTTTGCCCGATGCTCTCCGTCCTGCAGTCAGTCCGCCGAACGCGGCAGCAATACCGTGTACGATATAAGTGTACATAGTAAGGTCCTGCTCTTCGAGTCCGCTTCCCCAGAGCAAAAGGGAGAGAACCATCGCCCCCAGCAGCATCCACAGAAAAGCGCGGCATAAACCTGATAACACTGGACTCGATATTCTCCACGAGAATAGACGCCGGATTAAATACATGGTACGACCTCCTAGAATTTTTTTTAGCGATACAGTACACAAGATATGATTACTAACTATTGTATGGGGGGGCTTGCCCCAATAGTACATGAAAGGAGCTTAAAGCCCTTTTTACCATTAATTAATAAGCCGTCTTCCGAATGTTCCCTAGGTTGAGGGGCCAGAATAGGGGTACATTAATTTGCCCGGCGCGATGGCGGCGGGTGACCAATGGAAGGGGAGCGAAGAGAATATGTTCCAGCATATTTCTGGCCGTATCTTGATGACTGTGCTGATGTATATCTTCATTTTCCTGTGCATGCGGATTATGGGCAAACGGGAAATCGGCAAGCTCTCGGTATTTGATTTGACGATCTCCATCATGATTGCCGAGATTGCCATATTTTCCATAGAAGATATTGAACGTCCGATTTATGATGGATTGGTGCCGATGGCAACCTTGGTGCTGATTCAGGTCCTGGTAGCCCAATTCAGCCTGAAGAGCAGAAAGCTGAGGCTTCTGATCGACGGCAAACCCAGCATTCTAATCTCAAACGGCAAGCTGCATCGCGGGGAAATGCGCAAGCAGCGGTATAATATTGATGATCTGCTGCTTCAGCTTCGCGGACAAAATATCGACAGTCCCGCCGATGTGGAGTTTGCAATTCTGGAAACCAGCGGCCAGCTTACAGTTATTGAAAAGAACAAGGGAATATCCTCCAGCAATCAAAGCGGCAACAGCAGCTCAACTGCCGATGCCAGAAACAAGAACGAGCCTTCCGAAGGGACCATTGCTGGCAGCGTTAAGCTTCCGAGCCATAAAATCAGATATGAAGGCCTGCCGATTCCGCTTATCATGGACGGTAAGGTCCAGGACCACAATCTGGAAATGATCGGCAAGACGCGATTCTGGCTGAGGACCCAGATTCGCCAAAAAGGCGTCTCGGACTTCAGGGATGTTTTTCTCTGCTCCATAAACCACAAGGGAGAAATTTATGTAGACCGTCTGGATCTGCGTTGAAGCTTCAGCGCCATTTTTTGATAAAAGGCACCCGGTCCAGATCACGAATGGAGATTAGGCCCGATAACAGGCAGATTCCGAAATAGAGCGCCATCCCGCTGGCGGAGGCGAACAAGAATTGGGCCCACTGCGCAGTGGCGATTGGCACAGAGGTATAGATATAAGACATCCCGGCAGCCATGATAATCATCGCTGCAAGGGTTTTGAGCGGATCAGCCAGCCTGAGTGACAATGAGATCAGCCGGACCAGGCTGAACCCATGAAGCAGAGTCACCAGAATACTGTTGACGATTATTGCGATGATCGCCCCGTAGATACCGTACTCGGGCTGTGAGGCGAGCAGGAGAATAAGTGCGATTTTAACAACCGCTCCAATCAGCGTGTTGACCAGTGCCCTGCCTGGGCGCTCCATAGCCTGTAAGGCAGCCTGCAGCGGTGCTTGGACATATAGAAACAATGCAAAAGGGGCCATCATCCGCAGCATCGGGGCGGTGTCGGCATTGCCGTACATCAGCGTACAGAGCGGTACGGCAAAAATGTACATAACCGCAGCAAACGGGGCACCGGTCACCATGGCCAGGCGCAGCGCCTGATGCATTCTTTTGTGAATCGTGGGCAGGTCACGGCGCGCTGAAGCTTCCGACAGGGAAGGCACAAGCGATACCGCAAGCGAAGAGCTGAGCACCCCCGGCAGCAGCAGCAAAGGAATTACCATCCCCTGCAGTGACCCATACTGTGCGGTAGCAGCTGCCGTAGCGATACCGGCGAGAGCGAGACTGCGGGCAGTGATAATGGATTCCAGCAGATAAGAGAACGAACCCACCAGCCGTCCGGCAGTGACGGGCACAGAAATCCGGATCAGCCGCTTGAATATGGAATGATTTTTAGCGGAAGAGGCCGTTTTTTGGGGATTTTCCGGCACTGGGATTGGCGGTGTTGCTATGGGAGATAAGTCTGCTTTCTTGTCCCTTTTTACGATAAAATAATATTGCCATAAGATGGCCAGCATGCCGGCAATCTCTCCAACCGTCACACCCAGCATGGCTCCTGCCGCCGCATAAGCAACCCCTCTGGGAAGCAGCAGCCAGGAGAACCACAGCATAAAAACAATCCGGATGACCGATTCCAGGACCGAGGACAGCGCCGAAGGAATCATGTTCTGTCTGCCTTGAAAATACCCCCTGTAGATCGCAGAAACGGCAACAATAGCAATCATCGGTGTCATGCTGACGAAGGTGTAATAGACCCGGCTGTCGGTCAGAATCACATTGGAGACCCAGGAAGCGCCGGCTAATGCGAGCAGCGTGAAAAAAACACCAAGTCCGAGACTAAGGGCCAGTCCGCTGTGCAGAATCCGCCGGGATTCCTCAGGGCGCCCTTCTCCTTCGGCTTCAGCGACCATTTTGGCAATAGCCAGCGGAATCCCGCCGGTAATGATCGTAATCAGCACAATGAAAAACGGATAACCGAGCTGATACAGGCCTACACCCTCGGCGCCGATCACACGCGGTAAAATAATTCGCGGAATAAAGCCGAGCATCCGGTTAATGATGCCTGCGGCCAGCAGTATCAAGGTTCCTTGGATAAAGCTCTGTTTCCTCAAAGGGCACTCCTTCTTCCCACAAGTAGTCTCTCTTACATTGATATGGGATGATAGGCTTTTCCATGACAAGCTTTATGCATGACAACTTTTCAGCCGGAAGAAGGAAACTAGGGAAGCCTGGTCGAATACTATTTGTGAACATGCATAAGCGAGGTATCTTTGGAGGTGTCAACACGTGGAATCGGAAGAATGGAGTTATGAACAGCTTAGTGATGAAATCGAAGCCATGTGCCGCAGCAAAGCGGAGGAATTTCGGCTCCTCGGCTATGAATATGTAACGGGCAAGGATATCTGGGACTGCGTCAGCCGCAACTATTACAAGGAAGGCAGACCCGCCCTGCATAAGCTGGTGAATGATATCTATTCACTCAAGGCTAATAGTTATATGAACTATTTGACTATTGCCGCTTATCGCGGTTTGAATGTATAAAAAGGAACGATTTACTTTTGCAAACAGGTTCAGGAAGCGTTAAAGTAAGAGAAGAGCATTCAGCATTTCCTATGAAAAAACGGATGGCATGCCGCTTGAGCAGGGCCGGCCGTTTCTTTGTGTGAGAACCGTACCGTCATTTCTGCTTGAATTGACGGTGATTTCGCACGTAGCTATAATAGGAATATTGAGTAATGAAAGGGGAACTAGCAAGAGCATGAAGAGAATGTTGAGCTTTATTATTACCGTGCTCGTATTAACCGGGGTCATGGCATTTACAACTCCCGGGCTGCTGGACAAGGTCCGTCTGGGGCTTGATCTGAAGGGCGGCTTCGAGATTCTGTACCACGCCGAGCCAATGGAGGCGGGAGCAGAATTATCCCGTGCTTCGCTGCAGAAGACTGCAGAGAGCCTGGAAAAACGGGCGAACGCACTCGGAACTAGCGAGCCTGAGGTCACTACAGAAGGAACGGACCGCATCCGTCTGAAGATCGCGGGCGTTACCGATGAGGCCGAAGTCCGCAAGAAGATGAAAGAACCCGCAGTTTTAACCTTCCGCAGTGCTGCTGAGGGGGATCCGCAAGGTACGTACAGCAAGATTGAGCTTGTAGGAAGCGACTTTGTTGAGGGAGCGGCGGAGGTTCAACGCAACAATTTGAATCAGCCTGAGATCAGCATCAAGATCAAAGATAAAGACAAGTTTGCGGAAATTACCAAGCGTTTGCTTGGTAAAGAAATGGCTATCTATCTCGATGATCAGCTGTTAGGTAATCCGCCAGTCGTTAGAGCGGTATTGACAGACGGCACTGCTTCCATCTCCGGTCATTATACTATTGATGGAGCACGGGAACTGGCTGACACCATTAACCTTGGTGCTTTGCCGCTGAAGCTGACGGAGAAATACTCCCAAAGCGTAGGCGCAACCCTCGGTAAACAGTCTCTTGACCAAACCATCAAAGCCGGACTTGTAGGCTCTGTAATTATTCTGATATTCATGATCGGCATGTACCGGTTGCCGGGTCTTCTGGCCAGCTTCGCGCTGATCCTTCATACCTGGCTGCTGATTGCAGTATTCGTCGTTGCCGACTTCACCTTGACTCTCCCCGGTATCGCCGCATTTATTCTCGGTATAGGGATGGCGGTTGATGCCAATATCATTACCAATGAACGGATAAGGGAAGAAATGCGCAGCGGCAAAAGTATTTTGTCTTCTGTCAAAGCAGGGAACAAAACCTCTTTCCGCACAGTTATGGACGCGAACGTAACTACGATTATCGTGGCGGCTGTAATGTTTGCTTTTGGTACAGGTGCAGTTAAAGGATTTGCACTGATCCTGATTGTGGAAATTGTGCTTAGTATCGTGACGAACCTTTATTTTGCCCATTGGCTGCTTACCGTGCTGGTCAAAGCCGGCGCTCTGAAAAAGCCGAAGCAATTTGGGGTAAAGGAGAGTGACATCCGTGCGCTTTAAGAAAGAGCTTGATTTTGTACATCTGAGCAGATTTTTCTATATTTTCTCCATTGCCATTACGGTAGCCGGCCTGATCTTTCTGGCAACCATGGGTCTGAACTACAGCGTTGATTTCAAAGCAGGCTCCAATGTTGACGTGGCGCTGTCGAAGAACATCACGCTGGAGCAGCTTAAGCCGGCGCTGAAGGATCTGGGCATCTCCCATGAGCCAGACATTACCTTAGGTGAGAACCGGGTGAACATCCGTTATGATAAGGAACTTGACAGTAATCAGGATGAGGCTTTGAAAGCTGCGATAACCAAGCTGGATGACAAGGCTTCCTTCGAGATCAACACCGTCGATACGGAAATGGCCAAAGAGCTGGCGCGCAATGCCATCTATTCGGTTCTCATCTCTTGTCTCGGGATTATCATTTATGTAAGTATCCGCTTTGAATGGCGGTTTGCCTTGGCTGCGATTGTGGCCCTTGTGCATGATGCTTTTATCGTGGTAGCCGTCTTTTCGATCTTCCGCCTGGAGGTTGACCTGACCTTCATTGTCGCGGTGCTGACGATCATCGGTTATTCCATCAACGATACCATTGTTATCTTTGACCGGATCCGCGAGAATCTGCGTTTTGGCAAGCAGAAGACCTATGAGGATCTTAAGGCACTGGTCAATAAAAGTGTGGCCCAGACGCTTATGCGCTCTCTGTACACAGCGTTTACGGTATTTATCGCCGCGTTCTTTCTGCTTGTCATGGGTGGAGAATCGATCAAAATGTTCTCGCTTGCTATGGTTATCGGTTTGCTCTTCGGAGCCTACTCATCGATCTTTATCGCAAGTCCGCTCTGGCTGCTGCTGAAGAAACGCCAGAAGCAGACCGTGAAGAGCAATCCGACTAAAGTCTAATGCCGTCACACCCGAAAAGCCGCGTCAAAGACGACGCGGCTTTTCGAAATCTTTGGAGCGGAATGTCAGGCGGAGCGGTCATCATGAGATACTTGCTAGTGGTAAGGAGGGCCTCGTAATGAATGACAAACAATTACCGCAGAGTGATAAAATGGTCTGGACTGGTGTTGCCGGTGATCTTGCATTGGCAGCAGCCAAAGGAACCTTTGGTTATCTTTCAGACAGTAAGGCATTAATGGGTGATGCGTTATATTCGGGATCGGATGCAGCGGCCAAGCTGGCAGAGATTCTTCCGCTTCCGTGGCGCAGGGAACCAGAGAAGAAGAAGAGGGTAACACCACACAACCTCCAGAATAACAAGGGACCGATTATTGCCATACTTTTTTCCGTGCTGATTTTGATGGGGGGATTGCAAATTGCCTTCTCGGCAATTCGGGATCTGACCAGAGGACATCTGTCCGCACCAGGGCAGGCTGCACTTGTCACTGTTCTCATCTCTATTGTTGTGAAAGAGGCAGTTTTTCAGTACCAGTACCGTTATTTCAAAAAATTGGGCGATGGCAGTCATGCCGCATATGCAGATAACCACCGCTTCAGTCTATATACTTCTATCACTGTATTTATCGGGATATCACTGGCCATGGCCGGAGGGTCATTCAACTTGCATCCGCTGCTGTATATGGACCCCATTGCAGCACTGTTGACCGGATGCCTCATTATCCGTAAAGGCTATTCGCTCATCGGAGCTTCTGTGTATGGCAAGAAGCTTCAGGAGCTTCCGTCCGAGGAGGCCGCGAGCTTTATTGAAACGGTACAGCGCGTACACGGTGTGATCCGTGTAGAATATTTGCAGGCTCTGGAGCAAGGACGTTATGTAAATCTGCAGGTCAAAATCAGTGTGAACCCGCGCATTACAGTGATGGAGGCCCAGGACATTGCGGAATGTGCCAGAAAGCTTCTGCAGCACCGTTTTGTCCATGTAGGTGAGGTTCATATGGATGTTGTGCCGTATGATCCGGGTTATCCTTACAAAAGCAACCATGAGCTGGTTGATAATGAAATCCCTACGCTGCTTCAGTAGCCCGCTTAGGGAGAGAAAGGTGAAATCAATTGCTCCATTCAAAAACAAGATGGCAATCTCCGGAAGCCGATCCTGAAGAAGTCCGGGATCTGGCCCAGAGCCTTTCGGTTTCTCCGCTCTTGTCGTCGCTGCTTGTCAAGAGAGGCATGAACACGCCGGACAAGGCGCTTATGTTTATGGAGGGCGGGGACCAGGAAGGGCATGACCCCTTCCTGCTTAAAGGGATGGCGGAAGCGGTTCCCCGGATCAGAAAGGCGCTGCAGGATGAAGAACATATTCTGGTATATGGCGATTATGATGCGGACGGAGTGTCCAGTACTGCGCTGATGATCTATCTGCTGCGCTACCTGGGCGCTTCTTTTGATATTTATATTCCACACCGCTCAAATGAAGGCTACGGGCTGCATAATCATGCTCTGGATTGGGCGAAGCAGCAAGGCGTATCGCTTGTCATCACTGTAGATACCGGAATCAGTGCATACCATCAGATTGCTTATGCAAGTGAGCTGGGGATGGATGTGATCGTGACAGATCACCATGAACCGCCGGAGCATCTGCCTGAAGCGTATGCCCTGATCAATCCTAAGCTGCCGGATTGTCCTTACCCGTTCAAGGGTTTGGCTGGAGTAGGGGTGGCGTACAAGCTGGCTCAGGCGCTGCTTGGGGATGAAGTGCCGGTGGAGTGGAACGAAATCGCTGCCATCGGCACGATTGCTGACTTGATGCCGCTCCTGGATGAGAACCGGAGTATTGTGCGCAAAGGCCTCTCAAGCATGCGGAACTCCCCCTTCCCTGGTATCCGGGCCCTGCTTGGGGTGAGCGGAATCACGATGGAGACCGTAGGTGCGGTGAATATTGCTTTTGGGATGGCACCGCGCATCAATGCCAGCGGCCGGCTGGATCATGCCGGGCGGGCTGTTACTCTGCTGACTACGGAGAATCCGGAGGAAGCTGAGGAGCTTGCCGGAGAGCTGGATTTGCTGAACAAAGAACGCCAACTGGTCGTCGAAAGAATTGTAACCGAAGCTGCCGCCATGCTGGAATTGCAGATTCAGCAGGACAAGCTGCCGGATATCATTGTGCTTGCCCATCAGGGCTGGAACGTCGGGGTAGTGGGCATTGTCGCCTCCAAGCTGCTGGAACGTTATTACCGGCCGGTGATTATTCTGGATATTCACCCGGAGACAGGCATGTGCAAAGGGTCGGCCCGCTCCATTCCGGGCTTGGATATCTATGAGGCTTTATCCTCATGCGCAGATTTAATGGATCATTTCGGCGGTCACCCGGCTGCTGCCGGCATGAGCCTGCATCAGGACATGCTGGAACAATTTGCAGCGGCATTAAATGACTATGCCGCTAAGGTACTGACTCCGGAGCATTTTCTCCCGGTGATGGATGCTGACGAAGAGGCGGCCATTGCCGATTTGACGCTGCAGGCTGCGCTCGAACTGGATAGGCTGGCTCCATTCGGAATGGCTAATCCGGTACCGAAATTCATTATCCGTGGTGCAGTTGTCAAAGAAACCCGCAAAATGGGCCAGGACGGCAAGCATTTGAAGCTTGTCCTCCAACAGGGCAGCCATTCGATTGAAGTGGTAGCCTTCGGCAAAGGGGGGCTTGCCGAATTGCTTCCGGGCGGAACGCTGATTGATATTCTGGCAGAGCTGTCAGTGAATGAATGGAACGGCTCGCGGAAGCCGCAGCTCATGCTGCAGGATTTGGCCGTGCCGAAACCACAGCTCTTTGATCTACGCGGCGCAGCGGATGCGGTGAAGCAAGCCGCACAGCTTCATGAGCTGCTCAAGCCCTATAGCGGTGTTAACCCGCTTAGAACAGCGGCCGTTTTCCAGAACAGCCGGATATCCCCTATGAGCGCTCTTCAAGGCATGTCCCTTTGGGTATACGATGAAGATGCTGGAATTTCCCCGGTTCGGCAACAACCGGCGGATTCAGAAGATGCACAGGTATCTTTACTCTGTCTGCTTGATATGCCCGAAACGCCGGAGCAGCTTGATGCGCTGCTTGCTGCGTTCCCGCAGGCGAATAATATTGCCCTGCTGCATTCGATCCGGGATGGCCGCGACCGGCTGCAGATGCCGACACGAGACCATTTCAAAATGCTGTATAAATCAATAGCCGCTCTAGCCGCGGCTCCGGTTCCTGAGCATGAACTGCTGCTGCGGCTTACCCGGCAGTCTTCTATGGGGATGCGGATGCTGGCCAGAATGCTCGATGTGTTCGAGGAGCTTGAGTTTATAGATCGCAGCCGGGGGACTATTACGTTTATTCCTCAGCCCTCTGCTAAAAGCCTTACAGCTTCGCAGCATTTTGTGAGGCTGGGCAAAACTGCCGAAATGGAGCAGTATTTCATGGAGAGCAGCCGCAGTGAGCTGCAGGAATGGATGTTGTCCCGCCGCCTGGATGTATCCCAGGTGGGATAATATTATTGCTTACGCAGCCAGTTGCGCCGGAGCGAATCCAATGAAGCTTATACTCACAAACTAAGCATAAGCTTACGCAGCTAGTTTTGAACGAAGATACTGCAGAGAAGCTATGCTAACAAAACTAAGTGTATGCTTCCGGTGTAAGTTTGTTCGAGGAATATTCAGTGAGGCAACGCTCACAAACTAAGCATAAGCTTACGCAGCTAGTTTTGTACGAAGATACTGCAGAGAAGCTATGCTAACAAAACTCTTAGGAGATGACAATATGGATTTTAAAGACAGTATTCGTGTGATTCCGGATTTCCCGCAGCCGGGCATCAGCTTCAAAGATATTACAACTTTGCTGAAGGATGGCGAAGCATACCGCGCAGCCATTGATGAGCTAAAGGCTTTGGTAGCACATCTGCAGATCGATGTGATTGCTGGACCGGAGGCCCGTGGATTTGTGATAGGCGCTCCCCTGGCTTATGCGCTGGGCGTCGGTTTTGTGCCGATCCGCAAAAGCGGCAAGCTGCCGTATGATACGATTGAGGTGGGTTATGATCTGGAATACGGCAAGGACACACTGGCTGTCCACACAGATGCTGTCAAGCCAGGACAGAACGTACTTATTGCCGATGATTTGCTGGCAACGGGAGGAACCATCGCCACTTCGGTCAGCCTGGTGGAACAGCTTGGCGGCAATGTGGTCGGAGCAGCCTTCCTCATCGAATTGACCCAGCTTGCCGGACGGAACAAGCTTTCCGGTATCGAGGTTCATTCGCTCCTTACTTACGAAGACTAAGCAGACCCGGTTACCTTTTCCCGGGAAATAAAAAGCGGACAGCTGTCGATTGTTGACAGCTGTCCGCTTTTTATATTGGAGCTTATAAATCAAATTCGCTTGTTGAAGTATTAAGGGTTAATGTGCAGATTTCCCGCTGTCCTGCTCGTTGGACAAGCCAAGAACTTCGATTAATTTGAAAAGCAGGGACAGAACCATTCCGACAATGGTCGCCAGAGCCATACCCTTAAGCTGAACACCGTAAATAGTGAGTGAGATCCCGCTGATGCCGACCACCAGAACCAAAGTAGCCAGGATCATGTTGGTCGCCTTGGAGAAATCAACCTTTTGCTCGACAAAGATGCGCAGACCGGATGCGGCAATTACACCGAAGAGCAGCAGCGACACACCGCCCATCACCGGCTGGGGAATATTGGCGATAATAGAGGAGAACGTGCCGGAGAATGAGAGCAGAATCGCAATTACTGCCGCACCTCCAATGACATAGACCGAATAGACTTTGGTCAGCGCCATAACGCCGATATTTTCACCATAAGTGGTATTGGGTGTAGAACCGAAAAATCCGGAAAGAATGGTGGAAATCCCGTTGCCCATCAGCGAGCGGTCCAATCCCGGATCTTTGGTCAGGTCTTTGCCGACAATGTTGCTCGTAACCAGCAGATGGCCTATATGTTCTACAATAACTACAAGCGATACCGGAATAATGGTGAAGATAACCTGCCAGTCGAAGGAAGGAGTTATAATAGTGGGATGTGAAAAGAAATGCGCGCTGGAGATCGCATCCGTGTTCACCACCTGCATAATATAAGCCAGTACATAACCGGTTACGATACCGATGAGGATATGAATGATTTTGGGGAAGCCGCGGAAGAGTACTGCACCAATAACGGTCACGCCCAGTGTTACCAGGGAGAGGGTGATCGCTTTGGGATCCGGCGTCCAGTCGGCAGCACCTTCTGGAGCAATCAGCCCCGACATGCGGGCTGCCACCGGCACCAGCTCCAGTCCGATGGTCGCTACGATAGCGCCCATAACCGCCGGAGGAAAAACAACATCAATCCAGCCGGTTCCGGCATAACGCACAATCAATGCGACAAGAATGAAGATAACGCCAGTCACGATAAAAGCACCCAGCGCAAGCGAATATCCATGCTGATGATCACCCTGATGCTTGTCCAGGACGGTGAGCACCGGAGAGATAAAGGCAAAGCTTGAACCGAGATATGCCGGGATCTTGCCGCGGCAGATCAGGATATAGAGCAGTGTGCCGATACCGTTCATCAACAGGATCATACCGGGGTCTACTCCGAACAGGTTAGGGACAAGCACCGTGCTGCCGAACATGGCGAACAAATGCTGAAGACTCAGCAGAAAGCCCGGGCCCCAAGAGAGTTTCTCGTTAACTTGAATTTCGCGTTGCAATGGTGTTCACTTCTCTTTCGTCTCTATTTTAGGTGAGGTTCCAAAAAACCGCCTTTACTAGATTAAATAGAACGGCGTCTTTTTACAACAACATTTTTCAAGTGCCACGAAATTGTCTATTCTTGACACATTCGCTTACCCCGGTGCCATGCTATGGCAAGTGTTGACGTAATCCATCGCAAGCGTCATAATTATAAACAACTTTAACTGTGCGCAGCGCAGATTTGGAACATATGGAACCTGCAAATTCTGCAATGCTTGCGGGTTCATTTTATTATAGAAAGGAAACGGATACGACGAGAATGGGCATAGAGCAATTAACCGAAAAGGCCGGCGCCTATATAAAAGAAAAAGATCTTCTCCGCATCCGGGAAGCTTATGAATTTGCCGATCAGGCTCATCACGGGCAGGTTCGGAAATCGGGGGAGCCATACATTCTGCATCCGCTCGCGGTCGCAGATATTGTCGTCAATATGCAAATGGATGTCATCTCCATTATTGCAGCGCTGCTGCATGATGTCGTAGAGGATACCACCGTCTCCCTGGAGCAGATCCGCGAGAAATTTGGCGATACCTGCGCGATGCTGGTGGACGGTCTAACCAAGCTGGAACGCATTCGCTTCCGCTCCAAGGAAGAGCAGCAGAACGAGAACTACCGCAAAATGTTCATCGCCATGGCTCAGGATATCCGGGTGATTGTGATTAAGCTGGCGGACCGTTTGCATAATATGCGTACCCTTAAATATCAATCTGAAGAAAGCCAGCGCCGTATTTCTTATGAAACGCTGGAGATTTTTTGTCCCATTGCGGACCGGCTGGGGATTTCGGCAATCAAATGGGAGATGGAGGATATTGCCCTCCGTTATTTGAACCCCCAGCAGTATTACCGCATAGCCAATCTGGTCCACAAGAAGCGGGCGGAACGGGAGCAGTTCATCGACAGTGTCATCGGCCGCATCCGTGCCAAGCTGGACGAAATGGGCATCGAAGGGGATCTTTCGGGCCGTCCGAAGCATATTTACAGTGTCTATAATAAGATGAATACCAAGAATAAGCAGTTCAATGAAATTTATGATCTGCTTGCGATACGCATTATCGTCGACAATATTAAGGATTGTTATGCCACACTCGGGATTATTCATACTCTTTGGAAGCCAATGCCTGGCCGTTTCAAGGATTATATTGCCATGCCCAAAGCGAACATGTACCAGTCATTGCACACCACCGTGGTGGGTCCGGGCGGAGAGCCTACAGAAGTGCAGATCCGCACGTGGGAGATGCACCGGACTGCCGAGTTCGGGATTGCGGCTCACTGGGCATATAAGGAAGGCAGCAGCAATAATGCTAATCCGGAGAACCGGATGCCGTTTTTCCGTGAGATTCTGGAGCTGCAGCATGAAGCCAAAGATGCTGAGGAATTTGTAGAATCGCTGAAGATGGACTTTTTCTCCGATCTTGTCTTTGTTTTTACGCCCAAAGGTGAGGTTGTGGAGCTTCCGGCAGGTTCTGTACCGCTCGACTTTGCTTTCAGGATTCATACAGAGGTGGGGAACCGGACGATCGGTTCCAAGGTAAACGGGCGGATTGTGCCGCTGGATCATAAGCTGAAGACCGGGGATATCGTGGAGATTCTTACCTCGAAGAACTCGTATGGCCCGAGCCGCGACTGGCTGAAGATTGCCCAATCTTCCCATGCCCGCAGCAAGATCAAGCAGTGGTTCAAGAAAGAGAAGCGTGAGGAGAATGTTGAAAAAGGCCGGGAAGCAATCGAACGTGAGCTGAAGCGTCAGAACGTGGAGGTTTCGGATTGGCTGACAGAAGATAAATTGTCGGAGGCGGCCAAGAAATTTGCTTTCAACGATGTAGAAGATATGCTCTCGGCCGTGGGCTTTGGCGGAATTACCGCCGCGCAAATCGCTTCCAAGCTTACAGAGAAGCTGCGCAAGGAACAGGAAGAAGCGGCTGGACATCTGGAGCTTACCACCGAAATGAAGGAAATCAAGTCCAGCGGGGAGAAGCGCAATCAGCCGACCAACGGGGTCCGTGTAAAAGGTATCGATAATCTGCTAGTCCGCTTTGCACGATGTTGTAATCCGGTGCCCGGCGACGATATTATCGGCTATGTGACCCGCGGCCGCGGCGTTTCTGTCCATCGTGATGACTGTCCGAATATTCCCACAGACGGGGACGGCGAGGAGTCGGCACGGGTGATCGAAGTGGAATGGGAAGGCAGCATGGAGGCTAACTACAGCGTGGACATTGAGATTACCGGCCATGACCGCAACGGGCTGCTCAATGAGGTGCTGCAGGCAGTATCGGAGAGCAAGACCAATATATCGGCCGTCACCGGACGAAGCGATAAGAATAAAATGGCGATGATTCATATGACGATTCTGATCCGCAACACCGATCATCTGCAATCTGTGGTCGATCGGGTGAAACGGGTCAAGGATGTATATACAGTTAACCGCATTATGCAGTAAAGCAAGGAGCTGAATGAAGTAATGAGAGTAGTAGTGCAGCGCTGCAAGGAAGCCAGGGTAAGCGTGGAGGATACTGTGACCGGAGCGATCGGAAAAGGATTGATGCTGCTGGTCGGTGTTACCCACGAGGATACAGAGCAGGACGCTAAGTATTTGGCCGGTAAAATTGCCGGACTCCGTATTTTTGAGGATGAAGCCGGCAAGATGAATTTCAGCGTCACTGATACAGGGGGCGCGATATTGTCCGTGTCACAGTTTACGCTGTATGGAGACTGCCGCAAAGGACGGCGGCCGAACTTTATGGCTGCGGCTGGCCCGGCTGAAGCAGAGCGGCTGTACGATTACTTTAATCAGGAATTGCGGGCCGGCGGGCTTCAGGTGGAGACCGGTGTTTTTGGAGCGATGATGGATGTATCCCTGACCAACTGGGGGCCGGTAACGCTTTTGCTGGACAGCCGTGGTTAACCTCTGTAGCCTCCAGCCCGGACTTTACAATTCCATAGAACATATTTGTGTTAAGAGTGTCATGCGAGGTTCCGTAAGGGATCGGCAGAGGCACTCTTTTTTTGCTGTATATTAAGTTGAACTTGTTGAAAAATTCATAAAAAGACTTTTATATAAGCTGAGATCAGAAAGTGAAGGCCCTTCTCCGTATTTGTGCGGATAGAGCCATCACGGGGTGGGTAAACTATGGGGAGCGGGTATTTACGAATAGCAGGGAGCCAGAGTATGAGACGATCAGAAAAAGCGCGGTGCTGGAGCAGCATCCCGGCATATAACGCAGGCTGCTGTTCTGAAGCGGTGACGGCGGCGAAGGGTGCCGAGGACCATAGAGGGCTTCAAGTGTTAAAAGGGAACAGCCGCAGCCTTCTGCCGCGCACCTGAGATCCAGGGGATAGCCACCTACTTAAACAAATATCAGAGTTGTTCTTAACTCGTTAGAAAGCCTGTAAATGCGGGTAATAGAATGACGAAGACAGAATGAAGCTAGAACAGAGCCGGCATTCATGCGTGAGCTGCTCCAGGTGTTGTATTCATGAACCCAAGGTTTAAGGATTCAATGATCTAACCATTCATAAGGAGGGAACTACCATGACTACAAGAATTCAGGCGTATTTCAGGACCGAAAGTGAAGCAGAAGGTGCGAAGACGGCTTTGATTCCTTACGGTGTGGAAGGCATTGAAGTATCCGAATTAACAGATCCTTTGAGGAAAGGCGACCACCGGAGCCGCAATATTCTGCTGCCGCTTGCTCCTTACAACAATTCTTCCACGGCGGGCGGAGCTCCTGGCGTCGCAGGTGTAACAGGCACTCTCCCGGGAGCAGCTATTGTACCGGGTATCGGGATAGACAACGATCTTGACGATAACACCGACGCGCGCAATGCCGGAAAAGTACGCAGTGCCACGGATGTGGATGATAGGGACTTGAGCGATGTAAGATACGTCATGGACCTTAAAGCACCAGAAGAGAAGCGCAATGAAGTTGTTGAGGTTCTGCGCGGCAAACACGCTTTTGTGGAGATTTTTGAAGGGTAGTTCATTAAAAAATCCAATATCTTGCCTTTATATAAGCTCCAAATTCACAATGAATTTGGTTATCTCCTATAATAAGCTCCAGGCCAACCTGTACAGGTTGGCCTGGAGCTTATTCAAATATAAAATTAAAAATTGTACTAAATTTCTGGACAGAGAATAATGTTGTAGTGTAAAGTGATTGTGGGCAGGAAACCGCGGAATGTCCTAATAAATAAAACGCTTTCTTTTCTGTAATGTAACCGTAATAATTCGTTCATGATTCCTTAATATAGCCTGTTTATAATAGAAGCATGACCCCCTTTTTAATAATATATGATGATGGACCTGCAGCAATCGGCTGCAGGTCATTTTTTTGAATGGCAGCTTCAGAACGAAGTTTGCGGCTTTATTTTATTTTCATGCCTTGACTTTAGCGCAGTGGTTCAGTAGAATCTAACAGTATACGATATGTTATAGAGTTTTGATGACGGGACCAAGTAATCCGTGACCCATAACCCCAGAGAGGAATCCCATAGAATCGGCTGCACATCCAGCAGGATGCGTGAACCGTTTCTGCCCAGGCTGTAAGGATTCTGTTCATGAACGGATGAATGACTTCCCCGAGAACGCACGGCGAAAGCAGGCAGTCACAGGATTGCTGCAGTCAGTAGCCGGAGCGCGTAGGCGGGCGTTAACCGCTTAGAGCGGGTTTAGGGCAGTTTGCCTGAATCCGGAATGTGGGTGGTACCACGGGTGAATTATTGGTTATGATAATCCCTCGTCCCTGTTTGTGTACAAACAGGGACGGGGGATTTTTTGTTATTTTCAGGAGGGATAGGCTGTGGCAAAGGAAAGATTTGAGAAACCTACGGGCACGCAGGATGTGCTGCCGGGTGCAGTGGAGAAATGGCTGGTGGTGGAGAGCAAGGCGAGAGATCTCTGCCGGCGTTTCAACTACCGTGAGATCCGCACACCGATGTTCGAGCACACAGGACTCTTCGAACGCGGCGTTGGGGAAACAACAGATATCGTGGAAGGTGAAATGTATACCTTCAAGGATAAGGGTGACCGCGATTTGGCGCTTCGTCCCGAAGGGACAGCAGGTGTAGTACGCGCCTACGTTCAGAACAAGCTTTATGGTGAACCCGATGTCAGCAAGCTGTATTATATTGGGCCGATGTTCCGGTATGAACGCCCGCAGGCGGGAAGATACCGCCAGTTCCATCAGTTCGGGATTGAAGCTTTTGGAGCGGTAGATCCGGCCATTGATGCGGAAGTGGTATCGATGGGATATCAGTTCTACAAGGATCTGGGACTTAAGGATGTGAAGGTAGAGCTGAATTCCGTAGGGAATGCGCCCAGCCGCGCGGCTTACCGGGAGAAACTGCTGAATTTCCTGCGGCCGATGAGAGATACCTTGTGCAGCGACTGCCAGCGCAGAATGGAACGCAATCCGCTTCGTGTGCTGGACTGCAAGGTGGATCAGGACAAATTTGGCGGTGCGCCGTCCATTCTGGACAGTCTGGATGAGGAATGTACCACGCATTTTGAGCAGGTCAAGGCCCACCTGGATGTTATGGGTGTGGAATACATCATTAACCCCCGTCTTGTACGCGGACTAGATTATTACACGCATACAGCGTTTGAATATAAAGCGGCAGGCATCGGCTCTATCGATACGGTTGGCGGTGGCGGCCGTTACAATGGACTGGTGGAAGAAATCGGCGGACCCGATCAGCCGGGCATTGGTTTCGGAATTGGCCTGGAGCGGATTCTGCTGATTCTGGAGAATCAGGGTGTAGAGCTGGAGGCGGCCAAACCGCTCGATGTGTATTTTGTTGCCCTTGGCGAAGCTGCAGATAAGGAGATTACGAAGCAGCTGTTCAAACTGCGCAGTCTGGGGTACGCTGCGGAACGCGATTACCTCGGCCGCAAGATGAAGGCCCAGATGAAATCGGCGGACCGGATGAATGCACGGTACACGGCAATTCTGGGCGAAGATGAGCTGAACAGCGGCGTTATTGCCCTGAAATCCATGGCGACTGGCGAACAGCAGACGGTGAAGCTGGAAGATCTGGCCGCTTCGCTGGATTAGCATTTTTATGAGAAAATATGTATTTTAACCAAAAAGGGGTAGGATAAATAATGAGTAGAAGTCATAACTGTGGACAATTGACGCTGGGCCATATTGGCGAGACAGTAACGCTGAACGGGTGGGTCCAGACCCGCCGCGACCTGGGAGGCGTGCTGTTTATCGACCTGCGCGACCGTACCGGAATTGTGCAAATCGTGTTCAACCCGGACTATTCCGGTGAAGCCCTGCAGATTGCTGACAAGGTGCGCAGTGAATATGTATTGTCCGTTACGGGTAAAGTTGTAAAACGAGACGAAGAAACCATTAACCGCAACCTGCCTACCGGTGAGATTGAAGTGCAGATTACAGAAATCGAAGTGCTGAATGCAGCCAAGACGCCTCCGTTTTTCATTGAAGATGGTGTGGAAGTCGATGAATCGCTGCGTATGAAATACCGTTATCTCGACTTGCGCCGGCCTGAAATGTACAAGACGATGCTGCTCCGTTCCAAAGCGGCCAAGATATTCCGTGACTTCCTGGACAGCGAAGGCTTTATCGAAATTGAAACTCCAATCCTGACCAAAAGCTCTCCCGAAGGCGCACGCGATTATCTGGTGCCAAGCCGTGTGCATGAAGGTGAATTCTTCGGGCTCCCGCAGTCGCCGCAGATTTACAAGCAGCTGCTGATGGTCGGCGGCATTGAGCGCTATTACCAGATGGCCCGCTGCTTCCGCGACGAGGACCTGCGTGCTGACCGCCAGCCGGAATTTACCCAGTTCGATATCGAGACCTCGTTCATGCCTCAGGACGACCTGCTGTCCATGATGGAAACCCTCATGCAGCGCCTATTGAAAGAAACCGTTGGTGTCGATGTGGCTGTTCCATTTCAGCGCCTGACCTATGCCGAAGCCATGGGTAAATACGGCTCGGATAAACCGGACCTGCGCTTTGGTCTGGAACTGGTGGAAATGAACGATATCGTGGCCGCAAGCGGTGTGAAGGTGTTCGCCTCCGTCATCGAGAAGGGCGGAGAGGTGAAATGCCTTAACGCTAAAGGCTGCGGCACATGGACCCGCAAGGAAATTGATGATCTGGGACCTTACGCCGCACGTTACGGTGCGAAAGGCCTGGCCTGGATTCAAGTGAAAGACGGAGAGTTCAAAGGTCCAATCGTCAAATTCTTTACTGAGGAAGAGATTGCAGCTGTGAAGGAGCGCACCGGCGCCGAAGAAGGCGACCTCTTGCTCTTCTCCGCTGACACAAAGAAGGTAGTGGCAGATGTGCTTGGGGCGCTGCGCCTTAAGATCGGCCGCCAGCTTGGTCTGATTGACGACAGTGTTTTCAAATTCGCCTGGGTGACTGAATTCCCGCTGCTCGGCTATGACGAAGACCAGAAACGTTATGTGGCGGAACATCATCCGTTCACCCGTCCCATGGACGAGGACCTGCACCTGTTCGAGAGCGATCCTGGAGCCATCCGTGCACAAGCCTATGATATTGTGCTTAACGGCTATGAGGTGGGCGGCGGTTCCCAGCGTATCTATAAACGCGAAATACAGGAGAAAATGTTCGATGCGCTTGGGTTCACAACTGAAGTGGCCTACGAGAAGTTCGGCTATCTGCTGGATGCCTTTGAATACGGCACTCCGCCGCACGGCGGAATCGCGTTTGGCTTCGACCGCCTGATTATGCTGCTTGCCGGCCGCACGAACCTGCGGGAAGCGATTGCCTTCCCCAAAACAGCAAGTGCAACCGACCTGCTGATGGACGCTCCAGCACCGGTCGATGCAATACAGCTGGAGCAGCTGCACATCAAGCTGGCGCCTAAGCCGGAAAAAGAAAAGAAATAAATGATATCCGTCCTGCGGAGCGGACTGCCGCTGCGCAGGCTTTTCAATGAGCTATGCTTTCGAAGCGAGTTTTGTACGAAGACGATTCGGGAAGCTAAGGCTCACAAAACTTTTAGGAGGCTGTATATCATGCTGCATCAGTTCTCGCGTACGGAGCTGGCGATCGGACCGGAAGGTCTGGAGATAATGAAGAACAGCACCGTAGCAGTGCTCGGGATCGGCGGTGTGGGCGCCATGGCGGTTGAAGCTCTGGCCCGTACCGGAATCGGCCGGATTATCCTGATTGACAAAGATTCGGTCGATATCACCAATATCAACCGCCAGATTCATGCGCTGACCACCACCATCGGCCAGAACAAAACGGATCTGATGGTCGAGCGCATCAAGCTGATTAATCCGGAATGCGAAGCAATCGCGCTGAACATGTTCTATACGGAAGAGACGTATGAGGAGCTGTTCAAGTACAAGCTGGATTTCGTAATCGATGCTTCAGATACTATTATCTACAAAATTCATATTATCAAAGAGTGTCTGGCCCGGGGAATTCCCATGATTTCAAGCATGGGTGCGGCTAACAAAATGGACCCGACCCGCTTTCAGGTCGCTGATATCTCCAAGACCAGCATGGACCCGATTGCCCGTGTCATCCGTCAGAAGCTGCGCAAGGAAGGCATCAAGAAGGGCGTGAAGGTGGTCTTCTCAACCGAAGAGCCCGTTAAGCCGCGTGAGGATGTTACAGAGCAGATTGTCCCTGCCAATGCTCCGGACAGACGCAAGGCCAAGCAACCGCCGGCCAGCAATTCATTTGTGCCGCCTGTAGTAGGACTTATTATGGTCAGTGTCGCCGTACGCGACCTCATGGAGGCCGGCGGGATCAGCGGATGAACGAAGCAATCAGATAAGCAGGAAATATAAGTGAACAAAGGGCGTACAGCCGCCATCCGGCGGTTTACGCCCTTTTATTGCGGCTTAGGGTACAGAGTGTTTTACCTGTGATTTAACATCAGTGGAGGTTTTTTATATGAATTCGAAGGTTTGGCGAAATAGCGTAGGCCTGGAGCCGGGCGACAGCTGGAAACGGGAACTCTCGGCAGGCATCCTGTCCTATTTTGCTTCTGTATATATTGTGATGGTCAATGCTGCGATTCTGCATGATGCGGGGATGCCGCTGCGGGCCGGAATGGTGGCAACGCTGCTGACGGCAGTAGCCGGGTGTCTAATGATGGCTTTTGGCGGCAAAACACCGATTGTGGTGGTGCCGGGCATGGGGATTAATGCTTTTTTCACATATACGCTTGTGCATTCCATGAAGCTGGACTGGCGCGAAGCCCTTGCAGTAGTAGTTGTTACAGGTGTGCTGTTTGCCATTGTGGCATTCACCTCGCTGTACCGGATTTTGAGCGACGCGATACCGCATAATCTGCAGCATGCAATTACGGTCGGAATCGGCCTGTTTCTGACATTTATCGGACTGCAAAAAAGCGGGATTGTCATCGCCCACCGCACGACCTTCGTCGCTATTGGCCATTTCAGCGACCCCGCAGTTATCACTTCCTGTGTAACGCTGATTCTGGCGCTGGTGCTGTTCGTGCGCGGCACACGCGGAGGATTGCTGATCAGTATGCTGGCGGGCACGGGAATGGCCTACTTGCTGGGAGCGGCGCATGCACCGGAGAATGCGGATTCGGGGCATGTGTTCGCGGGTTACAGCGATGTGTTTGCCGGCATGGACTGGGGCAGAGGCATCAGCCTGGTCTTCTGGATTGCCGTATTTCTGCTGCTGTTGATCGTAGTTTTTGAAAATATCGGCCTGATCTCATCCCAGACGCTGATGGCGGGCCGTCCGGAACGCTTCAAAAGCAGTCTGCGCGCGCTCTCCATTGCCAATATCGCAGCCGGGCTGTTCGGCAGCAGCCCCGTAGTCGCGGCTGCCGAATCCACAGCCGGGATCGCTGCAGGCGGGCGCTCCGGCCTGACCTCGCTGATCACCGGCCTGCTGTTCGGGGCTACGTTCCTGTTCATTCCGCTGCTGGCCTATGTGCCGGACAGCGCCATCGCGCCGATTCTGATCGTCATCGGCGGCCTGATGGTGCAGAACGTGCGCGAGATGGACCTCAGTGATTTGACTGAGCTGTTTCCGGCATTCCTGATCATGGTGATGATTCCGTTCACCTACAGCATCGTGGACGGTATGGCATTTGGCTTCATTACCTATCCGGTTGTTAAACTGGCCATGGGCAAAGGCAAGGAGGTTCCGCCCGCACTGTATGGCATTGCCGGACTGTTTATAGCCAACTTTGTGCTTCATGCTTTTATGGGATAGGCATTCCGTCACAATGGTATGGTATTCCAGAATCTGTTGTGATATGATGAATATCCTTTTTGTGTGACTGAAGCCAGTCTTGCACGAGGCAAATCAGGGTGCGCTTGGCAACAGAAGGCGTATGCCCGCATAACTTTTAGGAGGTAACTGAAATTGGAAGACAACTTTCAAAGTGCCTATCAAGAGGAAGAAGACAGGCTGAACAGCGCGCTTACGGAGATTGACACGGTTCTTGAGAGACTGCGCGGCATTCCGGTATACACAGGGCATGATTATACGGAGCAGGCGCTGGAGGCCTCAAGAGAGCAGCGGCGCAAAGATCTTGCCAAGCTGCGGCAGGAGCCTTACTTTGGACGGCTTGATTTTCAGGGCAAGGATGAAGAGGAACGCAAGGCGCTCTATATCGGCAAAATCGGTGTAGACCGGGAACAGGTAAGCGACCGTCCGCTGGTCATTGACTGGCGGGCACCGGTGGCGAGCCTGTTCTATTCGTTTACCGGCGGCACAGAGCCGGCCTCCTACGAAGCCCCGGAGGGGCTGATCGAAGGGCTGGTATACCTGAAGCGCAACGTGGTGATCCGCAAGCAGATCCTGGAGAGGGTGGCGGATACATATAACCGCGACAGTGATGGGCCGGCTGTCTCGGATGAATTTCTCGTCTACCGGCTGGGGGAGAACAAGGACAACCGTCTTCGTGACATCGTCTCGACAATTCAGGAGGAGCAGGACAAGATTATCCGGGCGGCGAAGAACACCGCGCTCATTATCCAGGGTGTGGCAGGCAGCGGGAAAACTACAGTCGCGCTGCATCGTCTGGCCTTCCTGCTGTATCAATACAAGGAGCAGGTGTCGGCGGAGAAAATGATTATTTTCGCCCCTAACCGGATGTTCCTGGATTATATTTCTGACGTGCTGCCTGAGCTTGGCGTCGGCAATATTGCCCAGAGCACCTTCCCCGACTGGGCGGCCGATGTGCTTGGGGTTGTGCTGCCTGAGCAGAATGCTGCAGAAACCATGAGCCACTGGTTCGAAAGAGAAGGCGGCATGCCGGAGATCACCGGAGAAACACCAGGCCGCTTCAAGGGATCGACTGCACTAATGGGAATTATTGATTCGGCCATAGGCCTGCTGGAAAACGGGACGGTTCCGGAAGGTGATTTCAGTCCATGGGACGGCTCGGTACTGCGCCGCTCCATGATTCTGCGCTGGCATAATGAGGAATACGCCCCATATCCGCCTGCCAAGCGCAAGGAGCGGGTGATGGCGCGGATTCACCGCTGGATCGAAATGGAGCTGAAGAAAAGTCCATCGGCAGCGGCCCTGAAGGACCGGAAGAAGAAAAGCGCAGCGCGTGAAAAGGCCTACAGTGCCAAATGGCCGAAATATGATCCGCTGACGATATACAAGCAGATCTTCCGTGCGGTGAAGGTGCCTGAGGATTGGCCTGCAGAGGCCCCGGAGCGGATTCCGCAGGGAGTGCTGGTATCTACTGTCAAGGACCTCAAAAAAGGCATTCTGCATGAAGAGGATCTGCCTCCGCTGCTTTATATTCATTATTTGCTGAACGGCAGTGAAGGCGGCAGCCGCTTTGATCATATTGTGATTGATGAAGCCCAGGATTTCTCTCCTTTTCAAATTGCTGTGCTGGACCTGTATGTAAAAGGGCATTCATTCACTATCCTGGGCGATTTGTCACAGGGGATTCATGCCTATAAAGGCGTGCATGCCTGGGAAGAAATGCAGACCCTGTTCGCCCCGGAGCAGACGGCTTACCACGCGCTGACGCGAAGCTACCGTTCAACGATGGAGATTATTGAATTCGCCAACGGCATTCTGTCTGCCGGAGTCGGCAGCAGCCTGCTCGCCGTTCCGGTCTTCCGCAGCGGCAATCCCGTGCGGCTGATTGCTTACGGACAGCCGCTGCCCGGGCCGGCTGCAGGCGGGGACAGCCGGCTTCAGGCCGTTAGAACAGCGCTCGCGTCCCTCTCGGGCCGGGAATACCGCACGGTGGCCGTATTAACCCGCAGCCTGCGGGAAGCCGCTGAGCTGTATACAGAGCTTGCTGGACAGTTCGAAGATATTCATCTGATCGACGGCAGCATGACTGAATACCGGGGAGGACTGTCGGTGCTTCCGGTTTATCTGTCCAAGGGACTGGAGTTCGACGCCGTGATCCTCGCCGATGCTGATTCGGACCATTACGGCAGCGCAGCGTGGGATGCGAAGCTGATGTATGTAGGCTGCACCCGGGCCCTCCACGAGCTGTGGATGCTGCACGGAGAAGGTCTTCCCCCATATTTGCAGAATGGAGAAGGGACCGTGCAGGGCTGGCCGGAGTAAGCTTCCGGATTAACCAAAGATACTCTTTTACCAAACAAAGACCGCCCCGGATTATGGAGGGCGGTCTTTTAGTGAGCAGTGCTAGTTGGAAAAAGGGAACTTATTTCTCCCGCAAATCAACAATTGTAAGAATGAAGTGGAAAAAGGAAACTTAATTGGGCAGTATTACCCCGCTAGGGGAAAAACAAGCAGAATTAGTTACCCTTTTTCCACTTGCATTTGCCGAAGGATTCATATTGGGTTTTCCAGGCAACGCTAACTGAAATTCAAAACGGCTACCTTATCCAGTCTAGGACGGCAGCCGTTTTGCTGTATAAAGCTGATTACCGGCCTTCGTGCTGTGCCGTGAATTGGAAGCGTTCCACCTGCTGCTGCATATCGGAAGCCATCGCGGACAGCGCTTCGGAAGAGGAGGTGATCTCCTCCATGGAGGCAAGCTGCTCTTCCGTTGCCGCCGTAACGCTCTGGAAGGAATCCAGTGCCGCCTTGGCAATGTTGGCCATTTCCTGTACCGAGACGGCTACCTCAGCGGAGCTGGCCGACATTTGCTCGGTAATCGCCGAGACTTCATGAATCTGCTCCCCTACGTGGCGGGTAGACTGCTCAATCTGGGTGAAGGCCTCACCGGCTTCGAGTGCCAGAGCCATACCCTGCTCCACATCTGCCGCCACTTGATGCCTCATCACATCATAGACGCTCGCGATCAGACCAACCATCTCGGAAATGGTTTCCTGGATTTGTCCCGCGCTTACCTTGGAAGCTTCGGACAGCTTGCGCACTTCTCCGGCCACAACGGCAAATCCTCTGCCATGCTCTCCGGCCCGTGCGGCTTCAATCCCCGCATTCAACGACAGCAGATTGGTCTGCTTGGCGATGGACGCGATAGCCGTGCTGGTCTCCGCAACCTTGGCGCTAAGCCCGTTCAGCTCGGCGATCAGGCTGCCGGAGTGCTGTACTGAGCGGTGGATCGTCTGCATCTGGTTCCCGACATGCTGGACCTTGGCGCTGCCGTTGTTGACATCCTTCTCTGTCAGCAGGGCGGCGCTGACAATGGACTGGGAGGCTGAGGCGATCTTGTGGATCGCTTCGGACATTTCATCCATCGTTGTAGCAACTTCAGCGGACGCGTAGGCCTGGGTCTCTACACCCCGCGTAGACTCTTCTATCAGCTCGGTGACATATTCCACGGCCTTGCTGTTCTCCCCGGTGCTGGCGGTAAGCTGTTCACTGGCTGCCGCCAGATGTCCGGATGTCTCGGCGACATCCTGCACCATGGTGCGGAGCGATTGCACCATGGCGTTATAATTCCCGGCAAGCTCGCCGATCTCATCCTTGCGGCGGGTCGTAACGGATTCATCCAGCTGGCCCTCACTTACCCGTTTGGCCGAAGCGTTCAGCGCTTCCAGCGGTGCAGTGATCCGGCGGATAATGAAGAAGGTAACGGCAATTGCCAGAATTAAGGCAACCGCCAGCACAATTGCCGATTTGTACAGAATTGGGTACACCGCTTGGGTGTATTCGTCTGCGGGCAGGACTCCGACCACTTTGAAGCCGGAAAGCTCATTAGTCGCATAGTAGCCGTCCATTTGCGAACCGGCCGTATTATCTTTATAGGAAACCTTGCCCTTAGGGGCAGCACTCAGGGCATCCAGCAAAGCTCCGGTAACAGGTGTGGCAACCTCCATCGAGGGATGGTAGATAACCTTGTTCGTGCTGTCCAGGATATATACGTAGCCGCTCGAACCGAGACTTACCGTCTTGGCCAGATCCATCAGGCCGTTCATGCTGAGACTGATGGAAACGGCTCCTTTACCGTCCGGAAAGGCCCGCGAGATCGGCAGAATAAAAGATCCCGCCACTTTGGAAAAAATCGGGTCAATCACAGTTGCGGACTCAGGGGTTTTTAGTGCAGCAATGTACCAGTCCCGTACCCTCGGATCATAGTCCTTCGGATCGGATGTGGGCGACAGCATAAATTTGCCGTCACTGTTACCCAGGGCAACAATGTCAATTTCGGGATGCTCCGCTTTGAATTTATCAATCAGCTTGCGGACCCTTGCGGAACCGCTTGTCACATCTTCTGCAGAAATTTGGTCAGCCAGCTCATTGACACTTGCGCTTTCCAACTGAATAAGCTGGGTCAGCGTTTTATCGAGGATATGGACGCTGGAGTTTGTGGTGTCCTCCATTTTGGAGCGCAGCTCTGTTTTGGAGGTTTCCGAGGAGATGACAGCCAGGGCAAGAGAAGGAAGCACAATGGCAGTAATAATGAACAGCATTAACTCAGTTCTGAGTTTCTTGATGTGGAAAAAACGCGTTAAGGCACTCTGGATAGCTGTCATAGTAATTTCCCCCATATCTCAAATTAAGAGATTAAATTATTATTTATTTCGACATTAATCGACTTATTATTTAGTATTTCGTCAAAATATTCTTTTGTATTTTGGTGGAAAACGATTATAACTATTCTTGAACTTGTAACTGTGGTTGGCCTATGGCTTAATAATAAGTGTCCGGCCGGGCAAGATTACTTCTGGAAGGAGGCTGATTGCAATGATTTCAGAATACGAGGTGGTTTCCGTCTAGTACGGAAGCCTGCATATGAGGAGGCCGCGAGGCCTCCTTATCATTTATGAACACAGACACGGGGCTGGTTACCGGACAAATGGGGGCCGCTGCCGTGAATGACTTTGAATGTAGACGCTAACCGCAGGTTTTTATATAATGAAATTACGGTTTTACCAAATTTGAGGAGAAGAAAGGAGGCAGGTGACATGTTGCTGATGAACAGCGCAATGATCGGACTTAAGGGAACACACCTGTTGAAGGAGGAAACGTTACGTGAGTTATGTAAATGGAAAGGATGTGCTCCCCCCGGGCCTGCTCGAAGAGCTACAGGGATACATTCAGGGTGAACTGCTCTACATCCCTAAGAAAACTGAGCAACGGGTAAAATGGGGCGAAAACAGCGGCTCCCGGCAAGAGATTGCCAGCCGTAATGAGGAGATTTTCTGCAGTCACAGCAGCGGCTGCTCAGTGAACGAGCTGCAGAAGAGATACCATTTATCTGAGGAAAGCATCCGCAAAATCATCTCAAAAATGCGGCTGGCGATGAACCGCTAGTCTAAACTTTGAACAAAGAGCATGGCACCCGCCGGGAGGGCGAGGTCATGCTCTTTTTTAATGTGGTATGATAGAGAGCAGTAATGTTTGGTTTAGATTATAAGATTACGAGATTACAGCAAGGAAGTGGACTCATGGATTTATTTTCTTTCGGTGAGGATACGGCGGGCGGACGTCTGCTGGCAGACCGGATGCGGCCGGAGAATCTAGATGAATATATCGGCCAGGAGCATATTATTGGCCCAGGCAAGCTGCTGCGCCGCGCGATTGAAGCCGACCAGGTGTCTTCCATCCTGCTCTATGGCCCTCCCGGCTGCGGAAAGACAACCTTGGCCCATATCATTTCCCATCATACACAGGGCGAGTTTGTGCGGCTGAATGCGGTGGAAGCCTCGGTCAAGGATGTGCGTGAGGTGATTGAGCGGGCCCAGAGCAATAAAGCTCTGTACGGCTCCAAGACGATCCTGTTCCTGGACGAAGTGCACCGTTTCAACAGCTCCCGGCAGGATGCGCTGCTGCCTGCGGTGGAAAAGGGCACTATTACCTTTATCGGAGCGACCACCGAAAATCCGTTCCACTATGTGAACGGGGCGCTTATGAGCCGCTCCACGCTGTTTCAGCTGGAGTCACTGACCAGTGAACACAGCCTGGTTGCGATGCGGAGAGCACTTGCCGACGAGAAGCGTGGGCTTGGATTCATGCAGCTGCAGGCCGATGAGGAAGCACTGCAGCATATAGCGGATATGGCGAACGGCGATATCCGGCGGGCGCTGAACGCCCTGGAACTGGCGGCGATGACCACAGCGCCGGAGCCTGACGGCAGCGTGCATATTACGCTTGCGGTGGCGGAAGAGTCGATCCGCCGCCCGATTGTCAAAGCCGACGAGTCGACCCAGTATGACGTTCTGTCGGCTTTTCACAAAAGCATCCGCGGCTCCAGCGATGCCGCCCTGTTCTGGTTTCTCTATGCCGTAGAGAAGCTCGGCATGGACCCGATGACCTTCATCCGCCGCCTGATTGCGGCCAGCAGCGAAGATATCGGCCTGGCCAATCCGCAGGCGATGGTGCAGGCGGTCAGCGCACTTGAGGCCTACCGCAACAATGGCTGGCCGGAGGCCAAGCTGAACATTGCCCAGGCGATCCTGTTTGCCGTCGAGAGTCCGAAGTCGAATGCCGTGGTTATGGCGATTTCCAGGGCGATGGACAGTATTGAGGAGCTGAAATCAGCCGAGGTGCCGCTGCATCTGCGCGATACACACTACAAAGGCTCGGCGGCGCTTGGCCATGAGGGATACCAGTATCCGCATAATTTTCCCGGCCATTATGTGAAGCAGGAATATTTGCCGAAGGCGATTAGCCGGAGAGTTTTCTATCAGGCTACCGAGCAGGGGAATGAAGCCAAAATCCGCCATAATCAGGGCCTGCGGCGTGGAGAGTAGCACTCAAGAAACAACAAAACGTTTTGAAATGAACCGTTCTTTTGCGAAGTGAGGCAGCATAGCCTCCAGCGGAAGGACGGTTTTTCAGTGGAATGAGTGACAGATGGGGTTATATATGTGATCAAAATGGAAATTATTTTACAAATAAACAGAATCTCTAACATTTCTTGTTGTAAATATATAGAATTATTTACCTGTTTATGGTATATGTGTAGATGGGATGAGCCTATCCTGACATCGCTATGGGAGGTGGAGGATGGATTTGGCGGCATAAGATGTCCAAACCTGGAACCTGGGGAGGTATCGGTGCGTGAGGAAGTCGATGAAGCTGGAATGGAAGCAGGAAGACCAGAAGGAGAAGGGAGCTGGGCTTGTATGAATCCAAGAAAACGGAAGCAAGGTCTTATTTTATCTTTATCATTAATGTTAACGTGCACAATGATCTCAGGAACAGCATTTCACCCGTCAGTCAGCAAAGCGGAGGGAAGCGGATACAATTATGCAGAAGCACTGCAGAAATCTGTCTATTTCTATGAAGCCCAACGGTCCGGCGACTTGCCGGATAACAACCGTGTGGAATGGAGGGGCGACTCCGGGCTGCAGGATGGTGCAGATGCCGGCCATGATCTGACCGGAGGCTGGTATGATGCGGGAGACCACGTCAAATTCGGATTTCCGATGGCGTACACGGCGACGATGCTGGCTTGGTCGGTATATGAGTACAAAGATGGTTATGTGCAATCGGGGCAGCTGGATGAGATTCTGGATAATATCCGCTGGGCCACAGACTATTTTATGAAAGCGCATACTGCTCCCAATGAGCTTTGGGGACAGGTTGGCAACGGAACGGCCGATCATAACTGGTGGGGAGCCGCAGAGGTTATGCCGATGGCGCGCCCATCGTACAAAATTGATGCGTCTCATCCCGGTTCTGATCTGGCGGCGGAAACTGCCGCCGCATTGGCATCGGCGGCAATTATTTTCAGGGATTCGGATACCGCATATGCAGACAAGCTGCTGCTCCATGCCAAGCAATTATACAATTTTGCCGATACGTACCGTGGGGTATACTCCGAAAGTATCACGGATGTTAAACAGTATTACAATTCATGGAGCGGCTATGCCGACGAATTAAGCTGGGGCGGAGTCTGGCTGTATATGGCGACCGGTGACCAGACTTATTTGGACAAAGCCGTAACCGCCAGCAATTCGTGGAGCACCAATCAGTCCGGGCAATGGGGTTATCAATGGACGCAATCCTGGGATGACAAGCATTACGGTGCCCAACTGCTGCTGTCGCGCATCACAGGCGATCCCAAATTTATCCAATCCACTGAACGGAATATGCAGTTTTGGACAACCGGAGTGAACGGGACAACCGACAGGGTTGCCTATACCCCTGGGGGACTTGCGCATTTGGACCAGTGGGGGGCATTGCGCTATGCGGCCAATCAGGCATTTCTGGCTTTTGTCTATGCGGATTGGGTAACCGACCCGGTGAAGCAGAATACGGCCCGGGCATTTGCCGAACGGCAGATTACGTATATGCTGGGGGATAATCCGCGGAGCAGCAGTTATGTCATCGGCTTCGGCAGCAATGCGCCGGAGCATCCGCATCACCGGACCTCCCATGGTTCCTGGAGCGACAGCCAGACAACCCCTGTCAACCACCGCCATATCCTGTATGGTGCGCTGGTTGGAGGGCCTTCCAAGACCGACAGCTATACGGATACGATCAACGATTATGTCTCCAACGAAGTTGCAACCGATTATAATTCAGCCTTTACGGGTGCGTTGGCCAAAATGATGCTCTTGCACGGGCAGGGCCAGCAGCCGCTGGAGAATTTCCCTCCGGCCGAAACGCGTGAGGATGAGATGTTCACCGAGACTTCTGTGAATGCGAGCGGCAGCAATTTCGTGGAGGTCCGCGCATTGCTCAATAACCGCTCGGGCTGGCCGGCACGTTCCAGCAGCCAGATGTCCTTTAATTACTATGTGGACCTTAGTGAAGCTGCCGCTGCCGGGTACGGGCCGGAGGATATCACGGTCAAAGCGGGAGGCTATAATCAGGGTGGCACGGTCTCGCAGCTGCTTCCCTTTGACGCAGCCAACCATATTTATTACACGAAAATTGACTTTACCGGGACACCCATTTATCCCGGCGGGCAATCCGCCTACCGCAAGGAGATTCAGTTCCGGATCAGTGCTCCGCTGAATACGGCTTTCTGGGATAACACGAATGACTTCTCCTTCAAGGGTGTGGCTTCTGGTGCATCCTCTCCTGTGAAGAACCCATATATTCCTGTGTTCGATGCAGGCGTTAAGGTGTATGGGGAACTGCCTTCCGGCGGCAATCCCGGTGAACCCCAGGTGCCGGGCCGTCCGACCGGACTGCAGGCAGCCGCAGGGAATGCCAGTGTCTCATTGACCTGGAATGCTGTCAGCGGTGCGGCACGATACACTATCAAACGCTCGCTGGTAAGCGGAGGACCTTATGCCGGCATTGGGACGGCAACAGGAACGACCTACAGCGACAGCGGGCTGGTGAACGGAGTGGACTATTACTATGTTGTAACCGCTTCAAACAGTGTGGGTGAAAGCACGGCGTCTGCACAAGCCAGCGCCCGGCCAAAAGAGACGGCCCCGCCCACTAAGGGAGATTTGCGTGTGCAGTACCGCACCATTGATCCAAGCCCCGGCGACGCGCAGATCCGCAGCCAGTTCCGGATTGTGAATACGGGAACAGAAGCGGTAGCGCTCAGCGGACTGAAGCTCCGTTACTATTACACCGTGGACGGGGACAAGCCGCAGGAATTTCATTGCGACTACGCGGTTCTTGGCAGCGGGAATCTGAGCGGAAGCTTTGTGAAGCTGGCTGCACCGGCCGCACTGGCGGATTCTTATGTGGAGATTTCTTTTGCCCCAGGTGCCGGAAATCTTGCTCCGGGCGCGGATACAGGAGAAATCCAGGTACGCATCAACAAAACCGATTGGACGTCTTACAACGAGAGCAATGACTATTCCTACAGCAGAACTCAGCAGGCTTTTACAGATTGGGGCAAAGTCACACTTCACCGTGAGGGAACCTTGGTTTGGGGCTTGGAACCATAATTTAATCCAGAGAGGAAGCATGCCGAAATGAAGAAGCTAAGTTCAATCCAAAAACCTATTTCCTTAGCCATGGCTGCAGTCCTGACGCTCACCCTTATAACTGGTATCTTTAATTTCAGACCCGCAGCGGCACAGGCCGCTTCAGTCGAACAGACAAGGTTTCTGCAAATGTACAGCCAGCTGAAAGACCCGGCGAACGGCTATTTCTCGGCTGAAGGCATTCCGTATCATTCGGTGGAGACCCTGCTCAGCGAAGCGCCCAATTATGGACATATGACCACCTCGGAGGCATACAGCTATTGGATGTGGCTGGAAGTGCTGTATGGCTATCATACGGGAGACTGGAGCAAGCTGGAGTCCGCCTGGGACAACATGGAGAAGTACATTATCCCGGTTAATGAAGGGGACGGTGTGCAGGAGCAGCCGACAATGAGCTATTACAACCCGAACAGTCCGGCGACTTATGCCTCCGAGTTCGGACAGCCGGATCAGTATCCGAGCCCGCTGAACGGCAAATACAGTCCCGGAAAAGACCCGCTGGATGCCGAGCTGAAGTCCGCTTACGGCAACAACCAGACCTATCTGATGCACTGGCTGGTGGACGTCGACAACTGGTACGGTTTCGGGAACCTGCTCAATCCTGCGCATACGGCTGCTTACGTGAATACTTTCCAGCGGGGCACCCAGGAATCAGTCTGGGAGGCTGTACCGCATCCTTCACAGGATGACAAATCATTCGGCAAAACCAATGAAGGCTTCATGAGCCTGTTCACCAAAGAAAGCAATGCCCCTGCGGCACAGTGGCGGTATACGGATGCTACCGATGCTGACGCGCGTGCTGTACAAGCTATGTACTGGGCCAAGGAGCTTGGCTACAACAATACTGTATATCTGAACAAAGCCAAGAAAATGGGCGATTATCTGCGGTACGGCATGTATGATAAATATTTCCAAAAGATAGGCAGTGCCGCAGACGGCACACCGGAAGCCGGAACGGGCAAGGATGCCAGCCATTATCTGCTGGCCTGGTATACCGCGTGGGGCGGGGGACTGGGGGCAAGCGGGAACTGGGCCTGGAGAATCGGCACCAGCCATGCGCATCAAGGCTACCAGAACGTAGTCACAGCCTATGCTCTTTCTGATCCGGCCGGCGGTCTGGTTCCGGCTTCGGCAACAGCCGGACAGGATTGGAGTAAATCCTTAACCCGCCAGCTGGAATTCTACAACTGGCTGCAATCCTCCGAAGGCGCTATAGCAGGCGGAGCGACGAACAGCTATAACGGGTCATACAGCGCTTATCCAGCCGGTACAAGCACGTTCTATGGCATGGCCTACGATGAAGCTCCTGTCTACAGTGATCCTCCGTCCAACAACTGGTTCGGCATGCAGGCATGGAGTGTGGAGCGGGTAGCTGAGCTGTATTACATTCTGGCATCGGGCGGCGATACCACCTCGGCTAATTTCCAAATGGCCAAACGTGTGATCGAGAACTGGATGGACTGGTCCACCGATTATGCCTTTGCCGGGAGCCGTCCGCTTGCGGACGCCGAAGGCTATTATCTGAACAAGCAAGGACAACGGATTCTGGGCGGAGATGATCCCGAAGTGGCAACGGTATCCGCACCCGGCGAGTTCTGGATTCCAGGCAACGTGGAGTGGCAGGGACAGCCTAATACGTGGACCGGCTTCAGTTCGTTCAGCGGCAACAGCAATCTGAAGGCTGTTACCAAGAATCCGGGCCAGGATACAGGCGTGCTGGGCAGCTATATTAAAGCGCTCACGTTCTTTGCTGCAGGGAACAAGGCAGAGCACGGCAGCTACACTGCGCTTGGCGGAACGGCCTCGCAGCTGGCGAAATCACTGCTGGATACGGCATGGGGCTATAATGACGGGGTGGGTATCACCACAGTAGAGAAACGTGCGGATTATTCCCGCTATTTCACCAAAGAAATGTATTTCCCGGCAGGCTGGACCGGCACCTTCGGTCAAGGGAATGCCATCCCGGGCAGCGCGACGGTGCCTTCAGATCCAGCAAAAGGCGGCAACGGAGTGTACGCAAGTTATACCGATGTGCTCCCGAAGATCAAAAATGATCCGAAGTGGAGTGATCTGCAAGGAAAATACAACAGCTCATATAACCAAGCCACCCAAACCTGGGACAAGGGAGCACCTGAATTTACCTATCACCGTTTCTGGTCGCAGGTGGATATGGCAACAGCATATGCTGAATATGACCGTCTGATCAACACCGGCACCGAAGAACCCGTTGCCCCAAAAGCGCCTTCCAAACCAGCCGCCACCGCCGGAGATAAGGCCGTTGCGCTAAGCTGGAATAAGGTAAAAGGTGCAGACAGCTATACAGTTAAACGGGCAACAACCAGCGGCGGGCCATACACTGCATTAGGGAATGTCACGCAGGCCACCTACAGTGACACCAGCGTGGTCAATAACACGACCTACTATTATGTCGTAAGTGCCGCCAACAAAGCAGGGACCAGCCCGGATTCACCGGAAGTCTCAGCCAAGCCAACAGCGGTGCCTACACCGGCTGTGGGGGATTTAGTGGTTCAATACCGCACAACGGATACGGATCCCGGCGACTCCCAGCTGCGTCCAGTGCTGCGGATTGTTAATAATGGAGCCACGGCGGTAGAACTCAGCAAGCTCAAGCTCCGTTATTATTACACCGTTGACGGGGACAAAGCGCAGCAGTTCAATGTGGATTATGCCACAGTGGGCAGCGGCAATGTGCTGGGCAGCTTCGTGAAGCTCGTTCCTGCTGCCGCAGGAGCGGATTATTACGTGGAAATTTCATTCAGCCCGGCAGCAGGCAGCCTGTCACCAGGTGCGAATACCGGAGAGATCCAGCTGCGCATCAACAAAACGGACTGGAGCAATTACAATGAGACAGGGGATTATTCTTACGATCCAGCCAAAACCGCCTACACCGACTGGAGCCGGGTGCCCTTGTATTTGAATGGCGTGCTGGTATGAGGGCTCCAGCCTTAAACTCAGCGGGAAGTCTGATACAGGTTCAAACTAAGAGATCCTACCTCTCTAAGCAAAAAAAAGAACCTTTGACTCCACTGCTCCTGTGGGTTTAAAGGTTCTTTGGTTTATTCTATACCGTAAGGATGCTGTATAATGAATTTTTTACAGCTGCGGCAGCGGGACGACTTTCTCGGCAGCCTCGATGGTTCCGCCGCCCAGGCATTGTTCGTCCAGATAGAATACTACAGCCTGACCTGGGGTAATCGCCTTTTGCGGGGCATCGAAGGCGACGTGAACCATTCCGTCTTCCTGCGCAGTCAAGGTCACGCCCTGATCCGGCTGGCGGTAGCGGAACTTCGCGGTGCATTTCAGCGGGGCAGCCCCAAGCTGGCCTTCTTCAATCCAGTTCACGCCCGAGGCGGTCAGACTGGTGGAGTACAGACTTGGATGCTTGTCGCCTTGAACCACATAGAGAATGTTGCGGTTCAGATCTTTTTCGGCCACAAACCAAGGCTCACCGGTGCCGGAGCCGCCGATGCCAAGGCCCTGGCGCTGACCCAGTGTATAATACATTAGGCCTTCATGCCGTCCTTTGACTTCGCCGGTGGCGATATCTACCATGTCGCCGGATTGGGCCGGCAGGTATTGGCTGAGGAATTCGCGGAAATTGCGCTCGCCGATGAAGCAGACGCCGGTGCTGTCCTTTTTCTTGGCAGTATACAGTCCGGCTTCTTCGGCGATCCGGCGCACTTCAGGCTTCGGCAGATGTCCGATCGGGAACATCGCTTTGGAGAGCTGGTACTGATTCAGCGCATTGAGGAAATAGGTCTGATCTTTATTGCTGTCCACTCCGCGCAGCAGCTTGAAGACACCGTCTTCTTCGATAACCCTTGCATAGTGGCCGGTAGCAACATAATCTGCGCCAAGCTGCAGCGCCTTATTCAGGAATTCCCCGAACTTGATCTCACGGTTGCACATGACATCCGGATTAGGTGTCCGTCCGGCCTTATATTCATCGAGGAAATAGGAAAAGACTTTATCAAAGTATTCCTTCTCGAAATTAACGGTATAGTAAGGAATATCAATCTGCTCGCATACGCGGCGGACATCCTCGGCGTCGGTCTCGGCTGTGCACACGCCGAACTCGTCGGTATCGTCCCAGTTCTTCATGAAGATGCCGATGACGTCATAGCCTTGCTGCTTAAGCAGTAGCGCCGTAACAGAGGAATCGACTCCTCCCGACATGCCGACAACGACACGTGTATCCTGATTTGCCTTTGTCATCGAAATCACCATTTTCTATGCAAAAAATACCGGTATCCTTGCAGAACACCCGGCTCATTGTGTATTATAACATACCTGTCTACCCCTCACTGCATACAGCAGAAGCAAATTGTAGCGGATCAGGCGGAAAGTTTGACAATTTGTCCACCACTGGCGAACATTCTTGCAAAAAGTTACAGTTTGCGCTCCAAATGTGCCCAAGGATATGATAACATAAGCTGAGAGCAAACATCGGAATACGTTGATATGACATTCCTCATGTCAATCCAACGATATGCTTTACTAACACCAGCAACTAAACCGAAAGAGGTGCACCTTTGAAAATTTCTACAAAAGGACGCTATGGATTAACCATTATGATGGAGCTCGCCCTAAAATTTGGCGAAGGTCCCACATCACTTAAGAGTATTGCCGAGAAAAACGGGCTGTCCGAGCATTACCTGGAGCAGCTGATCGCCCCGCTGCGCAATGCAGGACTGGTGAAGAGTATCCGCGGAGCATACGGCGGCTATATTTTATCGCGTGAAGCCGGTACTATTACCGCCGGAGACATCATCCGCGTGCTGGAAGGGCCAATTTCGCCTGTGGATTTCACCGAAGAGGATGATCCGGCGAAGCGCGACCTCTGGCTGCGCATCCGCGACAGCATCGCCGATGTCCTGGATTCCACCACATTATCTGACCTGATCAACTTTAAGGAAGAGACTCATGCGGATAATTACATGTTCTATATTTAGAGGGATTGTCGGGAACCCTTGAGGGACAAGGGCTTGCGGCGGTTTGGGGGACTTGAGTTACCCACACGCTTAGCAACATGAAGATATATTTGCTCAGTGACTTTAGATCGTGTCTTATGACCGATCGAACCTGAATAAGTTAAACGGCCTGCGTGGTGACACATGAGGGCCGTTACTTTTCTTATTACATAGAACAACGTTCCCGATATACCGGGAACGTCGGTTGGTTGGTCCGTGTACTTCGGTGAAGACAAAGGGCAAGGGAAACGCTTGGCATCAATCTATTGATTCATGATAAGGTTTAGCCATTACCTATGCCGTGGCCCATGATTTGAATTAACATTTGACTGTTTACTATAGAGTCAATAGTACCTACAGGTACTCTCCAATTTGAAGTTTGTATTGTTCTTTCTCTTTTTCATCTGCTTGGTGCCGATGCTGCCCAAACAGATCGACACATTTGATGACCGTACCTTCGTTATTGATTCTGGCAGATGACTCCAAACTTTTGCAGGATGAAGTTAATCCCTTCCTTGCGCTTGTTATGTAAATAATAGGATGCCAATTCAGCGAGAAATCTGGTATATTGATTGGCTATGATTTGTTGGTTGTGGATAATGCCAAACTCCGTAAGATTTGTTCGATAGGGGATATAGGCGTCAAACCTCTCCAGAATGTGATCTATATTCCAAACGTAGCGGTTTGCCGCTATGGTTATATGATATAAAGCTACAAATATCTCATTACTTTTGGGAGCGATGTATTCTACATATTCAGGTAGTACTTCCTGCTGCCCTGACAATAATTGATAGAGTAAAGAGTTCGCGGTACCCCACTCATGGAATTGAGCTAAAGTCCGCTTGCTTACTTCATCGTCTTCTTGTATCGAGCTACCACCCATGTAGAGGGCAACGAATTTCAGTGCCGACTTGTAGTCCCTATGCTCCTCGCAGACGCTTGAACGTATCAGATGCGAATATAGGATGTAGAAGTAGAGCGGTTTTTCAGGTGTTTTCTCGTTGTCCAGCTTACGGTTTGAATGTCGCTGATGGTTGTAGCGAAGAGTCGCTAACCGAAACATTTCCTGCGCCAATTGATCTACATAATATTCTATAATATTCCAATGGTCAATATTTCAGACTAGTAGAAACAGTGAACTGGGGCAGGGGGGCAATTAGTTCAGGAGGGATCGAAATTGATTTTTCATCGTATGAATAGCCTCTTTGAAATTTCTAGTACATGTGGCGTGAAGTTCAACAGGTCCTTCCCCCAAAAAATTGGGGAGGACCTGTTTTTTTCGAGCAGAGGTTAGGGATTGTTATTGCTTCAGGATAAACTTTTCAGGCTGGATTGACCCCCTCCCTCATCAAATGAAAAATGGAAGCAAGTACAAAGCGGCAATGGCGCCAAAGGGTATACGTCTCGGATAAAAGCGGCGGCGTGGATAGAAACCCGGATAGTATCCAAATTGTCTGTAAGTAGATGCATTGGCAGGCATCCCGTTCATTTGACCAATCATTTCATTTGAAGGTACAGCCAGCGTAACGTAATCCTGGTCAACATGAGCAATGAACCCGTCAAAATTCTGACCATCAGTAGTAGTCATGCCAACATACTTATTTATGCAGTTCCAGGCGAGTTGTTGATAATTTGTATCCATGGATAGCCTCCTCAAATAATATCTCGACACAGTATATGGACTTCAGCCTATAGTGAACACGGCGTATGCCTATATTTCAAAGATTTTGGGATTAAAGAAAAAGCCTCCGAATTAACGAAGGCTCATGAAGGAAGCAATAAGCAGTGACTATTTTCTTTTTTTACGTTTTTTAATTCCCGACACATGACACATTACATCTTTAACAGTGTACTCATAACAGTGTTGAGGAACTGGCACACAATGATGTTGTCTTATGATTTCAACCGGGTGAATCACTTGAACAATCTGAGGATGGTAGTAGTTTTCATAAACTGTCTCAGGCGGGTCTACAACAGTTTGGGTCGGGCAATTTGGACAAAATGACATTTTCTTCAGCTCCCCTTTATTGGACTTAGGTTAATATATGCATGACACATTGCTACGCTTGTTCATTTGTCCATACAGGTAAGAACCATTGATCATTGAAAATGTCCATTTTCTAGCCTGCGCTTTCTTCCGCCTCGTTAACTAATTCCTTATAGTCATTGCGTACATTGCCTACCGCCGCCGACACGGGATACGCGCGCATCTGCTCTGCGGCATAGGGCCGCAGCAGTTTCAGAAGGTCCGGGACCTGACGATTATTGCGGTCAAGCCACTCCGATTCTGCTTCGCGGCTGAGAATAACCGGCATCCGGTCATGGATGTCCGCCATCAGACTGTTAGACTCGGTAGTGATAATGGTGCAGGTGCTGAGCTTCTTGCCGCTGGCATCCATCCATATGTCGTACAGGCCGGCCAGCGAAAATAGCTCTCTGCTCTTCAGTGTAATCCGCATCGGCTGCTTTCTCCCGTTCTGCTGTTTCCATTCATAGAAACCGTCTGCCGGGATGATGCAACGGCGCGAGCTGATCAAGTTTTTGAAGGCAGGCTTGTCCTGAAGCGATTCTCCGCGTGCATTGATCATTTTGCTGCCGTTCTTATCCTCTTTGGCCCAGGCGGGCACAAGCCCCCAGCGCAGCTCTCCGAGCCTGTTCTGTTTGCCGTCATGGATGACCGCCGGAATAGACTGCATCGGGGCCGCGTTGTATTTCGGCGCATAATGGACAATCGTGGTGTCCTCAATTAAATACCGCAGCATCAATTCTTCCATGTTTACGGTAATGGTATATCTTCCGCACATTTTGCAGTCCCCTCCTTGTGTCTCTGAAGGTTATAATGTTCTATTATAAATGAAGTAACGGAATAAATGCGAAGGAGATGAATTCCATGATTATCGTAAGCTCCTGCCTGGCAGGCATGAAAGTAAGGTACAATAGTACGGATTGTCTGGATGAGACCATTCACAAGCTGCTGGATAATAACCTGGCGGTAGCGGTATGCCCCGAGCTTCTTGGCGGGTTCTCTACCCCGAGAGAGCCGGCGGAAATTGTAGGCGGAGACGGGGGAGCTGTGCTTGACGGAACGGCGAAGGTGATGGACCGGCTGGGAAACGATGTCTCCCAAATGTATATCGAAGGAGCCTATAAAGCACTGGAGCAGGCACGGAACGCAGGAGCGGCGATCGTGGTTCTCAAAGAAAACAGCCCTTCCTGCGGCAGTTCCATGATCTACAATGGCGCATTTGCGGGGCAGAAAATTCCGGGTCAGGGTGTGACCTCTGCGCTGCTCAGACGAAACGGCATTGAGGTGATTTCGGAAGAACAGCTCCCTGCCAGATTGGCGCAACTGGGAGTTCTGGATAAATAGGCGGCCCGGATACGCACCAAAGGGCTGCTTCAGGATATCCGTATGTTCACAACAGTTATTAAGGATATTGCTCCCGGCAGCCCCTGGCTACTTGTTACAATATTGTGTTTATTGACAGGTGGTAAAAGATCGGGTTCAGCGTTATAATCGAGTAGTCCTGTATGAAAATCCTGAATAAAGAAGAAGCGGAGAACCATCGTCATGAAACCGATCTATTTGGACCATGCCGCCTCGACCCCGGTGCATCCGGAGGTGGCAAAGGTCATGTACAATATGCTGCTTGAGCAGTTTGGCAATGCGTCCAGTGTGCATACATACGGGCGTTCTGCCAAAAAGATTATCAATGGCGCGCGCGACACTATTGCGGGCTTTTTGGGCTGTGCGCCAGATGAATGGGTGTTCACCAGCGGCGGTACCGAAAGCGATAATCTCGCGCTTTTTGGTGCGGCGGCAGCTTCGGCCCATAAAGGGAAACATATCATTACGACAGCTGTAGAGCATCATGCGGTCCTGCACACCTGCGAAGCGCTGGAGAAGCAGGGCTTTTCTGTTACTTATCTGCCGGTCAATACGGAAGGACGTGTATCCGCTGCCGATGTGGAAGCGGCTCTGCGGGAAGATACGGTGCTGATCAGTGTAATGTTCGCGAATAATGAAGTAGGAACTGTAGAACCTATAGAAGAGATTGGCAGATTAGCCGCAGCGCGCGGCATCTTGTTCCATGTGGATGCTGTACAGGTCCTTGGCATGCTGCCTATTACTCTTCGCGAGCTTCCTGTGGATTATATGAGCTTCACCGCTCACAAAATCAATGGCCCCCAAGGGATAGGCGGTCTCTATGTCCGGCGCGGGGCTCCCTTGCAGCCAAGGCAGCATGGCGGACTGCAGGAGCGCGGAAGACGGGCAGGGACGGAAAGCCTTGCAGGTGCTGCCGGATTTGCCAAGGCCGTAGAGCTTGCGGTTACGGGTCTGGAGCAGCGGCGGGAGAAGGCTTTAATGCTGAGGACAGTGCTTCTGCAGGAACTGGACCGCCGGATCGGCCGCGAGAGCTATGTTATCAACGGGGACAAGCAGGAGTTTTTGCCGGGGATTCTAAATCTGAGCTTTCCTGGAGCGGGCACCGATGTGCTGTTGATGAATCTGGATATGGAGGGGATTGCTGCCGCCAGCGGTTCGGCCTGCACCTCAGGCTCCCTGGAAATCTCGCATGTGCTGCAGGCGATGAAACTTCCGGATGAACTTTTGAATTCCGCGATTCGTTTCAGCACAGGTTTGGGTAATACTAATGAAGAAATGGAGTACGTGGCCCAAAAAGTTGAAACCATCCTGAAACGGCTGCGTAAGTAAGACTAGGCTATTTTGCAGCCATGTTGCCGTCTTTGGGTTTGAGTGTTCTTCAACTGTAAGGGAAACCGTAAGTACACTCAAAGTGAGGGGACATTAACAGCCATGAAACTTCAAGAAATGATCGGCTTGGCTGTATACGAGGTTGAAGAAGGTAACGAAATCGGCAAAATTGTCGACATATTACTGGATTCAAATTGGAATATTACGGGTATTGAACTGGAAGGCAAAACTTTTTTCTCCAGTCATGTGAAAGTTGTGGCATGGGAAGATATTGTCGCTTATGGCGAGGATGCTGTCATGATCCGCAGTAAAGAGTCGATTGTAAAGGCCGACACTGACCATATACCCTATACATTTCTTCTGGGGAAAAATAAATTAAAGGATCTTCAGGTGCTTACGGCATCTGGAACGATACTTGGCCGGGTATCCGATGTTTATTTTGACCAGAAGTTGGGAAACACAATAGTAGCGCTGGAAATCAGTGACGGGTTAGTAACTGATTTGATCGAAGGCCGCAAATGGCTGCCTTGTTCTGAAGGAATGTCCATTGGGGAGAATTCGGTGCTGGTTCCCGCGATGAGCGAAGAACGGCTTCAAAAAGCCATTAATATTGTTAACGGATAGGTGGAATGTATTGTATGAAGTGTCCAAACTGCAACTCCAAGGATATCGGCAAGATTGGTTCCCACCAGTTCTATTGCTGGGGCTGCTTCATCGAACTGACGGTCAACGGCGAGAAAATGTCGGTGTATCAGGTGGAAGAAGACGGTACACTCAGCTCGCTTGATGATCTGTTCTCCGGGGAAGAGATTGCCCAGGATTATCCGCAGATCCATGCATCCTCCTGAAGTCAGTGACCACTGCTCAGGAACAGAATTACATATTGCCTAATGCGCCCTAAGTTCCTTGCAGCAGCATGCTGCTGAGAATTTTGGGCGTTTTTTGCGTGAAAAAACATGAGGGTACCCAAAACGGCGGTTATTTTGCTGCGGGCATACATATACTTATCTACAAAGCCAGTCCAGAATTACCGCTAGGGAGTGTATACTCATGGAGCAATGGCCCCACAGTAAATGGTTCCGCTGGATGATCGGCGTCCTGCTCGCCCTGATCATTTTATATTTCGTATGGCTGCTCCGTCCAATGCTGCAGGGTGTCTTCCAGTTTCTAAAAGCCATCCTTGCGCCGTTTCTGGCAGCTATGATCATTTCGTATGTGCTGAACCCGGTGGTGAGCATGCTTGCCGGACGCAAAATGCCGCGCAGTGTGGCCGTGCTGCTGATCTATGCCGTATTCCTGACCTCTTTGGCAGTTATTGTCATCAATCTGATTCCGATGTTCATCGAGCAGCTTGAAGAATTGAACGAGCATTTGCCGGAGATGACGCTGCATGCCCAGGGTCTGATGCGAAAAATGAATACCAGGCTGATTCCACCCGGAGTTGAGATGGGCATGACCAACTGGTTTTTTCAATTGGAAAACCGCCTTGCCGGAGGGATATCCCATTTTCTCGATAACATTGGTTCGACTATTGGCGTGCTATTTGACGCCTTTATCGTGCCTTTTCTGGTGTTCTATATTTTGAAGGATTTTGATGTCTTCGAACGGACCGTGGTCTCCTGTCTGCCGCGCTCGCGCCGTAAATCGATTGTCAAGATGCTGAGGGATATCGATGACGCACTGGGCAACTATATCCGCGGACAGTTTCTGGTCTGCATCATCATCGGGGTACTGGCCTACATCGGCTATGCGATCATCGGTATGCCTTATGCACTGCTGTTCGCCTGTGTGGTAGCGGTGTTCAATATCGTTCCGTATATGGGACCGTTTCTGGGGGCGGCACCCGCGATTGTGATGGCTACCACCTTATCTCTGCGCCTGGTGCTGCTGGTTGCCGTCGTAAACACCCTGTGCCAGATGCTGGAGAGCAATGTCATTTCGCCGCAGGTGGTGGGACGCAGGCTGCATCTGCATCCGCTGCTGATTATTTTTGCGCTGCTGGTAGGCGGTGAGGTGGCAGGAATGATTGGGCTGATCCTCGCTGTGCCCTGTTTTGCGGCCGGAAAAGTCGTAATTCAGCACATCATGGCTTATTATATTAAGCGAAAGCCGGTGTAAACGGGGGAATACGGGGAAATCATTGACTGTACGTGCTTCTTTTGTATATAATGTGGTGAATATTATTGATTTAATAATAGTGCGTTGAAGAGGAGCATTAATTCGTGAGACCGTTATTGCAGAGAGCCGGCGCAAGGTGCGAGCCGGTTAACGGAGAAGAATGAACTCACCTCCGAGTAACGGCGATAGCCGCAGGTTTCGCAGGGCAGATGCTGCTGCAGAAGCCAGCGTGTGAACCGTCGTCGTCTCACCCCCGTTACAGGGTGTCAAAGTGAGTGGCAGGTAAAGCATATCCAGCCGCTAACTAGGGTGGTACCACGGGAATTCAAACCTCTCGTCCCTAGCGATCATACGCTAGGGATGGGAGGTTTTTTTGCAAGAATTTATATGTTTTGGAGGAAGGCGTACCCCTTATTTAATTGGAAACTGAGGTTTCCTATTGTGGGAGAGCTAGGGAAGGTGAAGTGGAATTAGTACATTTAAATGAAACAAAAAACCCCTAAAAAAGGGAATAGTGGGAAAAAGTAAACTTAAAATCATCAAATTCATGGTAAGCGTGCGAATGGGGCAAATTAGTTGTCCTTTTTCCACTTATCATTAGTGGGGAAGCGGGATGGAGGGATTTAAGTTTACTTTTTCCAATTGAATTAGTTACTGCCTGCCCAGCTGGGTGAATTGTGAGGCTGGCTAGGCGGATCGTCCGGAAACACCAGCAGAAAAGCCGTTGTTGAAGCGGAAGAGGCAGGTTTGGACCAGGCCCTGCCCCTGCCGGGGCTGATATCGCATGGTCTGCCTGGGAAGGTTGAAGACAGACATTGCCCAGCGGAACAGCGAGTCCTGAGCTGATTCTTGGACTTTGCTGGCCGGCAGGCAAACGGAACAGCTCTGCATTAGAATTTTGCAAGGAAGAGGAACGAAAAGAAATTTTGGAGCTGGAGCAGCGTAGTGACCGTCTGAAAGCTTTCCGCAGGAAAGCTCGCATCGGAAGCATACACTATGCTCGGATTTCTACCGCTTAGCATGAGATCAGAAATCAGAGGATATTAGCGGGCGGAAGCCCAAAATTTCTGTGAGCGACGAATACAACCTGCTTTTTTAATGTAAGCAGCAGGTTTAACTAAGTAAGCAACACTCCAAGGAGGAGCATAAGATGAGCGACAACAATACAACAAGCACAGCCTCAGGCTACCGCGCCCAAACCATCGAGCCTAAATGGCAGAAGTTCTGGGATGAGAACAAAACTTTTAAGACAGGTGAAGATGCAGGCAAACCGAAATTTTATGCACTGGATATGTTCCCGTATCCTTCGGGCGCAGGGCTGCATGTAGGCCACCCGGAAGGCTACACGGCAACGGATATCGTTTCCCGCTACAAGCGTATGCGCGGCTATAACGTGCTGCACCCGATGGGCTGGGATGCCTTCGGACTTCCGGCTGAGCAATATGCAATGGATACCGGACAGCATCCGCGCGAGATTACTTTTAAGAACATCGATAATTTCCGCCGACAGATCAAATCGCTGGGCTTCTCTTATGACTGGGACCGCGAGATCAGCACAACCGATCCGGAGTACTACAAATGGACACAGTGGATTTTTATTCAGCTGTACAACCGGGGACTGGCTTATGTGGCAGAGGTGTCGGTCAACTGGTGTGAAGCCCTGGGGACGGTGCTGGCGAATGAAGAGGTTATCGACGGCAAAAGCGAGCGCGGCGGCCACCCCGTGGTCCGCAGACCCATGCGCCAGTGGATTCTGAAAATTACAGAATATGCGGAACGCCTGCTGGAGGATCTGGAAGAGCTGGACTGGGAAGAAAGCATCAAGGATATGCAGCGCAACTGGATCGGCAAATCAACCGGTGCTGAAGTGATTTTTGCGATTGAAGGCCATGATGCCAGCCTGGAGGTATTCACTACCCGCCCAGATACCTTGTTCGGCGCAAGCTACTGTGTGCTGGCACCCGAGCATAAGCTGGTAGATCTCATCACTACTGAAGAGCAGAAGGCGGCAGTGGCAGAATACCGCGATAAGGCTTCACGCAAGAGTGACCTTGAGCGTACGGATCTGGCCAAGGAGAAATCCGGTGTCTTCACAGGTGCCTACGCGGTTAATCCGGTGAACGGCGCTCAGGTGCCGGTCTGGATCGCGGATTATGTACTTGCCGGTTATGGAACGGGAGCTATTATGGCGGTGCCGGGACATGATTCCCGCGACTGGGAATTCGCCAAGCAGTTTGGCCTGAATATTCTTGAAGTGGTGCAGGGCGGCAATGTTGAGGAGGAAGCCTACAGCGGCGACGGCCCGCATGTGAATTCTGATTTCCTGAATGGTCTGGACAACAAAAAGGCCATTGCGAAGATGATAACCTGGCTCGAAGAAAAGGGCAGCGGCAAAGGCAAAGTAACCTACCGCCTGCGTGACTGGCTGTTCAGCCGCCAGCGCTACTGGGGCGAGCCGATTCCGATTCTGCACCTGGAAGACGGCACGATGAAGACGGTCCCTGTAGATCAGCTTCCGCTGCTGCTGCCGGAAGTAGATTCGATCCGGCCTTCAGGCACGGGAGAATCCCCGCTGGCCAATGTGACGGAGTGGGTTGAAACGATTGATCCGGAAACCGGCATGAAAGCCCGCCGCGAGACGAATACTATGCCGCAATGGGCCGGCAGCTGCTGGTATTACCTGCGTTATATTGATCCCCGGAACGATAAGGAGCTGTGTTCGCCGGAGCTGCAGAAAGAATGGCTGCCTGTTGATCTGTACATCGGCGGAGCTGAGCATGCGGTATTGCATTTGCTCTATGCCCGTTTCTGGCACAAGGTGCTGTATGATATCGGTGTCGTGGATACGAAGGAGCCGTTCCACAAGCTGGTGAACCAGGGCATGATCCTGGGCAATAACAATGAGAAGATGAGTAAATCGCGCGGCAATGTCATTAACCCGGACGAAATTGTGGAAGCTTATGGCGCGGATACGCTGCGTGTCTATGAGATGTTCATGGGGCCATTGGAAGCAACGAAACCATGGAATGAAAAAGGTGTCGAAGGCATTCACCGCTTCCTCTCCCGCGTATGGCGCCTGTTCGTAAATGAGGACGGCAGCATCAGCGCAAAGATTACCCCAGGCGGCGGCACCGACGAGTTCAAACGGACCTGGCACAAGACGCTTAAGAAGGTTACTGAGGACTTCGAGCAGCTTCGCTTCAATACGGCGATCAGCCAGCTGATGATCTTCATCAATGATGCATATAAGCAGGAGACCTTGTCCACCGAAGCGGCAGAGCATTTCGTGCAGATGCTGTCGCCGCTCGCACCGCATATTGCGGAGGAACTGTGGCAGCTGCTGGGTCATGAAGGCAGTATCAGCTATGTGGCTTGGCCGGTTTATGATGAAGCATGGACAGTGGATGCTGAAGTGGAAATCGTTGTTCAGGTGAACGGAAAAATCGTACAGCGCGCGCTGATCCCGCAGGACATGGGTCAGGAGGATATGCAGAACCATGCGCTGTCGCTTCCGAATGTGAAGTCAGCTGTAGAGGGCAAAACCGTACGCAAAATTATTGCGGTTCCCGGCAAGCTGGTCAATATTGTAGTGGGTTAAGCGAAGAACGCATTTTTGCCCGCAGCAACGGAGTCATCCGTGCTGCGGGCTTTCTTGGTTTAGGGCGTTGTACTTCATCCCCCCCCTTTTTAGGTGGATTTTTAGCGGTCCAGCGGAGCCTGAACGATGTCATGACAGCCGAATAATGCGTTTAGCTTCTCGACATCCTCATCATATTTATCATGTGTTGTGAGGATCAGCCGTTCAAAAACCCCCTCCAGACTGGTACGCAAATGGCCCAGCGCTTCCGCTGTAATGCCGCCGCGGACGGCGACACGCTCCTGAAGCTCCTGGGGAGTCAATTCTCCTTGGGTCAGCAGTTTGCCTGTGCCCAGCAGCATTTCACCGGCCAGCCGGGTGATCAGCTCTTGATCAATGCCCGTAGCTTCTACTGCGGCTTCTATCCACCGCTCGATGAAATAGCTGATGAATGCGGGACCGCAGCTGGAGAAATCAGAGGCAATCCGGGTATGCTTCTCCTGAATTTCCAGTGGAACGCCTATGAAAGACAGCAGCCGCTGCAGCAAAAGCCTGTCTTTTTTATTAAGCCTGCTGCCAAATATGCAAAGCGAAGTCCCGCTTTTGACACGGTGGGTGATACTGGGAATGACTTTGGCTATTTTGGATGGCAGAGTGGATTCCAGATGGTAGAGCATTACAGGGCTGGTGATAGAAACGACAATCTGCTCGCTGCGTAAGGAAGATGCGATTTCATCCGTAAGCGTTTTGAATTCCAGTGGTTTTACACAGATGAAGACAATATCGCTTCCTTGTGCAGTTTCCCGGTTGCTGCCGATGGAAATGCCAGGATGGTGCTGTTGAAGCTGCAGAAGCCTGTTCGGGCTGCGGTTGCTGGCCAGCACATCACATGGCTCAAGCGCACCCGAAGACAGAAAGGCGTCAATGAGCAGACTGCCCATGCTGCCTGTTCCGATAAATCCCACCTTCATCTAGGGTACCCTCCTTTCTTGGTATGGCTGTAGCCTTGCAGGAATACTCTTCGTTAAATGTATGCGCTAGGGTCTTGGACAAATGACAGGTTTCAATCATATGTTTGTATAAAATTCCAGTATGTTATAGGAGGACAGGTTCATGAACGTAAGAAGGATAGCTTCTGTGCTGGCTGCTGCACTGCTCGGAGGCGGATTGATCTGGGCGGCCGACCGGGAGGAGAATAACGGAATTGCTGGCTGGGAGTCATTGAACGTCAGTATGGCTCAGGCGCTGGGGGTGGCGGACAAGCCGGATACAGCAGTATCCGCCGGGGGTGAAGGGGGGAAGGCAAGGAACCCGAAAGAAGCTGCCGTGGACAAGGAGGCTCCAAATGGCGCGGGGGAGGCAGGAGCCGATTTGAAACGATCATCCGGAGCAGCAGAGGCAGGGTCTGCGGGCGGGACTGTGAACGGAAACGCTGCCGGGGCCGCCGGGGGTGGCGAAGCAGTGGCAACCGCAGCGGGGAATGCGGCACCACCCACTGCGGGGGCCAGAGACGTTACAGCAACCGTCCCCGGTAGCACAGCTTCCTCTAACCTAGCTCCTATTAGCACAGCTTCCGCTAACTCAGCTCCCGCTAGCCAGGCGTCTGTAAAAGGCAGAATCAACGTCAACACAGCGGATGCTGCGGCGCTGATGAATCTCCCGGGCATTGGCGGGAAGAAGGCGCAGGCCATTATAGATTACCGCAGCAGCAATGGGGCTTTTCGCAGCTTGTCGGATTTGGGCGAGGTGAAGGGGATCGGGCCGAAGATGCTGGAGAAGCTGGAGCCGCTGGTGAGTTTTTAAGCTGGACGGAACAGCACCCGGAGGGTAGCTATTTATATGTGGGGATGCTAATGGATTAGCGTCATAAGCAGGTTTACCGCCAGTTTTTTTTCGTATCGGATGTCCTAGTGAAAGCTTGCTGCAGTATGCTACAATAATGAACAACTATTGAAGAGAAAGTGGAGATTGCTGATGACTGTAGCTTACCGGAAGAATTGGGATACTTATTTCATGGATATTGCCTGCATGGTCTCCACACGCTCGCGCTGCCCCCGCCGCCATGTTGGTGCGGTCCTCGTACAGGGCAAAAAGCTGCTGGGCACGGCGTATAATGGCGCACCTATGGGCGTGCCGGATTGTTCCGAGGCGGGATGTATGGTTTCGGAGCAGTATGAACGCGAAGTCGTTAACGGTGTGGAGACGATGGTGAAGAAGCAGCGCTGCATCCGCACCATTCACGCCGAGCAGAATCTGCTGCTGTTCACGGACCGGAGCGACCGCGAGGGCAGCACCGTCTATGTCACCGATGAACCCTGCTGGACCTGCGCCAATATGCTGGCCAACAGCGGGATTGTCGAGATCGTCTATCTGCGTCCTTACCGCAAGGACATGGAGAAAGTGGAGGCCATGCTGGCCTCCAAAGGCATTGTTTTCCGTCAGTTGGAGAACTATGAACCACCGAAGGAAACGATGATTACCGTATCGGAATAGCAGCAGGCGACACTAGCCGAAAGAATAAGCTTCAAGCTTTTAGGGGAAGAACCTCTGCGGACGCAACTTTTGCGTATGCAGGGGTTCTTTTTACTGTATCCGCACTTCAGCTTATAAGCATCAGGAGTGGGATGGGTGGAGTTTAGTGGAACGGAAACGGAATGCTGCGCAGCTTACGGCGGCTATATGGATTGAACAGAGCAGTCATTTCATAGTGGAAAAAGTACCACTAATTCAGTTCATTCCGCTGATGGAATAGCTAATGTGGGAAAAGATACCACTAATCCGGCTAAAAGTGGCTGTATGGGATGATTAGGCATGAATTAGGTGTACAAATTCCACTAAAACCTTCTGCAGCCAGGATTTCTGCGAATTAGATTTACTTTTTCCACTAACTATGGTTCCTTATGAGCTTCATTTCGTTCCCAAGCTATCATTCACCGGTTCAACTCATATATTTCAAATGTAATAAGGAGGGTTATGCATGAAAAAAAGGCCACTGTTAAGCTTTACGGTGTGCTGGGTCATCGGGAGTGCTGCAGGCTGTCTGTTCTCCGGATATAAGCTGCTGATTTATACAGCGGGTTGTCTGCTGCTGCTTGCAATCTGTGCTGTCCGCGGGAGAAGCGGCTGGAAAATCTCAGTTGTGCTGGGGCTGTCACTCTTTGCTGCCACCCTGTACTGGGAATGGAACGAAGGAAGAAATGCCAGTCTGCTCCCGCTGGTACTCGGGCAATCCATGGCAGAGCTGAACGAAACCTATGTAACTGTAGAAGGGCAAATCGTCTCTCCTGTGGAGCGGGACGGGGACCGGGTGGATTTTACTGTGAAGCTGTCGCGGATGGGGCTGGGCGGGACGGGCGCGGATTCGGCAATGTCTGCAACTGGCGCAGAGGAGAATAAGCGGGGAAGTGCCGGGAAGCTGAAGGATACCCGGAAAACAGGAGAGGGCCAGCAGCAAGATGCGGGTACGCAAGCCGATGATCCCGGTCAGCAAATGGAGCTGGGCCAGGAAGAAGTTGCGGGCGAACTCATCGCTGTACAAATCACGCTCCAGGTTGAGTCGGAAATCGCTGTTGCCGGCGGGTGGAAAAGGGGAGACCGGGTGGCCGTTCAGGGTGAACTGAAGCAGCCGGGAGAAGCGCGGAACTTCGGCGGGTTTGATTATCGTGCATATCTGCGGACGCAGAGAATTCACTGGCTGCTTAAGGGGGAGGGGACGGCAAGCGTACAAGCGGTTCCGCCGGATTCCTGGGGTCCCTCCAGCCTTCTGCGCTGGAATGATGGGGTGCGGACCGCGCTTGGAGCCGAGATGGACCGTTTATTTCATGAGCCGCATGCGGGGTATATGAAGGGGCTTGTCCTGGGGATACCGGACGATTTAGATGAAGAAACATTCAAGCAGTTCTCACAGCTGGGGCTGACGCATATTCTGGCGATCTCCGGGATGCATGTGGCGGTGGTTGTCGGTGTGATTTTATTTTTGCTTCAACGCCTCCGCTTGACCAGAGAAACAGCATTAACTGTGACAATATTACTGGTACCTGTCTATGTGCTGCTGTCCGGTGCCGGGCCGTCCATTGTACGGGCGGGAATAATGAGTATGATTGCTCTGCTCGCTGCGCGGTTTGGCATGCTGAAGGACGGAATGAATATCCTCGCAGCCGCAGCGCTGATGATGCTGGTCTGGAATCCGTATCTGCTGCTCAGCGTAAGCTTTCAGCTGTCTTTTCTGGTGACGGCTGGACTCATGGTGTATGTTCCCCTGGTGAACCCGCTGCTGTGCAGGCTGCCCCGCTGGCTGGGCGGTGCCGTCTCAGTCACGCTGATTGCGCAGCTTGTGTCCTTTCCGCTGACCATATACTATTTCAACCAGTTCTCACTGCTTTCCTTTGCCGCTAATCTGGTACTCGTTCCCTTTATTACCTTCCTGGTGCTGCCGCTGGGGACGTTGGCGCTGCTGCTTGGCCGGTTATGGGAGGCTGCTGCAGGTGTGATTGCACATGCTGCGGAACTGATGAACGATGCTACATTCCGCGCGGTGGAGTGGACAAACGGCTTTTCCGGGGGAGTATTGATCTGGGGTTCTCCTTCCTTGCTGTGGATGGGGATGTATTATGGGCTGCTCTATGGAATACTCTATGCCATGAAGCGGCGTGCCGAGGCCCGGCTGGCACCGCAGGTCATGGAGGATGAGACCAAACCGTTGACGGAGCCGGATCAACCTCAAGACGGCAGAGGGAAAAGAGTCTGGGCTGCCGGGATATGGGGCGGAGCCGGGGAAAGCCTGCAGCCTAACCCCTTCCAGATGCCGGAGTCCATGGGCTGGAGCGGACTGTCAGCTCTCTTATGTGCAGTTGGATTAGCGCTGCTGCTGTACAGGGGGTATCACTCGGAACAGCTTGGAGGTGCCGGAGCCATCAGCTACCTGGATGTAGGGCAGGGTGACAGTATTCTGATTACCACCCCCGGCGGAGCCCATCTTCTGGTTGATGGCGGCGGCACGGTCAGCTTTGGCAAAAAGGAAGAGTGGCGCGCCCGCCGCAGTCCATTTGAGGTTGGGGCTAAAACCCTGCTGCCACTATTGAAGCAGCGGGGCATTCACCGGCTGGACGCGATCATTCTGACCCATGGCGACCAGGACCACGCCGGAGGACTTCAGGCAGTCCTGGAGGGGATGCCCGTGTCGGCGCTGTTGTTCAATGGAACGCTCGCCAAGGGGGATACCTACAGCAAGCTGATGAACACAGCGCTCGCCGCAGGTGTCCGGCTGTATCCGGTGCAGCAGGGACAGGCGCTTACTCCGGACGATAAGACGGAGCTGATGTTCCTGTGGCCTGACCCGCATAAGGCCGGGGAGGCTGAGCTCCCGGCAGTGGAGGACCAGAATCACAAGTCGGTAGCCTTCCGGCTGGAGATGAACGGCCGGAGTTTTCTTTTTACGGGAGATATGGATAAAGCGGCGGAGGAGGCCATCCTGCTGGAGGGAATGCAGGCTGGAATCAGCAGCAGCGCACCTATCGATGTACTGAAAGTGGCCCATCACGGCAGCAAAACCGCAACAGGTGCAGACTGGCTGGAATTCTGGAGCCCGGGCGCAGCCGTAATTTCGGCAGGTGTCAATAATCTGTATGGGCATCCGAATGGTGATGTGTTGAAGCGTCTGGCTGATAGCAGCACAGCTGTATACCGGACCGATCTGCAGGGGGAGATCCAGATGGAGGTCCGGCGGGAGAGGATCGCGGTGCGTCATAAGCTGGAGCCGGGAAATAGAGCTGTGGAATGACACAGCCAGAAAGTATATAGCAGCAGTGGATTGTGGATGAGGTACGGGCGAAGGAGAGGGATTGAGGGTGAATTGCAAAGAATCCCTAATCCTCTTCTGCCCGCTAGAGGGGGACCCGGATCTAGTATACTCCTGGTTATATTGGTTCTTATTGTGTCCCGGAGACAGTTCAGAGTTTCCGCACCTTAAGAATATCCGGTTTACTTTCTATGATTTCCAGCTGTTGCGGGGCGAGGCCGGGGGATTCATAGGAGACATGGATCAGTTTATCCTTCGTTTGCTCCCATTCGCCCTTTATGATATCTGGAGCCTCACTCGGGCCGGGGACAACTCTGGAGAAGGTTCCGTCCTGTCTGATCTCCAACTTTTCACATCCTTCGGACGAAGCAAAAGAATTGCCAGCCGGGCGGTAGACCGCAATGCCATGGGCATCTTCTTCAAAAGCATGCTGCCAATTACCAAAAACCTCTTGTGGGGGCTGCTCCATATGTTTATCCTCCTCATATGTTCAATGAATTGCCAAGGCCCAGCTTCTGAGTCCTTACAGCTGTATTCATCGTCTTTATTCATCCCTTCCGGCCTGGAAAATATGCGGATTCCGGACCGGAAATTGACCATCTATGGGGAGGCAATTTCTTCATTCACGAAGAATACACATGATCCCGGCTTTCCTGCAGCAGCTTCGCATAATACCCGCCGCGTTCCAGCAGTTCACGGGGATGGCCGGATTCGGCGATCCTGCCCGCTTTCATCGCTATGATCAAGTCTGCGCCTGTGATCGTAGACAGCCGGTGCGCGATAATTAAGGTCGTTCTCCCGCTCGCGGCATTGTCGATGGCCTGCTGGATCAGCTTTTCGGTGTGGGTATCGATGTTGGCGGTGGCTTCGTCGAGAACGAAGATGGCCGGATCATGGGCGATGGCACGGGCGAAGGAAATTAACTGCCTCTGGCCGGCGGATAAGGTGCTTCCCCGTTCGGTGACCGGTTCGCCGATTCCTTCGGGAGCGCCCTGGACAAACGCCTCAGCGCAGGAAGCGCGCAGTGCGTCCTGTACAGTATCGTCGTCAATATCGTCCCCAAGTGTGATGTTGTCGCGGATCGTACCCGAGAACAGGAATACATCCTGAAGCACAACGGAAATATTGCGCCGCAGATCATCCAGCCGGATATCGTTCACATTGACGCCGTCGATGAGGATTTCCCCCTTCTGCACCTTGTAAAAGCCGTTGATCAAGCTGATGATCGTCGTTTTGCCGGCCCCGGTTTCCCCGATAAAAGCGGCAGTCTGCCCTTTTTCTATTACAAAGCTTACATCCTTCAGCACCCAGCCGGCCCCGTTATAGGAGAACCACACGTGACGGAACTCGATCCTTCCGTCCAGGCGCTGCATCGGCAGACCGGCATCCGGCTCCTCCAGGCGCTCCTCCTCACGGATCAGCTCAAAGATACGTTCCGTAGACACGAGTGCCGATTGGATGGAGGTATACTTGTCGGCCAGGTCGGAAACCGGCGCAAAGAATTGCCTAATATACGTCGTAAACGCATACAGCACCCCAATCTGCAGGGTCCCCCCGGCAATCCGGCCTACACTGTACCAGACCAGAATTGCAATTGCCAGGCTCTGGAACATGTCTGATGCCGGCTTCAGGATGCTGTTCAGGCGGACCTGAATCAAGGTCGTGCTGAAATACTCCCTGTTGAGTTTGAGGAACTGCTGCTCTTTTTCCTGTTCGGCGCGGAAGATCTGAATGACCCGCATCCCGGAGATACTTTCGGCAATGAAGCCGTTGATCTGTCCTATGTAATGCTTCATGTGGAAGAAGTTCTTTTTGATTTTGTTTTTGATAAAAAAAACGAGGAACACAATCACCGGAATTACGGTGAATGAGACCAGCGTAAGCCCGGGGCTGAGGATCAGCATGGCATATACAATGCCCGCCAGCAGCAGCACATCCTTAACCAAAGAAATAACTACGTCGGTGTAGAGATCACTGATTTCAGAAGTATCGTTCGTTGCCCTGGTTATAAGCCTGCCGGAGGAGGTGCGGTCCAGGTAAGTCAGCGGAAGCCGTTCGATAATCGAAAAGACCCGGACCCGCAGCTCATGAGTCAGGCTCTGCCCGGCTTTGCTGACAATCAGCGCCTGGAGATAGGAGAAAATTGCACTTGCCGCCGACACCAGCAGGTAGAGCAGGGCCAGCCCTCCGATGGAATTAAGGCCGCGCTCCACGGCCCCGCCGATCAGAAAATAGTCGATTACGCGCTGCAGCAGCAGCGGCTGAATCAGCAAAGCACCATTGACAATGACTACGCACAGACAGGCGAGAATGAGCTGGAAGGTGTAAGGGGCAGACAAACGCAGCAGCAGCTTGACTGCGCCAGCCTCAGGTTTTTTTCGGCTACGCTGTCTGGCCGTCTTCATGCTGTTCGGTGTAGATAGCATTATACAGGCCTCCTTCCTTGAGCAGCTGCCCATGCGTTCCTCGTTCAACGATCCTGCCTTTGTCCAGTACGATAATCTCATCGGCTTGCATCACGGCGGATACGCGGTGCGAGATCAGAATATTGGTTTTGCCTTGGCGGGTCAGCCGCAGCCGTTCCAGAATCAGCCCTTCGGTGACGGCATCGACCGCAGACAGCGCGTCATCCAGGATGAGAATGGCGGGATTGCGGATCAACGCGCGGGCGATAGCGAGCCGCTGCTTTTGACCACCCGACAGATTGACGCCGCGTTCCCCCAGAATCGTGTCATAGCCTTCAGGCAGGCTGCCGATACTATCCGCAATCATGGAGAGCGTTGCGGCTTCGCGCACCTCTTCATCGCTGTAACCGTCTTTGAAAAAAACAATATTCTCTCTCACGGAAGCAGCGAATATAAAAGTATCCTGCGGCACATACCCGAGACCTCCCCGCAGCGTCTCCAAGGTGTAGCCGTTAATATCCCTCCCGTTCAGCAATATCCTCCCGGGTTCTACATTGAAGAAACGGAAGAGGAGGCTGGCGAGCGTGCTTTTGCCGGACCCGGTGTGGCCAATAATGCCGAGGGTATGCCCTTTTGGCAGCATAAGCGAGAGGTCCTGAAGGGCAGGTGCCCCAGCTTCATCGTAATGGAAGGTCAAATGCCGCAGCTCCACGGGACCGTCGGGTTGAATGTCCACGGCTTGCGGGAGGTCATGAATTTCCGGCTGTATCCGCAGAATGTCATGCAACCGCCCAAGGGAAGCCATGCCGCGTTGAAAAATCGTCACAATCCGCCCAATCGACACAATGGGATTTACGATCAGACTCAGGTAGCCGTTGAAGGCGACAAAATCACCGACACTGATCTGTCCCCGCAGCACCATACGGCTGCCTAAGACCAAACCCAGCACAAAGCAGATGGCAAACCCGAATTCGATCATGGCCGGAAGTGCAGCGGAGACGCGGATCAGATCCAGATTGGCCTGCTTCATGCGGCTGCTCAGTGCGCTGAACCGTTCCATTTCGGAACGTTCCTGTACGTAAGCCTTAATGACGCGGATTCCGGAAATATTCTCCTGCACGCGGTCAGACACGGCGCCGAATTGATTTTGTACGGTACGGAACCTGGTCTGGACCTTGCGGCCAGTGAACAGCATGAGCAGAATAATGAAGGGCAGCGGGGATAATGTGATCAGCGTAAGGCGGGCATCGACGGTGGCGAACATGAAGTAGATCGAGGAGAAGCAGATAACAATTCCGTTAAAAGACATGGCTGTTGCCGGACCGAAGGTCATGCGCACCGCAGAAATGTCGTTGATGGCATAGGCGATCAGGTCGCCGGTCTTGCGGGTGTTGTAGAAGGAGGGCGGCAGCTTCAGAAAGTGCCGGACGAGCTCTTCCCGGATATAGCATTCCAGATTGCGCGCGTTGGCGATGATGATATTTCTCCATAAAAAAGTGCAGGCGAAGACGGCTGCGGCGATCAGTGTCATCCACAGGACCAGGAACATGACCTGGCGGATCGCAAATCCGCTGTCTTTCATCAGATCCACCGCACTGCCGAGCACCTTGGGAAACAGGGTCTGGATAAAAGAGGCGGCGAACATGAACGCAAACCCTGTCATATAGCTGAATTTACGGGCCTTGAAAAAACGCAGCAATACTGAATAATCCATAAATCCCCCACCTTTAAAAAGTGCTCATTAAAGTGTTCGTACAGACTCTCTCTCCACAAGTGTGCTTAAGATTGCGATATTTTCCGCAGGCTTCCCCGGTTCGGCAATCCGCTTCAGCAGCGTAGATACGACCGTGCGGCAGGAGTATTCAATATTCAGATCCATTGTGGTCAGTGCGGGCAGTGAATAAGCCGACACCTCCGTATTACCGCTGCTGAGAATGGAGACATCCCCCGGCACCTTAAGACCGTGCTTCTGAAGCAGCCGAATCAGCTCTACAGCAGTGAAATCATGCTCACAAATAAAGGCGGTCGGCAGCAGGCGTTCCGAGATCAACCCGGCCAGCCTTGCGGGGAAAGCTTCATTGCGCCCGAAAAAAAGAGATTCTTCTACAGACAGGCCATGCTCCTCCAGGGCGGAGGTGATGCCTGTTTTCTTTTCCTTGTTCCGGTATGCACTGATGTCACCGAGGAACCCAATGCGGGTGTGCCCCCGGTCGATCAGGTATTTGCACTGCTTGTAGCCGGCGTTCAGGAAGCTGAACCATACACTGTCGTAATCATACGCAGGCGAATAGCCCACATAGAAGATTAGATTGGGAATTTCCTGCTGAATAAAGGAGACATACTCCGGATTGAACCTGCCGATAAAAATCACACCATCGAACTTGAAGCCTTTGCTTAAGCGGTAGGGCAGAATCAGCCGGCTCTGATTTTCTTTATCCAGAAATTCTATGCTGTAGTCGGTATCGGCTTGCTGCAATGCCTTCTCAATACCTTGTACCATATAACTAAAATTGCTGTTATCATGCTGATAGGGCTTCCGGTGCAGCACCAGAATACGGGCAGGCGTGTGCTTCCTCGGCTTGATATAGCCCATCTCCGCGGCCTTTTCCACAATCTTCGCTTTCAGCTCATCGCTGATTCCCGCCTGGTTCGCCAGCGCCCTGCTGATAGATACCGGTGAGAGGCCCATGGCCTTGGCGATGTGAGTAATCGTTACTTTTTTCGTTTTCAGAACAATCCCCCGCTTTGCTGTGTCATACAGCATCTAATGCTTAACGGTTGTTATTATAATCCAGTGTTAAACATGAATCAACGAAAGAAAACGATAAAAATAGAGATAAAAATATTATAATTTACGTTAATTTGCACCGGAATTATATATGTTACGAGAACAGGACTTCGTTTAGCCCATTAGAACCGGATTTTTTCAAAATAATTTTAGATTCAATTCTCCGCAGTTTGACTTGTGTACATATAACTCTCGTATTATTTACGCTGAAAATTTCGTAGTTTTTCTCTGAAATCAGAGGGAACCATTTGCCTCCTGAAGAGTCTTATTGGGCGAGAGGTGAGAGAGATGCAGAGCAAAGATCTGCCCTATGCCGTGGCTTATGCGCCGACCATGACGCTGCGGGAAATGATGGAGACTTACGGGTCGGATGTGTGGCATTATGCTTTTTTTCTGACCCGCAGCCGGGAAGTGCTGCTGGTTAATTATACTGAGGATGGAAAAGGGGGCTACACCAAGCACAGCAAGCTGCTGGACATTGCAACCGGTAAGTCACAGGTGCTCACAGGGACCATCACCACGGAGAAGAAAAAACGACCTGCGAAGAGTCATTATGGCGCAATCACTACAGATACCAAAGAGGATTATTTCGTGGCACATTATGAAGTAAAGGGGGAGCGGCGTTCAGTGGAGATTAATATGCCAACCGGAAAGCAATGGTATTACGACTGGTGGAATCAGGAATACGGTGAGAAGATCAATCCGTCCGCAACACCCTAAGTAATAACCCTTCCGCATAGTTCACTAATGATTACTAGATAATTTACTAAAAAAAAGCTATACTTTTTGATGAGTTCAAAAAGTATGGCTTTTTAGACTGTATAGGCAACTATGATTTTCTATTATTATGGATAGGATTTGTATAAAGTTGAGAATAAGTTGGCGTGAATTCAGCGAATACGACCCAAATGGGGAGAAATAAGCCGGATTCGCCGCTTTTTTTCACCTAATACTTATGAAGAAGCAGATGAGCGGTGCTAGTTGGAAAAAGGGAACTTATTTCACTTAGAAATCAACAATCGTGAGATTTAAGTGGAAAAAGGAAACTTAATTGGGCAACATTTCTCTGGCAGGGGCGAAATGAGGGGAATTAGATACCCTTTTTCCACTTCACTTGCGGAGAACAGGGGAATCGGGCAAATTAGTTACCCTTTTTCCACTTGGAATTGCCTAAGGACTCCGAAGGATTCTGCAGGCAACGCTAAACTGAAAACGATCCAGTCCTGGACGGCCTAGCCGTTTTGTTCTGGAAGCCGGTGTTTTTCTATATAGAGCGGAGCGGAAAAGATGAAGAAGCTGACGATTGAGGATGTCGCCCAAAAGGCGGGAGTGTCGAAAAGCACAGTCTCACAATTTCTGAATAAACGGTTCAAATATATGAGCGAAGCGACCAAAAACCGTATCGCCGAGGTCATTGAAGAGCTGAATTATCAGCCGAACGGCCTCGCACGCAGCCTCAAGCAGAACCGCACGCATATGGTTGGCATTATCGTGGCGAATATCGATTATTCGCTGTCGATCCAGTGTATCCGGGCGATTGAGAATGAGCTGCAGCGCCATGGCATACAGGTAATTATCTGCAATAGCGACGAGAATGCGGACAAGGAGAATACCCACGTAGAGGCACTTGTAGCCCGCCAGGTGGACGGGTTGATCATTTTTCCGGCCGGGGGCAAGCCGTCTCCCTACGCCCGTCTGATCGAAGCGGAGTATCCCCTTGTTTTTATGGACCGGCTGGTGGAGGGGATCACCACCCAGAGTCTGCTGCTCGACAACGAAATGGCCGTCAAAACAGCCATTAAAGAGCTGACGGGGAAGGGGCATGAGGCGATTGCTTTTTTGTCCCTGCCCCTCGGCGAACATGCGATCACCCCCCGCAAGGAGCGGATGAGCGGCTACAAAAAGGCCATAGAGGAAGCGGGCCTCGCGATGAATGACCTGTACGTGTGCAGTGTGCCCAGAGAGGCGATTGCTTCCGCGCTGGACGGGCTGCTGAACCTGCCGCAGCCGCCGACGGCGCTGCTTGCAGCCAATGATCTGGTGCTGGGGGAAATCCTCAAATATGCGAACCGCCATTCGATAACGATTCCCGGCCAGTTGTCCGTGATCGGGATTGATGATGCCGAGTTTGCCCGGATCTACAACCCAGCGATCACAACGATCCGACAGCCAGCCTACGAGATGGGGATGCAGGCGGCCAAAATTATGCTCTCCTTGATCGAGGATAAGGAATCTGCTGTACCGATTACCTACCGGTTTCCGCCTGCGCTGCAGCAGGGTCAATCCGTGCAGGCTCCGCCAGGGACCAAGTAGAGCATTTTTCTCAAAGGTTCACAGTGTTCACCACAACAAAAAGCCCTTTACAGCCTGATCAAGACTGTGAAGGGCTTTAATCACATTAACCATGAGGGAGGTTTAGCTTGCTTATAAGCTGGCTTTCATAAACTTTTCCAGGCCTTCCCGTGTAGGCAGTCCATCCATATCCCCAGGAGACATCACGGCGAGTGCGCCGATGGCGTTGCCGCGCTTGACGGCTTCCGCTACAGTCAGCTTCTCCAGCATAGCGCTGATTACGCCGACTGCGAATCCGTCTCCGGCTCCTACAGTATCGACTACAGACTTAACCTTGAACCCGCCGACATACCCTTCTTCACCGGAGGAGCTTTTGTAATAAGCGCCTTCAGGTCCGAGCTTGATAACCACCAGGGATACGCCGCGTTCCAGATAATAGCCGGCAATTTCTTCTGGTGTATCTAAGCCGGTAAGGATTTTGCCTTCGCTGTGGCCCGGCAGGAACCAGTCGCAGCGTGTTGCCAGATCGTTGATGGTGTTCACCATGGTTTCTGTATCCGGCCAGAGTACCGGGCGCAGATTCGGATCGAGAGAGACGGTTTTGCCGCTTTTTTTCATAAATTCCATAGCATGCAGGGAAAATTCATGGCAGGTCTTTGACAGTGCTGCAGAAATACTGGTCACATGCAGATGCCCGGCGGAAGCGAAATAGGACTCATCAAAATCGGCCAGGCTCAGCGTGGAGGCAGCAGAATTTTTACGGAAATATTCAACCTTGGGATCACCGGTAAGCACCTTGGATTTGATCAGCATACCTGTTGGGAATTCCTTGGTATAAGTGATGCTGTCGGTGTTAATCTGTTCTTTGTTCAGCGCACCGGCGATAAATTGGCCGAAGTTATCTTCACCAAGCTTGGTTACATATCCGGTCTTGTGCTCCAGGCGGGATAATCCGGTTGCCACATTGCTCTCCGCCCCGGCCAGAGCCTTGGAAAAAGAAGTAACCTCGTGCAGCGGGCCCGCCTCATTGGCATAAAACATCGCCATCGGTTCCCCGAATGTAACTGCATCCAGCTGTTTGCTCATGAATAGTTCCTCCTCAGGGTAAACATGCAACCCCTGTATAAATGAATTATGATTAGTAATTTGAAATTATCACATAAATCGGTTTTCTACAATAAGACATCCCTCATTTCAGCGAAATAAATTAACGTTATGAAATCGCATAGAATGCGTTAAGTCTTATTTTATAAGGGTATTTTTGTTTTTGTGATTCTTTTTGGACGTGCTCATATAAATATATATTGACGCCAGTAGACATTATTATTACTATTTTATTAGAAGGTTTTGGCTTGTGGTTAGTAAATTAGATAAAATTATTTATCTAAATAAATATTCTTATGCCGAGAATTGACCAAGAAAGGGAGTTTATGATGAAAAAAATAAAAGTATTGCAGAACATTACAGCCGTTGGTGTAGTAGCTGTAATCCGTGCCGACAATGCCGATGATGCTGTTAAAATGTCCGCTGCCTGTATTGAAGGTGGACTCAACAACATTGAAGTTACCTTTACAACTCCGGATGCCGACGTGGCGATCAAACGCCTGGTAGCTGAATACGGTAGCCGTGCGGTAATCGGCGCAGGTACAGTGCTTGATCCGCTTACCGCAAGAATCGCCATTCTGGCCGGTTCGGAATTTGTGGTCAGCCCTTCTTTTGAAGAAGAAACCGCCAAAATGTGCAATCTCTACGGTATCCCTTATATGCCGGGCTGTATGACATTAAATGAAATGAAAGAAGCACTGAAGCTGGGCGTGGATGTGCTGAAGCTGTTCCCGGGCAGCGCCTTCGGGCCGGATTACGTGAAGGCTGTCAAAGGGCCAATGCCGCATGTGAACATTATGCCTACCGGCGGTGTGGATCTCAACAATATGGAGAAATGGATCGCGAACGGCTGTATCGCTGTAGGCATCGGCGGCAACCTGACCGCTCCGGCCAAGGAAGGACGCTACGACCAGATCACCGAGCTGGCCGCCAAATATGTGGCGAAGTTCAAGGAAATCAAAGGCGCTTAAAATTCAGCTTAAGTGACAAAAATTCTAAAATGTTTGGTTGAACAACAGCCGGTTTTCACCTGAAGAAGGTGCAACCGGCTGTTTTGCATGTTTTCTGATTTCATTATTGTAACGATCTTCACTAAAAGAGTATTTGAATGATTCGAGCTTCCCCTGTATGCTTAGTAAGGATTATGCATTAACAAAAATAATGATTATAGGCTTGCAACAATTTCGCAGTCTTGCGCGTCAGTAAGATTGCATAGAGAGGGGGAACCTTCGTGGTGGAGCAGGGACTCATCAGAGCCGCTCAAGCGGGCGATCGCGACGCTCTAATCACCCTATTGCGAGAAATTGAAGGACATGTATATAAGACGGCCTTCTACATTCTTCATAATGAGCAGGATGCTTTGGATGCTTCACAGGAGGCGCTTATCCGCGTGTATACCAAAATCGGTTCCTACGAGGAAAAGGCCCAGTTCAAGACATGGGTACAGCGGATTGTGACCAACATATGCATTGACAAGTTCAGAAGAACAAAACCTACAGTTTCCATTGACGAACATGAAATGGTGTTTCCGGATAAACATGATGTGGAACGTGAAGTATTGTCCGGTTACCTGGCGGAGGATATACGTGAGGCGATTGACCAGCTTCCGGAACATCACCGGACAGTAATCGTTCTGCGGTATTTGCAGGATTTTTCTTACAACGAGATTGCAGACTCGCTGGATCTGCCCCTGAACACGGTGAAATCGTACTTGTTCCGAGCCAGGCAGCAGCTGCAGAACAGACTTCAGGAGTATCAGAAAGGTGGTGTATCAGGATGAAATGCGCGGAGGTGATGGAATGGATGCACCGCTATCTGGATCATGATTTGAGCCAAGAAGAAATGATTGAAATGTTCCGTCATATCGACAATTGTCCTTCGTGCGCGGATGTCTATGACCGTCTGAGCACGCTCTCCCGGCAGCTGGAGCAGTTGCCGGACGTGAAGCCCCCTTTCAGTCTGGTTGACTCGATCATGCCACGGCTTGATGAACTGGACCGCGGCGTTCAGGAGCCGGTCATGACGAGCACCGATGAATCCAATGTCGTTCCGCTCTCTCGCAAAAGCAGCCATGGCAAACCTCCCAAGGGATCTTCAATGGCGGCACGGACAGGCATTGGCGCAGTGGCTGCGGCAATTATCCTGCTGATTGCTATTTTCAATATGCCTGAGAGCATGCCGGCGGCGGATGTCGACCAGGCGCTCAATCAGAGTGCAGATACAGGTTCTTCTTTGCAAAAAAGTATAGTGTCCACTGAACCTTCCCAGGAGGCGGGCCAGGAAGGCAGAGCGGACAGCGCAGATGGTGCGGCAGGCACCACAGGACAGGACAATACAGGGCAGGATAATATGTTTTCAGCCAGCGGCAATAATCCTTCCGGCGGGGCGGAGGAACGGGTCGCTCCATCAAAGGCACCGGTTCAGGATGCTCCGGCTGTGGCGCCTAGCACAACCAAGAAGCCGGACACCATGAAGAGACAGACGGAGAAGCCTGACAAGGCTGCTGCGACACCTGCTGCGCGGGAAAATGCAAATAATAGCAGTCCAGATACCAGCGGAGATACCAGTGCACAGGACAGCGCGCCCAAGAAAGGGAAAATGGAGGCCGGTGAAACGAACTCCAGCAATGATATCCAGCCTTCTCCTTCAGAGTTGGGTATTATGAACATGATGCCCGCAATGGTTGCGGCTTCACCTTCAACATCGCCGGATGGACGTTTTGACGCCGAGCTTGCGGGACAGCAGCTTGTAATCTATTCCATACCGGCAGGTGCTTCCAGAGACGACAGGACGGCGCTGACCTCCCTTCCCCTGGAGGGGGAATGGGTTTCCGGCGGGTGGTCGGAGGACAGCCGTGAATTCACCTATGTGACGACCCAAAACGGCAGTGAAATTACCAAGACCTATACAGTGCCTGATTCGGCTGCGCCTGAGGTTCCTTCTGCTTCGCAGACGGTTTCTCCTGCTGCAACTACAGCACCTGCGCCTACTCCAGACCCGGCAGCGTCTACAAAATAATCGCAGAGTGGAACTTTTTATGTGGCATTAGAATATGCTAAGGTAAGAGAACAGGAGATACAAGGATCGTGAGAACCATCGGTATGACCGCCGGTCGGAAAGTTTCTAGAGCTTTTCCTTCCGTCGTTTATATAGATGCGCCGCGGAAACGGAGCAACTTTGGCCTTGGCTGCCGGAGTTGCTCCGTTTTTGCGCAGATATAAGACTTTGTATGCTCCACGCTTTTTGTTACAATAATCAGAGACTGAAAAGAGAAGGAAGTGGCGTGATGGATGCCAAAGCGGCGGCTAAAGACATCAGACAAGGGAAAATTTCGCCGCTCTATGTGCTGTACGGGAGCGAGAAATTCCGGATGAATGAATTTGCAGCCTTTCTGGAGGAGCACCTGATAGCCAAAGAGGACCGGGATTTTGCAGTCATTCCCTTTGATCTTTCCGAGACGCCGGTGCAGGCGGTTGTGGAGGAAGCGGAGACTGTGCCGTTCATGGTGGAGCGGAAGCTGCTGCTGGTGCGCGATGCCTCTCTGTTCACCGCAGGAAAGGATAGTGCCAAGATAGAACACCGAGTGGAGGTTCTCAGCGATTATATGCAGCATCCGGCGGAGTTCAGCGTGATCGTCTTCATGGTCAACAATGACAAGCTGGATGAACGCAAAAAAATCGTCAAGACGGTCAAATCTGCAGGTGCGGTGCTGGCATTCAATCCGCTGGGAGCAGAGGAGCTGCTGCGCTGGGTCGAAAAGGGTGTGCGTGACCGGGGCTGTGAGGCGGCACCGGGAGCCGCTGCGGTTCTTGTAGCGAATGCCGGAACAGGGCTGCAGGGGCTGTCGGCAGAGATGGACAAGCTGTGCCTGTTCGCCGGCAAAGGCGGAATTGTGGACGCGGTAGCCATTGAGAGTCTGGTGCACCGCGGGACGGAACAGAATGTGTTCACACTGGTGGAGGATATCGCTAATCTGCGCCTCGACAAGGCGCTCAATACGCTCTATGAGCTGCTGAAGCAGCGGGAGGAGCCCATCAAGATTGCCTCGCTGATTGCCAGGCAGTTCCGGATTATTTTACAGGTTAAGGATTTATCTGCCCAGAGCTACTCGCAAGGCCAGATCGCTTCCGGGCTGGGGCTGCATCCGTATGCCGTCAAGCTGGCGGGTGAACAGGCCCACAAGTTCGAGAGCCAGCGCCTGCGGCAGATCCTCAGCTTCCTGGCCGATCTGGATTACCAGATGAAGACCGGTGCCATCGACAAGGTGCTGGGCCTGGAGATGTTCATGCTTCGTTTGGGGGCCTAGCTAGTCGTTTGGTTTAAGTGAACAGCAAAGAGCCTGTCCGCAGCGCTGATATGCGTTTTGGGCAGGCTTTTTGCTGTTGATGTTATTGGTCGTTGGTTGTTGATGTTATTGGTTATTGGTCGTTGGTTGTTGTTGTTAGTTTTATGTTATTTGTCCTTGTTTGTTTAGGTTTATTGATTTTTCTATTATAGATAAATAGGTAAAATGTATATAAAAAACTTAGGAGCAATAGCTTTGGTTTGAGTTGTCCGAAAGATGCCTGCGGCGAAACAACGGCGGAAATGCCGTTGTTGAAGGTCCATCAGGCAGTCTGCAGCGAAACAACGGCGGAAATGCCGTTGTTGAAGGTCCATCAGGCAGTCTGCAGCGAAACAACGGCAGAAATGCCGTTGTTGGAGGCCCATCAGGCAGTCTGCAGCGAAACAACGGCAGAAATGCCGTTGTTGGAGGACCCCCAGGCAGTCTGCGGCGAAACAACGGCAGAAATGCCGTTGTTGGAGGCCCATCGGGCAGTCTGCGGCGAAACAACGGCAGAAATGCCGTTGTTGAAGGACCCCCAGGCAGTCTGCAGCGAAACAACGGCGGAAATGCCGTTGTTGAAGGTCCATCGGGCAGTTTGGTTGAGGAGAGGTAAACAATGTGCACAAAAAAACCTAACCGTATGCAGCATACCGGTCAGGTTCTTAAAGTGCTCATTATGAATGTAGCCCTTGGCTTAGGCTTCCGCCTTAAGAGCGTTCAATTTCTTCGCCAAGCGGGATTTTTTGCGGGCAGCCGCATTTTTATGAACCAGGCCTTTGGTTACAGCCTTGTCCAGCTTTTTGGAAGCAGCTTGGAAAGCAGCCTGAGCAGTTTCCACTTCTGTACCAGTCAGAGCTACATCAGCAGTTTTCACAGCTGTACGAAGCGCGGATTTCTGGGAAGCGTTCAGTGCACGGCGTTTTTCGGTCGTCTTGACGCGTTTTACCGCGGATTTGATATTTGGCATTGCATTCACCTCCTGAAAGACATTCGAAATCATCAAATGATTCACAACTTAAAATAGTTTAGCATGACCTCTCACAAAATGCAAGACTAAAGCTTTGAAATTTAACCTTTCCGGCCTGTATAAACCATGGCTTTCTCTCGCACACTATCACCAATATGCAAAAGGAGGCTGAACTTATAATGGAACTGGATCTTCAGCTGTATTCGGTACGCACAGATTTGGCGCTGGAAGCAAAGGAAATGGCTCAGGGACCGCAAAAAACGCCGATTCCCGGTGTGAACGAAGAGGTGGAAGAGGCGGATGGCATTAAGGTTACCCGTCTTGCCGTGGCTAATAATGCGGGTTCTCAGGCCATTGGGCGTGCGATCGGAAATTACGTAACCCTGGAGGTTCCCGCGCTTCGCGGCGGTGATACCGGACTGCAGCAGAAGGTATCCGTGGTGTTTGCCCGTGAATTTGAGCATTTCATGGACCGAATCGGCATTGACCGCAACTCTTCTGTTCTGATAGTTGGTCTAGGCAACTGGAACGTGACTCCCGATTCACTGGGGCCGCTCGTTGTGGAGAATTCGCTGATTACCCGCCAGTTCTACGAGTTGGTTCCTGATCAGGTCTCCCCGGGCTACCGCAATGTAAGTGCGATTGCTCCGGGCGTGCTGGGTCTCACCGGTATTGAATCCAGTGAAGTGGTTCAGGGGATCATTGACCGTACCAAACCGGATGTGATTATTGCCATAGATGCACTGGCATCCCGCTCACTGGAACGGATCAATACGACGATTCAAATCGCTGACATCGGCATCCATCCCGGATCAGGAATTGGCAATAAACGCCGGGGATTGACTAAAGAGATACTGGGCATTCCCTGCATCGCTATCGGTGTTCCTACCGTCTGCTATGCTTCAACCATTGTGAACAACGTCCTGGAGATGATGAGCAGGCATTTTGGGCAGGCTGGAGCCGGGGCCACCCAAACCAAAGAAATTATGGGCATGCTGGACGACATCTCTGAGCACGAACGGCTGTCGCTGGTCAAAGAGGTGCTGGAGCCGCTCGGACATGATCTCATTGTGACGCCCAAGGAAATTGATGAGTTTATTGAAGAAATTGCCAACATCGTAGCCAGCGGACTGAATGCTGCACTGCATGAGGCTGTTGATCCGGGCAATGTAGGGGCGTACACCCACTGATCTGCTTAGGGTTCAGCCGTGGCGGAACCGTTCTGCTGATCTAATCTGTCCGTCCATGCCCGCTGTTCAAATCCGCCTGCTCCCAGTCTGGCTATACACCTGCTTTCAGTCTGCTTTCTGTCTGCCCCAGTCTGCATGCCCGCAGATTGAGGCAGGCTTTTTTTGATGCTGCTTCTATTAAGTGTTAGACAATGTACGCCATCACATAGAGAGAGCGGCTCTTCTTTTTGTCTCTCATTTCAGGTTCTAGCATTCCTCCTCCGCTCATAGATTGGGAGTATAAGAGATTACAGAGGGCTGGAGGAGGACATAACAATAATGAACAAAAAATGGTTTCAGCTATGGAATATCGGCCGGCTGCGGAGCAAGCTGCTGGATGTTCTGTCGCTGGGGAGAACGATGCTGCTGCTGGCCGGAGGTTCACTTGTATTTTTTATGCTGCTTGGAGCCGGCGGATTGGCCGGACAGAAGCTGAACTCTTCGCCCATTCCCTCAATGAAAGGTTTGGCGGCTTCCTTATCAAGCGGTTTTTTTATGGAGCTGCTGGGCATGGAGGTTCCGCATCTGCCGAAAAGTGATGAACCGTCTGCATTTTCAGGCCCTAACGTAACGTCCTTCGTCTTTCGGATGCTGACCAGTGTGGACCCGGGGGACCCCAAGAGCCTGCTCTCCCGCGAGGTTCCGGGGCTGGCCGCGGATGATCCTTTTCTGCTGCGGCTGGGGTCGGGCGGTGCCAAAGATGCTCCTGCGGACTATCATCCGGGAACGGATGAACTGGCTGGCGGGAATCCTGAGGCTAATGTTACCGGTGATGGGACGGGTGGGGAGTCGGGGACAAGCGGAACAGAACCGGCACACGGAGATGGAGTGGACGAGCCTGGAGGAGGAGAGAACGAAATGCAGCCTGAACCTACAGCAGCACCGGACGCGGCAGGCAGTAACGGCAGTTCTACACCCGGCAGCAGCCGGGAGGATTCGGTCAAACGGATTTTAATCTATCATTCCCACCCCCGCGAGGCCTATAATCCGCTGCTGGGCGTAGAGAGTGACAACCCAAGTTCAGCGGTTCCTTCCAAAAATGTAATGCTGGTAGGCTCATATATTGCCAAAAGACTGGAGCAGCGCGGAATTGGGACGGTTCATGCGCAACAGGATTACGCTACGACCGTGCCGGATTATAATTGGAACTTTTCTTATAAATATTCGCGAATGACTGTCAAGGCAGCGATGAGCGCCAATCAGGAGATGACTGAAATGATTGATATTCACCGTGATTCACAGCGGCATGGCAAAACTACTGCCGTCATTAACGGGAAAAGTTATGCCCAGGTGTATTTTATCCTCGGCCATGCGAATAAAAACTGGAAGAAGAATGAGGCGTTCGCCAATAAAATACATCAGCTGCTGGAAAAAAGCTATCCCGGAGTTTCCCGCGGCATTTGGGGGAAATCTTCCGGCAACGGCAACAATGGAGAGTACAATCAGACTCTTTCCCCTAACAGTGTATTAATTGAAGTAGGCGGAATCGATAATTCAGAGGATGAGCTGAAACGGACAGCGGATATCTTGGCCGATGCCATTGCCGATGTCTACTGGAACAGCCATGATGCGGAAAAAGCGGCTGCGCCTGACTCTGGTGTAGACACTGTAAAGCAGAGTAACTGATCATACAAGGAAAGGAGGAATATGAAATGTCGCGGTTCGGTAAAAATCTGGTTATGGTCGGCTTGTGGGCCGGCATCGGCATATTGATAGGCATGCAGTTCGGCAGCAGTGGCAGCGGGAGCGCCGGGGCCTCTACAGTTTTGCCGGGCTGGAGCGGTGCAACCGGGACGGCCCAAACCGCACCCGCCGGGGGGGCGGCAGGTTCCCGCACCGTTCCCCCGGCGGGTGCGGCACAAAGCGGGCAGGCTTATGTATATGTTCCTGTGTCTGTAGATCCTGTAACAGGCGAATATACAGTTGTCCCGGTGCAGCCGCAAACCACTGCAGGACCTTCTGCGGGCGGGAATTTGCCGCAGCAGGAGGTTCCGGACTACAGCAGAATGAGTCCGGAGCAGATTCTTATCCCTGAAGAGCAAAAGCCGACAGTAGACAAGCTGGCTGACAAAACAGCAGGGCTGCTGCAAGAAGCCTCGCAGAAGAGTATCCGCTGGGTGGTTTCGCTGTTCGACTCGGCTGCAGAATAAGCTTGCTTACACCGTACTGCGCAGGTTCGACTGCGTAATGCAGCCCATGATTTAGCTCATTTTATCGAAGATTAGCGGTGGGTGTCCGTGATTTTCAGAAAACAGTTGGCGGCTGGTGTCTCTCCCTGGAGGCAGCAAGTCCGCTTTTTTCTGTGTTCCGTTCCTTTTCTTTGAGGGTCCGGGGCCGGCGGGATTGATGGGTGAAGCGCGTACTGTTATAATAAGTGGATTAACATTAGGCTGTCTGTGGGGGTAAGGAATGACTGACGTTCAGAAAAGACAACAACAAATCCGCAATTTCTCGATTATTGCACATATAGACCATGGCAAATCGACACTGGCCGACCGCATTTTGGAATACACTGGTGCGCTAACTTCGCGCGAAATGCAAGAACAGGTGCTTGACCAGATGGACCTGGAACGTGAACGCGGCATCACCATCAAGCTTCAGGCTGTGCGCCTGACTTATCGTGCTGACGACGGACAGGAGTACTTGCTGAACCTGATTGATACACCGGGGCACGTCGATTTTACCTATGAGGTTTCCCGCAGCCTTGCCGCCTGTGAAGGCGCACTGCTCGTAGTGGATGCGGCGCAGGGGATCGAAGCGCAGACACTGGCCAACGTATATCTGGCCTTGGATAACAATCTGGAAATTCTTCCGGTGATCAACAAAATTGATCTGCCGAGCGCCGATCCCGAACGGGTGAAGCAGGAGATTGAGGATGTGATCGGACTGGATGCCAGTGAAGCTGTGCTGGCTTCTGCCAAAGCCGGCATCGGAATTAAGGAGATTCTGGAACAGGTGGTCAAGCAGGTTCCAGCACCTACCGGCACCTCCGATGCTCCGCTGAAGGCGCTGATTTTTGACTCCCACTATGATCCTTACAAAGGTGTTATTGTCTATGTCCGCGTCATAGACGGCAAGATCCGTGCCGGTTCGAAGATTAAGATGATGGCTACTGATAAGGTATTTGAAGTTATTGAGGTGGGCGCATTTATGCCGCGCATGAGCATCGTGGATGAGCTGAACATCGGTGATGTCGGCTTCATCGTCGCCGGCATCAAGCATGTCGGCGACACGCGTGTCGGGGATACGGTAACGGATGCCAAGAATCCGACACCTGAACCGCTCCCGGGCTACCGCAAGATTAACCCGATGGTGTACTGCGGGCTGTATCCGATTGAAACCTCGGATTACAATGATCTGCGTGAAGCGCTGGAGAAGCTGCAGCTTAATGATGCGTCGCTCAGCTTTGAACCGGAAAGCTCAAGCGCACTGGGCTTCGGCTTCCGCTGCGGCTTCCTGGGACTGCTGCACATGGAGATTATTCAGGAGCGTATTGAGCGGGAGTTCAATCTGCCGCTGATCACTACGGCACCAAGCGTTATTTACCGCATCATGCTGACCAATGGGGAAATGCTTCAGATTGACAATCCGTCGCACTATCCGGAGATTGGCACCATTGATTATGTGGAAGAGCCCTATGTCAAAGCCGGGATTATTGTCCCGAATGACTACGTGGGAACGGTAATGGAGCTGTGCCAGAACAAACGTGGCGAATTCGTCAATATGGAGTATCTGGATTCCAACCGGGTGACGATCACTTATCAGATTCCGCTGTCAGAAATCGTGTATGATTTCTTTGACCAGCTGAAATCGGGTACGAAGGGCTATGCGTCCTTTGACTATGAAATATCAGGCTACCGCCAGTCCAATCTGGTGAAGATGGATATTCTCCTTAACGGCGAGCAGGTCGATGCGCTGTCGTTCATCGTCCACCGTGACCGCGCCTATAACCGCGGCCGCATCATCTGCGAGAAGCTGCGGGGCATCATTCCGCGGCAAATGTTCGAGGTGCCGATTCAGGCTTCTGTCGGCACCAAGGTCGTTGCCCGTGAGACCGTGAAGGCGATGCGCAAGAACGTGCTGGCCAAATGCTACGGCGGTGATATCTCGCGTAAACGGAAGCTGCTGGAGAAGCAGAAGGAAGGCAAGAAGCGCATGAAGCAGGTCGGCAGCGTTGAGGTGCCGCAGGAAGCCTTCATGGCGGTGCTTAAGATTGATGAGTAGCTGAGGGTAAGCGGCAGCTTGTGTGGAGCGATACTCGCTAGTGTGTTCTGAAGGGAAGCCTGACGGCTTCCCTTTTCTGGCTAAATTGAATCTCAAAATATGAAAATATAAGATGACTTTAGAAATTATCTAAAGTTTGATTTATATAGAACAAAGGAGACAGCTATGACAAACCCTATTAATGGCCGTCCCCCTGAGGCCGTGTACATTCATATCCCTTTCTGCACGAATAAATGCTTCTATTGTGATTTCAACTCCTATGTCCTGAAGGACCAGCCCGTCATGGATTACCTGCGTGCGCTGGACCGGGAGATGGAATTGACGGTGAAGCACACACCGCCCGGTGTGATCAAGACGATTTTTGTCGGCGGGGGAACACCTACTGTGCTTAAGCCGGATGAGATGGCTTATTTTCTGGAATCGATCCGCACGCACTTCCCTCAGTGGGATGAGAATATAGAGTTCTCTATGGAGGCCAATCCCGGCACCACAGATAAGGATAAGCTCGCAGTCATGAAAGAGGGCGGCGTCAACCGGGTAAGCTTTGGCGTGCAGGCATTCCAGAATGAGCTGCTGAGCGGTATCGGACGTATCCATAACGTGGATGATGTCTACCGCAGCCTGGAGAACGCGCGCAGTGCCGGTCTGCATAATCTGTCGGTGGATCTGATGTTCGGTCTGCCAAACCAGACCGTAGATATGCTGAGAGAGAGCATCGGCAAAGCGCTGGAGCTTGATCTGCCGCACTATTCCATCTATAGCCTTAAGGTTGAGGAAAATACGCTGTTCCACACCCTGTTCAACAAGAACAAGCTTCCACTGCCCAGTGAAGAGGATGAACTCGAAATGTATCTCTTGCTGATGTCTACGATGGAGGCTGCAGGCTATGGACAATACGAGATCAGCAATTTTGCCAAGCCGGGGATGGAGAGCCGTCACAATATTACGTACTGGCGCAATGAGGATTATTATGGCCTCGGTGCGGGGGCACATGGATACGTGAAGCGGCAGCGGCATATGAATATCAAGGGGGTCAACCCGTATATTGAAGCTTCGCACAGCGGACTGCCGCGTCTGGACACCTTCCAGATTTCCGCGCAGGAGGCGATGGAGGACTTCATGATGGTTGGGCTGCGGATGCGCGAGGGCGTGTCGGATCAGGCGTTCCGGGCCCAGTTCGGGAAGTCTTTGCAGGATATTTTTGCGGGATCGCTGAAGAAAATGCTGGCCGCCGGCCTGATTGAGCAGGATGGGGATACCTATCGTTTAAGCAAGCAAGGCATCCTGTTCGGGAATGATGTGTTCGGTGAGTTTGTCGGCGTTTTGACAGAAGTTTAATTTTAAAATACCCCTTGAATTGTAATTCACCATGTTGTATATTTATTCATATTAACAACAAGGGGTGAGTCAAAGTGCTTGTCAAAACGGATATGATCCGCCAGCCGGCTCCTGCGGGAGACCCTAAGGTGATATGCAGAAATGCTACGGTGGAGGATGTGGAGCCGCTGTATTTAATGATAGAGGAATACGCCCAGCGCGGTATTATGCTTCCCCGTTCCAGGCAAGCACTGACCCGCCAGATCGACCAGTTCGTAATTGCGGAGTTGGACGGCAAATTCATCGGCTGCGGTTCGCTGTTCAGACTGGGCGCTGATCTTGTAGAGGTGCGTTCCATTGGACTACGTGATGAGGGCAAAGGCAAAGGCGTAGGCTCGATGATTCTGGAGAAGCTGACGGAAGAGGCCAGACGCCAGAAGATTCCCAAGATCATGGCGTTGACCTATGCAGTGGATTTCTTCCTTAGAAACGGCTTTACCGTCGTGGAGAAGGAGATATTCCCTGAGAAGGTCTGGACTGATTGCGTGAACTGCATGAAACAGCATGCCTGCGATGAGATCGCCGTGCTGAAGAAGCTGGATTAAGAACCGGGGTAAGCCTCTGTCCTGTGGGATTATTATTTTTATAAGAAATACAGCAACCACTTTTCAGCAGGGCGTAAGCCCTTTGCGGAAGAGTGGTTTTTTGGTTTTTAGGAAATGATGATTACCTTCTGTCATGGATAAGACGTGTATAAAGTTAGGATAGTTATTATGGGGTACAAGTGTTTTGAACCTGTGGCTTTAGCTGTACAGGAGGGGCTGCGGATTCAGAAGACAAAAGCGCAGCTCGTGGGGAGCAGGCAGGAAGTGAAGTGGAATTAGTACATTTAAATTCACGAAAAAGCTTACTGTGGAGGGAACAGTGGGAAAAAGTAAACCTAATTCAAGCGAATTCACCCGAAAAGGTGGGAATCGGTCGGAGTAGATATACTTTTTCCAATTAGAGCTTGCGGAGAAGCGGGATGGGAAAGTATTAAATTCACTTTTTCCACTTGGATGTGACGCCGAATCTAATAAGGACATCCAGCAACCCAAATCCAAAAAATCCACAACTGCTACTCTGTCCAGCGAAGGGCGGCGCAGCCGTTTCCACTTGCTGGGATAACTATCGAATGCTTTATGAGGAAAAGTTAGCGGCCATAGTGTGTGCGTTCAATAGGTTTGTCATGGATTACTTTGCATAAATTAGCTTGCGCTGCTCTTCCACCAGCCGGGCCAGCTCAGGTGTGGCATAGCCGGAAGGGTGGAACGCTGCAAACATCGCATTGTAGACAATTCTTCTGCTCGAACCGTCGTTCAGTTCAATTTCCAGCCAATATTTATTCCCAACCCATTGTTTGGTTTCTTTGGCCAGCTGGTTAAAAGGAACATATTTCAGCTTGGGATATTCCCGGATGAATACGGCAGAGGCTTCTGGTGTAAAATCCTTCAAAGGACTCCCGTCCATACCGCTGACAAAGCGTACGCTTTTGATCTTGCCTTCGATATCAAGCAGATCGTTAAGGGTTCGGGCAGAGGGATTTTCGGTAGCTTCATACAGCCTGTCCCCTGCCACCAGCCGGGCTGTGGCTTTGTAGCCCTTCACCTCATTGAGCTGTGTACCCACTTCCAGCAGCGTGGCATCCCCATCCTGCATGGGGTCACGCGGACAAGTATGGTCTGCTTTCCGGTAGCGGATCTTGCCGATCTTCTCCCCTGTGTTCAACCCGCTGATGTCTCCATCGCTATTGTCCATATAGGTAATGCCGTTCCACCGGAGGACAGAGACATAATCAACGTCCCCGTAATAGCACTTATATGGACCTATTTTTTCCGGCATCCCACCCGGCATACAGCCAGACAGCGTAAGCACGGTCATCATTATACTGAATGCAGCCAAGAACCATTGTCTTGGTGACTTCATTGTACATCCCCCCTAAAGGAACAGACGAAGAAGCGGGAGATTGGTTGCATTATCCATCCACAAAAATGATTTGTCTTGAATAAAATGTAATGACACAGTATTCTATTAATTAGTACGATCGTTCAATTTTATCAAGGATGGTAGCGCTTATGAATAAAAGGCATTATGACAGTGAGGAGACCAGGTCACTCATTGCGGATAAGGCGGCACGGCTTTTTGCGCAAAAGGGTTTTGCCAGCACCTCAATCGCGGATATTTCCAGAGAGTCCGGCTGCAGCAAAGGGCACATTTATTATCATTTTGAGAATAAAGAGAAGCTTTTTGTCTATCTGGCGCTTGAAACGATGCGTTCCTGGAAGGAGCGGTGGGAGGCGGTTTCCGTAAATTACGGTACGGCTGTAGAGAAGCTGTACGCCATGGCTCATTTCGTACAGAACAACTATAAAACGCCGCTTTTGCAGGCTGGACAGGAACTAGGCAGCATTCCGGCTACTTCACCGGAGACTGTGGCACAGCTGAAAGGACTCGCTTCAACACCCATGCAGGCATATTATGAAATTTTCAAGCTGGGAATGGAGACCGGAGAATTCGGCCTCAGAGAAGAAGAACTGGAGTCCACGGGGTTCTTGTTCGGAACGTTGCTGGGCGGGCTGTGTCAATATCTGTACACGATGGAGAATGAGCCGCTAAAGGCGCTGTTTCAGCGCAGTGTGACTGTTTTTATAAACGGGATTCACAGGAAAGCGTAGAAGGAGGCACGCACCCTTCTGCTTGATTTAATTAGAACGATCGTACTATTCTGTTCCAAAGTGCTATAAGCTTAACCCGTTTACAAAATATTAGGGAGAGATGAGGAATGGAAGCGATTAAGAAGGTTGGAATCGTTACCGGCGGTGCTTCGGGAATTGGAAAGGCCTTGTGCAAGGAGCTCCTGAACAGACAAGTGTATATTGTTATTGCTGATCTTAATGCAGAGGAAGGGTATAGGACGGTAGCTAAGCTTGAGAGCTTGGGCGGAGAGTGCCGCTTTGTTCAGGTGAATGTCTCGGATGGCCCGGCGGTGGGGGAACTGGTCAATGGCATTTACCGGGAGTTTGGGCGTTTGGATTATATGTTCAACAATGCGGGGATTGCGATGTACGGCGAGATAGGTGATATGACGCAGCAGAACTGGCACAGGATTCTGGATGTCAATCTATGGGGAGTAATCCATGGGGTGCAGGCAGCTTATCCTTTAATGAAGGAGCAAGGTTTCGGTTATATAGCGAATACAGCGTCGGCAGCGGGTCTTGGGCCTGCTCCGGGAAGTGGTGCTTATTCAGCTTCAAAGCATGCCGTGGTGGGGCTGACAACCTCTCTGCATTATGAGGCTGAGGCCTACGGGGTCAACGTAAGCTGCTTGTGTCCGGCGTTTGTTGACACTCCGATCTTTGCCAGTAGTGAGGCCATACATATGGATAAAAGGATTGTGCTCGCCCAGGTGAAAAAGCAAAAGCTCATGTCTCCGGGTCATTTTGCCGCCCTCGCTTGCACAGGAGTGGAAAGAAATGAAGTCCTAGTCAATCCGATGCCGCTGCGCCGGACAATGGATATTGTGTTTACTCTTTTTCCTTTTCTGCACCGCAAAGTGATGCGGCTGGTGTGCCGTACAACACGGGAAGCCCGGCTAGGCTGAAATGGGCGCAGCCAAGATACTGAACTGACTTGACAATGTCAAGGTCAGTTTGGTATTTTTGTATTAGTGGTTAGCACTCATCTAACCAGAGTGCTAACGAAATGGAAAGCCGCAGCCGACAGGAGGGGAATTTGCATGTTAACCGAACGCCAGAGAATGATATTGAACGCCATCGTAGATGATTACATTACTTCTGCCGAGCCGGTTGGTTCGCGAAGCATTTCCAAACGGGGAGATGTGGGCTACAGTCCTGCAACGATCCGCAACGAAATGGCCGACTTGGAGGATTTGGGCTATCTGGAACAGCCGCACACTTCAGCAGGCCGAATTCCTTCCCATAAGGGCTACCGCTACTATGTAGATCATCTGGTCCCGTGGAATTCCGCTGAATCGGCTGAATTGGACACGATCCGCGCCTTTTTTGCCGAGAAGCTTAATGCAACGGAGCAGGTTATCCAGCATGCGGCGATGATTCTTTCCAATATGACGAATTACACTTCCATCCTTTTGGGGCCGGAGGTTTTTCATACTTCATTGCGCCATTTCCAGCTGCTGCCGCTGGATGACAGAACCGCTGTGGCGATTATTGTTACCAGTACCGGCCAGGTAGAGAATAAGACCGTGAGTATTCCGCCGGAGATTTCTCTGTCCGAGATGGAGAAAGTGGTTAATCTGCTGAACAGCAAGCTGGTGAATGTACCGCTTTATAAGCTGAAGAGCCAGCTGTATTCCGAGCTTGGGGAGGAAATGCAGCGCCATATCTCCCACTATGAAGAGTTAATGAAGGTGCTGGACACAGCACTGGAAAGTGACCATGAACAGCGCATCTATCTCAGCGGAGCGACCAATATGCTTACCCAGCCGGAGTTCAAGGACGTCGACAAGGTGAAGGATATTCTCGATTTGCTGGAAGAAACACCGACTTTGCTCAAAATGCTTGCTCCCGCATCCGGAGGAACCGGCATGCAGGTGCGTATCGGCATGGAGAATAAGCATGAGGCTTTTGCCAACTGCAGTCTGATTACAGCCACATATTCCCTGGACGGCAAGGCGCTCGGAAGCATCGGCATCCTGGGTCCGACCCGGATGGAATATGCACGCGTAATGGGCATACTGGGGATTCTGTCCCGGGATTTGACAGCGATGCTGGCACACTGGTATAAGTGAACAGAGCGTAATTGATGCTGTGACTGATTATAAGGAGGTGAAGACAACTTGAAAGAGGAAGAGATTCAGAATTCCAATGAAATGAACGATCAGGCAATACATGAGAATCAGGCAGCCGATGAGGCTGAAACAGTCCGCGAGAGCGGTGCACCAGCTTCGGAAGAGGCCTTCGGGGAGGCTTCAGGCAGCGGTGAAGAGGCCAAACGCCTGCAGGAGCTGGCGGATGAATATCAAGGGCGTGCGCTGCGTGTGCAGGCTGATTTTGACAACTTCCGCCGCCGTACCCAGAAGGAAAAAGAGGAACTGGCGCAGTATGCCACCTCCAAGCTCGTAGGTGAACTGCTTCCGGTACTGGACAACTTCGAACGGGCCATTGCCACAGCTCCGGCTACTCCGGAATTCGAAGCTTTTAACAAAGGCGTGAATATGATTTTCCAACAGCTGGAAGGGGTGTTGAAGTCTGAAGGACTTGCAGCTATGGAAACGGTAGGACAGCCTTTTAACCCTGAATATCATCAGGCCATCATGCAGGTGGAGAGCGAGGAGCACGAGGAAGGCATCGTGACGGAAGAGGTCCAAAAGGGCTATCTCCTGAAGGATAAGGTGCTTCGTCCCGCTATGGTCAAAGTCAGCATGTAGTCCTGTCTATATATGCCGGATGTAATGAAATGAACAAATTACTTAATTCAAAATCCAACTGGAGCTAAGGCTCCATATCATGTTGAGGAGGCACTTACAGTGAGTAAAGTTATCGGTATTGACTTAGGAACCACCAACTCTTGCGTTGCCGTAATGGAAGGCGGCGAAGCTGTCGTTATCCCGAATCCGGAAGGCGCACGCACAACCCCATCGGTTGTAGGCTTCAAGAAGGACGGCGAACGTATTGTCGGCGAAACTGCCAAACGCCAGGCGATTACGAACCCTGACCGCACCATCGCTTCTATTAAACGCCATATGGGCACGAACCACAAAGAAAGCATTGACGGCAAAGATTACTCTGCACAAGAGATCTCGGCCATGATTCTGCAAAAGCTGAAATCCGATGCCGAAGCATATCTGGGACAACCGGTGACTCAAGCGGTTATCACAGTTCCTGCATATTTCAATGACAGCCAGCGTCAAGCTACCAAGGATGCAGGTAAGATTGCCGGTCTGGAGGTTCTGCGTATCGTCAACGAACCAACCGCAGCGGCGCTTGCTTACGGTCTGGAGAAATCCGAAGACCAAACCATCCTTGTCTATGACCTTGGCGGCGGTACATTCGACGTATCCATCCTTGAGCTGGGCGACGGCTTCTTCGAAGTAAAAGCTACAAGCGGCGATAACCGTCTTGGCGGCGACGACTTTGACCAGGTAGTTATGGATTACCTTGTAGCCGAATTCAAAAAAGAGCAGGGCATCGACCTGAGCAAAGATAAAGCAGCAGTACAACGTCTGAAGGATGCTGCGGAAAAAGCGAAAAAAGAACTGTCCGGCGTACTGACAACTACAGTATCCCTTCCGTTCATTACCGTTGTTGACGGCGTGCCTCAGCACTTGGAAGTCAACCTGACCCGCGCCAAATTCGACGAGCTGACTGCAGGCCTGGTTGAACGCACACTGGGACCTACCCGACAAGCGCTGAGCGATGCAGGCATGACTCCGGCTGATCTGAACAGAATCGTGCTCGTTGGCGGTTCCACACGTATTCCTGCTGTACAGGATGCAATTAAGAAGCTTACGGGCAAAGAGCCTCACAAAGGCGTTAACCCGGATGAAGTGGTAGCCCTTGGTGCAGCCGTACAAGCGGGTGTATTGACTGGTGACGTAAAAGACGTGGTATTGCTGGACGTAACTCCGCTGTCCCTGGGTATTGAAACTGCAGGCGGCGTGTTCACGAAGATGATCGAACGCAACACTACGATCCCTACAAGCAAATCACAGGTATTCTCGACCTTTGCCGACAACCAGCCAAGCGTGGAAATTCACGTGCTGCAGGGTGAACGCCAGATGGCGAACGGCAACAAAACCCTGGGACGTTTCATGCTGAACGAGATTCCACCGGCACCGCGCGGCGTACCGCAAATCGAAGTAACTTTCGATATTGATGCCAATGGTATCGTAAATGTATCGGCAACCGATAAAGGCACCAACAAGAGCCAGAAGATCACCATCACTTCCTCCAGCGGCCTGAGCGACGCGGAAGTAGAACAGATGATGAAGGATGCCGAGCTGCACGCTGAGGAAGACCGCAAGCGCAAAGAACTGGTAGAAGCGAAAAACTCTGCGGACCAACTTGTGTATTCTACAGACAAAGTAATCAAAGACCTGGGCGACAAAGCCGACGCTTCCGAAGTAGACAAGGCGAACGCTGCCAAGGATAAGCTGAAAGCAGCCCTGGAAACTGACAATCTGGAAGAAATCAACGCAGCAACAGAAGCGCTGACCGAGATTGTACAGCAATTGTCCGTGAAGCTGTATGAACAGGCTGCACAGGCAGAACAAGGCGCAGACGGCGGACAGGGAGCCTCTGAAGGTGCGAAGAAAGACAATGTCGTAGACGCTGACTACGAAGTGGTTGACGACGAGAAGAATCAAGGGTAACCTTAAACGATAAGTTTATTCTGTACAAAGGGAAGGTCAAGACCGGGGCATCCCGTGTTTTGACTTTCCTTTTAACATGTTACAGGGAAACCTGAGTATTAGAGTATTGATGTACGGAGGTGAAAGCAGTGGCAGATAAACGCGATTATTATGAAGTTCTAGGGCTTAGCAGAGATGCATCAGAAGACGAAGTGAAGAAGGCATACCGCAAGCTGGCGCGCCAGTACCATCCGGACGTCAATAAGGCCAGCGATGCGGAGGAGAAATTCAAGGAAGTGAAGGAAGCCTACGATGTGCTCAGCGACGGCCAGCAGCGCGCGCGGTACGACCAGTATGGACATATTGATCCTAACCAGGGAATGGGCGGCGGCTTTGGCGGTGGCGGAGACTTCGGCGGGCTTGGCGATATTTTCGATATGTTCTTCGGCGGCGGCGGGCGCCGTGATCCAAATGCTCCGCAGCGCGGCGGCGATTTGCAGTACACCATGACCATTGAGTTCAAGGAAGCGGTATTCGGCAAAGAAACCGACATCACCATTCCGCGTACCGAAACCTGCGACACCTGCTTCGGCTCCGGTGCCAAACCTGGAACCAAACCGGAAACCTGTTCCGTATGCCGCGGCAGCGGCCAACAGGAATTCGTGCAGAATACACCGCTTGGACAGATGCGGAACCGCAGACCTTGCTCCCATTGCTCCGGCACAGGCAAGATCATCAAGGAGAAATGCACAACTTGCGGCGGACAAGGGAAAGTCAAGAAGCAGCGCAAGATCCATGTGCGTATTCCGGGCGGAGTCGATGACGGCGCACAGCTGCGCATGACCGGCGAAGGCGAAGGCGGTACACGCGGCGGCCCTCCTGGGGATCTGTACATTGTGATCCGTGTGAAGACGCATGATTTCTTCGTCCGCGAGAACGATGATATTATGTGCGAGGTTCCTCTGACCTTTGCCCAAGCGGCACTTGGCGATGAAATCGAGATTCCGACCCTGACGGAAAAAGTGAAGCTCAAGATTCCGGCAGGCACCCAAACAGGCACCTTTTTCCGGCTGAAAGGCAAAGGTGTTCCTCACCTGCGCGGCTCCGGAACAGGCGATCAGCATGTGCGGGTAATCGTCGTGACGCCAAGCAAGCTCAGTGACGAGCAGAAAGAACTGCTCCGCCAGTTTGCCTCTTATGACGGAGAGAATACACATGAGCAGGAGCAATCCTTCTTTGACCGCGTGAAGCGTGCGTTCCGCGGAGACTGAGGGTTGAGGATTGGCTTACGGCAATAAGTATAGAATTATAGCCAAAAGGCTGTGCATCCTTTTTCAGGGCGCACAGCCTTTTGGCTTGATGATAATGATTCACCATAGGTCTTGTAAGCCTTCAGGATGCGCTTCAGGACTATAGATATATTGTATGCATAACCAAAAGATCGTGCAGGGCTTAGCCCTACACGATCTTTTGGCAGTTTTATAGTGCCAGGGTTTCCCCGGTTCAGCCTGGAGAAACCCTGGCACTTATTCCAAACTACTAGATCAAGCCAACTTTGCTCAGCAATGTGAAGAGAGCGGCAGCTGCCGTCTCGCGTGTTGCTGGAGCAGTAGGATTGAAGGAGTTCCCTGCATCACTGCCGATGACGCCAGCTTGGGACAGGGTTTGCAGGCTGTCCTTTGCATAAGGTGCTACTTTGGCACTGTCGGTGTACGTTGTGAATGAAGGATTAACGGCCTTCAATTCTTTTCCTGTCAATTTAAGTGCTCTGTCCAGAATGACAGCAAGCTCTTGACGGGTTACTTTTTGCGTTGGAGCAAATTTACCCTTGCCAACGCCCAGGATCAGGCCTGCTTTGGAAGCAGCGGCAACGTCTTTGGCGTACCAGTCAGATGATTTCACATCGGAGAAGGTAGCACTGGCATCGGTGCGCAGACCGAGTGCACGGGTCAACAGCGCTGTAAACTCCGCACGTGTCAGATTGCTCAGCGGTGAGAACATTGTGGCCGAAGTGCCTTGGATAATCAGCTTGTCGGCCAGGGTCTTAATGGCATCTGCCGATTTGGAAGAAGCGATATCCGTAAAGGCAGCAGCCGGCTTGCTTACTGCAGCGTATACTGAGAAGCCAGGACGGCTTACAGTAACGATTGTGGTTCCATCAGTCTGAGGAGTGAACACGGAACCAACCGGGGTAACCAGTCCATTTTCCTCAAATAGCACACCGGCTGTGTTGGTTTGAATGGCACCAGGTACTGTAAAGGATCTCTTGATGAAAACATTATTTGGAACGTTCAAGTAAGTGCTGCTTGTAGCTGTAGTCCATGAAGCTTCAAAGGATACTGGTGTTCCAATTACTTTTGAGCCGGCAGTATTTGCCGTCAGCTTGCTTGCGGCGTCTGGCTCCTGCTTAATAATGAGCTTCAAGCTTTGGCCGGCAGGAGAAGCTGCCAGCAGAGATACCGGCAAGGATACAGCAGAACCGCCAATGTTGACAATGACTGAGCTGCTAGCCTGAATACCGGCCAGCAATTTCACTTGATCTGCAGTCAGGCTCAGTTCAGCAGCTTTGTCAGTGATCGTGCCCACGGATATCACAACGGCTGTCTTGGAGGCAGCAGCTTTTGCCAGCGCTGTCTTCAGATCGCTGTCGCTAACGGTTACTGTTGTCACGCCATTCTTCGAGGAAGTTACAGGCGTTACAGTCACCTGTTGAGCCCCTTCTTCTACAAGGGATTTAACTGTGCTTGGGACCGCAGGTGCGCTCGGCGTTACAACAACTGCACCACCGCCGCCTCCACCGCCACTTCCACCGCTGCCGCCACTGGAGACGGTTATAAAGCGGAATGAGGTGTAGGTGCTGTAGTAAGTATCATTGTTTAAATCAATTTTAACCGGCGTCTTCGTGTTGTCTTCTGCGGTAATCCCCAGAATTTCAAGCTTATAGACCCCGTCGGTAATGTTTGCTACGGCAGGATTGCCGTTGGCGTCAACGATAGGATCACCATTGTGGTCATATGGATGGTAGGTGGCTCCTATAACCGTGCTGTAGCTGCCGGGTTCAAAGAATTTATCCGGTGAACCCGTAGTGGATACCTGGAAGGAACCTTTCTTGACATCATCCATTCCCACCAGATTCACTTCATAGTAGTTAATATCTTTAGCTTTCAGCTTGTAATTCAGAACTGCACTTGAATTGGAGTAGACGATCGGCTGGCTGATTACTGCCTCCTGTATGCCTGTGCCCCAATCCGGTTGTTCAACCTTATCATTTACATGGATGGTAAATGGCAGATGCAGCGTCGGTTGTCCTTCGGCTGTAAGAATGACATTACCTTGATAAGCCTGTTTTGGATTAGCGTCAGGTGCAACAGAGACATTCAAATTAAATCCGGTTGTACCGTGTGCTGAAGCTGTCACGGTTGTTTTATCCAATGCAGCAGTAACCTTCCCATCTCCATAGTTCCATTTAATGGAGGCGGTGTAAGCGACATCGCTGCTGCTGAGGTTCTTTAACTGCAGTGTTTTGCTGCTCTTCGAGCCTGGAACCAACACCCCAAAACCTGTTGAAGGGTTGTAATTAGTGACATTTTGGGCAACATAATTCTTGTCCAGAATGGTAATTGGTTCAACAGCTTCGAGCAGAGCTGGCGTCAAAATCGCATTCTCAACATTAGCCCGTCCAGGACCTTGAATATATAGGTCTTCCGGAGCTTTATCGTACAAGATAGGATCTGCAGTGTTTGCCAGAACGGCACGAATGTCAAACGGTGAATATTCCGGATGTGCCTGCTTAATCAGCAGCGACAAACCTGCGACATGCGGAGTAGCCATACTTGTACCGCTGATTCGGCTGTAAGCTTTGGAATAATCTCCGCCATACGCTGGCCATGTAGACAGCACTCCGTCACCAGGAGCAACAATGTCCGGTTTGATGCTCAGATTCCCATCGACATTTGGACCCCAGGAGGAGAAGCTGCTCATTGTATCGCCTGTTGTCATTTCATGGTTATATTCTGAACCAAAAGTGAAATACGTAGGGTTGTCTTTATTGGCAATAATCGCTCTGGCTAACTTGCGGCCTTTCGAGCCTTCAATGTCGAACGTAGGAATATTGTCGTATCCGTTGCCCAGATTCACACCGATGAAGCCGGAGCGCTCGGTGTAGCTTTCGTCTAGGATGGCTTCACTCTTACCGTTCACCTTCTTGGCATTGCCGTTGAAGATTACAATTGCTTTGGCATTATGCGCCTTTGCATTCGCAATTTTGTCTACAAAGCCCAGATCGCCGCGGGATACCAACACGATGGAACCGCTGATGTCTTCATCAGGATAATCTTCATCTGCCCCGAGGTCAGCATACACAACGCGAACAGGCTCTGTGCCAATGATATTGGTGAAATCATCGTTTGCCAGCTCATACGCCATCATGTGGAATGGAAAATAGGTATCATAAGTAACGGACGTTACCGAGTTTGCGATTTCCGCCTTGAATTCGCCGGAGTAAGCATCAATAGGACTGGTTACCGAACCTACAGAAATTGCCAGCTGGGAAACCGCCGGGGAACCCATTGAAAAATATCCGGCTTCTCCGTTGTTGCCGTTGGCAATAACTGCTGTTACGCCTGAAAGTACGGCATTATTAATGGCTATGGAATCCGGGGAGTTTACATCTTTTTCGGAATCAGAACCCAGGGACAGGTTGATCACATCCATGCCATCCTTTACCGCATGCTCGATGCCGTCAATCACTTGGGCGGATGATCCGGAGGAAGTGCTCGGTTTCTCAAGATTTCGTCCCAATACCTTGTACACATAAAGTTCGGCTCCTGGAGCCACACCTTTTTGGGCAACATCGCCTTTGGCTGCATATTGTCCGATAATTGTACCGGATACATGCGTGCCGTGATAGGTACCGGCATAACCTACGCCGTATTCATCCTGCTCAGGGGTCAGCGGAACCTCTTCATAAGGATCATTGTCCTGATAGAAGGAGTCATAGCCGCCTTTGTATGCCGCTGCGATATCCGGATGCTTATAGTCTACACCGGTATCGATAACACCGACCTTCAGCCCGGCACCGTTAAATCCCTTAGCTGCAGCCCAGTCGGCATGAATCTGTTTCAGTGGAGCGTTGTCGTTTCTGTAAGTGGTTTCCGTTACTGTCTGATCAGGGAGTGCATACCAGGTGCTGTTTGGATAAATGGAAGTAACACCGGGAATCTTAGCCAGCTCCGGAATCTTGTCCGCCGGAACAGTGACTTCGAAACCGTTCAATATGGTGTCATACTTGTAGTTGACGGTCAGGTCAATGCCTTTGGCTTCTGCCTGGTCAAGCACATCGGCCTGTTGGCTCTTCACTTCGGCTTCAGTAGCTGTTTTGGCCAGAGCCGAGATTCCCTGCTTGGCGGCATATTTGCCCACAGCTGCAGGCTGGCTGCTTAATTGGACAATGACACGTACATTACTTGAGGATTTGGTGTTGATCTGTGGAGAAATAAAAGTCTGGTTTGACTGATTCAAAGATGTAAGATGATTGCTGGATGATGGTGTCTGCAAGCTGCTGGCAGCGAATGCCGCTCCAGGAATCATACCGGCTGTCACACCTAGTGACAACGCCAATACGGACAGCTTACGAGGTAGTTTTGTCCACTCCAAATGTAATCCCCTCCATGTTATGTTGTTGGTTCTGGCTACATCTCTCCTGGATCAGACAGCAGTTCGGATTCTCCTTTTCTATTAATCCAGTTTTATTTCCGCCTAATATACTAGGAAAAATATTAAGAAGATTTTACCACCGGTAAAATGTAAAATCTACATTAAATTTATAAAGTTTTTAGAAAGTGCTCTTTTTTATGAAGCAAAATATGACATATAAATACTATATAGGACATTTTGGGGGCGGAAAAAGCAAAATATCACAAATTAATTGCGACTTAAGTCATAAAAGGTGACATTAATTAGGGATGTGAAATATTTGGAAAATAATATGGGTGATACAGATTGAAAGCTGTATCTAGTAGAGCATCAGACTCTAAATGGCGGAGTTGGAGCACAACTCCGCCGGTTGAAGGCGTGGGGAGATCACACTTCAGGTGTACCGATTCCCAGATTGATTGTTATCTTCATCGGGGGAATGCGGCGATGTGCAACGGACTGAGGTGCACTTATTTCTATTGAGAATCATTGGTTCCGCAAGTTAACGGACACCAGAGCCTTTATAGGCAGATATTCAACCCGTAAACGTCTATTCGAGAGATAATAAGGGCGTCATGGTCCGTTAGACCGCTAAAAGTAGCTCTTTCTTGAAAATAAAGGCTTTCCGGTCCGTAAGGAGCAGACTCGCATGATATTGTTGTTTCTTTTCACCGAACCACAGAGGGTCTGTTCTAATTCACAGATTTTGAACTGATGCTCTACTAGCGCAAAATTACATTTATTTTACAGTTTAGCGGCGGAATGTTATATACTACTTTTGTACCATATTAAGGCGGAAATGCGGCGGGAGCTTGCTGCCAAGTCCTTTGCACGAAAAATAATGTTCGGCGATGGCGCATGAAGACGATGCGCATAATTTTCTCCCCTTGAATGCAAAATAGAAAGACACATTTGTGTATGGCATTCCAGAAAGAAAGCAGGGATTGAAATGTCTGAAAAAAGTATACTGGCTTATTTCAAAAGTCCCGAAGAAGCGGAGGCAGTATCCCGTAAGCTCCAGTCACTCCGGGTCATTGATATGTCGATTAACCGTTTCAGCAAATATCCGGGCGATGCTCAATATTCGGGCAATAATCCGCTGACGGGGGATATTCCCAGTCTGGCAACCATGACGCTTAATTCAACACCGGACACCCGCTCGGCTGGTATTTTAGCGGCTGCGGATACAAGTGCCAGCGGTATGAGCCATGGCGGTGAGGGCGGACCCACGGGACGCGACATTTTGCTGACGGTTGTATTAGATTCCGGAGTTTTTGATCAGGCCTTATCGCTGATTGAAGAGGCCGGCGGTATGATCTGATGCTGGGAGTAAACCTCGTATAATTAATAAAGAGTGGAGGCTGGAACTCAAATGGACAGAGAAAACTCAAAAATCTTCTCCAAGACAGACAAAATGAAAATGCTCTATGAAGCAAAAGCGGAGGATGTAGTCTATTCTGCAGCAGATGCGGACGAGGATGATCTCGAGGCACAGGACCGCTCACTGGAAGCCGACAAACGCCAGCTTCATGAAATTATGAAGAAGGAATAATAGCCTGAAGAGGCTGTCGTTGCATCAGGCAAGAATTAAATTTTCCCGGGTCATGTAAAAGAATATTATGAAAGCTGCCCCACGGCTGTGGGGTATTTTTGTGCTTGAGGCTGTGATTTCTGCCTATCAAGTTCGCTGGAGCTGTTCTTGATGGAGGAAAAGAAGCAGAAGTTTCGGCTTGCCTGACGCTTGCGTGTGTATAATTGAGAAAGAGGTTAAGTGGAGGGGATGAATATGGATAACATTTTGTTATGGGTTGGACTGGCGCTGGTTGTGGCCCTGCTCACTTTTTTGAACCAGAAACAGGTCTACTCCTCAGGGGTCAAACGGGCGTATCGTGAACTGCATGAGCTTACAGGCAAGGTCCGCAGCGGGCAGTCGGAGGAAGCCGATGTGAACCGGTGGGAGAAGGCGCTTGCGGAAATAAACAAGCATCCAAATGAATTCAATAAGCTGGAAGCGGAAATTGGCATAAGGAGGACTTTTGCCGCATATCTTGAGCAGCATTATCCGCAAGACCCGCGGCTTCCTGAACTTAGGGAAACGGCGTCATACCAGAAAGACTCTGTCTGGGGCATCAAAATCGGAGACTATGGCTCAAAAAAGTAAAGGGAATTTAGCAAAAGAGGACCGGCTGCCGGGAGGGGCGGAGGGTCCTTTTTGTGCCAAGACTCTTATTCACCTGCAAGGGTGGTTTTGTTCTATTGTTTCTGTGTTGATATGCTGTTGGCTTGGGCTTCGGTTACAGCTGTCACTTTTTTGTGGACTGACAACAACAGCGAAGGAATGAATGCGGCCACAGCAAAACCAACCGACCCCCAAAAGGCGGTGTGAAACGCGCCTGCAAGGATTTCCGGAGTAGGTGCAGTGTGGCCCGAAAGCTGATGCCCGATAACTGTTGCCAATATAGCTGCCCCGAAAGCTCCCCCGATGGTCTGGAAAATCCTTATTGAAATGCTGGTATGGGAGACCTGATCTTTGCTTAATCCCTCATACGCCGAAACCATGACCGGAATCAACAGTCCATTCAGCGCAGCCCCCCGTACCAGCAGTGCGCCTGCTAGCACTAATGGACTGGTCGCAGGACCGGCGAAGGCAAAGGGCAGCGTTCCTGCGATTGTAACTATAAGACTCATGAATACAATAATCCGCGAGCCCATACGGTCGGCCAATCCCCCTACCCAGCTTCTGGTCAGCAGCATGCCAATTCCTTGCGGAATCAGCAGAATACCGGTATGCAGCACACTTTCGCCACGCACCTGCTGATAGTATAATGGCAAAAGGAGCAAAGTGCCGTTCATAATCATTCCGGCAAGGAACACTGCAGCATTCGAAGCGGAAAACAAACGTGACTTGAACAGGCGCAGGTCAAGCAGCGGTGCTTTTTTAGTGTGCAGCGCATAGATGATGAACGCCGCCGTGAGGGACAGACCTGCCACCAGAGGTACAATGACTCTGCTGCTGTTCAAACCGCCATAATTGCTAATTTGAGCTATGCTGTAAATGAGTGTGGCGAAGGCCGGAGGACCGATAATGTCCAGGGACCGCTTGCTTGTAGACGGTTGAGCTGCCGGTATTCCGCGCCAGGCCAGCAGCAGGGCGATAATGGTGATTGGAATATTCACGTAAAAAATCCAGCGCCAGCTTAAGGCGTTGGTCATGATCCCGCCCAGCACAGGACCGAGAATGGGACCCAGCAAGGTAGGGATACTGATAATTGACATCACCCTTCCGAGATTCCGGCCGCCTGTGGTCTGGACAAGCACTGTTTGCAAGGTCGGTATCAGTATTCCGGCGCCAACTCCCTGCAGAAGCCGGAAGCCGATGAGGCTGCCAGGATTCCACGCCAGAGAGCAGAGGACGGAGCCTGCAAAAAATACAATGAGCGAAAACATGTATACCTTTTTGCCGCCATTGAATGTGAAACCGGGAGAGCGGATTGCTTTTGTCGGTGAATCCGGCTCAGGCAAATCAACGTTCCTAAGTTTGATTATCGGTTTTTATAAACCGCAGAGCGGCCTGATCAGATTGATGGCATTCCAATGGATGAGCTGAGCATGAAAAAATACCTGCCAATCTCTGGTGATTGTGCTGCAATCAACTATCTCTTCTCCGGCACTATCCGTGGGAGTATCACCTAAGCAGGCGATCTATATGGCTAACCTTCAGGTTGTGATCGACAGTCTTCCGCAGTGGCTGGACACCTTGATTGGCGAGCCTGGCGGTAGGCTGTGCGGCGGCTAGCAAAAGTGGATTCCGATTTCCGGGCGTTGGTCAGAGATCAGCGCATCATTATTCTCGATGAGGCCAGTTCCGTACTGGATAATGTTTCAGAGAGGCAAGTGCAGGGTACATTGACGGTCTTACGAACAGACGCACAACCTTTATGGAGCTCACCGCCTGTCCACCGTCCGTATGCCGACAGGATTGTCAGATGAAGGAGGGACAGATCGCTGAAGGAGGCACCTATGAAGAGCTGCTGGATAAACGGCGTTTTATAATTTGTAGAGAATACAAATGGAGGCCTCATAAGCCAAAGATAGCTTCTTGAGACCCCTCCAAATTATTCCATTCCCCTGAACGATGAAAATCAGGAGATCAAAGAGACTGCTGCTGCTTTTCACAATCAGCCCGTCCACTCCGTTGTTTAAGCAAAAATTGTTTCTACAATCTTTTGAAAAACAAAAAAAGAAAGTGCCCTTTTGTTAAAATGGAGCTACCACACAACTAGTTCAAATCAAAGGACGGTTTCTGCTTTGCGGTATGGACAAAGTGACGCTTTAGGTAGGTTGGCTTTCACTTGCCCACAATCTGCTGAAGCAAACTGCAAATGATTAGAAACGCAGAGCGGCGATCCTCTAATAACAGGAGAATCGCCACTCTGTTGACTTTTCGGTTTTTAGGATGCTAAGATCTGTCTCTGCTTGTAGAAAATCTACTTACGGGACAGCCTCTTCAATGTATGAAAGGTCGAATGCTTCTGTAATAAAATGCTCTAATGTGAAAAACTCATATGACTTAAGTATTCGATTATCGGTGTAAATATGATAGAGGAAGGGGGTATTTATTATCCGATAGGTCAGGGCTAATTCTTGTGGAGTAATTGACTTTATCATATACTTATCTCCTAAATACTCCTTCAGCTCCACGACTTCTTCGGATTTTCCGACAACAAATAGCTCTAAATTTTTGCGAATTATCTGTTGGTTTACTGCTTCGTTGTGCAAATAAACAATAATATCAATGCAATCTTTACAGATTAAGGATAAAAAAAGAACTATTTGTGGTCTGAATTCACTTTTTATTGGGTCAGGAAACAAATCTCCTTTTTTGAAAAATGGGATATCAGGAGCCGTCGGATGTGAATCTTTAAACAGTTGCTCGAACAGGCTCATACTTCTCCTCCTTTATTTGCTGGCTGTTGTACATTTTATAGTAGTTACCTTTCAATTGAAGTAACTGATGATGAGGACCGTTCTCCAAAATATGCCCATCCTTCATCACAATGATCCGGTCGAAAAGCGGACATAAGTTTAAGCGATGGGTGACAAAAAAAATTGTTTTATCGGATTCGTGTTGTATTAGGTTGTCAATCAACCCATACTCGGATTCAGGATCAAGGGCAGAGGTTGCTTCGTCCAAAATCAGCACATCCGAATTTTTATAAAGAGCTCTCGCTAGCGCGATCTTTTGCCACTGTCCGCCTGAAAGTTGTCGTGAGCCTGTATATTCATATCCAAGAAGGGTATCTAAATCAATGTTTGGAAGCAGAAACGGATAATTTTCTTTTATAGAGCCAATCTTCTCAAGATTGACATGATCAGTTAACGCGATATTTTCTTTTAAACTAAACGGATACTTGATAAAGTCTTGAGTAACTATTGAAAAGTAAGAGAAATACTGCTCGGGGTGTATTTCTGTAATATCAATGCCATTAAAAAAAATAGTATTTTTATCCACACTGTGCAATCCACACAGCAATTTAACCAAAGTCGATTTCCCCGATCCATTTCCTCCTACCACAGCGATTTTTTCTCCGCTCTTAATATTCAAATGGATATGCTGAAGGGCTTTTTCCTGATGCTCAGAATATTGAAATGTTAAATCTGTAATCTGAATATCTTTTGCCCCATCGATCTGGCGCTGTGCAAAACTGACGTTATCCTGTTGATCTCCTACAGAATACTCTGTGAAAAAAGTGCTCAGCTTGCTCATAGTTATTTTGTATTGCTTTATTTGTCTATAATAACTAGAAATTCCGTAGAAAGACGTTTCAATCATGGTCACCGCGGACAGCAAAGAAACATAATCGCCGATGGTAATGATCTTTTGAACTACAAAGTAAATTAGAATCGATTGATTTATAGCGAGCGTTGTATTGGAATATATGCCCAGTCCGGTTCTCTTTAAGGATTCTTGTTTTTTAAACTTCAACGATTCGGTATTTTCACGTTTGTATACGGCATTCCAACGATTGAAAATGAAGGGCTTCATTGTGAAAATTAATACTTCCTTGATGGCTGAAGGACTTAGCAGCAAATTTTGCAAAACAGATCTCTCTCTGGATATTTCCGTTGTGTTCTCAATATAATGAAATTCCTTGACTGCGATGGTGGATTCATACAGAAGTTTCGGCGAATTAAGCAGCAGGACAATAAAAGGAAGGAACCAAATCTTGTTGAAAATGATTGCAGAATAGACCATCATAGATAAGACAGCGTTAATTAACTGGATAAAAGTAAGCGAAAGACTGGATATAGAATTGAATCCATATCTTGCAATATTTAAATCATTCTGGTATTTAGGTGTTTCAATCTTAGTTATTTTTTTTGGATTGTTTTTTTCGAGGAAAATTTTATCCAGGTTGTAATTGATTTGGATGCGCGCCTTCTCCTGATAAAAAAGATTCAGTCCTTTAAAAAATGTACCGCACAGCAAAAGTATGAATAACATAGAAACCCATCGGATTGCGGAATGGATTGAAGGTGAAGCTGAAACGATGCTATCTGTTAAATATTTCGTCACTTGAATTTGCCCTGTGGATAACAATGAAGTGAAAATACCTATGGATATCAGTACCATAAAGCAAACTATAGCATTTTCGTATATTTTTTTGTTAAAGACGCTAAATTTCATTATTCTCACCGATTTTGTTGAACAGCGGATTCAGCAAATCCAGTAACATTTCTGCATTCTGAACGGAATGAGTGGTAACTATCATTTTATCTTGATCGACCCCAAACCCGATGGGGAGAAATTGCATTTTAAGATGCTTATGCATTATTGGCGGAGGCACTATATATAACCTAACTCTATTCCCGAAAATATTTCTCAAAAACTGCTGTCCGTTTGCATCACTATCTAGCAGAACTACAAAATTCCGTCCTTGGTGGTTTTTGGTGTATTCATCAATAGACTCCAATGTTTTTTCGCATAAATCACAGTGTGTACTGACCAGGAAGAGGATCAAGTGATCTGTAATCAAATCATATAACTCAAGGCCTGGAAGAATTGGCATGTTGGGAAGTTCGTCCCCGATCTGTAGCAAATTCACCTCGAATCGTGAAAGAAACTCCGGTTTTATCTTCGACATCAGAAAAACCCTCCTTGTTAGTTGGACTAACAACAATCATACAAAATTCATCAATAAACTCCATAAAGAAAGTATAAACAATAAAATATGGGTTATTTTGAAAGTTGATGTTATAATTTGTATTAAAAAAGAATAAAATGGGAGGTTTTTATGACAATACTCTTCTGGAATGAAAATAGTGATAACGCATCATTTTTTGAGACTGATTTTTTTAGCCATAATGGAGAATTGATCTATATATCGGACTTGAATGCCTTTCTTAGCATCAATCTTCAAAAGATTAAGAGCGTAATATTAGATTGGCCCGAACTTAGGGTTAGGGATTGTTTAATGGTTAGGGAAAAACTCCATATCACAAAAGAATTGCTCGTGGTGGATTATCATTGGACACGGGAAATATACCATTTGTTGTGTGCTAGGAACGTTGTTTTCAGAGAAAAGGAGCAAATATTCCGAATGAAGAATGTTCATTCGCTTTCGCACGGTGCCATTCGTATTAATCAAGGCAACCGTTCAGTCAGTTTTTTTGAGGATCAGGAAATCGAATTAAGCAAGAATGAATATAGAGTATTTCAATTTCTTTTTGATAATCGCAATAGAGTGATTTCGACTGAAGAATTAATCTATTCCTTATGGGATGGGCTTACCTCCGAAGCTAACGTATATATGACGATGCAAAAGCTTCGAAACAAAATAGAGAAAAAGCCGAATGCTCCTGAATTACTGCTTACAAAAAAAGGTGAGGGGTACGTGTTAATATGCCATTGAATTATTTAGGAATTATTTATAGATTTCAGAAATTTTGGTGGTTAACATAAATTTATCAAAACATGAAAGGAGGGATTATATGGCATGTCCGAGCGGATGGACGTCTCTCGGTAGTTGCAATGATTCTTACACTTGCAGCAGTTCATCGTGTGATCATCCATATTACGTAAACTACAAAATTACTTATCAAGTAAAATGGGATCGTTGTCAAAGCGACGGTGAAACGAAGTGCTATTACGGTAGTTCGGTTTTTTTTGACTGTGAGTGTCGAAGCTAGCGTTAGCGAACACCTGCGTTTTAAAAAACGCAGGTGTTCTATTTTTAACGCCAAGTGTATCGTGGAGGACCTATATGAAAGTGTTATTGTGGACAGACAACTTGTTGTTTTTCAAACATGTTCAAACCATTTTTAAGAAAGCCTCCGTCATTGCAATCAACAAGAAGTGGCAATTGGAAAGTGTTTTTCTGGAAAATACCGATGTTGTAATTATGAATTGGGCTTATATAAGGAAAGATGTTGAATTAAAGCATATAGTTCAAATTTACTTGCAGATTTCGGCGCGGATCTATATTTTTTATGAGAACAGTGATTGTGATCCTAGATTATTCAAGATTTTGGCGAAAACTAACATGATCATTAAAAGAAATATTCCTGATTTGCCACAGGCCTTGGACAGCAGCTATCTATTCTTTGATCTGAAAAAAAGAGCGGTCCGTAAAAACAACAAAATCATTTATCTCAGTCCTCGTGAAACGGAGGTTATGCAAATTTTAACCCAAAATTGTGATTGCATCGTCAATTCCGAAGACTTGTTGAAATCGATTTGGAGTGGCATTGGTTCAGAAGCGAATGTATATATGACCATTCAAAAATTGCGCAGCAAAATTGAGGACGACCCTAAACAGCCTACCTATCTGATTACGAGGAAAGGCGGGGGGTATATGCTAAAGTGCTGCAATACTTCCATCTGAATGGAGAGGACGAGCGATGTCCAAATTCTCAGAGATATTTCAAATGAGGATGGCAGAGGATGTTGAGATTCTAGCAAAGGGCGAAATGCTGCCACTGAATCAGAGGTATACTTCTAATCGAAATCTGCTTATATGTTTATCTTTTAACTGCTTAAGGTGCATGGAAATGATTGAAGAGCTGAAGAGCTGTGGGCCTATAAGCAGGATAAATATTGTTTTGTTGACGGATGGATCGTATATTGAGAATCAACAACTTACTGAATATCTCATGAATCGCTACCCCGTTCAAGGGCTGGAAAGTGACGAATTTAAATTGCTGAAGGCATACTCCAAACCGTACTACTATGTCGTGGATCAGAACAATATTATTATCGGTTCTGGAAAATGGATAAATCTATCTCACATGCAAGATATACTCCGTATTGAATTCATAAATGAGGTGAAGCCATGATTTTCAGTAAGTTGCATGAGACACAAACTGAGCGCTGGGACAGCAAAGAAGTTCTGAAACTAATCCAAGCTGAGGATTTATTCAAAAAATTCGATTCATTGTTGTTTCTATCAATGTACTGTTTGACCTGCATGAATATTCTTTCCTCATATGAAGATAATCAACAGTTTTTTACTGATCATAAAATATTGCTGGTCCTGGACTGTGGGGATTATGGTGCAATGGCCGCGATAAAAGAATTATATCGAATTTCGGGACCGATGACAGGAACTTACGAAACAGTATCGCTTCAGAAATTGTCGCAATATAAAATGCCCTATGTAATCAAATTAAATCATTCGAGTGTACCGAATTTTATAAAAATTGAATCTTGGAATGAATTAATCAAAAAGATAGGAGATTAAAGAAATGGATAAAAAAAAAATTTATTTCGATTGCGCGGCCACAGCACCGATCCATCCTGAAATTTTAAAAGTGTTTCAGGCTGCAACAGAAAATTTCAATATGAACGCCAATCCTTCATCCACGCATTTTTTTGGAATGGAGGCGAATCAAAGGCTGGAGCTTTCTCGTAAAATAATCGGTGAGTCACTGAAGGTGAGCCCAATCGAAATAATTTTTACCTCAGGAGCGACAGAAAGTAATAATATGGCTATATTTGGTTACATCAACCATTTTCGTAAACAACATATTGGCCTTCTTCATGTAATTACAACTGAAATAGAACATCCGTCTGTTTTGAATTGTTACAAAAGACTGGAGACTGAGGGAGTATCCGTCTCCTATTTAAAAACAAACCCCGACGGTCTGGTGGATGTAAAACATTTGGTGGGGTTAATCCAGCCCAATACGGTTCTGGTCAGTATAATGCATGTCAATAATGAGACAGGTGCTATTCAACCCGTAGCAGAGATTGGAGAAATGCTCAAAACAAATTATCCTGACATTTGTTTTCATGTTGATGGAGTACAGGGATTAGGGAAAGTCGATCTGTCTCTCGCAAACATTGATTTATATGTCATTTCCGGACATAAGATCGGTGCTCCAAAGGGAGTAGGTGTTCTGGTGAAGAAGGAAGCGATTAGCATTGAACCTCTTCTGTACGGCGGTGGGCAGGAAATGGAGCTGCGTTCGGGTACAATTAATGTTCCCATCATCTGGGCTCTCGCCAAAGCGATCGAGTTGTCCATCTTCAGAATGCAGGAAAGAAAAGACATACTCCAACAAAACTATAGCTATTTGCTTTCAAGATTAAAGGGAATTGACGGTATTGTAATCAACAGCCCTCTTGCACCTTATGGAGCACCGCATATTATGAATATATCTGTTCCGAATGTATCTTCTGCTTTGCTGCTAAACTTGCTTGAGCGAAAAGGAATTTGTGCTTCCTCACAATCGGCTTGTTCATCAACTTCTGTCAAGGCAAGCCGTATTTTGTCGGCAATGGGCAAAACCACAGCGATCAGCGGAAGCAGTATAAGAGTAAGCTATAACGAAACCTATGATCTCGAGTGTATGGACAGGCTTATATCTGCGCTTGTAAGTGTGTTAGAAGAGCTTGATTCGGCGGGGGTTAAACGTTGCTTGAATGACTATGAGAATTCTCTAGAAAAGCCAACATATGTGTGATGGAGGAAGGAGGATGATATGACGAACCTGTTCAAGTTTCATGACCATAGGCCCAAAACGCTTGAAATAGGCGAAACTTTCCCCAATATTAAGCTGACCAATGGAGGATATTTTAATGAACTTGTGGATGACTATCTATTAGTTATATTGTTAAGTGTATACTGCAAGGCGTGTATATCAGCACTTGAGGAGTTGAGTATCTTTTTGGAAGCTCATGGACCTGTTAACTTATTAATACTAGCGGATGGTCCTGACGAGAAAATTGAATATTTGCGAAATGAATTTCCGGAGAATGTTTCAATATCCAAATATGCAGTACACGATATGAAAGAAAAATTAAAAACGGATAATACGCCATGGTTATACGGAGTCGCTCGTAATGGAGTAGTATTAAAGAGTTATGTCTGTGGTAACGAATACTATAAATTAGTTTATGAGGATGCTAGGGCAAGTTTGGATAGTAATAGCGGATAAACAAAAACGGACGGCGGTTTGATTGGGGTGAATAAAAAGGTATAGATATTAGGCTGTCCATTCTGTAGCTGGACAGCCTGATATCTATCTGCTATTCAACCTTTCCCGTCAACAGCATTGGGAATAATAACTTTCAAAAGCAGTCGGTCGCTCCAGTTGTATCATTTCTGCATCAAACATATTTGTGTTCATACCATGTATATTCGAGTACAGGCAGTGTACTGCAAACCTGGCTAGTATTACATGAAAAATTGCTCTTGCAGTCGGTAATCTCAGTCCATCCCTCAATACAACTAGCCATACTGATTCCTCTCCCTTAATTATCAATTTTGTTGGGTTTATTGATCTCAATAGCTAAAATTTACAATCACATCCATAATAGGTGGAGTTAACATAATTGCAAATTGTTTGACCAGAGGAATCCTTACAACGATCATAATGATGCCACCAGCCTACACCCCAGATGTCACAACCATCTTCGCAAGTTAACTTTGAATCACATTTGTCAACATAGGTATAGCCACTTGGACAAGACATGAATACACCTCCTTTCCGAAAAAAATGTATATTTTAGTTCTTTATTAAAGAATAGAATTTTTTTGGGGGTTCTTTAATAACTAAGTCATAAATATCTTGTAAAGAAAATTCCGATCATAATTAAAGTAGATTGTCAAGAGAAAGATAGTTTGTAAATTAGAGTAAAAGTATAGTAATATTATCCTTATGTTATAAAATTTACAATCGGCTTCAACTTATCTATTTTATTATTTTTATAAGGAAAGGTTCGTTCAGAAAATGAAAAAGAACAATGAAAACCAGTTATCATTATTACAGAGGACAGGTAAGAAAAAATCGAAAAAACAGAGTAAACGAAAAAAAAAGATATGGATCTTTATGCTAGCTTTCATTATCATCGCAGGTATCTCATCCTTTGTGTTTCGAAAGGAATTAATGATGTTCGGTTTTGACCATGTTGTTGCACCGACGGTTGAGGGTACGCTTAAGAATTCATATGTTCCGCTCAAAGATAACAACGATGAGACTTTTGATGTTTCAACTAAGCTGGATAAAAGTCCGCCATTCTCTTTATTGCTGCTTGGTACAGATCAGCGGAAAAATGAGAATGGGCTGTCCGATTCAATTATTTATTCTGTGGTCCGGCCAAAAGATAATAAAGTCCTGTTCGTTTCAATTCCGCGGGATTCCTATACCAAAATTGTTGGGGCAGAGAACGTTAAGGGAGCAAGAAGGAATACGAAAATCAATGCAGCGCACTCTTACGGTGGAGCGCAAATGAGTGTGGATACGGTCCGGAATTTGCTGGATGCACCGATTAACTATTATGCAACTATCAATTTTAACGGGTTGGTAGAAGTCGTGGATGCACTCGGAGGAGTGGAGCTGCCGATTACAAAACTTATTGAAAACAAGAATCCGGCCCATGAAAAGCTTCGTGTTGAGCCGAACAAACCGATCTATTCAGGAAGGGAAGCCTTAATGTATGTAAGATACCGGGAAGATTCGGATTTTAAGCGTACTGAGAGACAGAGAATATTCCTTAAGGCAGCCTTGGAAAGAATGAAAAATATAAGAAATATTTCTAATATTAAACAAATTATGGAGCTCGCTGGCGAAAATTTTAAAACCAATATGAAAGCCGATCTTATGTTGGAGCTGGCGAAAAAGGTTATCTTTGAAAGCGGCACCCCGCAAATCACCAGCCATATGATGCAGGGAACCGACAAACGGACAGACCAATGGTATTATATTCTGGATGAAGAAGATGTACGGAATACCCATGAATTGATCGAATTATGGCTTGATCCGGACACGACAGTAAGTGAATTGATATCGGAGGTTGGTGATGACACCCTTCCGAATTGATGGAAGGGTAAACGCTCTTGCTGCGCTTACGCTATGAAGGCAAGATGGCGGCTTAGCAAGTCTAGCTAGACTAGACAACAAGGAAAATGCCGATCCGATTGTTCTGATGGAGAAAGACTGGATCGTCGAGGCCGCTACTTATGACGAATTGCTGGTAATGAACGGCGAGTTCTATAAGTGAAGAATTTATTGAGAGGAATATATTAGGGCCGCTGCAAGGCGGTCTGTTTGTGCTGGAATCCATTCAGCAATAATTGCTGGGCAATGATCATAGGGGACAATAAAACTCCATATGCTTAGCTGTAGATGAATTCCATTTACGCAAGGGAGGGATTGGACTTGGATGAATTTGTTGCCCGGTCGCTAGATGAAATACGCTTTTGGTCCAGGATCATGAAGGAACATTCATTATTTTTGGGTCTGGGGTTTAGAGCTGAGGATACGCAGCTGAAGAATGAAGCTAACCAGTTTTACGCTGTTTTTGAGGAAATCGAGAGAAGAGCCTATGAATTTCAGCCCGAAACTGACCCTCACATCATTCAGGCTTTTAACACAGAGGTTCGGATTGCGGCTACTAATATTTGGGCATTCAAAAGAAAGGTGCTCGGCCTTATATTGCAATGCAAGCTTCCGGGACAAACCAACTTCCCTTTGCTGGTAGACCATGTGAGCCGGGAGGCTAATTATTTCCGTAACCGCTTGGAGGAACTCAACTCAGGAACACTCGAACCGCTGCCTGATGCCATTATTGACGAGAATGTATTTTTCCTGAAGATCATGGCCGATCATGCCAAATTTATAGGTCATTTGCTTGACCCGTCGGAACGGAAATTAGTCGATCAAGCGCGGGAATTCAGCAATGATTTTGATAAGCTGGTGTTCCAGGCGGTGGATTTGAGCCACATGCGCCCTCAATCCCAGACAGTTCCGCTCCTCAGCCAATTCGTAGACGAAAACCGGGTGTCTGTAAAATCATTGCGTGATTTCAAGAAAACCGCACGGGACTTAATCGAAGAATGCCGGATAAAAAGCATTATCCATCCTTTGCTTGCGGACCATGTATTCCGTGAAGCTGAGCGGTTTCTCTTCATCCTCGATATGTTCGACCAATCCTTATCCGGCGTAAAAGTGAACAAGCGCGAAATCCTTTATTAGAATAGAAACTCCAGGCGAAAAGCCCAAAAACCGCCGGTGATGCACTGGCGGTTTTTGGGGTGAACGGGGGAATCCCAGACCCTATGTACAGGTCTGCGGAACATCCCCCGGCTTTTTGTTTTTCTTTACGATTGGAGCCTTGGAGCTGTAATCAATTCGGATAACCAGAAATCAGGGTAATGTACTGCTCTTCCGAGAATACTCTGGCAGTTCCTGTCCCGTCAGCATCCGCTCTGTATTTAATCTTGTAAGTTCCAGCAGCGGGAATGTTCTTGTTTTGAAGCTGGAAGGCAATATCCGACGTCGCCGATGCGTTACCCGTGAAAGTGAGTGTGTGCCCGCCATTGCTGATCTGACCTGCAGTCGGATGAACCCAGCCGCTGATGCTATAGTAGTCATTGGTGCTGAAGGTCAGCCCCTCCAAGGTAACTTCTATAATCGCATTGGTGAATTTTTCACTGCTGAAAAAATCGAAACGGACCGTAGGTGCTGTGCTTCCGGGTGTAAAATACTTCGTTTTGCTGCCAGCCCCGTCAAATCCGTATAAGAGGGAAGGCAGGGTTGGAGCTGTCGATTTTTGCAGTATGATTTCTATGGCATGTTCAACATCCTTCGCTGATTCGTTCCCGGATGCATCCGTGGCAGTAATCACAAAATGATAATTGCCGGCCGGAAGGTCACCGATGTTCCCAGCGGCCACGGAACCGTCTTCAGCGCTTGTGCCCACAGAAAGGGCATCCCCCAATTCACCCTCATCAACCTGGCTGTTTTCATTCACGTCATTCCATCTGTAGACTTGAACGGCTGCGTCTTGTTCACTAATTGCGGAAGCGGCACCGGTAAGCTGGTCCTGCGTCCCGTTATAATTATCAACGGCCGTAAACTTGAGCACATCCACTTCAGGGGCGGTTAAGTCAGGAGCTTCATTTTTGATAAATGAAAAGCTGACGGCATGTTCAACATCCTTCGCTGATTCGTTCCCGGATGCATCCGTGGCAGTAATCACAAAATGATAATTGCCGGCCGGAAGGTCACCGATGTTCCCAGCGGCCACGGAACCGTCTTCAGCGCTTGTGCCCACAGAAAGGGCAGCACCCAATTCACCCTCATCAACCTGGCTGTTCTCATTCATGTCATTCCATCTGTAGACTTGAACGGCTGCGTCTTGTTCACTAATTGCGGAAGCGGCACCGGTAAGCTGGTCCTGCGTCCCGTTATAATTATCGACAGCCGTAAACTTGAGCACATCCACTTCAGGAGCGGTTACGTCAGGCACTTCATTTTTGGTCAATGAAAAGCTGAAAGCATGTGCCGCATCCTTGGGAGATTCATTCCCCGCTGAATCAGTAGCGGTAATTACGACAGTATAGTTTCCGGCTGAAAAATCACCGATGTCCGCAGCGGTCACAGAACCGTCAGCAAGGCTAGCGCCCAGTGGAATGGCTGTACTAAGTTCATCTTTGTCGGCCCATCCATTCTCGTTAATATCTTTCCATGGATAGGCTTGGACCACCGCTCCTTCTTCACTCACGGCAGATTCAACTCCATATAGCTGATCCAAGGTTCCGTTGTAGTTGTCAACAGCCGCGAATTTTGCTGCATCGACATCAGGCGCTGTTGTATCCGGTGTCGGCTCCGGTGTAGGAACAGGTGTCGGCTCCGGTGTAGGAACAGGCGTCGGCTCCGGTGTAGGGACAGGCGTCGGCTCCGGTGTAGGAACAGGTGTCGGCTCCGGTGTAGGAACAGGCGTCGGCTCCGGTGTAGGGACAGGCGTCGGCTCCGGTGTAGGAACAGGTGTCGGCTCCGGTGTAGGAACAGGCGTCGGCTCCGGTGTAGGGGCAGCCGTTGGCTCCGGCGAAGGAGCGGCGGTCTGCTCCGGATAATAAACAGACGTGTAGACCGTCAAAGGAGTGGCGGTTGGCTGTGGTGACGATGTAACAGCTGGTGTTGCAGTCACAGTAGGCGTAGCCTGGGAAGCAGGTGCTGCGGCAGCCTCTTTGACCTTGATGAACTTGGAGGCAACCAAGGCTACACTCTGGCGGTCCGCATTTGAGGCCGGGTTGAATAAATTGCCGCCCTCTCCCTGGATGAGGCCATATTCTAGTGCGGCTGCAACCGAAGCCTTGGCATAATCGGCGATTTTTGCGCTGTCGGCAAACGGCAGGAAGGAGCTTTTGTCGGAAGCTTCAATACCCAGAGCCCTTACAAAAATTACGATCATATCTTGTCTGGACAGTGGGCTGCCGGCGGCGAACCGGCCATTTCCCAAACCATTAATCCATCCGGCCTGATAGACAGCCTCTACAGCATTATAGGCATAACTGCTCTTAGGCACATCGCTGAATGTGGGAACGGAAGGTATAGTTGTGGTATCGAGACTCAGCGTTTTTGCGAGAATAATTGCAAAATCCTGCCGTTTAAGCTGGCCTGAGGGATCAAACCTGTTGTCCCCTATTCCGCTGATGATGCCTTTATCGAGCAACTCCAATATGGCTTCCTTTGCATAGGAGTTGTTAATATCAGAGAACAGGGCTGCGGCATTCGCCTTTGGCGATGCCAGAGGGGCCGCCAAAAGCGTGATGGCCAGCAAAGAACTTACGATCTGTTGTTTGTTCAAAAAGCTTCCTCCTCAGTAGTAGAAATAAATTAAATTGTAAGTTTAATTACCTTATCAGATGGCTCTAAACAAACTCTAAACAAATTTCGACATTACAAGACAAAATTTACGGCTGATCGCGCCACTAAGGCTCATCCTGGCCGTATCATCTTGGCAATAGACTTTCTTAATACATGCATCCAGGAGCTTGGTTCGGGAATATTCGTCACTTTTGTAATCCAATCGGTCGAATTTACCGTTAATATGGAATATAGCCTGATAATGATAACAGGCGAACCGCAGCTATTTAAAATTGAGTTTACGGGGAGAAATCACAGATGGACAATGGATTAGCCCAGGAAGTTACAGATGCCCTCGTTGTTAAAGCCTTGGAGAAAAATATCGCCCTGATCCGCTTCACACTTGACCGCAGAGTGGCTTATGTCAATGAGGTGTTCGCCAGTACCATGAAATACAGATCGGAGGATATGTACGGGATGCAGCATCGGGATTTCTGTTTCCCCGCATTTGTGAACAGTCCGGACTATGAAATCTTCTGGCAGGATCTGCTTACCGGCAAGAGCTTTCAGGATAAAATTGAGCGGATGGACTCGGAGGGCGGTTCGGTTTGGCTGGAAGCTACTTATATGCCTATTTATGATGAGGCGGACAAGCAGATCATTGGTGTGACGAAGGTCGCTACCAATATTACCAATAGACAAACCAATATGAGCAATCTGGTGGAACGGATGCAGGAGATGGCCGACAGTCTCAGTCAGCGCGCGGAACAGGGCATTGAGCGGAGCCGGGAGCTGCTGCTGAGCATTGACAAAATTGCCGGCGTCTCCAGTGAGAACATCCTGACACTGTCCAATCTGCAGACGAAAGCCGGGGATATTCAAGGCGTGGTGCAAACGATACGCGATATTGCCTCACAGACTCATCTCCTGGCGCTGAATGCGGCAATTGAAGCGGCTCACGCCGGAGAATTCGGCCGGGGATTTGATGTGGTAGCCAAGGAGGTCCGAAAGCTGTCGGCCATGGTGCAGGATTCCATCGCTGAGGTCCGGGAGAGTGTCAAGGGGATCACTGAGGAAATTGGCAGAATGTCCACAGGAATGGATCAGGTTCAGGACACGGTGGAGGAAGGCCAGCGGCAGATTGAAGTCGCCCTGCAGGAGTTTACCGGGATCTCGACCTCTGCGCAGGAGCTGGACAACCAGGCGCGCGAAGTGTTGAGCATCATCTGATTTTGCCTTCAAGCAGCTAACGATCGTACATACGCAGCGCAGGCCCTTTTATTATAGAGGAGGCTGTGCTGCTTTTTTTTTAAGCAGGAAATGAACCTTTTTCCAAGCTTGTTTGTTGAATACATAGGCAGATAAGACAGGAAAGGAGAGCGTATAAATTGGAGAGCAACCGGGAATTGCTCCCTGTGAAGATCCGGGCGGTGCTGACCTTAAGATACCTGCACGACTTCAGTCTGAATGAAGTGTCTGAGGCCCTGTCCATTCCGCTCGGAACGACCAAATCAAGGCTGCATAAGGGTCTGAAGCTGATGAAGAAAGTGCTGTTGGAAACTGGAATCCCGGAACAGGAATGGAAAGGAGAACACTATGAACAAGCTGGAGCATGCACTCAAGCATCAATTAAATGAAGATCAGGCTGTCAAATATCCCGATTTCGAGGAAATGTGGACACGGATTGAACAAGCAGAGCGCAACTCTTCCGGGCTCCGGGGCAGCAGCGCACCTGCGGGCTCCCGCCGGACAAGGAACTGGAGTAAAATTGCTGCAGCGGCTTCGCTTAGTGTGTTAGTGGCTGCGGTTCCTGTATATGCGGCGGTTCATTATAACTGGGGCAATCTTCTAAGCAGCAACGAGGGAATACAGACGGCATTGGACCAGAACCTTGGCCAGCAGCTGGGTCAATCCATCACCAGGGACGGGGTGACGCTCACTCTCCGTACAGCGATTGTGGATGAGAACCGCACAGTTATTCTCTACAGTCTGGATGTCGGAGCACATACGGACACTGATTTTTGGAGTGTAAAGGGGATGACCTTACAGGGGGCGAAGGAGCGTTCTAAGGAAGGGGAGTATAATTACGAGCAGTGGGATGAGGAGAATAAACGGTATAACGGCTATTTTGAGAGTGATTGGGTGCCCGGGCAGGACACAGAGCAGATAACCTTGGCTGCAGATGCAGTAAAGGCCGTAAGCGTGCAGGATCTGGAGATTCCGTTGGACGTTGAATCCATGAAGTCGCAGAGCTTTCCGATAGGCAGAGAGGGGATGCACAAGATAGAAATCCAGCCCTTCGCCCAAAGCAAAGATAAGCTGCTGCTCTCTTCAGCCGTCACGTTCGACGATCCTAGGAACAAGGAAGGGATATTCCCGCAGCTTGTCGCCTACAACGGCACAACCCGTGTGGCGGATCTGTCTGGCGGCACCTTCGGCGAACCGGGAGACCATGGGGAATACAAGATGAAGCAGTATTTTAAAACAGGCGATATCACTGCAGGGCAGACCACCTTCAAGCTGGAGTACACTAAGCAGGAGCGGAACATTGCCGGACCCTGGTCTTTTGAACTGAAATTAAGCAAAAAGCAGATGGAGAGCGGAACGCATATCCAGGCACTGCAGCTTCCGCTGGAGACGGGCGACACCGATAACACCATTGAGAAATTGTCGGTTACTCCCACGCAAGTCCGTCTCTCCATAAGAACTGAGGGCAAAAGCTTCAGACGGCAGCTGCCATATGAAAAATATTCTTTAGAGGTGAGCGGCAAGACCCTTGAGGGGAGATACTTTGGGTATTCCAAGGAGGACTCCGGGCTGCTTAATCTCCGTTTTGAGCGTCCTGCGGGATTGGTGATCGATGAGAGCACACCGATTACTTTTGTCGGAAAATATAAAGTCACCATTCATACCGAAGATAAAACTCCGACACTTTTAACGAATATCTCTACCGAGAAGCAGACCTTGATCCGCGATGTTGGCGGTTATCCTGTGAAATGGACGTATTACATGCAGGGAAAAGATCTGTACATCGAAACGGGCAGTGATGATCCTCATTTCGGGGGGATCAACCAGACTCATTTGGGCGAAAATTATAAAAATCTGCCTGGTAAACCCGTAACCTCCAATTTCAGCGGGGACGGGAACAATAAAGCCATTGATGTCTATAAGGACTTCTCAGACACAGAAGCATCGATATATATGTACTTTTACACGACCGACGACCCCGGCAAAGAGACGCGGGTGCAGCTGCAGCCTTAAATTCTAAGTGATGATTAGGATAAAGAAGAAACTGTTTTTTAGCAGGTTGGAGGTGTCCAGAACCCTAGGCGGGTGCGGACGCCTCTTTATTTTGCCACGAAACCCTGCTGCGTACGTAGGGTAAGGGAGGCTTTTGAACAGGAAAATGGTATGATTAATTTGATTCTGAGGCATATAGCTGAAAAAGGAGAGAACTTAATTTTGCAGATCACACGCTGTGGCTGGGTCAATGAAGACCCGCTGTATATAGCTTATCATGATGAGGAATGGGGAAAACCCCTGTATGATGACCGGAAGCTGTTCGAGCTGATGATGCTGGAGGGCATGCAGGCCGGGCTGAGCTGGTATACGGTATTGAAAAAACGGGAGCACTTCCGTGAAGTATTCGACGGATTTGATCCGGAAAAGATCGTGCTGTATGACGAAGCGAAGATCGAAGCTTTAATGCAGGACACGGGAATTATCCGCAACCGGCTGAAGATTCAAGCGGTCATTCAAAATGCTGCGGTGTTTCAGGAGATTAGCCGGGAAGCGGGCGGCTTTGCAAAAGTTCTCTGGAGTTTTACGGGTGGAAAGCCGGTGATTAACAAATGGGCAGCACGGTCTGAGGTTCCGGCTACCAGTCCTCAGTCCGACCAGATGAGCAAGGCGCTGAAGAAAAAAGGGATGAAGTTTGTCGGCTCCACCATTTGCTATGCGTTTATGCAGGCCTCCGGCATGGTGGATGACCATACGACGGATTGCTTTTGCCACAGCAGCAAGCGGGGTTCGGACATCTGAAGGGCAGTTTTGGCGCTACCCGGGGAAGAAATGGTATACTGTTAAATGTTCAATGGTTACAAAACTTTTAGGAGGACCCACACACATGTTATGGCACGAACTGACGGTACATACAACAGAAGAAGCGCAGGAGATGATATCCAATCTGCTGTATGAAGCCGGAGCAGGCGGTGTTTCCATTGAGGAATCGGGAACGCTGAACAAAACACGGGACACCCGTTACGGTGAATTATACGATGAACCGCTCAATGATATCCCTGAAGGGGAAGCAGTGATTAAAGGCTATTATGCCGAAACTGTCTCCATGGACGATATTATAGAAGAACTTGCTCCAAGAGTTGCCGAGTTGCGCGGGTTCGGGATCGACCCCGGCCAGGCGCTGATTTCCTGGAAAACAGTGGATGAGGATGATTGGGCACATGCCTGGAAGCAGTATTTCAAGCCACTGCGTGTATCGGACAGGCTGACGATTAAGCCGACCTGGGAAGAATACACCCCCGCAGACTCCGCTGAAAAGATTATTGAGCTTGATCCCGGAATGGCCTTCGGAACCGGAACCCATCCAACGACGGCGCTGTGCCTGCGTGCACTGGAACAGCATATCCAAGGCGGCGAAGAGGTGATCGACGTTGGTACGGGTTCCGGCATTCTTGCCGTAGGTGCAATTCTGCTGGGCGCCAAGTCGGTGCTTGCGCTGGATCTGGACCCGGTGGCAGTGAACAGTGCGCGCGAGAATGTGGCGCTAAACCGTCTGCAGGATAGAATTGCAGTAAAGGAAAGCGATCTTCTGTCGCTGCTGGGCGGCGGCGAACGGGCGCTGGATACGGCAGCCGGAGAGATGTGGCCTTCGGCAAGGCCTAGCCATCCGCTGGAACCCGGGGCAGTTTCTGCCGGTCCGGGAAGCGAATCGGGATATGGCGTTACCCTCCCGGTGAAGATTGTGGTCGCCAATATTTTGGCGGAGATTATTGTCCTGTTCACGGATGATGTCTACCGTGCCCTGCAGCCGGGCGGAATCTATATCACCTCCGGTATTTATAAGGATAAGGAAGAGCTCGTGGCGAAAGCGCTGGTGTCTTCCGGTTTTGAGATTATGGAAGTATCCCGTGAAGAAGATTGGGTGGCGTTTACAGCCGGAAAGAGGTAAAAATGGATTCACTTGATCGAATTCTAGTATATCCCCTGCAGCAGCTTCCGTTTTTTCTGATTACGATTGTAATCGCATTTACTGTGCATGAGTTCGCCCATGCATACTTTGCCAATAAGTTCGGCGATCCGACAGCCAGACTGCTTGGCCGCATGACGCTGAACCCGGCCGTTCACTTTGATCTGTTCGGTATTATCCTGCTGCTCCTTGCCGGATTCGGCTGGGCCCGTCCGGTTCCGGTGAACCGCGACAACTTCAGACGGCCCCGGTTGATGGGGGTTATTGTGTCCGCAGCTGGACCGCTCAGCAATTTTTTGCTCGGTATTATCGGTGCGCTGATCTATGCTGCACTTTATGCAACGGGCGTAATGGATTCCATTGCAAATGAACAATTGTTAAGAGCCGTTTACTGGTTCTTCGGCATGTTCATTCCGTTCAATTTCTTCTTGTTCTTGTTTAATCTGATTCCCCTGCCGCCTCTGGACGGCTACCGGATTATAGAGGATATCGCACCGCGGCCGATCCGCGGCAAGCTGCAGCAGTATGAGCAGTGGACGGTCTTTATCTTTTTGCTTATTATCTTTATTCCCGGATTAAGCGCGTATACGATCGGGCCATTGAATGACTGGTCCCTGCAAATCGCAAATAATTTCATTAATATGTTTCTTAGCCTGTTTGGATATGGAAAGCTGTAACTGGGACTGTTCACAGCCAGGCAAACGTTGTATGATGTAACGTGGTATTTTTAGAGGACATAGATGTATGCAGAGCGGCGGCAGGGAACCTGGGGAAGCAGGAACGCTGCCGCTTTAATGCTGAATAAGGGACAGGATGATGAGAATATGCAGCGTTATTTTGTAACACCGGAGCAGTTTCAGCCGGACACGGTAGTCATCAGCGGAGAGGATGCCCGCCATATCGCTAAGGTCATGCGCGGCAAGGCCGGGGACAAGCTGATCGTCAGCGACGGAGTCTCCCGGGAGGCGCTGGTGGAGATTGCCGGGATTGAGATGGGTGAAGTGACCGTTAGTATCCTGGAACTGCTGGATATGACGCATGAGCCGCGGATCAAAATCACAGTAGCCCAAAGTCTGCCCAAAGGAGACAAGCTGGAGACGGTAATCCAGAAATGCACCGAAATCGGCGCGGTGGGCTTTATCCCCTTCCTTTCGGAGCGCACGATCGTGCAGTATGACGAGCGCAAGGAGAGCAAACGGCTGGAGCGCTGGCGCAAAATCTGTAAAGAGGCCGCTGAACAGGCACACCGGAACATCGTTCCGGAAGTGCATTCACCGCTTAGCTGGAAGCTGCTGCTGAAGAGCTTCGGGGAGTATGACGCTGTGTATTTCTGTTATGAAAAAGAAGAAGGCCTGCAGCTCCGCAGCGCGGCCGCTCCCTGGCTGTCCGCCTTGCCGCCGCAGTCTCCAGGTAAGGTTATGGTCGTTGTCGGTCCTGAAGGCGGCTTCAGTCCGGAGGAATGCCGTGCGGCTGAAGAGGCCGGGGCCGTGTCTGTCGGGCTCGGGCCGCGCATTCTGCGCTGCGAGACGGCAGGCATGGTAGCCGCAGCCTGTATTTTATATGAATCCGGAGAAATGGGGGGAGCTTGAACAATGCCATCCGTAGCATTTTATACTTTAGGTTGTAAAGTGAATTTCTATGACACTGAAGCCATCTGGCAGCTTTTCAAAAATGAAGGTTACGAGCAGGTTGATTTCGAAGGGCCCGCCGATGTCTATTTGATCAATACATGTACAGTAACCAACACAGGCGATAAAAAAAGCCGCCAAATGATCCGCCGCGCCGTACGCCGCAATCCGGAAGCGATTGTGGCTGTAACGGGCTGCTATGCGCAGACCTCGCCCGGTGAGATTCTTGATATTCCAGGAGTCGATCTCGTGATCGGGAACCAGGACCGCGAGCACATCATGACCCATGTGAAGAACATCCGGGAATCCCGCCAGCCGGTGAACGCTGTCCGCAACATTATGAAGACACGGGAATTCGAGGAGCTGGATGTGCCGGGCTTTGCCGACCGGACGCGGGCTTTTATGAAAATCCAGGATGGCTGCAACAACTTCTGCACCTTCTGCATTATTCCCTGGTCGCGCGGCTTGTCGCGCAGCCGTGATCCGAAGTCGATTGTGGCCCAGGCGCATCAGCTGGTGGAAGCCGGATATAAGGAATTTGTCCTGACCGGAATTCATACCGGAGGTTATGGGGATGATCTGGAGAACTACCGGCTTGCCGATCTGCTGTGGGAGCTGGACCAGGTGGATGGTCTGGAGCGGGTGCGCATCAGCTCGATTGAAGCCAGCCAGATTGACGGGAAGCTGCTGGAGGTGCTGAACCGCAGCTCCAAAATGTGCCGTCATCTGCATATTCCGCTGCAGGCGGGACATAACGAAGTGCTGAAGGCGATGCGGCGCAAATATACGACAGAAGAGTATTACGCCAAAATGGAGCTGATCCGGCAGGCGATGCCGGATGTAGGTATCACCACTGATGTGATCGTCGGCTTCCCGGGTGAAACTGAGGAAATGTTCCGCGCCGGCTACGATTTCATGAAGGCGGTCAATTACTCGGAGATGCATGTATTCCCTTATTCCAAGCGGACAGGGACTCCGGCAGCACGGATGCTGAACCAGGTGGATGAGGACATCAAGAACGCCCGCGTTCAGCAGCTGATCGACCTCTCAGAAGAAATGCAGCTGGCTTATGCCCGCAAGTTTGTCGGCAAGACGGTATCTGTCATTGCCGAGAGATCGGCCAAGAATGCTCCCGGGCGCAGCACACAGCATGGCTTCAGCGACAACTATCTGCAGGTCTTCTTCGGCGGCGATGACTCGCTGCAGGGAGAGCTCTGCCAGGTGAAGATTACCGAGGCAGGAGTGAACGAATGCCGTGGTGAGCTGGTCAGCGTGAGCCGGAGCGGGCTCCGCCGGATTGTGCAGTAGGACTATTTTGGCATAATGACGGAAAGTGAACGTTGAACCGGCTTCGTCTGACGGATAGAACGGGGACATGAGCATGTTTTTTTCACTTCACAGCGTGTTTAACGAAACGCCCCACACAGTGGGGCTGTTTTGCTATTAGGGTAATATAATCAGAGGAGCATACGCTTGCGAAACAAGTTTTGCGCAGAGTGGAATGAGGAGAAGATGCCCGCAAAACTTTTAGGAGGATGAATATGGCATACAAACAGATTTCAGCGGGCGGAGTAGTCTACCGGAAAGGGGCGGACGGTCTGGAGGTTCAGCTCATTGTAGACCGGTACGGCAAAATTTCGCTGCCCAAAGGCAAGATGGAGCAGGGGGAAACTGTGGAGGAGACCGCATTGCGCGAAATCCGCGAGGAGACAGGGACAATCGGGGTGATCAAAGCGCCCATTGATGTGATTAAATATACGTTTCAGCATCCGGTTCACGGCTTAGTGAATAAGGAGGTTCATTACTTTCTGGTGGAGTCTGTAGGCGGTGAGACCAAGGCGCAGACCGAGGAGATTAACGCTGTGGAATGGCATGATCCGGCGGCTGCCTGGATACGGGGAACAGCCCATTCGTACTCGAATAATATCCAGGTTCTGCGAAAAGCTTTATCTCTGCTGGGTGTGAAACCGTCTAGTTAGAAAGTCCCGAATTTGGCTGCTACTGAAAATAATCTGATAATAGGGTAAACACTTAGGCCGTAATTGTCGATATAGTGGAAGAGTGTGGAAAATGAGCACCGACAATTTTAATGCCTAAGGAGAGAAACAATGACTGTGTACAGGAAAATGACGAAAATGATCCTCATTATGATATTGCTGACTTTTGCAGTTTTTCCGGTAAACGTCTTTGCAGCTACTGGCGACCTCAATTCCATTGAATTCGACAGCTCCGCAAAAGTAGAACTTACCGTTGGACAGACACCCAAGCAGCTTAAGGTATATGCCAGCTTGGAGGGATCTTCTTCCAAAAGAGATATTACGGCTGCGGCTATCTGGACTTCTTCTAATACGAATGTTGTCAAAGTAGCCAACGGATTGCTAACCGCGGTAAGCACTGGTACTGCGATGATTACAGCAACCTACAACAATGCGATAGCTACGCTTGAGGTATCCGTAACCCATCCCTTCAAGGAATTAACATTGGAGCGCAGCTCCGATGGCAACTATAAACTCGGCGACAGTGAAGAGACACTGCGGGTCAAAGCCAAGGCCGTTGGCGGAGAATCAGCCACTTCTGTAAAAGATGTGTCAGCCGATGCGGACTGGACCAGCTCCAATCCGAATGTACTTACGATTGAGGACGGCAAAATCACCCTTGTGGGTGAAGGGAAGTCAACGGTTACAGCTAAATACAAAGGGTTGACCGCCACTTTCAAAGCTGTGGTGCAGCTCCCGTATTCAGCCATTGTGCTGAAGGATAAAGCGAAAGACACAGCCGTCAAGGAAATGGAACTGCTGGTCGGCGACTCACCTGTGCAATTGTCCGCAGTGACCAAAGCAACCGAAAGCAGCCCGGAAAAGGATATTGCTGCGGATGCGCAATGGACAACCTCGAATGAGAGCATTGCCAAGGTAGAGGCCGGTAAGATTACAATAGTAGGAACAGGCAAGGCTGTTATTACAGCGAGCTATCTCGGGGTTTCCAAATCAGTAGATATCTATGTGCGTACGCCATATGAGGCGTTGCTGCTGAATCCCGAGGGTGATCAGACTCTTTTTCTTGGAGAAAGCCTTAAGGTTAAGTCTTTCGTCCGGGATGCCGTGAATTCGTCCCAAAATCAATCTGCACGTACGGTCTGGAGCTCTGACAATCAGCTGGCAGCGACAGTGACAGCCGATTCTGTGGCTTCAGAAGATGCTGCAGCTACCGTCACGGCCAAAGCAGTCGGGACTACAGTGATCAAAGGGGAGTATCTCGGTGTCAGCAAGTCATTCAAGCTTACTGTATTGCCGAGCCTTACTGAATTAACTGCAGATAAAACCGAGCAGGAGCTCTTTACGGCGGACTCCGAGAGTCTGCCAAAAGTAAGCGGGACAAAGTATGACGGAACCAAACTTGAAATCAGTGATCAAATCGAGTGGACCTCCGCCGATGAAGGGATCGCGCAGATCAAGGACGGCAAGCTTGTTGGCGGCAAGGCAGGCACGGTTACTGTTACCGGTAAGATCAAGAATAGCACTGCAGCAGCATCTCCTTCGGCCATCCGCAGTAAAAGTGTGGAACTGAAAGTGACGGTTCTGAATAAAGTGCTTGTGCTGATCGGGCCTGAAGATCCGCAGAGTCTGGTTATTGGCGAAGAGGCGCCGCTGCCTGGGGTTAAGGCGGTGCTGGAGAACGGGGATGAGCTGGATGTCACCCAGACGATTAAATGGGAGTTCAGCGGCAGCAATGCGGTAATCAAACAGACCGCTGCCGGCAAAACGATGAAGGGGCTGGCCAAAGGCTCTGCGACTCTGAAAGGTACCTATTCCAACAAGACCATCAGCATTCCGGTAACGATTGAGCAGAAGGTTGTGAAGCTGCTGGTAGAACCTAGCGTGCTGGAAATGAACGTTAAAGCCTCCAAATCGATCAAGGTGACAGGAACCTTCTCGAACGGTAAAACGGCGAATTTCTCCGGCGCTATGAACTGGGAGTCCTCCAATTCAGCGGTGGCTGCCGTAAAAGGGACTTCGGTAAAAGCGGTTGGCGAAGGTACAGCGACTTTGACAGGGTCCTACCAGGGAATTACAGCAACGGTCAAGATCACAGTTGTGCCTAAGCTGACCAAGCTTACGGTCAGCGAAACCAGACTGAAGCTGGCGCCGGGCGCTTCGCAAGGAGTAGTGGTAACTGCTCTGTATGATACCGGCAAGACAGCTACGGTCACAGGAAGCACGGTATGGACAAGCTCCAGGCCTTCTGTAGCCAAGGTCAGCGCTTCCGGGATCATCACTGCCGTTGGTAAAGGCACAACCTCAATCAAGGGCAAATACAATAACAAAACGGTAACGGTATCTGTTACCGTGAAATAAATTGGTTTCTCCGTTCAAACGGGGAACCTGCCATAAGAGATTTCATAAACCCGCATACCCGCCTTTAAGGGGGTGGCGGGTTTTTTCAATAAATCACCAAAGTAGAAATTAGTCGGAGCCGATCGGATTCGGCAGCCTTTTTCCAACTAACGCTGCGAAAAAGCAAGTGAGCAGTGCTAGTTGGAAAAAAGGAGCTTATTTCTCCCTGAAATCAACAAATATAAGGTCTAAGTGGAAAAAGGAAACTTAATTGGGTCATATTCCTTCGTCAGGAGTGATATGAGCTGAATTAGTTAACCTTTTTCCACTTAACCTGCGCGGAACATGGTGGGACGAGCAAATTAGTTACCCTTTTTCCACTTGGAACTGCCGATGGATTCATAAAAGGTTCTCAGGCGACGCTAAACTGAAATCCAAAACGGCTACCTTATCCAGTCAAGGACGGCGCAGCCGTATGGTTCTTGAATAGCATTAGAACTGCAGCGCGGATTGAAGTATAATGATACAGCATCATACAGCGCCAGGCGTGCTGGCGCGTCCCTGTTGAAGCTTGCGCTTCCGGTTCCCCCGGAAGCACAAGCGGTTACGATTGCAGCCGTTTCTCCAACCGGGTCCATACCGGCAGGTAGCATAGCGGCAGCACACCAAGGGAGCAGACGACATTGAAGATCGTCTGGGCATGGGCGAGCTGGGTGGCCGGACCGCCGCCAATCCAGGCGGACAAGACCTGAAGCTGCTGAATAAAAGGCAGGAACAGCAGGGCGCCGCCGACATTAAGCGCTACATGCGAGCCGGCGACAAATTTGCCGGAAGCCGAGCCGCCGATTGCGGCGATTACGGCTGTGACGCAGGTACCAACGTTGGCGCCAAGCACGATGGCGATGCCAAGCCCGGGCGGCATGACGCCTGAGCTGGCGAGGCCCATCGCCATGCCAATGACCGCCGCGCTGCTGTGTAGCATTGCCGTCAGGCAGGCTCCGGCAGCCAGCCCCCAGAGCGCGCTGGTTGCGGCATGGTCCAGGAACCAGCGGAACAAGCCGCTGGCCTGCAGAGCAGGACCGATTGACTGCATGACCGCGATGCCCCAGAGGACAAGCGAAAAGCCGGCTGCCGCCAGGCTGGTGAACTGCAGCGGTGTGGACAGCCTGCGGCAGGCTGCTGCTGCCCTTGGGCTTGGGGCCGGCAGTTCGCCAAGCATGACGGCCGCCGCCCACAGGCACAGCGATACGACCAGCAGCGGCGCGACCATCTGGCTGATCTGCAGGCCGATCAGCTCCGTGGTCAGGCAGGTGCCGATGTTGCTGCCAAGGATGATGCCGAGTGTCCTGGCATACGTCAGCAATCCGGCATTAACCATGCCGATGGTCAGTACCGTTACGGCGGTGCTGCTCTGAAGCAGCGCCGACAGCAGGCTGCTGGCGATCAGGCCTTTTAACGGTGTGGAGGTTGCTTTATGCAGGCTTCGCGTCAGCAGAGGGCCGGCGAGCTTCGCCAGCGCCGCTTCCATCAGCTTCATGCCGGCGAGGAAAATAACAAGGCCATATATGACAGGGAACAGCAGATCACGGATCATAAGGGGCAAGCTCCTTTGAACGGGGTTGTACACCAATATATGAATGCAGCGAAGTGGACATGTATAGAATTCATCAACAAGAACAGGGAGTTGAAAGTATTGGCATCAGTTATCTTGGAACGCAGCCGTAAAAAAAGGTTGGAGCAGGGCCATCCTTGGGTCTACGCCAGCGAGGTAGCATCTGTAGACGGAGAGCCGCAGCCTGGCGGATTAGTGGATGTGCTTAATCATCAAGGGAGATATCTGGCGACGGGTTATTACAATCCCGCTTCACAGATCCGGGTGAGAATTCTCGACCGGAATCCGCTGGCGGCTATGGATACCGCTTTTTTTGCTGAGCGGTTTGCAAGCTGCCTGCGCCATAGACAACGGTTTCTGCCGGGAGCGGATGCATACCGCCTGGTATATGGTGAAGCGGATTTTCTGCCCGGCCTGATTATCGACCGGTTTGGCGAGGTTCTGGTAGTGCAGCTGTTGACGCTGGGGATGGACAAGTGCCGCGATCAGATTGTGCAGGCGCTGGTGGAAGTCGTTGTACCGCGCGGCATATATGAGCGCAGTGATGTCAGCGTCCGTGAGCTGGAAGGGCTGGAACAGAGAACCGGAGTGCTGTACGGGGAGTGTCCGCGCCACATTACGGTGAGTGAGAATGGCCTCAAGGTGATCGTTGATATAGAAGAGGGCCAGAAGACAGGATACTTTTTTGACCAGCGCGAGAACCGGGCTTCCATTGCTCCGCTGATCCAAGGCTGGGGCGGACGCAGCGGGATCACGCTGCAGGAGGTTGCGGCAGAGGACGGAACGGTTCAGACTCTTCCGGTCAATAAAAGCGGCAAGCCGGTTACCTTCCCTTATTGGGACGGTGCGACGGTGCTGGAATGCTTCGCGCATACCGGCAGCTTCACCCTCCATGCCTGCAAATACGGAGCCAAGAAGGTCACCTGCCTGGACGTTTCCGCACATGCCATCGAGAGCGCCAAAGCAAACGTTGAGTTGAACGGTTTCAGCGACCGGGTGGAGTTTGTGGTAGACGATGCTTTTGCCTTCCTGCGCAATCAGGTAAAAGGTCTGGAAGAGCGCTCCGAGCGGGCTACCGGTAAAACGGATGCTAACCCAGGCGCCAAACCTGCTGCCGCCAAAACAGATACCGCTAAGCCGATGACTGCCGGCGGCGGGCGCACCTGGGATGTCGTAATCCTTGATCCGCCTGCTTTTGCCAAGACCAAAAGTGCGGTGGCTGGAGCCTGCCGCGGCTACAAGGACATCAACCTGCACGGCATGAAGCTCGTCAACGAGGGTGGCTATCTCGTAACGGCAAGCTGCTCTTACCACATGCAGCCGCAGCTGTTCCTGGATACCATCGCCGAAGCGGCGAAGGATGCCGGCAAAGTACTCCGTCTCATTGAGTGGCGGGCCGCTGGCAAAGATCATCCGCAAATTCTCGGTGTAGACGAAGGCCACTATTTGAAATTTGCTATTTTTGAGGTACGCAGCAAATAAACGCCTTATAACGACCGAGAAGGTTAATAACAGAGGAGGCCCGTGTTGATCATGGGTCTCTTCTTTTTGACGCATATATGAAAAGAATGGCAAACATATGTTCTTGCTGGGAGAGGTATGCTATACTATTGGGACGGATTCATCTGAAACTTTCGAATTTCAGCCCGCAATATATTACAGAATTTTTTGAGCGAGAAGGCCCACTCCTTTAGGTGTGGGATGATAGCGAGAGGCGTGTCCTAAGATATGTTAATGTTCCAACTTTTTTTGGTTATCATGTTAAACATAAACTGATACAATAAATGTTGGAAATTATAGAAGAACCAACACAACCGTATCGCTAATCCATTATCACTTTGTTTTTTGTCCACGATATCGAAAGAAAATCTTTCTTAAATTTATCGAATTAAAGTTATTAAGCAGAGAATATATTCGAGTGATTAATTCATTAACAGAACAAGCAGAAAAAGAAGGTTCATTCCCCAAACTCACAACGAAAGATGTAGAAGCGAAACTCCCTTCTGCTGTACTTAATCAAGCAATTCGTGATGCTAAAAGCGTATTTAAGAAAACGAAGAAGGAAAAGAAGCGTCCAATACTAAGGAAACCAACCTACTATATCAACAATCAAAACTATTCCATTGGCCATGCCTCTATTGCTTTTCCGATCATCGTGGACAACAAAGTGAAGAAGACGATTTTTCCTGCTCTTTTAACAGAAAGAGATCAACAATTTCTTCAAAATGCAACATGTGGTCTGATGAGAATCGTTGAGAAATCAGGAAAATGGTTTGCTCAAGTTTCACTTGAAATTCCTACAGAGACAACCACAGGCGAACAGGTAATAGGCATTGATTTGGGATTAAAAGTCCCTGCTGTTGCTGTGACTAGCGAGGGGAAGACGAGATTTTTTGGAAATGGTAGAGAAAACAAATATATGAAACGAAAGTTCCGTAGTGAACGAAAAGGATTAGGAAAGAAGAAAAAGCTGCGTGCTATTCGTAAACTGGATCATAAAGAACAACGATGGATGAAAGATAAGGACCATAAAGTAAGTAGACAAATTGTCAATTTTGCCATTAAGAATCAAGTGTCAGTCATTCACTTAGAGAAGCTGACAAACATCAGAAAAACGACAAGAACAAGTCGTAAAAACGAAAAGAATGTGCATACATGGTCATTCTATCGCTTGGCACAATTCATTGAATACAAAGCAAAGATGGCAGGGATCAAAGTGGAATATGTGAATCCAGCGTATACATCGCAAAAATGTCCATCTTGCTCTACGCTAAATAAAGCGATAGATAGAAAATATTCGTGTCCATGCGGGTTTCATACGCATCGTGATAAAGTCGGTGCAATGAATATCATTCACGCACCTGTGATTGGTGGTCATAGTCAATCAGCCTAAGATGTTAAAACGCACTGTCTTAGGAGGGCTGATGGCACAGCCCAATCTTGGGGTCATACTTCGATAGCAGAAATGCACTTCGACTTAATCACCCAAGAATCCCACTGCTTTAGCTGTGGGAGTGTCAATATAGTATATGTATTCTACTTTCTGAATGCAGAGGATTAGCAGGGGCGGACAGCGGTGGTGAAATGAGCGGCAGAAATGTCGTTATAAGGGTTCATTCCAAGCAGCTGCCACGGGTGAAAGTAAAAGCAAAAATTCCGTTGAATGGATCATAAACAAATGCATTGTCATAGTAGGGTTGACCAAATAGATTAGATAATTTTAGTTTTACGTAATTTTTGAACCTATTCTCCGCTATGGAAGGAGTCTACTGTGATGACGGTACACTTTTTGATTGGCCGCTCGGGCAGCGGCAAGACAACAAAAATATGGGAGACGGTATCTTCACGCCTTGAGGCGGAGCCGCTGGGCGCCCCGATGATCGTGCTTGTTCCGGAGCAGGGCTCCTTCGGTGCGGAGCAAGGGCTGCTGAAGACGGGCAAGACGAAGGGCAGCATCCGCGCCCAGACCCTGAGCTTCTCGCGGCTGGCCTACCGGGTGAAGCAGGAGACCGGGGGCAGCGCCAGCCTGCCGATCAGCGAGGAAGGCAAGAAGATGCTGATTTACAAGATTATCAGCCGCCGCAAGGAAGAGCTGAAGCTGTTCGGGGCATCAAGTGACAGGCCGGGTTTTGTGGAGCGGCTTAGCCAGCTTCATACCGAGCTGAAGCGCTGCTGCCTGGGGGCAGCCGATCTGGAGGAGCAGTTGCTGGGGATGTCGGATTCCGCCCTGCGGAGTCCAATTCTTGCCAGCAAGCTGGAAGATTTACATATCGTGTTCAGCGAGCTGGAACAGGAAATGTCCCAGCTGTACATCGATGAAGAGGACCGCCTTGCTGAGCTGGCGGAACATATTCAGGAATCCTCCTATATTCGGGGTTCGGAAATCTGGGTCGACGGCTTTCACGGCTTCACCACACAGGAGTTTGCTGTGCTGCGGGAGCTGATGCAGTATGCCGCTAAGGTTACGATCTCATTGACACTGGACCGGAGTTATCCTCCGGGATTGCAGCCTCATGAATTGGAGCTGTTCCATCCTAGCGCGGTTTCCTACATCAAGCTGCGCGGGATGGCTGAGGAAATGAGGCTGTCCGTGTGGGACGAGCTGCTGGCGCCGCCGGTGCTGCCGCGGTTTGCCGGGAGTCCTGTTCTTGCCCACTTGGAGCGGGGGTTTGGACGCCGGAACCGCTGGAGCGGTACAGCTTCTGCCGTTGCAGAGGCCATTACCCTTACAGCGGCAGCTTCGCGCAGAGCCGAGGTGGAAGGAAGCCTGCGGGAAATGCTCCGGCTGGCCCGTGAGGAAGGGGTGAAATACGGGGAGATGGCTGTATTCATGCGCAATATTGCCGATTATGAGCAGCTTGTGGCCCCTCTTTTCCAGGATTACGGAATCCCGTTCTTCCTTGACCAAAAAATGAACGAGCTGCATCATCCGCTGGTGGAGTTTATCCGCTCTGCCTTTGATGTGGTACGCCGCCGGTGGCGGTATGAGGATGTGTTCCGCTGTGTGAAGACAGAGCTGCTGCTGCCGCTCGACCGCAGTGTAACCCGAGCGGATATGGATGCGCTGGAGAATTACGTGCTGGCTTGCGGCATCCAGGGCTACCGCTGGACGGATGGCCGGTCCTGGAAAGGAATTCCGAGCCTTTCCCTGGAGGGTGCCAGAGTTGTGGATGAAGAGCTGCTGGCGAGAATGGAGGCGTGCCGTGAGGTGATTACGGGTCCGCTGCAGGCTTTTGAACAGCGGATCAAAAAAAGCCGCAGCGGTCTGGAGTTGTGCAAAGCGGTATACTTTCTTTTGCAGGATATGGATGCCGCGCGCAAGCTGGAGCGGATGAGCGCCCAGGCTTTGGAGCTTGGACAGCCTGAGGCAGCCCGGGAGCACACGCAGCTGTGGGGTGCCGTGCTGGACCTTCTGGATCAGATTGCGGAGATGATGGGCAATGAAAGAATGGAGTTTGATGTTTTCGCCGGGGTGCTGGAGACAGGTCTGGCTGAACTGAAGATGGGGCTTGTGCCCCCCGCATTGGATCAGGTACTGGTAGGGACTATGGACCGCACCCGGGTATCGGGTGTCAAATATGCCTTTTTGCTGGGATTTAATGAAGGCGTTGTCCCTGCCCAGTTCAAGGAAGACGGCATTCTCTCGGAAGGAGAACGCCTGCTGCTGGAGAATTCGGGCATGGAGCTTGCTCCCGGTTCTTCCCGCAAGCTGCTGGATGAGCGCTTTCTGATCTACAATACACTCACTACGGCGAGCCGCAAGCTCTGGATCAGCTATGCGACTGCTGATGAAGAAGGTAAGGCGCTGCTGCCATCGGAAATCATCCGCCAATTGCACGGCATGTTTCCTGGAGCGCTGAAAGAATATTTTGTTTCCGGCTTTCCATCGTCTGCAGCTGGAAGCTCAGATGATACAGAGAACCTGGAAGCACTGCATATGAGCTTTGTCAGCCAGCCGGAGCAGACGCTGCGCATGCTCATTATGCAGCTTCGGCAATATCGCCAGGGGGTGGAGATTCCGGCAGTTTGGTGGGATGTCTATAACTGGTTTATCACGGATGCGGAGCATGGACCGAAGCTGGAACGGCTGCTCGGCTCCCTGTTCTACCGCAACGAAGGAATCCGGTTGAAGCGGGAGACGAGTCTGCGTCTGTACGGCGGAACAACGCTTCGCGGAAGTGTGTCACGCATGGAGAAGTTCGTGGCCTGTGCCTTTTCGCATTTCGCTTCTTACGGCCTGAGACTGAAAGAACGCCAGCTTTATAAGCTGAAGGCACCGGACATTGGACAACTGTTCCATGCCGCTCTAAGCGATATGGCCCAGCGGCTGCAGAAGCAGGGACGGAGCTGGGGAAGCATGTCTGCGGAGGAATGCCGCCGTGAAGCCGGAGAGACCGTGGACCGGCTCTCTCCGCTCCTGCAGGGCGAAATTCTAATGAGCAGCAAACGCTACGGGTATATCTCCCGCAAGCTCAAAAATATTGTCGGCCGTGCTTCTGTCATCCTCGGTGAACATGCCAGAAGAGGCAGTTTTGAGCCGGTGGGGCTGGAGCTGGACTTTGGCCCGGGCAAAGATCTTCCGCCGCTGAGGATTACACTGCCGAACGGCTGTGTGATGGAGGTAGTAGGCCGGATCGACCGTGTGGACATGGCTGAAGGCGAACAGGGCATCCTGCTGCGGGTCATTGACTACAAATCAAGCCATAAAGACCTCAAACTGCATGAGGTCTATTACGGACTGTCCCTGCAAATGCTGACCTACCTGGATGTTCTGCTTACGTATTCGGAGCAGTGGCTTGGACAAACCGCTCTGCCGGCAGGAACGCTCTATTTCCATGTGCATGATCCGCTGCTGACTTCAGCGAACGGCATGAACCGCGAGCAGGCAGAGCAGGAGCTGATGAAGCGCTTCAAGATGAAGGGGCTGCTTACAGCGGACCGTGAAGTGGTCTCCCTGATGGATACCGCTCTGGATAAGGGACATTCTTCAATCGTGCCGGTGGCGCTGAAGAGCGACGGGAGCTTTTACAGCAGCGCTTCGGTGGCCACTCCCGAGCAGTGGGGGCATTTGCTGTCCTCCGTGCGCAGCACCATCTCTGATATCGGGACACGCATTACTGAAGGGGATGTAGCGATCCAGCCCTACCGGATACAACAGGAAACGGCTTGCACCTTCTGCTCTTTCCGGCCGGTATGCCAATTCGATGAGGCCGTGGAAGGCAATGCCTACAACAATCTCGGCAAGCCGGGCAAGGAAGTCATTTGGGACCTGCTGTCCCGCGAAGGAGGAGAGAAGCCATGATACGCAGAGCGGAAATAGAACCGAAACCAAAAGGCAGCCTATGGAGCGATGACCAGTGGCGCGCCATTGCCGAGAGCGGTGACGATATCCTGGTCGCGGCAGCAGCGGGCTCCGGCAAAACAGCGGTGCTGGTGGAGCGGATTATCCGTAAAATCAGCAATGAGAAGAACGGGTTCAGTGTGGACAGGCTGCTGGTGGCTACCTTTACCAAAGCAGCGGCTGCTGAAATGCGGCAGCGCATCCGCGAGGCATTGGAACGGAAGCTGGAGGAAGAAAGCTCCGGGGAAGAAGAAGGAAACCATGGCAATGAGCATCTGCGGCGTCAGCTTGCCCTGCTTGGCAGAGCTTCGATTACGACGTTGCATTCCTTTTGCCTGGAGGTGATCCGGCGTTATTACCAGCTCATCCCCATTGATCCGGGCTTCCGGATTCTGAATGAGCATGAGGCGGAGATGATGCGCCAGGAGCTGCTGGAGGAGCTGCTGGAAGAGAAATATGGAGAGGTTGCCGAAGACGGGGAGGATACAGTATTTGTGCGGCTGGCTGACTGGTTCAGCGGCGAGCGCAGCGATGATGCCGTCCACTCCCTGATTCAGCGGCTGCATGATTTTGCGCGGAGCCATCCCTGGCCGGCACTGTGGCTGCGGGACACCGCAGCGGATTTCTCCCTGCCGGATACAGATGCCCTGAGCCGCACGTCATGGGTGCAGAGCATCCTGGCCGAAGCGAAGCTCACGCTGGACGGGGCGGCGAGCCAGCTCCGCCAGGGCCGGGAAATTGCCCTGCAGCCCGGCGGCCCTGCCCCCTACGCGGACAATCTGGCTGCGGATCTGGAAATGGTGCAGTCGCTGCAGGAAGCGCTGGAATTCCGTCCGTGGGCTGAGCTGTATGATATTTTTATCGAAATATCGTTTGGGAAGCTGAAGGCCTGCAAGAAGGATTCGACCGACCCGGGGCTGCAGGAGCGGGTTAAGGAACTGCGCGACAATGTGAAGAAAAGCTTGCTGGAGCTGCAAAAATCGCTTTTTGGCCGCCCCGCCGAAGCCTTTTTGGGTGAACTGCATGAGGCCGCCCCGCTGATGCGCGAGCTGGCTGAGACGGTCATCGAATTCGGGGAACGCTACCGGATCGAGAAGGCAGGCCGGGGATTGGTGGATTTCAGCGACCTGGAGCATTATTGCCTGCAAATCCTGCGGCATGAAGATTCAGAACCCGGACATTCGCTGCCTTCAGATGCGGCTATGGAGTACCGGGACCAGTTCGACGAGGTACTGCTGGATGAATATCAGGATACGAACAGCGTGCAGGAGGAAATTGTGCGGCTGATTTCCCGGGAATCGCCGGGAAACCGTTTTATGGTCGGAGATATGAAGCAGAGCATTTACCGTTTCCGGCTGGCGGAGCCGGGATTGTTCCTGGATAAGTATAAGAGCTTTGGTTCAGCCGCGGACAGCAGCAATGATGCCTTAACCGGCAGCCGGGAGGCTGCCGGGGCTGTTGAAGCCCTTGAACCGGGCAAGCCCGGCGGCGGCTCCGTAATTGATCTGGCCCGCAATTTCCGCAGCCGTCTGGAGGTCGTAAATGCCGTGAATATGATTTTCCGGCAGATTATGGACAGTACGGTTGCTGAAATAAGCTACGATGAGCGGGCCGAGCTGGTTTACGGCGCCCATTTTCCGGGTGCGGCAGAGAATGGGCCGGATACTTATTTTGCCCCTGAGCTGCTGCTTATTGACCGGGGAACATCCTTATCTTCACGTGCTGAGGAAACTGCAGAGGACGGAGAGCTTCCTCCGCAAGAAAATGAAGCAATGGAAAGTGAAACCGCACAGCTTGAAGCAAGAGCCATCGTCCGGCGCATCTCCCAGATGACCGGCATGAGCGGCGGTGAGCCGCTGATGATCTATGATAAAGCCTTGAAGATCATGCGGCCGGTTGTTTACGGAGACATTGTCATTCTCCTGCGGTCGGCGCGGATCTGGACTCCGCTGATGGTCGAAGAACTGCGCCTGGAGGGCATTCCGGCATATGGGGATCAGAACAAAGGATATTTTCAGGCTACCGAAGTGGAAATTGCCCTTTCGCTGCTGCAGATTGTGGACAACCCCAGGCAGGATATTCCGCTGGCCGGCGTCCTCCGTTCGCCTGTAGTGAATCTGCGCGAGGAAGAGCTGGCAGCGGTGCGTCTCTGCAGCGATGGTTCTTTTTTCGATGCAGTGCTGGCGGCTGCCGGAGAGCGGATTGAGTCAGAGAATGGGCTTGGCGAACATCATGCGTTCAAGTCAGGCGCAGCCCACGCAGCCGATCACGCTGCACCTAGTGAAGAAAGCCCAGCAGAAGGCGGTCCGTTAGCAGGCAAAATGGCAGGAGAAGCGGCTATGCCGGAGATTTCCGGGAAACTTCAAAAGAAGCTGCAAGTTTTTCTGAAGCGGCTTGAAGGCTGGAGAACTGCTGCCCGCCAGGGAAGCCTTAGTACTCTGATCTGGCGTATCTACGCAGAGAGCGGCTATCTGGAATGGGTCGGCGGCCTGCCTGGAGGCTTTCAGCGCCAGAATAATCTTACAGCGCTGTACGACCGGGCTGTTCAGTTTGAGAAGGATACCAATGCACGCGGCTTGTTCCGTTTCCTGGTATTCATCAGCCGGCTGAGAGAAAACGGCGGCGACCTGGGAGCAGCGGGAGGAACCGGCGAGGAAGCTGGCGGGGTCCGAATTATGACCATCCACAAGTCTAAAGGTCTGGAGTTTCCCGTGGTCTTCCTGGCAGGAATGGCCAAGCCGTTCAACCGCCAGGATTTGTATTCTCCCTTCCTGATGCATAAAGAGCTCGGATTCGGGCCGCGTTTTGTAGAGCGGGAGACCCGGGTCAGTTATCCAACACTGCCTTATCTGGCGATTAGCCGCCGTTCACGTCTGGAACTGCTGGCCGAGGAAATGCGTGTGCTCTATGTCGGATTAACCCGGCCGCGCGACAAGATGATCTTGGTCGGCACCGTGCGGGATTTACCCCGTACCCTTGCAGGCTGGAGCAGTGTGCAGGGCCGGGAGCAAATGCTGCTGGAGGACCATATGCTGGCCCGGGGCCGCAGCTATTTGGATTGGGTGGGACCGGCGCTGATCCGCCATCCCAGCGCAGCTGTCCTCCGCAAGCTGGCAGGAACCAATGGACCTGTATCTGCGGTGCTCCATGGCGATGCCTCCAATTGGAGCATCTCTGCGGTGAACGCACAGGAGCTCAGTTCCGGGTCAGCCCTGGCTGCGTCTGGTACTGGGGACCAGAATGAGGAACGGCAGGCCGTGCTTGAATCCCTCCGGCACGGCCGCAGTGTCCCCAAGAGGAGCGCTGCAAGAGAGGCCGAAGTAACCGAACGCCTGAAGTGGGTGTATCCTTATGCAGCCGCATCCGGGATTCCCGCTAAAACCTCTGTCACCGAACTGAAATCGATGCTGTCCATGCAGGAGCAGCCGTCATACGACCTGCTGGAAGAATCCCTGCCCGCTGGTGCGGGTCACAGCCTGGCTAGTAGGACGGCAGGGACGGACAGTCTGCATCTCCAGCGTCCGAAGTTTATGGAGAAGCGGGGCTTGTCGCCTTCAGAACGGGGGACAGCCTACCATACCGTTATGCAGCATGTGCCGCTGGAAGGTGAGGTAGACCGGTCTGTTCTGGAAGCTACAATCGCGCGTCTTACGCGGTTAGCCATTCTTACCGGCGAGCAGGCTGAGGCTGTTGAAATTAGTGATATTGAGGCGTTTTACACAGGAGAGATGGGCCGCAGACTGATCGGAGCTTCATGGAAAGTAAGAGAGCAGCCGTTCAGCTATATGGTGCCGGCGGGCAAAGCCTATCATGGCCTTGAGTATCTGAATGAAGCGGCATCGGGGCTCGAAACTCCTGCAGGAAACGCATCCTTTGGTGAATCTGTCCTGATTCAAGGCGTTATCGACTGCCTATTCCGGGAAGAGGGGCAACTGATTCTGCTGGATTATAAGACCGATGCTGTGCTGGAACATCAGGGGGGACTGGAATCGCTCAAGGAGAAATACCGTTTTCAGCTGGAGCTCTACAGCAAGGCGCTGCTGGACATTCTGGGGGAGCCGGTCCGTGAGATCTGGCTGTACTTTTTTGACGGCGGACATGCAGTGAAGCTATAAATCTATCATTGGATATGATTGTGATTTATCAATCTATCAATTTATCGTTCGATCAATCAAACTATTAATCTGCTAATCAAGCAAATTGAGCAATGTATCAATTTATTAATTTATTTATCTATCAAAGCCGCATGACGGGCGGGGAAAAGAGGGTGTAAATGCGCATATTGCATACGGGGGACTGGCATCTGGGGCGGATGCTGGAAGGAAGAAGCCGGCAGAAGGAGCAGGAGCAGTTCATCGATGAGCTGGTGGAGATTGCCGATGCTTCCCAGGCAGATCTTATACTGATGGCGGGAGATGTCTACGATTCCGTGAATCCGCCGGCAGCGGCGGAGCAGTTATTCTACGATGCAGCCGCCCGGCTAACGGCAAATGGCAGGCCGCTTGTGGTCATCTCCGGCAATCACGATCAGCCTGAGCGTGTCGCGTCCGTATCCCCGCTTGTCCGCAGACAAGGCATTACTCTGGTAGGCATGCCTACCTCCGAACCGGTGACGGTTCATGCCGTACGTACAGGCGAGGTTGCCAAAATCGCTGCGCTCCCTTATCCCTCAGAAGCACGGCTTGGCGAGCTCCTTGCCGGGGATGCGGGGGAAGATGAACTCCGCCTTGCCTATAGTGCACGGGTTGGCAGGCTGATGAATCTGCTGGGCCGGGAATTCACGCCGCAGACCGTCAATCTGGCGATGAGCCATATTTATGTGCTGGGCGGAGTGGAGAGTGACTCCGAGCGGCCTATTCAGGTCGGGGGAGCGTACACTGTAGATCCTTCAGCTTTGTCATGCGGTGCACAGTATACAGCGCTTGGGCATCTTCACCGCGCCCAGCGCGTAAAAGGCGGCAACATGATCCGTTACAGCGGATCGCCGCTGGCCTACAGCTTCTCCGAAGCCGGGCAGGCGAAGTCCGTGGCAATGATTGAGGTTGCGCCTGGAGGCGAGCCCTCTTTCGAGGAAATATATCTCCGCTGCGGCCGTCCATTGGTGAACTGGAAGTCCTCCGGCGGTTTGCAGGAGGTCTACGGCTGGCTGGATGAAGGCCGGGACGCCACAGCTTTTATTGATCTGGAGCTCCGCCTCACGGAAGCGATGTCGCTGAATGATATCCAGCGGCTGCGCAAATCCCGCGAGGGGATTATACATATCCGCCCGGTTTATCCGCAGATGGAGCAGGAGCTTGAGGAGATGGCCCGCTCGCGCATGCCGGTGCAGGAGCTGTTCCGCAGATTCTATCAGCGGCAGACCGGCGGGGCAGAGCCTGAGGACAGCCTGATCGAGCTGTTCCTGGAGCTGGCGGAAGAAGAGCGGCGTGAGCCTGTGGAAGGGGAGGAGAACTGAAGTGAAACCAATTCTACTAAAAGTAGCCGGACTCCAAAGCTATAGAGAGCAGCAGGAGATTGATTTTGGAAGTCTGACGGAGACGGGGCTGTTCGGTATTTTCGGACCGACGGGAAGCGGCAAATCCAGCTTGCTGGACGCGATAACGCTGGCAATGTACGGGAAGGTGGAACGTGCGGTCAATGGGACCCAGGGCATCATGAACCACTCCGAGGACCAGCTAAGCGTTGCTTTTACTTTTGAGCTCACTTCCTCTTCCGGTCCCCGCCGTTACAGGGTGGAACGGAAATTCAAACGGACCGGGGACCAGTCGGTGAGCAATACGATCAGCCGTTTCATTGAAATTGCCGCAGATGGGGACCACGTGATGGCCGACAAGCTTGCGGATGTTACCCGCTGCGTGGAAGAGCATATCGGGCTCAAAATGGATGATTTCACCCGTGCCGTTGTGCTGCCGCAGGGGAAATTTGCCGAATTTCTGTCGCTGCGCGGCGTGGACCGCAGGCAAATGCTGCAGCGACTTTTTCATCTGGAGCAGTATGGCGACGGGCTGGCGCTGAAGCTCAGCCGCCGGGTCAAGGAGAACGAGGCGGCCCTGCGGGCCCTGGAGGCTGAGCAGCAGGGGCTGGGCAGTGCAGGCAAGGCGGATGTTGAGGCCGCCGCCGAACGGCTGCAGGAAGCGGTCCGGCAGGCGGCAGACTGCCGCAAGCGGCTGGATGAGGCGGTGCAGCGGGCGGAACGTTATGCCCGCATCCGCGAGCTGCAGGACGAGCGCGCCCGGCGCGAGGAGCAGCTTCAGGCTTTGCTTGCGCAGGAGGCGGACATCCTCCTGCTGGAACAGAAGCTCAGCAAGTCTGATGAAGCGGGGAAGATGCTGCCTGCGCTGAAGGCCTGGCGCAGTGCGGAAGAAGCTTGGAAGAGCCGCTTGGCCCGCGCGGAGGGCCAGGAGGTGCAGGCTGCCGCCGCCGAGCGGAAGGCGGCGGAGCTGGCCGCAGCTGAAGCGGCTGCGCAGGCTGCGCTGGCTGCGGAGGAGCCCGCCCTCCGGCAGGGGGCGGATACGTACCGCCGCGCGCTCGAGCTGGAAGCCGAGCTCGGCGGGTTGCGGCACGAGCGCGCAGCGGTGCTGGAGCGCCGCGACGAGGCCTCCCGCGGGCTGGCTGCCCGGCGGGAGAGCATGGCCCGGGAGCGTGAGCTTTTGGCCAAGGGCCAAAAGCGCCAGCACGAGCTGCAGCAGAGCCTGCAGCCGTTAGCGGTCCGCTCCCAGGAGCGGCAGTCGCTGCAGGAAGCCATGCAGCGGCTGCAAGGCCTGCGTTCCGCCTCCTCCCAGCGGGAGACGGCGGAACGTGAACGCGCCGAGCGCGCCGCGGTGCTCGCAGCGGCGGAGGCGCGGCTGGCCGCTGCCGGGGAACGGCAGCGGTCGCTGGAGGCGCAGCGCGGCGGGGGAATCGCCGCCGCCGCGCTGCACCTGGAACAGCTGCGGGCCGGGGAGGCCGCAGCAGAGGCAGCCGCCGGTCAGCTGGAGCTTCATGGAAGCACGCTTGCGGCGGCGCTCAAGGGCCAAGAGCTGCACCGGCTCTCTCTTTCGCTCGCCAGTGAACTGCAGGATGGGCAGCCGTGCCCGGTCTGCGGCAGCCTCCACCACCCCACGCCCGCGCTGGCAGAGGACAGCGGCGGGCGGGAAGAGCTGGAACGCCGGCTCGAACAGTCCCGGACCCTGGGCAGACGGGCGACTGAAACGCGGCATTGGTTCCGCAGCCTGCTGGAGCAAGACTTAGCCTGGCTGGAGCAGGTATACGGCGAAGGTGCGGCAGAATCCTTCGCAGCACCTGCGGCTGCAGGAATGGAGCACCGCGGCGGTGCTACGCTTTCTGCCGGACCTTCCAGCCTTGCAGCAGGCTTGGACTCTCTTGATCTATCACGGCCTTCGGGCTCTTCCAGCCTTGCAGCAGGCTTGGACTCTTTTGATCTATCGCGGCCTTTGGGCTCTTCCAGCCCTGAAGCAGCCCTGAGCTCCATTGATTCATCACCGGGTTCGGCTTCTTCAGGTCCTGGTGCAGCTTCCGTCTCCCCGGGAGGCCCTGTTCCATCAAGCTCCGCCACAGTTCCTGAGGAGCAGGCCTTGTCCCGCTTGGAAGCTGAATTCTCTGCGCTTAAGGCCCGTTCCGGTGAATTGCGCCGGGTTGCAGCAGAGTGGCAGCGTTCCTTGCAGGAGCAGCAGCAGCTGGGGCACAAGGAAGCTGCGGCGGTGGAAGCCGAAGCTGTGTGGCTGCAAGGCCTGACAGCCAAGGCCGGAGAGCTGGACCGGCAGATGGGACAGCTACGGGAGGAATGGTCACAGTTATTTCCGGAGCTGGCACCGGACGAAGCCGAACATGCCTACCGTGAAATGCTGAAGAAGGATGAGCAGGCTGAGGAGATCAGAGGACGGCTGGAGATCAGTGTCAAGTTTCTGGATGACAAGAGCACTTCCGTGCAGGCGCTGCAGGAGGAGATTGCAGCTTTGGACAAAGACTTGGCCCAGTGGAACGCACAGCTTGAAGGCAAAGAAGCGCTGGAGCGGGAGAAAGAGCAGCGCCTGCTCCAGTGGACCGGCGGCCGTGCAGCCGCTGCCTTGCTGGCAGAGTGTGAGCAGCGCCTGCAGGAGCTGCAGACAGGACTGGAGAGCAGCAGACAGGTTCACCGGTCGGCAGCAGAACAAGCACAGCATGCGGTGAAGGAAGCCGCTATCAGCCGTCAGGCGGCGGAGTCCGCCCGTGAGCATTCTGAGGCTGCAGTCTCGGTTTGGGAGGATTGCCTCCAGGCCTCAGCATTTGCTTCCGCCTCGGAGGTGGAAGGCGCTGCACTTGCGCCGGAGGAACGGGCAGAGGCTGCTGCCCGTGTGCGGGCCCACCGTGACGGTGAAGCTGAAGCATTGCTCCAACTGCGGAATATTGAAGAGAAGCTGGAAGGGGCTGTGTTGAGCGCAGAAGACTGGCAGGAAAGTCAGGAGACACTGCGTAAGTGCAAGGAAGACGATGAGACTGCACTGCAGGGCCGGGCCCGCGCTGAACGTGATCTGGAAGATCTGCAGCACCGTCATATCCGCTGGATGGAGCTGGAAGGCAAACGTTCGGAGCATGCAGCCCTTCAGGACCGGCTGTCCAAGCTGCAAACGGTGCTGCGCGGAAATGCTTTTGTGGAATATATTGCCGAGGAGCAGCTGATGCAGGTATGCCAGGCCGCCTCACAGCGGCTGCGTTTCCTGAGCAAGCAGCGTTATGCGCTTGAGGTCGATTCCGGCGGAGGGTTTGTGATCCGGGATGACGGGAATGGCGGTGTGCGGCGTCCTGTATCCACCCTGTCCGGCGGGGAGACCTTCCTGACCTCTTTGTCCCTGGCGCTGGCGCTTTCGGCGCAGATCCAGCTTCGCGGGCAGTATCCGCTGCAATTCTTTTTTCTGGATGAAGGCTTCGGCACACTGGACCCCGATCTGCTTGATACAGTCATCACTTCGCTCGAAAGATTGCATAACGATCAGCTCTCAGTGGGTATCATCAGCCACGTTCCCGAACTCAGAGCACGTCTGCCCCGCAAGCTGGTTGTCATCCCGGCAGAGCAGGGAGGCGGGGGCTCACGGATTATTCTGGAGAAAATGTGATGCCCGGCAGTTAATGTGATAACTGTCACAGATACAGCATCATCCCCTTGTTATAATACAGCTAAGCCGACATCATTTGAAACACCTCGGCGGACGTATGACCGGGAGCTTTCTCCTTTTCATACGTCCGCCGCCGAATCAGCTTTCTAAGCTGAGCAGGGTGTTTCTTTTTTTTGTGCAAATAAACTTCTGGTTAAGCCATTAGCCGCTTAGCAGGAACCTTCGGCGGCTGCTATGTCTTCATTGAGTGAAGCAGTAGATAAATCGGCTTTTAAATAACCATCATTGTGCGGAAGCTTCAACCGGAAATCCTCACTGCTGCAAATCGATATCGTGCAGTGCTCCACTATAAAGTCTAGAACATGTCCTCCTCCGCTGCGGGCATCGTTAATATAATGCAGATGATATCCCGATACTCCGATCCCCTGGACAAACGCTGGCATCCAGAAGCCGGCGATCACTCCGTCTTCATCAGAGAAACGGAACGACGGCTGGTTCTCCGTCACTTCAACAAAGGGCTTGTAAGGTTTGTCTTGATGCGGAACAGTGCGTGTGTGCACCTCGCGGAAATGCCCGTCGATACGGACCGCATAAAATATATTTTGGCTCGGCAGCAGCGTATTTATCACCTGTTCAAGTTCGCTTCGGGTCAAAGGAGTGTGCACCCGCAGGGTCTGATCCGGTTCAAAGAAGGTCACGGTAGAGAAGGGAGTGCTCTCCTCCATACTTACCTGTCTGGCGCTGCCGTCCGGGTACAAATGATAGAAGCCTCCGTCGAAGGCAATCATCTCACCGTCCAGCTGATGGAATGTCCCGATGCCGAAATCTCCATATTCTTTCAGCTTGCCGAAACTGACTGATCCGTCATACTGGCCGCTAAGCAGGGCAATCATTGTAGAAGCCTGATAAATCACATGATTTTTCATGAGTGAAGAACTCCTTTTTGGATGATGAAATCAGTTCATGGAATGAGGCAGCAGCTTTTCACCGAGCTTGATATTATCCGAATAATCAATCGGGATATCAATTACCACGGGACCCGGTTGTTCAAGCGCATTCTGCAGCACCTCTTTCAGTTCTTCTGGGCGGTTTACCCTTAACCCGACAGCTCCGAAGCTTTCCGCATATTTCACAATATCCACATCTCCGAACTGTACTCCTGAGGTTCTTCCGTATTTCATCCTTTGTTGAAAAGCGACCATATCATAAGAGCCGTCACGCCATACCACATGGATAACCGGCAGATGCAGCCGAACAGCCGTCTCCAGTTCCATCGAGGAAAAGAGAAATCCCCCATCCCCTGAGATAGAGATTACTTTCTCGTTCGGACGCACCAGTGAAGCGGCAATCGCCCAGGGCAAAGCTACACCAAGGGTCTGCATGCCATTGCTGAACAGCAGCCGCCGCGGCTCATAGGAACGGAAGTAACGTGCCATCCAGATATAGTGCGACCCCACATCGCAAGTTACCGTCACCTGGTCACTGATTAATTGGCGCAGCGTGCGGATGAAGTTCAAAGGGTGCACGAGATGAGGACTGGAGGAATGAAAAGTGTTTCCGTCTTGTTCAAGCTTGTTCCGTAACTGTCTCAGAGTAGCCATTGATTCCTCCGGCAGTCTTATGCCCTGTAAAGATAAGGATAAAGCTTCTACGTTAAGGGCAATATTGCCGATCAATTCAATCTGTGGCTGGTAGTCATTATCGATTTCTGCCCTGCGGTCATCCAAATGACAGATCTGCCGGCTGCCTTTTCCATTCCACAGACGAGGGTCATATTCAACCGGATCATAGCCAATCGTGAGCACCAGATCGGCCTCTTGAAGAAGCAGATCGCCCGGCTGGTTGGAGAACAGTCCCACACGGCCCATGAAATGATTCTCCAAACCGCGCGAGATGGCTCCGGCTGCTTGAAAAGTCTCAACAACCGGGAGATCATTCTCCCGGATCATATTGCGGATTGCGTGTGTGACTGCCGCAGAACTAGCCTTCATGCCCAGCAAAATGACAGGCAGCCTGGCTTTACAAATGGCTGCTGCAGTTCTTTCGATAAGATGGGAGGGAGCAGCGCCGAGCTGCGGAGTACTGAATCCGTGCAGATCATACTTCTTCGCCGCGCCTGTCAGCACATCCATGGGCAAACTGATGAATGCTGCCCCTGGCGGCGAGCCGCTGGCATCCCGGAAGGCATTGGCCATAACTTCGGCTATATTGTCTGGATGCTCTACCTCTGCACTGAATTTGGTGACGGGTTCGAATAAACTGGTGGCGTCCATAGACTGATGCGTATGCTTTAACCGTTCGCTTCTGGGCACAGCCCCTGCCAGGGCCACGACAGGGTCGCTCTCTGCGTTAGCCGTTGCGAGTCCTGTCACCAGGTTGGAGGCTCCGGGACCCGAGGTTACCAGACATACACCGGGGTTGCCGGTTAATCGTCCTACCGCAGCTGCCATAAAGGCGGCATTCTGCTCATGACGGCATACTATGAGCTTGGGGCCTCTATCCTGCAGCACATCAAATACGGAGTCGATTTTGGCTCCAGGAATTCCGAATACGTACGAAACCCCCTGAGAGATTAAACTATCGACAACTACATCAGCCCCTTTAGGAATTGTTTTAACAGCAGCATCCTCTATTCTTGTACTCATTTCATAACGACTCCCTTCTTTTTCTGGGATTTACATTTCTTCTTCATTTTCATGTATTTACAGAAAAGAATGCTTCTTTATTTTATTACCATAAAAAGTAAAATCAATAGTTTTATTTTTAAATAACAAATGTAATAAAAAACATATTATGGTTTTTTGCGAGGCTTGCAATAAAAATCCGGACGAATTATCGTCCCAAAGTGACTTATACAATGCGCATATTCCCTGACGCCTTTCCCAATCCGGAATTATCCTGTATGATTATAGACATAAATTATGATGCCGCGAAGAAAAGTCATTCCCAAGCATGGCTTGCACAAGCTGAATGAACTTGCTGTACTCTCACCAAAACTAATAGGAGGAAGCATTTCCATGGAAACCGTGTTTAGCAAAATTATTGAGGGTTCAATCCCTTCCAAGAAGGTCTTCGAGAATGAACGGATTCTGGCTTTCTATGATATAGAACCTGCAGCCCCGGTTCATGTGCTGATCATTCCCAAGAAGTTCATTGCTTCCATGAATGATGTTGCACCAGAGGACCTGCCGCTGATCGGCGAGATTCACGCTGTGGCACAGCAAATTGCCGTAGAGCTCGGGATTGCGGACAGCGGGTACCGGCTGATCAATAATTGTGGACCGGACAGCGGACAAGCCGTGCCTCATCTCCATTATCACTTGCTTGGCGGTGCCAAATTAGGCGCACTTGTCGGTAACTCGACATCCCACGCCTGACAGAAATCAAATATGGAAGCACCCGGCCCAAAAAAAGAATAACACGAAGGTTGACACCTTATTTCGCTTTGACCTATAATGAAATTTGATGAACCGTGTTGTTATGCTCTTGGACGGTCTGGTCGGAGGGAGGGAAAACTGGTGTCTGAAACGAAAGTTCGCAAAAACGAGACAATTGATGCTGCACTTCGTCGCTTTAAACGTTCCATTGCTAAGGATGGTGTCTTGGCTGAGGTGAAGAAACGCAAGCATTATGAAAAGCCAAGCGTAAAGCGCAAGAAGAAGTCTGAGGCTGCTCGTAAGAGAAAGTTTTAGGAGGATTACCCACGCATGAATCTTAGCGAACGATTAAACGAAGATATGAAGCAAGCGATGAAGAGTAAGGACAAGTTCACACTCTCCACGATTCGAATGGTTCGTTCTACAATAAAGTATCTTGAAATAGATTTGAAGAGAACATTAGACGACAACGAAGTGCTTGATATCCTTAGTCGTGAAATCAAACAGCGCAAAGATGCCCTCCAAGAATTTGAATCAGCGGGTCGCGACGAGCTTGCCGCGAGTACGAAGGCAGAAATCGAGATTATCATGAAATACCTTCCAGATCAGCTTTCCGAAGAAGAAATTAAAGTAATTGTACAGCAGACCATCCAGGAAACCGGTGCTTCTTCGAAAAGTGAAATGGGTAAGGTGATGAGCGCACTGATGCCTAAGGTAAAAGGTCGCGCCGATGGTAAACTCGTGAACCAGGCGGTTCTGCAATTTCTGCAATAATATAACGCTAGCACCCCTTTGATAAGGGGTGTTTTTCGTTTTATTGTACAATCGGCTTGTTACTAAGCCTCAGGCCATAAGCGTAGGCGGTCTGGGACAAATAGGATTCTTCTGCAAAGTGGAGCGGACAGAGAAGACGCTATTTTATGAAGAGTATGCTTTTTCGAAAGGATCCCGACACAGCGAGTCGGAATGAGAGGTATTTATACCTCTGATCTCGCGGCGAACAGCCTGCGGGGCCAAAGAGAGGTATAAATACCTCTGATCTCACGGCAATCGGCCTGCGGAGCCAAAAGAGAGGTATAAATACCTCTGATCTCACGGCAATCGGCCTGCGGAGCCAAAAGAGAGGTATAAATACCTCTGATCTCGCGGCGAACAGCCTGCGGGGCCAAAAGAGAGGTATAAATACCTCTGATCTCGCGGCGAACAGCCTGCGGAGCCAAAAGAGAGGTATAAATACCTCTGATCTCGCGGCGAACAGCCTGCGGAGCCAAAAGAGAGGTATAAATACCTCTGATCTCGCGGCGAACAGCCTGCGGAGCCAAAAGAGAGGTATAAATACCTCTGATCTCGCGGCAACCGGCCTGCGGGGCCAAATGAGAGGTATAAACACCTTATTTGACCTGCGAAATCGCTTCATCTGCCCCAATAAGGGGGTCTCCTGTCCGAATTGCTGGCAGGCGAATGGCGGTGGAAAGACCTCCTTTTTGGAACACGGCGCCACCGATTGTACTCGTTTACCCAAAGATAAATATGGATATGTTTATCGGATTATTTTGAGGATACAGTATAAGATAGTTAAATACTGTGTCCCTTTTTCGGCTGTTCTATCTGGTCAAATTATGAAACGCATATGCCTAGAGGGCGTACTAAGCATTACGGGCTGGAAATAGATGAGGAAGGGAGGGAAGGCCTTGAAAAAAATTCGTAAAATGGCTGCAGCGGGTATTTCCATACTTTTACTGGTGCTGTTTTTGCTGCCTTTCGCGGGTGCGGCAAGCGCAGACCAAACTGCACCGCGTGCAGCGGGAACGGCTTCGGCAGTGCCTAAAAGCGGTCCTGTATTCATCATACCTGTTGACCAGGAGATCGAGAGGGGGCTGCAGAGCTTTCTTACGCGCGGGTTTCAGGAGGCGGCGAACTACGGAGCCGTTCTGATTCTGCTGGAAATTGATACCCCAGGGGGTCTTGTAAGCTCCGCCGAGCAGATCGGCATGATGGTGCGCGACAGTACAATTCCGACCGCTGCCTACATTAAAGGCGATGCGGCTTCTGCAGGCAGTTACATTGCGCTGAATGCGGGCAGCATCATCATGAAGCCGGGCAGCATGATCGGCGCGGCTTCCCTGGTGGACGGCAAAGGCGACAGCGTGGACGATGCCAAGCTGGTATCCTACTGGAAATCAAAAATGGTCGGTGCCGCTGAGCTGAACGGGCGTGACCCGGAAATAGCCGCCGGAATGATGGACAAAAATATTGTGGTGAACAAGCCTGAACTTGGTGTGAATAAGGCACAGGGCCAGATCATCGCGCTTAGCAGCGATGAAGCGCTCAAAGCCGGTTACGCGGACAGCATTGCCGGTACACCTGAGGAGGCCATCGCCTCGCTGGGGTATGCTACAGACGACATTTTTCGAGTAGAGCACACCGGTGCGGAAAAAATGTCGCATTTTCTGACGAATCCGATTGTGATGACGATTCTGCTCTTCATAGGTATAGCGGGAATTGTCATCGAAATGCTGGTGCCGGGCTTCGGTGTACCGGGGATCATTGGCACATTGGCTTTCGCGCTGTATTTCTTCGGCAACTATGTGGCAGGATTTGCCGGTTCCGAGACCTGGCTGCTGTTCATCCTGGGACTTGTCATGCTGGTTCTGGAACTGTTTGTCCCGAGCTTTGGCATACTTGGACTGCTTGGTTCAGTACTCCTCGTTGCAGGTGTGGTAAGGGCTGCTTACAGCTATACGCATGCGTTATTCAGCCTGGGCATTGCTTTTGCCGCAGCGGCAGTGGTTATTGCGATCGTAGCGGTCACTTTTAAGGAGCGGGGGATCTGGAACAGGTTTATTTTACAGGACAGTCTTACCAAGGAGCAGGGATTTGTTCCTGTGTTGGAGAAGCTAAGTCTAGTCGGAGCCTCAGGCATCAGCATCACGCCGCTCCGCCCGGCCGGAACGGCCAGCCTGAATGGTGAGCGGGTGGATGTGGTTACTGAGGGTTCTTTTATTGCCGCAGGGGTTTCCATTTCAGTGATCAAGGTCGAAGGCGGACGTGTGGTCGTGAAAGAAACTGCGGAGTAAGGAGAACAGAATACAAATTTATTACGGGGGTCGGAAGAGGTATGGTTGAAGCGTCTACAATTACTATTTTGCTGATCGCAGTTGTTGTGATCATCGTGCTGAGTGTGTTTTTCAGCTTTTTCCCGGTTATGCTATGGGTTTCAGCTTGGGCTGCGGGTGTAAGAATCAGTATCATAACCCTGGTCGCGATGAGACTGCGGCGGGTTACGCCAAGCCGGATCGTCAATCCGCTGATCAAGGCTACTAAGGCGGGGCTGGGTGTGAACATCAATCAGCTAGAGAGCCATTATCTGGCGGGCGGGAATGTCGACCGGGTCGTCAATGCGCTGATCGCTGCGCAGCGTGCCGATATTCCCCTGGAATTCACGCGGGCTGCAGCAATTGATCTGGCCGGACGTGATGTACTGCTGGCTGTGCAGATGAGTGTTAATCCACGGGTCATTGAGACGCCGATAGTAGCTGCTGTAGCCAAGAACGGCATCGAGGTTAAGGTGAAGGCCAGAGTGACTGTACGGGCCAATATAGACCGTCTCGTCGGCGGTGCCGGTGAAGAAACGATTATCGCCCGTGTCGGCGAAGGGATTGTAACAACCGTAGGTTCTAGCAGCACCCATAAAGACGTACTGGAGAATCCCGATTCCATCTCGCGGACTGTTTTGTCCAAAGGGCTTGATTCCGGTACCGCTTTTGAAATTCTCTCCATCGATATAGCTGACGTTGATGTGGGCAAGAACATCGGGGCCTACCTGCAGACTGAACAGGCTGAGGCGGACAAACGCATTGCCCAGGCTAAAGCTGAAGAGCGCAGAGCGATGGCGGTTGCGCATGAACAGGAGATGAAAGCCCGTGTCGTTGAGATGAAGGCGCTTGTCGTCGAGTCCGAGTCACAGGTGCCGCTGGCTATGGCGGAAGCGCTGCGTTCCGGCAAGCTTGGGGTCATGGATTACATGAACCTCAAAAATATTGAAGCCGACACCCAAATGCGCGGTTCGCTCGGCAAATTAAATGATGGTGACGACAGTAACCGTCCGACCAATAAATAAGGGGATGTGAGTTCCCATGGGCAGCTTGATCTACGTAGCCGCGATTATCATCATCGCAATCATTTCCGGCTTGAACAAGGCGGGTAAAAATAGGGGCTCTGCCCCGCTTGGCGGAATGCCAACCTTCGGCGGAGGGGACGGACATCCCTTAAACCCCGGCCGGCGTGCGAAGAGCAGGCCGGCATACGGGGACGGCACCAAAGAGCGCAGCGGATTCCCTGTCCCCGGAGACAGTACCGCTTATCCGGGCCAGCCAGCCGCGTCCAGAGCCGGGGCGGAGTATGACGCTTCTCCGGCTTGGCCGGAGTCTGCGGAGTCCCCCTCTCCCGATTATGATACCGGCGAAGGTCTTTCGTTGGAGCAAGCAGGGGAAGAGGATGGGGTGCAGGCCCGTGCCGAGCGGATGCAGCGGGAGCTGGAACGGCTGCAGCTGCAATTTGACGGGTCTGCAGCCGGTGCGGGCACAGGAAAAAAGGGGGCCCGGCCTGATTCCGGCCCTAGCGGCAGCCGTGAATTTGCCGCTGACCGCAAGGCGCTGCGGGAAGGGCTGATATGGGCGGAAATACTGGGTCCGCCGCGTTCGAGGCAGCCCCATTCTCACCGCAGGCAGATCTGAACCGATCTGATGAGAGTTTAGCAGTAAGACCCGGTTGATTCCGGGAATATGATTTTACTACAAGGGTATCCCAAGCAGCCGTTACATGCCTGCTGCTTTGGGATACCCTTGTTTTTTTGAACAAAACTGCGTTTAAAGTCACGAGTGCTCTCGTCTAATTCATAAACAATAGCGTTCCCGCATAAGGTGTACAGAAGGCAGGAAGGGGGAGAAGTCTACTTATGACCCGTATTGGCCGCAGGCTGCGGGGATGGACAAACGGGGTACTGGATCTTCCGCAGGATGTGCTGCAGGAGCTGCCCCGAATCACCCTGATCGGCAATAAAGAGCTGTATATTGAGAACCACCGCGGCGTGCTGCATTTTTCTTCCGAGCAGCTGAGGCTTGCGTTAGTGAACGGCTCGCTGGAAATCTCCGGCGAGGGGCTGGTGATCCGGAATATTCTGGGCCAGGAGCTGGCCGTAGAGGGGATTATCGGGGAGATCAGATATAAGGGAAGCGAGGAGAACTCATGAAGCAGCCGCCTTTGGCATCACTGCGGGGGTTCGTTACACTGCATGTGACGGGACCGCAGGTGGAAAAGTTTATCAATGCTGTTACTGAAGCGGACATCGTCATCTGGGATGTGAGGCCTGCCGGGAACGGCGCTTCCCTGAACCTGCTGCTGGATGACTTTTTTGCCCTTCGGCCGCTCTTGAAGAAGACAGGCTGCCGTACGCGTGTCACGGCCAGGAAGGGCCTGCCGTTCAATGCGGCCAAGCTGTGGAAACGGAAGTTTTTTGCCGCGGGATTGCTGTTGTTCGGCATTGGACTGGTCCTTCTGTCTTCGATGATATGGACGGTCAAGATTGAAGGGAACAACCGGATTGCCTCCGAGGATATTCTGCAAGCTGCACGCCATGAGGGCGTATATCCTTTCCAGTGGATTTGGCGTATGGATGATCCGGACAAGCTCTCCAAAAAGCTGACCTCAACGCTTTCAGGTGTTTCCTGGGTAGGAGTGCAGCGGACGGGGACGAGCGTTAAGATCCAGATCGTTGAATCCGACCAGCCGGAGAATAAGCCGCTGCTCACCCAGCGTCACCTGGTCAGCAGGACTGATGCGGTGGTGACCGAAATCTACGCGGAACAGGGCAGGCCGGTGGTAAGCCGCAATACCCGGGTCAAAAAAGGGCAAATCCTGATTTCCGGTGCGCTTGGGGATGAAGAAAATATGGAATATGTCGTTGCCAAAGGCGAGGTGAAAGGCCTGGTCTGGCATGAATACAATATAGAGGTGCCGCTGAAGCGGACGAGAAGCTCATACACAGGAGAGCGGAAGGACCGCACCTATCTGGTGCTGGGCAAATGGGCGGTCCAGTTGTGGGGCTACGGCAAATCAGACTTTGCGGAATCGCGTACACTTGCGGAGCATGATCCGCTGACCTGGCGTTCTTTTGAGCTGCCGCTGGGGCTGCTGACCGAGAAGGAAATGGAGGTGCTGGATACTGCCGAAACATTGACGCCAGAGGCTGCGCGCGAGGAAGGGGTTACGCAGGCGAAGAATGATATTTTGGCCCGTTACGGCACAGACAGCACCATTAAAAGTCAAAAAATTTTGCATGAGAAGAAAGAGAATGGTAAAGTTTATATGAAAGTGCTCTTTGAAGTGGAAGAGAGAATTACGCAAGAACTTCCAATAGTAAACAACTGAGGAGAATGAGGCTACTTGTCAGAACAGACTGCAAGCATTCGTATATCTTTGCAAAATGCGGGAGAAGCGCAATCCCTGTTCGGCCCGCAGGATGGTTTTCTAAAAATAATCGAAAGTGAAATTCCTGCCGTAATTGACTCGCGTGAAGCTGAAATTACGATTCGCGGTGCGGAGCGGGAAGTGGACATGCTGGGACAGCTGCTGGGTGTGCTGCTCTCCCTGATCCGCAGCGGCTACATACTCAGTGAGCGGGATATTCAGTATGCGGTGGAGCTGGCGAAGGATTTCCGGGCCGACCAGCTGCTTGATTTATTCAAGGGTGAAATTACGACAACCTTCCGCGGCAAGCCCATCCGCGTCAAAACGATTGGCCAGAAGCATTATGTGACCACGATCAAAAAGCGGGACATCGTCTTCGGCATCGGGCCTGCCGGTACCGGCAAAACCTATCTTGCAGTGGTGCTGGCCGTTACTGCGCTGAAGGAAGGCTCTGTGAAACGAATAGTGCTTACCCGTCCGGCAGTGGAAGCTGGAGAGAGCCTGGGCTTCCTTCCAGGGGATTTGCAGGAAAAGGTAGATCCATATCTCCGTCCGCTCTACGACGCCTTATACGACGTTATGGGCCCCGATCAGGTCGCCAAAGCGCTGGAGCGCGGGCTGATTGAGATTGCTCCGCTTGCATACATGCGCGGGCGCACGCTGGATGATTCTTTTATCATTCTCGATGAGGCCCAGAATACGACTCCGGAACAAATGAAAATGTTTCTGACCCGTCTTGGGTTCGGCTCCAAGATGGTGATTACGGGGGATGTGACCCAAATCGACCTGCCCCGTGGCAAGAAATCGGGATTGATTGAAGCCAAAACGATTTTATCCGGTATTGATGAGCTGGGCTTTGTCTATTTTGCAGAACAGGATGTAGTACGGCATTCCCTGGTGCAGAAGATTATCGTCGCCTATGAACGCTCTGCCGAAAACCTCGAATAAAAAGGGGACTGTCTTCATGGCCTCAAAGCAACCATCGAAATTAAGCGGATTTGTATACAGCAACAACGGATGGAAGTATAGCGCGGTGACGCGCTATGCTCTTTTCCTGTTATTGGGGCTTGTTTTCTACTTCAGCTTGTCCTCAGACCTGGTACCCAAGAAGTATGACATCAAAGAGGGAACCCACAGCGCCAAGGAGATCACCGCACCCAAGCAAATCCTTGACACCAAAGCCAAGCTTAAGGCCCAGGAAGAGGCAGCTGAGAATGTGACCAACCGCTATGCGATTATTCCTATGAGAGCGGACAATCTTGTAACTTCCCTGCTGGACCGGATCGACCGCCTTAATCAGGATGACCTGATCTCGCAAAGTGACAAAACGGCGATTTACCGTGAGGAGATCCCGCAGCGGGCCAGTGATTTTATTCTGAATTTTGTAGCCTCCAGCCGGAATGCAGGCACCTATTCCGATACGCTGCTGGATGAGATGCAATCCGTGATCAAAGATCAGACTTATGTCATTCCGGAAGAGACTTATATCAAAATTCCGCGGCTGACCTCCCAGGACATTATCGAGATGAAGCCGGTGGCCCGGGATATTGTCACTAAGCTGATGAATGACCAGATTACCGATGCCCAGTCCGCGCGCGCTAAGGTGGCCGAGCAGGTAAGCGTCAGTTCGCTGAGCCAGCGCACGGCCCGTGAGGTGGTGCAGGAACTGGTGCGGCTGGTGATTACGAGCAACAAGTTCTATGACGAGGAAGCAACCAAGGAAGCGAAAGTGCAGGCCCGCGAGAATACACCCGATGTGTTCATTGAGCAGGGGGATGTGCTTGTAGCGAAAGGGGAGCTAATTACTCCTGAGCTATATACACTTCTGGATGACAATGGCCTGCTGAGCAACGAAGTCAACTATTGGCCGCAATTTGGCCTGCTGATTCTCTCTGCTTTGTTATCCTTTGGCCTGTATACTTTCATCCGGTATTCTGGTGGAGCTTCTGGCTTCAAGTATAATAACTCCCAGCTGCTTATGCTCGTGCTGGTATTTGTAATTACGATTATTACGGTCAAGCTCGCTGCGTTTCTGCAGACAGATGTACGTGCATATGTCGGTTTCCTGGCCCCGGTTGCGATTGGCGCGATGCTGATCACCATGCTGCTGGATATGACGCTGGCCTACTTCTGTTCCATTCTATTCAGCATTGTTGCCAGTATTATTCTGAATGTGCAGCAGAACACCGTTTTTGATTTTACCTTCGGGTTCTTTGCGCTTATTGTTAGCTATGTCGCCATTTTTGCCACTCACCGTGCAGGACAGCGCTCCACGCTCCTGAAAGGCGGGATCATGGTATCCCTGATTGGCTGCGTGACTGTATTTATGCTGAATGTGCTGGGCGGGGGTGTCTGGAACCAGACGCAGGCTTTATATGCGATTGGCTTCTCCTTTGCCAGCGGTCTGCTGACTGCAGTGCTGGTCATCGGTCTGATGCCATTCTTCGAAGCCACCTTTGGTATTTTGTCGGCGCTGAAGCTGGTGGAACTGTCGAATCCGAACCATCCCCTGCTGCGCAAGCTGCTTACGGAAACGCCGGGAACCTATCATCACAGCGTGATGGTCGGCAACCTGTCGGAGGCGGCGGCGGAGGCGATTGGCGCAGACGGATTGCTCTGCCGGGTAGGCTCTTATTATCACGATATCGGAAAGACCAAGCGGCCGTTTTATTTCATAGAGAATCAGAACAACATGGAGAATCCGCATGATTCGATTGAGCCGATGCTCAGTAAGTCGATCATTGTGGCGCATGCCCGGGACGGGGTGGAGATGCTCAAGGAGTACAAGCTGCCGAAGCCGATCCGGGATATTGCCGAACAGCATCACGGTACAACATTCCTGCATTATTTTTATCATAAAGCCCTGAAGCTGGCTGAGGAAAAAGGTGTCGAGCCCGATTTCACCGAAGAGGACTTCAGATATCCGGGACCGAAGGCGCAGTCCAAGGAATCGGCCGTAGTCGGAATCGCCGACAGTGTGGAAGCAGCCGTCCGTTCGCTCCGCAAGCCTACAGTCGTACAGGTGGAGACGATGATTGAGAAAATCATCAAGAGCCGTCTGGATGATCATCAGTTCGATGAATGCGATCTGACGATCAAGGAGCTGGATACCATTGCGCGGACGCTGAAAGAAACGGTAATGGGGATTTTTCATTCACGGATCGAATATCCCGAGGATGTGAAAAAACCGAAAAAAGAGGAAGGGGCCGTAACAACATGAGCCTTGCAATCGTCTGGAATAACGAACAGGAAGAACACCCAATAAGCGATGAGCTGATCGCCCTGCTGGAGAGTATTTTGCAAAAAGCTGGAGAAGCGGAAGGGATTGACGAAGGCGAAGTGGATCTTACTTTTGTCAATAACGAACGCATTCACGAATTGAATCTGGAATACCGTGGAATTGACCGTCCAACGGATGTGCTTTCTTTTGCCATGAACGAAACCGGAGAAGACGAGCTTGAAATTGTATATGCCCATGAGGAAGGTGAAGAAGGAGAGGATGTTCCAAATGTCTTGGGCGACATCATCATCTCCGTAACCCGGGCGCAGGAGCAGGCGCTGGAATATGGCCATTCACTGGAACGTGAACTGGGTTTCCTGTTCGTCCACGGCTTCCTGCATCTGCTGGGATATGATCATCAGGATGCGGTTTCGGAAGCCGAAATGATGTCCAAACAGGAAAAGGTGCTGGCTCAGGTTGGGTTGACACGCTAATGGCCAAGAATACGGCGGTAGGCCATAAAAAATTCTGGCACTCTTTTCGGTTTGCGGCGCACGGCATTGCCTCTGCGTTCAAGTCCGAGCTGAATATGAAGGTGCACAGCACTTTGGCTATACTTGTGCTTGCCGCCGCCGTCATCCTCAGACTCCCTCCGTCAAGCTGGATGCTGCTGCTGCTCGCAATTACGCTCGTTCTGGCCGCCGAGCTGCTGAACACAGCTATTGAAGCGACGATCGATCTGGTCTCTCCGGAGATTCATCCCTTGGCCAAAAAAGCGAAAGACACCGCCGCAGGGGCTGTGCTGCTCACGGCGGTCTTTGCCGTCATCGTGGGAATCTACGTATTTTATCATCCTGTGATGGACTGGATCACCGGACTTATGTCATAATCAGTTTACAACTTCAGCTTATGGGAGAGGCGGACCCGCGTTTTGCGCTCCGTCTTTCATTGTCTTCAATTGCGGAAAGCTTATGCTTCCAAAGCGAGTTTTATTGCGTAGTAAGAACATGAAGCATAGCTTCATAAAACTTAAGCCTATGCTTCCGAAATGAGTTTTGTAAGAAGCGATTCGGATGATGTATAGGCTCACCAAACTCTTAGGAGGACAACAATGGAATCTGCTCTTCTTTTACAGGAAGCGATCAAAGCACGGGCGAATGCCTATATCCCATATTCCCGTTTCGGTGTCGGCGCAGCACTGCTGGACCAGGATGGTCATGTTCATCACGGCTGCAATATTGAAAATGCCGCCTTTGGCCCGACAAACTGTGCAGAGCGGACCGCACTGTTCCGCGCCATCGCAGACGGCCATAAGGCTGGAACGTTCAAGGCAATTGCGGTCATTGCCGATACGGACGGGCCGGTGTCCCCTTGCGGAGTGTGCCGCCAAGTGATGGTGGAGCTGTGTGCACCGGATATGAAGGTGGTGCTCGGCAACCTGAAGGGCGATATTCAGGAAACTACGGTGCGTGATCTTTTGCCGGGGGCGTTTGGGCCTTCAGATCTGGAGCAGGGACAAGCTCCCGAGTAGTGCTGTGAGGTAGACCAGTGATCGCTTTATTTATTGCAGTTAGTGCAGTTAAATTCGCTAAATGTAGGAAATCCAGCCCGTTTTGCCAAAAAGTAATTGCGCGAAATACAGCTGAAACAGCAAAAATGTAGATTTACGCTGAAATAACTGTACAAAATACAATTAAAAAGTTCCAAGAAGGAAGCGGGAAGGAAGATCATATGAAATTCAAATCAGGGTTTGTCGCCATTATCGGCAGACCGAACGTAGGCAAATCGACACTCATGAACCAGGTGATCGGACAGAAGATCGCCATCATGTCGGATAAGCCGCAGACCACCAGAAATAAAATCCACGGGGTATACACCGCGAATAATTCGCAGATTGTATTCCTGGATACGCCTGGTATCCATAAAAGACAGTCCAAGCTGGGCGATTATATGAACCAGACGGCGATGAGCACATTGCATGAGGTGGAAGCTGTACTGTTTCTGGTGGACGCTTCTGAAGGCATGGGCGGAGGTGACCGCTATATTGCCGAGCAGCTCAAGGACGTCAAAACGCCGGTCATCCTCGTAATGAACAAGATTGACAAAATCGAGCCGGAAGCGCTGCTTCCGCTGATTACCGAATACAATAAGCTGCATGAGTTCGCCGAAATCGTACCGATTTCCGCCAAGCTCGGCAGCAACGTAAATACACTGCTGGATCAGGTAGTGAAATACCTGCCCGAAGGCCCGCAGTATTATCCTGAGGATCAGATTACCGACCATCCGGAGCAGTTCGTCTGTGCGGAGCTGATCCGTGAGAAAATCCTGCATTTGACCCGCGAGGAGGTACCGCATTCCATTGCGGTAGCCATCGAGGACATGCGCGTTGAATCCAACGGAGTTGTGCATGTGTCGGCCGTTATTTTTGTCGAACGCGATTCCCAGAAGGGGATTATTATCGGCAAGCAGGGGGCAATGCTGAAGGAAGTCGGGAGACGGGCCCGTACCGATATCGAGAACCTGCTGGGTTCGAAGATTTTTCTGGAGCTGTGGGTAAAAGTGAAAAAAGACTGGCGCAACCAGGAACGCGTCCTGCGTGATTTGGGCTTCCACAAAGACCTCTAAGATCCGATCTGCGGCTATGCTGGCAGGAATTGCAAGGATAGATCCTGGCCTATCGCACATCCTATCTCTGAAGAGACATCGTGTTTCCGAAGAAAGGATGAATACGAATGCGAGACTTTTCGTGGAAGTATTTTGCAATAACTGGGGATGTCGATGCATATCTGCTGTACAAACAAGCTGCAGATCCGCTGGAAGGCAGCCTGGAGCTGCCTGCGGAGGAAGAGAAGGTCCTGGATGAAGAAGCGCAATAAGGACTGGTTGCTTGCCGAGTGGTTGGGGGAAGAGGCATGCTATACAGGGTGGAAGGGATCGTCATCCGCAGCATGGACTACGGCGAGGGGAACGCGATTATTACGCTTTGCACCGAGAACGCCGGCAAAGTAGGCGTCCTCGTACGCGGGGCCAAAAAAGTTAAAAGCCGCCATGCTGCCCTGATCCAGCTGTTCACTACCGGGGAATTTGTTTTTTTCCGCAACAATGGGGGACTCGGAACACTGAATGCCGGTGAAATTACGAAGTCCCATCATCCGCTGCGGGAGGATCTGGTCAAGGCCGCTTATGCTTCATATGCCTGCGAGCTGCTTGACCGTGTACTTCATGATGAGGAGACCGGCAGTTTTTGGTTCCGCCAGCTCACAGCCTGTCTAAATGCGCTAGAGGAAGATAAGGAGCCCGGCATCATTATAAATGTCTTTGAGATGAAAATTCTTCAGGCGGCAGGGTACGGGCCGCAGCTGGACAACTGTATAGTTTGCGGTCTGGACAAGCCGGATGAGGAACTGCGGGTAAGTCCCCGCCTTGGGGGCGTGCTCTGCCGCAGCTGCAGGCATAATGATCCTCCTGCCATGGAGATCTCTCCTCGCGCGCTTAAGCTGCTGCGCTTGTTCGCTGCGCTTGATCTCACAAGGCTAGGCAATGTGGATGTGAAGGAGGGCACCCGTGCTGAACTTAAAAAGATCATGCGGGCCTTTATGGACCATCAGCTGGGGCTGAAGCTGAAGTCGCAGAATTTCCTCGACCAGCTTGATAAATACAATATTTGACGAAAAGCAAAAAATCCGTTACTATAGGTTCAGTTTCTTTTTATAATTATGCCGTTATAGCTCCTGTGATGGAGAAACGTGCAGTGATCGGGAAAGTAATGAACAACATTGTCGTTTAAGCGAGCCGGGGAGAGTGGAAGCCTGGCAGGACAACGTTCATGAACATGGCACCCGGGAGTGCGAAAGCGGTGAATGAAAGTGGATTTCGTCATTTATCGATGAGATCAAGTAGGGTGGAACCGCGGGAGTATATTTCAGGCTCTCGTCCCTATGTCTGTACATCAGGCATGGGGGCGGGAGCTTTTTTGCCTTGTGATACCGCAAGGATAGAAGAGTGCTGCCTCCATCGCACAACAGGCAAGATGAACCATGGCAAGAGGCGCAGTTAAACTTGTGAAGCGAAGGAGTCGGTAGTATGAATTTTCAGCAGATGATTTTGACGCTGCAGCAGTTCTGGTCTGCCCAGAACTGTATTTTAGTCCAGCCGTATGACACGGAAAAAGGTGCAGGAACCATGAACCCCATGACCTTCCTGCGTTCGCTCGGCCCGGAGCCGTGGAAGGTGGCTTATGTGGAGCCTTCACGCCGCCCGTCAGACGGCCGTTACGGAGAGAACCCGAACCGTCTGTATCAGCATCACCAGTTCCAGGTGATTATTAAGCCGTCGCCGGACAACATTCAGGAGCTGTATCTGGATAGTCTGAAGGCGCTTGGCGTAGATCCGCTCTTGCATGACATCCGTTTTGTTGAAGACAACTGGGAGAACCCTTCGCTGGGCTGCGCGGGCCTAGGTTGGGAAGTATGGCTGGATGGAATGGAAATCACACAATTTACGTATTTCCAGCAGGTCGGCGGCATTGAGACCAGTCCGGTGGCTGTCGAAATCACTTACGGGATGGAGCGTCTGGCCTCCTACATTCAGGAGAAGGAAAATGTGTTCGACCTGGAATGGGTGGAGGGCATGACCTACGGGGACGTGTTCCATCAGCCGGAAGTAGAGCACTCCACCTATACATTCGAAGTCTCCGATGTCAAAATGCTGTTCACCCTCTTCAACACCTATGAAGAAGAGGCACGCAGAGCGATGGAGCAGCATCTGGTGTTCCCGGCTTACGATTATGTGCTGAAATGTTCACACACCTTCAACCTCCTGGACGCGCGCGGAGCCATTAGTGTGACCGAACGAACGGGCTTTATTACCCGAGTCCGCAACCTAGCCCGCACCGTAGCGGCGACATACCTAGAGGAACGCGAGAAGCTCGGCTTCCCGCTGCTGAAGAAAGAAGGTGCTGACCTTGTCTAAAGATATATTGTTTGAGATCGGTCTCGAAGAGGTTCCGGCCCGCTTCATCCGGGCTGCGATGGAGCAGCTTAAGGACAGAACCGTCAAATGGCTGGAAGCATCCCGCATTTCCCATAGCGGAGTCAGCGCCTATGCCACACCGCGCCGCCTTACCGTTCTGGTGAAGGATGCCGCCGAAAAACAAGAAGACATCAGCGAAGAAGTGAAGGGCCCTTCACGCAAAATCGCACTGGATGCCAGCGGCGAATGGAGCAAGGCTGCTCTTGGATTTGCCCGCAGCCAGGGGGTATCGCCGGAGCAGTTTACCTTTAAAGAGCTGGCAGGTGTGGAGTATATCTATGCCACCAAAAACAGCGACGGTGTAAACACCTCTTCGCTGTTGTCCGAAGGACTGAGCGGCATTGTCAGCGCAATGACCTTCCCCAAGAACATGCGTTGGGGAGCCTATGATTTCAAATTCGTCCGCCCGATCCGCTGGCTAGTGGCCCTGTTCGGGCAGGAGGTTATTGATCTGGAAATCACCGGCGTTAAGGCCGGAAATGTAAGCCGGGGTCATCGTTTTCTGGGAACTGAAGCGGTAATTGCCGAGCCTGCACAATACGTGGAAACGATGCGCAGCCAGCATGTGCTGGTCGATGTGAAGGAACGCGAAGAGCTGATTCTTAACCAGATCAATAAGCTGGCCGAAGAGAAAGGCTGGACCATTGCCATCAAAGAGGATTTGCTGGAGGAAGTCTTGTTCCTCGTAGAAACGCCGACGGTGCTGTTCGGTACGTTTGATGCATCGTTTCTCAACATTCCGCAGGATGTGCTGATTACCTCGATGCGCGAGCATCAGCGCTACTTCCCGGTCTTTGACGCAGCGGGTGCGCTGCTGCCTTTCTTCGTCACCGTCCGCAACGGCAATGCGGAGTCGCTGGATGTCATCGCCAAGGGGAATGAGAAGGTGCTGCGTGCCCGCTTGTCGGACGCGAAGTTCTTTTATGAAGAGGATCAGAAACTGCAGATCAGCGATGCGCTGGCCAAGCTAGAGAACATTGTATATCACGAGGAACTGGGCAGCGTCGGGGACAAGGTCCGCAGGATTCGTGCGGTAGCTGACCGGCTGGCGGCGAAGCTGGGACTGTCCGCAAAGGCAGTTGCTGAAGTCAGCCGGACGGCTGATATCTGCAAATTCGATCTGGTGACGCAAATGGTAAATGAATTTTCCGAGCTGCAGGGTACCATGGGCGAGGATTATGCCCGCAAAGCCGGTGAATCCGAAGCAGTTGCAAGAGGAATTTTCGAGCACTATCAGCCACGGTTCGCCGGAGACGCTGTTCCTGCCTCGGAAGTGGGCCTTGTAGTCAGCCTAGCGGATAAAATCGACACGATTGTCGGATGTTTTTCCATTGGCATTATCCCGACCGGTTCGCAGGACCCTTACGCCCTCCGCCGGCAGGCGGCAGGCATTGTGCAGATGGTCCTTGAGCATAAGCTGACGATCTCTTTGCAGGAAATTTTTGATGCTGCCCTGGAGGTGCATGAAAATTTACGCACAGAGAAACCTTTTGCTCCTGATCTGCGTATAAATCTGTACGAGTTCTTCGGTCTGCGCGTAAAACGCCTGTTATCCGACAATGTCCGTTATGATGTTGTGGATGCGGTAATTGCTGCAGGGTTCGATGACATCGTGGCAGTAGTGGGCAGAAGCCGTGCGCTTATGGACACTGTGAACGGTCAGACTGATTTCAAGATCACCGTGGATTCACTGACACGGGTCAGCAATTTGGCGGCCAAAGCCGCAGAAGGATCGGCTGTAGCGCCTTCTTTGCTGAAGGAAGAAGCGGAGCGCAAGCTATATGAGACTTGGCAGGCTATACACACACCGTACCAGGAAGCACTCCGTTCCAGAAATGCAGAGGAAGCTCTGCGGATCCTGTCCGGTCTGAAGGATGCGGTTACCGGATTTTTCGATTCCGTAATGGTTATGGCCGATGATGAGCAGATCCGTGCGAACCGCCTGGCGCTGCTGGCCGGGATCGATGCTGATTCCAAAGCGTTTGCCGATTTTGGCAAGCTGGTGTGGTAGTCTCTTTAGGAGATCCTGATATCTGTATCCCCTAAAGGTGCAAGACTTTGTGAAGTTTATGGTATAGATCGATGGTTTAGGGTATAAATATACGGAACGGTGCCAATGCGTATGTTGACATTCGTTCCGTATTTATGCTTTGTAAAGAAGGATTTCAGTTTGGCAAAGCGTATATATATTACACGGGAATTTGGTGATGAGCATGGAAAGGCCGCAGGCAAGGAAGATCGTGGTCGACGGGGATGCTTGTCCGGTGAAGCAAGAAATTATTGCTGCGGCCCGGAGCTTCGGCATCCCGGTAATTATGGTCTCTTCATACGATCATGTGTTGAGGGGTGAGGAAGGCGTCTCGATCGTTCAAGTGGATCGTGGGGCTGACAGTGCCGACCTGTACATTGCCAATCACATTACTGCAGGTGATATTGTCGTCACGCAGGATTACGGCCTGGCTGCGCTGGCGCTGGGCAAACGCTGCAGGGTTTTGTCTAACCGCGGACAGGAATATGATGATTTGGGCATGGACTTTATGCTGGAAAGCAGGCATGCCAGAGCCGTGGAGCGCAGACGCGGCCATTATTCCAAGGGGCCGAAAGCGATCACCGCGGAAGAAAAAATTTATTTTCAACATAAACTGACAAAACTTTTAACGATTTTGCAGGAGAATGTCCAGCTATAGCGAATTATATTTATTTGTTAAGAGATGAAGGTGGTTGAAGTGGCTAGCGGACAAGGTAATATTCCGGAAGAAGTCATCGAGAGTGTCCTCGCACGGCATGACATTGTCGATACTGTCGGTAAGGTTGTCCATCTGTCCAAGCAGGGGAAATATTTATGGGGCCTCTGCCCGTTTCATTCGGAGAAAACCCCTTCCTTCACTGTAACCCCCGAACGGGGCGTCTTTCATTGCTTTGGCTGCGGCATGGGGGGCAATGCCATCAAATTCAGGATGGAAATCGAAGGGTTATCCTTCCCCGAAGCAGTCAGAATAATGGCGGAAGAAAGTGATATCCCTGTTCCCGAGGGAAACGGAGGCATCCTCTCCCCTCCTGATCCTGAGCGTGACCGGTTAATTCAAGCGTATGAGCTGTCGGCTAAATTTTATCATTTTCTGCTGAAGAATACGGAATACGGCACTGCCGCGATGGATTATTTGAGATCCCGGGGCTTCAGCGGCAAGATGATCGACCAGTTCCAGATCGGCTACGCGCCGGACCGCTGGGATACCCTGCTCCAGTTCCTGGACAAAAGGAACTTCAATCTCGCCGAGATGGAGAAGGGCGGACTGCTGTCGGCCAGAGGCGAGGGCAAAGGGTATATTGACCGCTTTCGCGGACGTGTCATTTTTCCGATTGCGAACCGCACAGGGAAGGTGATTGCTTTTGCCGGAAGAATTCTTGGAGACGGTCAGCCGAAATACTTGAATTCCCCGGAGAGCAGACTGTTTAACAAAAGCCGGATTCTGTACAATTTGCACCAATCCAAAGCATCCATCCGCAAAACGCGGCAAATCGTCCTTTTTGAAGGCTACGGTGATGTCATTTCGGCTTGGGAAGCAGGTGTGCATAACGGAGTGGCTACCATGGGAACCTCACTGACTGAGGGGCATGTGGCTCTAATGAAGAGTTTGGGTGATGAGATCGTTCTGGCTTATGACGGCGACAAGGCCGGACAAGCCGCTGCAATGAAGGCGATCCCGATGCTGGAGGACAATGGCCTGCGGGTTAAGGTGGCTGTGCTTCCCAGCGGACTCGATCCCGATGAATTCATCTCCCGCCATGGGGGGGAGCGGTTCAAAGAGCAAGTCATTGATTCAGCAGTTTCATCCATTAAATTTAAGCTTATATATCTGAAAAAAAACCATATACTCCTAGAGGAAGACGGCAAAATAGCCTATGTCAAGGAGGCCCTGGAGATTATTGCCTCCCTGCATTCCTCTACAGAGCGCGAGGTCTACCTGCGCGAAATCGCCTCCGAGCTGGAGCTGTCATATGATAGCTTGAAGCAGGACTGCAATTTACTTCGGGCGTCGATGCAAAAAAACCTTCCCGAAGGGGATAATAACGACAAAAGGTGGAATAATGGTAGGCATAAAAAAGGGCAGGTGCAGACGCCGACTTTGCTGCCGGCTTATCATGTAGCCGAACGGCGGCTGCTGTCCTGGATGATACAGGACCCGGATGCCGCCGCATATGTTGGCGAACGCCTCGGAGAAGAGTTCAACATCGATGATCATGCGGCAATTGCCGCTTATCTATATGCCTATTACGCGCAAGGCAAACCCCCCGGCATCAGCCGGTTTCTATCATCGCTTCAGGATGACCGTCTGGAAAAAACAGCAACCGCGATTTCCATGATGGACACTCCTCCGGACTGGAGTACACAGGTTCTGGATGATTGTATCCGTGAAGTGCGGAAATACCCCGTGCAACGCGGGATGGAACAAAAACGCGAAGAGATGATTCAGGCTGAGAAGTCGGGTGACTTTTTGCGTGCGGCACAAATAGCAAGTGAGATTATAGCCCTAGAGAGACAATGAGCTGTTGACAGGATGTACCTAGGGAGGAGGGAGTCGAATTATGGCGAACGATCAGCACACTGAACTGGAAGCGGAATTTACTCTGGATCAGGTTAAGGATCAGCTTATTGAGCAGGGCAAGAAAAGATCATCATTGAACTACAAAGATATTATGGAGAAATTGTCGCCGTTTGATCAGGACCCCGAGCAAATGGAGGAATTCTACGAGCAGCTGAGCGATTTGGGTATTGAGGTTGTGAATGAGAATGACGAAGAGGTCAATACCCTTCGGCCAAGCGAGGATAATGAAGGCAGCGACAATGATGACTTCAGCTTTGACGATGATTTGTCACTCCCGCCCGGAATCAAGATCAATGACCCTGTCCGGATGTATCTGAAGGAGATCGGTCGCGTGCCGCTGCTGTCGGCTGATGACGAGGTAGAACTGGCGATGAGAATCAAGAACGGCGATGAGGAAGCAAAACGCCGGCTTGCTGAAGCAAACCTGCGGCTCGTCGTAAGTATCGCCAAACGTTATGTTGGGCGCGGCATGCTGTTCCTCGACCTGATTCAGGAAGGCAACATGGGTCTGATCAAAGCGGTTGAGAAGTTTGACCACAACAAAGGTTTCAAATTCAGTACGTATGCGACTTGGTGGATTCGCCAGGCCATCACACGGGCGATTGCGGACCAGGCCCGGACGATCCGGATTCCGGTACACATGGTGGAAACCATCAACAAGCTGATCCGGGTATCCCGCCAGCTGCTGCAGGAGCTTGGACGTGAGCCTTCGCCGGAGGAAATTGCCGCCGAGATGGAGCTGACGGTTGAGAAGGTCAGAGAAATTATGAAGATTGCCCAGGAGCCGGTATCGCTGGAAACACCGATCGGTGAAGAAGATGATTCGCATTTGGGTGATTTCATTGAGGATCAGGAGGCGCTTGCGCCTGCAGACGCAGCTGCTTATGAGCTGCTGAAGGAACAGCTGGAGGATGTGCTGGACACGCTCACAGAGCGTGAGGAGAATGTGCTTCGCCTGCGCTTCGGTCTGGATGACGGACGGACGAGAACGCTTGAGGAAGTCGGCAAAGTGTTCGGTGTTACCCGTGAGCGGATCCGCCAGATTGAAGCCAAGGCGTTGCGCAAGCTTCGGCATCCAAGCCGCAGCAAACGTCTTAAGGATTTCCTCGAATAGTGTCATAAACCGGACCTTCTGCTGCACGGTGGCAGGAGGTCCTTTTAGCTTAGGCCGGAGTCAAGGTCCGAAAGAGGGATGAGCCGTTGAATTTGGAAAAACGTGAAATTATTTTAAGAGAAATTCAGTACTGGAGAAGAAGCAAGGTTTTACCGGAGCAATATTGCGATTTCCTGACCAACCTCTATAATGATGAGACTGAGGTGAAGGACAGCAATCCGATTTCACTCCGTAATCTTCAGCAGGGAAGCATCAAAATATGGCTGTTTGGTTTTGGAATTATTTCCTTGATTTTCTTGATTAGTCTTTATTTTAGCGTTTTTCCCTGGCCATTGCAACTTGCTACCGCACTCTGTGTCCTAATTGTTTGTTATGGCTACTCCGCCGTTTACCGGGACCGGAACAACATGATCAGCCTCGTGCTGGCAGGGGCCGGAAGCGTGCTGACACTGGGGTTCGGATTATGGCTTATTGCACTGCATGATCTTGATCCCGGTTTCTGGCGGCCTCTGCTGATAGCAGGCTGCGGATTGCTGTGGGTCATTCTCGGATTTTTGCTGCGGATCAGCCTATTGCATTTCTGCGGTTTTGCCTTTTGGGCATTGCTGTATGCAGGGTTCTTCGGGCAGCAGCGGCCGGATGCCTCGATTCTTGAATTGGAGCTGCTGTATCTGCCGCTCTGCGTGCTGATGGTATGGCTGAGCTGGCTGCTGCATCACCGGGTGAATAGCGTTTCCGGAGTCTACCTGGGAGTAGGTACCGCACTCTGGATAATGCCTGAAATTGACGCTTTGCTGCTGAGACAGGATTTTCCCCAGTGGGTTTCGTTAATACTGATATTGAAGATTGCGGCAGGTCTTGCCCTGCTGTTTATTTTCCGCAAAAAATGGATAACGTGGGTGACCTCATGAATAACAATAAATTATCAAACCGGCTTCAGCTTGTGCTGGAGCAGATTCCGCAGGGGAGCACTGTCGCTGATATCGGCTCAGACCATGCCCTGCTGCCTGTAGCTGCTGTAGCAAGCGGACGGGTGCCTTCTGCCGTTGCCGGAGAAGTAAACCCGGGGCCGTTCGAAGCCGCCCGCAGGGGGGTAGCAGAGGCTGGACTGGGGAAGGTGATTGCCGTCCGCCGCGGAGACGGGCTGGAAGTCCTGGAGCCCGGAGAAGCCGATTGCATTACCATCGCCGGGATGGGAGGCGCGCTGATTGCCTCGATTCTGGACCGGGGCTTAAGCCTCGGCAAGCTTGAAGGCGTGAAGACACTGGCGCTCCAGCCGAATGTAGGTGAGGATATTCTGCGCCGCTGGCTGTTGAACCATGGCTGGGTGCTTACCGCCGAGCATATTCTGGAGGAAGACGGCAAGATCTATGAAATTCTGACCGCAGTCAGGGAAGAAGACGCTGAAGGAATCACAAATGAGCAGTTGTACCGTGATTTTCAGCTGGCCGGAGGAACGGTGTGTGACCGTGAGCTGCTGCTGGAGATGGGACCATGGCTGCTGCAAGCGCCTAATGCTGCGTTCTTCGCCAAATGGCAAGGAGAGATTGCCAAACTGCAGGGGATTCTGACTTCGCTGACTCGCTCCGAACAGGTCTCGGCTGAGGAGAGACGCAATCAGATTGCGGCGCAGATCAACCAGATTGTGGAGGTGCTGGCATGTTTGCCAAAGGACAAACTGTAATCGGTTATATGGAGCAGCTTGCTCCCAAACATTTGGCGGAGGAATGGGACAACGTCGGACTGCAGCTTGGTTCTCTGCAGAAAGAGATCACCGGTGTTCTTGTAGCGCTCGATGTCAATGACGCGGTCGTGGATGAAGCCATAGCACAAGGCTGCAATCTGATTATCGCCCATCATGCGATTATTTTTCGGCCGATCAAGGGAATCCAGACCGATACGCCTATGGGCAAGCTCTATGAGAAGCTGATTAAAAATGATATTGCCGTCTATATCAGCCATACGAATCTGGATGTGGCCGAAGGCGGCATGAACGATTGGATGGCGGAAGCTCTGGGCATCCTGGAGGGGGCGCCGATTAAGGACATCCATACCGAGCAGCTCTCCAAGCTGGTGGTATTTGTGCCGAAGGACCATCACCAGAAGGTGCTGGATGCCATCCTGAACGCGGGTGCGGGCTGGATCGGCAATTACAGCCACTGCAGCTTCAATATTGAAGGCTATGGAACCTTCATCCCGAGAGAGGGATCGGACCCTTACCTTGGTGAGAAGGGCAAGCTGGAGCGTGCTGAGGAAATCCGCATTGAAACGATTGTGCCTCAGCCGATCCGGAATAAAGTCGTGCAGGCCATGCTGAAGGCCCATCCTTACGAAGAAGTGGCTTATGATCTCTATTCTATGGACTTGAAGGGCCGCAGTTTCGGGCTGGGCCGGGTAGGGAAGCTTAAGGAGCCGGTGACTTTGGGGCAATTCGTTGAGACGGTTAAAAGCGGGCTTCAGGTTGACCAGGTTCGTGTCGTTGGGGATTTGAACCGACCTATCCGCAAAGCAGCTGTAATGGGAGGTTCCGGGGCTAAGTATTACAACAGCGCCATCTTCAAAGGAGCGGACGTGCTCGTGACCGGGGACATTGACTATCACACGGCACAGGATGCATTTCTAGCGGGCATTACGCTGATTGATCCGGGACACAATGCAGAGAAGATTATGAAGGTGAAAGTAGCCGAGTGGATCGCGGGCAAGCTGGCTGAGCATAAGTACGGTACCGCTGTGCATGCTTCGAAGGTGAACACGGAGCCGTTTGCTTTTCTTTAATTTCCTCTTATTTACCACTTGTACCGCAGGATGCAAGTCTGTATAATATACAATGTTGATCGGAAAGTTTGACAGACAATCGCCGGCGCGCGTGAAGACGCCGCGGGAGGAAAGTCCGGGCTCCACAAGGCAGGGTGCTGGATAACGTCCAGTCGGCGCGAGCCGAAGGATAGTGCCACAGAAATGGACCGCCGATGGCCGCTTTCGGGCGGCACAGGCAAGGATGGAACCGAGGTGTAAGAGACCCCGAGGAACGCTGGTGACTTCGTTCCTGGTAAACCCCATCTGGAGCAAGACCTAATGAGACGCAGCTTCTCCTTAACCGGAAGAAGCAGCCTTCGCCTGAGGCGCGTCTAGGTTGGTCGCTGGAGCTGTGCAGTAATGTACGGCCTAGATAGATGATTGTCGCTTATGGTGGGAGGGTAGTTCCCGTTCGAACCACGACGAGCACAGAACCCGGCTTACGGCAAACTTTCCTAACTGACAACTTGTTCATGGTAATTTCAACTGATGTAATCATAAGACAGCGGCCCTCCTCGGAGGGCCGCTTTTTGAATTCTTTAATTTGCTTGAATCTGCTGCGGAATCTCTTCGCTCTGCGAGTAAATCTTCAGGGCTTTGTCCAGCCGCTGCACGGCAGTCTGCATCAGCTCAGGAGGAGTATGCGTGAAATTAAGCCGCATCGTATTTTTCCGCGGCTGCTCGGAATAGAATACCCCGCCAGGTACAAAGGCTACCCCTTGCTCTACAGCATAAGGAAGCAGCTGTGCGGTGTTAACAGGTTCTGCCAGTGTCAGCCACAGGAACATGCCGCCGCGCGGCTCAAGAAAATGTGTGCCTTCCCAGTTGCAGTACGCCAGCTCGCCGGAGAGCAGTTTCATCCGCGAGTGGTATTCGTAGGAGATCAGGCGGATATGCCCCTCAAGGTCAAAGGTCTGCAGGAGTTCTGAGAGTGCACGCTGGTCGATGGTGCTGGAATGCAAATCAGCAGCCTGCTTCGCTTTGGTGATTACCCGGATCAATTCAGGGGGCCCGATGATCCAGCCTGTGCGCACTCCCGGAGCAACGATCTTGGAGAAGGTTCCTGTGTAGATAACACAGGATTCGCCTTCGCCGCTTCGGTCAATAGCTGCCAGTGTAGGGGGATAAGCGCCTGGGGAATCATCGAAGGTAATCTCGCCATACGGATTATCTTCGAGAATGAGCACACCATAGCGCCGGCATAAATCTACAATCTGTTCACGGCGTTCTCTGCTCCAGGTGGCTCCGGATGGATTGTTGAAGGTAGGTACAGCATACAGCAGCTTGGGGCGCCGTATGCGCAGCTGCACTTCTAAATGATCCGGCAGCATGCCGTGCTCATCGCTCCGGACCGTGTGAATATCTGCGCGGTAAGAGCCGAGCACTTGAAGCGCGGCCAGATAGGTAGGGGCTTCAACAAGCACGGCATCGCCGGGGTTGAGCAGAATTCTGCACAGCAGGTCCAGCGCCTGCTGGGAGCCCGTTGTCAGAATCATATCGGAAGCGGATACTGAAATTCCCTGCCCGGTCAGCCTGGCGGCGAGCTGTTCCCGCAGCGGCAGGTAGCCTTCAGTCAAGCCGTATTGAAGGGCCGAAGTGTCAGCGGAGAGTGCCTTGTTATAGGCATCGCGGACAGCCTGCATTGGAAACAGGTCTTCACCGGGAAGCCCGCCGGCCAGAGAGATGATGTCTTTGCCCTGGGTAACCTTCAGAATTTCACGGACTGCCGAAGATCCCAGATGATCCGCTGCTGTAGAAAAACTTATCTTCATAAAAAGTACTCCCCGCCTTGGTTTTTGTTGTATCATAACGGCATAGCGGTATAACAGTAAAGCGGTGAATATAACAGTTGGGAGGACGGAAAAATGCATATCGATTTGCTTCGCAGCGGCAGCAAACCTCTGCCGCAGCAGATCAGCGACACGCTGGCCCAGCGGATTACTTCCGGGCTGCTGCAGCCGGGTTTCCGCCTGCCTTCTGTCAGAGGTCTGGCAGCTACGCTGAAGGTAAGCCAGGTCACCGTGAGCAAGGCCTACGCCGACCTGGAGAAGAAGGGACATCTTATATGCAGCCAGGGCAAAGGCTGCTTTGTAGCGGAGCATGAGCAGAGCGGGCCCGGGAACGGCGCAGACTGGCGGGACGGTTACGATGATTATTTACCGCGCGCCCAGCTCTGGCGCAATTTCGGCTACTCCGAGGTGAAGTACCCGTTCCATCTTGCAGCAATCCATGAAGAACTGCTGCCGCTGGGGCCGATCAGTACAACCATGGCGGCCCTCGTAACCGGCCAGCCTGAACTGATGGCCTCCTACGGCAATTTCCAGGGCGATCCGGAGCTGCGGGAGATCATGCGCAGGCATTTGCAGCTGCGCGGAATCCACCTCGCTACTTCTGATCTGATGATTACCAGCGGAACACAACAGGGGATCGATCTGGTGGCCCGGACGTTTGTGGGGCCTGGAGATACTGTCTACCTGGAAGCTCCGAGCTATACCGGCGCGATTGACGTATTTGCTGGAAGAGGGGCGGAGATGATTTTCGTGCCGATGGATCATGAAGGCATGCGTGTGGATGTGCTGACCAGGCAATGTGATGCCAGGCCGCCCAAACTGATCTATACGAACCCAACGTTTCAGAATCCGAGCGGCGTCACGATGAGCATGGCAAGAAGACAGCGGCTGCTGGAGCTTGCCCGCAGCTACCGCTGTCTCATTGTAGAGGATGATCCGTTCAGTGACCTGTATTTCCGCACGCCCCCACCTTCTCCGATCAAATCGATGGATGAGGACGGGCATGTGGTATATATGAAAAGCTTCAGCAAAGTTATCGCCCCGGGCTGCCGGATTGCCTGTGTTGCAGCCGAGGGCAATATCCTGTCCAGACTGATTGCCGCCAAGTCGGCCAGTGATCTGGGCAGTCCGCTGCTGACGCAAGGTGCGGTGCTTCCGTTCATTGCCCGCAGGTACGAGGACTATGCCCGTACGCTCCGGGCTGCGCTGCGGAGGCGAATGGAAAAGGCGGCCAGGCTCCTGAAGCAGTACGCCCCGCCGGGCGTGACATGGGTTCTGCCCGAAGGGGGACTGAACCTTTGGCTGCAGCTTCCTTCCGCCTCCGGGATTGAAAGACTGCGAGAGCTGGCCGAGGAGGAGGGCATTTCTTTTCTGCCCGGCGATGTGTGCTACGCCGGGGATCTTCCCTCCAGGTTTATCCGCCTGTGCTATTCGCAGATGACGGAAGCCGACATGGAGCGGGGACTGAAGCTGTTCCTGATCCTCCTGGACAAGCATCTCCGCTCATTGAATCAATAACCGTGCTCCAGGCTCTGCCGGAGGGTTTTGAGCTGGCGGCCGACATGCTGCGGGTACAGCTGAAGCGGCACCCCGCCTCCGCCTGCAGCCTGCAGCGTTTTGTAAATATCCACCTGGCCCCAGCCGTAATATTTATCCTGGCCGGGCTCCCCGAGGTCCACGGCATTGGAAGTCATCAGCGCCATGACTTCTTTATTCGTCAGAGCAGGGTTCAGGGAACGCACCAATCCCGCCAGTGCCGCTACATGCGGACTGGCCATAGAGGTGCCGGACAGCGCGGCATACTGGTTATCAGGGTAGGTACTGGCAATGCTCTCTCCGGGAGCGGCGACATCAATATAATCGCCGTAATTGGAAAAGGAGGCTTTTTCGCCATTGGCGCTGGTCGCTGCGACTGCAAGCACCTCCGGATAGGCGGCAGGGTACCCCGGACGCTCGGTGTTATCATTCCCGGCAGCGGATACAACCACAACATCGCGGTCGTAGGCGTATTTAATCGCATCATGAAGGAACTGGGAATCGGCATAATTGCCCAGACTGAGGTTAATGACCTTGGCGCCTTTGTCGGCCGCCCAGATAATCCCTTCGGCAACGGAATAAGTGGTTCCCGCCCCAGAGTTGTCGAGCGCTTTTACCGGAAGGATCTTGTTATACCAGCTGATACCCGCCACACCTTCTTCATTATTGGTCAGTGCACCGATAATTCCGGCAACATGAGTGCCATGGCCCACGTCATCATCAGGCGGCGAGGTGTTCGTGATGGCATTATATCCGGCAAGCAGCTGGCCTTTGAGGTCAGGATGGTTGGCCTGCACACCGGTATCCACCACCGCTACAATGACCTCTTTGCTGCCTTTGGAGAGATTCCAGCCCTGTTCGGTTTCGATAGCCGGCAAATTCCACTGGTAAGTGGAGAACAGCAGATCATTTGGCGTAATGACTGCAGCTCCGGTATTTTCGCCCACGGTATCATTGGTTAAATACATATAGTGGGGTTCTGTATATTGCGGATGCCACTTATGGTCAAAATAAGCCTTTAGCTGACTGTAATTCATCTTCCCGGAGCGGAAAATGTAGGCATAGCCCAGCTTGCGCGGCTCCTTGGAGCGGATATCGGCGGCAATGGTCTGCAGCTGTCCTGTGGTGGGGTGGCCGTTTTTGAAGCGGACGACAATCTCATTTTCGTAATAATGGCTGGCATTTTCATTATCGTGGCCGGTCTTGACGGTGAGCTCCTTCAGGGTATCGGCATGAACGGATTCCACCCGGTATTTTCCTTCCTTTGGGTAGGGGATCAGCCGCAGATTTTTGAGCTGATGCTCAGCCACACGGTCGAGAATTTTCTGATTAATCAGGGCGATGACACCATAATGTCCCTCCCGGTCGCGCTGGGCTGTGAAATAATATTTTTTATTGCCGATGATAAAGGAAGGGGATTCATAGCTTTGATGCCTCTGGATTGCCGTTTTTGCGGTGTTCAGATACTTCAGCAGCTGTTTATTTTCCTGGTCGCTTCCTTCGGGAAGAGCGGATTTGAACGTGCTGGACTGCTTCGTGCGGAAATCAATCCACATCAGCATGGCAATATGTCCGTGTCCCTGCTGCAGCTGTTTGGCATATGCTGAAATATCCTCGGGCGTTTTGCCATCCGTCTCGGATAACATGGTCCGCAAATGCTTGCTGACATCTGTTCTGTTCAGACGGTCGGTGGAGCTGACATCCTGGGTAAGGGCTGTTTTTTTAATTGTTTTTTCCTGTGGCGGGTTCGGTACGGAGGTTTTCCTCAGCGTAGAGCCCCCATCCGGCCGAAGGGTGTACGTGAACACGGCTATAGTAAAAGCAGCGGTGACCAAACCGGCTATCATTGCGTTTTTGCGTGACATATTTTCCGCTCCTTCATGGCATTGTATAGCTGTAGGTTTAGGAGAGCACGCAGGTTTTATGCATTACAGAAAAGGATACCGTCGTCCAAGGTTTTATGTTAATATCAGAAAGTAAGTGCTTAAGATGTAAAAGCACTTGGAAATGCCTCGCTGTGATTGTATGGATTACAACTACAAGAGCTAGGACTAATAAGGGGGAGCAATCGCCATGTCAGCAGCCAATGTGCAGAAATTGTGTGAAACGACGAGAGAAAAGCTTAAATCCGTAATCGGAAAAATGGAAATATTCCTGAATCAGCATGCGCTGCCGCAACTGGTCACGGAGGATGATGAGGAAACGCTGCTCTTTTATCAGGGCTTTTTGTCCGATCTCCGCCATTTGCTGGTGTTCTCGGAAATGTCATATGAGAAACTTGGGGTTGCCCTGCGCCGTGCCACTTTTGATGATGCGTTTGCACAAAAAGCCCTTTATAATGTATACCACTTTGGTGTAAACAACTTCTTTTATCCCAAAAATGAAAGTTATTCCGAAGACGGGCGTTATGCCTACACGGGCCAGGATGCGATCCGTTTCCGCAAAAAGCCGGTCCGCCCGGCACGGGACATTATTATGGATATTACCAAGGTCTATGAAGAACTGCGGGATGACCTCAGTTATTATGAAAATGATTATCTGACCGAAAAACGCATGCAGAACCAGGTATAGCCTGTAGTTAAGCTGCTCTGGTTCCAGAAGACCGCATTTGCCATTGCGATATGGCGGATGCGGTTTTTTGTGCTTTTCTCCGCTAAGGGAGCTGTGGCGAATTGGAAACCCTTGTACAGCATAGGGGAGGCTTACTGCGGACATAATGAAGCCGAGGTGATAACTATGGCAAACGCAAAAACGCTTGTAAAATGCAGTGTGAGCAACTGTCATTATTGGGGAGAACAAAACTTGTGCCGTGCAGACGAAATACTCATCGAAATCGACAAGCATGCAGGCAACGCCTTCAAGGAAGAATATGCCGAGGAAATGACGGAGCAGGGCCATCACGATTATGCCGGTAATTCTTCTGCTACCTGTTGTCTGACGTTCAAGCCTAACGCTTAGGAGGACGCGCCATGGACAAGCAAAGTGATGACTCCAATCTGGACCGCTATCAGCGCAGAAAAATTGTCCTGCGTCCGCGTCGTGTAGATTACCCCCGGCGTGACAAAGCGCATAATGAGGAATACGCCGCTGAAATTACCCCGCTGCCAAACCATGTGCACAGAGGACAAATCAATGGGACAGAAGCCAAAACGGAAACAGGGTCCAGCAGTGAAAGCCGCTCTATCGGTTATATAGGCTTAGGCTTTGGAGTAGTTTCTTTGTTTATATGGTCGATTATTTTGGGACCCATTGCTGCAGTCCTTGGCTATTATGCATATGCCAGAGGGCAAAAGACAGCCGGCGCCTGGGCCATGGGACTGGGGATTGTATCCACACTCAGCTACTTTGTCATGATTCCTTTTGCCCGTTAGACGCCTAAGGCAGCTGTAAATCCAGATTCAAAACAGGCTTTCAGACCTATCTATGCAGGTCTGAAGTCTGTTTTTGCCTGTCCGTGTATAGCAATTGCTCTGAAAAAATTGTAAAATAAAGGCGCATTTTAAATTTTTCACGATTAGACTCCAATATCATATATCAAGTTCAGTTCACTATAATCATACAAAAACAACCCCTGAAAGAAGGAATGCTCAGCATGGCGATCAACCCTGCAGCTGGAACCGGAACCGGGCAGCTGAAATGGATCAATCTGCGAAGTTCCTCCCGGGTTAACAACGGGACGGATAACGCAAAACCGGAAGTAACAGGAAGCTCATCGGCAGAATTTGCCGCACTCCTGCAGGAGCTGGCGCTCCAGAATGCCGGCGGAAACTCGGGCAGCCCGGGAGCTTCGCTTGACAGCTCTGCCTTAAGCGGAATGCTGTGGCAGCAGCTTGGAGGGATGGATGAAGCCTACAACGCCATTTCCGGGGAAATAACGGATACTAAACCTACGGATTATGAAGATCTGATTCAAAGTGCCAGCGTGAAATACGGAGTTCCCGTTGACTTGATCAAAGCCGTTATCGACACGGAATCGTCCTTCAATCCTAATGTTGTTTCTTCAGCCGGAGCCAAAGGGCTCATGCAGCTGATGGATGGCACAGCGAATGGGCTGGGCGTATCCGACCCCTTTGACCCGGCACAGAGTATCGACGGCGGAGTGCGTTATCTGTCCTACCAACTGAAACGGTATAATGGGCAGGAGAACATGGCGCTTGCCGCATACAATGCCGGACCGGGACGGGTGAACAAGCTTGGAGTAAGCACTGATCTGGAGCTGTTGGCCAATCTGTCGCAGCTACCGAAAGAAACGCAGGCCTACATCAGCAAAATAGAACGCGCCCGCGCCAAATACGCGGTATAATAAAAAGGATCAAACGGTAGAACCTTAAGCCACAGAAGTGGTCAAGGACCGTTTGATCCTTTTTCGCCATTTGGGATGAAGCGGGAGATACCGCAGAAATGAACAAGCAGAAGACGCAAAGGAGACTTCCGATATATGCTTTACTGGGATTACGCTGCTGCTGCCCCGCCGTATGATGAGGTCGTGCAGACAGTGGAACAAATTATGAGGCTGCATTATGCCAACCCTTCCTCCCTGCACCGCGCCGGGGTGGAAGCGGAACGGCTTATCACGCGTGCGCGGGAAGTATGCGCAGCCGCACTTGCTGTACAGCCTCACGAAATTTTGTTTACCTCGGGAGCCACCGAGAGCAACAACCTGGCTATCAAAGGCGCTGCCCTGCAGTATAAGGCAAGAGGAAGGCATATCGTGACAACACAGTTGGAGCATCCTTCAGTGTATGAGAGCTGCCGGCAGCTGCGGGAGCTGGGCTGGGAGGTAACTTTTGTCGCGCCTGCAAGCACAGGGATAGTGGACCCGGCGGATATAGCTGCTGCCATCCGGCCGGATACAGTACTTGTGAGTGTCATGCATGTCAACAATGAGATTGGAACAGTACAGCCCCTGCGGGAGATCGGCCAAGCAATCAAAGCGGTGAACCGCCGGACGCTGTTTCATGTCGATGGAGTGCAGGGTTATGGCAAACTGGAGACACGGCTGAAGGAGTGGCAGGCCGAGCTGTACAGCCTGTCGCCGCACAAAATCCGTGGTCCGCGCGGCACAGGGATACTGGTGGTCCGGGAAGGAACTGCATTGTTCCCGCTGCTGACGGGAGGCTCCCATGAAAATGGAAACCGTGCCGGAACCGAAAATGTAGCGGGAATTGTCGCTTCCGCCAAGGCCGTGCGGATGAGCGGTGAGCGGCGGGAAGAACTGGGGAGACGGCTGATTCCGCTCCGCAACCGGCTGCTGCATTTTATTGCGGGCATGCCTGAGCTTATCCTGAACAGCGGGGAGGACGGCGCACCTCATATTGTCCATTTCTCCTACCCGGGCATGAAAGGGGAAGTGCTTGCGCGCAAGCTGGAGGAGCTGGGGATGACGGTTTCGACCCGTTCCGCGTGTTCTTCGCGGCTTGCTGAACCGAGCCGGATCCTGCTGTCGATCGGCAGAGACGTCCCTGCGGCTCTGGGAGGTATCCGGATCAGCCTGGGGGACATTCATACAGAAGCTGATGTAGCTCTGCTTGAACAAGCCCTGCTGGCTGCTGTACAGTCATTGAAGAAAGCTGAAGGAGGCCTGAAATAACGAATGAAAGACATAGAGAACGGGTTCGTGGCCGAATCTGGGCCAGGCATCACAAGAAGTATCGAATATGCAGACATGCTGCTGCTGCGGTTCGGAGAGTTTACTTTAAAGGGGAAAAACCGTTCCCGGTTTGAGAAAACAGTGCTGCGCCATGTGAAAGAAATGATTAAGCCTTTTCCCAAGGTGACTTTAAGCAAGGAATTCGGCCGCATTTACGTGCAATTGAACGGTGAGCCTGCAGTAGAACTGATCGATGTGCTGCGCAATGTTTTCGGCATTGCTTCGATAAGTCCCGTTAAGGTTTCGCTTTCGGACTTTGATGACATTTTATCTGTCAGCCAGAATGTTCTCCGGATTGCTGCTCCGCCGGCCGGTACGACCTTCAAGGTGAATGTCCGCCGCGTGTGGAAGGGTTTTTCTTTTGGCTCGATTGAAATGAACAAGCTGATCTCTACACCGCTGCTTCAGAGCTATCCGGGGCTGCTTGTGGATGTGAAGTCGCCGCAGATGGAACTTAGGATTGAAATCCGTGAGGGGCATACGTACATCTTCTGTGAAAATATTGCCGGTGTCGGAGGTTTTCCACTGGGCACCAACGGCAAAGCCATGCTGCTGCTGTCCGGAGGCATTGACAGCCCGGTCGCAGGCTGGTCGTCCATGCGCCGGGGACTTGAGGTGGAATGTGTCCACTTCTACAGCTTTCCCTATACCAGCGAGCTGGCCAGGCAAAAAGTCGTCGATCTGACCCGGGTATTGTCCCAATATGCTGGCGTCATCAAACTGCATCTTGTTCCGTTTACTGAGGTGCAGACCTCCTTCACAGGCATTGGGCAGGATAACCTGATTATTACCCTGATGCGCCGGGCCATGCTGAAGATTGCCACGCGCCTGGCTGAGCGGGAAGGGGCACTGGCCCTCGTTACGGGTGAAAGTCTGGGGCAGGTTGCCAGCCAGACGCTGTCCAGCATGAACGTTATAGGCCGTGCGACCCCGCTTCCGCTGCTGCGGCCTCTCGTGATGATGGACAAGAGCGAAATCGTGGAACTCTCCAAAACGGTCGGCACCTACAACCTTTCCATCCTCCCTTACGAGGATTGCTGTACGCTGTTTGTCCCGAAATCACCAACAACGAATCCTAACCTGCGGATCGTGGACAAGATTGAAGCGACCCTTCCCGGTTACGGTGCTCTGCTGGATGCGGCGGTCGCCGGTACGGAGACGGTCACTATAACCCCATACGGGGATGAAAAGCCCAGCGATGTGGTTCAGGCGCAAGCCGGGCTGCAGGAAGAATGGTTCTAACTTGAAGCAGAAGGATGCTCCAGACCGTGGCGGTCATTGGAGCACCCCTTGTTTTATAGTTTGGTAAATTATGGTTTTTTTGTTTGATGCGTCTAAATTACGAATATGGACAGGAAACAACGGCAGAAGTGCCGTTATTGAAAGAGCCGAAGGCGAGTCTGCCCGGAAACAACGGCAGAAATGCCGTTGTTGAGAAGCCGAAGGCGGGTCTGCCCGGAAACAACGGCAGAAATGCCGTTGTTGAAGCAGCGAAGGCTGGTTTGCCCGGAAACAACGGCAGAAATGCCGTTGTTGAGGAGCCGAAGGCGGGTCTGCCCGGAAACAACGGCAGAAATGCCGTTGTTGAAGCAGCGAAGGCGGGTTTGCCCGAAAACAACGGCAAAAATGCCGTTGTTGAAGCAGCGAAGGCTGGTTTGCCGTGAACAACGGCAGAAATGCCGTTGTTGAGAAGCCGAAGGGTGGTCTGTTCTGGGGAACCAAACAACTGGTGAACGCGGAATTAAAACCAATCTATTTCACTTTTTACAGCGAATTACTCTTTGGATAGGCTTTTAACAAGGTCTATTGTATTCTGTGCAGCAGATTTCTGAAAATTGGCCCTTAGGATCTCAATTCTTGAAATTAAATTGTATGAAATATGAAATACAACAGAATACCTTTTATCGGAGTTAGTGGAACTAATCTGTTGTACAAAGTGCAATCACATAATGAGGCCGATCGGATCGGCAGGAGTGGCTGCAAACTGCAAAGGAACTAATCTCTTGCACCAAATGCAATCCCCATGCGGGACCTTTTTTCAATCGTCCGACGCTCCGCCGCTAGGTACCGCTTTGCGGTGGTCCAGGACTCGCTTCCAGTGGCCTGACGCCAGGATTCCGCCAATCACCAGAAGAATAAAAAGAATGCGCAGCAGCGGATGCTCCTCCACAAAAGGGGCAATCCGCTTTTCTTCTGTAATCATACTGGAAGCGGTCAGCCCAAGCACAGCGGAGCCGATATAGATGATCCAGGGATACCGGCCCATCAGCTTGATGAACAGGGTGCTGCCCCAGACTACGATCGGCACGCTGATCAGCAGTCCCAGCACAACCAGTACAATATTGTGGTTGGCAGCCCCGGCAATCGCGATCACATTATCCAGCCCCATGGCTGCGTCAGCGATGATAATTGTCCGCACCGCCGACCAAAGCGTCCCGCCTGCCTGGACATCGGGCCCTCCGTTGTCTCCGGCCAGCAGTTTGTAGGCGATTAGAATAAGCAGCAGGCCGCCGAACAGCAGCAGCCAGGGAATCTTCAACAGCCAAACTACCAGAATAGTGGCAATAATCCGCAGGACCACAGCTCCGCCTGTGCCCAGCAGGATTGCTTTTTTCTGTGTCCGGCCTTGTAAATTCCGCGCAGCCAGGCCGATGACAATGGCATTGTCACCAGCCAGAATCAGATCCAGAAAGATAATATTCAGCAGCGGCAATATGAAATCCAGAACGGATGTATTCAAGAGCGGGTCACTCCTATTAGAGTTTTCTGAACTGTATAGTGTTGTATACGCTAAAAAAGCGCCGGACATTCCCCCCTTGGAAAAAACCTCAGACTGTAGCATAGCTTGCCCTGCTTGGACATACATGTAAATACATGCAGTTCGGGGAGGCTGAATTCAATGGATTCTTTATTGCTGCTTGGTGAGATCCTGATGATCAATCTTGTGCTGAGCGGAGATAACGCAATGGTCATCGCAATGGCCAGTAAAAATTTGCCGGAGCACCACCGTAAATTGGCGGTCTGGTGGGGAGCCGCCGGTGCTGTCGGTCTGCGCTGCCTGCTGACCTTTGCCGCAGTGCTGCTGCTTAAGGTCCCTTATATTGAAGCCGGCGGGGGAATACTGCTGCTATGGATCGCGTTCAAGCTGCTGCTGGAGGAAGAAGAGGACATCCGGGTGGAAGAGAGCTCCACTGTGTGGAAATCCGTGCGCACCATTCTGCTGGCGGACTTTATTATGAGCCTGGATAATGTGTTGGCCATCGCAGGTGTCGCTAAGGGGGATCTCGCTCTGGTTGTCATCGGTATTGCTCTAAGCATTCCGATTGTGGTGTGGGGCAGCGGAATCATTGTGAGCTGGCTGCACCGGCTTCCCGTCCTGACTTACATTGGCGCCTATATCCTCGCCTACACGGCGGGAGATATGCTGCTTCAGGATGCCAAGTTGGGTGCGGTGATTTCCTTCCTGCTGCCGTCCCTTCATTCGCTGCTGCCGCTGCTGCTTGGAATCATTGTGGTTCTGTCGGGGGTATTCAAGCGCAGGCCTTTATCGGCAAAGTAAAATCCGGAAAAAAATGGAGGCTGAACCAGAGCTGCAACAGCTTTGGCCCAGCCTCTTTGGCATGGTTGCCCAAAATAAAGAAGAATGATGGTGTTTTATTTATTTTTCAGATAAAATATAAGGAGAATCCTGTCACTTACTTATGTGCTTTAGGGGCGGGCTGAGAGAAAAGACGCGAATTTCTGAAGGGATGAGTGAAATATGTCTTCCAAAAACGATGCGAAACTGGGTATATTTATCCTCGCTGCCGGCATAGTGATTCTGTTCGGAAAGCTGGGGGTGTTCGGATTTCTCGGGCGGGCGCTGTGGCCGCTTGTGATTCTGGTACCCGGCCTGTTCCTGCATGTGCTTTTCTTCAGCCGCCGGGCTCCGGCATCGGTGCTGCTGCCCGCTGGGATTCTGACCGTATACGGACTGCTTCTGGGCTTGTGCAATACCTGGGGCTGGGCACTGATGTCTCATCTGTGGCCGCTGCTGCTGCTCGGCATCGCCGTCGGACTATACGAATATTCACTTTATTCCCCCGGGCGAAACGGCGGACTTACCACTACAGCCGTCATTCTGGGCCTGCTTAGCGTTGTGCTGCTGGTCTTCAGCATGCTTGGAACGGGGGCGCTCTATTTACTGGGGGCCATACTGATTGCAGCAGGAGCTTGGCTGATCTTCGGACGCGGCAAACCGGGAGGCCGCAAAAAGTGGAACGGAGGCTGGTGAGCCGGCCATTCGTATGCAACTTAACAAAAGGACAGGACGGAAATTTGCCCGAATGCAACTTTAGCAAAATTAAACGGAGCTGGAAAGCGTTTTTTCATAAAAAGACTTGCTTTTCATAGTGCTTTCACTATAATATTAAGGATATGTTGAAGCGTCGGCTTTCTGCCTGGCGCTTCTTTTGTGAGACTGCCGCGACAAGCTATAAATTTAAACATTTAATTTGATAAATGAGAGGATTTGGATACAAATCATGCATTCAAGAAAAGATATTCGCAATATTGCGATCATTGCCCACGTTGACCATGGCAAGACAACACTCGTCGATCAGCTTCTGCAGCAGTCCGGGATTTTCAGTGCGCACGAGCACCTTCAAGAACGGGCCATGGACTCGAATGATCTGGAGCGGGAACGCGGAATTACCATCCTAGCCAAAAATACAGCAATTACCTATAAAGAGTTCCTGATTAACATTGTAGATACCCCGGGACACGCCGACTTCGGCGGTGAAGTGGAACGTATCATGAAGATGGTTGACGGTGTACTGCTGGTTGTAGATGCTTATGAAGGCTGCATGCCGCAAACGAAGTTCGTTTTGCGCAAAGCGCTGGAGCAGCACCTGACACCTATCGTTGTGGTGAATAAGATTGACCGTCCTGCGGCCCGTCCGAAGGAAGTTATCGATGAAGTACTTGACTTGTTCATTGAACTGGAAGCCAGTGATGACCAATTGGAATTCCCGGTTGTTTATGCTTCCGCGCTTAACGGCACATCGAGTATGGACGCTGAGAAACAGGATGACACGATGCTTGCCCTGTACGAAACAATCGTTGAACATATCCCGGCTCCAACCGAAAAGGTTGAAGAGCCTTTGCAGTTCCTTGTTACTTTGATGGACTACAACGAATATCTGGGACGTATCGCGATCGGACGCGTGAACCGCGGCGTAATCAAGCAAGGCCAATCCGTTACAGTCATCATGCGTGACGGCAAAAGCAAAACAGCCCGCATTGAGAAGCTCTTTGGCTTCCAGGGCCTGAAGCGGGTGGAAACCGATGAAGCGGGCGCAGGGGACATCGTGGCGATCGCCGGGATCAAGGATATCAACATCGGCGAAACGATTGCTGATCCGCAGAATCCTGAAGCGCTGCCTGTTCTGAAGATTGATGAGCCGACGATGCAAATGACGTTCCTCGTGAACAACAGTCCTTTTGCCGGCAGAGAAGGTAAATGGGTAACTTCCCGTAAGCTGCGTGAACGTCTCTTCAAAGAGCTGGAAACCGATGTCAGCCTGCGTGTGCAGGAAACTGACAGCCCTGACGCCTTCATCGTGTCCGGACGCGGTGAGCTTCACTTGGGGATTCTGATTGAGAATATGCGCCGTGAAGGCTACGAAATGCAGGTATCCAAGCCTGAGGTTATCGTTAAGGAAATCGACGGAGCCAAAATGGAGCCGCTTGAGCGTCTGATGATTGATATTCCCGAAGAAAGCATGGGCGCCGTAATGGAAAGTCTGGGAACACGCAAAGCAGAGATGGTCAACATGATCAATCATGGTACTGGCCAGGTTCGTCTGGAATTCCTGATTCCTGCACGTGGTCTGATCGGTTACAACACATACTTCCTGACCCTGACCCGCGGTTATGGTGTGATGAACCATGCGTTTGACAGCTATGCTCCACTGATCGGCGGACAGGTTGGCGGACGTCACCAAGGCGTACTCGTATCCAGCGAAACCGGAAATACGACTCTATATGGCATGATGGGCGTAGAGGACCGTGGTATCCTCTTCCTGGAGCCGGGAACTGAAATTTATGAAGGCATGATCGTGGGTGAACATACCCGGGATAATGACATCATTGTAAATATCTGCAAAGAAAAACAGCTGACTAACGTCCGTTCGGCGACGAAGGATGAAACCGTAAAGATGAAGACGCCTCGTCTGTTCTCACTGGAAGGTGCGCTTGAGTACCTGAACGATGATGAATATTGCGAAATCACGCCTAAATCTGTCCGCTTGCGTAAAAAAATCCTGAATAAGGGCGAACGCGAACGTGTAGAAAAGCAGCGCAAAGCGGCACAAGCCAGCCAAGCCTAAGTTTTGGGGAGTAGGGATGGTTCCTTTTGGAACATAATCCGATTCTTTGCTCGTATAAGCCGCCGGATGATATCCGGCGGCTGTTCTTTTTGCCTGGGATGGATATATCAAATTCTTAGGATTAATTGCGGTATAATGTCCCGGCGGATGATATAATGTAAGCGAACTTATTCCCGGAGGGAGTGACGAGCTTTGCAGAGCTGGTTCGCAGCGCATCCTATTGTGGCTTATATTGTCATTTTTATTTTACTGACTTATGTGTACAACCGTGTTTTCCGTGTGAATCAGAAGCTGCCGATCGGCAAGGAGATTGTTCTCTATGTAATGATGGCGCTCGGCTCTGGAATGCTGCTCATCTTCCAGCATGACAAGCTGCCGATCATTCAGTGCCTGCTGGTGGCTGTAGGACTAATGCTGCTGGTAAGAGTCCGCTATATGGTGAAAGCCCGGCAGAAACGCAAAGCGGCGGCAGCGGGCAAACGGCAGTAAACGCAACTTTTGCAGCTTGGTTTCGTCTAATAGAGAGAGCAAGCCATTTAATACCAGTTAAAATGAAAAGGACCTTATTCCATTATGAGTACAAGTAAAGGCAGTTTGCCTCCAAGATCCGGCGGGAACCAGAGAAATGGCAGACCGCAGCCAAACAGCACGGCCAAAACCGTGCAGAAGAAGAAAAAAGTTAAGAAACGCGGAGCATTGGCGAGAATGGGGAAAATGGTATTAACCCTTCTGATTATCGTCATTCTCGCCGTGCTGGGATATGCAGGGTATCTGTATTGGAAGTTTGATCATGGAAGCTTTGGCGTGGATAAGCCGGTTCAGGTGGGCCATTCCGCTTCAGAGAAGCCCATCACCATGCTGCTGCTGGGGACGGACAACCGGCCCAAACATCCTTCCAATCTGACGGATGTCATTATGGTTGTGGCCCTTAATCCCAAAACCCAGTCTGCTACAGTGGTTTCTCTTCCCCGTGACACTTATGTTGAGCTTAGCGGATATAAGCGGACCAAAATCAATGAATTTTACGCCCGCTTCAAGAGCAAGGAGAAGACTTCAGGCATTCTTGCTGAAGACGAAATGAAGACGATGATGGGCAAGTATCTGGATATCGACGTAGATTATGCGACAGTGCTTGATTTTCAGGGCTTCCGTGATGTTGTGGATGAACTGGGCGGTGTAGATGTTAATATCAGTGAGAATATGTGCTATACCGATAGTGTGGATGGTACGGATATCAACCTGACCAAGGGTCCGGCCCGGCTGAATGGCGATGATGCACTCGATTATGTGCGCTACCGCAAGTCGAACTGCAAGCCTAAGACGAAGGCATCCGATGACTTTGACCGCAACAAACGCCAGAATGAAGTGCTGAATTCATTAGTCGGACAGATGCAGTCCCTGGGCGGCGTTCTGAAGATCGGCAAAGTGCTGGATGCGGTGGATGACAACATGAAGACGGATATCGAAAATGCGCAGATCAAAAATATAATTTCTGCCTATTGGAAAATATCGAAAGAGAATATTGAATTCAAACCGGTGACCGGAACCTGGCGCAGTCCATATGTATATATTAACGATAAAGAGCTTGAGGCTGCGAAGCAAAGCCTTCAGGACCGGATTGCGGGTGCTGCACCCGGCGGTACGGCTGCTTCCCAAAATTGAATGCAAGTTCGGGCATGTGCTATAATATAATAAATTGAATGCATTCAAGCATTACAGGGGGGCCTATACTTATGTCCGAAGCCGTTGCACAGCTCAATGAAACCCTGCTAACCATGCTGCAGTCAGAGACTTTTGTTCTGCTGAATACTGTGGATGCGGAATCCGGCGGGCCTACGTCTACCGCTATTTCCTGGATCTATGCAGTGAGCCCTTCTATAGTGCGTCTCGCAGTAGACCACCGCTCCAGACTTGTGAACAATATGAAGGTTAATCCGCTCGTGACCATAACGGTTTTCGGCGAGGGAACCGTGCACGCAATTAACGGGCGCGCTTTGGTGAGGCAGGACCCGCTGCCCGGTGTTCCATTCAAAATGTGCTGTTTTGATGTTGAAATTGAAGCGGTCCGCAATGCGCTGTTTTATGGCGCTCAGTTGGAGACCGCCCCAAAATATGCCAAGGTATACGATGCACGTGCGGCTGAGAAGCTGGACGGACAGGTGTTTGCTGCCATGCAAAAAGCCCAGTGATGATCTCACTAGGCTTTTTTTGAACTATACGGAGGTGCGTTCCTCCATTAATCATCCTTATGCGCAATAACAGATGTCCTTATAGAAGGGCCTAGCCGTTTCTGTATACCCAAAGGTTCGAGTCGGCTACTGGTTGCCGCGAGGTTTGGTATCTTCCGGAAGCTGCGGCATAATGCGGCCGATAATGTCAGCCATCTCGGAGGCGAATCCCGATACCGGGTGTCCTTTGCTGATATGCCGTCCCATTTCAGCAATTCTGCTGGAGACATCCATATCGGCAGTGACAAGTGCTTTTACACTTCTCGGGTCCTTGCGGATGGCTTCAGCCACGGAATATTTGATGTTTCCTACCCGTGACCGGGTAAGTGTTCCGTCAACATCAATACCTACTACGGCGACGTTGTTCATGACCACACAGTGGGCGCCTTTTACACCAGGAACTCTACTGGCCAACTGCTCAAAATGGTCTTTGAGTGCAACATCGCTTTCATCTCCAGCGCCAGAAGGTTGTCCGGGCTGTGATTGAGGCATAAGGCCTGCATCACTTCCAGCCAAATTCCGCACTTCGCGGTTCCCCTGGCTGTTCAAAGCTTTTGCCGATTGTTTATTCTGAGGAGAGGGTGATGACTCTTTATTAGCGATACCGCAGCTTGTCAGCAGCAGCAGTACCAGCAACAGACACATTGATTTTCTCATATGTGCGTACTCCTTTCAGCCAAAAGATCAGGTTTTTATCTTAGCTTGCCCTTACTGAATGGAGTTATGTATGATCAATCAAACCAGGCGCTGTGGAGGGGATAACATGAAAAAGATATTTGTACTAGACACCAACGTGCTTCTGCACGACCCCAATTCGATTTTTGCTTTCAAGGAGCATGAAGTTGTTATTCCGGCTGTAGTCCTGGAAGAAATCGACTCCAAGAAGCGTAATGCCGATGAAATCGGCCGCAACGCCCGCACCGTGTCGCGCTTATTAGACGGACTTCGTGAACTGGGCCACCTGCACAGCGGTGTGGTACTCGAGCATGGAGGCACGCTGAAGGTAGAGCTTAACCACCGCAGCTTCGTTAAGGTACAGGAAATGTTCGGTGAAGTGTCCAATGACAACCGGATATTGGCTGTCGCGCTCAATTATCTCCATGAGGAGAATGAAAAGGCTGAACCGAGTCCTGTGGTACTCGTGAGTAAAGATGTGCTCGTCCGCATCAAGGCGGATGTGCTTGGCATTACACCGGAGGATTATCTGTCCGACCGAACCGGTGACCTAAATGAGCTCTACGCAGGTTATCAGTCTTTGATGGTTCATCCTTCGCTGATTGATGAATATTACAGCCACCGTTCTTTATCCGTCAAACAGTTGGCCCTATCTTACCCGCTGTATCCGCATGAGTTCGTTATCATGAAGGATGAGATTGGCACCGGCAAGTCGGCTCTGCTCAAAGTCAACAGCGACGCATCCCGCCTGGAGCCGCTATACCTCGGGAATGATGCGGTATGGGGAATCAGTGCCCGCAACGCCCAGCAGCGGATGGCGCTGGAACTGCTGCTGAATGATGATATTCCGCTTGTGACCATAACCGGTAAAGCGGGAACTGGCAAAACTTTGCTGGCCCTGGCTGCCGGACTGTTCAAAGTGGAAGACGAGCATAAGTACAAGAAGCTGCTGATCGCCCGTCCGGTCGTTCCGATGGGGAAGGATATTGGGTACCTGCCGGGCGAGAAGGACGAGAAGCTTCGTCCCTGGATGCAGCCGATTTATGATAATCTTGAATTTCTGTTCGATACGAAAAAGTCCGGCGATATTGATAAAATCTTGATGGGGCTGGGCAGCATCCAAGTGGAGGCCCTCACCTATATCCGCGGACGTTCGATCCCGTCTCAATTCATCATCATCGATGAGGCGCAGAACCTTTCCCGCCATGAGGTAAAGACCATTGTCTCCCGGGCCGGGGAAGGCAGTAAAGTAATCCTCATGGGCGACCCGGAGCAAATTGACCATCCTTATCTCGATGCTGCAAGCAATGGGCTCAGCTACATCGTGGAGAAGTTCAAGCAGCAGGGCATCAGCGGCCATATCACCCTTGAAAAGGGCGAGCGTTCGCACCTGGCCCAGCTGGCCGCCGATCTGCTGTAGTGGCCGGTTGTATTTTATACAATTGATTTTAAGAAAGTGTAAGAAGTGCAATAGAGTGTTAATAGCGTATGCCAGTATCTAAGTGATGCTGGTTGGGAGGCTGTTGTAAGCTTAGGGGTTAACGCGAGCTTACAAGCGATCTGGTTTACCGCAAACAGAAAACAGCCGGGAGATCTCATTCCCGGCTGTTTCTTTTGCCGCCCCCAAGGAACGGGGAGGGATGGATTTTTTTGCGGCAAAAGAATGGAAAGAAAGTTTGGAACTGGAGAAGCGCAGCGTTCGCCTGAAAGCTTTCCGTAGGAAAGCTCGCCTCGAAAGCATATGCTATCCTCGGATTTCTACCGCGGCGGCGGTAATTCATATCAGGAAATCTGAGGATAACAGCGAAGTCCAAAGCTTTCTTGGAATGGCCCAATGCCGTAAACTTTGAAGCCATCGCCGTTCACACCTATATAATAGAAGAGAACGTTTTCAGACTGGCAGACAAGCAGTCAGGCTTCTGGTAAAATGGGGAAGACGAGTCAGAGGCGGGAGGAGAAGGAACGTGCTGAGAAGGAGAAACTACTGGCTGCTGTTTGCTATTCTATTGCTGTCGCTGACAAGCCTGTCCCCCAGCATGGAGCTGGATACCGGGGAAGATACCCATCCGCTGAAGCAGCAGCTGAATCAATCGGAGCGTCCCGCTTCCGGTGATAAAGCCAGGATTCAAAGTCTGAATATCCGGGTGTCCCTAAGCGATGAAGAATTTAATGAACTGCAGCGGATCAGTAACAATTACAGCTTGTCCAGCGGAATCCAAGTCATCCTAAGTAATGTGGGCAATGGTGAGGCAGATGGGGTTCTGAAACAAGATCTGACGATTGGCCAAAGTCCGGATATTGTAATGACGGATGGCCGGAGCATCACGGATTTGGCTACGCAAGGTTACTTGCTTCCGGTTGATATTTACCAGAGTGTTCCTGGAAGTGCTCCGCTAACCACACTGATCCCGCAAATGCAGTGGAATGGTTATGATTGGGGAGTTCCTCTTGATATTGATCCCTATGTGCTAGTATATTCGCCACAACGTCTCTCCGAACTGGGAATCTCAGGCTTGCCCAGAAGCCTGGAGCAGTGGAATGCGCTGCTTAAGGTTATTCGGGAGCATCCCGATAAGCGGCAATATTTATTGGCGATGGATTCCCGCAATCCATATGGATATTCCGCTGTTCTGGAGAGCATGGGCGGCAGCCTGCAGTCTGTTAATCCGGCTCTGCTGGAATGGACGCAGTACGCGGGCAGCTATTTCTATCTCACCAGCAATACGAATTCAGATATCTGGGATATGCTGCAGGATGGCAAAATAGCAGTTGCTGCTCTTCCATTGTCCGAATGGCAGCTGCACGGGAATTCATCACTCGCTGCCGAAGCACCGCTTACTGACAGCAGCGGGCTAAGGTATGAGGCCATTCACAGCCGTTTCTTTGCTCTTCCGGCCCAGTCCGGCAATCCGGAGGCCGCTGTCCAATGGCTTGCTTATGTCACTTCAAGCTCTGCGCAGCTGGAATGGCTGAAGAATACGGGGCGGCTTCCCGCGCTGGACGAGCTGTACCGTTCCGGGCTGCCGGAGAATGTGAAGCTGCCTTTTGACACCGCGCTGCTCTTTACTGACGAAGCTGACCTTGAGCATGAATCGGCAGGCGGCTGGACGGAACTCTCGGCGGCAGTGACACAGCTGCTGACAGGCAAGCTTGACCCGGCAGGTTACACCGCTGCGGTGGCTGAAGCCTTAGAATGAAAGTGAGAGCTTTACATGCAGCACGCCATCCGCACTGCTTACCTCGGTAGCACGAAGGAAGGAGACGATTTTTTCCGGGTAAAAACCAAGGTCGAATTCTTCCTCCAGCGCTTTGCGGGTAGTATCCGGGAGCTCCAGACCGTTGAACAACACATGATCTACATGGAACATCAGCCCGTTGACCGGCTCCTCCTGGATTGTATAATGTCCGGTCAGCGTCATCGATAATCCTCCGCTTTTGCCGGAGGCAGTGACTTCATTGTTGTTGAAGTGAAAGGCGAAATCCTGAAACAAAGGGTTTTGCGACACCAGGAACCCGTTCAAATCCTCTTCCTTTAAGGCCAGATTAAAGGTCATGCCTTTACGGGTCAGGAGACCGTCACGGCTTTGCACGAACTGCGGCAGGTGCTTCATGGCGGACGACAGGGCTTTGAAATAAGTTTTGACTTCGTGAATCCCGATATTTTCCCAATACTTCGTGAACTCCTCTAATAAGGCGCTCATTCTTGCCGGATCACTGCTGGATTGAATGCCGCTTTCAATATTTTCATTCAGAATGGCCACACGGGCCTTCTGCTCCTCCAACAGGGTTTTAAGCTCTGCAAGCTCTTGGGAGCTGCGCTGTGCTGCAGCAAGGGTCGCTTTCAGCTTTTTGTACTCTTTTTCATATTGAGACAGAATATCTTGGTCCCGTCCGATCACGATCTCATAATAATCATACAAGGCCAGCAGTCTGCTAATGCTTTTGGCCGAGAGCACGGCTGCCAGGAGTCCATCTCTTTCCCCCATATAATAAGACCGTATGATGGCACCGGCCCGTTCCTGCTGGTCTGTAATTGCATTTTTTTGAGCAGAGGCCTTTTTTTCCAGCAGACCTGCTTGTTGTTCTAGGGCACTTTGCTCAGCGTTGATCCGGGTAATCTCCTGTTCAATTTCTGCGGAGGATAAGGTTTGTTCCAGCAGCCTGCGGGTTTCTTGATTATCAGGCACGACAGGAGGCGCAGCCGTCAGGCCCGTACCGGGATCAGCGGACAAAAAGGCAGGAGGCGTCAGCGGCAGCACTGTGAAGCAGAGCAGGATCAGCAGCATAACAGTATAACGGCTTCGAATATTGCGGGATAGCACCACTCCACCACCTTATAGGGATCAAAATATGCATGTTACTAATTATATGATTAGCCCTGTTAAAATATCATACCCTCTTTTCTATCCGGGTCCTAGTGTATTCGCACAAAAAAACGGAAGCGTTCCTTATGTAAGGAACAGCCTCCGTTTCCTGTTTTGCATTAAAAGAGCTTACAACGGCAGGCCCATTTCAAAAATGGTCCAGTAGCTGAAGCCGGTGAATGTCAAAATCATATATCCCCAGAAAAGCAGGATGTAGGTCTTCTCCGTAAATTTCATATATCCCAGGATGACGAAAAAAGCGGTTTGCAAAAAGAAAAGCAGGGCCATTTCCTTCAAATCCCCGGCAAAAGCCATGAGTCCAATAACGAGCGTGAAAAAACCCAAGACACGAAACATGCGGTCCAAGAGAACATCCCCCTCCTGTAGTATCCGGCAATCCTTATTTGAGCTTATTATAACTGCTTAAACAAACGGTGTAAACGAATTCATTGAAAAAAAGTTGTGATAACAGGATAAATATGACTTTTGTTATAGACTTCATGCTCGGGAATTAAAATAGAGAATTTATAGCATAACAAGTATGATGTTCCGCCAAAATGGAAATACAATTTAGTATCAAATAGATTCTATGAACTCTAATAGAGGCATAGAAATGGAGTAAGCAGCTTTTATCCTATTCACTATCCGGCGGAGCTGCCGGTTATGAAGATGGTTATTTCATGATGTTGTTAGGAGGGTTAGGCTTTATGACAGCCGTTAGACAGGACGCTTGGAGCGCAGAAGATGATTTGATATTGGCCGAAATAACGCTGCGTCATATCCGGGAAGGCAGCACACAGCTTGCTGCTTTTGAAGAGGTGGGTGAAAAAATCGGCAGAACCTCGGCGGCATGCGGATTTCGCTGGAACAGCTGTGTTCGCAAAAGCTATGAAGATGCAATTGGTATTGCCAAAAGCCAACGCCAGAAGCGGAGTTACTTGAAAAAGCAGCCTTCCGCCAGAGGCGCACAGGTTGCAGGTCTCATTCTCGGAGACATTGAAGAGGAATACAGCCGCAGCGAGGAGCTGGGTGAAAATTCATTGTCCATTGATGCCGTAATCCGGTTCCTGAGACAGTGGAAGGGCAGCTTTCAGGAAGCAGGCCGCCAGCTCAAAATGCTCGAAAGGGATTTGCGGGAGAAGGAAGATGAATTAACTGAGCTTAGGCTGGAAAATGAAAGGTTATCCAAAGAGGTTAATCTGGCCCAAAGTGATTACCGTGTAGTCAACGATGATTACAAGGCGCTTATCCAAATCATGGACCGGGCGCGGAGGCTCGCTTTTCTTAATGAAGAAGAAGAGGAAATGAAGACCCGCTTCAAAATGGATGCAAACGGCAATCTGGAACGGATTGAATAAACTCACATGTCCCGTCAAAACCCGCATGCAGTGGCTTACGGCCCGCGTTTGCGGGTTTTTTGTACTTACAAGACCAGTTTTGCTTTTACGGGAGAACGAAGGATATAATTAGGAAAATTGCTTAAAGACGGCAGGTGTCAGCATGAAAATCGATATTATTGGCGCAGGCTCACTTGGGCTTCTGCTGGCCGGGAAGCTTATTCACGCTGGAGCAGAGGTCAGACTGTGGTGCCGGAGTGATGAACAGGCGGGGGAATTATCCCGGCATGGCATTACCATAAGCTATGAGGACGGAAGTCTTCCTCTTCATCTTGCGGGCAGCAGCTTGCGGGCAGGGGTTATAGACAAATTTGCAGAAACAGTAAGCCGGGTGCCGGGGGACTGGACGGCGATTATGCTTAAACAGAATGTTTTTCACGATACATTGCCTGAGATTCTTGCCCCTCTTCGGGATACCAGACTCCATGCGGTTTGTTTTCAGAATGGCAATGGCCACCTGGAGCTGCTTCAGGAGCTCTTGCCTCAGGCTTCAGTCTGGGCAGCAGTGACCACGGAAGCGGCCAAGAGGAAAACATTAACAGAGATTATTCATGCGGGGACCGGGGAAACAATTATAGGGAAAAGAAGAAACATAAACATAAATGTGGAAAAAGGAGGATCGGAGGAGGATTCAGCGGCAATTAGTTTAACTAAGGCGCTTGTTGCAGCAGGATTCCGCGCCTGGATGTCGAAAGAAGTGGATACCATGATTTACCGGAAGCTGCTGTTCAATGCTGTGATTAACCCGCTTACAGCAATCTGGCGTATCCAGAACGGTGAGCTGACGGCCTCCGCAGAACGTGTACAGTTAATGAAAGAACTGTACCGCGAGGCTGCAAGCGTATATGATGCCTGCGGCATCACTTATGACGTTCATGCGTGGGAAGGCATACTGGAGGTTTGCCGGGCGACCTCTGGCAACACTTCATCGATGCTGGCCGATGTTCTGGCTTCAAGAGCAACGGAAATTCGCTGGATTAACGGGAGTATTGTAGAGATGGCGGATAGAGCTGGTATCGCGGTCCCTTTACACCGCTGGATTTGCCGGTTGGTAGAAGGCATGAATGTGAAGGAGAGGTGAGGCTGTTTGGAATTGCTGCGGAATTCGTTCATTTCATTAAGCGTTATTCCGGTTGTTCCTTTTTTAATTGTATATTTCATAGGGGTAGGTCTCCGAAAAGAAAAGAGAAATACCTTTTTACTCGCTATGGATATTACGACTTTATTTTTATTTTTTTCTGTGTCGGCTTTGTTTAATACCATTTTTGAATCGCATTTCGGGTTTTATCTTATACTACTTATTGTATTAATATCCGCTGGACTGATTGGAGGCGCCCAGAATCGCCTCAAAGGCAATGTGGACGGAAAACGGTTATTCCGGGCTGTGTGGAGGCTGTCATTCTTTTTTATGGGAACGATGTACGTGCTGTTTATGGTCGTAGGCCTTGTCCATTACATATCACAAGCCATGTAATGTTCCATTGCTCCGGTGAAGCGTCAATGTCACAAAATTTTTAACTTTTTAAAAAAAAGTGTTTTCAGAAAATATTGCTCTAGATTTTTTTGACCACTGGTTGTATAATCATAAACCATATACCACATTCTATTTAGGGGGAACTGCTAGATGAAGAAGAGTAAAAGTCTATTGCTCATGATTGCATTGGTTCTCGTGATCGGCACAGTGCTTGCTGGCTGCGGCGGAAACAAGGCAAACAACGGCAACGCTGCGGCGACTAACGCGCCAGGCAATGAAGGCAGCACGAACACAGGCACCGCAACCGGTGACGAGAAATTGGCTGCTGACCAAACACTTAGAGTCAACCTGACTTCAGAACCACCTACATTTGATCCGGCGCAAGCTCAAGACAGCCAAGCAAATACTGTTTTGAAAACGATGTATGAAGGTTTGACCCGCATGAATGACGAAACTGGTCAAGCTGAGCCGGGCATTGCTGAGAAGTGGGACATTTCCGCTGACGGTCTGGTATATACCTTTCACCTCCGTGATGCTCAATGGAGCAATGGCGATCCTGTAGAAGCAGCAGACTTCGTTCGCGGATGGAAAATCGTACTCGACCCTAACACAAATCCTACTGCACCTTACGCTTATCAGTTGTACTACCTGAAAAATGCTGAAGAATACTACACTAAAAAAGTTACAGATTTTAGCCAAGTGGGCGTAAAAGCCGTTGATGCGAAAACTCTTGAAGTTACGCTGAAATCTCCAACACCTTACTTCCTTGGATTGCTGTCTTTCTACACTTATTACCCTGTGCACAAATCCGTTGAGGGTAATCCGAAGTGGGCAACCAACAAAGACACAATGATCACCAACGGTGCATTCACACTGACTGAATGGACTACTGGTCAAGCCATTCAAGTGACTAAAAACGAAAAATATTGGGACGCAGCTTCCATTAAACTTAGCAAAATTGACTTCTCCATTGTTAACAGTGGCGCAACTGAATTGCTGAGCTATAAAAACGGCGAGCTTGACCGTGCCGGTAACCCTAATGGTGAAATTCCATCAGAGCAACTTCCTATTGTCAAAAAAGAGCTCCCTAATGAGTTTGTTTCCAAAGGTATTGCAGCGACTTATTACTACTATTTCAACACTACCGAAAAACCTTTCAGCAACGTTAAGATTCGTAAAGCACTAACTATGGCAATCAACCGTCAGGCCCTGATCGATAACATTACTTTGGGCGGACAGCTTCCTGCCTTTGGTTTAGTGCCACCGGGGATTGCTGGTGTTGACGGTGAATACCGCAATACTGTTAAAGACAGCTACTTCACTGAAGATGTGGAACAAGCTAAAACCTTGCTTGCCGAAGGCCTGAAAGAAGAAGGTCTGACTGCACTGCCTCCAGTTGATCTGTCTTACAACACAAGTGAAAACCATAAGAAAATTGCTCTGGCAATTGCTGATATGTGGAAAAATAATCTTGGCATTACTGTAAACACTGTGAACCAAGAGTGGGCTGTATTTATCGATAACCGTCAAAGCCAGAACTACCAGATCGCTCGTGCCGGCTGGACAGCGGATTACAATGATCCAATGACCTTCCTGGATATGTTTGTAACAGGCGGCGGTAACAATGATGCCGGCTACGCCAACCCTGAGTATGACAAACTGATCACTGATGCGAAAACAAACTCTGACCTGGCGAAACGCCAAGAAGACTTTGCAGCAGCTGAAAAAATGCTGATTCAGGATGATATGGTTATCATGCCGATTTACTACTACACTAACAACTCCCTGACTAAAGAATACCTCAAAGGTGTAACTCTTGACTTCAGTGGTGCTGTTGACTTCACTCGCGGCTATCTGCTCGAGCACTAAGAATCAGACTTAAGCATCCAAATTAAATAGTTAGTCATCTGAAGGTAGCTGTACACTTCGGGATATATATGTGGAATTCCATATATATCCCTTTTTTTTGTATTTGCGGCTTTTTGTTAATGTTTTCACAAGTTTACAAAATTAGAAAATAGACAAATCGTCGTTTTTTGAATAAAATTCTATTATGTGTCTACAAAAAATTGTCAGGGGAGGTGTTGATGGGGATGGTTCGTTATGTTGCCAATAAGTTTTTCTATATGCTTGTATCGCTGTTTGTGCTTGTTTCAGCGACTTTTTTTCTGATGAAAGCTATTCCAGGGGACCCGTTTACTTCCGAGAAAAAAGTTCCGCCGGAAATTAAAGCGCGTTTATACGAGCAATATGGTTTGGACAAGCCGCTCTATCATCAGTATTTTAAGTATTTAGGTGAGATTGCCCAAGGAGATCTGGGTGTATCCATGAAACGGCTGAATCAGGATGTAACCCATTTGATCGGACAGACTTTTTCAGCGTCCTTGAAGCTGGGAGTTGTCGCAATTATCGTGTCGGTTATTGTCGGTGTTATTCTCGGCATGCTGGCGGCACTTTATCACCGCAAATTTATTGATAGCGCTGCGATGGTGCTTGCGGTGTTGGGGATTGCGGTTCCGAGCTTTGTTGTCGCGTCATTGCTGCAGTATGTATTCGCTTATAAGTTTCATATGTTTCCGGTTTCAGGGTTTAAGGGCCCCATGTATTATTTCCTTCCGGTAGCAGCACTCTCGGCACAGCCGATAGCCTTTATTGCGCGTCTGACCCGCTCCAGCATGCTTGAGGTGCTGCACGCAGATTATATTAAGACGGCTAAGGCCAAAGGTCTAAGCTGGTTTGCCATTTTGAGCCGTCATGTTCTGCGTAATGGGATTTTGCCGATTGTTACTTACATGGGACCTATGACTGCTAACATTGTAACCGGTTCTGTAGTTATTGAGCAGATTTTTGGTATCGGTGGTATCGGTAAGCAGTTTGTGGAAGCCATCGGTGTCCGTGATTATACCGTGATAATGGGGATTACTATTTTCTATGGTATTCTGCTCATGTTGGCCCGTTTTATTACTGACATAGCTTATGTACTTATAGATCCGCGGATCAAACTAACTGGAGGAAAGGAGGGCTAAAGATTGGCATCTGACAAAAATATGGGTTCGCTGGATGCGAACCTGAAACCGGAAGATTTTCAGAAAATCGGTATTGATGAGAAGCAGGCAGAGGTTATTCAGCGGGAAAGTCTTTCAGCTTGGAGGGATTCCTGGGAGCGCCTGCGCCAAAATAAAATGGCAATGACCGCACTGATTGTTCTTGGATTGATCGTTCTGGCTTCGCTGATTGGTCCGTTGTTCTCAAAATATAATTACTACTCTAACGATTTGCTCAGCACCAATAAACCGCCTTCATCCGACCATTGGTTTGGCACCGATGATCTGGGACGTGATATCTTTGTCCGTACATGGTATGGAGCACGCATCTCGCTGATTGTTGGTTTGGCGGCAGCGGCCATCGACTTGTTCATTGGCGTTATCTATGGCGGTATTATGGGCTTCTTTGGCGGCCGTGTAGATAATGTTATGAATAAAATATCGGAAATTTTGTATTCCATTCCTTATCTGCTGGTGGTTATCCTGCTGCTGGTTGTTATGGAACCAAGTTTAGGGACGATCATTCTGGCGCTGACCATTACAGGCTGGATTACCATGTCCTGGATTGTCCGCGGTGAGATTATGCAGCTCAAGAACCGTGAGTTTGTTCTGGCCTCGCGTTCCATGGGTGCAGGCTCCAAAAGACTCTTGTTCCGCCACCTGCTGCCAAATGCGGTAGGACCTATTATCGTTACCATTACTCTGTCCGTACCAAATGCCATTTTTGCCGAAGCGTTCCTGAGCTTCCTTGGTCTTGGGGTACAGGCTCCAATCGCTTCACTGGGTTCGATGATCAATGATTCACTGACTGGCTGGCTTTATTATCCGTGGCGCTTCCTGTTCCCGGCTATCCTGATAAGCTTGACCATGCTTTCCTTTAATATTTTTGGTGACGGTCTACGTGATGCACTGGATCCTAAGCTGAAGAAATAGGAGGTGAATAATGATGGAACCCATTCTGCAAGTCAAGGATCTGCATGTTTCCTTTTTTGTAAAAGGCGGAGAAGTACAAGCTGTCCGTGGCATGAATTTTGAAGTAGGCAAAGGTGAAACAGTAGCCATCGTCGGGGAATCCGGCAGCGGCAAAAGTGTGACCGCACAATCAATTATGCGGCTAATTCCTACGCCTCCTTCCAAAGTGAAAAAAGGCGAGATTATTTTTCAGGGACAGAATCTGCTGGACAAAAGCATGAAGCAAATGGAAAGTATTCGCGGCAAAGATATTGGCATGATCTTTCAAGACCCGATGACTTCTTTGAACCCAACGATCAAGGTGGGCAAACAGATAACCGAAGTTTTGATCAAACATCAGAAAATGTCAGCGGCCGAAGCGAAAGAGCGTGGTGTTGAGATGCTTAAGCTAGTTGGCATCAAAAATGCGGAGGCTCGCTTTAACCAATATCCCCACGAATTCTCCGGCGGGATGCGCCAGCGTGTAATGATCGCCATTGCCCTGGCCTGCCGCCCGGCACTGCTGATCGCAGATGAGCCGACAACAGCGCTTGACGTAACGATTCAGGCGCAGATCATGGAAGTTATGCAAGATATGCAGCAAAAGCTGGGGACCTCCATCATTCTGATTACACATGATCTCGGCGTCGTTGCCGGAATGTGTGACCGGGTCATCGTCATGTATGCTGGTGAAGTGGTGGAAACGGGTACCAGATGGGAAATCTTTAAGAATCCGCAGCATCCGTATACCAAAGGATTGCTGCGGTCGATGCCGCGTCTGGACCAAAAGAAGGGCGAGCCGCTGATCCCGATCATCGGTACTCCCCCGGATCTGATCAAACCGCCGGTCGGCTGTCCGTTCACGGCTCGCTGCAGTGAAGCGATGCATGTGTGCGAACAAATCGATCCCGGTGCAACAGAATTCAGCGAAACGCATATGGCGCGCTGCTGGAATCTGCATTCGATGGCCAAGGAGGTGCAGTTCGTTTGAGTAAGAACCTGATTGAAGTTGAAGGCCTTAAGAAGTATTTTAATGTCGGCAAGGGAAAAGTTCTTAAGGCTGTTGATAATATTAATTTCACGATTCGCGAAGGCGAAACCCTCGGGATGGTAGGGGAGTCCGGTTGCGGTAAAACCACTGCCGGCCGGACAGTGCTTCGTCTTTACGAACCTACTGCCGGAAGCGTGAAATATAATGGTACGGATATTTACAAATTGTCTTCTGGCAAAATGAAGGCTATGCGCCGCGATATGCAAATGATTTTCCAGGACCCGTACGCATCGCTGAATCCGCGGTTTACGGTTTCGGATATCATTGGCGAGGCGCTGGACATTCACGGAATGGCCGGAAGCCGTGCAGAACGCAAAAAACGGATTGAAGAGCTGCTGGATATGGTAGGGCTCAACCATGACCATGCCACTCGTTATCCGCATGAATTCTCGGGCGGACAACGCCAGCGTATCGGGATTGCCCGTTCGCTTGCGGTGAATCCCAAATTCATCGTCTGCGATGAGCCGATCTCCGCACTGGACGTATCGATTCAGGCGCAGGTGGTCAATCTGCTGAAGGAGTTGCAGGACCGTCTTGGACTGACATATCTTTTTATTGCACATGACCTGTCCATGGTTAAGCATATCAGTGACCGTGTGGCCGTAATGTACCTTGGTAAAATGGTTGAGCTTGCCGAGAGCGAAGAATTGTACGCCAACCCGATTCATCCGTATACGAAGTCGCTGTTGTCGGCGATTCCGGTTCCGGATCCGGAAGTTGAAGCGAACAAAAAACGCATTCATCTGCATGATGAACTGGGTACTCCCATTTATGCTGCAGGCGAAAAAACCAATGACAGCGAGTTTGAATTGGTCGAAGTTTCGAAAGGCCACTTCGTTGCCAAGCAATATGCATAAGCAGACCGTTCAGGTCTGCGGGAATATATTTTAGCGCAAGCATCATCTAAGGCGGGAGCGTTCAGCTCTCGCCTTTAAATATAAGGATGAATGCACTTTGGGATATTGAGGCACTCTTTGACGCCGCCCCTAACTTTGGATACAATCATAAGGAGTTTATCCGGCTTAATGATTACATAGAGCAGTACATAGAACAGGAGGCAATTGCACATGAATGTAATACCCGAACCTCTCCCGGGCGGATCAGCACTCGCCCGCGACTATATACATCATTATGAAAAGGTAGGACATTTGTACGGCGGGGACTTCCGCAGTGCGGAGAGCAGAGCGGAACGTGCGGCATGGCTGGACAGCACGGAAGAGCTGCGGGCTGACCGTGCCGGGATTGCTGATTGTTTACGGCAATATAATTTGAAGTGGAATCCCCATCCGGCAGTGATGGATTCTCTGGCCCTTCTGGAGCAGCGGGGAACGCTGGTTGTTACCGGCGGCCAGCAGAGCGGTTTGTTCACGGGTCCGCTTTTTGTCATATACAAGGCTATCACAACCATTCAGGCAGCAAAGGAAGCGGCTGCGCAGCTCGGACGGCCTGTCGTTCCCCTCTTCTGGATTGCCGGGGAGGATCATGACTGGGATGAGGTCAACCATACCTTTGTCCTGAACCGCGCAGGAGAGGTTATGAAGCTTAAGCTGGACAAAGCTGAGGACATCCGTTCATCCGTCAGCAGCATTAAGGTGGGAGAAGAGAGCTGGCAGCAAATCATTGGGCAGTTGGATGAATTACTGCAGGACAGTGAATTCAAACCGCAAATTATGGAAGTTATCCGCGAATCTTCAGCGGCTGCAGGCAGCTTGAGCGAAGCTTTTGCCAAATTGATGGGCTCGCTGTTCGGCAGATTTGGGCTTATTCTGCTGGATTCGGCAGATCCTGCGCTGCGCAGGCTGGAAGTCCCCATGTTCCAAGCGTTGATTGAACAGAACGATGAGTTGGAAGCGGCCTATCAAACTGCGGCAGGGGAGATTACAGACAGCGGTTATGAGCTTCAGGCTGCGGTTGTTGCCGGGGGGGCCAATCTATTTTATATCCATGAAGGAACACGCCTTCTGCTTCATAAAGAGGAGGGGCGTTTCACAGACCGCAAGGGTACGGTATCCTTCTCCCGGGAGGAACTGCTGGAGCAGCTTGAAGCCCGTCCTGAACAGTTCAGCAACAATGTGCTGACCAGACCGCTCATGCAGGATTATGTGCTGCCGGTACTGGCAACGGTGCTTGGACAAGGTGAACTCGCCTATTGGGCTATTCCGCGGCTGGCGTTCAAAGTGGTGGGGGAGCAGATGCCGCTGATTATACCTCGTATGTCTTTCACTGTCGTGGAAGGCACACTGCATAAGCATATGGACAAGTATCAGCTTGGCTTTGGCGATGTTCTTCAGGGCTTGGACGGCAAAAGAAAAGAATGGCTGGCCGCCCAGGATGAGCTGGGGCTTGAACGGCGTTTTGAAGACACAAAAGCTGCGTTCTCAGCCATGTATGAACCTTTGATTGAACAGCTGGGTTCCATTCAGGCTGGACTGCTTAAACTGGGAGCAAACAACAAAGACAAGATTCTGGACCAGATCTCATTCCTTCAAGCCAAAGCCCGGGATGCGATGGAGAAGCAGAATGAAGCTGCGCTCCGGCAGTGGGAGCGGATTGAGCTGTCGCTGATGCCGCTGGGTAAGCTGCAGGAAAGAGTGTACAATGTAATGTACTATCTGAACCGTTACGGCCCTGCTTGGCTGGATGAGTTGCTGTCGATCCCTGCGGATTACAGCGGAACCCACCGCATGATCTATATGTAATAATTAAAGCTTAGGCTCATAAAACATTCAGGAGGTATCATCATGAGTTCATTGTCGAAGGAAAACAGTATTGTAGCGGATATGTCGCTGGCCCCGGAAGGGCATCTGAAAATCGACTGGGTTCGCCAGCATATGCCGGTGCTGAACCGCATCCGTGAACAGTTCGAAGCGGAGCAGCCGTTCAAAGGCTTGAAAGTGTCGATCACCCTTCATCTGGAAGCGAAAACAGCTTATCTGGCAAAGGTTGTTCAGGCAGGTGGTGCCGAGGTTACGATTACCGGCTCCAATCCATTGTCCACCCAGGATGATGTATGTGCAGCGCTGGTTGAAGACGGCATTACAGTGTTCGCCAAATACAATCCGTCACCGGAAGAGTTCAAGGCACTGAATATCAAGGCTCTGGAAAGTAAACCGGACCTGATTATTGATGATGGCGGTGATTTCGCGACGCTGCTGCATTCCGAGCGTCCGGACCTGATGGAGAATATCCGCGGCGGGGCGGAAGAGACCACTACCGGAATTATCCGGCTGAAGGCATTGCAGAAGCAGGGCATCCTGAAGTTCCCGATGGTAGCCGTCAATGATGCCTACTGCAAGTATCTGTTCGACAACCGTTACGGAACAGGCCAGTCCGCATGGGACGGTATTGTCCGTACCACTAACCTGATTGTGGCGGGTAAAACAGTCGTTGTGGTTGGTTACGGCTGGTGCGGCAAAGGTGTAGCGATGCGGGCCAAAGGTCTTGGCGCCAATGTGATCGTCACCGAAGTGGACGCGATTAAAGCAGTGGAAGCCCATATGGATGGTTTCCATGTGATGCCGATGCTGGAGGCTGCAAAACGCGGCGATTTCTTCGTAACGGTGACAGGCAACCGTTACGTCATCCGCGGGGAGCATTATGATGTGATGAAGGATGGCGCAATTATGTGCAACGCCGGCCATTTTGACGTTGAAGTGAATAAACCTGAACTGTCCGACAGATCGGTATCCCAGCGTACCGTGCGCAAGAACATCGAAGAATACCAGTTGAAGGACGGACGCAAGCTGTATCTGCTCGCGGAAGGCCGTCTTGTGAACCTGGGGGCTGCTGACGGCCATCCGGCTGAAATTATGGATACGACCTTTGCGCTGCAGGCCCTTTCGCTTAAATATGTGAATGACAATTACAAGACCATCGGCGTCAAGGTGGAAAATGTGCCTTATGATCTGGATGAGCAGGTTGCCCGCTACAAGCTGGAGAGCCTGGGGATTTCCATTGACAGCCTGACTCCCGCACAGGTCGAGTATCTCGACAGCTGGAACCTTAACGCGTAACTTATTGAACTTACAGCAAGGTGCCCGGGCCATGTGAATGGTTCGGGCATCTTTTTTGCCATTTCAGAGAGTATATTTTTTGGCCGACTTGACAAACAAGAAAAAATTACCTCTGCCCGGAAAAAGGTTTTTGATTTTTAATGGCGAATCTATTATGCTTAGGTGGTGTAAAGTGGGGCAAAGTGGGGAATCGGTAATTAGGGGTGGGGAATAATCATGTTTATGGGGGAATACCAGCATAGCATTGATGACAAAGGCCGCATCATTATTCCGGCCAAGTTCCGTGACATGCTCGGGACCTCCTTCGTAGCGACCCGCGGCCTCGACACTTGTCTTTTTGTTTATCCCATGGAAGAATGGGGAATCATGGAGCAAAAGCTCAAAAGCCTCTCACTGATGAAATCGGATGCCCGTGCCTTCAGCCGCTTTTTTTTCTCGGGAGCGACCGAATGTGTATGGGACAAGCAAGGCAGAGTTAATCTGCCGGTGAATTTGCGGCAATATGCCAAGCTGGACAAGGACTGTGTAATTCTGGGCGTTTCGAACCGGGTGGAGATCTGGAACAAGGAGCTATGGGAGCAGTACTTCGAACAGTCAGAGGAAACGTTCAACGAAATTGCCGAGAAACTGGTGGATTTCAACTTCGATCTATAACACATACAATATTCGAATACTGCCCTGGAGGGATGCAGCTTGTTTCACCACATCACGGTGCTTAAGGAAGAAGCGACAGAAGGGCTGCACATCAAGAAGGATGGCATTTACGTAGACTGTACGCTCGGCGGAGCCGGTCACAGCTCTCTGATTGCCGGGAGGCTCAGCGGCGAGGGCCGGCTGATCTGTCTGGATCAGGATGACTGGGCGCTGGAGAATGCCAGGGAGCGGCTCGCCGGATACGGGGAGAAGGTGGTTTTGGTGAAAACCAACTTCCGCGATCTGGAGCAAGTGCTGAAGGAACTCCCTTTTGTTCCCCAAAAGGACGGTGTTCCCCAGGTAGATGGCATTCTGTACGATCTTGGTGTATCCTCGCCCCAGTTTGACGAAGGGGAACGGGGATTCAGCTATAATCACGATGCTCCGCTTGATATGCGGATGGATCAGTCCGCTCAGCTGACTGCAGCCGAAATAGTCAATACCTGGCCTGAACAGGAGATTGCCCGTGTGCTGTTCCAGTATGGGGAAGAGAAGTTCTCCCGGCGGATTGCCCGCAAGATTGTAGAGCGGAGAGAAGAACACCCCGTGGAGAGCACGGGAGAATTGGCGGAGCTGATCAAGGAAGGCATTCCGGCAGCTGCGCGCAGAACGGGAGGACATCCTGCCAAACGGAGCTTTCAAGGTCTGCGGATTGCGGTGAATGATGAGCTTGGTGCTTTTGAGGAAGGGCTTCATGCAGCAGTGCGCTGCCTGGCACCCGGAGGAAGAGTATCGGTCATCACCTTTCACTCGCTGGAGGACCGGATCTGCAAGCAGATTTTCAGCAGTTATTTAAGCAGATGCACATGTCCGCCTGATTTTCCGTTTTGCGTATGCGGTGCGGAAGGCACCCTGAAGCTGATTAACCGCAAGCCGCTCGTGCCTTCAGAGGAAGAGCTGGAGCTGAACCCGCGCGCCCGTTCGGCCAAGCTGCGGATTGCAGAGAAATTGTAAATTACGATAAAGGAGAGTCAGAGATGGCCTATACCCGCGGCAACTTAGCAGTTCAACCCAAAAGAAAAGAAGAGGCAGACAGGCTTTACCGCGAGAAGACGAAAGTAGTCACAAGACGGATGGTCCTTCCGCTGCAGGAGAAGCTGCTGTACATGCTGACACTGGGTGTGTTCGTACTGGTGGCTGCCACCCTGATTTGGCGTTATGTGCATATTTACGATTTGAATCTGCAGGCGCAGAAGCTGGATGCCCAGATTGCCTCAACCAAAAAGGAAATTGCAACCTTTCAGATGGAGAAGCAGACACTTGAACAGTCGGTGGCCCAGAGGGCGGCAGAGCTTGGATATACCATGCCTTCCGAGGATTCAACCATTTATATTCCCCTGAGCAGTACAGCCACTGACGGAGACCATTAATCAGCGATTGGCGGCAATCGCAATAATAGAGGTTGTGAGGTTGGTTTATGGTAAAAAGAATAAAACTTCGCACGCTGTTTATAGGAGGGTGTATTACCCTCTTTTTTCTTGTTTTAGTTGCCCGGGTGTTTTGGGTTCAGGTGCTAAACGGCGAGTACTGGCAGGAGAAGGCTGCCAAGCAGTGGGCCCATTCCGCGACGATCAAGGCGGTTCGCGGTGAGATTGAGGACCGCAACGGTAATGTGCTGGCCAGCAATGTCCCGGCGTATACCGTTGTCGTTAACCCTGAGGTTATTGCGGAGCAGGGAATCGGCCAGGAAGTGATCGATGGGCTGCATGAGCTGCTGGGCAAGCCGGTGGACGAGCTCAAGAAATTAGTTGAAGCCAAAGATGAGAAGACCGGCAAATATCTCAAAAACCGCGAGATCCGCAATGAAGGCTGGAAGATCAACAAGGAGCTTAAGGATAAGGTCGTTGCCTTTTATGAGGAATTGGGCAAGAAACATGATATCCGGGAGACCGGAGTCGGTTACGTCACGGAGCAGAAGCGCTACTATCCCAAAGATACGCTAGCCGCACATATCCTGGGCTATACAGACAGAGACGGTAAGGCGATTATGGGGCTGGAGAAATATTTTGACAAGCAGCTCAAAGGTAATGACGGCAGTCTTTCCTATCAAAGTGACGGCAAGGGGATCAAGCTTCCCAATTCCCAGGATACCTACAAGCCTGTGGTGAACGGGAGCAATTTCAAGCTGACGATAGACAGCACGATTCAACACTATATTCAAGAAGCAATGCAAAAGGCGTATAACAAATATAGACCCAAGACGATTAGTGTCATAGCCGCCGATCCGAATACGATGGAAATCCTCGGTTTGGCGAATATGCCTACCTTCAACCCGAATGAATTCTGGGATACCAAAGATGCGGGGGGGTTCTATAACCATGCCGTCAAATCCAGGTATGAACCGGGTTCCACCTTCAAGATTGTTACCTTGGCTGGAGCGGTGGAGGAGAAGCTTTTTAACCCCAACGCCAAGTTCCAATCCGGTTCAATTCGCATCAAAGGCTACAGTAAAGCACTGCATGATATTAACCATGTAGGCTGGGGTAATATTACGTTCCTTGATGGTGTCAAACGCTCCAGTAACGTAGCCTTCGTTAAGCTCGGATTTGAGATGCTTGGTCCGGAACGGCTGCTGCAGTATATCGATGATTTTGGCTTCAATGAAAAAACCGGGATTGACCTGCCGGGAGAAACTATTGGTATTGTTAACCCTGACCCGAATAAATCTGTCGAAAATGCAACCTTGGCCTACGGCCACGGCAAGGTGCTGGTTACACCCATTCAGCAGCTCACGGCTGTGGCGGCCATCGCCAACGGCGGCAAGCTGATGGTACCGCATGTTGTCAAGGAGATTACCGACTCAAATACGGGGAAGAAAACTGTTACCCAGCCTGAAGTGGTGCGCCAGGTCCTTTCGAAGGAAAGCGCCCGGGAAACAGGGAGCTACCTGGAACAGGTGGTTGCGGACCAAGTCAAAGGAACCGGACGCCATGCCTACATTGAGGGCTACCGTGTAGCGGGTAAGACCGGTACAGCGATTAAGGTCAACGGTACGGATTATGACCGGAACAAGGTGCTGTCTTCCTTTATCGGCTATGCGCCGGTAAATGATCCGAAGATTGCGGTGATCGTTATTATCGATGAGCCGCAGGACGGGGAAGGCGGGGGAGCGGTTGCTGCTCCGGTATTCCAGGAAATTGTGTCGCAGGCGCTGCCTTATATGGGAGTGCCCAAGGCGAGTACGGGGACTGCGGACAGCACGTCCAAAACAGTTAAGGCTGCTGCCGCTCCCGCCCAGCGTTCCGCACCCGATCTGACGGGCAAAACGATGCAGGCGGCCAGACAGCTGCTGATTGATCAGGGTTTTGACTTTGAATCGGTGGGCGAGGGTGCTTCGGTTGTGAGCCAATATCCTGAGAAAGGGACGATCCTGGCATCAGGACAGCGCATTTATTTGCTGAGCCAGCAGGGGGACAAGCCCGTGATCCCCGATTTGAAAGGGCAGTCGCTGCGGGACGCTCTGGAAGTTCTCAGCCTGCTCAAAGTGGGGATTGCCGTGGAGGGCGAAGGTTATGTGTCCGAGCAGACCCAAGGAATCAAGAACGGCAAGACCCTGGTTACACTTAAGCTCAATCCGATAAATGAATACGGCGAGAACATTCCTGTTCCTCCTGTGGAGGAAGAAAAGCCGGAAGAATAGAGCCTGCCTCATAGGCTTGTTCTAACCCCTGTTTGTCCTGAATAGTCATGAAGATAAGAGCTCATGTCTAGAGCAGCGAAAGAGGGGGAACGGAATGAAGGTTTCAAAAGTCGTCACTCGCCGGAGAATGCTGTGGACGCTGCTGGGACTGGCCGTGTTGTTTGGCTCTCTGGCCGTGCGGTTGGCATACGTGCAGCTGTCCGAAGGCAAAAAACTGAGTGCCAAGGCAGAAAGCCAATGGCGCCGCAATATTCCCTTTACCGCCAAACGCGGTGAAATATTGGACCGGGAAGGGATTGCGCTGGCTTATAATGTCAGCTCCCCGACGGTTTATGCAGTTCCCGTACAAGTAAAGGAAAAAGAAAAGACAGCACAGACTCTGGCTCCACTTCTCGGAATGAGCGAGATGAAGCTGGTGACATTGCTGTCCAAAAGCCAGTCATCGGTGAAGCTACAGCCCGGGGGCCGCAAAATTACGATGGAGCTGGCTGCGAGCATCCGTGATTTGCAGCTGCCGGGCATCGTTGTGGCTGAGGACAACAAGCGGTTTTATCCCTACGGCGATCTGGCGGCGCATATTCTTGGCTTCACCGGTATCGACAATCAGGGTATTACCGGGGTAGAGAGCATATATGACAAGCTGCTGCAAGGCAGCGCCGGCGATATCTCATATCTGTCCGATGCCGGGGGCAGGCTGATGCCGGGTTCCTCGGAAAAGTATTCAGCTCCCCAGGACGGTCTTAATCTCCAACTGACGATAGACAAGCAGATTCAGTCCATTATGGAACGCGAGCTGGATCAGGCGATGGTGAAATATCAGGCTCAGGGCAGCTGGGCGATTGCGATGAATCCGAAGAATGGCGAGATTCTGGCGATGGCCAGCAGACCGGGATATGAACCTGGATCGTACAAGGAATATGACGCCGGGGTCTACAACCGCAACCTGCCCATCTGGATGACTTACGAACCAGGGTCCACCTTCAAAATTATTACTTTGGCCGCTGCGCTCCAGGAGAGCAAGGTGGATTTGCAGAATGAGCACTTTTTTGATCCCGGCTATATTGAGGTCGGCGGAGCCAAACTGCGCTGCTGGAAAAAGGGCGGGCATGGCAGCCAGACCTTCCTGGAAGTGGTGGAGAACTCCTGCAATCCGGGTTTTGTGGCGCTGGGACAACGGCTGGGCAAAGATAGCCTGTTCAAATATATCCGTGATTTCGGCTTTGGCGCCAAGACCGGCATTGATCTGAACGGGGAAGCAAGCGGAATCCTGTTCAAGCCTGCGCAGGTGGGGCCGGTTGAGCTGGCGACTACTGCATTTGGGCAGGGGGTGTCCGTCACACCGATTCAGCAGATAGCCGCGGTTTCAGCGGCCATTAACGGCGGGAAGCTCTACACGCCGCATGTCGCCAAGGCCTGGATCAATCCGGATACCGGGGAGACGGTATCGGAGGTGGAGCCGGAGATGGTGCGTCAGGTCATCTCGGAGGAAACCTCGAAGAAGGTGCGTGCTGCCCTTGAGAGCGTGGTTGCCAAAGGCACAGGCCGGCCGGCTTTTATTGACGGCTATCGTGTAGGGGGCAAGACAGGGACGGCACAAAAGGTAATTAACGGCCGGTATTCTCCTACCGAACATATTGTATCGTTTATCGGCTTTGCACCAGCGGATGACCCGCAGATCGTAGTGTATACAGCAGTGGATAATCCGAAGGGGATTCAGTTCGGGGGCGTTGTGGCAGCTCCAATCGTGCAAAATATCTTAGAGGATTCCCTGCATTACATGAAGGTTCCGGAACGTAAAGACCAGCTTCCCAAAACCTATAAATACGGTGAAACTCCGATTGTGACGGTTCCCGATCTTACAGGGGCCACCGTCCAGGATATTTATGAGGATTTGAATATGAACTTTACACTCGCACGATCCGGAACAGGCAATACAGTAATCAACCAGGCGCCAAAAGCGGGTGCCAGAGTCGAACGGGGTTCGACCATCCGGATTTATATGGGTGCTGAAGATGGGAAATAATGTTGGATATCTTCTTTGAAGAGTGAGGGATGGCTATGAAAGTAAATGAATTTTCTTCTTGTCTTGCGGCTTCGCGTCTATACGGGAATGGAGAAACGGAGATTACGGGCCTTCAGGCGGATTCACGCCGGGTCAAGCCCGGTGATTTGTTTATTTGCCTGCCGGGCTTTACGGTGGATGGGCATGATTTTGCCCCGCAGGCTGCCGCGAATGGCGCTTCTGCCCTTGTCTGTGAGCGCAGGCTTGAAATCGATCTGCCGCAGATTGTGGTGGATGACTGCCGGTTTGCGATGGCTGTATTGTCGAATGCTTTTTTTGGCTCACCGAGCAGCCGGATGAGAATGATCGGCGTAACCGGCACGAACGGCAAGACGACAACTACCTATCTGATTGAGCGCATTATGCAGGATCAGAACATCAAGACGGGTCTGATTGGAACGATACAGATGCGCTATGACGGACAGACCTTTCCTGCCTCAGGAACCACACAGGAATCACTTGAGCTGCAGCGTACGCTAAGCGATATGGTCCAAAAAGGCGTACAGTGCTGTGTGATGGAGGTCTCCTCTCATGCGCTCCAGCAGGGGCGGGTGAAGGGGACAGATTACCGCACCGCTATATTTACCAATTTGACCCAGGACCATCTGGATTACCATCATACGATGGAGGAGTACTGCGCGGCCAAAGGGCTGTTTTTTTCCCGGCTCGGGAACATAATTTCTCCCTGGAAAGAGGAGCGCAAATATGCCGTGCTGAACGCGGACGACGAGGCAAGCGCCTATTTTGCCGCACAAACTGCCGCAGAGATCATTACATACGGCATCGACAGTCCGGCGAATGTCCGGGCTTCGCAAATTTCCATCACCTCCAAAGGAACTTATTTCCACGTGGATACGTTTAAGGGAGAGGCTGACATTTCACTGCGGATGGTCGGCAAATTCAATGTGTATAATGCACTGGCGGCAATTACCGCCGCTTTGCTGGAGGATGTGCCGCTATTGGAGATCAAGGCCAGCCTTGAGTCGGTAGCCGGAGTGGCCGGACGTGTGGAGTCAGTGGACGAAGGCCAGGACTTCGCAGTGATTGTAGACTATGCCCATACCCCGGATGGACTGGAAAATGTGCTGCGGGCGGTTTGCGAGTTTGCCGCCGGCAAGGTGCTTACCGTCTTCGGCTGCGGCGGGGACAGAGATACGACCAAACGTCCGCTGATGGGCAAAATTGCTGCAAAATACAGTGATCATGTCTTCGTGACTTCAGACAATCCGCGCACCGAGGATCCGCAGCGGATCCTGAAAGATATTGAAGCAGGCCTGCAGGAAGATGGAGTGGCCCAGGACCGCTACGACATGATTGTAGACCGCCGGGAAGCCATTAGAAAAGCTATTGAAATGGCAAGCCCCAGCGATGTAGTATTGATTGCGGGGAAAGGTCACGAGACCTATCAGCTGATCGGCGGGGTGGTTCATGATTTCGATGACCGCGTCGTCGCCAAAGAAGTTATAAGGGGCCGAAGCTATTGATTACAAGAACGCTGCGAAACATCGCTGCCATGTGCGGAGGAGAGCTGTCCTCCGCTTATGATATGGATAAGAGAATTGCGGGAGTCGTTACCGACTCCCGCAAAATTACGCCTGCCTGTCTGTTCATCCCGCTGATTGGGGATCATTTTGACGGGCATGACTATAGTGCCGCCTCCTTGGCGGCAGGCGCCGCCGCCACCTTATGGCAGCGGGATAAAGGTGCAGCTCCTGAGAATGGCAGTGTGATCCTGGTGGATGACACGCTCACTGCCCTGCAGAAGCTGTCCTCCGCTTATTTAAGCCAAATCGCTCCCCAGGTGGTCGCTGTTACCGGCAGCAACGGGAAGACAACCACGAAGGATATCATCACAGCCTTGCTGGAGAGACAATACAAAGTTCACAAGACCCAAGGCAATTTCAATAACCATATCGGTTTGCCGCTGACGATTCTCTCCATGAGCGAGGAGGTTCAGATCGCTGTACTGGAAATGGGGATGAGCTCGCGCGGAGAGATTGCGCTGCTGGCTTCCCTGGCGCCGCCTGATGTGGCTGTCATTACCAATGTAGGCGAGTCCCATTTGCTGCAGCTCGGTTCCCGCAAGGAAATTGCCCGGGCCAAGCTGGAAATCGCCGAAGGGCTGAAGCCGGGAGGCCTCCTGATTTATAACGGTGACGAACCGCTGCTTGCTGAAGTTATTGCAGAGCCTGCGTTCCGTGCCCCGGAGGGGATGAGAACCTTCCGCTTTGGCTTGTCTCCTGACAATGCCGACTTCCCGACAGGGATGATGACGCATATGGGGGGGATGACCTTTACTTCCCATCTTCATGCGGAGCATGCCCTCACCTTGCCGCTTCCCGGGCAGCATAACGTGGTGAATGCTCTGGCAGCGCTGGCGGTTGCCCGCCACTTCGGTATATCAGAGGATAACATTGAAGAGGGCTTAAGCAAGCTTAAGCTAACCGGGATGCGGATTGAAATGATGCAGGCGGCTTCAGGTCTGACTATGCTGAACGACGCCTATAATGCAAGCCCTACCTCGATGAGAGCAGCCATTGATGTGCTGCAGGCCATGAAATGCGTCGGCAAAAGAATCGCTGTGCTCGGGGACATGCTGGAACTTGGGCCGGATGAGGCACTTTTTCATGAGGAGATCGGCAGTTACCTTGATCCTGCCCAAACAGACCTGGTATTTACCTTTGGCCCTCTTTCTGCGCACATCGCCCGGAAGGCGGAAGAACGGTTTGGTCCTGAACGCGTGTTTGCTTTTACGGATAAAAAGGAGCTTACGGCAGCCTTGACCGGCCAAATCGATCCCAGGGATGTTGTGCTGTTCAAAGCTTCCCGGGGAATGCGCCTGGAGGAAGTACTGCACAGCCTGAATGACCATTCTCAGACAGAACCAAACTAATGGAGGGGGTGTACCCATGGATTATCAACTACTTCTGCTGACTATTGCTGTGTCCTTTATCCTTGCGGTCATTGCCGCTCCGCTCTTTATTCCGCTGCTGCGGAGGATGAAATTCGGACAGCAGGTCCGTGACGACGGACCACAAACCCATTTGAAAAAAGCCGGGACACCAACGATGGGCGGGATCATCATCATGGTGGCCTTCACCTTGTCTTTTTTGAAATTTTCAGTCGTGAATTCTGACTTCTATGTTCTCCTGGTAGCTGCGCTTGGCTATGGGCTGATCGGCTTCTTGGACGACTATATCAAAATTGCCTTCAAGCGTTCCCTGGGGCTGACGCCGCGCCAGAAACTGCTGGGCCAGCTGCTGGTCGGAGCGGTGATGTGCGGACTGCTGATTAACGCGGGGCATAATACCGGCATCAGTATCCCGGGCACGTCCATCAGCTTCGATTGGGGCGGCTGGTTTTACTATCCGTTCATTATCATCATGATGATGGCTGTAACAAATGCCGTGAATTTTACCGATGGTGTAGATGGGCTGCTGTCAGGCGTCAGCGCGATTGCGCTCGCTGCCTTTGCCGTGGTGGCAATGCAGGTTACCTCGATTGCGGCTGGTGTCTGTGCGGCGGCAATGATCGGGGCGGTTCTTGGCTTTCTGGTGTTCAATGCGCATCCGGCGAAGGTATTCATGGGTGATTTCGGTTCCTTCGGGATCGGCGGGGCTATCGGGGCAATTTCCATTGTCACCAAAAGCGAGCTGCTGTTTGTTGTAATCGGCGGTGTGTTCGTTATTGAAATGCTGTCTGTCGTACTGCAGGTTGCCTCGTTCAAAACACGCGGCAAACGCATTTTCCGCATGAGCCCGATCCATCATCATTTTGAGCTTGGCGGCTGGTCGGAATGGCGGGTAGTCGTTTCCTTCTGGGCGGTTAGCCTGGTGCTGGCGGCAGTTGGATTAATCTTGAGCAAGGGGTTGTAATGAATGGAGCATCCAGATCAATACCGCGGTAAAGAAGTGGTCGTCCTGGGCCTGGCCAAAAGCGGCGTCCAGGTGGCCAAGGTGCTGCATGAGCGCGGCGCGGCCGTAACGGTTAACGACAAAAAAGAAAGAGATCAAAGTCCCGAAGCTTCCGAACTGGAGTCTTTGGGAATTTCTGTTATATGCGGCGGTCATCCGGAGGGATTGATTCATCCGGGCGTGAGCCTTGTGGTTAAGAACCCGGGGATTCCCTATTCCGTGCCTCCTGTTCAAAAAGCGCTGGAACTGGGCATCGAGGTAGTGACCGAGGTGGAGGTAGCCTACCACCTGTGCGCAGCGCCAATGATTGGCATTACCGGTTCGAACGGCAAGACGACGACAACCACCTGGGTGGGCCGTATGCTGGACGCTGCGGGAATGAGCCCTATCGTGGCCGGGAACATCGGCACACCCCTCTGCCAGGCCGCACAGGAGGCTCACGCAGACAACTGGATGGTTGTCGAGCTTAGCAGCTTTCAGCTCAAAGGCACGAAAGCTTTCCGTCCTAAGGTGGGCTGTCTGCTGAATGTGGCAGAGACCCATCTGGATTATCATGGGGGAATGGAGGATTACATCGCCTCCAAGGCCAAGCTGTTTGCCAATCAGGAGCCAAGCGATACTGCGGTGCTGAACTGGGATGATCCTGTCTGCCGGGAGCTGGTTCCTTATATCAAGGCGGCAATTCTCCCGTTCTCCATGACTGAGGAACTGGTTCAGGGGGTCTTTGTCCGTCCTGCCTTTGTTCCGGATACCGATGATGGGCTTAAGCGGATGATTGTCTACCGGGATTATTCCGAGAGTGAGACGGAAATTGCCGCTGTTGATTCGATCGGCCTGCCGGGCCGTTTCAATGTGGAGAATGCGCTGGCTGCTTGCGGGATAGCCATCGCTGCAGGTGCAGACCCTGCCGGGCTGGCGGAAGTGCTGGCAAATTTCAGAGGCGTGGAGCACAGGTTGGAGTATGTGGCGGATAAAGCGGGAGCTGCGTATTACAACAACTCCAAAGCGACTAACTCCAAAGCGACCTCCATGGCGCTGGCTTCCTTCCGGAAGCCGGTGGTTCTGATTGCCGGCGGGCTGGACCGCGGTTCCGACTATATGGAGCTGCTGCCTGTCCTCGGCGGTATCAAAGCCCTTGTGGCGCTGGGGCAGACCAAGGACAAGCTGGCAGCCGTAGCGGGCATGGCAGGAGTAAAGCGCATTATCTCCGTCGATAATGGGGAGAGCGCCGCCGCCGTGCTGCAAGAAGCCGTGCGGGAGGCTTCCGCTCTGGCGGAAGCGGGAGATATCGTGCTCCTGTCTCCTGCATGCGCCAGTTGGGATATGTTTACATCCTATGAGGAGCGCGGGCGTATTTTTAAAGAGGCGGTGCATAACCTTTAAGTAGGGGGGTGGATAAGCCCCTACTACCGAGGCAAGAGGTGTGCTCCTGATGAACAAATCCCGTCATGCGCCCGATATCTGGATACTGATGGTTATTTTGTCCCTGCTGGCCATCGGCATGGTGATGGTCTACAGCGCAGGGTCCGTATTGGGCTTCCGCAATTATGGCGATTCGTTTTATTTTGTCAAAAGACAGCTATTGTTCGCGGCGCTGGGGCTTGGCGCAATGTTCGTCACCGCGAACACCGATTATCTGGTGCTGAAGAAGTTTGCCAGACCGGCGCTGATTGTCTGCTTCATTCTGCTCATCATGGTGCTGATTCCCGGCATCGGCGTTGTGCGCGGCGGAGCCCGCAGCTGGCTCGGCATCAGTTCCTTCGGGATTCAGCCCTCCGAATTCATGAAGATGGGGATGATTCTGTATCTGGCCAACTGGCTGGGCAAGGAGGATTATGATATCTCGACCTTCACCCGGGGGCTGCTGCCTCCGCTGGCGCTGATCGGCTCGGCCTTTGCGCTGATCATGCTGCAGCCGGACCTGGGGACAGGCACCGTCATGTTTGGAGCCGCCCTGATGATGGTTTTTACAGCCGGCGCACGGATGAAGCACCTGCTGTCCCTAGGCGCTCTGGGTGTGGCTGGTTTTGCGGCGCTGGTTGCTGCTGCACCTTACCGCCTGCAGCGGATTACGGCGTTTCTGGACCCCTGGTCCGATCCGCTGGGCGCCGGCTACCAGATTATCCAGTCGCTTTATGCGATTGGCCCGGGGGGACTTGGCGGACTGGGGCTTGGCATGAGCCGGCAAAAGTACAGCTATGTGCCGGAGCCGCAGACCGATTTTATTTTTTCCATATTGGCTGAGGAGCTTGGGTTCATCGGAGGCCTGATCGTGCTGCTCCTGTTTCTGATCCTGATCTGGCGGGGCATGAAGGTGGCGATGAGCCTTCCGGACCGTTTCGGGAGCTATTTGGCGGTTGGCATCGTCTGTATGGTGGCTGTTCAGGTCGTCATCAACATCGGCGTCGTCATCGGCCTCATGCCGGTTACCGGCATCACGCTTCCGCTGATCAGCTATGGCGGCTCATCGCTGACATTGATGCTCACGGCACTCGGCATTTTACTCAACCTATCCCGTTATGCGAGGTGAAAGACATGCGTATCGTATTAAGCGGCGGCGGCACAGGGGGACATATCTATCCCGCTGTCGCCGTTGCCAGGCAGCTTCAAGCAGAAGAAAAAGATCCGGCCTTCCTGTATATTGGCGGAAAGCGGGGTCTGGAGAGCAAGCTGGTTCCAAATGAGAATCTCCCGTTTCAATCGATAGATATTACCGGCTTCCGCCGCAAGCTTTCCATGGACAATGTGAAGACGGTGCTGCGTTTCCTGAAAGGGGTCAAAGCCTCCAAAAAAATGCTCCGGGAATTCAAGCCGGATGTCGTGATAGGCACAGGCGGTTATGTGTGCGGACCGGTCGTTTATGCGGCCTCCAAGCTTGGCATTCCTACGCTGATTCATGAACAGAACGCAATTCCGGGGCTGACAAACCGTTTTCTAAGCCGTTACGCCGATACGGTTGCTGTCAGCTTTGAAGGAACAGAATCGGCTTTTCCCGGAGGCAAACATGTCATTTACACCGGCAATCCCCGGGCGACTACGGTCACTGCTGCAAGCCCCCAGCGCGGCTTTGCATCGCTCGGTATTCCCGAGGGCAGCACAGTTGTGCTTATGGTAGGCGGTAGCGGCGGAGCCCGGGCGATTAATCAGGCGATGATTGAGATGGCCCCCTTTGTGGGTAAGGGTAATGGTGTCCACTATGTATATGTGACCGGTGAAGCTTATTTCGAAGAAACCCGCAAAGCGCTGCGTGAGAAGCTGGGCAGTGAGCCGAGCTGGCTGCATCTTCTTCCTTACGTCCACAATATGCCTGAGGTGCTGGCTTGCACCTCACTTATCGTGAACCGGGCGGGCGCTTCTTTTCTTGCTGAAATTACAGCACTTGGCATCCCCTCCGTTCTCATCCCGTCCCCTAACGTGACAAATAACCACCAGGAAGCGAATGCAAGGCAATTGGAACGTGAAGGCGCGGCAGTTGTGCTGCTTGAGAAGGATTTGAACGGCCAGTCCCTGATGGAAGCCGTCCAGAAGATTATCGGTGCAGAGTCTGTGCGCAGACAGATGTCGGAAGCTTCCCGGCGTCTGGGCAAAAGGGATTCCGCTGCCCTTGTTGTGAGCGAGCTGCGTAGACTGGCGGCAAAACGGAAGCAGTAAGGAACGTCTTGATCCTCCGGCTGGAAGGTGTTTCCTGACCCCTGCGCTTCTCTGTCACACACCCGGGGCCACGAACATAGGATAATCCTATAATCGTGACAATCACCCAGAGCACTTCTTAGTCCATGAATGCAGGACAGGGAGCTTACCTGACCGTTCATTGATTCTTGTTCGGGAAGTGCCCAGTGGTGGGTGAGCGGTAATCTCGGAGGTGATACATTGGACAAATTGGTGATTGAGGGTGGAAATCCCCTGTCAGGCACCATACGTATCCATGGAGCAAAAAATGCGGCACTGCCGATTCTGGCGGCTAGCCTGCTGGCCGAAGGAGTTCACTCACTGCACAATGTGCCGAAGCTGCTGGACATCGAAACGATGCTGAACATTCTGGAACGGCTGGGGTGCAGGTGTGCCCATGAAGAAGAGACAGTAACGATTGATACTTCGCCCTTAGGCACATCTCATGTTCCAGAGGATCTGATGCGGCAGATGAGATCCTCCATTTTTCTGATGGGACCGTTGCTATCCAGATTCGGCGAGGTGACGATTTATCAGCCTGGAGGCTGTGCGATTGGCGAACGCAAGATCGATCTTCACCTGCAGGGGCTCAAACAGCTTGGTGCGGAGATTGAGGAGTCTAATGGTCGGATTTCCTGCAGGGCAGCCAAGCTGACGGGAAGCGAAGTTCATCTGGATTATCCGAGTGTCGGAGCGACAGAAAATATTATGATGGCCGCTGCCATGGCCGAAGGGACCACCACGATATCGGGTGCGGCCAGGGAACCGGAAATCCAGGATCTGCAGAATTTTCTGAACCAGATGGGAGCTCAGATCATTGGTGCGGGTACCGATACGATTACCATTCAAGGTGTGAAAAAGCTCTATCCCTGCAGCTATGAGGTGATTCCGGACCGGATTGTAGCCGGTACCGTGATGATTGCTGCGGCCGCGACCCGGGGCAATGTGACGTTGACCCATACCAATGCCGGTCATTTAACGTCGCTTATTCATGTGCTCAGACGGGCTGGTGTTCAAATTACAGTTTGCAATGATATAATTAATATCAGCTGTATGGGAAGACCGCGCGCGGTTGAGAGAATTGTAACGTCACCCTATCCTTCCTTTCCTACGGACCTGCAGTCCCAGGTTATGGTGCTGCTGTCGCTGGCCGACGGATTCAGCGTCATTAAAGAGACGGTGTTCGAAGGTCGCTTCAAGCATGTGGAAGAAATGGCCCGGATGGGAGCGGATATCTCCATTGACCTGAACCGGGCTTTCATCCGCGGAGTGCAGAGGTTATATGGAGCTACGGTGGAAGCAACTGACCTGCGGGCCGGGGCCGCCCTGGTGATCGCCGGACTCGCAGCTCATGGAACTACGGTGGTTGAGCAGGCCCACCATATTGACCGCGGCTATGATGGCATTGAAAAACTCTTCCAGAAGCTTGGAGCGCGCATCAGCCGCAAAGTACCTGTGCCGGGTCCGTTAGATTTGGCCAATTAAAGCTCCCTGTCTCCTTCGGCTTGCTGCGAGGAAGGAGACAGGGCCTTATTACGGAGATACGAGAATGCCTAAAACCCGTCTACCTCTGCTTAAAGAGGACAAGCCAAACAAAAAAATGAGCCGGAAGGTTACGATCATTCTGCTGCTGCTGTTCATCGCACTGCTGGCCGTGATTTTTTTCCGTTCGTCGCTCAGCCGCATTACAGAGATTCAATTTGAAGGCAACAAATACACCTCCCGGAACGAACTTCTGACACAAAGCGGGCTGGCGGTAGGGGGACAGTTTTTTGCCGTCTCCAAAACTTCTGTGGAGGATTCTCTCAAGAAGCTTAAAACGATCCAGGAGGCTGCGGTGGTGAAAAGTTTTCCAGGCACAGTCACCATAAGCATTAAGGAATATCCTGCTGTCGCTTATGAATTGGACCAGGCCGGTGTACTTGAAGCCATTTTGTCCAGCGGCGCCGCCGTTCCTGTGAATGAAACCGGAATCGCGGTAGAGAAGCCCATCCTGACAGGCTGGAAGGAAGAAGATCCCTACAAGAGCAAGCTGTGCCAGGCGCTCGCCGGCATCCCGAATGAGCTGACAAGTGATATTTCCGAGATCGTTCCCTCGCCGACGCTGTCCTTTCCGGACCGGATCAAACTTTATACACGGTCGCATTTTGAGGTGATCACAGCGATTTCCCTGCTTAAGAATAAGGTGGAATATTTGAATCAGATTATCGAGACTGAAGAGCCGGGACTGATCAAAATGCTGGAAGCTGATTCCTATGTCCCATTTCAGGACGCAGAGGCAGCAAATGAGGATAAACAGGACGCACAAGAGTAAATAGTCCCTACTATTAAGGCGGGAAAAATGATACAATCGGATTTACGGGCAATAAGCTGTATCCCTCTTTTTTCTGCGGATTTTTTGAACTGAAGCCGTAAATATGGATGGTGTTTCTTGATTAAACTTATTTTTACTGCATAGTCTTCTTGTTTTACAGATTTTAGGAGGCAACTATGTTTATGCGGAATGCTTGTTATATTATTCCATTCAAAAAATTTGTAGAAAAAAGAGGGAAAGGATTAGGTATGTTGAATATGTACAGAGGAGTTTCCCTTGACCGGGAACAAGCTTTTTTACTGGCTTTACCATTTATTTTGATCATATCAGGAGGTGCCATAGGGCTTGAGCAACAATGACATCATTGTTAGTTTGGACATCGGTACATCCAAAGTTCGGGCAATAATTGGGGAAGTTACCAATGGAACCTTTAATATTATTGGCGTTGGATCTGCTGATTCAGAAGGAATACGCAAAGGTGCGATCGTAGATATCGACCAGACCGTACAATCGATCAAGAGCGCTGTAGACCATGCGGAGCAAATGGTTGGCATCCAAATTTCCGAGGTCTATGTCGGCATATCCGGCAATCATATCGGCCTGCAGTCCAGTCATGGTGTTGTGGCTGTTCAGAATGAGGACCGTGAAATCAGCGAGGATGACATTGACCGGGTAATCAAGGCGGCTGAAGTTATCGCACTGCCTCCTGAACGCGAAGTGATTGATGTTGTCGCCAAACAATATATCGTAGACGGTCTAGAAGGTATCCAGGATCCGCGCGGAATGATCGGTGTTCGTCTGGAAGTGGAGGCGACGATTATTACCGGAGCCAAAACGCCAATACATAATCTGCTTCGCTGTGTAGAGAAATCAGGGCTGAAAGTTAAAGATCTTGTGCTGATGTCTCTGGGAGCCGGTGGATTGGCGCTTTCCAAAGATGAGAAATCAATGGGTGCTGTACTGGTGGATATCGGGGCAGGTTCAACGACGATAGCCGTATATGAAGAAGGTTCCCTTTGTGCAACCTCCACGATTCCGATCGGCGGAGAATTTGTAACTAATGATATTGCCTACGGACTTCGGACACTTACGGATCAGGCGGAAAAGGTCAAGCTGAAATATGGCTGCGCCTGGATTGATGATGCTGCTTCTGACGTAGTGTTCAAGGTTTTGCGTATCGGCAGCAATGTGGAAAAAGAGTTCAACCAGGAAGATTTGGCTGCGATTATCGAGCCGAGAGTGCAGGAGATTTTTCATCTGATCCGCCAGGAAGTAAAACGGCTTGGTTACACAGAGCTTCCCGGAGGTTATATACTAACGGGTGGGACTGTATCCATGCCAGGCGTGCTGAAAGCAGCTCAAACCGAGCTGGCAGCATCAGTGCGCATTGCTGTACCTGATTATATCGGTGTCCGGGACCCCGGTTTCACCGGTGGTGTAGGTATCCTGCATAATGTTGTCCGCAACTTTCGGGGACGCAGCAATGGCGGGGGAAGCGGCAACAAAAAGACGGTCAACCGAAACAAGCAGAACGCTGTACCAAGCCAGGATACCGCGAAGAAGCCCGGTTTGGTGGAACGTCTAAAGAATATGTTCAGCGAGTTCATATAAGTGTAAGTCCAGATATACTTGGACCGGCCATCCAAGCACTATTCTAGGGGGAGATGGAACAATATGTTGGAATTTGATTTTGAAATGGAGAGCTTGGCGCAAATAAAAGTCATCGGCGTAGGCGGCGGAGGAAGCAACGCTGTCAACCGGATGATTGAAAACGGCGTACAGGGTGTTGAATTCATCACAGTTAATACAGATGCCCAAGCGCTGCATATGGCCAAATCGGAGCATAAACTGCAAATCGGGGACAAGCTTACCCGGGGGCTTGGCGCTGGTGCCAATCCTGAGGTGGGCAAGAAAGCGGCCGAAGAATCCCGCGATCTGATTTCCAATACGCTAAAGGGTGCGGATATGGTATTTGTAACAGCAGGCATGGGTGGGGGTACCGGTACAGGCGCCGCACCTGTGATTGCTGAAATCGCCAGAGAATGCGGAGCGCTGACAGTTGGTGTTGTAACGCGTCCGTTTACTTTTGAAGGAAGAAAGCGCTCGAATCAGGCGGAGCTCGGCATTGAGGCATTGAAGGAAAAGGTAGATACGCTTATTGTCATCCCGAATGACCGTTTGCTTGAAATTGTGGACAAGAAAACTCCAATGCTGGAAGCCTTCCGCGAAGCGGACAACGTGCTCAGGCAAGCGGTGCAGGGTATTTCCGACCTGATTGCTGTTCCGGGTCTGATTAACCTTGACTTTGCCGATGTGAAGACCATTATGACAGAACGCGGCTCAGCCTTGATGGGCATCGGGATTGCCACTGGCGAAAACCGCGCCTCGGAAGCAGCCCGCAAAGCGATTATGAGCCCTCTGCTGGAAACGTCTATCGAAGGCGCACGCGGCGTCATCATGAACATCACAGGCGGATCCAACCTCTCTTTGTATGAAGTCAATGAAGCGGCTGAGATTGTTACTTCTGCTTCCGATCCTGAAGTGAACATGATCTTCGGGGCCATTATTGAGGAGAGCATGAAGGATGAAATTAAAGTAACGGTGATCGCCACCGGTTTTGAACATAAGCCATCTCCGATTGCGCCTAACCGCCGCCCGGCAGCGAGCAGTGAGCCTGCAGCCGATAAGAGCGCCAACCTGCGTCCTTTTGGCAATCAGACGCCATCGGACCAGCTGGACATCCCGACGTTTCTGCGCAACCGCACACGCGGCAATAACGATTAGTCTATAGTCACATACGAGTATACGGAAGCACCGTATCCCCATAGCCATTGCTATGGAGTGATATGGTGTTTTTTTGTTTTTTTAGCTGTTATAATACGGATAACGGGAGTGAATATCATGGAATTGCTGGACCCCCGGGTGGATTTTGTATTCAAACGAATTTTTGCCAGCGAGAATAACAAAGATGTGCTGCTGGCTTTTTTAAACCGGATCCTTACGGATGCCGGGGATGCCCCTTTGGATGAAGTGGTGCTGCTGAACCCCTATACAGATAAGGATGACCCGTTGGATAAGCTGTCAATCTTTGATATTTGGGCAAAAACCGTGGATGGCAAGCTGATCAACATCGAAATGCAGCTGTTTAACAAATACGATATGGAGAAGCGGACATTATATTACTGGAGCAAACGGTATTCCGGACAACTGCAGACCGGCGGCAGATACACAGAACTCAAAAAATGCGTAACCATTAATATCTTGAATTACAAGGTGCTGCCCAATGAACATACTCACAGTGTTTTTCATCTGCGTGAGGATAGCAGCGGGGCACCGCTTACGGATGACATAGAGATTCATTTTTTGGAGCTGCCTAAGCTGAATCAGCCGGCTGTTCCCGGTGAAAGCGGTTTGGTCAATTGGCTCCTATTTCTAAAAGGGAACAATAATTCGAATTGGGAGGTACTGCGGATGAATGAACCGGCTTTGAGAAAGGCAATGGAGACGTTGGAATTTTTAAGTCAGGATTCTGAAGCGCGCCGTAAATACGAAGAACGCCAGAAAGCTCTGCATGACGAAGCCTCGCAAAGGGACGGCGCCCAAAGAGAAGGTTTTGCTAAGGGTATGCAAGAAGGAATCAAAGAAGGAGTCAAAGAAGGAATCCAAAAAGGAGTCAAGGAAGGCAAAAGGGAAGGTTTGAGAGAAGGCAAGCTAGAAGTAGCAAAAAACCTGCTGGCTATGGGACTTGACCCCTCCTCCATACAGGCAGCAACAGGCCTGACCGCCGAAGAAATACAATCTATCCAATAAAATACAATATGCTTGTTCGAAGTCAGCCCTCCGGAGGCTGGCTTTTGTGCGTTTGGCTGCGCCTCGAGCCGAATATTGTGCCCGGTACAAATAGCCAAGTCCCAGCGATGCTATAAACCGACAAAAAAACCTCAGGAATGCCCCCCAAGTTTAGACAGACTTTGGATGCGAGTCTTTTTATACTAATCATATCGTCCAAAAAGAGAGCTTGAACCTTGGTCTTTCGGATAGATACCCCGCTTAACAGGCAGGTGAATCCACTGGTTGTTTATATTGACTTGATCTTCGCGGCCAATCTGCTGATCGACGGAATTCTATTATGGCTCACAGGCTGGCTGGTCAAACTGAAAGTCTCTTGGTGGCGGCTCATTCTCTCCGCGCTGGTTGGCGCACTTTATGTGGTGATGATGTTTGTGCCGGAACTTTCGTTCCTGTACACCTTTCTCATCAAGTTTGGATTGTCGGTAGTTATGCTGTGGATCGCTTTTGGTTTCAGGAGTCTGCAAAGCTACCTTCGGGCACTAGGGGCATTTTATATGATTAATTTTGCAGCGGCCGGCGGAATTGTCGGCGTCCACTATTTGCTGCAAAGCTCTGGCGACATCTGGAACGGGATTCTGTTCACCTCTTCTGGCGGCCAAGCTTACCGTTTGAAAATCGGGTTTTGGTTTGTGCTTGCGCTTCTTCCTCTGGTCCTGCTTCTTTTCAAACTGATCCAGTCCTCAAAAGTCCGGAGGGAACGACTGGAGACGTACATCGGCGAAGTATGCGTAGAGATTGAGGGGGTGAGCGTCTCATGTCCCGGGCTGCTGGATACCGGCAACCGTCTGAATGATCCGTTGACCCGGATTCCGGTTATGGTGATGGAAGCGTCCCTGTGGGAGGGACATTTGCCGGCCTCCTGGAAAGGTAGGCTGACCGAGATTAGCAGCGACAAGCTCTTGCTGGAAGCGGACGGGCAGTCTTTTGCCTGGCAGGACAGATTACGGCTTGTGCCTTATAGGGGAGTCAACCGCGGAGCATCACTTATGCTCGCGCTGAAGCCGGATCTGGTGACGATAAAGCTTGGAGAGGAAACCTTTTTCAGCAAGAGGGTCCTTATCGGGCTGGATGGCGGGACACTGTCGGGAGACGGCGCGTACCGGGCGGTCATACACCCTGACCTGACCCAAAGAGAGGCCGCTGCGGAGGCGGCGGTGCCTTCATGATTCATTGAAGGACAAAGAACCATCTCAGGGCAACTGTGCACTTCTTGAAGGAGGAACAATAATGGTCAAATGGAAGATTGCGCTGCAACTGCAATATTACCGCATGCTGTTTCTGCTGGGGCTGAAGAGCCAAGAAATCTATTATATCGGCGGAAGTGAGGCTTTGCCCCCGCCCCTTACGAGAGAAGAAGAGGAATTCTTGCTGCAGCGGCTCTCCAGCGGTGATGCGGCGGTCCGTGCCATGCTGATTGAACGCAACCTGCGGCTGGTGGTCTATATTGCCCGTAAATTCGAGAACACCGGCATTAACATTGAGGATCTGGTATCCATCGGGGCGATTGGCTTGATCAAGGCCGTCAACACCTTTGACCCGGAGAAAAAAATCAAGCTGGCCACCTATGCCTCACGCTGCATTGAGAATGAGATTCTGATGTATTTGCGGCGCAACAGCAAAACCCGGAGTGAGGTTTCTTTTGATGAGCCGCTGAATATTGACTGGGACGGCAATGAGCTGCTGCTCTCGGATGTGCTGGGTACGGAGAATGACACCATCTACCGCAACATTGAAGAGCAGGTGGACCGCAAACTGCTGCAGAAGGCGCTGGAGAAGCTAAGCGAGCGGGAAAGACTGATTATGGAGCTGCGTTTCGGGCTGCGCGGCGGTGAAGAAAAAACGCAAAAGGACGTTGCCGATCTGCTGGGAATCTCCCAATCCTACATCTCGCGTCTGGAGAAAAGAATCATCAAGCGGCTGCGCAAAGAGTTCAACAAGATGGTCTAAGCTTAAAAAGCCAAGGAATAAAATGCCGGGCCGGGGAGATAATGTACAGTAATGTTTCTCCTTGGGAGGTAAATCATCATGACCCGAAATAAAGTCGAGATTTGCGGTGTGGACACCGCCAAGCTGCCCGTTCTGACGAACGTGGAAATGCGGGAGCTGTTCACTTCGCTGCAGCAGCAGGGCGAGCGATCCGCCAGAGAGAAATTGGTTAACGGTAACCTTAGACTCGTTCTTAGCGTTATTCAAAGATTCAACAACCGGGGAGAGTTCGTTGACGACCTGTTCCAGGTAGGCTGCATCGGGTTGATGAAAGCCATCGATAATTTTGACCTATCGCAAAATGTGAAGTTCTCCACCTATGCGGTGCCGATGATCATCGGTGAAATCCGCCGCTACTTACGTGACAACAACCCGATCCGGGTCTCCCGGTCCCTGCGGGACATCGCTTACAAAGCGCTGCAGGTGCGGGACAGCCTGACGAATCAGAATTCAAGGGAGCCGACGATTTTTGAAATTTCCGAGGCGCTTGGCGTCCCCAAAGAAGATGTGGTATTTGCCCTCGATGCGATTCAGGACCCGGTCTCTTTGTTCGAACCCATCTACCACGACGGCGGAGATCCGATTTATGTGATGGATCAGATCAGCGATGACAAGAATAAGGATGTGTCTTGGATCGAGGAAATTGCGCTCCGTGAGGCGATGCAGCGGTTGGGGCAGCGGGAAAAAAGGATTTTGTCGATGCGTTTTTTTGAAGGCAAAACCCAAATGGAGGTTGCGGATGAGATTGGCATTTCGCAGGCTCAGGTATCCCGCCTGGAGAAGTCGGCCATTCAGCAGATGCAGAAGCATGTTAAGTCTTAAACACACATAGCAGGATTGGACAAGGGTGTTCCGGGTGCAGTGAATAATCGCTGTCCGGGCACCCTTTTTATTGGACAGGCACCTGAATTAATCATGGCATGCGGACAAACCCGGGTAACATATATTGGACTATACGTCTGAATGTACAGGGGTGGCGAGGTGAACGACGATTCTATAGGAAGCGGTAAAAAAATGAAAATCTCTGATTTTCAGACGAAGGATGTGATTAATATTATCGACGGGAAGCGGCTGGGGCAGATCAGTGATCTGGAGCTGGATCTCCGCCGCGGCGTGATCGATGCCATCATTATTCCGGGGTATACGCGTTTCATGGGCCTCTTCGGAGGAGGCACAGATCTGATTATTCCTTGGCGGAATATCGTGAAGATCGGCGCCGATGTTGTACTCGTCAAGATGGAGGAAATCCGGACGCCGCAAAATCAGGAAGAGCGGGAAACGATGTATCTGGAACGGGGAGACCGCAGTGACCGGCGCACTTATTGACCAGGTGCGTCTTTTTTTAATATAAAAGCTGTTTCTGCTTGATTATTTTGGGGATGTATGGAGTATGAGGTAGTCTGGAACAGAAGCAGTCCGGCTCCACTCTATGAAGGCATCTTGTGGTACACTTAGGGCGAGGTGAAGATATGGAACCGTTTATGCAAAAGACCAGCACGCCTATGCTGCTTCATTTGGAGCCTTGGCGTACGGAGCATGCCGAAATCACTGCAGGGTTCACAGGCAGACAGGGTGGTATAGGCAAGGCGCCTTATGACAGTTTTAATTGTGCTTTTCATGTTGGAGATGAACCGTCGGATGTGCTCGGGAATCGTACATTGCTTGCAGAGAGCCTCGGATTTACACTGCAGGATTGGACCTGCGGAGAGCAAACCCATGGTAAAGATATAGCTGAGGTTAAAGCGGAGGACCGCGGGCGGGGCAGTTTGGACAGGGCATCAGCGTTTCAAGCGACCGATGGTTTGCTCACCAGTGTGCCCGGTGTGCTTTTGACCTCTTTTTATGCAGATTGTGTGCCTCTCTATTTCTACGATCCCCAGAAGAAAGTGGTTGGACTCGCACATGCGGGCTGGAAAGGAACCGTGGCAGAGATTGCTGCTGCTATGGTGGCCCGTATGGAGACTGTGTATGGCAGCCGTCCGCAGAATATTCTTGCCGGGATCGGACCTTCAATTGGCGGCTGCTGTTATGAAGTAGACGACCATGTAATGGGACATATCCGGCAGCTTGAGGATGGACTGAAGGCGGCGGCTTGCGGTGCCTCCCAGGACTTATACCGAACTTCGGAAGCGGATAGCCGTAAAAGCATGCTGAACTTGAAAGAAATGAATCGACGCATTATGATTAAAGCAGGAATATTGCCGACTCATATCGAATGTACATCATGGTGTACAAGCTGTAATCAGGATTTGTTCTTTTCGTACCGGAAAGAAAACGGAGTTACAGGAAGAATGACGAGCTGGATCGGAATAAAGGAGAGCTGAACGTTGACACTGCAGGAAAGAATTGCCGGCGTAGAGGAACGTGTTGCACGTGCCTGTGCGGCAAGCGGCCGGGATGTGGCGGACGTCAAGGTTATCGCTGTAACGAAATATGTATCGCTGGAAACGGTATCCGCGGTGCTGGAGGCAGGGCTTGGGGATATTGCCGAAAGCCGCTGGCAGGATGCTGAGCCCAAATGGAATGCCTTGGGACATAAAGGAACGTGGCATTTCATCGGACATTTGCAAACCAATAAGGTCAAGGATGTTATTGGCAAATTTCAATATATACACTCGCTTGACCGCTTGTCGCTGGCGCGTGAATTGCACAAAAAGGCCGATGCTGCGGGACTTACCGTGAACGTCTTCCTCCAAGTGAATATCTCAGGAGAAGATACGAAATTCGGGCTTGCCCCCGGGGATGTGCCCGGGTTTCTGCGTGAAATCGCCGGTCTGCACCACATTAAGGTCATCGGACTGATGACTATGGCGCCTTATGAAGCGGAGCCGGAGCAGACCCGTCCGGTGTTCCGCGGGTTAAGGGAGCTTCGCGATAAGCTTAATCTGCTGGCCTTGACACCTGAACCTATACAAGAGCTGTCGATGGGAATGTCGAATGATTTTGAAGTGGCGATAGAGGAAGGAGCCACCTGGGTGCGCCTGGGAACGGTATTAGTAGGTCATGAGGAGGGAGCTTGATGGGCGTGATGAACCGGTTTATGAGTTTTTTGGGCTTGCAGGAGGAAGAGGAAATTGTAGAGCGGGAGCAAATTTCCCGCGATGAGGAAGAATATGAGCCTGCCCCTGTAGAAACCCGCAAAAATCAGCGGGCCAACGTCGTCAGTATCCATTCGCAAAAAAATGTGAAAGTCGTACTGTATGAGCCCCGTTCTTACGAGGAGGCTCAGGAAATTGCTGACCATCTCAGAGCCCACCGCACCGTAGTAATCAATCTGCAGCGCGTCCGGAATGATCAGGCGATGCGGATCATTGATTTTCTAAGCGGAACCGTTTATGCCCTGGGTGGAGGGATTTCCAAAATTGGGGGCAATATATTTATGTGCACACCGGATACCGTTGAAATCCAAGGCTCCATTTCGGAGATTCTGGGTGACGATCAAGACTACAACAGAATGAGGTGAACGGGCTTTGTCCCAAATCAATCTAATTATTGAAATTCTATACAACATCTACTTCGTGATGATCATCTTCTACGTCCTTATGTCCTGGCTCCCGAATGTACGGGACAGCTTCATTGGAGAATTGCTGGGCAAGCTGGTGGAACCTTACCTCACCCCCTTCCGGCGGATTATTCCGGCGCTGTTCGGAACGATAGACATCTCCCCGATTATTGCCCTGTTTGTGCTGGAGTTTGCTAAGAATGGATTGCAGTATATTGTGGCATATGTATTTTAGGCTGCTGCGATGAAGAATGAAATTTACGGACATTTCCACCCCGATGAACGGCAATTTGTGGACAAGGCCTGGGAATGGGTCACCAGTGCAGGAGAGTATCATGAAACCAAGCTGACAGAATTTTTAGACCCCCGCCAAGGTTTTATTCTACAGACGCTAGTTAACCGCCACCCTGATGTTTCTGTAAGGTGGGAAGGCGGATCGGCGGAAGCAGAACGGAAGCGAGCCTTGGTGGCTCCCGATTACCGGGACCTTGATGCCGAAGATATGGAGCTGAAGGTACTCGCCATTTCCTCCGGAGAACAAAAGTTTCTGGCCTTGGAACATGGCGATTACATGGGCGCGATTCTGGGACTGGGAATTAAGAGAGGTAAAATCGGCGATATCCATGTGCTCGAGGATGGCTGTCATGTAGTTGTGGCGGCGGACATCGCCGATTATTTGGCGATGAACCTGACCGGAGTGCACCGGATTAATGTCAGTACAGAGATATTGTCTTTATCGGGTCTGCGCAGCAGCGATGTGAAGCTGGAGACCATAGACTTGACGGTTGCATCGCTGCGGCTTGACGGCATTGCGGCGGATGTGACCCGGCTTAGCCGGAGTAAAATCCTTGCGCCCATCAAGGCGGGGCGGGTCCGCGTGAACTGGAAGGTTGAGGAAGATCCTTCCTGCGGACTTAAGGAAGGGGATATGGTCTCCATTCAGGGTTTTGGCCGGTTCAAGGTTCTGGAGATCGGGTCTCTGACCAAAAAAGGCCGCTACCGGGTACAGGTCGGCAAATTTGTCTGAAATCCATGCAGGAATCCAGTGCTGCCTGTCGAAATTGAATATCTCTATAGGGAGCCAAACATTTTGAAAGCTGAACGCCGATACTTGTAGAAGAGGCGGCCCCTAGCGGCAGCCGAGTGAAATTACACAGCTGCTTCTACTTAAAATAGTCTTTCTATTTTGTCTGCGGACAGATTAGGGTTCAGGGGCACAAGAGGTCCGAAATTTCTAGGAGGTGCACAGCATGCCATTAACACCACTCGATATACATAACAAGGAGTTCTCCCGGAGAATCCGCGGTTATGATGAGGATGAGGTCAACGAATTTCTGGATCAGGTCATCAAGGATTATGAGAGCGTCATCCGTGAAAATAAAGAGCTGCACAACCAGCTTTTGTCCCTTCAGGAGCGGCTTGATCATTTTGTGAACATCGAAGAGAGTCTGTCCAAAACGATTCTCGTTGCTCAGGAAGCAGCCGATGATGTAAAGAACAACTCCAAAAAGGAATCCCAACTGATCATCAAGGAAGCGGAGAAAAACGCCGACCGGATTATTAACGAAGCATTATCTAAATCCCGCAAGGTTGCGATCGAAACGGAAGAGCTGCGCAAGCAGGCCTCTATCTACCGCACCCGTTTCCGGACACTGCTGGAAGCGCAGCTGGAGCTGCTGTCCACTGACGACTGGAACGCCTTAGAGAGCCGTGAGGTAAGTGAGAACGCGCTCTGAGCGGCAGATATCCCTTCAGGCTGTTCAATTGTGCACCGCGACCCTATCTGCTGCGGAGGGCAGCTGCCGCCTTCATGATTGACATTTCTGCTTAAAACGTCTATAACTAGAACATATCTGTAATCTGTTCATATCTATTCGATGACGGGACAAGTACGATAAGGTAACGTTCTCCAGAGAGTCGGTGATTGCTGCGAGCCGATTGTTCACGCCTTGCTCGGAAGATCTTCCCCTAGAAGCTAAGCTGAAGCGTTCAATACGTGTGTAGGCCTAAGCCGTCTGCCGGACGTTATCCCGGACCCGCGTGGCCAGCATGCTGCGCGGAACTGAGATTGTACTGAATACACACCGCCTGCGGATGTGCATGAGGCGCAGAATTAGGGTGGTATCGCGAGCGTCGTCTCGCCCCTTGGGGGCGGGGCGACGTTTATTTTTGCATCCCCCTAAATCCCCCTTCTAAGGGGGACCCCAAGGGCTGGCCGCCCTCTGGACACCCGCAACAAGGGATTGTTCGTGGAAAAATGGGCGTCTGCGGAAGGGAAAGGATTTGTTCGGCGGGGGAGCGTCCCTTCTTAGGCTCCCCTGGCGGGGACGCCTGCGGGGCCTTCCATGCGGAAGTGCGAAAAACAAAGGGCGAAAGGCACCCCGCCCAGCCCTGCCCTTCGGGATCGCGGGCGGGTCGCCAGGGCAAGGGCAAGGCCCCGGCGGGCTTCGCCCCGCCGCCGCAGAGGCACCCCGCCCAGCGCTGCCCTTCGGGATCGCGTGCGGGTCGCCAGGGCAAGGGCAAGGCCCCGGCGGGTTTCGCCCCGCCGCCGCAGAGGCACCCCGCTCAGCGCTGCCCTTCGGGAACGCGTGCGGGTCGCCAGGGCAAGGGCAAGGCTCCGGCGGCTTCGCCCCGCCGCCGCAGAAGCACCCCGCCCAGCGCTGCCCTTCGGGATCGCGGGCGGGTCGCCAGGGCAAGGGCAAGGCCCCGGCGGGCTTCGCCCCGCCGCCGCAGAGGCACCCCGCCCAGCGCTGCCCTTCGGGAACGCGTGCGGGTCGCCAGGGTAAGGGCAAGGCCCCGGCGGGTTTCGCCCCGCCGCCGCAGAGGCACCCCGCCCAGCGCTGCCCTTCGGGATCGCGGGCGGGTCGCCAGGTAGAGCGTGCCGCTAGCGGCGAAATGCGGGCATTACGACAATAGCAGATCAATACCCGCCTCTCCCCGGAAGTTAGACAATGTACCGTGTGTCCAGAGGGAGCGAAGAGGTATTTTAAGACAAAACCATGGAAGGATTGACCACCAATGCAAAAGGTAGATGTCAAAGAAAAAGCGCGGGCCAGAGACGTCCGCATTTTGAAGAAATGGAGCGACGAAAATACGTTCCGCAGATCTATAGAGAACCGCGAAGGCCGTCCGAACTATGTGTTCTATGAAGGGCCGCCGACGGCCAATGGCGTACCGCATATCGGGCACGTGCTCGGGCGGGTTATCAAGGACTTTATCGGCCGCTATCAGACGATGAAGGGCTACCGGGTAGTGCGTAAGGCAGGCTGGGATACTCACGGGCTACCGGTAGAACTCGGCGTACAGAAGAAGCTGGGAATCTCCGGCAAGCAGGAAATCGAAGAATATGGTGTGGAGAAGTTCATTAAGGAGTGTAAGGAGAGTGTCTTCGGATACGAGAAGCAATGGCGCGAGTTCACGGAGGCCATCGGGTACTGGACCGATCTGGATCATCCGTATGTTACCTTGGACAATACATACATCGAGAGTGTATGGAACATCCTGGCTACGGTCCATGAGAAAGGGCTGCTGTACCGCGGACACCGGGTAAGCCCGTATTGCCCAAGCTGCCAGACGACGCTGAGTTCGCATGAAGTGGCACAGGGCTACAAGACGGTCAAAGACCTTAGCGCAACAGCCAAGTTCAAGCTGGACGGCAGCGGCGACTACGTGCTCGCCTGGACGACCACGCCTTGGACTCTGCCGGCGCATATGGCACTGGCGATGAACCCGGATATGGAGTATGTCCGTGCCCAGCAGGAAGACGGCGTGTATGTGTTGGCGAAGAATCTTGTAGATGAGGTATTGAAGGGCGAATATACGATCCTGTCCACACACAAGGGTAAGGATTTTATCGGCCAGAGCTATACACCGCCATTCGGATACATCCAGGCCGAAAAACATAATGTTATCGTCGGTGCCTCCTTCGTTACCGATTCCAGCGGTACAGGGATCGTGCACATGGCTCCGGCACATGGTGAAGATGACTATAAGAGCTGCCGTGAGAATGGCATCAGCTTTGTGAACGTAGTGGATACTTCCGGTAAATATACGGATGTGGTTTCTGATTTTGCCGGACGGTTTGTGAAGGATTGCGATCTGGATATTGTGAAGGTGCTATCCGAGAAAGGCCTGCTGTACAGCAAAGAGAAATACGAGCACAGCTATCCGTTCTGCTGGCGCTGTGATACCCCGCTGCTCTACTATGCAACAGACAGCTGGTTTATCCAGACAACGGCAATCAAGGACCAGCTCATTGCGAACAACAACAGTGTGGATTGGTATCCTGATCATGTGCGGGAAGGCCGTTTCGGCAAATTCCTGGAGGAACTGGTGGATTGGAACATCAGCCGCAACCGCTATTGGGGGACTCCGCTGAATATCTGGGTCTGCCAGGATACGGGCAAGGAATTTGCACCGCACAGCATTGCTGAACTGAGATCGATGGCTATCGGGGAAGTACCGGAGGATATCGAGCTGCACAAGCCTTACGTGGATAACATCAAATTACGCAGTCCGTTCAGCGAGGGCGGAGTAATGGTGCGGACCTCGGAGGTGATCGACGTCTGGTTCGACAGCGGTTCGATGCCGTTCGCCCAAAGCCACTATCCGTTTCAGAATCAAGACAAGTTCGAGGACCAGTATCCGGCAGACATGATCTGCGAAGGGATTGACCAGACACGCGGCTGGTTCTACAGCCTGCTTGCGGTTTCGACGCTGTTCAAAGGCACAGCTCCGTATAAGGCTGTGATTGCCCACGGCCACATCTTTGATGAGAACGGCCAAAAAATGTCCAAATCCAAAGGCAACGTCATTGATCCTTGGGAAATCATGAACGAATACGGCACGGATGCGTTCCGCTGGGCGATCCTGTCCGACAGCGCGCCATGGAACAACAAACGGTTCTCGCGCGGCTTGGTCGGTGAGACCAAATCCAAGATTGTAGATACGCTGGTCAACACCCATGCGTTCCTGACGCTGTATGCCGGCATCGACGGCTACGATCCTGCCGATCATCCGTTCAAAGTATCGCAGCATAAGCTGGACCGCTGGATTCTGTCCCGCCTGAACAGCCTGATCCTTCTGGTGGATAAGGGCCTTGCCGTTAATGATTTCGTTAATACGTCCAAGGCGGTTGAGAACTTTGTGGATGAGCTGAGCAACTGGTATATCCGCCGTTCCCGTGACCGTTTCTGGGGCAGCGGGCTGGGCGAGGAGAAGCTTGATGCGTACCGCACATTGACGCATGTTCTGCTGACTACCGCTACGCTAATGGCTCCTTTTACACCGATGCTGTCCGAGGATATCTTTATGAATCTGGGCGGTGGAGAAAGTGTGCATTTGGCCGATTATCCTGTGGCCGATGAGAGTCTGATCGATCTGGAGCTGGAGCAGGATATGGAGAGTGCGAGACAGATCGTTGAGCTGGCCCGCAACGTCCGCAATGAGACCGGCATCAAGAACCGCCAGCCGTTGTCCGAGCTGATCGTATCGATCGACCGCAGCTTCCATTTGGCCGATTACGAAGAGATCATCAAGGATGAAATCAATGTCAAAGAAATTGTGGTGGAGCATAGCGACAGCGGATTTGTAGATTTTACACTGAAGCTCAATCTGAAGGTGGCCGGCAAAAAGTACGGTAAAAACGTCGGCTTCCTCCAGGGCTTCCTGAAAGCTTTGGATAGTGAGTCTACCCGCAAAACCGTACAGGAAGGTGTCATTGCGATTGTATCCCCGGAAGGGGAAGAGCTGCAGGTTACCGCTGAGGAGCTGCTCGTAGAGAAGCAGGCCAAACCGGGCTTTGCTTCGGCATCCGGGTACGGACTTACGGTAGCGCTGAATACGGAGATCACACCGGAGCTGGTGCAGGAAGGCTGGGTGCGCGAGATCGTACGTGCGGTCCAGGATTACCGCAAACGCCTGGATCTGCCGATTGAGAAGCGGATCGCGCTGACCCTTAAGCTGGACGGCGAGCTGAAAGCCGCAGTGACGGCATTCGAACATGTGCTCCGCGAGAATGTGCTGGTAACTACAGTTGATTTCGATGGCGACCATGCGTTTGAGACCGTAGAGGCCGGAGGCAAATCGATCGGAATTCACATCGAAGCTTAAAGGATTGCATTACCTGTCCCTTAATGGCATATACTAGCGGCAAAGGATAAGATTCTAGGGGTTAGCGGCAAAATGACGAGCCCGGTGCTTAAAGAGAGTCCTCTCTCTTTTGACCGGGCTCGTTTACTTTGTGGACCTTAAGTGACGCTAGGGAGGAGTCAACGCTATGGAGGGACGGCAAGAGGACAAGCACCGCTTCGGTAAAACAGGGAGAATCTCCATCAGAACATCCGGGTCGGGCAGCAGCACGCAGAAAGGCATAAGCAGTCAGGTGGACAGCAGCACTCCAAAACAGCACCATTCGCCGCGTCAGATCGAGCAGGCGGCAACCATGCATCAGCGTTCTGTGCACGTGAACGCATATGGTCCGGACAATCCTTCTCCGGATCTCCACGGCATTAGCGGTGATCCTGCTGATATTCCGCCGGAAGAAAAGCTGAATGCCGTCTACCGGCTGACAACCGGGCTGGTCCAGCAGATGGAGAAAGCGCGGATCGCCGAGTATACGCAGCTCCTGAACTCACCCTGGCGTCTGGTTTGGCTGAATGTACTGTCGGGAACGGCGCGGGGATTGGGGATTGCGCTGGGCTTTACTTTTTTTGCCGCAACGATCATTTATGTGCTTCAGGTTCTTGGGGCGCTCAATCTGCCGATCATCGGCGATTACATTGCTGACATTGTGCGGATTGTACAGCATCAACTGGAGCTGAAGACCTTTTAAAATAACCCCTAAATTTAAAAAAGAGCAGCCTCAGGCTACTCCCTTTCTTTTTTACTCAGCGGATCGAGAAGATAGCTTCCTTCCCCGCTGTCCATGTAGTGGCGGTAGCTTGATCCCTTGATGACCATCGTATGGTTCCCGGCGATGTCTGTAGCGATAAAGTTCTCCCAAGGCTCCACGAAGCCTTCGGTTTCGTCAGCTTCAATCTCCATATCATTATAAGAAGAAATGTCATTGCCCTCGGCCATGGCCGGTGAATTGGAGCTGCCCCAGCTCTCAACAATCTGCCAGGCGTCTTCACCGTCGAACCGGTTCTGTTCCTCGCGTTCATCCAGACTGGTGCGTCCAAACGGCGGGTACAAAAATTCCTCTTCTGCAGGCCTTGTAAAAGGCGAGCTTTGGCGGGGGTTGTGCTCTTTGCAGAAGCGGGTAAGCGGTACGGCATTCAAGCGCTCCAGAGGTATGGGTTCGCCGCAGACTGCACAGATCCCGTAGGTTCCTTCATCCATGGCAGCTAAGGCTGCAGCAATGTCATCCAGTTCATGCTCGTCACGCTCCAGCAATGAAATATCCATGGACCGGTGATACAGCTCCGTGGCGGCATCGCCGGGGTGGTTGTCAATCTCCGTCAGATCTCCAGTCATATCACGCATGGAGTCCTGCAGCCCGTAGTGGGCGTTGTTTTTCAATCTATGTTCAATATCTTCCCGCTGCTGAATAACCGCAGCCCGCAGCTTGGCAAGCTGCTCTGCCGGCAGATGGCTCATAGGGGTAGCTCCTTTCGTATTACATTCTTAAGCATCGTTCGATTGCGACATGTCCCGGATGCTTATTGGATAGGTTGACCGGAGAGCAAGCTTTTTAGCGATGGCAAATACTCCCCGGTCTGGGGAGTTAAGCCCTGTCCTTGCAATAGACGGCTTCTTGAGGCCTGTGCTACAATATACAAGTCTTTATACAGTATTCGTACCGCCTGCAGCGGGAAAAATAAGAACGGAGTGACAACTTCTGTGGTGTACTATCTGATTGCGCTTATCGTATTTTTGGTGGACCAGGGTACCAAGTATTTGATTGCTACCCGGCTGGAGCTCGGCGAGCAGATTCCGGTCATTAAGGATTTTTTCATTATCACCTCCCACCGCAATCAAGGAGCCGCTTTTGGTATTCTTCAGGGACAGCAGTGGTTCTTTGTCGTGGTCACGGTTATAGTTGTGGCGGGCATCGTCTGGTATCTGAACAAGGCCAGAGCAACCCGCAAGCTGCTGCCCACTGCACTGGCATTAGTGCTCGGCGGAGCTGTAGGCAACTTTCTGGACAGGCTTTTGAACGGTGAGGTTGTTGACTTCCTGATGTTCAATTTCGGCAGCTACACTTTTCCGATCTTTAATGTGGCGGATTCCTGCATTGTGATCGGAGTGGTACTGATTATTCTGGATACGCTGCTTGATATGAAGAGCGGAGAAGAAATCAACGAGGTTAAGGAAACCAAGGAAGTCAAGGAAGGGAATGAATGAGTTGAATAAGGACGTCAATCAGCAGGTGCCCTCCGGTGCCGCGGAAGAAGAAAGGGACGTCACGGAATGGACTGTTGCCGGGGAGAATGCCCGGGAGCGGATCGATAAATACATTACGGAGTCTTGGGAAGATGAGATTTCACGCTCCCAGGTACAGCTGTGGATCAGCGGAGGTCATGTAACCGTAAATGGCGCTCCGGTGAAAGCCAACTATAAACTGGCCGAAGGCGATTTGGTTGCAGTTACTGTACCGGAAGCTGAGGTGACAGACCTGATTGCGGAGGATATTCCGCTCGAAGTGGTCTATGAGGACAGCGATGTTATTGTTGTAAATAAACCGCGTGGGATGGTGGTTCATCCGGCAGCCGGGCATCCCTCCGGCACACTGGTCAATGCGCTGATGTATCATTGCAAGGACCTGTCCGGCATTAACGGCGAGATTCGTCCGGGGATTGTGCACCGTATCGATAAAGACACCTCTGGACTGATTATGGCCGCCAAAAATGACGCCAGCCATGCTTCGCTCGCAGCCCAGCTCAAAGAGCATAGTGTAACCCGCCGCTACATCGCTGTAGTACACGGTAATCTGTCCCATGACCAAGGTACGGTAGATGCGCCTATTGGCCGTGATCCGCATGACCGCAAGCTCTATACCGTAACCGAAAAGAACAGCAAACGGTCTGTGACCCATTTTACCGTGCTGGAACGTTTTGGGGATTGCACTCTGCTGGAGCTGCAGCTTGAGACCGGACGCACGCACCAGATTCGTGTGCATATGAAGTTTATCGGTCATCCGCTGGTCGGAGATCCCATCTACGGGCGCAGCAAAGGGACGACTATGAACGGACAGGCTCTGCATGCCGCTGTGCTGGGATTTGTGCATCCCTCCACCGGTGAATATATGGAGTATAGTGCGCCCATTCCGGCCGATATGGAAGAAGTGCTGTTTGCTCTGCGGAGCAGATAAGTACAAATCAAGTGATTATAAATCCATGGTTTTGAAGGCGGCTTTGCGGCATATTTAGAACATATACAAATTGAACTTGAGATATTAAGAATAAGAGGGAAAATGCAAAAATCATAAGTTCAGTTGATGTAGGAATAAAAAAAGCCAGGAGATGAGACAAAGATTATGAGCATTGAACAATATCAGGAGACTTTCATTCAGACTAATTTTGCGGACCGCATCGGCGGTGCGAATTATGGCAAAGATACAGCCATCTACAAATTTGAGAAAATCAAACGCGCCAAAGCATCGGCGAAACAGGATTTTCCGAATATTGAGCTGATTGATATGGGCGTTGGCGAACCCGATGAAATGGCGGACGAAGGTATTGTTGCCAAGCTCGCGGTAGAAGCCGCCAAAGAAGAAAACCGTGGATATTCCGACAACGGGATTCCGGAGTTCAAAGCCGCAGCCGCAGCTTACCTGAAGGAAGTTTTTAGAGTAGACGGCATTGATCCTGTAACTGAAGTGGTACACTCCATTGGTTCGAAGCCTGCGCTGGCGATGCTGCCATCCTGCTTCATTAACCCGGGAGACATTACCATTATGACAGTTCCGGGTTATCCGGTGCTGGGCACACACACCAAATATCTGGGTGGACAAGTGTTCACTGTAGAGCTTAAGAAAGAAAACAACTTCCTGCCTGACCTGAATTCCATTCCGGAAGAGGTTGCCCGCAAAGCGAAGCTGATCTACCTGAACTATCCGAACAACCCGACAGGCGCAAGCGCAACTCCTGAATTTTTCAGTGAAGTGGTAGCCTGGGCGAAGAAATATGATGTAGTCGTCATTCACGATGCTCCATACGCTGCCTTAACTTATGACGGTATGAAGCCGCTCAGCTTCCTGTCCGTACCAGGTGCGAAGGATGTCGGCGTAGAGCTGCACTCCCTGTCCAAGTCCTACAACATGACCGGCTGGAGAATCGGTTTCGTAGCCGGTAACCCATTGGTAGTCAAGGCATTCAGCGATGTGAAGGACAACAATGATTCCGGTCAATTCATCGCCATTCAAAAGGCAGCGGCTTATGGCCTGGAGCATCCTGAAATCACCGAAGCAATTGCCGCCAAGTATTCCCGCCGCCACAACATGCTGGTAGATGCGCTGAACAGTCTGGGCTTCTCTGCTGAGAAACCCAAAGGCTCATTTTTCCTTTATGTGGCTGCTCCAAAAGGTATCAAGGGCGGACGCCGTTTTGAATCCGGCGAAGATTTCTCGCAGTTCCTGATCCGCGAGAAGCTGATCTCCACCGTGCCTTGGGATGATGCCGGCCCGTTCGTGCGCTTCTCTGTAACCTTCATCGCCAAAGGCGAAGAAGAAGAGAAACGGGTAATCTCGGAGATTCAAAGACGCCTTAGCGATGTTGAATTTGAATTTTAATTTAGTTTAGATGTGGTTTTATTGAGGCTGCCGCGGAGAAACCTGCGGCGGCTTTTTTGGATAGTTGCTAATGAGTGAATTACTGCTTAGACAGCGGCCGGAAGTCCAAACTTTCCCCGGAGTTACGCCTTTCACCATAACAACAGTTTTTTTTTGTTCCATCCTCATTTGACACACGCCATAACATCTGTCATAATTCTCGTAGTTGAATATGCGCCTTTAATTCAGTCCCGTGAGGCTGGCAAGGTAACGTGAATCGAGGTTCGCGACATTGAGAGAGGAATCCGTATGTCTACGGAGGTTCTTTTTATGCGCGCGGGCACGCCATCTTTTTGAATCTGCGGATTTCACTCCTTGCCTGCTTCGGGCAAGGAGTTTTTTGTTTTCCGGGAACTTGAACAGGCGGTCAAGCAGGAGGATGGCAGGGATGATGGTTACTGACAAAAATGTGATTATGGACGAAACGGCAATCCGCCGGGCGCTGTCGCGCATTGCCCATGAGATTTTGGAGAAAAACAAAGGTATTGAGAATTGCCTGCTGGTGGGCATCCGCACACGGGGAGTGTATCTGGCGCAGCGGATTGCGGAACGCATCAAGGAGATTGAAGGAGTCGATATTCCATACGGCGAGCTGGACATCACGCATTACCGCGATGACCGTGAAGGCGGCGGCGACCGCGAAGCCATGGACCGCACGGTGGTGAACAGCAATCTTACTCTGCCTGCCGGTTCCACAGGTATTAAGGACAAGAAAGTGATCCTGTTCGATGATGTGCTGTACACCGGCCGCACGATCCGCGCCGCCATGGACGCGCTGATGGATTGCGGACGCCCGCGGATGATCCAGCTTGCTGTACTAGCAGACCGCGGGCACCGTGAGCTTCCAATCCGGCCGGACTATATCGGCAAAAACGTACCTACCTCCAGACATGAGCAGATCGAAGTGGCGCTGACTGAGTTCGACGGCAAGGATGAGGTTTACATTATTTCCAACCGGGAGGAACGATGACAATGATGACAGCAACCAAGGTGAAGGAACGCAGTCTGCTGGGGATAAAGGAGCTGGACCGGACGGAGATCCTGCAGCTTTTGAACAGAACGGCCTACTGGGACAATCAAGCCGAGAAGCTGACACCGGTGCTGAGATCGCATTTTGTAGCCAACATGTTTTTTGAGAACAGCACACGGACCCGGTTCTCCTTCGAAATGGCCGAGAAGCGCCTGGGTGTTCAAGTACTGAACTTTACGGCTGCGGCTTCCAGTGTAGAAAAAGGCGAATCGATCTACGACACCGTGCGTACGCTGGAGTCGATGGGGATCGACGCCGGAGTTGTGCGTTTGAAGCCTGCCGGGGTGCTGCAGCAGCTGGCGGAGAAGGTATCCATCCCGCTGATCAATGCGGGGGACGGCAATAACGAGCATCCGACACAGGCGCTGCTGGACCTGTACACCATGAGTAAAAATTTTGGCGAGCTGAAGGGCCTCAAAGTGTCGATTATCGGGGATATTATGCATAGCCGGGTGGCCCGCTCGAACCTCTGGGGGCTGACGAAGATGGGCGCCAAGGTTCAGTTCTGCGCTCCCGATAATATGAAAGCTCCCGAGCTTGCCGAGTTCGCGCCTTATGTAACTATGGAGGAAGCGCTGAAAGCTGATGTGGTCATGATGCTGCGTGTGCAGCTGGAGCGCCATGCCTCGGGCATCCTGCAGTCAGCGGAAGAATACCGCAAGCAGTTCGGACTTACGGAAGAACGTGCCGCAAAACTGGACAAGAGCACCATTATCATGCACCCTGCACCGGTGAACCGGAATGTCGAAATTGATGATGCTGTGGTGGAAAGCGACAAATCGCGGATTTTTCCTCAGATGGCTAACGGCGTACCTGTGCGCATGGCAGTAATTGAAAGAGCGATTCACTAAAAACCTGACACAATCCCTTTAATAATTATACACAAAGATGAATTTTTATTATATAATAACTACAGATCTCGCGGCCGAACGCCTGCGGGTAAAAGGAGAATCATAACCGTGATCATCAAGAACGCCAGTGTACTGAATGGGGAAGGCGTGCTAGAGCGCAAACATATCGTAGTGCAGGATGGAGTTATCTCAGCGATCAAGAATGATAACGAGGCTGTGGATGAAGCCGGGGAAATCATTGAAGCGGAAGGCAAGCTGCTGATTCCGGGGCTGATCGATATGCATGTGCATCTGCGTGAGCCCGGTTTTGAGCATAAGGAAACCATAGAAACTGGGGCACGTTCAGCAGCAAAAGGCGGATTCACTACAATCGCCTGCATGCCGAATACCCGTCCTGTAACGGACAGTCCGGAAATTGTACAGTTCGTGAAGGATAAAGCCGCTGAAGCCGGACTGGTGAAGGTGCTGCCGTATGCAGCAATTACGAAGAATGAGCTTGGACGCGAGCTGACTGATTTTGCCGCCTTGAAAGAGGCTGGAGCGATTGGCTTCACGGATGACGGTGTGGGTGTACAGAGCGCCCAGATGATGAAGGATGCGATGAAGATCGCGGCAGGCCTGGATATGCCCGTTATTGCCCACTGTGAAGACAACTCGCTGGTTGAGGGCTGCGCGGTAGCCGAAGGCACTTTTGCCGCCAAGCACGGATTGAAGGGGATTCCGAATGAATCGGAGGCTATTCATGTCGGACGTGATATTCTGCTCGCTGAAGCAACCGGGGTACACTACCATGTCTGCCATGTCAGCACAGAGCAATCGGTACGGCTCATCCGCCAGGCTAAGGAAATCGGCATCAAAGTGACCGCGGAGGTATGCCCGCATCATCTGCTGCTCTCAGAAGAAGACATTCCGGGGCTGGACGCCAATTGGAAAATGAACCCGCCGCTGCGCTCGCGCCGTGATGTGGAGGCCTGCATCGCCGGTCTGCTCGATGGAACGATCGACATCATCGTCACGGACCATGCACCGCACAGTGAAGAGGAGAAGGCCAAAGGCATGCAGCTTGCGCCTTTCGGCATCGTGGGCTTCGAGACAGCGTTCCCGCTGCTGTATACCGCTTTTGTCGCTGCCGGCAAATGGGACCTGTCGTTTTTGGTACAGCGCATGACGGCTGATCCGGCCCGGGTATTCCGGCTGAATACAGGCAGCCTCAAGGTTGGCGCTCCAGCGGACCTGACACTGATTGATCTTACAGAAGAAAAGGAAGTAGAACCCGCTTCGTTTGCCAGCAAAGGTCGCAATACACCTTTTGGCGGATGGAAGCTTAAAGGCTGGCCGGTCAAGACATGGGTAAACGGCACAGCTGTATGGACTGAAGAATAACGGACGGGTAGGGCGAAGCTGCCGGCTGTATGGGGGCAGGTTGACATACGGCGGCATTTTCGCGCGCTTGCTCCGAAAATCCAGGCAAGACATAAGAACCAGACTACAGAAACAAGAAGGAGTGGAAGGAAATGCAGGCGAGATTGCTGCTTCAGGACGGAACGCTGTTCACTGGCACCGCATTTGGTGCGGAAGGCGAGAAGACGGGCGAGGTTGTTTTCAACACAGGGATTACAGGTTATCAGGAGGTGCTGTCGGACCCTTCCTACTGCGGCCAGATCGTGACTATGACTTACCCCCTGATCGGAAACTACGGCATCACCCGCGATGATTTCGAATCTGTGCGTCCATTCGTGCACGGCTTTGTCGTGCGCCGCCATGAGGCGGTGCCCAGCAACTGGCGCGCCGAATACAGCGTAGACGACTTGCTGAAGGAATATGGCATCCCCGGAATCAGCGAAATCGATACCCGGATGCTCACCCGCATTATCCGCCATTACGGCACCATGAAGGCGATCCTTACCACCTCCAATAAGCGTGTGGAAGAGCTCATGGAAATGATGGGGGATACGACCATTGAAGAGCTGCGCAACCAGGTGGCCCGTACCTCAACCACAGCAACCTATAACAGCCCTGGCACTAAGGAACGGATCGTGCTTGTCGATTATGGTGCCAAAACCGGCATCCTGCGTGAACTGAACAACCGCGGCTGCGATGTGGTTGTTGTGCCGCATGATGTGACCGCAGATGAGATCCGCCGCCTGAATCCCGACGGCATTCAGCTCTCCAACGGTCCTGGGGACCCGAAGGATGTGCCTTACGCCGTGAAGACGATCTCTGAGCTGCTCGGCGAATATCCGATCTTCGGCATCTGCCTGGGGCATCAGCTGTTCGCACTGGCTTGCGGTGCGGATACGGAGAAGCTTAAATTCGGCCACCGCGGCGGCAACCATCCGGTAAAAGAACTCGAAAGCGGACGCTGCTTCATCACCTCCCAGAACCATGGTTACACGGTTAACGAGGAGTCTGTGCTGAAGACCGACCTTGAAGTGACGCATATCAACAACAATGATAAGACCGTTGAAGGACTGAAACATTCCCGTTACCCTGCATTTTCGGTGCAATACCATCCGGAAGCGGCGCCGGGACCGCATGACAGCAGCTATTTGTTCGACCGTTTCCTGCAGATGATTGCCGATCACAAGGCCAAGACACCGGCAGGCTCGCGCCAGGCGCAGCTTGCGGCCAACGCCAGAATCACGGCACCAACTATTACACCGCAGCGTGAAGCCGTGAAAGGAGCCCTATAACATGCCAAAGAACGATAAACTTAAAAAAATCCTCGTCATCGGCTCCGGCCCGATCGTCATCGGCCAGGCAGCCGAGTTCGACTATGCCGGAACCCAGGCCTGCCAGGCGCTGAAAGAAGAAGGCGTGGAGGTTGTGCTGATCAACAGCAATCCGGCCACCATTATGACTGACACGAATATGGCCGACAAGGTCTACATCGAGCCGATTACCCTTGAATTTGTGACCGCGATTATCCGCCAGGAGCGTCCTGATGGATTGCTGCCGACGCTGGGCGGACAGACCGGACTGAATATGGCTGTGGAACTGGCCCGCGCAGGCGTATTGGAGCAGGAAAACGTGAAGCTGCTGGGTACACAGCTGGAATCCATTGAAAAGGCGGAGGACCGTGATTTATTCCGCGAACTGATGCGCGAGCTGGAGCAGCCGGTACCGGAGAGCACAATCATCACCAGTGTGGAGGAAGCCATGGGCTTCGCAGCTGGAATCGGCTACCCGCTGATTGTCCGTCCTGCTTACACGCTGGGTGGAACCGGCGGCGGGATTTGCGACAACGAGGAAGAGCTGCGGGAAACCGTCAAGGCGGGTATCCGCTACAGCCCGATCGGCCAATGTCTGGTAGAGAAAAGCATCGCCGGCATGAAGGAAGTTGAATATGAGGTGATGCGCGACGCGAACGACAACTGTATCGTGGTCTGCAACATGGAGAACTTTGACCCCGTTGGCGTACACACAGGCGACAGTATTGTCGTAGCGCCAAGCCAGACCTTGTCGGACCGTGAATACCAGATGCTGCGCAGCGCTTCCTTGAAGATCATCCGTGCGCTGAACATCGAAGGCGGCTGCAATGTGCAGTTTGCGCTTGATCCGCAGAGCTACCAGTATTATGTGATTGAAGTGAATCCGCGTGTCAGCCGCTCCTCGGCGCTGGCGTCGAAGGCGACCGGTTATCCAATTGCCAAGATGGCAGCCAAAATCGCCCTGGGCTATACGCTGGATGAAATCGTCAACCCGGTTACCGGCCAGACGTATGCCTGCTTCGAGCCGACACTGGACTATATCGTCAGCAAGATCCCGCGCTGGCCCTTCGACAAGTTCATCTACGCCAACCGCAAGCTGGGCACGCAGATGAAAGCAACCGGTGAGGTCATGGCGATTGGCCGTACCTTCGAAGAGTCGATTCACAAGGCGATCCGTTCCCTGGAAATCGGCATCCACCGCTTCAGGCTTCCTGGTGCAGAACAGCTGGAAGACAGTGTGCTGCGCACAAGACTTAACAAAGCGGATGATGAGCGCCTGTTCCTGATTGCTGAAGCTTTCCGCCGTGGTTATGGCCTGCAGGAGATTCAGGATATTACAAATGTAGACTGGTGGTTCCTCTCGAAGATCGAAGGTCTGGTGAATTTTGAAGAGGTGATCCGCAGCGAAGAAACGCTGTCGCCGGAAACACTCTATCAAGCGAAGCGTAAAGGGTTTACCGACCGTGCGATTGCCGAGATCCGTGCAGAGGGACGTCCTGGCCTTGCGCAGACAAAGGAATCCGATGTTCGCGTAATGCGTCTGCAGCAAGGGCTGGTTCCGGTATTCAAAATGGTGGATACCTGCGCCGCTGAATTCGAAGCCTCTACGCCATACTATTACTCGACTTACGAGACAGAGAATGAGGTTATTCATTCCGATAAGCAAAAAGTGATCGTGCTGGGCTCCGGTCCGATCCGTATCGGCCAGGGTATCGAATTCGACTATTCTACGGTTCATGCAGTTTGGGCGATTCAAAAAGCCGGTTATGAAGCTGTAATTATCAATAACAATCCAGAGACCGTCTCTACGGATTTCAATACCTCGGACCGGCTGTATTTTGAGCCGCTGTTCTTCGAGGATGTTATGAACGTTATTGCTCAGGAAAATCCGATTGGCGTCATCGTCCAGTTCGGCGGACAGACGGCGATCAACCTGGCTGCACCGCTGGCTGCGGCCGGCGTGAATATTCTGGGCACCAGCCTGGATAGCATCGATGAAGCTGAGGACCGCAAGAAATTCGAAGCACTGCTGGCTCGTCTCGATATCGCCCAACCGAAGGGCAAGACGGTTATCAATATCGATGAAGCGGTAGAAACTGCACAATCGCTCGGTTATCCGGTTCTGGTTCGTCCTTCCTATGTGCTGGGCGGCCGTGCTATGGAGATCGTCTACAATGATACAGAACTGCTGAGCTACATGGCTGAAGCGGTGAAGGTCAATCCGGAGCATCCGGTGCTGATTGACCGTTATATGCTGGGCAAAGAGGTGGAAGTAGATGCTATCTGCGACGGTGAGACCGTGGTCATCCCGGGCATTATGGAGCATGTAGAGCGCGCAGGGGTTCACTCCGGCGACTCCATCGCCGTATATCCTCCGCAATATCTGGATGAAGGTTTGAAGCAGAAGATTGCCGATATCACCATCAAGATTGCCAAAGAACTGAAAACGATCGGGCTGGTAAATATCCAGTTTGTCATTTATCAAAATGAAGTATATGTCATCGAGGTCAACCCGCGCTCTTCGCGTACGGTTCCTTTCCTCAGCAAGGTGACCGGCATTCCAATGGCCCATCTGGCCACCAAAACCATTCTCGGCGGCAAGCTGAAAGAAGATGGTTATACAGAAGGTCTGTGGCCGGAGAGTGACTATGTATCAGTCAAAGTACCGGTGTTCTCTTTTGCCAAGCTGCGCAGAGTAGAGCCTACACTCGGACCGGAAATGAAATCTACCGGTGAGGTGATGGGCCGCGACAAACTGTATGCCAAAGCCCTCTATAAAGGGCTGATTGGAGCAGGTATGAAAATTCCGGCGACCGGGGCCATCATCGTTACGGTAGCGGACAAAGACAAGGCTGAAGCCGTAGAGCTGATGAAGGGCTTCCATGCCATGGGCTACAAAATCATTGCCACCGGCGGTACCGCACATGCGCTTGAACAAGCGGGCCTGAACGTGATGAACGTTAATAAGCTGGATGAGGGAGAGCCGACCATCCTCGATCTGATTCGCGGCGGTCAAGCCAACTTCGTCTTCAATACCCTGACCAAAGGCAAAACACCGGAGCGCGACGGCTTCCGCATCCGCCGCGAAGCGGTAGAGAACGGTGTCGTATGTATGACCTCTCTCGATACGGTGACCGCGCTGCTGAGAATGCTGCAGACGATCAACTTCTCGTCACAGTCGATGCCTGCTTTTGTCGGACAATAATTGAAAGATGAACAAGGCAGCCTTTTGGGGCGGCACCACTGGGACGGTTTGCGTTAGCGCAGACCGTTCCGCTGCGCCCGGGGATAAATTCCTTGGCCGGCACATCCTTGTTCGAGAAAGTACATGCGGTGCCGCATGGCAAGGAGCGCTAGACGATGACAAAGGGAGAGGATCAGCAAATGGAGCAGAATATCACACAGCATGGGCATGAGACTGTCGGACAAGTTGAGAAGCGGGACCAAATGGCGGGACGGCTGATGGTTGCCCTCGATGTTCCGGATGTAGAGAAGGCGGGACTATTGATGGGGCAGCTGGAAGGCATTCCATGCTATATGAAAGTGGGCATGCAGCTGTTTTATGCGGCGGGTCCGGACTTCATCAGAGAGCTGAAGGCACGCGGCTATTCTGTCTTTCTGGATGTCAAAATGCATGATATCCCGAACACCGTGCGGGGCGGGGCAGAGAGCCTGACCAAGCTTGGAGTGGATATGTTCAACGTGCATGCGGCCGGGGGAACGGCAATGATGGCTGCTGCGCTCGAAGGTGCGGCGAAGGCGGTCAGTCTGCATCCATCGCTGCATATTCCGCTGATTATCGCAGTCACACAGCTTACAAGCACTACCCAGGAGATGATGAACGGTGAGATCGGCATTGCCGGGACCGTAACGGACACAGTTGTGCGTTATGCCAAGCTTGCGGCTGGGGCGGGTCTGCACGGTGTGGTAGCCTCTCCGCAGGAAGCTGCGGTTATCGCCGCAACCTGCGGGCCGGAGTTCCGCACAGTGACACCGGGAATCCGTCCTGCCGGGGCTTCCCTGGATGACCAGTCCCGTGTGATGACACCTGGACAAGCAATCCGTCAGGGCAGCCACTTCCTGGTCGTCGGACGCCCGATTACAGCGGCGGCGGACCCGCGCCAAGCCGCACTAACCATTATTGAGGAGATGACCCAAGCATGAGCCCATTATTGAATAAAAGTGAACAAATTGCCCGTTACCTGTTGAAGATCGGTGCGGTAGCCCTGCGCCCGCAGGACCCTTTTACCTGGACCTCCGGCATTAAATCCCCCATCTACTGTGATAACCGTCTGACCTTGTCCTTCCCGGAAGTCCGGGGCTACATCGCCGACGCCTTTGTTGAAACCATCGCCAGCACCTACCCGGATGCCGAAGTTATTGCAGGCACAGCTACTGCGGGCATTCCGCATGCTGCTTGGGTAGCAGACAAGCTGAATCTGCCGATGGCATACATCCGTGACAAAGCCAAAGGCCACGGCAAGCAAAACCAGATCGAAGGGCTAATCAACCCTGGCCAAAAGGTCGTCGTAATCGAGGACCTGATCTCCACTGGCGGCAGCTCCATTAAGGCCGCTCAGGCCGTTCAGGAAGCGGGGGGCATTCCGCTGGTCGTGCTGGCTATTTTTAGCTATGAGCTGGACCGCGCCACTGAAGCGTTCGCGGCAGCAGGGGTGCCGCTGCAGACCCTCTCCAACTACACCACTTTAATTGATGTGGCCCTGGCCCAGGGAACCATCGCCGACACGGATGTGGAGCTGCTGCAATCCTGGCGTAAAGATCCGGCTTCGTTTGGTGTGCAGAAGTAGGAACCTAAGGTAGAAATATAAGCATACGAAGGGGCTGTCCCAAAAGCCATGAAATGGCGCTTGGGATAGCCCTCTGTTTTTAAGTAGGATCAACGTGAGTACTTGGGTGGACGCTGCGCGAACAGACCGTTGTTCCAATCGCTGTGCTCTCCAGATTTTTTTTATTCCCCTTAGCGGTGAAAATCCGGAGACCAAGGCGAACGCTTCCGCTTTTCCACAATCAGTCCGTCCTCTCCGCTGTTTAAGCGGGAAAAGTTTCTAAATTCTTCTCTTAAATCACAAAAGAAATCGCCCTTTTGGTAAAATGGAAGTACCACCAACCATCTCAAAAGGAGCGATTTCTTTGTACATTCAATATACCATGGACCAACTTTACCTGCCAATGGATTTAGAAGAAGATATTCCAGAAAACCACCTCGTTCGTGTCGTGAATGCCGCTATAAATCGGCTAGACGACGCCATCTTTGACGCGGCTTACCCCGGCGGCGGCCGCGACAGCTATCACCCTAAGATGCTCACCAAAGTCATTATCTACGCTTACGCCCAGCGAATGTATTCCTCTCGTCAAATCGCCAAAGCAGTACGGGAGAACATTCCCTTTATGTGGATCGCCGGACGGCAACGCCCCAACTTTCGCACGCTGAATCGCTTCCGTTCCTAGCGAATGAGGAATGTCCTTGAAACGGTATTTACAGCCGTGCTTCAGTTTCTGGCTGACGAAAAATACGTGTCTCTGGAGCATTACTTTGTGGATGGTACCAAGATCGAGGCCAATGCCAATCGCTACACCTTTGTTTGGGGGAAAGCCGTTAGTAAACATAAGTCCAAGCTGCAAGAAAAGGTACATACATTGTTTGCCGACATTGAGGCTGCGGAGGAACAAGAAGAACAGGAACACCGCGGCCAAGACCTGAGCGAACTAGGTGAGCCCACCGAGATGAGTAGTGAGAAACTTGAACAAATGACCCAGGAGCTAGAGTCGCAACTGCTGGACAAGCCTAAGGACAAACCACTGAAAAAAGCCGTTCGGCAGCTCCGCAAGGATCTGCTGCCCAGACTGCTGAAATATGAGCAATACCAAACCCTGCTCGGGGACCGAAACAGCTTCAGTAAGACGGACCCGGATGCCACCTTCATGCGGATGAAGGAAGATCACATGCGAAATGGTCAACTCAAACCGGGCTACAATGTACAGATTGGGACCGAAAACCAGTTTATTTGGCCTACAGTCTACACCAAAGACCCACCGATACCCGCTGTTTGCAGCCACATTTGGAAAAAGCAAGACAGATCCTGGGGAAGCTTCCGAGGGCGGTGATTGCGGATGCAGGCTACGGCAGTGAAGAGAACTATGCGTATTTGGAAAACGAACACGTGAAGGCCGTGGTCAAATACGGGAGCTACCACAAAGAAAAGAGCAAAGCCTGGAAAGAGAGTATCGGAAAGATTGAGAACTGGACGTACGAAGCCGGGGATACATGGACATGCCCAGCCGGACAAACGTTGCATTTCCGCAAAGAAAGCAAGGAAACGTTGGAGAGCGGATATAAAATCAGAAAACGTCATTACCGTAGCCCAAGTTGCGCTGGTTGCCTACTGAAGGAACGTTGTACAAAAACGACGGGAAATCGGGAAGTGGTCGTCAGTTTGGAACGGCTGCGGTACCAAAGTCAGGCTCGGGAGATTCTACGGAGTGAAGAAGGTTACGATTTGGCCGTGCGCCGGATGACAGAACCGGAGAGTGTGTTTGGACAACTGAAGAACAACCGGGGCTTCCGGCGATTTCTGCTTCGAGGGATGGAAAAAGTGACCCTCGAAGTCGGGTGGCTTTCCCTCGCCCATAATCTGCTAAAGCAAGCAGCCAATGACCAAGAACGCAGAGCAGCGATTCTCCAGTAACGGGAGAATCGCTGCTCTGCTCACTTTTTGTGGTTTTAAGAATGAAGAGAACTGTCCCCCTTCATAGAAAATCTACTTTTGGGACAGCCCCTTTTCTGTCTGAAGCAAACCCACACAGAATTTGGCAGCCCCTCTTCCCGGTCCGGCCCAAGGTTTTCTTCTGAAACGGGGTATAATAACTTCACAGCGGAAAGACATCACTTGGTGAAAAGGAGAAGAGGGGACGATGAATTGGATATACTTTGCGAAGCTGTTCAGGACAAGATTTCAAGCAGGCTGCCTGGCCAAAAGGCTGGAACAGGACGGCTGGATCTACGGCTACCATGACCCGCGTTTTGTGGAAATATACCGTTCGCGCAAGGGCCGGTATGGGGTTCGTTTCCTTCCCTGACTCATTAATCAAAATCATCCTTGACTTTTGACCCGGATATAATGTATATTATCTATTGTCGCTGTTTGAATATGATTACTGACGCGGGGTGGAGCAGCCCGGTAGCTCGTCGGGCTCATAACCCGAAGGCCGCAGGTTCAAATCCTGCCCCCGCAACCAATTTTATTTTCTCAGACAGCCATTGTATATACGGAATCCTAGATCCGGGCCCTTAGCTCAGTTGGTTAGAGCGGTCGGCTCATAACCGATTGGTCACAGGTTCGAGTCCTGTAGGGCCCACTTCACTAAACCCCTTGCCTAGCAAGGGGTTTTTACTATTATGTAGGCTGTAAAGGAATAGAAGCGGGAGGTTTACATAAGCTGTTTTAGGTTTCCTTTTGAAGCGGGGCACATTCTTCAAGGAGCTTGGTCGGGATAATCCTCATTGTTATATTTCTATTCCAATCTCCAGCAGCTGCAGTCTTACAGGCATCACCTGTTTGAGATGATCCAGTTCCACACGGAGGCTGTCATCAAGCTTATCGGTTTCGAGTACTAGTTCTGGCTGCTGCGATAAGGTTTGCAAGAGCTCAAGAAGAATAACAAGTCCCTTTTCACCGAAATTTCTAACCCGTCTCAGTTCTCCAATCGTGGCATTCTGCACTTTATCAATAGAAGAATAGTTGTTTTCGTTCAGGGAGTTGAGGATTCTGGATATGCTCTTGTCATAGGGGGCAGGAGCGGCAAGACGCAGGAAATAAATTGGGAATGGGTAAAACGCTTTAGCTACCGGAATATAAAAGAGCAGAGGGATATCGTGCGGCAGGGTTATTTTCAAATACTGTCACCTCCTTGTCTAGTTGCTTGCGGTATATATAATTACATTAAATACATGATAAATTCTTGATTATGTAAAAAATACTCAGGTTTTTGCGATTATAGTATTATTTACACGGATTTAAACAAACAAAAACATTTTTGTGTTATAAAATATGACGAACTATTGACAGAGGGAAAGATAGCTTGTTTATGGTTCAAGTTCGACTGGGGAATAACAGGTACCGTGTTAAGCAGCGAGGGGATTGTGTGGACGCATGGGATATTCTGAATTATAGAGTGATAAGGGGGGAGAATATGACTGAGCAAGATGAGAAAATCCGGGAGCTGGAGCGCCGCATTACTGTATTGGAGAACTACCCGAAACCTCCGCATTCCGGCGGTAAAACCTGGGTGTGGACTATGCTTGGAATTGTATTGGCATTATTTCTTGTAATGACCGCTGTCGGTGTTATTCAATTTGTAAGTGCAGGCTGATGCTGGGCCGTCTCAATCAACAGAAATCATATCTATGGGCCCTGCCGGATAACGGCAGGGTCACCTTTGGGTTCTCCGGCTAGATTGTATTGCTTAGTAGTTAAGACATCAATCATCTTGCGGCTCCTGCAATAGGATGGAGAAGGTCTGGGTTTCATGGTCTACTTCAATGGCTTCGATGCCGACAAAATCCGGAATTTCGGGGTGTACTGCGTCCACGCTGTAATCCGGGTGGGTCAATAATAGCTGGATAACTTGGATGGCTTCCATACTGCTCCCCCTTACGGGTTAATTTTGCCTTTTAGTCTGGAGGCTCGCTCTGCATGATGTGTATTATTATCTCCGCTGCATTTACCGAATATGTCTGTGGATTAATTTTCTGTCCTCGTTCCGCTCCATAACGGCTATCAGCTGTCCCTGGAACATCCGGCGCTGAATCTGATCAATCCGCTGCAGAGCCAGCTCGCAAGGGACCTGAAAAGCTGCAGCAAGCTTCAGAATCGCATCTTCCCGCAGCTCAGGCAGTGCCATCTTCGAGATCATGGAGTAAGGCATGGCCGCATACAGAATAAACCGCTCTGATTCATCCTTCTCTGCTTGCGTGAATTGCTCAGGCATCAGTGTGTGGCTGCCGGCATGACGGAGCAGGTGGCAAAGCTCATGCAGGAATTCCAGGCGCTGCAGTTCCTCAGGTAGCCGGTTATCGATGAACATGCTGTACATGCCGGCAGAGGCCTCAATCCCTTTACTCCTGACATCCAGGTAATGAACCCAGATATTCAGTCGCTCGGCAATATATGCAATCGATATTTGTGCCGGCTCCATGATCTCCAGCCGTTCATACAGATCCTCCGTCCACTTCTCAAGAGCAGTCATTTGATAATAAGAATGCATGTGATTCACCTCAAATATAAGATCGTATGTTCGTATTTATGGTCAAAAGAAAAGCCCGAAGGGCTTAGTGGGTTCTGCGAACCTGTGTTCTTATGTATCTAAGCATAAAGCAATCAAACCTTAATATCAAGTGTTTTTCCTAAGTTTGGGTCTAAGCTCTGTGCAAGCATTTGTGTAATATTCTGACCCTGGATTTCAGCCTGATTCTTGGCAATGCTGAGCACCTGAAAGCCCACAGCCTGTTTCAGACTGCTCTGGTTCATCGATACAGATAGAGCGGCAATGTCCATTTTCGCACCTCCTAAACAAAGTTAGTGAGCGTAATGCCCTGAGTTCCGTAAAACCTGCTTCGAAAAAAAGCTTAGGTTCTATGGCTCCCCTTAGTATATCGACTGTACGGGCACAATTGATTAGGTGAATGGTATTTCTTTGCCAATTGGCCCATACGGCATGTTTGCTTTCTACATATTCTGTGCTGTAGTCAATATTTATTAGGAGGAATGAATGGTGGGAGCAGATTATGGTTGCGGTTGTGGCAATAATGTTGGTGGAGTGAATCAAGGACCTCCAGTAGTGCCGGTTTGCAGTCCTTTTACTTCGACAGGTGCGATTCTGGTATTGTTCATTTTGCTGGTTATTATCACTAAAGCCTGTATATTCTAAACATTCGCTCAGCGAGTGCTGCCCTGTCTGGCGGTTGCCGGATAGGGCTATTTCTTTTTCCTGCGGACAGAAGGTCCGATCTGGCGTTTGATTTTACCTGTGGCCTCATCCGTTTCAACAATATATAGTTCCTTGACCGTTCCTGAAAGCGCGAACCACTCTTTTAAGGCCTCCTCTTCAGACATAGGGCCATACAGTTTTTTTCCCCGATAACAGATATAGAACACTCTGGCTCTCCGCGTGTGGAATAATATCCCACCTATTTTACGCCTTTTATCTGTATTGTTGCATAAGGAACATTTGTTCGCATATAATACATACAAATGTTCCTGTTTCTCTAAGGGGAGGGATTTCATGTGAGCACAAAGGATATGGAAAAGCTGCTCGGACAGGTGATCGAGATCATTTACGAGGATAAAGCCGGTAACATCACTCAGCGGAGAATAGAGGTGCTTGGCCTCAAAGGCGGGCTGCTCCGGGCTGGTTGTCTGGCCACAGGCAGCCCGCGGATGTTCCGGGTAGAACGGATACTGGCCTGGCAGCCGGTCAAAGGAAGGCGTGCCGGGTGATACAGCGCCAAGCTGCTGCGGATTCATTCAGGAACCATTATCCTCCGTTATTTGAACATGAATTCTACCCGGGTACCGTCGGGCAGTCCCTCCAGTTGGTTGCCAACCCAGCTTCCGGCACCACGGTTGTCGCTAGGCGTTATGTATTCAATGTCGGCCCCGCTGCCGCCTTCCTCGCACATGGCCATCGGCCATTCGTCACGGTCATAGCCTTTTTTGGTGGGAACCCCCTTCAGAGATTCCTTGCGGTTTTCGTCTGCTTCCTGCCGGTCAATAGTGCAGATACTAGACTCTCCGCTGCGGATGGCTTCCTGAATGTGCCGGGCTGTCTCCGGGAACCGTTCACTCGGGAACCTCAACTGGACTACGTCTGTCTCTTCTGCAGCCGGCTGGCTGCCAGGCAGATTGCCGTTCTGTTCGAACCAGTAAGCGGCAATGAGGAGCAGCACTGTGATGATGAGACTTGGGATGAATTTCTTGGACTTCACTTTGCTGCCTCCTAAAATTTGGATAGCTATGCTTCCAGAATACAGCTTCGTAGATAACTGGCTGAAAGCATATGCTTATATTGTGAACCATTGGTTCCATAAGTGCAGACTTAATCAGTATAGCTTAATTATTGCTTCCTTTAGAATACTGAATTGACAGGTTTTTTAATGGGTGCGGTATATTTATGCCGATTGTATGTTGGTTCGCCGTGCACTTGTCCGATAGATCCCCATATGATGTAGAAAAAAGGGAGAGGATGGTGGAAAAGATGGAATCGCGCATTCGGGATTTGCTGGATTCCGCATCACGGCTGGTCGGGGATGTACAGTGGCAGGCCTCATTCCGGAATGTGCAGATGAACCCTGCAGATGCTGCGCTTGCGTCTCCGGCCCGGAAGCTGCTGAAAACGTTATACCGTTTGCAGGGACAAGGAATGATCAGCGGGCAGCATGATTATCTGGAGAGCCCGGATGAATTCAACGGCAAGCTGAAGACGACCAGCGGACAATATGCCGCACTCCACGGCTATGAGCTGGGAGCGATTGATAATCAGACGGCGCAACAAATCGATATTCAGCGGCAGGCCGTGGTAGACAGCGCAATCCGGTGGCATAAGTCAGGCGGAATCGTAACCATGAGCTATCATGAGAATTTACCGGGGACGGCTCCGGCCTGGTCGAATGTCTCGAGGAGTCTTAGTGAAGCGGATTTTGCCAAATATATCACTCCGGGTACGGTTCAGTACAACGCGCTGATTGCGGAGCTGGACAAGACAGCCCGGTCTTTGAAAAAGCTTGCTAATGCAGGCGTGCCGGTACTCTGGCGTCCCTACCATGAGATGAACGGCGGCTGGTTCTGGTGGGGCCAGAAAAGCTCGTTCAGCAAGCTGTGGAACATCATGTTCGACCGGTACACAGCTTATCACAAGCTGCATAATCTGCTGTGGGTGTGGAGCCCTAATGCCAAAAACCAGTGGTCTGATGAACCGGCGGACTATTACCCGGGAGCTGGCAAGGTGGATGTGCTGGCGCTGGATATCTACGAAGCGGATTTCAAAAAGAGTCACCATGATGCCATGTGGAATCTGGGACGCGGCAAGCTGATCGCCATAGGCGAGAACGGGGAACTTCCATCCCCGGCGGTGCTGGCCAAAACTCAGAATAAATGGTCTTACCAGATGAGCTGGGGTAAGCTGCTCTATGAGAAGAACAGCGATGCAGTTATTAAGGCTTTTATGAAGCATTCATTTGTGCTCACCAGAGAGGAATATGCGAAGAAGGCGGCGCAGAATGCCTCTATGGCTGAAGCTGCACCCATGCCGGGCCTGTACGGGCAATATTACAGCAATGCAGCGCTCAGCGGCGAGCCTGCGCTCACCCGGACCGATACCGTCATTAATTTCATCTGGCGGCAGGCGGCTCCTGATCCGGCACTCCCTGCTGATTTCTTCTCCGTGCGCTGGAGCGGCAGGCTGAGCGCCGCATACACGGAGAGCTACACGATTTATTCGTCATCGGACGATGGCATACGCGTGTGGATTGACGGAGTGCTGGTGATTGACAGCTGGATGAAGCAAAGCGGACAGGAACGGCAGGGGAAGGTGAATCTGATTGCCGGGAAGCTGCATGAGCTAAAGGTAGAGTACTATGAGAACCAGGGGGATGCGCGGGTGGTGCTGATGTGGGAAAGCCCCAGCCAGGTGAAAAGCGTCATTCCAGCCGGGGCATTGTATCTTCCTTAAATGTGGCCAGCGGGCTAGATTTGTTCCCGGTAGCTGATATTGTTGGCGATTTTCTCATCGCGTACGGCTTTGCGCAGCACATCCTTCACCGTTTGGGGCTGGCGGATCCTGTGGAGAAGCAGCTGTGGCGACGAAGCATCATCCGAGAACACTGTAAGTGTTCCGATACCCAGAATACGCTGGAGGATGGACTGGGCCACAGAAAAGTCATTGACCCGCAGCAGCTCGATTTCTTCCACGTCCTTCCCGATTAGCCCGGTTTTGACCATAATGCGCTGGCTGGTGATGGTGAACGTGGTTGTATTCAGGCGCACGATGCCTTTGAGGCGGTCAGAGATGCCGGCCGGCTTGCCCTGCCACAGCGTTGTTTCAGGTCCCGAGCCGGAACCAGGCGCCGCTCCGGATGCCGTCCGGCGTCCGGGAGCAGCTGCATCTTCAGTAGTGTTTGCGCCGCATTCCCCGCAAAATTTGGCCCCTTGCTTGTATTCTGCTCCACAGCTTGTGCAGTAAGGCATGAGCTTATCTTCCTCTCTATCATTCATGTTGAAATCATTATAATATAACAAAGATTTCCGGTCACTACTGGGGATCTTTTTAGTTTGTACCTGCTCAAAATACGCTTCAATCCTGCAGAATGTTTCATCTCTGCTATTTTAACATTATTTTCAGTTGCACTTTACAAAACTCGCTATTATTCTGTTAAGTGGAGGGATACTTAATATGAGACAAGCCTTACTGGCAGTGCTGCTGATGATGGTTGGTATTCTAAGCGCCTGCAGCAATAATAACTCAGCGCCTGCTTCCCATGAAGAGGTGCAGGAGAACGTACAGAACTTTTATAATGAAATGTCTAAGTTTGATGAAATGGGCAAGTCCTCATTAGAGGCATTCAACACAACCTTAACTTCGTATTCGACAGGAAAAGCGAGTGACAACGAGATGGAGAAGGCAGTGGATGAATTCCAGGACACCGCTTCGGATATCGCCGATGAAGTCAAGGATGTGAAGATCTCCAAAAGCCTGCCGGAGAACATCCAGAAGCTGCTTAAAGAATCGGTAATTGCGTTCCAGAGCGCGTATTCCATCAAGGAGCAAGCCTCGAAGAGTGCGGTTTCTCCGGATGTTACTGCCGAGGAATTCCAGGACATGAACCAGCAGGCGGATGTGGCGATGCTGTATGGCATCTCCAAGCTGAATGAGGCCAGGGTGGCCGCAGGGCTGATTGAACCCGGAAGTGCAGCTACGGACACCCTGGCTGGTACAGGGACGGGGACTGCCGCCGATTCTCAAGCGGATACACACAGCCAAGCCGGCACAGGCAAAACAGATATCCAGGTAAACCCGCAGACCGGTAAGGGAGCTTCCGCAACAGAGATTAAATAAAACAAAATCCCTGCCCAGGCAGAGAACAAGGCCTTCTTCTCATTGGACAAGCAAAGGCGCTGCACAGCGAACACTGTGGGCGCCTTTTGCTTGCGGTTCTGTTATTTTTTTCTGATTGCTTAAAAAGAGGGAATGCGCATATAATACAAACATACGTTCGTTTAATTTGAATTGACATCGCTGAAATGAATCAGGTCATCCTTGGAGGGAGGAATCGCACAATGGGTAAGAAGCAGGAGGGATACGGCGTGTGGGAGAGCAGCAGGATGATGCTGCCGGAGCACAAAAGCCGGATACATAAGGATGAACGGGAGACGCTGCACCGGGGAAAGCCGGTTCAGGATGGGCAGAAGCTGGAGGAGATTGAATGTACGCTGGCGCTGTCGCTGCGGAGCCATGTCCGGGTAACAGTAGTGTTGGCTGATTCGTTTGCGAATAAGCAGCTGAACGGCTTTGTGACTTCCATTCACACCCACTCGCGTGAGATCAAGCTGCAGTGGGCGGAGGAATGGAAGTGGATTCAGGTCGATGATATTGTGGAGGCATACATCGTCTGAAGCAGCAGGCTTTTATTGCTGAACCACTCCTGTTTTATTTGTGGGAGTTGGACTCTGTCCTCTCATAAGCGATCAGGGTCACCGGTTTGTTCCCATTAATTTGGGCTATGGCCGCTTCAGCCTGGCGGATGATCTCCACCGCGTCCCCCTGATCGCTCAAGGCTGCCACCTTGTAGCTGTCACTGTGAATTTCCATTAGGTCTTCCCACCTTTCGCTTTTATATTGGCCTGTTTAGGCGGGAACCATCCATGAAAACGGCAATCCATAAAGATGCGAAAGCCCCGGGGTGTTCGGGTTTTTTTCTTTTACAATTAGGGAAAAGGGTACAAGCAACAGCAGAATAGAAGACATTTACTATACCAGGAGGTGATCAAATGCTGACTTTGGATCAGGTGAACAGCAAATCGGCAGCCCGGCTCGGCGGTCTCCATCCCGCCTTGCTGGCGGCTGCCAATGTCTTGATACAGCGATGTTATGTACGGGGCATCCCGATTGTCATCACCCAGGGCTTGCGGACCATAGCCGAACAAAATGCCCTTTATGCGCTGGGGAGAACCAAGAAGGGTGCGATTGTAACCAATGCGCGGGGTGGCAGCAGCTTTCATAATTACGGACTGGCGATAGACTTTGCGCTGCTGCTGCCGGATGGACGGAACATCTCCTGGGATATGAGCCGGGATGGGGACGGGGATAAGCTTGCAGACTGGCAAGAGGTCGTACAGGAAGCCAAAAAGCTGGGACTCGAATGGGGCGGAGACTGGACTTCCTTTAAGGATTATTCCCATTTTCAGATGGCTTTTGGACTGACCATTCAAGAGCTGAAAGCAGGCCGCCGTCCAGCCGCAGATCAGGTGAAGAAAGCCTTAAAACGGATCAACGGGGGTGAGGATGAAGTGAACAAGGATGTGGAGATTTCAATCACCCTGAACGGAGTGAAGCTTACAGCCGGAGTTCTGGATAACGGAACCACTTACGTCCCCGTACGGGCATTGGCTGAAGCGCTCGGAGCCAAGGTGACTTATGATCCTGCCAGCAAGACGGTGAATGTGGTGACCGTATAAAATTTCTTGCATAGATTCGACGCCGCAGGGGGAAATTATCAGGGACAAACCACACAAGGGGGTATAACATCTTGAATAAGCTGATAACAAGCTTTGCCTGCGGCACTGTATTATCCATGAGTCTGCTGGGCGTAGGATATGCATCCACCGCTTCCGGTACAACTGGCATGGACGGAACCGGCAACCGTATGATGAACGAGCAGGGCAACACCATGATGAATAACACCACTGGTACCGGAACTACCGGAACCACTGGAACTATGCGTAACCGTGGCGGAGACAACAGCACCGTTTCTCCACTATCCAATACTACGCAGACCGGCAGATACCGGGCTAACGCTACAACTGCCAACGCTAATGACAACGACAATGACTTCGATTGGGGCTGGCTGGGATTGGTAGGACTGCTCGGTCTGGCTGGCATGAGAAACAAAAGTGGCGAGCGCGAACGCCGCTAGTCATTCTGTGAAGCACAAGCGGCCCATCGGCTCCGGCTGGTCGGGCCGTTTTTCTGTAAACAAAACTTAATGCAAATTTAGATTGCGTATCCACCGGATACGTGATATCATATTTCTTGTCGCGTTATCAACGCTTCTACCATGCCGGGGTGGCGGAATAGGCAGACGCACAGGACTTAAAATCCTGCGGTACGTGAGTACCGTACGGGTTCGACCCCCGTCCTCGGCATACATTAAACTAGGAAATCCCTTGACACATAAGGGGTTTTCTTTTTTTGTAGTTTGAATTGATTTACAGAGAACGAGTGCCTTTTTCGGCTTTGGGGACGGATTGGGGACGAACTTTAGGATCGAAGACATCAAGGTGTGCTGTTGTTTTGCGACTTAGTTTCTTGGTAACGTGAGCATACGTGTCTGTAGTTACCTGAGAAGTCGAGTGTCGCAACCGATGTTGGATCTCTTTAATGGATGCACCTTGTCCAAGCAAATAGGTAGCGTTTGTATGGCGCAGCCCATGTAGGGATACATTACGGAATCCGTTTCGCTTACACCATATTGTCCACTGCTGTGATGGCGATGTATGGTAATATGGTTTTCCCGTCCCTGAATGGAATACAAAGTTACGATCTCCGCCTTTCCATACCCCCAACGCTTTTGCCTCAAAACGTAACTTGCGCATGGCTTTTACATGAGCAGCCAGTTCATCCATATACCATTGTGGCATATCTACATAGTCATCGGATGCTTCGTTTTTTGTGTCTGTGATCTCGGCCTGTCCATTCTCAGTATGCGAAATGTTCTCATCGATACGCAATCGGTTATTTGCAAAGTCGCAATCGTCTTCGTCTAAGGCAATTAACTCTCCACGTCTAAAACCTCCAATTATTGCTCCAAGAAAATAAAGCTTCCAATGTGTTTTACTTTTGATTAATGTATCAATGACTTCTGTAGCTTCCTCTTCTTCGAAAAAATTCTTTCTGTCTTTCCGGGCCTTTTTATCTTCCTTGCTGATCTGCGGGCGCTGTATGCCCTCCAATGGGTTTTTACTTAGGACCCCCCATTCTACAGCTCGTTTGAATATACTCATAGTCACATCATAAATATATTGAATCGTGCGAGAACTAATGGTTTCTTTTCCTCCTCGCTTATCAATCCGTGCACCTGGTTTGCGTAAATCATTGAATAACGTCACTAATCTCATTGTTGTGATCTCATCGAGTTGCAAATGTCCTATAATCGGCAAAACATGATGATCTATTTTGGAGCAATGAGACAGGTATGTCGTTCGCTTTAGTCTCGGTTCAGCGTCTTTAGGTTTCCATTCATTTTCATAGAATTCTTTGAAAGTAAGTTTAGATGGCGCAATGTAACTGCCGCTCAATACCTCTTGTTTAAACTTCGCAAGCTCGTCATCTAAATAATCCTTTAGTTTCTTAGTTGTTTTTAATAATGCTTTATCTTCAACAGTAATTGTCTTTCGAGGACGGTTTCGGCTGCCGTCATTATTAAGCCCCAAATCTACAGTTAGTCGCCACTTGTTCTCCCCTCTTTTTTCAATGCTTCCTTTTGCCATTTCATTTCCTCCAATTAGAACCCGTGTTCTGTTTTTGTGTATGGTAAACAGCCTTGCGGCTGGAAAGCGCAAAGTTACATTTCTAAGTTATGAAGTTGTTTTGGTATGCCGCATCTTAAAAGGTATGATTCTTCCGTTTCACCTGGCTCGTGCTCAGCGAGTTGGGTTAACAGTTTTACAGCAAAAATATTTGCCTGTCGTTCGAATTTTCCTGTATTGAAGAAAGTGTGCTCATCAATCCAAAATTGGCTTAAACCCGAATGAAGCCGATCATGTCCAAGTTCATGAGCACACACTACACGTTGCCACTCTTCTGGCAAGCAACTATCAATAACAATAAATCTCCTTCGTAACCGCCTGTAATAAAAACCTCTCGTACCGGGACCAAACTCTGCATATCGGATTATTATGTTAAGTCCTTTAGCTATCACAAAAGGATCATTGGTCTTGAATTTGCGAACCAGTTTGCGAATGATTTCTTCCAAACTGGTCACCTACTCTTCATCTTTAGGGACTGGCTTTTTCTTATGTCCATATGTTTTCTTATTTAGTTCTTTAGCTTCCCAAAGCAGTCCAGTGAGAATGTCCATAGCTCTTTGGCGTGTATCATCCGTAATCGGCACTCCATCAAATAAGACGGGTTGATCTTCTTCAAGGATTTTCTTTATGTCTGCTAGATCTTTGGTTGAAGCCCATTCTGGTGCGTTATGTTTAGGTGATTCATCAGTCTCTTTAGTGAGTTGGTCAAGCGGCATATCAAAATAATCAGCTATTTTTTGGAGTGCAGTTATTTGTGGGCTTTTTGTTCTTCCATTAAGAATCTGAGTGACGGTGGTGTATGGAATCCCAGTGTCTTTTGCTAGTTTGTATCTGCTTACTTTGCGTTCTTTCATAACTGCTTCAATTCGTTCTGCAATACCACTCACTGGAAACAACCTTTCTATTACTCAGAATAGGTATAACTCAATGAAGTTATAATAACTCGAATAAGTTAGCTTTGTCAAGAAATAAAGAGGAAATAGGAGAGAATATAGTGTTTTGTTACTCATACGAGGTATATGTTTATTGAATATAACTCATATGAGTAGTAGTATGTGTTTAGGAGGTGAGAGAAGTGGGAAAGGCAATCGAAAACAACATGCAGAGATTGATTGATGCAAAAGGGTGGACTATATACCGACTTTCTAAAGAAAGTGGTGTGACAGTATCCGCGCTTTACAACATTGGTAAGAAAAAACATGGTCCATACGCAGAAACTTTAGTTAAACTGTCCAATGCTCTTGGGTGTACCGTTGACGATTTGGTAAAAAACAAGTCTGAGTAGCATTATAACACACCATAAAAGAAAGGAAATATCTCATGAACAAAGCGCTAATTGCATTTGAAGATGTGATACGTGCAATTGTTTCTGAACAAGTAATTGATTCAGAAAATCGACTCCGAGCTGAATTGAATGGTCTGATTGATAGGACTCTTGACGTAGCAGAGACGGCAGCTCACATAGGAGTTTCCGAAAAGTTGATATACCGCATGTGTCAAGAAGGAAGAATTCCGCATGAACGATATGGGACATCGGGTTCAAGAAGACAAGTAATCAAGTTTCGGCTCTCTGATTTAGAAGCATGGAGAGCTGAGCAGCGGGCTGCGAATTACAAGAAGGGAAGTTGAAGCGGTGAAAGAAGAACTACAAGTTGCTTATGAAGCTCTATCAAGAGTAACAGGAGTCGCCTTAACTACTGGAGACAAAATTGTTTTACGAGAAGCCGGTCTTGCTCGTGCGAAGACCTTGGAACTGAAGACAATGCTTCAGCAGCGTGAGACAAGGCCGCATCGTGACACTTTAAACCGTGTTGAGAATTATTGCTTACCAGTACTTTAGGAAAGGAGAATTACAGTGCCACTTATTGATATAAGCAAAATCAAAGTAGTAGATCGTATCCGGCAAGACTTTTCTGGCATTGAAGAACTAGCCCAGGACATCGCAGAGAACGGCTTAATCAATCCGATTGTTGTAACTTCGGATTACCAGTTAATCGCCGGAGAACGGCGTCTAAGAGCTCATATGCACTTGGGAAGGGAACAGGTAGAGGTAAATGTCATGGAGGTTCGTGACTACGCTCACCACCTGCAGTTGGAGATCAGCGAGAATGAGCACCGAAGAGACTTTACTTTTTCAGAACGAATCGCTTACGGCAAAAAGATAGAGGAACTTGAACGCATTAAAGCGAAGGAACGCATGTCCGCCACCGAAAAGGAAAATTTACCTGAGGCTGAAAAAGGACAGGTTCGGGACATCGTAGCTGAACAAGCAGGATTCGGCAGCGGCCGTAACTACGACAAAGCAAAATACGTTGCTGAAAACGCCACTCCGGAAATCATTCAGGAACTTGACGCTGGACTCATTAGCACTCACAAGGCATTTGTTCAGACTAAAGAGCGCCTTGAAACTGCTGAAAGAGAGGCGAAAGAAGCAAATGACCGAGCTGAAGCAGCCGAACGAGAAAAAGAACTCCTCCGGCAACAATTCAAAGACTCGATCCCAGCGGATCAAGTGGAAGAGGCGGTCAGTGCCGCCATAGAACGACAGCAAGAAGAGAATGAGGCATTTATTGCACAAAAGGATAAAGAGGCTCAGGCAGCGCTTAAAGCGCGTGACGCGAAGTGGAAAAAGGAAATTGAAGCAGAGTCGTTGAAGGTCCGGGACCTTGACGCTGGGTACAAAAGAATCCAGGAAGAGTTGGAAGCCTTGAAACTCCAACAACCAGACGATTTCAACGAACAGCAGAGAGCCGCACAGTTGAAGAAACTTCGATATGAGGCTGATTCAAATACAATTCAACTCACCATTCATGTGAAGCAGTTTCTTCAAAAATCTGCTGTGACCACACTCAACCTTGGAGCTGTATCATCAGCATCAAGTAGTGAAAAAAAGCGATTTAATGAAAGCTTGGACATGCTTCAGACCTTTATAGATCAGATGCGGCCAGCAGTAAATGGCAGAAAGGTGGTTCAGTAATGGAGACAGGACAAATTCTTGCTGTAGTGGGTCAACAATTACAATGGTCCGAGCAACAGGGGGCAGCGGTTCGGATGTTGTTCGAAGCAATGGGTGCTATGAAGACAGAAATGGCTGAAGACAAAGAAGAAATGAAAATGATGGTTCAGGAGGTTCGGGATAGTGTCACTCTTAATGATGCCGAATGCGACCAGATGCAGACGGCAGTGAGATTGAAATCCAATGAACTCACAAAGCATCGTTTTAAGGACTCCGACTTGAAGTTTAAGGAAATGGTCGGAAGATACCGGCGGATGATCTGGAGTAAGTTAAAAGAGCAATTCAGTGTTGCGAAATACAGTCACATCCGCCGAATTGATTTTGATGATGCCATTGATTTTGTTAAGAACTTTCAGCCGGAGGATTACATGTGATGACGGATGAACGCCTTAAGCAACGTCGTGAAGCATGGAAGCGAATGAATGAATTGCAGGGTTTTAAAGGACGAGGGTTACTATGCTCTGAAATTGATTCGGAAATTGATGCCCTGGAGCAATTTTTACAAACAAGGGAGGGATAAAGATGCAAGAATTCAGCATTCCAGTCATCGCCTTGGGTGAGCAATTTGAAATGACACAACTGGCGGAAACACAATTTGATGCTGTCGTTACTTTACATGACAATCTAAGTGACGGTTCACTTCGAGTAGATTTTGTTCGGTTGAACCTTACTCCACCTGAAATAGAAATCATTGATGCCCTAGATCGCAAACGGCGGCTGGAAATCCGTATCAAATCCTTGCGTCAATACATTTATGTTGTGGGCGACATGCCGGGATTGACTGAACAAGCTGCTCAACAGTTAAAAGAAGCAACCGGGAAATTGGAAGCATTGATTGAGGGAATTGAAATAAAAATGACCACGTTGAGGGACGCGGCCATCCAAGAAACATCAAAACTAAGTTATTTACAAAATATCACACCAGCAGTTCTGGGTCAATCTGAAATTCATTCTTCGTGCAGCCACTATCACCATGCCAAAGGGGTTTGATTAGAAAATGGCTGAAATAAAATGGATCAAGTTAAGCGTTACTATGTTTGATGATGAAAAAATAAAACTGATTGAAGCCATGCCGGAGGCTGACACCATCATTGTCATTTGGGTGAAGCTGTTAGCCCTTGCAGGGCGCTCCAATATGGGCGGTTACATTATGTTGACCGAAACTATTCCATACACAGAGGACATGCTTGTTTCGATGCTCAACCGACCTCTATCGACAATACGTATGGCATTGGCTACTTTTCAGAAATTTGGGATGTTCGAGCTTTCTGATAATGGCGCTTTCTTTTTGACAAATTGGGAGAAACACCAAAATGTCGATGGAATGGATAAGGTGAGATTGCAAACAAATGCCCGAGTAAAGAAACATCGTGATGGAAAAAAGGCTCTGTTATTGGAGGAAGGAGAGAAACGTTACTGTAACGTTACAGTAACGGATGGTAACGCAACAGATATAGAAGTAGAAGTAGATTTAGAAATAGATAAAGAAAAAGATAACTGCTGCTGTTCTGGAGAATCGGGATTCGAAATTATCGTACCTATATCCAATAATCCTAATTTAAACAGCCAAGATGCCGTTCTTGCCGGGGATGCCGATTCCGACCGGGATGCTGATGAATTGGATTACAGAAGACAAGTCGCTAATCTTTATCTTGCTCGAAGAGGAAAAGGATTAGAGATATCAGCAAAGGATGAGATCACAATAAAAGAACTCATTACTGATGGGGTACCGATCCACATCGTTCTTGCCGGAATCACAAAAGCCTTTGATAATTTCAAGCCTCAACATCGCAAGTCTGAGATAAAGAGTCTCAGTTATTGCACCGGGATTATATACGACCTTCACTCAGCGGCATTAAAGAAAAAGGCAGATGAACCGGAAATTAAAAACAAACCTGTTAAGCAAACTGAAATAGAAAAAATCAATGTCCCTACTGAGGAAGACATTCAAAAAATGTTGGCGGAGATGAGGTCCAAGCGCGGGGGTGTGTAAGTGAAAAATGTGGGCGAAGAAATAAAACGGATCTTACCAGACCGATTTCTTGAGAGGAAAGCTGCGCTGATAAAACGTATAAAGGATCATCCAGAGGTGCTGAGATTGCTTGCTGAATATCCAGATCAAGTAGATGTAGAGAGGGATTTGAGTAACCTAGGAAATCACATATCATGTTTTGATCATTGCCAATCCTGCCCAGGGTTAAACGCTTGCCAAAATGAGTTTCCTGGGCATTCCAGTCATGAGGAAGTGAGCGAAAAGCAATCCATGTTGATTTTTAGACTGAAAAAATGCCCGAAGTTATTAGCTTTCGAAAAGCAAACAAGCAATCAAAAAAAGATTAAGAGTCACCATATACCGGCTCATATCACCGCAGCTACTTTTGAAGATTTGGAGAATGACCCACTAAGAAGGCTGGCTATAGCAGAATGCATTAACTTTTGCGCAGGATACCAAAAAGGAGTCACACGCAAAGGGCTTTATCTCTATGGCCCTATGGGAGTTGGGAAAAGTCGCGTAGTTGGGGCGATTGCAAATGAAATGGCTGGGATGGGTGAGGAAGTGATCATGGTGTACGTTCCCGAATTTCTGGAAGAGATAAAAGAATCATTCTCAACCAATGATGTTCATTCCAAGTTAGCTGCGTTGATGGAAGTGGATATTCTGATACTGGATGATATAGGTGCAGGGCAGTCCAGTTCATGGACAAGAGACGGCGTACTTAGTCCAGTGCTTAATATGAGAATGGAAACCAAACCAACAATCTTTACTTCAAATTTAACGTTATCGGAGTTATCGAATTATTTCGTAACTGCAAGAGATTCCAAAAATCAGATGGATCGTAGACAACATGAGATAAACGCCGCGCGCATTATGGAACGTATTGAGCCATTCGTTAAAGCTTTACATGTGGGCGGCAGGAATCGCCGCAGGGAGGGTTAAAACGCATGAAGATAGTTGTAGACAGTTCCTTACTATCCGAGGCTCTAGCAGATGCTGACAAGGCAGTATCGAGCAAGCCGGTCATGGAGATATTGTCCGGCATTCTAATCCAGACAACTGATGAAGGGGTAAACGTCACTGGAGCTAGTGAAAGAGCCACGATCCAATCCTACATCATGGATGAACAAGTGGAAATTATTCGTGCCGGATCGGTGGTTTTGCCCAAAATTGCCCTTGAACTCATTAGCAAAATGAGCGGAGAAATCGAAATAGATGTTGATAAGGATTTCGGAATAACGATTCTCAATAAAAATGAAGAGATTGAGATTTCCGGCTTTGATCCTGAAGAATTCCCCAAACCACCAGATATCAACTGGGGTGATACTACCGAAATGTCTGGAAAAGAATTAAAGGAACTTATCAAGAAAACGGCATTTTCTGTAGCTACTGAAATAAATGTACCTGAGATAACCGGCGTGAATATTACGCTACAGGACAATTTGATTAAATTTTTGGCAACTGATCGAAGAAGAGTAGCCACAATCCAGCGCTTTATGGAAGTGAAGGAGTCTGGAAGTGCAATTGTAGAGGCGCGCGGGCTTGTTGAATTGGAAAAGATCATTTTTGATAAAGATGAACTTCATTTCGGTTTTTCTAAACTAAGATCCGGAGAAGTGTACGTAGTTTTTGTCAAAACAGAACGGTTTACCTTTTATTCCCGTGTTCTCGAGGGGCGCTACCCAGATGTTGAAAAAATGTTGTCGCAAGTGGTGGGTCTATCAACTATTAAAGTAAATAAAAAGGAGTTTGCAAAGTCGCTGGACCTTATTTTCATCTTGGCAAAAGAAGAAAAAATGAATCAAGTCCGATTGACTGCAGATGCCAAGGAGTTAACCATTCGAGGTAACGGGAAGGGAATGGGGAAGGGAAAACGTAATGTCTACTCACTTTCCCTAGAAGGAGAACCATTCAGTATCTCGTTGAACGCTAAGTATGTTATCGATCTCCTTAAAGCTATTGATTCAGACGTATTATCGATTGAATATACCGGAAAAATGACTTCTGTTATTTTTCGAGGTGACGACAACGAAGGAAGCAAATACGTCGTGCAGCCATATCGGACTGAGGCTTAAACCGAAAACAAAGTGAAACCCATGGAAAGATGCAGGATTAATTCTCACTTAATTGATAGAAATAATGAAGAATGGAAGGTCGATGAAGATGAGCAAAGTTATCACTTTATTTAGCGCTGATATCGATAGATACCTGGATGAACACGACAAAAGCGAATTGTCTCGGATCATTTGGAAGATGGAACAGTTAAAGGCTGCTGATACCGATCCCAATCAACAGAGTTTTGAAATTACGGACGATATCCTCATGTACCCCGAAAGCGAGGTGATTAAATGAGAACTCAATACTCAGTTGCTTTTCTTTTCGGGGGATTGGGTGGCGGTGCACTGGGCTTTAAGGGTGCCAGAGCTGAGTACATGAATAAAACAGCACGGTTCCGCAGCCTATGCAGTATCGACTCTGATCCAGTTGTCTGCCGAAACTACGAACAGATTACAGGTGGAAAGGCTGTACGAATGGATTTATTCGATCATCAGCAGTACCGTGATTTCCACGGTGTTGCTGAGCCTCCGACAAATTGGCACGAAGCAGATGCGTGGGATCTATGGAAAGCTTTCGGTGAAGAGGTTCCAGACGTCATTTTCACCTCGCCGCCTTGCAAGGGATTCAGCGGCTTGCTCCCGGAGAAGTCGGCAAGCAGTAAGAAGTATCAGGCGCTGAACCTCTTAACCATTCGAGGAATCGATCTTTCCTTAACAGCATGTCGGGACTACGGCGGCGAACTTCCTGCGTTATTCTTGTTGGAAAATGTACCGCGCATTATGACAAGAGGTAAACACATCCTCAAAAAGATCAAAGATACACTCATCAAATATGGCTATGCGGTTAACGATGAAACTCACGACTGCGGGGAGATCGGAGGCTTGGGGCAACATCGCAAACGATATTTGCTCATAGCCAGAAATGAAAAGCGTATGCCGGCCTTTGTATATAAACCTGAAATTAAGACATTGAAAACGATTGGTGAAGTTATAGGCAACCTTCCAATGCCTGGGGATGAAGTGAACGGTGGACCTATGCACCGTCTCCCAATGCTTCAACGGAAGACTTGGGAACGACTTGCCTTTATTCCAGCTGGAGGTGACTGGCGAGACCTTGAAGGTGTTGAGTTTGAAAAGTACAGACTCGAACATGAACCGCGAGCCGGGGCGTGGGCAATTGATGAATGGGATAAGCCAGGGAGAACGGTAACGGGCGGTGCTGGTGTTGGCAGGAGTAACGGTTTATCGGCAGTAAACGATCCTAGAACGGGCTTTAAAGAAGGTACACATCCGACCATATATAGAGTCTCAAAATATGATGATGTGAGCCCGACAGTGACCGGAGCAGCACGTCCTAACAATGGGGCCTTATCTGTTGGAGACCCAAGACTCAGCGATCGAGAAGGAAGGCATCCGGGGGTTTATCGAATTGTCCGGTGCGATGAACCAGCCCCTTGTGTAACGGGAACGAGATTCGGAAGCGGGGCACTGGCTATCGCAGATCCTCGCACTCCAGGAGATCACTACGATGGCGACTACAACAGAGTGGATGGGTACGGAGTGCAGGATTGGGGAAAGACCTCTAAGACGGTCAGGGGCGCAGCCCGGATTATGAATTCTGCATCATCCGTTGCTGATCCGCGAGTGAACGGACGTGATGGTGCCAGAAGAAGCAATGGATACACAGTTCGTCCATGGGATGAGCAGGGGCATACTGTCACTGGAGAAGATACATTGGGCAGCGGAGCGCAGTCAGTAGCTGACCCAAGGCTAAATACCAGGAGTCAACGTTACCCCGGGACATACCGGGTGGAAGATTGGAATGAAGCTGCAAATACTGTGCTTGGGCAGACAGATGTTCAATGCGGAGCAGCATCAATCAACGACCCAAGGTTAGGATGTAAGCCAAGATCAGGTTCATACGGTGTTCAAAAGTGGGATGAAACCGCCACGACAGTAACAGGTTCTGGGGATGTTCATTCTAGAAATGCAGCTATTGCAGATCCGAGAATACCGGAATATAACGAGCGTTGTGTGATGATGATTATCTCGGTGGATGGGACTTGGCACCGTCCTTTCACAACTTACGAGCTGGCAGTTGGTCTACAAGGATTCCCGAGATACCTTCCTGACGGCAGGCCTTTCCAGATTGACGGATGCAGCGATGCAAAGGCCAGAGAGTATGTAGGAAACGCGGTTCCACCTGATGCAGCTGAGGGCATGGCAAACGTAATTTTGATGGCTATGGTCATGTCAGAGCAGGGCGTAGGTTTTGAAATGAGTTGGAATCCGGTTTGGGTACAACCTGAAGTTAATGAGGAAAAGCAAATACTTCACTGAGGAGTGTAGTCATGAAAGAAGGAGAAGAAGAAATAATATCTGGACCAAGTGGAACTTACACTCGCTATTATCTATCCAATGAAGAACTACAGAAGTACCGGGACATGCCACAAGATACGTTTTGGGACCACAACGCTAAGCCGAACACACCACCGAAAAAAATCACCAAGAAATCAAAACACAATAAAGAAGGAGCATAGAGGATTTATTCCTCTTGCTCCCTTATAAACAACTTTTCAATCGGTACTCCTAATGCTTCAGAGATAGCGAATAAGTGATTCGCCTCATGCCGAGTATTTTTATCAAATCTGCTGATTGATCCTTGAGGTACGCCGGACTTCTCAGATAACTGCATTTGGGTAAGACCTAGTTCTTTTAATAAAGGCATTAGATTGGGCTTAACATTGCTCATGATATCACCTCTTGCATCGATTATACGATAGCGAATATTTTTTAGCAAGACGCATTGACTCTATATTCGATATCGTATATTATTGAGTTACAGATAAATATACGAAATGCGATAACGAATAAATATTCCAAAGGAAAGTTTTCCTTAGGTGCAGAGGAGCGAATGTATGACTAAAAAGAGACTTGATCTTGCTGAACTTGACGATCAACCACAGGAAATCAGAGAAGCAATTGCCTTTTATGCTGCTCACACTGTACTACCGATCCACTTTACCGCCGCTGAGCGTGAACGTCATTATGCAACGCTCGAACAGGCTGGTTACTTGGAACGCATCTCATAAAACCGCAGTAACACCGCAGTAACACCGCAGCGGAACAGCAATGATATAGCCATAGAATAGATACATAGGAGGTGTAAAAGAGCATGGGAGAACATCAAACATTCTGGAAACCCGAAAAAACAGTCAAGGAGAAGAAGACTTACAACAGCTTGCGATCAAACAAACCGAAGGCCAAAAAGGAAATTCCAGAGTGGAAGAAGGGACTCCTTGCTCATCACAAATCAGGACAAAGCTCAAAGGACCGTTGTGAGTTCCCGAAGGAAGTCGTAAATGAACTTATTGCGGAACAAGGAACTATATGTCCGTGTTGTAAATCAGCTGCTTCAAACACCACGCACCATGTGTGGCCGAAAGGGCGGAAGGGGCGGGGCGTAAAAACGAACGGACTTAGGGTTTGCTGGCCTTGTCACGACAAAATCCAAATAACTGATGAACTCCTTCAATATTGGATTTCAGTTTATCTTGAAAAATACGGAGATCACTTCTGGTTTGATGAAAAAGACTGGGATGAATACAATCACAAACTTGCTGTTCAGCAACAAAAGGAACAAGAAAAGCAACAGCGTGAGAATCAGATACAACCAGTAGTGGATCTCCTAGCTGCCGCAGCTGGCAGAAGCCTTAAGGTGAAAGAAGTCCGTTTGCTTCAATCATTTGAAGATAAGGATATGGCAGTGTTCACAACACTGATGGCTGACGTATTTGGAAGACCGCTAGAAGAACCGAAGGTATACAGCTATGGAGAACATTTCGATGATTAGGATTTAGGAGGGCTTCACATGGCAAAGGCTCGTGATCCTGCACATATAAGGGATCTTGTAAACAAACGTGAATTGATACCTATTTTTGAATCTTACGAATTAGATATATATCGCAAATTAGAGGAAGTAGATCATCTATTAGCGCTTATATCAAGTGAGGCTGTTACGTGTGGAGTTATAGCTGATGATTGTCGGGAATACATTCGCGTGAACTTGATAGATATGATTGATCAAATAGCCGAAAAACGAGAAACAGAATGGTTGAAACAGGTGAGAAAGACCGGAATAAATACCAAGAAAGTTCGTGTAACAACGGAATAAAATTAATGAACTAATTACTCCGAACGGGAGGATTGAGCATGAAGGCAATATCCCGAAAGCAACAGGAAATCATCGACTTTATAGATAGTCACTCTTTTGAATGTCAATTCCCGCCGACTCTACGCGAGATTGCTGAAGCCATGGGCCACAAGTCATTATCGACAACTCATTCCTTTATCGAACGGCTGGAAGAGAAGAAAATGCTGCGCTGGAAGAGGTATCAGTCAAGAACAATAGTGCTCACAAGAAAAGGGATGAATCAGGTATCTAAAACGGAAAAGGTAAACAAATAAGTGGTTGTCATATCGCCTACTTATTGATTGTGTTTGATTAACCAGTGAGATATTGTGTGCCAAATATGATAATCATTACACCCAATCCAATTGTTATCTTCCCAGCAAATTTTATATAGCCCATCCACCCTTCACTGGGTTCACGATCATCACCTATACGCTTAAACCACCATGAATCTGGATGCCTAATTGCAAAGATACCAAGAGCAATTACAGCACTACCAAGAAGAAAAATAAAAATGAACATATGATCAGTTCCTTTCCTAAGTCTACAAAATTGAGCAAAATGAGGGGCTGTTATAGCCCTATAGATCATTTGCGCTTTTTTAGCCCAATTAATCCACCAGCAATAATAATCACCAAAAGTATAAACGCCCAATAAGCAAGACCCATCATATTCAACTCCTTTATCAATCTTACGCTATTGGGCTAAGGACGTTGCAAATACCACCGGGGCAAAGCCCCTATAAGGAGAGATAAACGATGAAGGTTAAAATCATTGATCCAAATCACCCATGCTGCGGGCAAGAACTTGAAGGTGCACGTATCTATTTCGACTATTATCACCATGGCGGAAAACCTGATCTTTACCAAGCTGAAGCGCCAGAAGGTGGATTTTACCGGCTGCTGACTCATCAGATAGACGAGGAGCATTACGAAGCTCAGGAGATTGCAAGAGATGTTGAACGTCTTGGGGCTAATGTAGGTGATACCGTGATGATTACACGCATGGGCAGCGGAGGATCTAATGCTGACTTTAATCTCAACAAGCCTCACATCATAACAAAAATATGCCCATCTGGAACTGTTGAATTTGACAATAGAGCGGCATGGGGATTCCGGCCAGATGTGACCGTGATAACTCGGGGAGAGGCGGTGAAGGTATGAGCCTTAAAGACATAAAAATCCCAATCCCAGAGATTCCACTTGATTGGGAAAACAGAAGCCGTTGTGGTAATTCAAGCGTTTGGAATTCGGGCAAAGATAATGAGGTTCGTCTTGATCCGCCGCAACGCGGACTATATGCAGAGCGGTTTGAGGATGGTTGGTATTGGGTGTGTGGATGTGTGGTGTGCTTGGGTTCAAAAGATTGGAGCTACGTAAATTGTGACGAACATGACGGCTGTATAACATGCGGCAAGAAACGTCATGAAGCACAAACTCCTCATTGGGGGCACCCTAAGGGATTTGAATGTAATGAGTGTAAGGAGAAAGAGCGCTTAGAAAAAGAGAAGGCTGCTCTTGCCCGCGCCAAAGAGTTGGAGCTTGATGAGTGGGATTGTTACAGGGAAGACAAGACAATTTGCCCAGTATGCTTTTCAGAGGAATCATGCGAAGAAGTACATGAACCCGGGGAACATGATGTTGAGTGCCGGATCTGTGGAACAGAATTCATCGTCGAAGTAGAGTATGACCCGAAATACACATCCAGATTGAAAGGAGAGCGGACATGAAGGCTATAACCATACATGAACCTTGGGCTTCATTAATTGCAATTGGCGGTAAGCATTTTGAAACGCGAGGATGGAAGACAAATTATCGTGGGCAGATTGCTATCCATGCAAGTAAAAAGGAACCACTTTCAATGTTACGCACACTTCCCACAAGTGTTCAAAACTCAATCATGAATTGCTTTTATGAAAGGTACAGCATTAATTCAAGGGCTATAGATAGGATGCATGAGGGGAATGTGGTTGCAACTGCTGTATTGGTGAATTGCTACGAGATACACATCGACCACACCGGTGACGCAGTTTTGATGAAAGATGGATATCCAAAGATTTGGCTGGGGAAAGAATCAAATGAATATCAATTTGGTTTTTATGATTATGGACGTTATGCCTGGGAACTGGCGGATGTTAAGCAGCTGCGAGAGCCGGTCCCAGCCAAGGGGCAGCAGGGCTTGTGGAATTGGGAAGGGGTGCAGTCGTGACACCAGAACGGAAAGAACAAATGAAAGCAGCATTTGAAATGTATGGATCACTGGGCGGCGAGTCCATTAAAGAGCTGCTGGCTGCTCTAGAAGAGGCAGAGAAGCCGGACATAAAGTCAATCAACAAAATCAAAAAGCTTGAAGTGGATCTTCAGTCCGCACTCGCAGTTAATCAGAAGTATCTCGGTGACATAGAGCGGATCAGTTCAGAGCTGGCAGAAGCACAACAGACCATAGCCCGGCAACGGGAGGCGCTGGAGAATGCGAAGGGATCTTTTGAAACATTGGCGTTGCTGACGAATACGCAAGACATAAAAATCGTTTCCCATAATGCGATTGTATGCCTTGAAAAATCCCTTGAGGAAGGGGAGGCCCAGCCATGACACAAGTAAAGGAATGGAGCAACCAGGAGCTTAACCGTAAGCTTGCGGAGTTGATGGGGTACAGCGTAAGAAAATCGGCGAATTGCTATCAGATCATAAAAGGTCCCTCATATGGACAATGGCAGGCTGATGAGTCGTACGCGTGGGCAGACGCTCCAGACTACTGCAACGACCCTGCTGCCTCTCTAGAGGTACAGACAGCAGCATGCAAAGTGGACGGAGAGCGCTACATTTGGGAATTAGCAATTATTCAGGGCTGGGTAGGCGGCAAAATTATTAGTCGAAAAGAAGGCGTACGGATAGCCACCGCCACACCCCGAGAGAGGGCAGAGGCGGCATATATCACGATGCAGGGGGAACGGACATGAATAAGCTATCGCAGAACGATATGGAACACTTAATAGATTTAGTCCAGCGTAGAGAGATAACAGCCGACGAAGCGAATGTGCTGAAGGTAAGGATGGCTCGATTTGCGGTGGTGACTAAGTTAGACGCCAATGTTCGAACCGTGCTTAATGCAGCTGTTAAGGCTGGCGAACTTGGTCACAAAAAAAGAGAAGGACATAAGCCGGAGGTATATTTCCATCCAAATTTTGAACATCTGGCGAATGAGGAACGCAACCATGCTGAAAAGAGGGCGCTTGAGGCGATTGCTGGAGTGCTTGGTACAGGCCGATAGGCCACCAATTCGACTAAATAACCCAGCAACGCGGGGGCCGAACCAGATCATTAAGGGAGTAGGAGTAACCCTACTCTCCCACTAAGGGAGGATATAAGCATGACAGAGCTAGTAAAAACGCAATCATGTCCTTATTGCAATCATGATGTAGAAGATAACTACGCAGAATGGGAAGAAGGGACGCATGAAGTAACGTGCGACTCATGTGGCAAAGAGTACTCAGTGGAGACAGAATATGAGTTCCTTGGATGGACGATAGAGAAGATTTGTGTCGGCTGCGGCAGCGTAGAAAGTGAATGCTTCTGTGACGAATCTGAGGTAGGGGAGGAAGCCCAATGACACAAACACCATCGAGGGACTGGCAAAATGATATGGACCGCGTACAGAGCATGATTAAAATGGGAGCGTTCGAAGAATGGACAGAGCCAATGCTTTACTGGCTCCAAAAATACGAGAGCAAGAAAAGCACAGCAAGGGTATACCGGGAACAATCTTTGAAACAAATGAGAGAAAAACGAGAGATTAGAGCGAGGGAACAACGGCTGAAAGAGGCTTTGGAAACGATAAAAGAACTGTCAAAGTGGGACGGTATTTCACAGTACTTAGATCGCTGCTATATCGAAGCTCGTGACGTTCTTGCCACCCTTTACCCAGATACCCCAGCACAACCACCAGCACCCACACCAGAGATTACCGCGCAATCAATTGATGATTGGCACGAAGATTACGGAGATGTACTTTGGTGGACGTTTCCGATCCAGGAGCCGCCGTATTGCGGAAGCCCACTAGATTCAAACTGGCCGGACTATCACACGCACTGGACACCACTAGTGATTCCAGCAGCCCCAGCACCCAAGGAGGAAAATAACGAGTAGTTTGGCTGTACTTAACTTATAAAGGGTCATAGACCCCAAAGGGAGAGGATACACGATGGGCAGAGAGATTAAGTTCAAAATATGGTTACCGGGAATTAAGAAAATGTCATACGAGCATACGCTGGAAGAACTGATGAACTGGGGAACCAAAGAGTGGACAAATGGAACAGCGGTGTTCTTGCAATACACTGGATTAAAGGACAAGAACGGTCGGGAGATCTACGAAGGGGATATTGTCCAGCACGAAGATTTCTCAATTGGATGCACAGTCGATTTGAACATTATTGGTGTTGTGAAAATGGTAGACGGTTCATGGTGCGTAGAGCGAGGAGATAACGGAGAATACCTGTTCACCGAAACTGGAACGAATGAAGTCATAGGTTCAATTTTCGAGAATCCAGAACTACTAGAGGTATAAGGGGGAGAAGAGGATATGAGCAGCTCGGAAATTAAATCATCTGTTGATGTGGGGCTAACCAATATCGTAGCCCAGGCACTTCAAGTATTTCCGAAGTCATTTGTAAATCGCAGCAATGAAATCATCTTAGAACCTAAAAATAATGTCTACTTTCGTTTAGTCGATGTTCGTTCGGAATTGGACTTCAAATGCAAAATGTTTGCCTGGGTATCTCGTCCGATTGCAAAGAGCTTAAACAAATACTGGGCACCGCGGGTCCTGAGAAATTTCAATGAGTTGTTGGGCACTAGCTTCACCAAAGATGAAATGTACGAAATCTATGACCGGCTGGGAAATGATATCAACCGGAAGTTGACGGTGCAGTTCATCGAATCTGGGTACGACATGGCGCTATTGATGCGAAATTAACTATTTGGCCGAAGGCAATCGTCCGACAGAATAAACCGCTCCTAAGAAGAAAGACAAACCAAAGCAACCTTATTTAATCTTCCAGGTCTGCAAAGACGAGCATATTGAAATACCCAGTATACATGTGGACATCAGTATTTTCTGTAGGCTGGACAATATAGACGCTTTTTACAATAACAGTGTTCGGGTCAGTTTCGTCTTTAACAGCTTCAACTCCTAAATCAAAATTGTTAATTCCAATTTTAGGATTTAAGGTATTGTATAAGTTTATATAACTTATACATGCCCAACAATTTTTTACTGGTTTATCAAATGAAACTTTTTCTTCTGTAAGTGCTCTATTTGGAATTGTTTGCACAGGCTGAGGGCGATTTCTGGGCATATTTAAGTATTTAATCTGTAATGACATTCAATTTCCTCCTTGGTGTTCTACCTGAGATTCAGATTACTCACTAATAAGCGTGTGACTTTTTCTAGATAAAATTAGTATTCCAAAATAATGTTCAGCTATTCAGAAAGGAAAATGTAATGATTATCGGTGAAAGAGCACTTGATATTGACGATTATGAACTGATTGACAAAGACCCGGAGGAATTCCTACGCCGTGGCATGGAAGCATACGGTATAACTAAAGATCAATTATCCGTAGTAACTCCGTATGAAATCCATTCTATACTGACAGTAAATATATAAGATAATCGCAAGGAGGTTTTGCTCATGATAGAACTGATACCGGCACCGGAGAATGACTACAACTCCAAGGATGATGTGATACAAATAGCGAGTGTATATCAAGTTCAGTTTTTCATCAACGCCGATAAAGAGGATATTCGTAAAGCTCTGTGGTTGCTGAACAGTTATCGAGCCATCAAAGGCTTGGTGGACAGTTACGAATTTGTCCTCAAACAGCAGCCAGAGAACGGACTGAATGACTTTGATATGGCCGGAGTAGAAGGAGCAGTCAAACGCCTTAGTTCAAGCGACCACATCTCCAACTTACCGGCTAACGTACTCATAGCTAAAGAGACACGCCAGCTTAACTACATGCTGTATAAACGAGTCACAGACGCTGTGCTGCACGCAGCAAATAACGTGGTAGATCCTCATGAGCATATGATTGTCCAATTGCTGTTCGTTGGAGAAAGGAAATACCGTTACAAAGATGCTGTTGAATACATGCGTAAGGGATACAAGACAGTCGCCTACGGTATTGAGGCAACCACGTTCGCTGAAAAACGCCGGAAGGTTATCGCCTCACTGGCGAACACGCTACTGTTCAACGGCACTCTTGATTATGTAACGATCGATTACGGACTAGGCCGAAATAAGGAAGGCGAAATCGGATTAAGACAACTCAACAACCGCGAAGGGTAGATACCTGGAGCGGTATTTTTTTGTTAATCAAATTGATAAGGCTCAAATCCCGTAGCGTATCAGCAATATGTCCAAAATATAATAAAGATACCGAGGCGAGAGCTTCCGTAATACTCCATATCTGGTTGCGGTAAACTGTGACGGGTCATATCACACCGCAGCTCATACCCTCCACCTCCTGGGCAACTGTGATCTCAGCGGCTAAAGATATGGATCGAGAACGTGAACCGGATACGTCAATGAATACCGGACCTAACCTAATTGAGACAGCGCACAGAGGAGAATACCCCGAAGCAGTAAAGGTGCGCGGGAAACGCCCAAGCCGGGCATGGCGGATTAGCGGTAGCCGCATATTATAAATTACCGCCCAATAATATACCGTTAGTGCTCACGGATAAATGGGCACATCATAAAAACAGTCGATGGCCTTATGCAGGGGCTAGTGCTGGGTACACGCCTGAGAAGCGTGTTGAAACCTAAGCATCATCGACTGTTTTTATGTTATTTCTAGCAGGAATATATACCTTTGTTGTCGAAAAGTGGATGATGGAGGGGATCAATTTGGAAATGGTTACGAATATAATAGTTTGGACGCAAAACGGAGATGAACCGAAAAAAACTAACTACAAATTTGAAGATGAAAACATCGAGGTTGGAACATCGAAAAATATCTATGTGAAGAATAATAGTGATGATCAATCTGAATTTATCGAATTTATTTCCTTGACGTTTGAGATGGATTTAGAATTAAATCGATGTACATATTATCAAATCCACACAGAGGAGTCTTCGCCCTTTGGGAGAGGTCTTAAATTCAAGGTGATAAGCTTAGATCGAAATCTACAGGCTGTAACATTCGAAAGAGTGTAAGGAACCTTCAAGGTGCCTTTTTTATTGATGTGGTGGCGGAATAGGTAGACGCTAGTAGTGGCTCCAAGATGGTGCTTTGCAGCTGGACGCGGTACCTGGTTTGATTCCGGGCGCGACATGCAAGGTGCAAATCCTTACCCACATTAAACAAAGAAGCGGTATGCTGTATTTTCACTTTAGGTGAGAATCGTCACACCGCTTCTTATATTTATTGCCTATCCTCTATTATGGACACTAAATTTACCTTTTGTCCAGAAAGATTAATAAATGGGAGTTCTATTCTTTTGTCTAAAGATTTCGCATTAAGTAAAAATGGTAATAAAGGACTTTTCAATTCATCAAAAATGGCTTGGTTCAAAATTTTAACAAGTGTTTCAAAAAGCAGGGGTAAACTTTCCATCCAAAAGAGAGGGTTGTTCCAGAAAGGATCGGCTGCTGGAGGTTTTGCGAAATTGGCGTAAGCTTCCCAAATGGTTTTTAACAATGGCATTATATCGCTTCCAGTAGTTGAGTATTTTGTGGATAATGTATCCCCTTGATCGTCAAATGAATGTCTCGTAACACGTCGTCCATCAAAATCTACGAAATCTCCAAACCAATATGATCCATTAATTTCTATCACTAACTTCAGATTCTTCTGAAACAAATTCACGAACTGTCTCTCGGAGATTATTCGCTTTAAGAGAAAATCACACGCCTGTAGTTGTTCAACAGAGTACATATTAAAACCTCTCTTTTCTATGTTTTCAAAACTATACCTATCCAGTATCATACATCAATAGCCATGCATTTATTTGAATAGCAAACAAAAAATCGTAGCAAAAACATATAGAAGTAATGTTACATTATACCTATAACAAGTTTATCTTCACCCATGAGCGCCCAATGAGGCGCTCTTTCTTTTGCTCAGGAAAACTTTCCTTAACTCTAAAATGGAGGTGATGAAATGAAGTTTGTACAACCAATACGAGATCCTAAAAAGCTTGATGCGATGAAGAATTACTTATATTTTAAAAATATTCGTGACTTCATTATGTTCTTAGTTGGAATCAACACAGGATTTCGTATTTCAGACATTCTTCCCCTTACGGTGCGCGATGTTAAGGGGACGCACATAACGATCACTGAAAAGAAGACCAGAAAGGTAAAGAGTGTACTTATTCGCAAATCGCTTCGTAAGGCTCTGGATGCTTACATCAAAGACAAATCAGACTTCGAATATTTGTTTCCTAGCAGAAAACGTAAAAGAGGGAAAACATATCCCATCACACCAAACATGGCATACAAGATTATTAGAAGTGCAGCTAAAAAACTTGATCTTGAAGAGATCGGCACTCACTCCATGAGAAAGACATTTGGTTATAGATTGTACCTCGAAACGAAGGATATAGCGTTACTAATGGATCACTTCAATCATTCGGAGGAAAAGGTGACTTTGAGGTATGTTGGCCTACTACAGGACACTCTAGACGATGCTTTGGAGGACTTCGAACTCTAATGAATTCACTATAATAAGGCAATGATGAATTCATTTCGGGGAACGAAGAACAAAACAAATCCCATTAAGGAAAATCCGCACTTTACGAATGACAAACAATATATACTGTAGTGAATTCAATTAGCAAATATTAGTAGAATACAGCTGATTACCGAAGCCTGAGAAATTTCTGAGGCTTATTTTCATTGGTAACGTTTGACCAAATTTGACTTTCAGTGTGAAATCCAACTCAAATACGTAGTAGGGCAGAGGTGAATATAGTTGACGAGAGAAAAAAGTCCAGATCGGGAAAAGGCACTGAAGATCTGGCTGAAGAGTGGACGGCAGAAGAAATTGAGCGAAATCGCGGCAGAACTCGGTCTCAATCCTTCGATGGTACGAAAGTGGAAAAGCGTTGATAAGTGGGACGAGATACCAGAAACGGGAAGGCAGCGCGGAGCACCGAAGGGTAATAGGAATGCAAAAGGAAATAAGGGTGGCCCGGGCGGTCCTAAAGGAAACAGTAAGGCCGTAACGCATGGATTCTTCCGCAAGTTCATGCCGCAAAATTCCGAGTACCTTGAAATCATGGATGCTGTTGAAAATATGGACCCTGTAGACATGATTTGGTACAACATCACCACTCAGTTCAGAGCTATCGTGTGGGCGCAGCGGATTATGTTTGTAAATGACCAGGGAGAAATGATCAAGGAACTGAAAAAACAGAAATTCGAGATTCATAATAACGGCACGAAGAAAGAGCCGGATCTTGTGCAAATGGTGGCCGAAGAAGAACATGAATTCCAGTTTGCATGGGATCGTTACGCGACATATTTAAAGGCTCAGTCTGCAGCTATGTCTGAACTCCGGAGCGCGATCAAGCAGTTTAAGGCTATTGCTCCAGAAGAAGATGAGCGCCGTATCAAGCTGGAAGGTATGCAAGCACAGATCGAGAAGACGAGGCTGCAAATAGAAGAGTTAAAGAATGGAGATAACGATAAACCAACTGAGATCAATGTGAAGAGGTGGTCGAATGTCACTCGCCCTTGATTTAGATCCCTTCGAAGGCTGGTCTCCTCACGCCAAACAAATAGAGGTTATGGAAAGTCAAGTCCGAAATAATGTATTAAACTGCGGACGACGCGGGGGCAAGACCAATGTTGGAGCAAGAAAGTTTTTCGATAACATCCTGGACGATATGGAGCGCGGCAAAGGTCTTCCTTACAATCCACCAAAGAACCTCAAGAAAATGAAGAAGCCCAAACCCAAGCTCGAATACTGGTGCGTATCTCCAACCTATGCAATGTCAGAAATTCAGCAAGAAGAACTGTCTGATGTGTTACCTGAAGACCTGATTGAATCGTGGGACCTATCCAAGAACCGAGTCTGGTTAAAAGGATGGGTCCTTATTCAGTTCAAGTCAGCCGATAACCCCAAGTCTCTTGTTGGTAAGGGGCTTGACGGCGTATGGCTAGATGAAGCCAGCAAGATGAAGGCTGAAACATGGACAGGTTATCTATCCTATGCGCTGGCGGATAAAGGTGGGTGGAGCGTCTGGACAACCACGCCTGAAGGAATAAACTGGTTCGCAGAAGACATTGTGTTAAGAGGTCAATGGATTGACGCTGGTTTGGAGGAAGAACAGTATCAGAATGACCCGGAGTGGCGCAATTTCTACTGGACTTCATTAGATAATCCCATACCAGAGTTGCAGCGAAATATTCAGCGGATGATAGAAACCTACCCAGAACGATATGTTGAACGTGAAATCCGGGCTAAGTTTAACGTATTCCATGGACAGATCTATGACGAATTCAAGCGTGGCACTCATGTTGTGGATATGCGCTGCCTGGATGAAAGCATTCACCTATATGAGATATCCTATCCAGACGGGAGCACAAAGGATATTACCTTTAGTCGTTTCATAGGCGGCATGGATCATGGATGGAACGATCCGGCTGTACTGCTTGCCATTGGCTGCGTAGGTGAGGATTATTACATTGTCGAAGAGGCCTATGCACAACATGTCAATGTACTCGTGGTAGGCAATGACGGAGTATTAGAAGACTGCCTTGTTAAGCGCTATAAGGAAATGGACAATAGATATCACTTTGATGAAATATGGGCTGACCCTTCTGAACCGGAATACATTAGTACGTACAAGAAATATGATTTGCCGGTGAAAGAGGCTAACAATACTATAGCTCCAGGTATCCGGGAGGTATCCACTCTGTACAAGGTGAAGTCTGGTACAGGCCGTCCAAACATCTATGTAAACCGAGAGTGCAAGAACGAAATCAAGGAAACGGAGAATTACAAATGGAAGGAGAAGGCTGGACAACACACCGAGGAGCCAGAGGATAAAAATAACCATACTCAGGACTCTAAAAGATATGCGATTTATAATGATCGTGAAGGTGGTAGCGGATTTGCCTTTGGATAAGGAAAGTAATTGACAAGAATCGCCATTTTCTCTTAAATAGTATTATCCACTATTGATGAGGTGACATTATTGGCAAAACCGCGCGTTTTTATAAGTTCTACTTATTACGACTTAAGGTATATCCGCGAAGATATAGCTAGATTTATCAGAGAGCAAGGATATGATCCTGTTTTGTTTGAAAGAGGTCAAATCGCATATGGAAGAGAACAGGCCCCAGCAGATTATTGTTTGAAAGAGATTGAGCTCTGTGATATTTTGGTTTCAGTAGTAGGTGGTAGATTCGGGTCGGAATTCGGTGATAATTATTCAATTACACAAAAAGAATTCAAACAAGCATTTGATTTAGGAAAGCAAGTTTATATTTTTGTGGAAAAAAACGTAAAATCCGAGTACGAAACATATAAAATAAATAAAGATATTGAAATAAAGTATCGATTTGTAAACGACAAGAGAATATATGAATTCATTGAAGAACTTGAGTTATTACCAAGGAATAATCCTATGTTTGATTTCGAATCATCGCAAGACATCATAAAGATCCTTAAAGAACAATGGTCTGGGTTGTTTCAAAGATTATTACAAGAAGAAGCGGATAAACCAAAACTTGATTTAATCAATACTCTGAAACAAACAGCTGCGACATTACAACAAATCATTACAGTACAATCAAAAAGGGATGAAACGAACAAAGAAGCTATAAAGGATGTATTGATTTTCAATCATCCAGCATTTCAAAGACTTCAAAATCAACTAGGCCTAAGATTCAAGATTACTTTCACTAATGTAGGAGAACTAAATGAGTTCTTGGAAGCTTTTGGATTTACAAGAACTCAAGACCCTTTTTTGGATTATTTGGAATGGCAAAGGATAAATAAGGCTAAGACTACGAAATTTACTCTTAAGATTGATGAATCCTTATTTGATGAATCCAACAATCTAAGACCTTGGGACATTACCACTTGGAATGATTCCTTTATAATGATTGAAAGAGAGGAAATACCTGTTGATATTGATGATGATGATTTGCCATTTTAAAAAAAGACCCCATTAAATTCATAATATATCCATATCAATATTAGATATTGTAAATGAACGAAAACTGAAGGTCAGGAAAATTTTCCTACCTTCTTTTTTTTGCAAAAATCCGCAGTTAAACCGAATAAATCCTCTGTTATTTTTAATTCATAGAAGTCTGCAAGGAAAGGAGGAAACACTTTGGGCGTAAGACAGAAGATCATCGACTGGCTTGCAGCAGGACGTACAAAGAATGAACCGGAGCGACAAACTGAAGCTTACCCCGAATCTTGGGGATGGTGGGGACGTAGTGGAAACAGCCAGCCTATTCCTAAGCGAACACCGACAAATTTAAGAAAGTTAAGTGAATCACCTATACCACGTCGAGCGATAAACGTCATAAAAGACGGCATAACCAAGCTGAATTGGTCAGTATCCGCAATCAACGAGGACGATTCTGAAAAGTATCAGGAGCTATGTAAGATCATAGAGCGTTCTTTGCTTAAACCGAACCCATCAGATTCATTCAGATCATGGCTTGAACAAATAGTTGAAGATATGCTTGTGTGTAGTGCCGGGAGTTCTGAAATGCTCAAAGCTGGCGATCCATTACGACCTTTTAGGATGTATCCAGTCGATACATTTTCGATAGACCTACACCCAGATTGGGACGGAAAACCCGATTCATATCGCTATGCCCAAAGGGTGAACGGTAAGTACGTACATCTAACTGCTTCTGAAATGATGTATATTCGAATGAATCCAAGGACAAACACCCCATTTGGCTTAGCTCCACTTGAAACGGTTTGGGAATCAGCAAACAACTTCATTGATTCTCATAAAACTGCCGGAAATCAAACAAAGAACACATTCTTAAGGAAAATACTTAATCTAGGGAAAACGGCTGATTCAAATGCAGTCAAGGCTTATCGATCTTTTTGGGATAGCGAAGTACAGGGTCAAGGTAGAATGCCGATTATTGGCGGCGAAAATCCGAGCGTCTTAGACCTGGGGGCAACCGATGATAAAGCGCTGTTCCTTGAATGGCAGCGATTCCTTATTGAAATTATAGCCATCTCTTTCGGTGTATCACCTAAGAAGTTAGGGCAGACAAAGGATGTTAATCGTACCACGGCAGATAGTGAAGATGAGGATACGGAAGCGACAGTGCAATCAATCGCAGAGAACATCGTAGAGCATATCAACAATCACATTATTGACGGTATCTTTAAAATGGGTGGCGTGATTGAATTCAAGTTCTTATATGCAACCAAACTTAAGGATGTAAAAATACAAGCTGACATTGACGCTATCTACCTTGATCGAAGAGTCGATACTCCAGATGAGGTAAGAGACAAACGCGGCAAAAAAGCTTTACCGAACCAACACGGCGAAGTGCTGTTACAGCCGAGCAAGCTGGAAGTCATTGATATCAATAAAACTCAGGAAGAACTGGAAGCTGCTAAAGATCCGCCTCCTGAACCTTCCGTATCTCAACCGGATAAGGAAGACCCAAACACCGAGCAAACGTAACGGTGTTTTTATTTTGCCCTGAAGGGAGGTGAGAACCAAAAATGCTTAAGACATTGAAAATGAGCAATTCGAAAATGCGCGTCCAGGACTTCAAACTATCAGATGCCGGGAGCCATCCAAACAAAATCCCTTTCAAGTGCGCGTTATTCGCAGTCGATCAACCGAGTGACGGTTCGCCTTCTGGGGCAGACGGCAAACTTATTCGCATTTCTTCAAGCGTCTGCGACCAATATCTTCAAACGTTTGTCGGAATGGCACTAAACATCGACTACACTGCAGGAATGGCTGACCATGATCCTCGTTTCAAGGTGGCCGTGATCGACAAGGCTTACCGATCCATGGATGGTTACGCCTGGATTGACGGATACATTTACGGCAAGGACTTCCCGGATGTTGTAGCAACCATTCGCTATTACAACGGCTTAGCGGCTGAATACAACTGGTCAGAGTATCAGTTCGGCGCTTCGCTTGAAATGGAAGCTTCGGTGCAGAATGCAGCAGACATGGAAAACGTGTTGGATGTAATGGAGTTCTGCGGCACCGGCGCTGCGATTCTTTTCGCTGAAGCTGCTGCCTATAAAACAACGAGCTTTGCAGCCAAAAATAATAAATCAAATAAGGAGGATGTCGAAATGACTCCAGAACAAATCAAAGCAATGGAAGACGGCATGAAGCTGCTACAAGAGAGCATGACATCAATGACAGCCAGCGTCCAAAGTGTTGTAACTGAGGTTGTCTCAATCAAAAGCGACCTTACGAGCATGAAGGCGGCTAGTACAGAGGCCGAGCAAAAGACAGCGGAAGAACAGGCTGCAGCGGACCTCAAGGCAGCAAACGATAAGACAGCAGCGCTTGAAAAGGAACTGGCTGATCTCAAGGCGGGTAAGACTTCGCCAACACCGCAAGAACCGGAACGTAAAACCGTTTCCGCAGCGAATCTGCTTTCTAAATATGGAAAAGTGGAAGAATCTAACTCATCTGATTTTTCTACATTCTGCGCAAGCGTAGATGCTCTGAATCTTCCGTCTGGAGAATCCATGGTACTTAAAATGAAAGCCAAAGCATCCTTTGGCGTGAAAGAAGGGGAATAATTAATGGCAGATCAATCAGTAGCACAATTTATTGACTTCCGAGCAGCGGCACAGATTATCGCACCAGGTGCTATCATCGTTGACGATTTCCAGAAAGAGATCACGGATGCCCTCCGGAGAAGTTCAGTCTTAGAAGGCCGGATCGAATATGTTCCTGCAACCGGCGACTTTTCAACGTACTACGAACAAAACACTATTAACGGCGGGGAATTCGTTGATCCACGAGTAGTATCGGCGGCTGCATCGAGCAATCCAAGAACGCCGCACAGTTTGAAAATGAAAGCTATCACAAACGAAGTTGTATTTGGCCATTATGATCTGACATTGGGCCAGCAGCAAAACAATTTTCCAGAACTCAAAGCCAAGGACCTTAACGACATGATCAATGGGGTCGGTCTGACTCATGGTAGAGCGCTTTGGAGAGGTAATGATACGAGCTTGTCAGTACCTACCACGATGCAGTATCGAGGGTTGTCTAAGCAGATTACCAATACCTTCTCTGTCTCTTCTACGGCATCTATAGTGGACGCCATTCGCGCCAAAGTGGCTGCAATGACATCAAGTGAGCTTTATGTATTGATGCCTACAGCTATCTATATCCATCCAATTGCCCATCACTACCTGGAACAAGAAGAAAAGAACTCATCGAACAACGAAACACAGATCAACAGTTTGACTAAGACGATGGTTGCTGGTGTTACCGTGTTGGCAATTATGACTTCTGCTGGTGTTCTCCCACTCATCCCTGAGCCATTTATGACATTTGCAGTAAACGGAACAGATCCTTTGATGACGGATTACGGCATCGCGATTCTGACTGAACCAATGATCGAGTATCACTATGTTGGCAAAAAGGATGCTTTCCTTTTCCAACTTGGCACAACATCTGACATTCAAGAAAAATATATCGCAATCAAATATGGCGCACCGGTTGCAAAAGGTCCTAGTTATGCCCATGCATATGGAACCATCACGCGTCCTACTATTGCTGCAATAGCTTAGTAAATCCTTCGGGGCGGCGATACAGCCGCCCAAATATAGAAAGGAGAAGATGAAATTGAGTAAAGCCAAAGCAGGAAGTGATAATGAAATCAAAAATCAGGTATTAACTGATGAAGAGAATTCCAGTGGACCCACAGGCAGTAATGATGCAGCGATCGATAGCGTGAACAACGATCCACATACTACCCCTACATCAAGTGAAGAAGAAGCCAAAGAACCTCTTTCTTTAGAATCCGTCACATTGTTGGGATGGGAGGAAGGTCGGGAAGGCCTGCATTCTGTTCATATTGGTGTAGGGATATACAGTTTCAAAAACGGCAAAGCGGAATTTTTTCCAGAAACGGCTGAACTATTAAGAGCATCTGGATATATCGAATGAGTCAATACCTAACAACAGCAGACACCGATTACGTTCCCGCAGGAGTGGTGCTGACCCTCCCATTAATTATTAGGGCATCTGTCATCATAGATGGTCGCTGCAAGCGAGAGATCGGCGTTACTACCTACACGGAGCGTATACCGTTGACGGACCAGCGAGGGCATTTGTCTTACTACCCAGTTAAGGACATAACGGAGGTTAAAGGCAGGGCAGCATATGGCATCACCGGTGATAATTTCTTCGGAGCGCCAGAGTTCGTCGAAGCCGATTTGAACGCCTTGGATGTGGATAAAGTGATAGGTGCTGTAATATGCGGCGGTTCGCCATTCGGAGCACCTTACACTGAGCTGGAAGTTACCTATACCAGTGGTTGGGAGCCAATCCCGGATAAGGTGAAGGTGGCTTGTGGTCTACTTGTTGCTCAGTTGTCCAGCAGTTCCAATCCAAACGTAAAAATGAGAAAAGACGTTGACTCCACAATAGAATATTTCGGGAACGACATGATCACTCCAGAGATAGCGGACTTGCTGTCTGAGTATCAGCATCGTTCCTTCAGGTAGGTGAGGATATGTTTCATGAATTCTCGCACCGGCACACGCCTTGTACAGTGAACGGACTGCCGGAGGCGGTAATTCTGTCTCGCGGATCGAGCGGATCTTCTCAGTTTGGGAGAGAGTCGGATTACATCGGGCGTTTTGCTCCAGAATCGTCAGTTCTCCCAGGAGCGCTGATTGAGACAGGAGAAACGTTTCTCGTCTGTTCCTTACGCCCCACGCCGGACCGTGATAAATACTGCGGGATGGTAAAGACGAACATGATCGTCAAGGTTCAGCGTTACGTGCAGCAGTATGACGAAAATGACAATCCTATCGGTGAACCTGAGTTTCAGGACATTGAAACGGAGGTTCAATCATTCGTCAGGTACGTCACAGGACAATTACGACAAGAAGACCCCGGCCTATTGCCGACTTCAACACATCTGATTCGTTTGCAGAATACGGTGGATGTTCGTCGTCCTAATGATCTCTTATTACTTGGACCAGATCGTATCGTATTGAATGGACGCCCATATCAGGTGGATGTGATTGACGACATCCAATTCCCCGGGCTTTACCAGATCCAGTTATCTGAGGACATGCGATGATTACCGGATACGATGCTGTAAGAGCATCCAGGGACTTGGAGAGTAAGTTGGCTGTTGAGATAACCGGACTCACTAAACTGGTGTTACTGACCGCCAAGGGCGGAATACGGTACTATCCAGCTGTGAGAGACAAACTTGAAATGAATATGTTCGTGCTTGCAAACAAGATGATCCAAGGGGATATCACGGCGGATTACTGGCAGGCATGGCTCGAACAGTTCGGTAAAGGTTCCCTGATGGCTGATTCTTCTCAGAACCCCGGATTGGTTACTTACATGAACTCTGATGCCTGGAACCGCCTAAGATCACGAAGCAGCAAGGTGGTTGTCGGGCGCGGTCAGGGTAACTACAAGAGCATTGACGGTACAATGCGGTTCTCGGGCGGCGGTTATGCTGGAGTGGATCTGGAGGAGTTAGCAGAACGCGGGGATATTGATCCGAAGTTCAAGCCAACGCCGCCGACATACTTCCTACGGATCGCCATTCAATCGAATCGAGCACGCATTCTTGAAGGCTTAAGTGAAATCATCACGAACTTCCCGTACCATCGTTACTTTACGGAGGACAAGCGATGAGCATACTACTGATTGACGCTATTCAGAACACACACAAGGCTGACGCGGCGTTTATGGCGCTTTTGGGGCTTACTCCTGCTGCAATACCCACCGATATGATCAAACGCTTCACAAAGGGCGTAGAGCCTGAAATTGTTGTGACAAAGGAAACAGTGCCGCATATCTGCCAGTACATCATTCCAGGTCAGTTCACCGCCCGGAATCATTTGGTCTTTCAAGGAAAGTTCTGCATCGACTTTTATGGCAAGACGGGATATGAGGCAAAGCTTCTATTCCAAAGGTCCTTTGAACTGTTTCACGACAGGCGAATTGTTCAGCCGGGATTTCATTCCTTCCTCTGTGCCTTAGTCTATGACGGCGACTTTGCAACAGGTATCAGTGGCGTCAAAGGATACAAAGGCATATATGATGTTGACTATATCCGTATGAATTGAGGAGTAAGCATGCATGAAGAAGATGCTAAACTATTGAATGAGGTAGTTAGGAACACTACAAAAACTGCGGAGGCAATCGGGAAAGCATTGCAAAATGTCTTGAAAGGATGGGGTGATCAATAATGGAAGAGAACCAAGGTGCAAAAGAAGAGATTCCAGAACTTGAAAAACTGATCAAAGAAAAAATCAGGTTGGCTAAAAAGCTAGGAATTACAGGAGAAGACGCCTCGCCGGTTGGAGGATATGAATTAACCGATGAATTTAAGCGCATGAAAGAGATTGATTTGCGATTATGGGAACTGGTCAAATAAACTGACTGGTTCTTTTTTTATGCCATAAGGAGGCTAACAACTATATGAGACCATTGGTATTTGATGGCGTGGGCACTGTTTCTGTTTATCAATCAGATGGAACACTGAAGTACCTGGATGATAAGATTTCTAAAGTGTCCCTCCAACTTCAATTGGATTGGCAAAAGGTCATGGGTGGAGAGTCTGGTTACGCCTTCCACTATACTGCCCAAGATTTGGCAGACAAAGCAAGTATCGAAATTCCGCGCTTCTCGACTATTTTGGCTGAACTCTCACAAGGTGCAGAAACAGAACGCGGGTCAGTTAAGTTTGATGAAACGGAAACTGGTGTCTTGGACCCAACTAATGGCTACACAGTCAAGGCACCCACAAAATACGGCGGAACATTCGTAGCGGCTACCGATAAAGTGTTTCTTAAAGATGCAGAGACCGGAGAACTTGTCCCTTTAACTCGTGCTGCATCGGCACCAACCGCAGTACAGTACATGATTACCGCTGCGGGAAAGGTTACGTCCGATGCCGCAAATAACGGCAAGGTTATCGTTATCACATATTCATGGACGAAAGATGATTCTACAAAGAGCAAACTGAGCGGAAAACGCAGACCCAAGCCATTTAAACTGGTCCATCGTTTTGAACTCGTTGATGATGTGAGTGGAAATCCAGTCCCTTGCCAACTGACCATTTGGAAAGCTCTTGGTGGCGGAACACTGGACGTTTCTCAGGAGCGGAAAAAGCCGACGACAAACACCATGACTCTTGAAATAATGGAACCTGACGTTTCTGCGGAAAATCCAGACGGGATTGCAGTTGAATTGATCTTCGGCATTTAATCAAATATCAAATTTATTCCCTCGCTCATCAAGCGGGGGGATGTTCATTTCAAGGAGGAATACTCATTGGACACTCAAATCGACCAAACCCTAAACATTGGCAATGAAATTAAATTAGCCGAAGGCATTGTAAAGAACATTAAAATTGGGAGTATCGGGCTGATTCGCAAAGTCCGGCAATTAATGAAGGACAAACAGTATAGTTTCTCTTACTCTATTGGGCGGGACACATGGACCGGTGAAGTCAACGGCGAGGAAAAAACAATTGACTTCCCAGCGGTTGAAGCGGCATATCGCGAAGCATTTAGCCTAGTGCTTGTCGATGGACTAACCGACGAAGAATATGAACAGTCAAATGTTGAGGTGCTGGATACACTCCTGGACCGATTTCTATAAAGAATCGTTTCCTCCAGATCCTGAATCGGATAAAGGAGAAGATGACGACGAAGACCAGGAAGACAAACAGGAAACGAATTGGCTTGAGATGTGGGCTTTGTGCGTAAGCAATGGCATATCTGATAGTGAGTGGATCGACATGACGATTCCTAAAATTAGAGCCCTCATGAAAGCTAAGAATAAGAACAGAGAATTCGAAATTATCCTGCATGGCGGGGAAATAGAAGTCAAAAAACCGAAGAAAGTAAAATACCTTTCTGACGTAGGGTTTTACCCCAAAAAATAAATTGAAGAGACCTCCGTCACCAAGCGGCAGGTCTCTTTTTCTGTATATACGGACGTTTCCCAATAGATCAGGAAAATTTTCCTTATCACATAACAAGGGGTGAAGATACATTGACAGACATGGGCAAAGACGTAGTTGGAGCTAGACTTAGCCTTGATACTTCGAAAATGTTGCCAGCATTCCAGGCAATTGACCGAGGCGTTAAAGGCAATGCAGAGACCTTCAAAGTACTGAATCAAGAGATAACCGTTACCACAAAGAACTATACTTCTTTGGCAGCAGCAGCCGATAAAATGGTACTAACATCTGACGAACGGCGAAAGAAGATTATGGCTGAGTCCGAAGCATTGATAAAACAACGGACGGCTCAGGCTGACTTGCTTAATACAAAGAAAAACCAAATGGACCAAGCGAATCAAATCGTAAATGCCAAACTAGCGGCACAAGAGGCCATCGTAAAGAAAAGGTACGATGCCATTGAACAGCAAGAGCGAGAACATCAAATGAGGATGGAAACACTCCAAAACAAAGCTGCAGCCAGTGCGGTAAAAGCAAATGCAGCTAATGGGTACAGTACATCAGACAAGACCCGAGAACGCGTACTAATGGAAGAACAAAACATTCGACGTAAGCTAATCCAACTAGGGGAAACAGAAAGCCAACAAGCCCGGGCTAATGCTGCATCATACGAGCAGTTTTGGATTAAGGCCTTGCGGACGCGCGAGATCAAAGAAGCGCAATTGCGAGAGAAGGTCCTCCAGGAAGAACAAAAGATTCGCCGTGCTATGGAACAGACGGCCAATCAGACAAGTAAACTTTCCGGGTCTAATATTGGCGGGGATATGACCTCGACCACATCAGCATGGGCTTCCAGGCTGCAACAAATGGCAGCGCATGCCCTTGTATTCAATACTGTTTACCGAGGCATCCACGAAGTACAGGAAGCCCTAAGAGTCGGTTTGGTGGACATTGAATCGAACATGGCCGGATATGTGCAGACCAACGAAAAGTATTTCTTGGAGTACAACGAAGGCACGAAAGAAGCAGTAATGAATACAAAATTGCTTCACGATGAAACAACTAAGTTTATTCAAACAGCCCATGACCTGGGAGCTGAGATTACCGATGTAACCGAATCAGCACGTCTTTGGGGCCGTATGTACAAAGATGCAGGCGTAGTGCAGGAAATGGTCCGGAAGTCCACTATGCTGTCCACAGTCGATCTAGTAAGCCTAGAAGACGCCACAAAGAGTATGGAGTCTACATTGGCACAGTATGGCGTTCAAGTCAAAGACGCTAATGATGCTGCCGTGCTCGGTGGGCGCATTCTGGATTCCTGGTCAAAAGTAGCACATGACACGATGGCTCCGGCTAAAGATTTGGGAGCTGCCTTTGAACGAACAGGTAAAATTGCTGCCGAAACAGGCGTTTCATTTGATATGATGAACGGTTTGATTTCATCCGGTATCCGCAACACTGCCCTATCCGGGGAGAACCTAGGTAACATGTGGAAGACGGTTCTCGGTACGATTCGCACAGATAAAGCCGTCAAAGAAATCGAGAGCCTTGGCGTTGCAACAAAAGAAGTCGTTGACGGAAAGGAACAATGGCGTAGAGCTGACGATATCTTGCTTGACCTTTCCACGAAGGTTATCGATAAGAACTATGATTTGACAAAATCCTATGCCGATATCTCGCGAGGGGTCTATCAATACGCGAAACTGGCTGCGTCATTGAATGCTGGCGATATCTTGCTTGGAACAGCGGCATCCATCGGCTCTACCGGATCAACCCTAGAATACCTCAAGGTACAGATGGATACGATTAGCCGGAAAGCGGCACAGACCAAAGCGTCCTTACTTGAAATATTCAATAATGCCGGTGATGACGGATTACGAAAGACAATTAAAGATGTCATGGACGCCATTGACCAACTATTGATTGGTTTAACCAAAGTGCCAGCAGGAGTTTTTGAAGGAACAGCCGCATTAGCTGGATTACTACTTGCGTACAAAACACTGAGAGCGCCGATTATGAACGTTGTAACAGCCATTGAGGTCCTGACGGCAGCAAAAACTGCCGAAACAACGGCAGTAACCACCAACACGGTTGCCAATGAGGTGAATATCGTCACCTCGCAGGGAGCAACACTCACAACGGTCCAGAGGAAAGCCGCAACGGAAGGAGCGGTAATTGCTCAGGGTACTCTGACAACAGCCACGGAGGGAGCTACAGCAGCCACAGCAGCCATGACAGCAGCACAAGCGACGTCAACGGTTACGATGGCAGCAGCAACCGCTGGACTGTCGCTGCTGGCGGGCGCTATAGCAATCTATATCTTCCAGAGTGGCAAAGCTGAAAAGGCCGAACGAGATCGTATTCAGCAAATGAAAGATGATGAGGCTGCGAGCCAACAAATGATTAGCCAATACCAGCGGCAAATCGAGCTTTTGCCGAAACTTGTTGACGCGCATAAGTCTTTGGAAGCGTCTCTTCAATCAGCAAATCTTTCTCAACAAAAGCAGGCGCAGGTTAAAAAACAACTCGATGAAGTGTCTCAGGCGCTGGTTATTACCCTGGGCAAAGAAGGAGCCAAGCAACTTGAATCAGCCGGATACACAGACAAAGCCGTCCAAACTCAAGTAGAGGCGCTCAATAAACTCATCCTAAAGCAGAATGAAGCGAGACAAAATGTCCTGAAGGATCAACAAGCTGATTTGTATGATCAGCAGAAGCAAAAGATAAACGAAATTACCGAAGCTACTAAAGAACTTGAAAGAGTGCAGAAAATAATTGCTAATCCGATTGGCAAGGCCTTGGGTACAGGAGAATTTAAAAAAGATGCAGCAGAGTTAGAAGAAAAAATCAAAACGTTAGAACAAGAAAACAATAAACTTACTCTCTCGATAACAGATGTAGGTGTATCTTTAGGTCAAGCTGCTGTTGAATTTGATCAATTCGCCGGAAAGGCGGGTACATCATCAGAATCTGCCCAGGATCAAGCACAAGTGTTGTCTGATCTTCGAGAACAAATCGAGGGCAATGGAACTGCGATTAGTGAAATGAATACCCTGTTGAAAGAAATGACCGGGGAGCAGTCCCTTAACGCTTCGGCAGCAGCAGATTTGATTTTGAAATACCCACAATTGGCTACAGAAATATATAAGACAGCCGATGGATGGAAGTTTGAAAAAGACGCTGTTGAAGTCTTGAGAAAAGCCAAAATACAAAAGGCGATTGACGATCTTAAGTCTGAAAAGGCCTCGTCCTTTAACACCAGATTGGCGATTGACGAGCGCCTTAAAGCTTATGGGATAGAAGCTGAAGCAATTAAAAGCCTAGCTCAGTTGAAAGCGGCTGTGAATGGCGTTACTTCTGATGTATTGTCATCGGGCGATGATTTGAAGTACTTCAAACCAGCATTCAAAGATAAAGGCGGCATCCTGGATGAAAAGGCCAAACAGGAAGCGGCGGCTAAAAGTGAACTGGATAAGATATATGATTCTTATGCTAAGGAACAAATTGATTACCAAAATAAAATAAATGCATTGAGTGCTCTATATAAGGACCCGGGTTTTGGTGTAAGTGCAGATAAAGAAAAGAAAGAGAAAAGCGGAAAAAGCGCTGCTGAGAAGGCGGCAGACAAGGCGAAGAAGGATGCTGAACAAGCCGCCAGAGAAGCAGCAGAGGCGCGAAAAGAAGCATATGCTGAAGACCTGGATAACTTTAAATACATCGCCGAGCGCCAAAACTGGACCATAGATCAACAAGCAGCCGGTTATGAACGACTCAAGAAGCGGCATGCAACATACCTAGCGGAAGACAAGGACGCTATGAAGCAGTGGAGCCGCGATGTTGTCGCCCTTAGTGATAAGCGGTATGACGAAGACAAGGCGAACCTAGAAAAGAAGACAGAACGGATGCGCCAGGCTAACCTTCAAGAGGTTGAAATGGTAAAGGTTTCGCTCGACTTTTACACCAAGGAAGAGAAGAAGTCTTATCTTACTGCGGGTCAAAAAGCCGAGGCTCAAAAGCAAGTCTATGACTTGACTAAGCAATACAACGAGCTACGCTATTCCAACTCCATCAACTGGATCGACAAAGAATCTAAAAAAATGGAGATGGCCGGAAAGAGTAAGGTCGAAATTATCAACATGGAGCTGTCGGCCTTTCAGCGCATGGCAAAAGACAAGAACAGAACGGCAGAGCAAGGCTTTGCTCTAGAACAGAGTATCTATGAACAAAAGAAGGCTCTGATTGAACAAGGCTTCTCGGACTTCCAGAAGGACTTGAACCACCGTAAGGCTATAGGAGAAGTCAATACAGCCCAGGAATTGCAGGAGTGGTTAAAAACCCAAGCCATGTACCGCGTAGGCACAGAGCAGCGCCTAGAAGCTGACGAGCAGGTATATGCACTCCGGCAGAAGTTGATTGAAGATGAAACGAAGACTGTTGAGACTTTAGGGTCCACCTATAAGTCTAAAATCGAATCCGCGCGGGATGCAGCAATCAAAGCAATTGAGGCGGAACGGGATGCCTATGTGGCTGGGAAAGATGCTGAGATTAAAGCAATTGATGATTTACTCAGCAAACAGCAAGAGTTAAATGCAGATGTAGATTTTGCAACTGCCTTAGCAGAAAAACAAGCGCGACTGGCATTGCTGGCTTCAGCAGTTGGCCCGGACGGAATTACGGAGCGTAAGCAGGTTCAAAAGGACATTGAGAAGTTGCAGCTGGACCACGACCGCGATTTGGCAAAGCGGAGTCTTGAAGAACAAAAAAAAGCAATAGAGGACGAGCGAGACACCAAAAAAGCGGCATTTGATAGGGATATTGAAACTGCCAAATCTCATTATGAGGATCTGATTTCAGCATTCGAAAGATTTTCTTCGGACACTGCAAACCGTGCCGAAGTCCTGAAAAACATTCAGGTACTCAAAGAATCTGAGAAGAATGCTGAGATATTAGCTCAATTGGATCAATTTATCTTGGACTATCAAGCAAAGATGAGTGCAATAAATGCTCTGTCACCTTCCGTAAACAATGCTGCTATTACTTCCATCGTGACAAACGGTGCTGTGGGTGTAGGAGGTATAGCACAAAAGACTTCAGATGTACTTGAATACAACGCCAACAAAGACGCCTGGGATGCAGCCAAGAAATCAGGGAATAAAGCAGAGATGGAAAGACTAGCTGCACGTAATGAGGAATTACGTAAGAAATACGGAATCATCAAAGATACTGGAAAACTCCAAAGCTTCAAGGAAGGTGGGAAAATACTAGGACCACGCGGAGAATCGGTGATGGTAAAAGGGCATGCTGGTGAAATTGTTATGAATGAGCGCCAACAGGATAACTTGCTCAAATTAATGAATTTCAGAATGCCATCACTAAATTTCTCAATGCCTCAGTTTTCGATGCCAGCGGCATCAGGGGGTTCAAATCCGCAGCAAATACACAACCATTTCGAACTATCCTCAGGAGATAATTACTTTGAGAACCAATCAGATATTAAGGTTTATTGGAATGAGAGAGATAATTTTGTTCGAAGAGCACAGGCCAGATCGGGGGCGAAATAATTGATTGGAGCAACGGCAGACGGGGTTAAGTTTGAATCTATTGGGCTTGGGTTGAAATCTCACAATATTCCGGTATTGCCCCCGACTAAAGACAACACAATTGAACTAGCGGACCGGGATGGAGCTTTGGATTTTGGAAGCAATTACGGGCCACGTATATTCAACCTTGAGTGCGTTGTCATGGCTGATGATCCAACAATGGATTACCAAAGGAGAGTCGCTCTTGTAGCGGCTCTCTTTAATATCCGAAAAGGTGACATTGTATTTACATTTAGCGATTTAGAAGGAAAGAGGTTTGTTGGAAGGTATGCGGGAACGATGGACATTACCAAACTCATCTTTGATGGTGAGGTAACGATCCCTATCAAAATGAATAACCCATGGCCTGAGTCAACCCAAGATACAACTGTCCGTGAATACGGTCAAGGATTGGAGTTTGGTCAAGGATATTTGTACAGTGATTATGCAGTGTGGATCGGTTCCAGTGGACAAAGTATTGTCGTGCGCAATGAAGGCAGTATACCGGCATATCCAATCTTACGGATTAGTGGTGCTTTTTCAAATCTAAGTCTAACAGACGGAGTTTCTACCCTTGTTTTGTCTGGTACAAGTAGCGCTTCAGACATTTGGGAGATCAACTGCGATCCAGGAGAATGCACTGTCCGCCTAAACGGTCAGAATGCCTATTCCAGAAGCAGTGGAATTTTCTTTGAACTCCCGCCTGGGAATACAACATTCACAGCGTCAGGTGGTTCATTAGCGTTCAACCTCGCATTTATCTTTAGGTACAAATATCTCTATTAGGTAGAAAGGAGGGATACCTTTGGCATTTAATCGTAGAGTCATAAACAAAGAACTCGATATGGCGAATCTAAACAAACACAACGACAACTATACGGACATCGAAACAACATTAGACTCACATGATATAGCGGTTACAAACTCAGCCAACCACATTGCGGATGGCAACATCCACACTACCGCAGTTGAAAAGGCAAAACTAGCTGGCATTACGGCTGGAGCCGGTGGGGCTAACTCTGCCACAGACACTGTAATCGGCAACCGGACAGCAACGGACAATACAACGCCGAGCCTGACCGGATCTATAACGGCGCTATTCTCCAGTTTATTCACCTTGATCAAGGGTATCACTGGGAAGCCCAGCGCCTTGACTGCCCCGGCTATTACGTTGGAAACGACCAAGGCACACGTGGACAATGTCAACCTGCACACTACAGCAGCTGAAAAAACAAAACTGGCGGGGATTGCGGCGGGGGCTGAAGTCAATCAAAACTCCTTCGCTAAGGTCAACAACATTGATGCAGCAGCAAAATCTGATGCCCTCACGGTAACAGGCGGTACAGGCATCACAGTTACAACCAACCCAACCACCAAGACAATGACGGTAACGGCTACTGGGACAGCCACGCCTGGAGCTCACGGTAGCAGCCATAACAGTGATGGATCTGACCCAATACCAGAGCTAGTGAGTTTGAAAGCGAAAGTGACGGCGTTAGAGAATTTCTTGGCGTATATGCCGATTGATGGCGGCGGGTTCGATACATCACCCGGGGGTCCTGTCATTGACGGCGGAACAATATAAAGGAGGCATCATTTTATGGCCGTGACAACAATAAAACTCCGGCGCGGACCGGCTTCGAATCTCGCGGGTTTAACCCTGCAAGAAGGGGAACCGGCTTTCGTGGTGGATACAGGTAAGCTACTCATTGGTGATGGGCAGGGGAACAACGTGACGGTAAATCCGGACCAAGCTAATGCGACCACAGCAGACAAGCTTAAAACGCCGCGAACGATTGGACTCTCTGGAGATGCAACGGGCTCCACTTCCTTTGATGGATCTACCAACGCAACCATCACGGTTGTACTGCCCAATATCGCTACAGCTGGCACATATACCAAGTTGTCAATTAACGCCAAGGGACAGGTAACAAGCGCAACACAACTCACAGCGGCAGATATCCCGAGCCTAACACTTGCCAAGATCACGGACGCCGGGACAGCCGCAAGCAAAAATACAGGCACTGCCGCTGGTAACGTCCCTGTGCTTGACAGCGGGGGAAAGCTGGACACAAGCGTCCTTCCTGCCCTAGCGATATCGGATACGTTCGTAGTCGCCACTCAAGCGGCAATGTTGGCTTTAACAGCAGAGGTTGGAGATATTGCTGTCCGGACGGATCTTAGCAAAACGTTTATTTTGCGTGTGGCCGGTGCCTCTACGCTTGCCAATTGGCAGGAGATACTTGCCCCGACTGCTGCGGTATCATCGGTAGCCGGTAAAACTGGAGCTGTTACACTCGCTGCCTCGGACGTGGGGTTGGGCAGCGTGGGAAACTACGGTATCGCAACGCAGGCGGAAGCTGAGGCAGGCACAAGCGCTGTCAAATACATGACGCCGCAGCGGACAAATCAGGCAATCGCAGCGCAGACGGCAGTCATTGACGGCGGTACATTTTAAGATTGGAGGCGCACTATGGCAAATAAGATACAGTTAAGACGCGGAACCAAGGCGCAATTAGCAACGCTGGGGGTGTTAGCGCAGGGAGAGCCGGGATACTGCACGGACACAAATGAGCTATTTATTGGAAATGGTACAGGTAGTAATACACAAGTAATAACAGGTGATGCTGTTATTACAGCCAGTCCGAACACAATCATAAAGAGAGATGCAAGTGGACGAGCACAGGTTGCTGCTCCTGTAGCAGCGGGAGATATTGCACGTAAAGCTGATGTAGATAGTGTTGCTTCAGCAGCAGCAGCAGCACAGACTACAGCCAATGCTGCTTTATCTAGAGCAGGGGGAACGATGTCCGGCGAGATTAACTTCTCGGACGATGGAGAAGGGGTTACCTTTAACGGCGGGGGTCGGATATACAAAAAATCGGGTGCGGGGCTTGTATTAAAACGCCATGCCGGAGACACAAACCCAGAAGTAGAAAGTTATGACGGATCGAATAGATGGGAAATCTGGCATTACGGTATGACGGCTACACTTATGCCAATCTCTAAGGGAGACAACGGGTATACCCAGATGCCCAACGGTCTGCTAATTGCATGGGGTACGGCGGTTCTTGGTGTCAGTGCAACATCGAATATTATCTTTCCGATCGCTTTTGCGACGGGATGTACTCCTCAAGTTTTATTAACGCCAATGGGTGACTTAAATGCAAAGGTACTAGACACTATCAATCGGACGGGCTTTAGTGTTCAGAATATCTCAACGTCTTTGTTGCGGGTGCGTTGGATGGCAATTGGCTGGTGGATATAAGGAGGATAAGAGTATGCAGTACTATGTAGACTTTGCAAGTGATGGAAATATAACTGGTTTTTATGTAGACACGATTCATGGAGAAGACATACCAGAATCAGCATTGCCAATAGACACGGAGGATTGGCACAAACTTAGCCAAGGCGCTGGCCGGTACAAATTAGACGGTCACGAAATAAGAGAGAAAACGGCCGAAGAACTAGCCGGTGAACAGGCGAGTGCACCACCATTACCACCTTCAGAGCTTGAAGTGCTTCGAAAGGAGAATGCACTGCTGAAGGCGCAACTCAGTGCACAATCCGAACGGTCGGATTTTATCGAGGATGTAATCTCCGAAATGGCAAGTCAACTGTACAAATGATCCGGCGGTTGCTCTATTGGCTACTGGCCTGGAGAGGGGGTGATATCATGGTAGTTATGTTTTTCGCACAGCGTGTAATCTTGGGTAAGACCAAGTATGTGGAAGTGCCGTCTACACTGCGTCCTGGTGTGTTGGAGGTTTTGACCGAAAGCGGACTGGAATATCTGGCTGAAGATAAATAAAAATTACAGGTAGCGCCCTTAGCGGCGTTTTTATTTTGCCCTCGGATCTACGGGGGCTATTTTTTGTACGTAAGGAAACTTTTCCTTAAGGAGAGGAAGATGCTATTTGAACTACCTTCAGGCCTATGATAAAAATATGGTGCCAATCGGAGCGCTAGTGAAAGTTTATGATGTCGAGCGTAAACGCCGTATCAATTCAGATTATGAGTTGTCTTTTTTGGTGCCGATGAATTCTAAAGACTATCTTGAAAAGATATTGATCAAAGGCCATGTCAAGGACGAACGCGGACAATATTATGTAATCAATAGTCGGTCCCGAGTCCGAGAAGATAGGAAGCTTACGGCATCCATTATGTGTACGCACGTAATGTTCAAACTTACAGATTTCAAATTTCCATACGCCTCCTACATTGCTGAAGCTTACGGTGTTCATATTTCGCAATTGACCAACTTAATTTCTGCGGCCACAGGGGGACGATTTACGTTTTCTATTGACGACACCTTTGACTTATATGATGTTAAGGATTTTGGACAAGGAAATTGCCTTCAAGCGCTCAACAAGATTATTGAAATGTATGGGTGTGAGATTGAACCTGATAACTTCGTTATTCACCTCAAAAAGCAAATCGGAGCAGACAACGGGTTACAGTACCGGATAAAGAAGAATATCGTCTCAGACCAATTTAAAGACGATGCATCATCGCTTGTAACCCGTCTGTATTGCCAAATGAAGGACGGCAGAACGTGGATAGGTCAACCATCATCAATCCTGACAAACGAAGAGAGGACGTTACTGGAGGCTGTACCGGGGGCAATTGTTAACGGAATCCTGCAAGTCAATTACCTTATTTCTCCCTACGCTGCAACTTGGGCAAGTAATTCAGTGCCGTTTTTTGACGGGGAAATAATTGAACAGGATATCGAAGAAGTCTCCGACCTCTTGGAAGTTGGAAGGAAGACCCTGAGAGAAAAGGAGACCCCGAGTTTCGAGGTTACAGCCGACAGTGCTGACCTATACAAAATTAAAAGCGGCGAACCCAAGCCAAACCTTGGAGACACTGCCTATTGCCATGACCCAGACATAGAACTAGTTAATTTAAAGGCCCGGATTATGGAATTGACAGAATACCCATATACCAAAGAGAAGCACGCACAGGCCACATTATCCAATATTGCAGTAAAAGATATGGATGATATTATTGCCGATTTGGATAAGAGCAAAAAACTTGTAGATAATCTCTATTCAAATGGCAGGATTCGAACAGAACTTTTCGAAGCTGTAGCAAAGCAAGTCATTATAGATATTAATAACTCAAAAACAGAATTGATATATCCACCTGACGGCGGAATATTGGCGCAAGAGAAGACAAATCCCCTTGAACAAGTCAGGCTTACTTCTAAAGGGCTAGGTATTTCAACTGATGGATGGCAGACTGTCCGGTCGGCGGTGACGGCACGCGGGGTGCTTGCAGAGACGGTTATTGGGCAATTTGGTAGTTTTGTCTCAATGCTAATCGGGAGCGGGAATGCAGTTACCCAGATTAATACCAATGGGATTGCTGCGGGACATGCAAACTTCAATGAAGCACCGTTCAGAGTAGATATGGCCGGGAATTTGGTAGCGAATAAATTGACGGCAAATTATGCGTCCATCGCTAATTCTAATTTTTCAGGCGGGGCTATCGTGGGATCATCTATTAATGTGGGAGACGGGAGATTTGTTGTTAATTCTGCCGGTAGTGTGTTTGCAGGTGATGGGACATTCCAAGGAACCATTAATGCCAGAGGTGGGACGTTCGAGGGGAACATTTATGCCAGTGGAGAGATTATTGGAGGTATTATCACAGGTGCTAGATTTAGAACAGGATCATCTGGTGTTTATCCGAGAGTAGAAATTGATCCTACAAGTGTAGCGTTTGGAGTATACTCCGATGCCAATAGTGGGATCTTAATTCCGGCGTATGACGGTGGAGTCAGTAAGATTCGTTTCCTTGCTAACGGGAGCGAATCGACGATCTTTAATTCTCCGACATCAGGGTTCATATTTCAGGCATTAGGTAGCGCGACAATCTCCGGGACAGATGTTAACCTAAATCCGACAAGTGGATATGTAAGAATCTCGTCTTGGAATCAGCTTTTCAATAATTCAACCCTCTCAACCTTGCAAGATATCCTAGATCAAAAAATTAGCAATACTACAGCAGCGAGCAACATGACCTTTGACCCAACATCAAGAAACTTGAAACTCTGGAGCGCTACGGGAATACTTCTGGCACAAGTAAATATCCCCAAATAAGCTTGAAACTTTTATCGTTCTATGACGATAATAAGAGTAGAAATCTTTACCAAAGGGGTGCTTACATTGAAAAAGTTTGTTTCCGGTGTAATCGTCGGGGCGTTATTATTTGGAGGAGCGTCTGTTTTTGCGGAATCAGTCAGCTTAATTGGAAAAAAAGTGTCGGGAGTCTACACTATTGAGAAGAACGGAAAGAAGGTAGCTGAAGCAGTTATTATAAACGGTTCAGCTTACGCACCGGTCCGCGCTGTCGCAGAGGCCACTGGTGCCGGGCTTAAAGTAGAAGGGAAGAAAATTATTATGAGTGAAACAAACCAAGGGTCGTCAGCAACGGCGACGTCTGAGCAGAAAAGTGTTGCTGATTTGCAGGTTGAGCGAGAAAAGGTAAGTGCAGTCATTGAGCAAAAAAAGGCAAATATTACTGACCTGGAAACGAATGTGATACCTCTTTATGAAGCACAGGTCAAAGACTTAAGTACAAACAGTGCATTGGCCCAACAGGTTCAAGGTACTGTTGATTCATATAAGTCTATTCTGGAGCAACGCAAAACTGAACTGTCCACACTCCAACAACAACTTACAGATCTTGATGCGAAGATTGCCGCGTTGCTGAAGTAGAATGAGAAGGAGACTATTACTACTATTCTTTGCTGCCATTTTCTTAACCGCGTGCTCTTCAAATGTGGCGAATAATACACCACCTAAACCTACGAAATCACCCGAAGAAGTCAAAAAAGCGTTATCTGGTCTGATTGAAAAAAGGGACGAGGTAGAAGAATTCTCGGCATATTATGCACAAACAACCATAGATAACATAGGTAAAAGTGATGCTTACGTTTACTTTATCAAAAATAAAGAAGGTATTGTCTCAGATCTTAGATTTGTAGTTAATTATATCGGTACAGCTCAGATCAACACAAGGTGGATTAAGATAAATGCTGATGGACAAATCTTTGAAATTAATCATGCAGATAATTTAATACAAAAGTCCTTTTCTTACACCACTGTTCAGGAAGTTTATGATAGTGATGTTTATCTTGATGATTTAAAAATGATAAAGGCTATGGCTAATGCTGAGAAAACAATTGTGCGATGTATTGGAGGGGGATTGTACCAGGAAGACATAGTTTTGAGTAAACGACAGAAACAGGCAATGCAGAAAGTTCTCTCGGCCTATAAGAATGCCGGAGGGGAAAATGAACTATATGGTGATGAACTTTGAGTCTTTTTTAGGAATCTTTTTATTCCCTCGAAAGGATTTGAATCTTCTGCCAAAGTAACCAAGCATCATAGTTGTTGAATTATGCATAGCTGGTACACAAACAACGATTGATGATGCTAAAATAAACCCGTAGTAATACAGCATATAAACTACTATATCCTATAACTAAGAAGGTCTCTCTTACGGAGAGGCCTTTTACTGTTGTCCGGAAGGAGGAATACCATTGACGGTTGTAAAGAAGATCGAGCTGTCGATTGATCTCACAAAACCAGCAGATGAACTCATTGAAACCATTATTTCAGTTCTTAGCTTCTACCCGGGTCGTCAACATGAAATTCTAGAGAAGGTAGATCATACAGTCGGTGAAATGTTGGCCGCGATACAACCTAAAGAAGAACCGGAACCAAAAGAAAAGTTGAAAGAATCAACTTAGTGAGAAGCAAACCTACACAGCGCCGATTCAAGGCGTTTTTATTTTGCCCTCGGACAATGTCCGGGGGCTTTCTCCCTACATTATAAATGCATAGAAAAGGATAGAAAACAGAAATTGACTTCTATATCTGTTTTTCACCAATATCTAACAAATTTATTGTGCTGATAAAAATAAAGATTTGGCATCTTTTGGACTATACTATCTAGATGGGAATTAAGGTAATATTTACTATGTAGTCGGCCGATTAACAAATGTATCGAAGGGCGGAAGAATAGTGAAAATTAAAAAGCTTCTTTCTGTACTTCTTATCTCTGCAGTAGTTATGGTACCATCGGCTTCCGCATTTGCCGAAGATGTTAATTCAACTGAAATTGCTCCTACTGGTACAGTGACACCTTATATTGTAGGTGTTGGAGATACTCGCGCAACGGCAGTATCTATTGTCCTCAATGATGGTGGAGGTGCTATTTACGATCTTTTTATACAAAGCCCAACGGATCAGGACTGGTTTAAATGGACCAATACATCATCTAGCTATAAAAGAGTGGTGCCTCGCATTGGTGGAATGAGTGGAAACGGACCTACTAGAGCAGGCTTGATTGTTAGTTATATTAATCAGAACGAACTCGGACCGCTTTATACTGCTCAAGCAGGTACTGCCGAGGGACAATTGTTTTCAAATGTTATGGTCCCTCCAGGGGCAACTGTATATCTAGTTGTTGATGCACCAAATTTTACGACTGCTCCTGCATATCGTTTAAATTTTGCAGTTTACGATTAATTTAATTAGCAAAAACACCAGCACCTCTTTTTCATAAGAGGTGCTTCTTTATTTCATAATAACAACACATCATCGACGCCCATAGAGGCGTTTTTATTTTGCCCTCGGATCCCCGGGGGCTACTTTTTTACATTAGAAATAGAGGGGAGCAGGGGGAATGCTCAATCATATTAAAAATATCGTTACTACGGTCTACACAGCTGCCGTAGGCTCTGGCACACGGGAGATAGCTACGGGCGTAACGAGTGCGGGGGCCGGACTGCTTGCTATGGCTGCGGGTTGGTTGGGAGGGTACGACAAACCGTTGGAATTGCTTATCGTGCTTATGCTTGCTGATTATGCCAGCGGCGTAGCGGGGGCAATCAAGACCAAGACGGTCAGCAGTGACATTATGTTCTGGGGCGGTATCCGAAAGGTAACCGTCCTTTTTGTTGTCGGCTTGGCAGCGCTGGTGGACGATTGGGTGCAGCCTGGAGCGCCGGTATTCCGGATGGCTGCGATCCTTTTTTATGCCGGCCGCGAAGGATTATCGGTTATTGAAAATTTTGGCGTTATCGGTGTGCCGTTGCCGCAAGTCATGAAAGACTTTTTACTACAGCTTTCGGAGGATAAGGCCAAGAACAACCCGGCCAAGCCGGAGCATCCAGACAATGACCAATCAGCATAAGGAGGTTCATATGAATATCATTCAAAAAGGCAACAAGTATACCAACAGCAGCAGCCGGGACGGTCACGCTCCGATTGCAATCGTGGACCATATCAGCAGCGGCACCATGAGCAGCATGGATGCCTGGTTTACATCGTCAGGCAACGAACAGAGCAGCGCTCATTTTGGCGTATCCAAGGCCGGAGAGATCCATCAGTATGTACCGATTGACCTCATGGCCTGGGCGAATGGATTGTCAGTCGCTTCAATCGCAAAAGCAACAGCGCCACTAATAAAGGAGCAATCGCCCACAAACCCAAACAAATACACCGTCAGCATTGAGCATGAGGGCACGGACGGGACGCTCACACAGGCGCAGTTCGCCGCTACGGTATGGCTGCACAAATATATCAGCGCTGAGGTTAAGCGCCTCTACGGCAAGCCTATAGCTCTGGACGAGCGGCATGTCATTGGACATTTTCAGGTGGACCCGGTTCGAAAGCCACACTGCCCCGGACCCAAATTTCCGTGGAGCCGATTATATGCCGCGTTAAAAACAAAGGAGGATGAAGACATGAAAGTGGATAAGGCAGGAACAGTAGTCAACGGTAACAGATTGGCGGACGATAGCGTTTTGATTGAGGGTAGAGTATATGTTCCGTTGGCTGCCGTAGGCGAGGCGCTCGGCGCTAAGGTGAATTGGAACAACGTAACGAAGACGGCCACACTCACAACCAAGGGGGCTAAATAATGAACAGCAAATGGCGGAATCGTGGCTTGTGGGTATCTTTGACGGCAGCAGTGCTGCTGGGAGTGCAGACCGTTGGAGCGATCTTCGGGTTTCAACTGGCGCCGGAGAAGTATGACGAGGTGACAGCGGCAGTTAATGCGGTCTTGGGCATCCTGGTAGTACTGGGGATTGTAAGCAACCCGGAGGCAGGCAAGGGATATACTGATAAGGACTAGATGTACATTTGCCCACTGGCTTAAGCTGGTGGGCAAATAAATAAGAAAACCATATCCTTCCTTAAGCTTAGATGGTATATTTTAGGTGGAATATCCCAAATATACTAATGATAGGTGAGATTAATGACAGAACATCCTAACAATGAGACGCAGGAGATACCAGAAAACGTAACAAATTATTCGCAAATACTTTCTTCAACAGTAAGTGAAAGTTATCCGAAATATGCTCGCGCTAAATTGTTGAAAGAAATGGAAAAAGGTGATGTTGTACGTCTTAAAAAGAGTAAGACAATGGTGAGAGGTAAATCTGTCTTGGATTTATCTGATATAGAAGATGAAGGACTTCAACTCTCAGAAGGTATCGCAAGGGCTCAAACGGTGGTTAGGCACATAGAAAAGGACGAATTTTTAAAATCATATAAATTCGCAGTCTTGTTTTCTCTTACTGAAATTGACGAAAGTCTTATTGATGTCCGACTCAAATCTGGCGAAAGCGTTGATTTTTTTTCAGCCAATCGACCCAATGACTACGTGTTTGATGAAAAGAGGTTTACTTCAATTATTCCAACCCAATACTCCATTGGAAATATCATTATGTTCAAATTCAGTCGGCTTCTTTCAGGCTTCCCTCCAAATACAGAAACAAAGAAACAGTACAAGTACCCTATCATAGCTGTTTATCATAAACACCTTAATGTCGTAGAAATTAGAATGGATAGAGTCAAGCCTTATTTTCAAGATGACGATTTTTTTTACACTCAACAGATCGAACTTGTGTTAAATTGGTTTAAAGGGAAATTGAATTGCCAATTTGAAAATATCAATTTTCCGGCCGTAATCGACTACATAAAAACCCTTGAACAAGACGAAGTAAGTGTACACTCGCAGTCAATGAGTTTACCTAATGGTGGTAAAGCTGTTCTCGACGCAGGGGCTAATGAAAATTATATCCTTCCCTTGCTTGGTGAACTTAAGGAATTAATTAGAGCCAATGAGGAGCTTTTTGAGAAAAGCTCAGAGATAAAGCAACTTCTCGATGGGTTTATAGCAGAAATAGAGACAAACGCGAGCTTGCCTTGGATTGCATTGATTTGGAAAGATACAGATAAAGGCAAGAGTACTACAGTGAAATTTAAGCATGATTACCTAAATCAAGAGTATAGTTTTTTGCAGTATTATGGACAACAATCCAATATGGAGAAGATGAATAATGTCACCGACTACATTATTAAAAATAAAATCGAGTTTGATCGACTCGAAAATATTGACGGATCGGAAGATGGAGGAGTTACTAAAGATCCTATCGACTTATAAAAAGGGGCAGCTTATTTATCCGGGTCTCTTAATACGTCGGTTAAATGTCACTATGTCGGTTGCGTATCAGGTGTTGGACATAATCAAACGTTTGAAAATTATCAATGTTGTTTTTGAGATGTACTGTCATCGTTGTGGGCAATTTACTGGGGAAATATACAATACTATTGCTGAAATTCCCGAATCTACGTTCTGCGAATCATGTGATTGTGAGTTAGAGCACGTTAAGAACAGCGTAGCTGTATTTAAGGTGGTAACCGATGAGTAGTGCTGGTTATTCACCATTAGATTATCTGAAGTTTACAGACATTGATGATGTTGAAGAACATTTTAATACATTGTCAAAACTTAGTGACGAGGATATGTTGGAGTATAAAGTCTTACTAGAAAACCTTGAGGAAGTTAACAAAAAGAAAGTGACTAAAACAAAAATTACTCAAGGTGATAACAATACACTACAAAAAGGTAAAGCTTTAGAAAATTTAGTTTCGTTTCTTTGGCAGAAATCTGGTTTTTTTGAAGTTCATGACAACATCCGGAACAGCACAAATGAAATAGATCAACTTGTTGAGTTTAATTTCAAAGGCATAATGTTTGAAAAGTTCCTGCCTGTAAATAAAACTAACAGCAGTTTTTTGGTATCGGAATGCAAAAATTATGACAAAAAAATAAGTGTTACTTGGGTAGGGAAACTTTACTCTTTAACCTGTACTAATTCTTCGAGATTCGGATTTCTCTTCTCATTTCATGGTATGGCAGCAAGAGGTGGTTGGGATTCTGCAATAGGTCTCACTAAAAAATTGTTCCTTCAAAAAGAAAGATTAGACGAGAAAATTTCCATTATTGATTTTAACATTGAGGATTTTAGAATGATTTCAAATGGAGCAAACTTTTTGCATTTAATAAAAGCAAAGATTGACTCTCTTATATTACAAACGAGCGTTAGTGATCTCATTTCCAAACATCCGGCAGAAGAAGACGAAACCTAAATATTAATAGGCCCCTACAGTCTATATAGATTGTAGGCTTTTTTTGTGCTCAGGGAAATTTTCCCTACCCAATGATATAAGCCATCTCCCCGACTTCAATCCACATATTCCCTCAATAACCCTTAAGTGTATTGTAAATAAATGTCGAATAATAGACTGTTTGTTTGGCATTTTTTAGAGTACCCTTACGAAGTAACATAAAAATAGGGGGAAATTAATATGAAAAGAGATTCTATAAAAAAGGGAATGCTGTTATTATGCGCTATATTGATAGGTCTATCTTTCTCATTCCCTAAAGCAAACGCAGCAGAAAATAGTGGGGGCTGGGCAGTTGTTGCTGACCTACCTCATCCTGTGGCGGGTGCGGCTGTCGCCCAAGTCAATGGAAATATCTATGTTATTGGTGGATCTGGGGGTGATATGTCTTTCAATTATGTTCAAAAGTACAATATTGAAAGCAAAACTTGGGAGATGAAAGCAAACATCCCAACTCCAAGGTCTGGTTCTGCATTTGCTGAAGTTGATGGAAAAATATATGTTTTTGGTGGTTACACAGGTAATTATTACACGGTCAACAACGGAGTTTTTAGCAACAATGTAGAAGTTTATGATCCGGCGACTAATACATGGACAAAAAAGACAAATATGCCGGCATCTCTCATGGGGCAAACTGCAGCAAGCTATAATGGAAAAATATATCTTTTTGGGGGATTGTCATTCACAGACAGATATGTTTCGCATAACAATGTATATGAATATGACCCAATTAATGATACTTGGGCAGAGAAAAATAATATGGACAGAAATGTGCATGTAGCTACCGCAGTCTCTTATAACAATAATATTTACTTGGTAGGTGGAAGGGTCTTTAGTAACGAATCACTTAATTCCTACGATACTTTGCGTGTATATAATCCTGAGAACGATACATGGAATACTAAGGCAAGCATGAACTATCCTCGAGGAGGACCGGCAGTCGGTGTAGTAAATGATCGAATCTATGCTGTCGGGGGAGTAAGCCCCACTTCAGAAACTAAAACAACAGAATTCTATAATCCTTTGCTTGATAAATGGGAGTTGCATAGTAATTTAAATGAAGCTAGAAGCGGGACTAGTGCTGTTGTGTACAAAGATCAAATATTTGTCATTGGGGGGAGTTCAAACACTACTGCAAATAGGAGTATCGGTACAGTGGAATCAATAACAATCACAACGCCGACACCAACTCCAACAGCATCACCAACACCGACACCAACTCCAACAGCATCACCAACACCGACACCGACGCCAACACCGACGCCGACGCCGACAACAACTGTAACCCCGTCTCCAACTCCAGAACAACCAACAGGCGACCGAGCAATCCTGGTTGTAACGATGAACACCGGTCTTGAAAAGGAATTCGACCTAAGTATGGAAGAAGTGAATTCCTTCATTACTTGGTATGAGAGCAAGCAAGCCGGCACTGGTACCGCCTCATATGCAATCAACAAGCATGACAATAATAAAGGCCCATTTACCAGCAGAAAAGAATACGTGATCTTCGATAAGATTCTTACGTTCAGCGTAGACGAATATTCTGCGAAATAACATTTACAACTTGTTCCAGGTACAATGAAATAAATGTAACGGAAGTACCGTACCCTGCCGATAATGGTGGGGTATTTCTTTGCGTTCAGGAAAATTTTCCTTATCGTCATATACATAATGTTCCAAATGTGATATTGTATTATTACACGGATCGGAAGCACCGAGCGTGCAGTCCGAAAGCATCGGAAAATGTAAAAGCCCATCAACCCTTAAGTGGTCGGTGGGCTTTTTTCTGTTCATTGACTTAAATCCACATATTTCCTCAATAACCCTTAAGTGTATTGTAAAATTCTGTCGAATAACAGACTGTTTGTTCGCCTTTATTTAGTGTAGGCTTGATGCATACATATTGAAGGAGTGAACGATATTGAAAAAGAAAATTGCTGGATTCTTAGTTTTATGCTTGATTATCTTAATTGCTGTACCAAATTTAACAAAAGCCGCTGAAAGTCCTGTTGGTCTATTGGATGGCCAAACAATTGCTATTGGTTCAAATACGACTAATCAATTAGGTAATACGAATGTAATAACGGACAATAATGACCAAACATACTTTCCTTGGATATATGAGCGAAGTGATAGTAATAAATCAGATACAATATTCTACACTTTCAGTAATCCTGTTAGTATAAATTCTTATAAAATGAAAATAACAAATTACAATAAGGAGAAAATATTCATTTTTCTATTAGATAGTAAGGGGAATACCATTGATGGGAGCATTCTCGGTGAAGAAATTATTGGCGATAGTGGTATCTACAGATTTTCTAAACCAGCTATAAATGTGAAACAGGTATGGATTGTACAAAAAGGACCATCTTCGACTCTTAATTTAGTTGAATTTAATTTGTATAGCCAACCTGAAGAAACACCAGAACCAACACCTTCGCCAACAGCGGTACCAGAGCCTACTGTAACACCAGAACCGACCTTAGCGCCAACACCAACAGCTACGCCAACACCAACAGCTACGCCAACACCAACTGTAACCCCGTCTCCAACACCAGAGCAGCCTACAGGCGATCGGGCAATCCTGGTTGTGACGATGAACACCGGCCTTGAAAAAGAGTTTGACCTGAGCATGGAAGAAGTAAATTCCTTCATTACTTGGTATGAGAATAAGCAAGCCGGTACAGGTACTGCATCGTATGCAATCAACAAGCATGACAATAATAAAGGGCCGTTCAGCAAACGTACTGAATATGTGATCTTCGATAAGATTCTTACCTTCAGTGTGGATGAATATTCTGCGAAATAGCATTTACACATTGTTCCAGCCAAGCTAAAATAGATGTAACGGAAGTACTGTACCCTGCCAATTTCGGCGGGGTATTTTCATAAGGAGTGATTGCTTGAGTACCACATATAAAGTCCTGGAGAGTGATATGGACTTCCTGGTCGCAGCCTTGACGCAGTCTAAGGTATCTGTATGGTTCAGGCCAGAAGACGATCCTGAAGGGCATATCATGGATTACGGGGGTATAGTAGAGGGATACTCTCCAGAAAGTGTGAAGATTGCTGGTGGCCGATTTATCCGGGAACGTTTTGAGTTTAGAGTATACATAAAATAACCCGTCAAGTCTGAGCTTGACGGGTTTCTTGCTGATATTGTATTTAAGTATTAGGCTGGTAGTCTGGATTGTTTAGCATTTGATCCACAATGAAGAGTAGATCATCATCATTAACGTATTCATCACCGGCTTGCTGTGCGTTGTACTTTACAGGGTCAACATCAGCCGCGAAATACTTGAAATATCTAGCATCAATTGAGAGATCGAGTAGGGTGTACTGTCCTGATTTGTTGACATCAGCAGCCTCAATAATAATGCTGTCCTCTAAGCAGTTGTCTTTTTTTAGATCATATTCTTCCTTTGTGTCCGCGATCCTTGCCTTCGTAGAATCGACCACAGCTGTTCCTACCGCTTTTGCCTTGAACTTAAGTTTTATAACTACAGTGTCTTTGTTAATACCATATTCTTCCCCTTGGCTGGCTACTACAAAGCGAACGGAACCGTTTTGATCGGTTGGATTGTTATATACCTTATAGCCAGTTACTTCTTCAAAGCCTAGGTATTGGAGAAGCTTATTGTCATATCTGATTTCGAAGTCTTCAGCATAAATATCCTTCACGTTCTTAAGTGAAATATCAGCAGTAAACTCTTTGCCTACACCGATTTTTTCGGGAGCGATGGCTACATCAAGAGTAGGATCAAGCGCTGGTGTAGGTGTTGCTGTTGCCGTTGCCGTTGCTGTCGGTGTTGGTGTTGCTGTCGGTGTTGGTGTTGCAGTAGGTGTTGGTGTTGCAGTAGGTGTTGCTGTCGGTGTTGGTGTTGGTGTTGGTGTTGGTGTTGCAGTAGGTGTTGCTGTAGGTGTAGGCGTTACTGTTGGCGTCGGTGTTGGAACAGTCACAGATCCATAAAGTTTAAAATCCGCAATGCTTGATCCACCGAAGTCGTTGGAATATGTACCTATAACCTCAATACGTTTTACATTAGATAGCGCCCCAATGGTATATGTACCAGCCGAAGAGTTTGAATAATATATTTGTGCTCCCGTATCATCATATAATTTAACTCCAGCTTTAGAGTTTGAAGTATTAAGTATAAATCTACCACTAGAAATGTTAACTGGCTCAGAGAATTCATAATAAATAGTTTCAATTCCAGTCCACCATGATGTTGTACTGTCTTTATTGTCAGTGATATAAGCTAGATTGCTAACTTTATTATTAGGTGAAACAAATAACTTGCCCGACAATAAATCTTCATTTGCGGCTAAGATGTTGGAAATAGGAAAAGCTGCGAAAATAAGCAAAAACATTAATATTATTTTGATTTTCTTCATTCGGTACACTCCTTATTATGTATTAATGCTACCTGACTTTACAAAAACAAAGAAAGATTGTCTAAACAAATATGCCTATATATGTAATAAAGTGAGTAAATATGATGAAAATCTTTTTTATCCTAGTAAAAGAATATCTTACATATTGTATATAGAACGTACGTTTGGTTATAATACAAACAAATGTTCTTATTTTTTTGGAGGCGATGAAGATGAAAATGGCAGCAGGTCAAACCATCGAAATCGTATATGTTGATAAAGCAGGGAAGATCACGCAGAGGAAGATTGATGTACACGGCATCCGTGATGGCCGTATACGCGCGACCTGCCTAACTACCGGCGCGCCCCGGGTATTCCTGTCCGCCAATATCCTCGCTTGGCAGCCGGTGCAGGAGCGGAGATATGCTTGATGATATGGCACGGAAGCTGCTGATGATCATGTGGCATAGTTCAGTGCATCACAGGTACGTGCCCACCCTTGCACAATTGGAGACCAAAAGTGGACGGACTCCGGAAAAGATCAAAGTAGTGCTGTAAGAGCTGGCAGACGAAGTGTACATTGAGTGGAAGCCCGGGAGTCCACCAGAGAGCGCGGTGGTGATCGAGAGCTGGGAGCGGATCAAGGACCAGCCTGCGGCGATAACGTGGGGTACGGACGGTAGCCATAATTAACTCATAGTAAGAAAAGAATTCAAAAAAGAGTCGTATTCATATATGACTCTTTTTGAATCTTTATTAATTTTTAGAATTTTCCTTATTAATCCATACAAAATAGTAATTAGTATTATGAATGAACCTTTCATCTGCATAAACCTCTGCAGATTCTCTGAATTTTTTGTTTCTAATCAACTGGTAGACCAAAGAATAAGCAAGTTTAGCATCTAGAGTTATATAGCCATCAAACTCATAACCAATTTTGTTATAAGCTTCACTACCAATCCATTCGTCTGCTTCACGTAAGGTGTCAAAAATCATAGGCTCTTCATACCAACTGATATTTTGAGGGATATTGTCGCCCGCAGTTTTCTTAGAACTGATTATGGTTTCGAAATAGTTTGTTGGTTCCTGAGATGAGTTATTCTTTTCATCCATTTCATAATCCACATCCTATTATTGATATTCGCAATAAACAAAAGCTGTTCCACTTCCACCTGTGGAACCAACAAAATTAAACGTCAGACCTAATAAATCGCCTGACTCAAAGTAAGCAGGAGCTGTACTACCAATATAATTATAGTTTGTTATGCTTCCGTGATAAGTAGCAGGATAACCATAAGTATGCGGGCTATACAAAGAACCTGGGTATAATGTTCTGGTTATTCCGCTTGATTTAGTAACTGAAGCTCCAGCCATAGAAACAGTAATAGTTGGGGGGCTTCCTAAGATTGCATAACCAGAAGGTGTGACTTCAAAGCCCCATTGCAATCCTCCGCTAAAAGATTGTTGAGATGTAAAACGAGTAGAACCTGTATCTCCATAAGTCCAACCATTTTTGTTACAAGATGGGTAAGCCTGTATAGCTTGTGTATTCAATCTTATCTGGTGATTATCTGGTATTTTGTCTACTATTCCAGGAACTTCAATATAAGAGTACACATCAGAAGTAACCGAGGAATCTGCTGTTACCTTATTACTGAAAGGGAAAACAATGAGAGCTAAAGCTAGTAAAAAATATAAAACTCTTTTTTTTCTAACCAATCTAATCACTCCTTTTTTTCAAAAATGTGGTAAAATCAATATTTTCATTATATCCCAAATTTTAGTATTATTCAACAAATAGAGAGAATAAATTGAATTATGCAGTTAAAGCCGGACCGAAACAGATGATATGTTTCGAGTCTAATATAAAAATGCCCCGTCAGTGATTATACTGGCGGGGTTTCTTCATTATCTTCATAAACAAGTAATTGACTTATATCACATTCAAAATAGGCACACAGCTTGTCCAAAAGATCCCGAGGGAAGTGTTTTGATTCATCGTTATACATCTGCCGGACGGTTTCGAACCGGTAGTCTATATCCTTTGCAACTTGCCTAATCGACTTGCCCTTATCGTCGGCAAGTTTTTTTAGGTTCGATCTGACTTTCTTCATGTAATCACCTCAAGACAAGCATACAATGACTCGAAAAATGTGTCAATTTGTTATTGACACTAAAATAGGGTCGTGATATATTGGATACATCAACCGACACTAAATTAGAGTCAAGGGTAATGCGGACGGGCATACGCAGGAGGGATAAGGGATATGGACAATGTGAAAATGAGAAGTAAAAACAAGGACGGCCAAACGGTTGAAGTAAGGGATCATTCAGTGAAAATACCGACCATGTTCGAAACCCGCGTAATGCCAAAATTCAAAGTGCTGGTCGCAGGGATAGAAATTGCGGAAACGGAAAATTTCCAGCAGGCAAAGTTTATCTTCAAAAATCAACTGTAATAACACGGGGCTACGGTCCCACAAAACTACAGCCGGAGGGCATTAACCTTGGAGGTCTTAAAATGAAAAGCGTAATCGAAGCGAGAGCATGGGCTAAAAATGTGATAGAGATGTACCGGCGGGATATGCAGGAAGCGCGAGAAGCCGGAGATATAGAAAATGCAATGGCCTGCGCGGGCCGAATCTCTGGGGTGCAAGCAACTTTCTACGGAATTTACGGTGAGCCGGTCAACTTTCACGAACCAAAGGATTCCCGTGAAAGTCATTAGGCAAAAGGTATGCGCGATGAATATTATTAACCGCCTGATGAGCGCTGCGGCGCCTTGGACCGGCCTGGCAGGCTGGTCGAAACCTACCGGATATTTATGCCGGGATGGTCGCGGAATCCGCCAAACGAGGACTGCGCGCGTCCTCACATGATAGGAGTGATGAAGTATGTTACCTGCACATCACAGACTAGCTGAAATATTCCAGGAAAATTTGAAGGGACCATTAACTGAGGAACTGTTTATAGAACTGCAGCACTGCCTTAAAGCGAATGCCGATTATTGCTTGGACATGAATTTCCTGAATAACCAATTGATCCAAGCCCGAAGAACAAAAGATGTAAAATGGGAAACGCACATCACCGCCCAAATGGATTGGCTGCGCCGTACCGGGAAGGTGGTTATGCAATGAAATTTGAAGATTTGCACGTTGGGCTGCCGGTCCGGATCGCTAAAGGACATGGTAGCGGGTATGGCGGCAAGCAGGGAGTTGTAATTGGAGTCGGTGAGTCCGTAACCTTGGATAAAAAACAGGTGATTATAGGTGCGAGCGTGGAGATTGGAGGTGTGTTTCTGGTGTTGATAGAGGCAGAATTTCTGGACCTTGTTTCGGAGGGAAAACTGCCGCCTGGCTGGTCTGAATTTGAAGTGTGAATAACCGTAAAACACGCCGCCTGGCAAGTGGTTATAATGTAAATTTTACTATACTCATATAGGTCAAAAGTTTTATACTTTATCTAGTAGATGAAAATTATGTCAGGCGGTGTTGTTTAGTGTCGTGGGAACCTATGGGATTTGTTTTCTTTTCAACTTTGGAGTTTATAGCTATTTATTTCATCACCTGTGCACTGTTTAGACTAAAACCTTCTGAGATCATTTTCCCGGCGCTATTTATTATTTTATTAATGGATTTACAAAGTTTTTTCCTGAGGAAAGACCTAGAATTACCAGCGTTTGTACCTCTAATTAACATTTTGTTGTTCATATTATTATTTACTACTGTAACTCGCATACCAGTTATGTGGTCAGCCGTTATTTCAGTTATGGGCTATTTCGCATTTGTATTATTGCAAGTTGGTTTAGTTCAATTATCATTTGGATATTTATCTGTTTCTGAATTAAGTTCACATCCGGAGAAGGGTTACTTTCTACAAGTGATAAGTAGCGTAATAGGCATCGGTGGTGCAAGGATGTTTTATGCGCTAGGTGGAGGGTTCACATTCGAATTTGAAAGACTGAGACTGAGACGCGAGACTTTATATGTATGCATACTTATTGGCATTGCGCTTGTTACATCTGTATGGTTGCTTTACAACGGAAATAGTTTAACGGATGTAATTTCTGTATCAATTGCACTATTATTCTTTATCTATTTTGCGATTAAAAAGGAGAAGGAACGTGATTGAATATCTTGCTATGAGAATGGCTGAAAGTATAAAAAGAAATGTCCCTGATAGCCCTACATCAACAGCGGTAATGAGATTTGCGCTCTCGGTAGTTATCAATGCAGCAATGATCATTATTTTATCGTTGTTAATCTCATTGATCACCGGGAGAATTGCAGAAGTAATAATTGCACTACTGGCGTTTCCACTATTACGTCAAGCTTCAGGAGGATATCATATGAAGTCTGGGATGAAATGCGTGCTGTTTTCTACCGCACTCATCACCGCAATATCCCTGACAGACCTCCAATATAAACATATCTTAAGTGTAGGGCTGATCAGCCTGATATTGGTGGCCATTTATGCTCCTTCTAACATTGAAAAGCAATCACGAACACCAAAAAAGTATTACCCCTTGTTAAAGTTAATCTCTATGATAATTGTTTCACTAAACATATTTATTGGTTCTTCTGTACTGGCGGCCGCATTTTTCGCTCAAAGCATTTCACTGATTAGATTGAAAGGAGGTGAAAAAACATGAAAAATATTTATTTTAAAATCAAAAGATATACATTGCTTAATGTGGCAGCGCTTTTGGGACTTATTGCCTTGGGAACAGTAAGCACAAACAGTGCGTGGTATGTATATTCAGGAGAAGTGCCTGAAGAACTGCTTAAATAATCGGGGGTTGGGGGTGGGGACGTGATACTACTTACCGTAACTCGCGATCCCGAAGGAACATCAGGTATTTTGAATATCGACGCTGGTCTTGTTTTAATGCTTAATTTTGCATTGAGTTCAGACAAGGTTGCCGTACATACTGCGGACGATGTTTACTTCATGGTTGGTACTCTGAAATATTGGAATAAAGTTCTGAATTGTAGTGGGTATAGATTTGGGATAGTTGATCGTAGCAATTCCATGAATCTAGAAAAAGTCACTGTGCTTGACAAAACATTGAAAATTGCATATTTCGATCACGATATCTCCAATAAATCTAAGCGGTGTATGATAGCGAGTTATAGATTTAAAGAGGTGGCGGATCAGATACTTTCTTTTAACCCAACATTAGTTATTACGTAGAGCCCTGAAGGGCTCTTTTTTATATCACAAAAAGGTAAAAATGTAAATAGACTAAGATGGATTTGCTATGGAAATCTGTCCAGCCAAATAAGATATACAGAATACACAATTTGGTATTTAATATAACTATATTCGCGCTAGGAATGATTATTGACTAGAATTGGATTGCGTGTTATGGGGAACTTCTATCGCGGGGGAGTGACAAACACTCCGCCTACTACGTTAATATCCATTCATACAGATCCCTTTCAGTACAATTTAGTACCAAACAAACAGCTCTCTTTTGAAGAGTTGTCATGGGTCTTTCTCCGCGCTCAATTCGCGAGAGGTGGCTGGTGGATATCGAGACTCCATATAAATCCATAAGTTGAGTGGATAAATCTGCCTGAGTAAAACCGACAGATTCTCGGAGATCCCGCAGTAGGCACTTCCCTTGAAGAAGCGCCATAATACCTCCAATATCTATATTTAATTAAGAGGGTGATTTGAGAGAATTATAACACAAGGACAAATTGATGGCACTTAATGAAGGGGTGAAAAAAATGAATGGAGGGGTTTTATGAATTACCTAACTGTTACGGAGAATGAAAATGGGGCAGGACTTCAGCAATTATTAATCGATGAGATACTCTACATGCAATTTGATAATGGCGTTTTAATATCTATCTATACTGATAGAGGTCATTATTATACTGTAGGCCCACTGAGATTTTGGGAGTCAGCTTTTGGAAAGGTAGGACTGAATTTTATACGACTGGATCGCGGTGTATTAGCAAATTTGAATAAAATAAAAGCGGTGGACTCGGAATATAAGATAGCATATTTTGATACTTCTATAACCAGGGACACAAAACGATGTACTATGTCCACTGGAGGTTACAAAGCACTTCATGATGCATTCGGGATCAGTCAAAAATCCAGTATAACTGGCATTAAAATGCTCAAGGGCCTGTCCTGGCAGACAAGCCCTTAAGAAAGCAACTTAACTATAAAATTCATTTACAATGTAACACATTTATTCGAACTTGATAACCCGGTTCGCGCGTTAAATTCCTATTGACAAATGTGTTAATTCGAAACCAGATCGTTTCAAGGAATTGATATGGTTGCATTTAGTTTTTATTTGACAATATAATTATTGAGCGCAAAGGAAGTGCGGCATGCAATTACACCAAATAGATATTAATCAGACAATAACCCAGGAAGCAGCAAAAACCCTTGCACAGATTTTAATTTCTGCGCAAGGGATCAAAACTCCTGTTATAGTAAAAGTGGTACTTCCGTCTATAGAATATACGGCTCTTCTCAAATAAAATCAGGGGGCGGGCTGGGGACGAACTGGGGGCAGGCTGTAGGTCAACCAGTAGAAACCAGTCCAAACGAGAACAATACAAGAACGGGTTGAAGCCTTGATTTGACTGGATTTTTGGGCTTTATTCCATTCCATTGATATGAAAACTCATGTCTTAAAATCCTGCGGTACGTGAGTACCGTACGGGTTCGACCCCCGTCCTCGGCATCCTTGATTTATAAGGGTTTTTTCCGAAAAACCTTGTTTTTTGAAACAGCTTGGGAGAGAACTTTTTATCGAGTTCTCTCCTGCAGTTCTCTCCTTTTTCCGAAGGAGAGAATGAGGAGAAGATCGTATGACTCTCATGAAATGTTGAGGGGATTACGATCTTTTTTTATTAAAAGACCAAAACACCACTCATTGTTGATGCCGAAGATACTTTGGAACTGTACTCTAGATGAGAATAAATGTTGGCCGTTGTAGAATAGTTGCTGTGTCCCAGCCATTCCTGAATTTCTTTCATACTGACTCCATTAGCGAGTAGAAGGCTTGCACAACTATGACGCAGGTCGTGATAACGAATATGACGAAGACCATTTTTTTTAAGAGTTTTAGTAAAGTTCTGTGTGATAAAGCCGGGTTTAATTCGTTGTCCCAACTTATCCAGATAGATATACTCCTCGTAATCAGTGCAGTAGGATTTACCACATATGGCTTTATTGAGAGCTTGAAGCTCACGAATACGCAGCAGTAATTCCTCAAAGGCTGGCACAAGAGGTAAGGTGCGGCGACTTGGTTTGTTTTTAGCCCGGTCCTTTTCAATGATGTGTTCCTGACCTTCAAAATAAACCGGAGTTACAGTGTGCCTAACACTAATCGTTTTGTTTTCAAAATTTATAGCTGTCCATTTCAACCCAACTACTTCACTTCGCCGCAATCCATAAAAAGCGGCAAGAATGACTGCTAGCTCTATCAGTTCGCCCTTTACTTTTTCAAACAGGATATTGATCTCTTGCTTGTTGTAAAAGCTGCCGACAAAATCATTCTTCTTAGGTCGTTCGATTTTATCTGCGGGATTAGTGTTAATTAAATCATTTTTAAGAGCATGCTTTAGCGCTTTGCGAATATTAGCGTGATAATGGAGAACCGTATTGGTTGTTACTCCATTTTCTTCAAGCTCATATTGATAGTAATCTTGTATGTGACTTGGTAATAATTCTTTGAGAAATAACCCCTTTTCTTCGAAGTAAGGAACAATATGATTAGTAATGACATTATGGTACGAAGCATAAGTGATAAATTCAACCTGATGTTTCATCATAGCTAGCCATTGAAGCATGAACTCAGAAAACAGTGGCCCTAGATCGACAGGCTCCTCAACTGGTTTTTTTTCGATAATTTGTTCAACTATTGTTTCTTCCTCAGCAGCATTTAAAAGACGACTAAAATTCACTCTTGTTTCTAATAATAATGCTTCAGCTCTTTTTTTGTTTCCTTTTACTGTAAGACCAGTAGGAATCCACTTTGGTTTTCTCTTACCTTCTTCATCCTTGCAATTCAAGACCATATAAAAAAGCCCTTTTTTTTCTTGTAGGTGGCCTGCTACCATGAATATTCCTCCTTCATAGCAGCCCGCATTGATCCTACCATTGACGCATTAATTATAACACGTATAGAAGTGTCGGTTCAATGCGGTAAAGCGTCGAAGTGCTGGCCATTAAAGGTGAACGAAAACAGGTTGAGATATATTAAAATGTTTATTTTAGGAATTTTATATACCCGGCCTATTTTAAAATGACTGATTTTGTTTTCTTGGAGTAATTTATAAGCAGTTTTGCTGCTTATACCGCCGAGCATTTCGCACATTTCGGTAATGTTTACTACATCCGGGAAACTTTCAAATACAAGATCGTATGCCTCTTGTTGATTGATTGCTGCAAGTGGGAATTGATACATGTTCTAACCTCCATTTCATAAGTTGTACCGAAGTACAATTACCTGAATGGTTAAATTAAAACTAAATTCATTAAAATAAATTATCAATATATTGTTAACAGAAAAATATCTCAAACTGTCGTTGGTGATTCGACATCATAGCTCTGTTCTTATACAGAGACTCCCCCTCATCCGAGCGAGCTGCCCCCAATACCGTTACGTTGGCCAGGCAGAAGTATCATTATCCCTCTTGCAGATCGTTGCGATTCCACTTACCAAGATGGATACAAGCCGGAGATAATTCGCTTAAACCCATTTCTGATCTTGCGGATCTAGATGGATCATCGTGGCGTCTCCGCTTGTGCGCTTTCCATTTTCACGGATGCAAGAGTAAAGTATTTGAGATAAGTTAATATGATTTTCTCAAGGATCGCAAATATTGAAGGAAAGCTTAGAATTCACTATTATATCCTTCAACTAATAAATGATAAAATTTATAAATAAAGCAACTGAATTGCCAATAAAAATCGAAATTTATTCTAATACTTTCAGGTAACGAGTTAGATCAAAGCGACGTACCACTAGAATAAATTCCAATATTAATTGTTGTTTGCAATCTTCACTGTATATGCCGTTATGCCAGGACAACTTATAAATTAACCCTTCATACCTTTTAATCAACTCGGCTTCTGCCTGTTTGTCACCTTTTTGAGACAGATTGATAAGTTCTACCACTTCACGCATAATGACATCCTCCCTTTAATATTTTTTATAGTAACCATCAAAAAAAGGGGGGGGGGGGCGAATAAACAATAAGAGATGAGTCTTTGTTAAGGATCTAAATTATTTTTCAGTTTCTGCAATGATTTTTTCTTAGCTTTGCTTACTGCTTGTCTACTTACTCCAAGTATTCCAGCTATTTGCCAGTCTGCTTTATCTTCATGGAATTTCAAATAAAGAAGCTTTTTTTCGAAAGCGCTTAATAAGCGGGTTAGTTCAACTAAAGTTTCCTTATCGTCAATAAACGAAAAAGTATTAGAATCTAAATTATCTTTGTTTAGTATCCATTCACTTGTTTCTTGCAGGGATTGCGTTTGGCTGCTCTCTTGATCATGAACTTTAAATAGATTTCGGCTTTTATAAGTAAGGCACGATTTCACATAACTACTAAACGCTTTTTCGACAAAAGCAACCTGATCGTTTTTAGAATGGATTTTCATTATTTCCCCTCCTTTCTATTCTTTAAATGGCATTTGAAGACGGAAAGGGCTACCTTTTTCTCGAAAAATCAAAAAAAATTCACAAAAGGGAATAAATTGATATTTACATATAACGATAAAAAAAGGCGGGAAGATTCTTTGCCAATCTTTCAATTCCTTTCATGTATTAAATGGGAAGTGATAGTGAAAGAGTCGATTAATTTGGGGAAATGGAAAATTTTATAGCAGGTATGGAAGTGTAATGCTCATGCTTGTTTGAAATTTAATTGAAATTAAAAGACGACAGTCATCCAGAATGGGTGAATGAATGTCGCCTTGGTTATCAAGAAATTCTAAATACTATTCTATAAAGTATCGTGGCCAGTATAAGAATGAAAAGGGGTCTCGTATGACTCCTTTGCCTTTATTTTATCATTGTAAAATATCTCCTTATAGTAAATACTGAATCAAATATAGCAATTTAGTTTTCTATGAAATCTAATTTATTGTCGTACGTTCTGTCCTTATTACATATTTTAATTTAACCTTCTTATGAATGTTTTTGGAGATTACAATTCCATATCTAATCCTTTTTTATATTCTTCAGTGAAGAAATTCAAATGCAGAATATATGTTGCTTCGTAATTGCTCTTTTTAACACCAACGATATATATGATAATAGCCTTAACAATAATTCAGTATGCAGGGCCCCTAAAAGTTATAAAGCTTCTAGAGGCCTCTTCAGTATGCTCTTTAACAAAAATTATTATTGCTCCCACATAGCTTCCCTATATTGCCGGGGAGTCACTCCGATTTTGTTTTTAAACACCCGGTGAAAAAATTTTAAATCCGCATATCCGGACACGGCAGAAATTTCACTTATGCTGCTGCGTGTTCCGGACAGCAGACGGCATGCGGCGTCCATGCGTATGGTCTGCAGGTAATCAGTAAAGCTCATACCAGTTTGCTGCTGGAAGATCCTGCTGAATTGACGTTCGCTAAGATTTGCCCTTGCTGCCAATTCACTCAGTTTAATTCCACTGCCATAATTGGAGTGAATAAAGGCAATGGCTTCGTCAATCGTGCTCCATTGCGGTCTGTCTCCGACAGGTGTGCTGATTTGCAAACGGTGTCTGTATAAACCAGTTAAGATCCGAACGATAAGTGAAGTAAGAACGGCCAAGTATCCCGGTGCTTTAGCTGAAAATTCACGGTGCAATTCCTGGAACATGACATGGTATGCACCTGTGGTGTCTTTCAGAGAGAACCATGGCAAATGCTCATCAGTAAAAAAACTGCAAATGTCCGAAGCCTGATGTAAGGTGGTACGAAGCTCTGCTAAATACTCTATCTGAAACAAACAGTTATAGACGATAAGGGGGTGGTCCTTTTTGGTGGTCCAAGGCCGGAATACATGACTATGACCTACCGGAATGAAAAACAACGTACCATGTTCTACTGAAACGGCTTCGCCGTCAATATAATGAACCCCCGAGCCTTGGCTGACATACGTAATCTCAACAAATTCATGGGAATGCGTATGTAGATCGAACGTTTCGTGAGCCCGGTTCACAAAAATCGGAATATCCGGTTCGAAAAAGCTGTCTCCTGACATAACGTAGGTGCTCTGTCTGACTTTCATGTATAAATCCCTTCCTTATATTCTATTCAAATTCACTAGCGTTACATAAAAGATCATCAATTGAACTGAATGAATTTTCAGAAAACAACTTTTTGAAGTGAAAAATGAAAAAGGGTGAACATCTCTTAAAGGATGTTTTCTATTTGGATTATTAGTAAAAATGTCAACAAAATACATTAGCAAGCAAAATGCAATAAGAGCAATACATATCTGGTTGGTCACCGTTTGCTCGCTTGTGCCATAGAAATGCTTGATCTGCAAGTGCTGCTTGATCCACTTAAAGAACATTTCAATTGCCCAGCGACTGCGTTATTTTTCACTTATTCAGATAGAAGCGATTCGTAACCAGGGAGAGCTGATTACCCTCAGAATTTTGCGTCTCGATCATCCGGAGCGGATGCATCATTTTCTTCTGTTGCGAGCCGATTCTGACTCGCAATCGGCGGAGACCACACTCCCATAGGGACAATATATTCTTCTAGCGGTTCAATGTGCGCATTGCTTTTCAAACGTGTTACGAACATGATGCCGCCCTTAGCCCAATCATTATTTCTTTCCCTCGAAGCTACATAGGTTTCATTGTACATTGAATAAACCAGAATAAAAATGCTTTCATTTTATAACGCGTCCATCTACACTTCTGTTGAACAGCGATAAAGAGCTGTCCCCCAAGGAATTCAGCCTTGTGAGACAGCCCTTCGCAATGATGCAAGCCGCTGTTCCTATAAAGATAGAATATCTACTCCCAGAGCTGGCAGTATCATCTTCTGCTCCGATCTCTCGCTCGTCAACAAGCTGCGCTAGGGAACGTCAACGACAACCCCCGCCGTTTCCGCCAGCAGCCCCGGCAGAGGCAGCATCTCGCATACATTCCTCATGTTCTTCACACCTGTCCGATTAAAATCATTGGACATAAAATCGCGTTATCCAAATGGGATACGCGATTTTTTCAGGATTTCGGTATGACTAACTCCAACATCCTCATCAGTACGGTAACAGCCTCTGCACTTTGTTTAATTTTCAGTCGATATTGGATTTAAGGTTTATGCAACGCTAGTGATTCAGATTGAATTTAAAAGTACGAGAACAATCCCTGAAAGTCTAGATGAAATGTCTAAATCGACCTATTAAAATGTCGGAATTGTCCCCCATAACGATTGTATTCTCCCCCTACAATAGACGTAGTATACCAGAGAAGATCATATTCAGGCTTCTAAACTGGCAGGGCCAAGAAATGTATTCGGAGAGGAGCGATAGCGGTGCTTAGCTTTAGCGTAGTAGATCTTAAAGTAAATTATAAAAGCAATCCTGTGGGGATCGACGATCCCCATCCCCGGCTTAGCTGGCTCATCAGCACTGAAACCAGGGGTTTTATCCAGTCCGCCTATCAAGTTCAAGTGGCATATGCTCCAGATTTTACAGTCCAAGTTGTATGGGACTCAGGGAGAGAAGAGTCCGATCACAGTGTACATGTTGAATACCAAGGTCCTGCCTTGAAGTCGTGTACCCGTTATTATTTTAGAGTTCGGGTATGGGACAATCTAGGTAATCCACCAACGTGGAGTGAACCGGCGTACTGGGAAACGGCCTTCTTAACGGAAAATGACTGGCAGGCGCATTGGATTGAGACATCTTCCGGCATCCTTAAAGACGAGAATGAGCCATGTGATTATTTTCGAACAGAATTTACAGTTCCAGATGATGTAGTATCAGCACGGATCTATGCAACATCCTTAGGGCTGTACAGGTTGTATGTAAACGGCTCACCGGCCGACGATACACTGTTCAACCCCGGCTGGACCAGCTATGACAAACGCCTCCAGTATCAGACCTATGAAGTAACTTCTTTGATAACTGCCGGAGAAAACGCGCTTGGCTGTATTGTAGGAAACGGGTGGTACAAGGGATATTTGGCATGGGAAGGAAAAAAGGATTTTTATGGGAAAACGCGAGCATTGCTCATACAATTACATCTCACGTTGTCTGATGGGTCTGAACAAATCATTATTTCAGATGAAAACTGGCGTGTCTCAACTGGCCCGCTGCTGATGTCGGAGTTGTACCATGGCGAAACGTATGATGCAAGACTTGAGCTGAACGGATGGTCCCATTACGGTTATGCGGATCAGGAATGGACCAAGGCGGCGGTCACAAGTCCTCCGGCTACAACATTGGTCGCCCAGGAGAATGAACCAACAAGGATCATCGACACCATTAAGCCCGTCGCCGTCATCAATACGCCAAAAGGCGAAACTGTACTGGACATGGGGCAGAATATGGTCGGATGGGTACGGTTTAAAGTGACAGCTGAAGCTGGAGCAGTAGTTATTTTGCAACATGCTGAGGTGCTGGACAAGGACGGGAATTTCTATTCCGAAAATTTGCGTTCTGCTAAGCAAGCCATAACGTATACTTGCCGTGGCGGCGGTGAAGAAGGATATGAGCCATATCTCTCTTTCCAAGGCTTCCGTTATGTAAAAGTCGAGGGCTTACCGAAAACTCCATTGTTGAAGGATTTCACCGGCTGCGTGATTCATACGGATTTGTTGCCGACAGGCAGTTTCAGCTGTTCGGATGAACTGGTGAATCAGCTGCAGCACAATATTGTATGGGGGCAGAAGGGTAACTTTTTGGATATTCCGACAGACTGTCCACAGCGCGATGAGAGATTGGGCTGGACGGGGGATGCGCAGGTCTTTATCCGCACGGCTGCTTTCAATATGAACGTAGTACCCTTGTTTGAAAAATGGTTAAAGGATTTAGCTGCGGATCAGGAAGCTGACGGAAGAGTTCCGCATGTCATTCCCGATGTTCCTGCAGCAGGATATGGTTCATCTGCTTGGGGAGATGCTGCAGTTATTTGTCCATGGACGCTGTATCAATGCTATGGTGACATACGGGTACTTCGTACGCAATATCCAAGCATGAGGGCGTGGGTTGAGTATATCCGCTCACAAGGAGAAGACGAATTCCTATGGAATACGGGATTCCACTTCGGGGATTGGCTGGGGCTGGATGCCAAAGAGAACAGCTACATTGGGGCAACACCAAAGGATCTGATAGCCACTGCATACTATGCATATTCGACGGAGCTCCTGGCAAAGACTGCGGCAGTGATCGGGAAAGCGGAGGATGCGGAGAAGTATCACCGGCTGCACCAGGAAATAATCCGTGCTTTTCGTAAGGAATTCGTAACCCCTGGTGGGCGGGTCGCCTCGCCAACACAAACGGCATATTCAGTAGCACTCATGTTTGATCTTCTGGAGGAGAGGGACCGTCTCCGCACGGCTGGGATGCTGGCCGATCATGTGAAAGAGAATGGAATCCACCTGACAACCGGGTTTGTAGGTACGCCTTATCTTTGTCTTGTTCTATCACGTTTCGGTTATACAGACTTAGCATACGAGCTGGTGCTGCAGAAGGAATACCCTTCCTGGCTATACTCAGTGCTCCAAGGAGCAACCACGATCTGGGAGCACTGGGATGGGATCAAGCAGGACGGCTCCTTCTGGAGCGATGGTATGAACTCTTTTAATCATTATGCTTATGGTGCCATCGGAGATTGGCTGTACCGTGTGGCTGGTGGAATTGAATTACTGGAACCGGGTTATAAGAGAATACAGATTAAGCCGCAAATAGGCAAGCATTTTACCTGGATAGAGACTTCATTGGAATCTGTGTACGGAACAATCCGATCAGCTTGGAGGGTACAGCAGGATGGTTCGGCGGAATTGGATGTTGTAATTCCAGCAAATACAACGGCAGAAATCATTATTCCGAGCAGCTGGCCAAAGCGGATTTTAGAGAACGGAGTACAACCGGATCAGGTATCGGGGCTTTACGGTGTAGAACAAATTACTCAAGGGCAAAAACTGCTGGTAGGGTCCGGAAGATATCTTTTTTCGTTTTCTATTAATCAAATTTAAATTTCCCTCCCCATAAAATGCGTTCGAGTATTAAAGAGACCGGTTCTATAATCGTTGCTCAAGTATCCAAATATAAACAGGAGTAAAGAAGGGAAACAAAAGTTTGCTCCTGTTTTTACTCGGAAATTTTATTCTACCGGAGAGAACTTTCCTTCCTATAGGCAGTTGGAAGAACTCCGGTTTCTCGCTTAAATGTCTTGGTAAAGTAGTTATAATCGGGTATACCCACTTGTTCTGCTATCTCATAAATATGCGCATCTGTATCACCTAAAAGCTGTTTAGCCTGATGGATACGTATGCTGCGGATATGTTCGGCTATTCCCATGCCGAAACTTTGTTGCGAGAGCTTATAAAGATGTGATTTACTAATACCCAAAAACTTGCAAAGAGTAGGTACCGAAAGATCATCGCGAATATGTGTGGAGATATAATTATCAATCTTTTGGGCTAGGGAATCCTTTTTCAGTACTAATTTTCTGGATAAATAAAGGTAGCTTGCACTCATCTCCATCGTTTTGGCATACGCATTAATGACTTCCTTGGAGATATATCTTTTTTTCATGAAAACTTGATGAAGGGCTTCTAGATCAAGATTATATGAGCTTAATTCTTTACTTATCTCACTCCACAATTGTTCACGTGATTCAGTTTGTAGAACTTGGCCGAACATGATGTAGCCGATAACATGAGCCTCGGCTTTAATCGGTACCACGGTTTCTGTTAACCCGGCATGACATTGATAGGTGTATAAACTTTGTTGTGTTTTGCATTGAATGCAAGCTTCCTGATCACACCGGATACAAGTCGATTCAGCACGTGGATCGCTACGAATGAGATGACAGTAAGATGAATGGCGAGTAGGGTAGGCGGCTAATTCATGAAAAAACTCATCGAAGATTACTGTACGAATGTTAGTTAGTGTGTAAAAATTGCGCAGCAGTTCTTTCAAATCAATTAGATTAAATAGCAATCCCATACTGTACCTCCGAAGAACAAAATTACTATTTTTTTGATCAATAGTTACTATAATCATACATTTCGTAAGTGATAAGATCAATGCGTAGCAAAATCAAAAATACTACTTAGAGGAGGTGACCTCTATGGCAATAGCTGGAATCGATATTGGTACAACCGGATGTAAATGTACTGTATACGATAGATTTGGTAATTTTCTCAGTGAAGCCTATCGTGAATATGATACCAGTTTAAAAGAAGAACATTCTTTGGATCCAGAACTCGTTTGGCAGCAAACAAAAATTGTATTACAAGAAGCAGCCCAAGGCATTGAATCCATTATGGCAATAGGTGTTACGTCTTTTGGAGAGGCTGCTATACTACTTGATAGCAATGATGATCCATTAACCTTTTCCCTGCTATATACAAACCATAAAGGCCATGAGCAATGTGAACGATTGTTAGAGCAGTTTGGCAAAAAACAACTAGCTCAGATAACAGGGTTAAACCCCAGCCCCATGTACAGCATTTCCAAAATTATGTTTCATAAAGAAAATCAGCCTGAGCTGTTTGAGAAATGCAAGAAGATTTGCCTATTTGGAGACTACATCGTATATAAGCTTAGCGGCATTCGGCAAATGGATTATTCGCTTGCAAGCAGAACGATGGCTTTTGATATCAATTCGCTGGAATGGAATGAGTCGATCCTGCAGTTTGCGGAAATTGATCGGAGTTTATTTCCTGAAACCGTACCAATAGGTAGCAAAGCAGGTAAAATACGCACAGAGTTGGCGCAAGAGATAGGGGTATTCGATCAAGCTATTATCGTTTCAGGGTGTCATGATCAAGTGGCAGCAGCTATAGGGACAGGTGTACGGAAACCGGGAATGGCAGTTGATGGTACAGGAACTGTTGAATGCATCACTCCCGTTTTTGGCGCGGAGATTAGCCGGCAGTCGCTTTATAAAGGAAGTTACGCGATAGTTCCATTTGTAGACCGTCAGTATGTAACGTACGCTTTTTCGTTTACCGGCGGAGCTTTGCTCAAATGGTACCGTGATAAACTTGCTCCTTTGGAAGCGGATACAGCAAAAGAACTGGGAATAAACCCTTATAACTTTTTTAATGGGCAGCTTGATGCTTCTAAACCATCAGGACTGCTGGTGTTGCCACATTTCTCAGGAGCAGCCACGCCTTACATGGATCCTGAATCAAGAGGCGCTATTTTTGGCATGACCACAGAAACAAATCGGTGGGAAATCTACCAAGCCCTTATGGAAGGTGTAACCTTTGAAATGGCACTGAACATCGAACGGCTAGCTGAAGCGGGTATTCATATTCAAGCATTGCGTGCAACAGGTGGCGGGGCCAATTCGGATATATGGCTACAAATGAAAGCTGATATTCTTAACAAACCTGTCCTTTCATTGGGAGCGGACCAATCAGGTACTTTAGGGTGCATTATGCTAGCAGGGGTGGCTTGCGAAATATATACATCCATTGAGGAAGCCGAGCAGGTATTTATCAAGATTAAACAGACTTATTACCCTGATCTAGAAAAACACAGACAATATGCGAAGTGGTATCGCAGATATAAAAAATGTTACGAAGCTGCCAAAGAAGTACTAGCAATGGAATAGGAGAAAATGAAGTGTCGAACTAATAAAGGGGTGAAAGTCCAGATGATTAATAAATATATCGGGCATTCCTCCCAGTGCAGCGGTGTCGAGGAGCATCGGCTGGTTGGAGGCAAGGGCGATGGAATGCGATTGCTGGAAGTGCGGAATGGCCAGGGCCTTCATTTCACTGTTTCAGTTGATAGAGCTGCAGATATATCCAGATTGTTTTTTAAAGGAGATAATTTTGCCTATATCTCCCCAAGTGGATATGTTGCACCAGCATATTACGACGATAAAGAAGCAGGTTTTTTAAAATCTTTTACCGCAGGATTTTTGACGACCTGCGGGATAAATGCTGTGGGAAGCCCTTGTGAAGATAATGGTCAGAAACTGTCTCTGCACGGAACTGTTAGCAATACACCAGCGGAACAAGTTTACCATACTCAGAATGATGAGCAAATTGAAATTCATGCAGTAATTAACCTCATGGGAATTTTTGCGGAAAAACTGATGATGCACAGAACGATCATCTGCTCAAAACGGGAAAATGTTATCAGAATCGTAGATCGAATTGAAAATAGGGGGGACCGCGTGGACCCGCTTATGATTTTGTATCACATGAACATCGGATATCCGTTGCTCAGCGAACATGCCGAGCTGATTATTCCTTCTGATCACATAGCAGCAAGAAACGTGAATGCTGAGCATGATATTGAACGTTGGAACCAAATTTTAGAGCCTCAACGAAATTTCGAAGAGCAATGTTATTATCACCGGTTTGATAATAACATTGGATTAGCAACAATATATAATCCGTCAATCCAGAAGGGACTGTATATAGCTTTTGATACTAGTACGTTGAATTACTTTACAGAGTGGAAAATGCTTGGCTATAAAGACTATGTGCTGGGGTTAGAACCGGGTAATTGTCACCCCGACGGAAGAGATGTTATGCGAAAAGACAATACACTTAAATTCATAAATCCAGGAGAAACGATGACTTACCAAGTTGAAATTGGAATGATCGAAGGACACGAAGCTTGGGAAATTAAAAAGGGGGAAATAAAATGTTAGTTACCTTGAAAGAAATTTTAGAGTTAGCCGATAAGCATAACTATGCTGTCGGTGCATTTAATACGCCTAATTTGGAAAGCATCATAGCTGTGATTGAAACTGCTGAAAAATTAAACGTTCCGGTAATTATCAGTCACGCTCAGTTACATGAAAACATTATGCCGCTTGATTACATTGGTCCCGTTATGCTGCAATTTGCGAAGAATGCCAAGATCCCTGTATGTGTTCACTTGGATCATGGTGAAACTCTGGAGTATGTAGAAAAAGCGTTGGAACTTGGTTTTACTTCTATAATGTACGACGGTTCACTCTTAAGCTACGAAGAGAACGTAAAAAACACAGTTGAAGCGGTTAAATTAGCAAAAAAACATGGGGCGAGCGTTGAAGCGGAGATAGGTGTTCTAGGAAGCCGTGAGTCAGGAGGAAGTGAGCCTGCTCCGTCTATGGATAGCGTCTATACCGATCCGGACTTGGCAGATAAATTCGTGAAGGAAACCGGGATTGATGCATTGGCTGCGATCTTTGGAACTGCACATGGATTTTATAAAGCAAAACCCAAACTGGATTTCGACAGAATTGAGAAAATCCGGAATTTGGTAAACATACCGCTAGTAATGCATGGCGGTTCCGGAGTAAGTCCGGAAGACTATATTACTTCAATCGACAAAGGAATTCGTAAGATTAATTATTATTCTTATATGGCTAGAGCAGGCGTTCAAGGAGTAGAAAAATTACTCGGAGATACTCAAGAAAACTTCTTCCATAACGTATCTGTCGCTGCAACATATGCTATGAAAGTTGATATTGAAAAAGCAATGAAGATTTTTTACAACACTAGCGCCGACATATCCTAGACATAAAGGGATAACTCGAAATTATACTTGCAATCAAGCATTTCAAGAACCTCTTGAAGGACCTTGGTTTGATCCCGGTTTAAATTTTTCTCAAAGGGTTTTCTGTTGAAATAAACTGGGATCTAAAGAAATTTTGAGGTTAATGCAGTGGAGAATGGTGAGGGCAATCTTACTAGGGATAGAATCTTCGAATTGCTGAAAGGTCAGAAGAACATTATGCAAATTCGGGAACTATGCTAAAACCCAGATTTATCATTCATATGGACTTGAATCTAATTTAACTATATAAATGGAGGATAATAATATGTTGAAAACAAAACCTTATGTATTTTGGTTTGTGACAGGAAGTCAGGGATTGTACGGAGATGATATTTTGTCCCAAGTAGAAAGTAACTCCAAAAAAATGGTTACTGAATTGAACCACGAAGCTAGTCTTCCGTACTCTATACAATTTAAAGAAGTCGTTACTACCCCGGAAGCGATTCGCCAAGTATGTCTTGAGGCAAACTCCAGCGATCATTGTGCAGGGATAATTACCTGGATGCATACCTTCTCTCCTGCTAAAATGTGGATTTCTGGTTTATCCCAATTGCGTAAGCCATTGCTTCATCTGCATACCCAGTTTAATGTTGAAATCCCTTGGGATAGTATTGACATGGATTTTATGAACTTGAATCAGGCGGCTCATGGTGACCGTGAATTTGGTTTTATTGGTGCCCGTTTAGGTATTGCAAGAAAGATTATTGCCGGGCATTGGAAAGATGTGGAGGTCCGCACAAAAATAGGTGCGTGGATGAAGTCAGCGGCTGGTTACACAGAGAGCCAAACCATGAAAATAGCAAGATTTGGTGATAACATGCGCTATGTTGCAGTTACTGAAGGAGATAAAGTTGAAGGGCAAATCAAATTCGGATGGACCATTAACGGTTATCCGGCTGGTGATTTAGCTGAACTGGTTCAAGAAGTAAGTGACGTCAAGGTACGGGAATTGATGGATGAGTATTCCGAATTATATGATTTTACTGAAAATGGTCGTGTTGAAAGTGCTGAGCGGAAAGCGATTCGTGAACAGGCAAGGATGGAAATTGCCCTGAAACAGTTTTTAAGTGACGGTGGGTATACAGCGTTTGTAACCAGCTTTCAGGATTTGCATGGCTTAAAACAATTACCTGGATTGGCTGCACAGCGTCTGATGGCTGCCGGCTATGGATTTGGTGCTGAAGGAGACTGGAAAACGGCCGCTTTGGTTCGGATGATGAAAGTTATGGCTGAAAATAAAGGTACGTCCTTTATGGAAGATTACACGTATCATATGCAAAATGGTAATCAATTGGTACTCGGCTCACATATGCTTGAAATTTGCCCTACACTTGCCGCTGAAAGACCTAGAATTGAAGTGCACCCGCTGTTTGTAGGTGGTAAGAGTGACCCTGCCCGTCTTATTTTTAATGGTGCAAGCGGCAAAGGGGTTAATGCTAGTGTAGTAGATATGGGTGATCGATTCCGTCTTATTGTCAATGAAGTGAATGCGGTACAGAACGAAAAACGGATGCCTCATCTGCCAGTAGCCAGCTTACTGTGGCAACCGGAACCTTCGTTGACGACAGCGGCAGAAACCTGGATACTAGCGGGTGGAGCACATCATTTTGGCTTTTCATTCCATGTCACGAGTGAACAGCTTCAAGATTGGGCACGAATGGTAGGTATTGAATGTCTGGTTATTAACTCTTCTACCTCAATGGCATCATTAGAAAATGAAATCCGCTGGAATGAGCTCTATTACAAATTGAAGCATTAAGTGTAACGTTGAGCTTTAATGATAAATAAGGGTTTCTAGAATTCTTACTACTTGTAAATAATTAGGTCCATGTCATATTCATGGACTTTATTTATATCTGCGCTTTTAAAGAAAAACTAAAGTTTTTGTTGTTTTACTAGATTCATACATGAGACACATCTTTGTATACTTTTTATAGTGAAGCGCAATATTCTTCCGAAATTTAGTCCGTATTTTTATTTTCTCGTAAATAGCTCGTCTTGGGTTTAGAGAGAAAGATTGTGATTTTCAGTTGGAATATTTTAAAAAGCTTTACCTGTATGCCCGTTGGGAGCACATAGATCCAAGTGCTAGAACGAATCACGGTTTTGCTTCCCACGTAATTCAATGGTTGTATAAAGATCTGCTGGGCATCGAACAAGTAGATCATGCTCATCGCTCCATCCGTATCCGACCGATACGTTGCGAGGGAGTGTGGTTCCTACACCCGAGGGTACATCATAGCGGTTAGCCTGGTGGCTGGAAGGCAACACATTGTTTTTACGTACTGAAGCCCCTTGTTCGTACAGAATTGAAGTAATGGAAGCCGATGGGCTGGTGATAGTTCACGAAAATTGAAAATCTAAGTTGTTCAGTGAAAGGAAGATAACTAAATGACAACATATCAATATCCTTATCAAAATCCTGAACTATCAGTGGAGGAAAGAACAAATGATCTTCTGAAACGTATGGATATAGATGAAAAAATGGCTCAAACTATATGCTACTTTCCAAGGAAATTATCGGAATATGAGGAATTAGAAAATAATTATAATCATGGAGTGGGGCAGGTCAGCGTGCTTGAGATGAGGGCGTTGGACAGTCTTGAAGACGCTGCTAGATTTCAGCGTGAAATACAGGAAAAAGTTATGACACTGAGTAAACATCACATTCCGGCGATTTTTCATATGGAAGGTCTTTGTGGGGCATATGTGAAAGGGGCAGTAAGTTTTCCTTCAGGAATTGGGAGAGGAGCATCATGGGATCCAGAATTGGAGAGAGAGATTGGAAAAATTGTGGGCAGACAAGAACGTGCTCTTGGCATCTCTCACGTCTTTGCGCCGGTATTGGATATCTCCAGGGATTCCCGTATGGGAAGACAAGGGGAGACATATGGTGAAGATCCGGCATTGACATCTGCCATGGGAGTTGCTTATACACAAGGAATTCAATCAGACAAAACGGGTAATCTGAAATCCGAATGTGTTGCTAAGCACTTTCTGGGCTTCCATGGTTCGGATGGAGGGATCCATGGAACCCATTGCGATGTTCCGCCGAGATTGATACAAGAAATCTATGGAAAGCCCTTCCAGGCTGCTATTTCAGAAGCCGAACTGCGGGGAATCATGCCTTGTTATTCTTCTATTAATGGGGAACCTGTGTCTGCATCACCAGATATTTTGACGGGCTTGTTGCGAGACGAAATGGGTTTTGATGGAGTAGCTGTATCGGATTATTGTGCGATTATGAATATTCATGAAGTGCACAAAACAAGCGAAAGTTATACAGAAGCAGGGCTGCGGGCAATGAGCGCCGGTCTGGAAATGGAGCTGCATTTTCAGAAATGTTTTAACAACGAATTGGCGGAGTGGTTTAAAACAGGAAAAGCAGATATAAAAATACTGGATAATGCTGTAAAACGTATCTTGACTGCCAAATTTAGAATGGGACTTTTCGAGGACCCTTATGCTCTGAGCGGTGAGGAATTGACAAAAGCCTTTCATTGTTCCGAAGATAAGGCGGTTACACTGCAGGTTGCAAAAGAGTCTTTAGTGCTGCTGAAAAATGATGGCATTTTGCCTATTCAAAAAGATATAAAAAGTATTGCTGTAATTGGCTGCCACGCTTCTGATGCACGTATTTTCTTCGGAGGCTATACTCACTTTAGTATGGCCGAAGGTCTGTTGGCCGTTATTTCAACGATGGCTGGTCTTGAAACAAAAGCCGATGAAAAGAAAACTGTTATGAAAACAATCCCTGGAACACAAATAGAAATAAGTGATGACCCATCTTTTACAACATTATTACAAAAACAAAAGCCAGGTATCAAGAACCTGTTAGAGCACTTAAAGGAAAGCTTGCCGTATGTTGGGATTACTTATGCATATGGTTATCCGATTGCAGGAAATGATAGTTCCGACCATGAAGAAGCTTTAGAGATAGCAAGAAAGGCAGATTTGGTTATTCTTACCTTGGGCGGCAAAAATGGTACGAGCTCCATTGCCTCTATGGGAGAAGGCATCGATAGCACAGATATTAATCTGCCTTTTTGTCAGGAACAATTCATTGAAAAAATTTCAGAGTTGAACAAACCTGTAGTGGCCGTACATTTCAATGGCCGTCCCATTTCCAGCGATGCAGCGGATAAGTATGCGAATGCAATTCTGGAAGCATGGAATCCGGCTGAAAAAGGAGCTGAGGCTATTACTGATGTGCTGCTGGGTAACTATAATCCAAGCGGAAAACTTCCAGTTTCTGTAGCGCGTACTTCCGGTCAAATTCCGATTTATTACAACCATCCGAATGGCTCCAGCTACCATCAGGGAGGAAGCATAGGCTTTGCGGATTACGTGGATATGCCCCATTCACCAAGATATTACTTTGGACATGGGCTTTCTTATACCAGTTTCAAGTATTTCAATTTAAAACTTAGCAAGACCGAGATCGAACCAGATCAATTCGTCACAATTACTGTTGATATTGAAAATATAGGTGAAATGCAGGGTACAGAGATTGTACAGCTTTATTTAAAAGACCGATATGCCAGTATGACCAGACCTGTCATGGAATTAGGTGGATTTAAGCGTGTTGAGTTAATGCCCGGCGAAAAACAAACAGTGTCATTCCAAATTGAGCCGAGTCTGACGGCCTTGCTAGACCGGAATATGCAGTGGAAAATTGAGGCTGGCGATATAGATGTACTTATTGGCAGTTCATCTAATGATATCAAATTAACTGATAGCTTTAGAGTTACATCGGATCTTTATATTGACGGGAAGAACAGACAATTCTATGCGAAGTAGGATCTAATAGAAGAAAGTCCGCCGGAAAACCGGCGGACAATTTTATTTTCATTTTTAACACAAGCGTATGGAACAATTTAAAGAGGCTCGCACATTGCTTACTGCTAAAAAAAGCTATCGAGAAGAACTCGACAGCTTAATGTGATCTGGAAAAGTTTCAATCAGTTGCTATTAATGTTGTAGACGCGATAAATAAGAACAGCGGCTTCAGCTCTTGTTGCAGGTAATGAAGGATTAACTTTACCACTGTTACCAGTCATGATACTGTTCTTATATAATGTTGCAATGCTTGACTTCGCGTAGGGGGCAATAGATGCCCTATCTGAGAACGTATTCAGATCTGCTGCCGACCCTTTAGCGATGTTCATATCTGCTATCGACATTGCCTTGTCGATTATTACCATCATATCCTGTCTTGCAATAAGAGCTTCCGGGTTAAAGCGGTTTCCTCCAAAACCTTGCGCAATTCCCAGTTTTTTAGCGACTGCTAATGAATCTGCGTAATAAACATTAGGACTCACATCGGCGAAGTTATCAACTGTTTTTGCAGAGAAACCGAGTGCATTCACAAGCATAAATATGAAATCTGCACGTTTGATCCCTGCTTCCGGGGTAAATGTGGAAGCTGAAGTACCACTGATGATGCCTTTGGAAGACAAAACTTCAATTGCTTGTTTTGCCCACGTTTGCTTTTCGATATCGCTGAAAGTCTTTGTTACAAAAGACATTGTGAACTTGCTGAAGTGTGTTGTCTTGAACTGGATACCACCCCGTCCTGCATCATACCTTCCTGTCGGAACTGTAACGGCCGCACCGTTATTGTCAATGGACCATACAACTATATGCTCAGAAGCGTCTAACTCAAAGGCCTTAGGCTTATAAGGAATGAACAAGGTTACTGGTGCATTGGGATTGTTCCAAGGCTTTGCAACATCATCAAGTTTAAGCGTTACTTCTAAAATTGGCCTATCACCGACACTTGACAATACTGATTGATTCAGATCATCGGTAGTAGCCTTTCTAAGAGTCAGAGTCACGTTGTTAGTTCCCTGTAGCTCCGTTGCAGAGAACATTGCAGAGGGGAGTTTAATCGTCCCTAGTTCGGTCGTAATCTCAAACGTCTTCTTTCCCTTCAAGACGTTTGAGGGAAACGTAATCTCATAACCGCCAGCCTCATCTACAATTGGGAAATTTATAGAAACATAATCGGGAGCCATGTGTGCTTTGTTAAAAGTCTCAATATCGACGGTCATTGTGGCGTACCCTGAGGCGTTAAGCTTTGTTATTTTTGGCTCGTTATTTTGAGGCGGCTGAGTTACTACCACAGGACTCGTTCCTTCATTATTTTCCAAATCCTGTACCACCACACGGGCTCTGCCAAGGTTCTGAATCCTTGCGAAGACTGTATCTTTATTGCCTTCGCGTTGTGTGGTTACTCTCAATGCTGGAAAGTATATTCCAGGCTTAGAATATGTGAATGTGGTTGAGTATGTGTAAGTCGAGGAGATAACATTTACCGCAGGACTGTCTCCAGGTAGTGCAGTAAAGTTGCCATTGCCCTCCAAGTCCCATTCAGCAGAAACAATCTCACCGGATATTGGGGGGAGATTAACATTTGCCGTGAAGTCAACATGCTGACCAATGGAAATCTGTGTCTTCAAAGCGCCATTTACCGTAAGGTCAATAACAGGTTGTATGCCTTGGCGCAATGCTGCATTCTCCGGTATATGAACTTGATTATCGACTACCTCGTAGTTCGTCGAATTTGGAGGTGTCACACCATACTCTACCCATGCACTTACATCTCGAAGTGCCTGTTCAAGTATACCCATATAGTCTATAAGAAACGAATTATGCGGTCCGACATGATCCGCGTAGTCGTTGTACCAGATGCGGAAGTTATCGATATAGCCCGGGCCCAGGGATGCCTGTACCCGCTTTCTATACCAGTCCCCGTCCCATGGGTAGGCGTCAACATCCAGTAGATTGGTAACCAAGATGACCTTGCCGTTGATTGCGCCGGTGTAGGTGCCACCGCCGGTAACGCTGCTGGCAATGGTTGGACCAACTTCTATAGAGCGCTGAGGGTAGATAGGCGTACCATCGGCTGCCCGGAATTGATCCCATGCCGTAAAGTCCTGTTGCTTTGGAACCTGGTGACGATGATACGAGAGCAGCGCCAAGGACCATTTATTATCAATTTGCAGCTGAGTAGCATTGGAAATGGCGTTCAACACACTGTCCTGATTGCCGTCAGCTAGTGTGAATACCTTTGTAAGCGGGTCCAATGAACCATTCAAAGCTCCGATTTTCAAGCCGGTGGAGGAATAGAGTGTAAACTCTGGATTTGGATATTTTAGATTTGCCGGAGCTTGATCCACTGTCAAGCTTGTAGGAATATCTTCTGAGTTTCGGGTCACCGCGTTTATTGTAACTGTCTGATTGATTCTAGCTGCGCGGAACAGGTTACCGAGACCAGATTGTTCTGTACCGAGATAGCCCGGTTTACTCCAGAAATCATCTGCATAGGTCGGATCGAAAGCTTTGACCATGTTTTGATAGCCGAGAAAGGCGTTAGGATCATTCAGGCCGAGGATATATTTGTTGTCCATCCAGCCGCGGAGAGGCACGCCGAGCTTTGTCACCTCTTGCAGAACAGACTTCTCGACTTCATTGAGACTGGCATAAGGGTCGCCGCTACCGCCCGGGCTCACTGCATCCGCAATCTGCAAAGCTTTGTCAGTGAGCACAAAACGCGCAAAGCCTCGAATTAAGAAGTTGTTTGGGAGGGAGGTAGGGGTACTTGGGATAAAAGGTACGGCGCCGTCCCATACTCCGGAAGCGTTCTCAATTGCGCTGATAGTCATGAAAGAACCACCGCTACCTCCCCAAATGTACCCATAGATTCGATCCGACGAAGTCAAACCATAGTACTGTGCGGCAACAATTTTAGAGAATTTGGCAGCTGCTGCTTCCACACGGTATCCGCTGCCTCCGTTTGTTTGTACCGTGTAAGCCCCACTATCTGCACCGTAGCTAATAATATTTTCTTCTGCCTCTTCTGTAATAAGGGGATATACTTGATGAAAGAAGCGGCCCTGCCATTGATCCTTCGGCGGAAAATAGAAATTGAATTTCTTCGTCGTGCCTTCGAAGTGGCCCGATACCTTATGCACTGGCACCGGAATAGTTAAATCCATCACGCTGTCGATTACCGGATTGTTGTACAGCGGGTCAATGCACTCCGAAGTAATCCTCACCGGACCGCCGGGCACTTTTGGTTCGCACGACGGCGGTAAAGATGTTTCTGCAGAAGCGCTCAAGCCAGACGCGAGCAGCGTGGTTAGCAAAGTAACGGCTAAGGTCAATTTCCCGATTAGCTTCAGCTTCGCTCGCAAGTCAAAGGCCGCTGTGATGTCTGATTTGCGGAAGACTCTCATTTAACTCCTCCTATTAGTTGGGATGTATGCGCTTTAATTATATTTTTCTAACTTTTTTATTCTATAGAAAAAACAACAATAACTTTAGTTTTTCATTCATTTTACTAGATTTATTTATCATAAGAATAACCAGATAAGATAAGGATAGTCATTTAAACAAAAAATATATTTAGATTTGATTGTGTTTTGACTCACTCATACCAAAGAATTGTTAAATCCAAAAAGACAGCCTAGAATATAGCCTGTCAGTTAGTTACAGTATTCTGTTGAACTGGTAAGCAACTGAGAAGATGATACCAGCACCAGGTTGAAGGTCTACTTTAATGTTCATCCTTTTATTTAGCTGATAATAATAAGGTTTTACAACCGTAGAGAGAAACAATTAGGCTTAAATTATGCTTTATTTATTCTAACTTATATAATAGAATTTGAACCAGTTTTCTAGCTGTGGAGTTATCTTAATTATTACAATGCTAATTGTTAAACCTAAAGTTATCGTAGATTTTTATATGTTTTCCATTTGCATGATGAGTATAGTTAATCTTACATATCTTATAGATTGGGGGTTGATAAGTATTATAAAGTTTAAAGACTTATCATTAAAATTAAAATTATACCTCTGTATAGCATTATTCGTGCTCCTTCCATTGATATTGATGGGATTTTATCTGAATTATCAATTTGCCGAGTTAAATGAAAAGAAAACATATGATACTGTCCTTGAAACTTTAAAGCAAACTCGTCAAAACTTTGACTCCATTATTACAGATACCGATGACAAATCAAAGCGGATAGTGGCTAATCAATTAATTCAGGATTTTGCAAACGGTAAATACAGCAAAAAAAAGGATTATGACAAAATTTATTGGGACATCAATAACTGGTTGGATGAAATATTAGGTTCTCGACAAAATTATAAATCTATAAGCTTATATTCTACCCAAGAGGTTATTTTTGAGAAAGGGATGCAGGTGTCAGAACTGGATCCGTCAGTTATGGAGCGTGCTTTGAGTCTTAAGGGAAAAGGTTTTTGGGTAACAAGCTCTGGAGAGATTGAATATTACCGGGGAATTATGGATTTGAATAAATATGGAAAAATGATAGGCATTGAACGTTTCAACCTTGACGAAGAAAAAATTTATCAATTCTTTAAAGGGGTTAAATCATATGACAATGCACATATTTATTTACTGGATTCAAAAGGGATAATTCTGTCTTCAACGGATAGAGGTGAAATCGGAAGTAACTTTAAAAAATTAGTGCCTATACAGAAAGGCTTCTCACAGGAAGAGGGATTTGTAAAGACATTATTTGATGAAAGAGCAAATGTGGCATTTTTTTATACAATAAACGAAACAAACTGGAGATTAATTCAAGTTATCCCTGAAACGTCATTTTCGATGCTGAGACGTACCATTAATTTGATATTGTTGATCACCATTTTGTTGTGTGTTTCTTTTGGGCTGCTATTTTCTTTTGTACAACACAAATATTTACTTAGACCCCTGCAGAAATTGCGGCGGGAAATGATGAAATTGAAAAGCGGGAATTTTAATATCCAACTTGAAGTTGATTCCAAAGATGAGATTGGTGAGATCAGTAATGGATTCATGAGAACGGTTACACAATTAAAAGAAACTATTGATGACGTTTATATTGGGAAAATTAAACAAAGGGAAGCGGAATTAAAGGCATTGGAAGCTCAAATAAATCCGCATTTTTTATATAATACGTTGGATTCGATACACTGGCTTGCATTAAAAGAGAAAAATTATGAGGTAAGTGAGCAAATTGAAGCACTGGCGGAGATATTCAGACATGTTCTGAATAAAGGCGAATCCTTCATCACTATTCGACAAGAAATATCTTTTCTGGAAAATTATATGTTTATCCAAAAGCGGAAATATGGAAAAAGAATTAAGCTTAACATCAACGTAGACCAAGTACTTATGGACTGCAAGATGCCAAAGTTGGTGCTACAGCCCTTAGTAGAAAATGCAATCGTACATGGACTGGAGCCGATTGTAGAAGGCGGTAATATCGAAGTCAGTATAACAAGAGTACCGCAGGGAGTTCTCTTTACGGTTAGTGACAATGGTACAGGGACAGATGAATCCAGAATTCATCAAATGATGACCGATCAGAAAGAAGCTAAAAATGTATTTGCTTTAAAAAACATAGATGAGCGGATTAAAATTAATTACGGTCCGGAGTATGGCCTCCATTTTACCAGCACATATCAGGTAGGTACCCAAGTTAAAGTGTACATTCCAATGATTAAATAACCCAGATTGCAGGTGATGTAGATGAAGTTGTTGATTGCAGACGATGACAACCAGATTCGAACCGGAATGAAGGAGGCTATTGATTGGTCGGCTATAGATATTAATCAAGTCGTAACCGCTTCTAATGGAATAGAAGCATTGCAGTTGTTTAACGAAGTGATGCCGGAAATCGTTGTTACTGATGTCAGGATGCCGGGGATGGATGGACTGGAACTTCTTAAAGAAATTAAAAAGGTCAGACCGCAAACCAGAGTCATTATTCTGAGTGGTTTTAATGATTTTGAATATTTAAAGAGAGCGATCCAACTAGGTGCTGTTGATTATGAAATGAAGCCGATTCGTGCTCGGAGTCTGATTGCATTAATTCGAAAGATTAAGGAAGACATTATTCGTGAGCAAATGACGGAACATGAATTTCAAAAATATCTTCAATCTTATAAGTCCAGTTTCCGATCAGAACTTATTGCAGGCAATGTAACAGATCGGCTGGTTATTCTTGAGGGGCTGCAGCAATATTATGGGTTTGATGGGACCGGAAATCTAATTTATCTTTCTGTACAAATGGATAGTGATCAAAATAGGAGTGAAACATCAGGTTATGCTACGGACATATTCTTCCAGCTCTTTAATGAGAGTGAATTGGCGGGAAAGGGGATTTGCCTAAAATCTAGCTATAATAAATTGGTGATTTTACTTAAAACGGAAACACCCTCCTACCTATATTATCAACAATCCATATGTGAATTAATGAATTTGCTGCGGGACTGGAACGATATTTTAAGAGTGCAAGGTTATTCTACATTTTCTGCTGGAATCAGCGGTCCTGGTCAAGTATCTGAATTTATGAAGTTTTTTTCTGAAGCAAATCAGGCGATGTCCATGCGCTTCTATGAAGGCAACAGTACAGTGTATGTATTTAACGAGGATATAACGTTGCAAGACTTATCAATTGTTGGATTACTTGAAAATAATGAATTTAAAGCAAAGTTGTTAAAAGGAGACTTGGAAGCATTGCCTGAACTGCTTAAGACAGAATTTAACAGGCTGAAGCTGGAACGCAGGTACAGCAAGAAGAGCATCGCAACCTATACGAAAACTCTACTTCAATATTGTATGGTTACCGTGAGAAACCTCCCTGCTGATGTTATTGAATACATCCAAAATAATATAGCCCTTATTGAAGAAGGCTCGGAACTTTGGATATTCAATGATTTTGAGAAAGTTGCCGTTTCTGTATTTGAAAAAGTGAGCAAGCGACTATCCAGGGAACTTAGTCCCGTCATGGTACGTGCAGATGAGTATATTCGCAAAAACTTTACACATGAGTTATCCGTTGAGAAGCTTTCTGCCTACGTGGGGAAAACACCAAATTATTTTAGTCATCGTTTCAAGCTTGAGTTTGGTGTATCCTTTAAAGAATATATTAATCGGCTGAGAATTGACAAAGCCAAAGAGCTGATTGTCCATACGAATGATCTTATTTATGAAATAAGTGAACAAGTCGGTTTCTCTGATTACATTTATTTTACACAGGTATTCAAAAAAATCGAGGGGCATTCGCCGGGGATATTAAGGAAACAAGCAAAATAATAATAATTATTTTAAAGAGCGTCCTATAAGACGTTCTTTTTTTATCTAGCTTGTTGAACCCAACCTGCTAAGAAAAACTAAAGTATTTGTAGTTTTACTAGATACCCGTCCTAACACTATGCTTATATAATTTGAAATGAAAGCGCGCGCATTTTCTACAAAAGTGAAAGAACTGATTAAAATACTCAAAGGGGGAAGACAATCATGAAAAAGTTGATAACGCTGTCACTAGTCTTGGCATTAACCGCATTAACCGCTTGTTCTAACAATTCAAAAAGCAAAACTAATGCAGAAAATGAAGGCAGCACGGCAGCGGATATTCCGACCATTGTGTGGCAATATCCATCACAGGGGAATCTGGGTTCGGGTTTTCAAGATGTTGAGAACGCGCTCAATGCCATGCTGGAAAAAGATGTGGGGGCACGTGTCGAATTTGAACCGGTAGGGTTGATGGAATCTACTAAAAAGGCATCTCTGGCAGTGGCTACCGGTGAACAACTGGATATTATGCTGACTGCATTCACAGGTCTGGGTCCATCGGTAGAAAGCGGATTGATTGTTCCGTTGAATGATTTGATTAATCAGTATGGAAAGGATATCAAAGAACAAGCCGGGGTATTACTGGATAGTTCCAGCTATGATTCTAAGATTTACGGAGTGCCACCAGTATACGTTAAAGGTTACAGCTATGGCTATGTTGCCAGAACAGATATTTTGAATAAATACGGAATTAAAATTGATCCAGACAAAAAATACACCATGGATGATCTGGCTCAGATCTTTGCATTAGTTAAAGCTGGGGAAGGTAAAGACTTTTATATGACGATTCCATGGAACACTACGCAAGATCCGTTAAATAATTCCTATATTGAATATGACAAATTAACCGGATCACTCTCAGGCGGAGTATTGATGTTAAACCGAAGTTTCGACGATACAACAGTAACCAATCTTTTTGATACAGACGAATATGCAAGTTATGTGGCCAAAATGTATGATTGGGCCCAAAAGGGATACATCTCTTCAGATGCGGCTATCACCAAACAATCGCCGGGCTCGTTGTTTGAGACAAAGAAATATTTAGGGATGATGACCTGGGATGGCCCGCTGGCAGCTGAAGAATTCAAGAGCAGCACCGGTATGGATGCTGTCTTGATTCCGATGCTTGATCCGTATGTCGCCAACAATGGCGGCCAGGGGATTATGTGGAACATCACTCAGAACTCAAAGAATCCAGCCAAAGCAATGGAAGTATTAAATTATATCTATAAGAATAAAGAGGCAGCCTGGTTAATTCAGTTTGGGATTGAAGGGCAATCTTATAAAGTTGTAGAACAATCGGATAAAGGAACTCGTATCGAATATATGGATGCTGATCCTACAAAACTTCCATATTCTCAGGGATACGGTATTTATGGGAACCGTTTGGAATGGCCTGTTCTCCCTCCAGCTCCAATTGACAAGAACAATATCCTAAAAGAGGCTGACGATAACATACCCGAATCCCGGTACTCACGGGCTATAGGTTATACCTTTGTTCAAAAAAATGTATCTTCAGAAATAGCAGCGGTATCGACTGTGATAGAACAATACACGCCAGCGTTTAATAGCGGAGCTCTGAATCCAGAAGAAGCGTTACCTAAGTTCTTATCTGCATTAAAAGCTGCCGGGATTAACAAAATTATTCAAGAGAATCAGACGCAACTGGATGAATTTTTACGGAATAAAGAGCAGTAAGTTGCTTTTGAATAGGGCTGCCTCAAAGTAGCCCTATTCAGAAAGGAGAGCCTTATGATAGCGATTACAAATAAACGGGATGGTAGTAGAGAGAAAAAGAAAAAACGCTGGAAACAGATTATTCCGGTTTATGTAATGATTTTACCAGGGTTACTTTACCTGTTAATCAATAACTATATTCCGATGTTTGGAGTCATTATTGCATTTAAAAAGCTAAACTTCTCTGAGGGGATCTTTAGAAGTCCATGGAACGGGATGGATAATTTTAAGTTTCTGTTTGCGACTACAGATGCCTGGACAATAACAAGAAATACACTTCTGTACAACATTGCGTTTTTTGTCATCGGTACCGTTGTTGCTATAGCAATGGCTGTCTTAATTAATGAGATTCGAAGTAAACTAGCTTCCAAGGCGTATCAAAGCTTGTCCTTACTCCCGTTTCTGATGAGTTGGGTGGTTGTGAGTTATCTGACATATGCATTTTTGTCTTCGGAAACCGGACTCATTAACAATTCCATTTTGGAACCCTTAGGAAGAGATAAGATCAATTGGTATATGGATAAAACCTACTGGCCATTAATTTTAATTATAGTAAATACTTGGAAAAGTATTGGTTACAGTATGATTATTTACTTAGCCAGTATTGTTGGAATCAATCAGGACTACTATGAGGCAGCAACCATCGACGGAGCAACCAAATGGAAGCAGATTAGACATATTACACTTCCACTTTTAAAGCCTACATTTTTAACCTTGCTAATACTCAGTATCGGCCAAATTTTCCGTTCTGACTTTGGACTTTTTTATCAAATTCCACAAAATAGTGGAGCACTTTATTCTGTTACGAGAACCTTGGATGTTTATGTCTATCAGGCGCTGCTGCGAAACAGTGATTATGGAATGTCCAGTGCAGCCAGCTTCTATCAATCGATTGTGGGATTTGTACTTATTTTGGCCGCAAATTTCCTGATCAAGAAATTTAACCGGGAAAGTGCATTGTTCTAAGGGGGAGAAACATGCGAACGCGCGAGAATCGAGTAACTCAAATTATCGCCCATCTTTTTTGCGGATTTATTGCATTATGTGCGATATTACCATTTATTCTTTTAATCACATCTTCTATTACAGATGAAGCTTGGGCGACCCAAAACGGATATTCATTTTTTCCTGGAGAATTAAGTTTGGAAGCATATAAGTATATAGGTGTACAGTGGGACATGATTGGTAGAGCGTATTTCATGACCCTAATTGTAACTGTTATTGGTACTACAGTTAGTGTGCTTATCACTACTCTTTTCGCCTATGGAATTTCACAAACTAATATACCGGGTATGAGGACTGTTAATTTCCTGCTTATTTTCACCATGCTCTTCAACGGTGGATTGGTGGCGACTTATTACATGTATGTCCATTACTTGAGTATAAAAGATACAATATGGGCCCTGCTTATTCCGAGTCTACTTTTGAACGCCTTTAATGTTATTTTGGTAAAGAATTATATTTCATATAGTATTCCCGGTGCTCTGAAAGAAGCTGCAACCATTGACGGAGCGAGTGAATTCAAAATTTTCGCCAAGATTATTATGCCACTCAGTTTACCGATTATTGCAACAATTGGGTTGATGACCGGCTTATCGTATTGGAATGACTGGCAGAACGGCCTGTACTATTTATCTGGTCGGGGCGGGGCTCATTTAAACACTATTCAAATTATATTAAACAATATCAACGAAAACATACAAGTTTTGCAGCAAAATGCGTCCCAAGCACAGGCTATCGGTGCCAATACATCCCAATTGCCATCCACTACAATTAGAATGGCCATAGCCGCTCTAGGAATATTACCGATTCTTGTGTTATATCCATTTTTTCAAAGGTATTTTGTAAAAGGAATTACCTTAGGTGGAGTTAAAGAGTAACTACTTTGCAGTGAACATCTTATGTGGAATTTAATAGATAAAGGAGAGAATAAAATGCAATACAATTCTGTTAGACCCGGACAAGTATGGCTGGATACGGAGGGTAAACGAATTCAGGCGCATGGAGGTTCAATTATTACCGTTGGAGACACATTTTATTGGTATGGTGAGAACAAGGAAAAAACTAAACCAGGCACTGGAATTTGGCATTGGGGTGTACGATGTTATGCATCTCAGGATTTATATAACTGGGAAGACAAAGGGGTCATAATTTTACCTGAGGAAAAGGATGAGAGTTCTCCTCTGCACTTTTCTCAATATATGGACAGACCGCATATAATTTTTAATCAAGCAACTGGTAAGTTTGTATGCTGGATTAAAGTTATGAAAAAAGACGGCACGCAGAAGTCCACAGTGTTGACTGCCGACCATATTCTCGGACCTTACACAATGGTTCAAGGCAATCTTCGTCCGCTAAATATGAGTGCCGGAGATTTTGATCTGACGGTCTCGCCTGATGGCAAAGCATATTATTGTTTTGAGCGGGTTCACAGCGAACTTATCTGTGCCGATTTGACTGACGATTATACAAATGTGACAGGATATTATTCTACGCATTTTCCCAATATACAACCGCCTTATGTACGTGAAGCCCCGGCCTATTTCTTCAGAAAGGGACAGCATTACTTGTTTACTTCTGGAACAACAGGCTATCATCCTAACCCTTCAGAAGTGGCAAAGGCCAAAACGTTCCACGGTCCTTGGGAAGTACTAGGGGACCCCCATCCAGAGGATGTCTCCAGAACTTCTTATAACTCGCAGATTACTTCGGTATTTAAACATCCATTTAAGAAGGATCTGTACATTGCTTTAGCAGATAGATGGATGCCGAATCTTCCCGAGTTGGCGGGAGAAGACCATGCGAACGGAGAGGGATACCGGAAATCTGCAGAAATTTACCAGGCGATTTTCGATCCTGATACCGATTTTGTTATGGAAGAGACTCACTATTCACTTTTGATAGATATTAATACTTCTAAAGCGGACTATGTATGGCTTCCTGTACGCTTTGATGGAGAGATGGCTTACTTGGATTGGAAAGATGAATGGAAAGTGGAGGATTATGAATAATTTCATTACTAATCCTATACTGCCGGGATTCAACCCAGATCCCTCGATTCTTCGGGTTGGAGAAGACTTTTATATTGCAACTTCAACCTTTGAATGGTTTCCCGGAGTACAGATTCATCATTCCAGGGATCTGATCCACTGGCAGCTCATCGCCCGCCCTTTAAATAGCGTGTCTCACCTCGATATGAGGGGGAACCCCTGTTCCGGAGGGGTGTGGGCCCCCTGCTTAAGTTACTCCGAGGGTGTATTTTACTTAATTTATACAGATGCAAAATCAGTGGATGGTTGGGGGTTCAAGGATACGCACAATTATCTTGTGACGGCCACGGATTTGACTGGGAAATGGTCTGAGCCTATATACCTGAACAGCAGCGGATTTGATCCTTCATTATTTCACGATGATGACGGCAGAAAATGGCTCGTCAACATGCTGTGGGATTACCGTTCGGTGAGGAATCTGTTTGCAGGAATTGTTCTTCAGGAATATTCCATGAAGGAGAAAAAGCTCGTGGGCAATCCGGTGAATATTTTTATGGGATCAGAGCTAGGCATAACGGAAGGGCCTCATCTTTACAAGCATAATGGTTATTACTATCTGATGACTGCGGAAGGGGGGACTGGGTTGCATCATGCGGTTACAATGGCACGTTCCATCAATATCGAAGGCCCGTATGAACTGGATCCGGCCAATCCCATACTGACTTCCAGGCATGATCCGACATTACTTCTTCAGAAAGCAGGGCATGCTAGCCTTGTGGATACTCCGAGTGGAGAATGGTATATAGTTCATCTTTGCGGCAGGCCGATTCCTGCAACCGGGAGATGTATTTTGGGCAGGGAGACAGCCATTCAAAAAATGATATGGACTGAAGAAGGCTGGTTTAGGCTCGAGCATGGGGGACGGGAGCCTCAAGTAAAAGTGCAGGCTCCAGCTCTGTCTGAGCATAAATGGGAACCGAGCGCCACGAGAGATCACTTTGCCTCAGTGAAGTTAGACATGCAGTTTGCTACGCTAAGAATTCCTTTAGGCGAGGATATGATGTCGTTAAAAGAGCGGCCGGGATATCTTAGATTAAAAGGAAAAGAATCATTGATATCCACTCACAGGCAAAGCCTGGTGGCTAGAAGGCAGCAAGCATTTCGTTACACCGCATCCACCTTCATGGAATTTGAACCCGACAACTTTCAGCAAATGGCCGGTCTTGTATGTTATTACAATAGACAGAATTTCTATTATTTGAGGGTAAGCCATGATGAGCATTTGGGAAAATGCCTCGGTATCATCTCTGCACAAAATATGGCGTTCAATTTACCCATTCCGGATATTGGAATTGACGGATGGAAGCATATCTTCCTCCGGGCAGCAATCGACTATGATCAATTGCAGTTTTATTATGCCAAAAATGAAGAAGATTGGATTCCGATTGGTCCGGTGATGGATGCAAGCACATTGTCCGATGAATTCTGTGATGGAATGACCTTTACCGGCGCCTTTGTCGGTCTTTGCTGCCAAGATATGAGCGGAGGCGGCAAGCATGCCGATTTCGATTGGTTTGAGTATGTGGAATATGAATAATCTTGATAGTTCAATAATTTAAAATAGAAATAGGAGGCGAAATGTTCATGACAGAGACATCCAGCAAGCTCAGTGGAGCATATTGGATTAAACCTCCCTGGAATGCCTATGAAAAAAAAGGACTTGATCCGGATGTAAAAGAAAATCGCTTTGTTTATTACCGTTACACCGTTCATCTTGACACCCCTGGTTCACTCGAACTTTCAATTAGTGCCAACAGTCGCTATCGACTTTGGGTTAACGGTGAACCAGTCGTATCGGGTCCTTGCAAAGGGGACCGCTGGCGACATTATTACGAGACACTGGATGTAAGTTCCTACCTTCGGCCCGGACTTAATATCTTCGCTGTTCAAGTATGGTCATTAAATACGTATCTAGTTAATGACCCACTGAAGGCCAATCAGCCTATATACTCTATTTCGTCTTTACCGATCGGTCCAAGACTGGCGGTAAGAGGAGTTTGTATAAACGCTCAAGGTGAAGTGCTGGCAGATTTGACAACCGGCTTTGCCGATTGGCAAGCAGCTGTGGATGATGCTATTACTGTTCATTCAGACAATCAATATACCATTTATATGGGAGCCATTGCCGAACGTGTTAAGGGAGCACTACTACCACGCAGATGGAAAGAGGAGGCTGAGCCGGAGGGGGGGTGGTACCAGGCGGAAAAGAGCGACCCTTGTCTGAGTATTGGCGATCCGTATCCACATTTTATCGTACCGACCCTTCCTCTTGTTTCACGTCCAATTCCGTTGTTGTATGAGAGACAGCGGGAGTTTGTCCGTGAGATGCCTATCCGTCAGAATGATCTTGATTCGTTTAGCTTTTATAGCTCTGTTGATGCCAACTATGAGGTCAATCTTCCGCCTCACAGCAATCTGGTTATAGAACTGGATGCCGGAGAGCTGGTTACCGGGTACCCCCTTTATTACATTGATCAAGGAAAAGGAGCCAAGGTTACTTTCCGCTATGCAGAGCGTTATTTTGAACCGGGTAACGTGAAGAACAGTACCGTCCGGGACGATGCTTATAACGGCGTCATTATGGGATTTGAAGATATTTATTATCCGTCCGGCCAAGCTGAACTTTACGAGCCATTCTGGCTTAGAACCTTCCGTTTTATTCGGATTGAAGTGCAGACGGGGGAGTCGCCAATACTTCTTCGGCGCCCCCGATATTTGGAAAGTGCCTACCCGTTGCAGGCTAAATCTTCTGTTGCATCACCTGCAGACTGGGTTGAACCTCTTTACAATGTCAGTTTGAGAACCTTGCAGTTCTGTATGCATGAGACCTACGAAGACTGCCCTTATTATGAACAAATGCAGTTTATTATGGATACGAGGCTCCAGGCACTATTTACATATAGCGTCGGAGGCGACATTGGTCTTGCCCGAAAAGCATTAGAGGACTTTCACTGTTCTCTTTTACCGGAAGGAATTACACAGAACCGTTTCCCGAGCACGATGGTTCAGATCATTCCTTCGTTTTCTTTACATTATATTTTCATGCTTCATGATTATTATCAGCAGACGGGGGATACAGAGCTTGTTAAACGCTACCGCCCTACAGTTGATGCCATCCTTGACTGGTTTGAACGCAAGGTAGGCAATACAGGCTTGGTGGAACGCATTGGTTACTGGGAATATATCGATTGGGTCACAGAATGGGAAGCTGGTGAGCCTGCAGCTTCTAAAGAAGGACCATCCACGGTCCATAATTTGGTTTATGTAAGTGCCTTACAGGTTGCAGCACAACTAAGTATTGTGACCGGACGCAGTCAGGTCGGAGAAGAGTACGAGCTGCGCGCGCGCGGAATTCTTCAATCCATTGAGCGGCTTTGTTGGTCTGAACAACAGGGAATGTACTGCGAAGGTCCGGCATTCGAACAATACAGCCAGCATGCCCAGCTATGGGCAGTACTTACCGGACTTTCCACAGGCGAGAAGGCGAAGCGCGTGATGAACAATGCGCTTGATAAACCAGAAGTGTTGAAGTGCTCTTTCTCAATGGCATTTTTCCTGTTCCGTGCTCTTGAAAAGGCTGGAATGTATGAACGAACAGTTGAACTTATGAACCAATGGATTGAACTGCTGCCGCTTAATCTTACAACTCTTCCGGAGACACCTACGGAGTCTCGGAGTGATTGCCATGCGTGGAGCGCGCTGCCCCTGTATGAACTTACTCACTGCATCCTTGGCGTGAAAAGTCTTAAACCAGGATGGTGCGAGGTCCTGATTGAGCCGCATACGCTGAATCTTCCGGAAATGAAGGGAGAGATTTCTACTCCAGCAGGAATTATATCAGTGAATTGGAAAAAGACCGATAAGGCTTTTTACATAGCCGGTAATGTGCCTGATGGAATTGCGCTTACGGTTCGATGGAATGGTGTGATCGATGTTAATTATCCAAATGGCGGTTCATTTAATGAGTCCGTAAATTGTGATACATCGCTATAAAAATCACTAAAGTAGGTACTGGTGAGGCAGCTAGAAATAAGAAAACGTATAACAAGGAACGTTACTGTAATTGAAACTTGTGCTGCCAAAAGAGTGTCCGTTAGCTAGTAATTAATGAGACAAAGCATAGAAACCTGGAAAATAGGAGGCCAGAAACACAATGAAGGAAATCGATTAGGTTCGAGAATTTGAGCTGGGCGTCTTATGAGTATGGACTTAAGGTTATCCTTGGCACTCCCCCTTAACGCAATACGTTGCACAGGGCGGCATGTTATTGTACGGTGCGCGTACCGGATACAAGAATCCGCACAGCCATTGTTACATGCGTCCGGTTCCGGCGCTAACGAGACGCGCAATAGGGAAGGGCCAAGTATGATATTTCGGCGTCGCCTTCAGCGAACGATGCGCTCATTGGAGAACTGGGACTTGTGTCTCCCGCTGCCGACTGGTTAGATGCGCCGGCCGAAGTGGAATTGAGGATGTGTTCTTCAAACGGAACGAGCTATGCGTTTTTATTGAATTATTCAGATCACCCGGCGATGATTCGCTTTAAGAAGGAACTGAAGGAGTCACTTGATGAGCAAATTTAAATTTTTCATTCTTAACGTCATTTGACGATGGCGGAAGAGCTTTATATTCGTTCAAATTCATACAATTAAAAGGAGGTTGTTCCTTGAATCCAATATTACCTGTGCAGTATTTTGTTCCGGATGCAGAGGCTCGACAATGGAAAGATGGGAGAATGTATATCTACGGTTCCTATGACCTCAGTGGTGATACATTCTGGTGCAGCAACGAATACAGTGTATTTTCTTCGGCAGATTTGGTGAACTGGCAGAAGGATGGTGTCAGTTTCACATCGGAAGACGTGCCATGGCACACAGGGATTACCCCGCTCCCGCTCTACGCGCCAGATTGCATCTATAAAGACGGACGCTACTATTTGTATTTCTGCTCTGCGGATAATAGTGAAGGGGTTGCCGTCAGCGATACACCATACGGGCCTTTCAGAGATGCGGTGCCCGTAGACGGACCGCACGGGGATGCAATCGACCCGGCCGTTTTTGTCGATGATGATGGGCAAGCATATATCTATTGGGGACAATTCAAATGCCGCGGCGCAAGGCTGAAGCCTGATATGAAATCAATCGATCCTGCCACCTTGAATACAAGCCTGATCAACGAAGAAGAGCATGGCTTTCACGAAGGAGCCTCCCTACGCAAGCGGAACGAGATTTATTATTTAGTCTATACCGATATTAGTCGAGGGAGAGCAACATGCATCGGATATGCGACCAGTATGACCCCGCTCGGTCCGTTCAAGAAGAGAGGCATTATTATCGATAACGATGGATGTGATTCAGAAACGTGGAATAACCATGGGTCGATTGCGGAATTCAACGGGAATTGGTACGTCTTCTATCATCGATCCTCTCAAGCTAGCCGTTACAACCGCCGCGTTTGTATAGAGCCGATCTTCTTCAGTGATAACGGCAGCATTAATGAGGTCGAGATGACCACTCAAGGTGTGTCGGCACCGCTCGACGCGGGAAGTCGAGTGGAAGCCTGGCGTGCGTGTCTGCTGTCGGGTAAGGTTCGCACGGAGCCTGTTGACAAAGGTCTTGAAGCGGGAGAAGAACGCTATCGCGAGCATCTGGCTTTCATTGAGAACGAAAATTGGGCGGCATACAAATATATCGATTTCGGCCTCGGTAAAACCTCATTCGAAGCATTGGTGGCCAGCGCCGTCTATGGAGGTGAAATTGAAATTGTGCTCGATTCTCCAGAGGGTACGTGGATCGGTTCTTGCAAGATCGGCTGTACTGGAGGCTGGCATGTCTGGGAGAATGTATCATGCATGATTAAACCTACTTCAGGCATTCATGCGGTTTTTCTGATCTTTAAAGGCCGCCCAAATGGAAGATTGTTTAATCTGGAGAGCTTTTGGTTCGGGGACAACCGGCGTACTGAGGAGACGAAGTAAAATTCACAAAGGGAAGTTCAAAACCCGAATTGAGTACCATACACGTATTCGTCCCTCTTAATATACTTATTTCAAGAGATCTCATACATTGACTGGTGCAAGTCAAATTTTAAAACTTCATATATACAGTAATTCAGCCTGTTGTCAAAATGACAGTGGACTGATTCGACCGAATTGGTGTTGTTACCGGCCAGACCGTTATTTTTACTGCGAAGTCCAGTTTATCCAAAAATAGCAATATTGTGGGCGTCGATTGGAATTTTCTTGTAATCGCGATTTCGCTGTATCGCCCTACGGAAGATCCGGTCAGATAGTAATATCGTAACATTCACTTACAAAACGCCCGGTACCTATTTCCCGGCGTTGCAAGCGACCTTCGACCGTTAAGGTGATAAGGCCTCGTCTTTTGCGAAAGTTCAAAACCTGAGGAGTGTTCGTGTAGTAGTCCATTAAGCACAAAATACAGCGGCAGTCCGGCATCAACCCGGACACGCCGCTTTTTTCATGGGGAATAGTTAGAAAAGCATTTTATAAAATGAGAGTAGAGTCGACTCTGATTACGAAGGAAGATTTTAACAATGTTTTATCATTCTCCTGAAGGTTTTCTATGGAGGAATCAAGTCGTGGAGCCGGAGAGACAGACCTATTCATTGTTGCAACTTCACAACACATCCGGCTGCAAGGATGTGTTGTGATTATCAGGGAGAAGTTGAAGATCGAGAGAAAAATAATGGTTCGATAATAATAGGGCTTCAGACTTACATAATTTGGCGAGTTGTTACCACGGGAATTGAACACTGCCCGCGCGAATCCCGTTCCTGTACTGCTTAGGCGTTACTCCTGTGTGTTTTTTGAAGACTTTAATAAAATGCGACTGATCATAAAAGGTGAGCCGCGCTCCGATGGTTAAAATCGGCGCATTGGAATGGGCGAGCAGCTTTTTTGCCTCTTCGATTCGTTCCCATTGGATATAGTTCATTAATGTCAATCCAGTTTCCTTCTTGAATAACTGCGACAGATATTCGGGGTTAAGCCCAGAGAGTTCCGAAAGCTGTTGCAGACTAATTTCTTCGAACAGATGACGGTAAATGTATTCCTTGCAAACATAAACCGGTTTGGAGACGCTGTTCTTGCGGCATTGGGCGACACGGTCGGCGAAATCCAGCATCGCTTGGATGGCGGCGGCCTCTACCGTTTTGCCCTCGTTAAGTTCTTCTATATGTTGAATATGTATATTGCAGAGCGTAAAGGCTAATTCCTCATACAAACCTCCTTCAATTGCCGCAAGCATGCTTATGGAGACTCCGCTTATCGCTAGGTTCTTTACGCTGCGAAGATGGCTACGCTTAGAGAGTGCTTCGGTTTCTTCGTAAGTGGTTTCGGCTAACTTCTTCATAAGCTCGTTTTTATTCCCGCTGCGGATTAAAGCTAGCATTTGGTTTGCCTTTCCAATCTCCTCATAAAAGATGGGGAATTCGCGGCGGTCCGCCAGAGCAAGCTCTACTATCTCCTTCTGGCGAACTGGAAGTTCATATTGCAAGCTGGATTGAAGCACATCCGTAATATCCAATGCTTCCCGGTGAATTATCCAGTTGGCCAATACGCCGATATGCAACATTCGTAGCCGGTTCATGACTGGAAGGCGGTTCCAATATTCCTTCCAGCTTGTCCGTTCTGTGTGAAATAAGCTGTAATCGTTTAAGAGATTGCCGCAAATCTCGTCATTCAGCTTTTGCCGGATGGCCGGGCCGATGACAATGATGGATTGTCCGTGGCCGTTATGTTTTAACGGTAGAACGATAAATTGCTCCATGAAATTGGTTTCGCTGAGAATTGGACCATGCCAATCTGTTCCCTGACTTATCACAGAACGGAAAAGCTCAGCCGAATCTGAAAAGAAGGGATGTGGGGAAAGGCTGGAGTTTAAAATCATTTCCTCTTCAAAGTCTGCATTCGACGTGCAATAAACCGGAAGCTGCAAACTTTCATGTAGCTGTTTACACAGATAAGCCAAATCGGGAATATCATTCGTTGTGAACATTGTAAATCCCTCGATTTTATATGATTTTTATATGTATTATACCATATTTCCTGAAAGACCTCTGCCATACTAAAAAGGCATTAGGGCTATTTCATAGCCGATAATATCAAAATAAGGGAGTTAGTGTACAAATGGAAAATAATGTATTTCTAAGTTTGACTTCGAAATATGTAACTGAGGCAGGCCCGATGTCTGATTTACTCGATCTGACCGGCAAAGTCGCTGTTGTAACAGGTGGTGCAGGTAGCCTGGGGTTTCTGGTGGCTAACCGTCTTTCAGAAGCAGGTGCCGCAATCGTATTGACAGATATCGACGAGGAGTGTGGTGCTTTTGCATTGGAAGCTTTCACTACCATAGGAAGGGAAAATATTAAATTCATAAAGGCCGATATCAGGAATTCAGAGGAAATGGATGCCGTTATGAATTTTGCTGTTGAACAGTTTGGCAGACTTGATATATGTGTTAATAGTGCAGCATACTGGAGTTACTTCCCCTCCCTTGAGCTAACAGATGAAGAGTGGAAATACACCATTGATACAGTTTTAACAGGCACGTTCAATACTTGTCGCAGTGCCGCAAAAGTCATGAAGCAACTTGGCAATGGAGGTAAAATTGTCCCCATTGGATCTGATGCTGCCGTGAATTGTGAACCTCCGCTTGGTATTCTCAATCACTATGCCGCCGCAAAAGCCGGTGCCATGGGTTTTTCCAGATCCTTTGCCCGTGAGGTTAAGCAGTATGGTATCAATGTAAACATGGTATTGCCTGGAGCAATGAACACCATTGGTGCAAATTATCTAAATTATAAAGGCATGGATAACAAAGAAACTCGCGCTAAAATGGCGTATATTAAAATGCCGATGAGTACAACTCCAGACGATGTAGCACGCGTTATCTTCATGCTGTGCACAAGAATAGCAGATTTCATGTATGGGGCAAGTATACTTGTAGACGGTGGAGCCCATATAAATATCAGTGAATGAAATTGGAGAAATTGTGTGAAAAGTCGATCTGTTCGTGTACACGCCGTTTTGAGATTCGCGGACACGTCGTTTCATGAGTGACAGGCGATGTCCCGTTGCTCCGCGTTCATTTGAAATAATGATATAACCTGGATAATCACGTCAAAACGGCGTTGGGACGCAGCCAGCGGGGCATGAAATCTTATGATTTCATGCCCCGCTTTCTGTGGTTTTCCTAATTTTTAGGCTTTAACACAGCTCATTGCGCGCCGGTCTTGCTGAACCGCCAGAATAGGCTGATGAAATCGCCATTAATTCTGGGAAGCGTCAGTCCGGCGAACATCAGCTCGTCACCTCCATATACTTTTCCGGTTTCGTGATGGCGATATAAGTAATCCGGATTCAATCCTTTGCATTTCAGAATGGGAACCCCTTCCCCCGGCTGGCTCAGCACTCGAAAGAAAGCAAGTATTGCTTCGCTTTTGTCATCAGAAACAAAGGACCAGGCGGCATCATTTCCCTCGAACGGACTTGAAATCCGATAAAATTCCCCGAATTGGATAAGGGGGCGAATGTCTTTATATAGCGCAACTTGAGACTTGACCGTTAGCTTTTCCTCTGGCGACATCGTGGTGAGATCCAGCTCGTAGCCAAAGTTTCCCGACATCGCGACATGTCCCCTTGTGTCAAGAGGAGTAATCCGGTTGACTTGATGATTCGGCACACCTGAAACATGAGCGCCCATAGACACGGTTGGATAGACCATGCTGTTACCGTACTGGATTTTTAGTCGGCTGATCGCGTCCGTATTGTCACTAGCCCACGTTTGCGGCATGTAATAGAGCATGCCAGGATCATAGCGCCCTCCTCCGCTCGAACAGCTCTCGAATAGTACGTCCGGGAAGGCGGAAGTGAGCTGATCCAGTACACTGTACAGGCCGAGGATATAACGGTGTCCCGTTTCGCGCTGGCGTTCTGGCGGGAGCAGGGCCGAGCCAATCTCGGTCAGGTGACGGTTCATATCCCATTTGACATAGGTAATAGGCGCGGAAGACAGAATATCGGACAGTGCTCCAACAATATAGTCGCATACATCCTGCCGCGACAGATCGAGCACAAGCTGATTCCGCCCCACTGTGCGGGGACGATCCGCCACATGAAGACACCAGTCGGGATGGCGTCGGTAGAGTTCGCTGTCCGGTGAGACCATCTCCGGTTCGAACCACAGACCGAACTGCATGCCCATTCCGGTTATACGCCGGGCAAGATTGTCCAGCCCCTCCGGAAGCTTGCGGTGGTCAACGGTCCAGTCGCCTAAGGAACTCAGATCATTATCCCGCTTGCCGAACCAACCATCGTCTAGGACAAAGAGCTCCATACCAAGTTCCTTCCCTTCACGGGCAATCGCTTCGATCTTGTCGGCATTGAAGTCAAAATAGGTGGCTTCCCAGTTATTGATTAATATTGGGCGTTCGGCGTCACGAAATTTGCCGCGACTGAGCCGGGTGCGATACAGCGAATTAAAGATACGGGACATCCCGCCCAAGCCTTGTGCCGAATACACCATAATGGTCTCGGGTGTTTGAAAGCTTTCCCCGGGAGTCAGCTTCCAGGAGAAGCCAAACGGATTGATCCCTATCGAAACCCGGGTCGTCCCATATTGTTGAACCTCCGCCTGGGCGATGAAATTCCCGCTGTAAACGAGGCTGAGCGCGTACACCTCACCATTGTCTTCATCAGCGCCAGGACGAAGCAGAGCTAGAAACGGATTTTGCTGGGGACTGCTGGCTCCCCGCCGGCTTTCCGCACTCTGAATACCTGGCATCAGGGGTCTGCGTGCGATATTTCGTTCATTGGTATGCGCCCCGTAGAAGGTCAACATATCATACTCGTCATCTCTGAAATCGATGCTGGCGCTAAATGCGCGGAGAAGGGTCAGATTGTCGGAGCCGGTATGGTCGAAGCGAACCGATCGCGCCATAGCGTCATATTTGTTGAAGACAGTGTAAATCAAGGTAGCTCTAAGACCGGTCAGAGCATCTTCGAGCACAAGCTCCAGCGTATCCGCTTCCTGCTCCCCCTCGATGTAAGTGGCAGGAAGACCTGGGAGCTTTGGCTTGCCGGCAAATATCCGATGAGTCTGGTAACGGAAATCGCAGATTTCGGATCCGGTAGACTGGGCGACCTGATAGGCGGGTATGCCGAAATCACCGTTCCCGTAGCCCGGATACTCCTGCGGAAGGTTGTCTAAGGAGAACTTTCGGTCGGCAGGGTCGGGATTCGGAGAAAAACCACGGTCAATGAAATCAAAAGGTACAGAATCCCGATAGGAGGCGATTCGCCGTCCCCAGTATAAATGCCCCAGATAGCCGTCACGGACAATCTGAATGCAGTAACTGGAACCAGGGGTCTGCAGATGGAATACACGGCTTTTCTCGTCAAAATGAATGCTCATAAGTGAAATCGTGCTCCTTTTAATGTTACAATGTAGTAAGCCTATGAAATAACTGATTGTAGAAAACAACCCTTCTTCATTAGCTTATAGGTGAAGGAGAAACGAAACAAGAGTAACTTTGTGAGGGTGGGAGGGTAAAATATTGCTGTGAGTCACGAGGGGGAAAGTAAAGGGATGCAGTCCTCGGTATCTTTTCACTATATAACACCAATGCCATATATTTTATTAAAAGGTGCCGGATATGAGATGATTACTTCACATGATTATATCTGGGATGGGCGGAACCGTACCGGAGACCATTGTGTACTTCAGTATACATTGGATGGTCGCGGTGAGATCGAAACGGGGGGGAGAAAACATTCTCTTGGGCCGGGGGATGCCTTTCTTGCTGATGTTCCTGGCAACCATATCTACCGTCTCCCGTCTGATTCTCCCAGATGGGAAGTGCTATACTTCGAACTGTCACACTTAGCGTTGCATCTTCTGCAGGAATGGATTGATATTAACGGCTACATTTTCCGGATTGAACAGGGGTCAGAATTGGAGCGCCTCCTGTGGATGACTTATCGGGAGGCAATTGAGGATAGTTATCTCGATATGTATCAGTGTTCTAGGGCTGCGTACTCATTAGCAATGTCTCTTGCCAGTCATCTTGTCACGCTTGCTAGCAGTATCCCATTGCCTCCGTTTGTAGAACGGTGTAAAACCTTTATTGACAGCAATCTGCATCGGAATATTGGCCTAAAAGACATGGCCGAGGTCTCTGGCTGTTCGAAGTACCATCTCACCCGAGAGTTTGAGCACAAGCTTGGCCTCTCTCCCGGTCGCTATTTAACTCGAATGAGGTTGGAAAGAGCGGCTGCTCTGCTGCTGGAGCCCGCAAATCTGACGCTTGAGCAGGTGGCTGAGCAATCTGGTTTCGCTAATGCGAATTATTTCGGCAAAGTGTTCCGGAAGTATACAGGAATGGCTCCAGGTGAATTTCGTAAGGAGGGCGATTTGTACCTAATTCGGCGGGTGATCCGGAGTGGTCAATAAAAACGGGGTCTTACAAAGAGTAACAGGCTGCCGAGATTTCGGCAGCCTGTTTTGTAGCAGGTTCAAAGAAAGAAAGGTCATGCAAACACGACGTTAATAATTACGGGTTCACTGGACTGGATAGTATCAGTGACAAAAAGATCCCCATCCCGCCGGAATGGAGTTGGTGCTCCATTGACCGTAATTAACGCAGGCTCCTGGCTGGCGCCAAAGCCTAATGTTCCGCCTTCTCTTAGTTGCAGCAAGGCAGAGTTTTCATCAGTAAATAAAATTGTAACCGCTGCGGAGGACAGATACTTATTAAGAAGGCCGATCGGTGTAAACCGGTGGTTCAGAATTGGAATTATCAAGTATAATGCCACTTCGTCTTCCTTAAGTATAAATGGGATGCTCTGACGGTATGAACACTTCAACAGCTTTCGGCTGAAATGCTCATAGAGATAGAATTCTTGATCTTCATTACACAGCACCGGAATCTGGGAAGGGCTGATAGATCCACTTAAAATCCGGTCTTCCTGGTCAATGTTGAATACCCCAACTGCTATAGAGTCTCCGACAGGAGTCCAGACCTTAAGTGGTACCCCATCCTGTTGAGGGTTAACCATCAAAATATCGGAGGTCGGGAGTCCGGGTTGATCGGCTCTCAGCACTTTACCATCATGAAATACAAGTGGAAGAAGATCTTTCGGTTCCGTAGTTCCAGGCTTGTCGCTAAAATAAACCGGACCACCGCTTACGGCCCGAAGTACCCCGTTTTGTGTTGCCTCTTCATGATTGGTCCAGAACATATCCCAATCTCCCCAGTACAGTACATGATGATACAATGAGTTATAGGCATTTTGGAGCGCATGTTCTTTAAAACTAATTTCTTTGCCAGGGACAAAATCATCACTGTTCCGGGATAACGCTGAGGATGGCCGAAACCATATATTTTCCGACTCCATTCCCATGCAATTGATCAATTGCTGATCAAAATGCAATCCGGTAGATGCTTCTAAAGCGGTATGCATCTCATACGCTGAATGGCCATCGGGAATATGGTGGAGCAAAAAACTGTTTATCGACCCCTGGCTGTCGACCTTCACAAAATCCACACCTGAATGGCGCAGACTGCGATGGAAAGCATTCCAGAAACCGAAGCCTTTATCCGCACGGGGATAAGGTATGAAACGGCCTTTTGCGGTTTTATACACAAACTCACCATGATCCTGAATAATCGGGCTGTCTGGATGAATCCCTGCCCAATAACCAAAGAAGGTATGCCATACACCGACCCAGCGGACCCCAAAGTTCGATTTTAACTCTTCAATTAATGGAGTGAGGCCATCGGGGAATTTCGTTTGATCCGCATCAAATGACATCAGGCCCTTTTCTTTCACATCTAACCAGCCATCATCAATCATGATCCAACGCACAGGAATTTGTTTCTCGTTTAATTCTTTGATTTTTTCAATTATACCCGTCGCGTTAACCTCGTCACGGAACGCGTCCCAGGAGCACCAGCCCAAGTATTCCAAAGTATTGGGATAACGTTTGTGTTCTCTAAGTGAAGTAGGGTTACCAATTAAATCAAGTGTAAACTTCATCGTTTCCTGGATTAAGTGATAAGGGTTCTCTCCGTATGAAAGAACGAACAGTGGCGCGGAAATGTCGTCCCGACCACCTACGTTTGTCGAAAGACAAAGATCAAAGCCGTCATTACTGCCTCGTATCTCTGTTTTTTCAGTCAAAGTTACAACAGGTAAACAGTAAGCATAGCGGGAGCCAGACTGCCAGAGAATCGATTGGGTACGCTCTGGCAGATCTCTCACACGGGAAGTGAATGAGGGACGTGTCCACCAGTCGTTAAAGTGGTAAAAACCCAAAATCTTGTCCGTTTTTTGTGGTTGTGGAACCGAAATAACGATGGAATGTCTTGAATTGAAAGATAACTGACGCCAGAATACCTCCTTGGCAGCCAGACTTGCTTCCACAAAGCAGACAACCGTTGAGCCATAATCTATGAGATGAAGGTAGACTAGGATAGAATTGTCTTTGTCTGTATACATACTTGTCTTTTTAATGAAAGCGCCGTGTCCGTCCACCTCTGAAGTTTGGTTCATTTCTTTTAAATCTAAACTTTGTAAAGAGGAGCCTTCATCAGTCGAAACGGACACTTTTAAATTCGTTAAAAATGTAGTGTCTTCTAAATTAATTATTGTTTCCATACCTATTTAACAGCTCCTTCGACGACACCTTTAATAATTTGCTTTTGCATAATGAGGTAGAAGATAATAACAGGAATGATTGCCATAACCAGTGCTGCCATGGCAACTCCATAGTTCGATGTATATTTGCCAAAGAAATAATAGGTCGATAACGGCAACGTTTGTTGTTCTTTCGAAAGTAAAACCAAAGAGGGCAACAAGAAATCATTCCATATCCACAAAACGTCTACAATGGCAATCGTCGTTGAGATCGGTTTTAAAATGGGGAAGATAATTTTCCAGAACACTTGAACCCGCCCGGCTCCATCCATTAATGAGGCTTCCTCCAGGTCTTTTGGAACAGTTTTTATAAAACCGTGGTACATGAAGGTGGCCAGACTGATACCGAATCCAAGGTAAAAGAAGATAAGTGCCCATCTGCTGTTAAGCATGTGAAGATTTCCATACAGCGTGACAAATGGAATCATTATGGACTGAAATGGAATAAGCATCGACGAAACTAACGTAAGCAGTATAATGGAAGATATTTTATTCGACCAACGAACCAGATAATAAGCTAACATAGAAGAAAACACCAAAATAGCCAGAACGGAGACGCAAGTAATAAACAAAGAGTTAGATAATCCGTACGAAAAATTCATTCGGTTGTATGCTTCCGTATAGTTTGAAAAATCAAGCGTTTTAGGAAGAGTTAGAGGATTTCGGATAATCTCTACTCTAGACTTGAAAGAGTTAAGAAGAATCAATAAAAAAGGAAAAATAAAGATAATGAAAAGGATAGACATACCTGCATACCAGCCTGCAGCAATATTTAAGCGTTTATTTCGCATCAGGCGTCTACCTCCAATCTCTTCATGACCCTAACTTGCAGAGTGACGATTAACGATACGATTATAAATAACATGATGGCTTTCGCCTGGCCCGATCCAAAATTCCGGTAAATAAATGCATCGTCATATACATGCATGGCGATGATCTCGGTGGATCGATAAGGCCCGCCTTTTGTTAACGAAAGATTTGTATCATACACCATGAAACTTCGTTGCAGGGTCAAAAATAAACAAATGGTAAAGGAGGAAATCATCATCGGGATTTTGATCCGGAAGAGCTGTTGGAATGAACCTGCTCCATCTAAATTGGCGGCCTCGGAAAGAGACGAAGGAATACTCATCAAACCGGCAATATAAATTAGCATCATATATCCTGCATTTTGCCAAACTCCGACAATTACAAGAGCCCAAAACGCCTTTGTTGTATCTCCTAACCAAGAGTAAGTGAAAATATCTAGGCCCCATGTCTTTCCAAAATAAACGAGTACACGAGCAAATATGAATTGCCATACAAAACCAAGAATGATTCCGCCTACTAGGTTAGGAGTGAAAAAGCCCGCGCGAAAAAAATGCTGCCCCTTTCGGCCTGCTGTTACCAGTAAAGCAAGGAAGAAAGCAACAATATTGGTTAAAATAAGCGTGAAAAATACGTAACGGATGGTGAGCCATAGGGACACCCAAAATTGATTGTCTGAAAATGCAGCTTTATAATTATTAAAACCAATAAATTGAAAGACAGAAGAGGTTCCATTCCAATTAGTTAAGGTCATTATAAAACCGATGATAAATGGAACGATCACCACTGCTGTAAAAACAAATAGCGGAATCAAAGCAAAGATGGAGAATACCGTTATCTTTTTTTTCAAAGTCGTTTCTTTATACAAGGTTACTCCCCCGTTCCCTCCGTGCTGGAGAATGTGAGTGGGATAAGCGAGTCCGCATATCCCACCATCTTAAAGTCTTAGTTAGATCCTTTCTTGATCCAATATGCTTCGAATTCTTTAACTAATTCAGATTTGTTAATTTTATCGGCCAAATATTTTTGCATGGAAGTTCCCATCGCAGGGAAAGCGTCTGCTGGATAATAAGTATTCATCCATTCAAGCGTATTTCCTGATTTCATATAACTAAGAACGGATTGGGAAAGGGAATCTGCGGGTTCCGCAGTAAAATTATCGAAGACAGAAAGGAAATTGAGTTTGTTCACATAATAATCCTGGCCATCTTCAGAAGAGATCATCCAATTTAAAAATTCTTTGGCCGCTTTTTGCTGGTCGGTGGTGGATTGCTCTGCATCTACAACCCAATAAGACGGAACGCCAACAGAGATCTCGGAATTTCCATAGTCTTCGGCGTTATTGCTTATTGGTACAGGGAGAAATCCATATTGGCCTTCGGGATCGAGTTCTTGAATCTGAGGATATGCCCAGTTTCCCATAAACCATAGCCCGACTTGTCCGGTAGCCAAAGCTGTGGGACCATCGTCATAGACAGGGGAAAGAGGAGAGCTTTTGTTAATGTTGTACGCTTTCATAAGATCAAGAGTATTCATCCAACCGGAGAAGACTTTATTCTCGGAGAGGTTGACGGTACCTTTTTTAAGGTCGTCGAGAAATTTATGACGTTGATCTCTGTCTGAAGATTGGTCTGTAAAGAAAATATTGGTATAATGGGCACCCAATGACCAGTCCATGGGAGAAATATGGATCGCTCCTTCAGCTGCACCGGATGAAGTGATATTATCCATCAGCGATTTGAGCTGATCCTGGGTTTTTATTGACGCGGGATCAAAATCCCCGCCACTTGCTTGGTCCAGCACCTTTTTGTTATACATCAAACCGAAGGCCTCAACCGAAACTGGCATGCCTTTGATTTGGCTGCCATCCGTTACATAATCCAAACTGCCTTTCATTACATGCGGAACCCAGGGCTGATCGGACAGGTCCAACAGTTTGTCATGCATAGATTCATATTCTGAACCCATCATAGTGATGGTGGGCGCATTGTTTGAAGCATAAAGGGTTGTCATTTTGTCGAAAGCATTTTGATTACCGAGTGAAATGATAGAAACATTGACTTGATCCTGTGACGTGTTGTAGTGTTCTACCATTTCTTCAAACTGGCTAATGATCTCGGATTTTCCGATAAGTACAGATATCTCTGTAGGACTACCTGCTTTGGCAGGTTCAGCGTTTGGATTGGCTGAAGAAGAGGAGTTTTCTGATCCGCTGCAAGCAGCTAAGCCGGAAGCAAGAAGAGCTGACATTTATCGTGTAAGCGCTTCGCAGCTGCCGAAGTTGATGGAAGCTGGCATGGTCATGGATCTGACCGAGGTGTTTGACAAGTACGCATCCGATCGGGTGAAAAAATACATGGAAATGGACCGTGCCAGCTTTGAATCTGGCATGAAAGATGGCAAATTATACGGTATCCCGCAATTGCACTACGGCTTAATTGATCAGCCGGATTTTGTCTGGATCCGCAACGATTGGAAGGAGGAACTCGGACTCCCGGATCCGCAAACGATAGACGACATTAAGAACATCGCCCTCAAGTTTATGGAAAAACACGGCGGTTATGGAATGGCAGTTGATCAGACGCTCGATACATTAAACACTCTCGCAGTCGCATGGGGGGCTCATCCGGACATATGGGTTCCAGGCAAAGACGGCAAGATCGTCCATGGTTCGACTCAGCCCGCGATGAAGGACGCACTTGCAACATTTGCAGAGTGGTATAAGCTCGGTATTATCGATCCGGACTTTCCGATTAAAGATATGGCAGCAATGAACACCAATGTCATAGCCGGAAAAGTCGGCGTACAACCTCACTACCAGTGGTGGGGCTTTAGTCTGGGCGCGGATGTTGTCACGAACTTGGGTAAGAATGCGATATTTTATCCTTACAACATACCGTCCGCCAATGGCGAAGAAGTGATTCATTCAGTTTCCTTCTTAAACGGGAACTACGTTGTCGTAAACAAGAAAGCTAAGAATCCGGAAGCGGCGATCAAGCTGATTAACTTCTACGCCTATATGATGGACGAAGGATTCAGCAAGGAATCGCCAGAGACTATGGCCGCTTTCGTGAACGATGGCTTGGAGCACGCTTCTCAACCGTTTAAGGTCACAAACCCGAACACGGACTACGAGCAGTTCGTGAAGGTCAGCGAGGCGATGAAGACGAAAGACACGAGCCATTTCACAGCGACCGGTCAGTGGCAGAAGTATAATAACAGTGTCGAGTTTGAGACGAAAGGCACACCAACCGCGGTTGGCGACTACTTGCAGCAAGGCGCGCCGAGGAGCGCATATGGCCTCGCCAAGCCCTTTATCGACAACACTCAGTATATCAAGACCTCGCTTTGGGGAGCACAACCCAAGGAACTTGCCAAATACGGCTCAACGCTGGATGATATTCTGACCGAAGGCTTTACGAAGATCATCATGGGTAAGGAGAGCATCGATTATTTCGATAAGCTCATCCAGGACTGGCGGGAAGCCGGTGGAGACGAAGCGACCGAAGCTGTAAACAAAATGTACGGCAACAAATAACTAACGATTGAGAACCATGCGAAGAGGCGAGGTTACGCTCGCCTCCTGCATATTATTCTAGGAACGGAGGATCGGGACATGCTAAGAAAGTTAAGACAACAAAGGGCTTTCCATCTCATGCTGGTTCCGAGTATCATACTCGTTTTTATCTTCAGCTATCTCCCCTTCTACGGATTGGTCATCGCGTTTCAAGACTATAATCCGGGACTTGGCTTCCATTCGCCATGGGTCGGAATGGAAAACTTTGAACACGTTTTCAAGCAGGAGAAATTCTTGCGCACGATTTGGAATACGCTGTACATGTCGATTTTCAAATTGGTCGGCGGCCTAGTCGTGCCGGTTATCTTCGCCTTATTACTAAACGAGATAAAGCACTTAAAACGCACGTTCCAAACGCTTGTCTATTTTCCGAACTTTCTATCCTGGGTTATTATGGCCGGCATTATGATCGATATTCTAGCTTCGGATGGAATCATCAACACGTTTCTCAGTCTCTTCGGCTTGAAGCCCGTTTCTTTCCTGGGAAACCCCTCGATTTTTCCGTGGACGATGATCGTCACCGATATCTGGAAAGGCTTCGGATTCGGCACAATCGTTTACTTGGCCGCTTTGACCGGCATCGACCCTGGGCTGTATGAGGCGGCACTGATCGACGGGGCGAAACGTTGGAAGCAGACGATCTATATTACGCTGCCTCTACTCACGCCAACGATCATCCTAATGGCGGTCCTGGCACTCGGTAACGTCTTAAACGCGGGCTTCGACCAAATCTACAACCTCTACTCCCCCGCTGTTTACGAATCTGGCGACATCATCGATACCTATGTGTATCGGCTTGGCATTGTGCAAGCTCAATATTCAATAGGCACGGCGATCGGTCTCTTCAAATCGGTCATCACTAGCATCCTGGTTGTCTTGTCTCTCGTACTAGCGAAGAAAGTAGCAGGATATAGGATTTATTAAGGAGGAAACTATGGTTCAAGACAAAAGCCTAGGGCGCAGGCTATTTATTTTCGCCAATTATTTAATTCTGTTCGTGGCTTCGCTAATTTGCATTCTGCCGTTTGTTAATCTACTTGCTGTTTCCTTTAGCGGGAGCGCGGCGGTAGCTGCAGGAGATGTTGTATTTTGGCCAGTCGATTTTACGACGAAGGCTTATGAGTTTGCGTTGGAAGGAAGCCAATTTTTACAATCGTTGTGGGTTGCGACCCAGCGAGTCGTGCTGGGGACCATAGTCAACCTCATCTTGATGGTACTCACCGCCTATCCGCTTTCCAAGACGAAAGACAAAGTGATGGGACGCGGAATCTATATGGGTTTTTTTGTATTGACGATGCTATTTAACGGAGGGTTGATCCCGAGCTATCTTATCGTCGTCAAAGCCGGACTCATCGACTCCATTTGGTCGCTCATTCTGCCGGGCGCGTTGCCCGTCTACAGCATGATCATTCTCATGAACTTCATTCGGAGTCTGCCGGAAGAGATCGAGGAATCAGCAACGATCGACGGAGCTGGGCCGATGCAAATCTTGATCCGGATCCTCTTGCCGCTTCTTAAACCGGCGCTTGCCACCGTCGGTCTGTTTAGCATCGTTGGGCATTGGAACTCATGGTTTGATGGCATCATCTATATGAACAATCCCGATAATTATCCGCTGCAAAGCTATTTGCAGACATTGCTGCTCAACTTCGACCAAATTATGTTGAGAGCCGGCACCGACTATTCGGAGTTGCTCGCGCAAATGAACGTGCGAACCGGCCGCGCTGCGCAGTTGTTCCTTGGAACGCTCCCGATCCTGATCGTATATCCGTTCCTGCAGAAATATTTCACGAAAGGTCTCGTGCTCGGCAGTGTGAAAGGTTGATTTGGGAGTAATTTCAACAGGTTGAACTTTTGGTTTGGGGAGGGCAAAATATATGCTGAATTTCTTGCAAACAGGAGATAGGCTTGATTTGGTTAACGGCGTGGAGACGGTTATAAAAGGAATTTCGGCTGTTGTGAACTTGGATGATGGTTCCAGCCACACTTTATATTTGTCACAGGTGAGAGGAGGAGAAGAAAGCGGGTTGCCGGTAACCGATTGCGAATTTCGGAATGAAGATGAAGGACTTTTTGTAAATCTTCATTTGAGTATAGAGGAAAGTTGTGCAGCGATATCTCTTTCTGCTTCGATTGATAATCCGCTGTTTGATCATTTGCGTTTTTTTGACAGTAACAAAGGGATTGTGCTAACGATGGAAAGCTTCCCTGGAATGACGGGCCTGTTGGGGCATTACCGGTTTAACGATTGGTGGACAAGACCATATACCGGGACACTCGATGGGTTGCCCAGCCGAACGCAGCAGCTGCTGATAGAACGTGAAACAGGCTCCTTCTTTCAAATCATACCGCTTTGCGAAGAAAACGGTAAGGCAGATTTGCAGGGAACAACCACAGGGAATTTGCAATTGGTTGTGTTTAACAACACAGGCGGGTACAGCCGGATGAATACCTCTGTTGCGATGTTGGGGATCCATGAGAATCCGTTCGAACTGGCGGAACATACGTTAACCTCGGCGAGACGCAAACTTGGTGTTGCAAATAAGGATGAACGGCAATATCCGGATATTTTTGAGTACATTGGATGGTGTACTTGGGATGCCTTTTACCAACAGGTGTCCGAAGAGGGGATCGTACAGAAGTGCAATGAATTTAAGAACATGAATCTTCCGGTACGCTGGGTGATCATTGACGACGGATGGCAGGACATTAAGGAGGGGAAGCTTGTATCTTTTAAGGCTGATGCAGGCAAATTTCCGGGCGGACTTGCAAGTGTTGTAGACAAGTTGAAGGAGCTGGATATCAATTCAGTAGGAGTATGGCATACATTCGCAGGCTATTGGGGCGGTATTCATCCTGAAAGTGAAATGGCTACGAAGATGAAAGAACATCTGATGCCCACCAACGGGGGTGCTCTTATTCCTGCATGTGATGACCACGGATTTGGCTTTTGGAAAGAGTTTCATCAGCAGTTACGCCTTCAGGGAATTCGACTCATCAAGGTAGATGGACAAAGTGCGATAGGCAATTTAACAAAACATCATCTTTCTGCAGGTAAGGCCGCTAAAGGGGGACATGTGGCACTAGAGGCTTCTGCCGCCATGTATTTCCATTATCAAATGATCAACTGCATGGGAATGGCCTCGGAAAACTTATGGAGCAGGCCCATGTCCGCCATTAGCCGTAACAGTGATGATTTTGTTCCCCAGAACCCGGATTGCTTCGCAGAACACGCCATGCAAAATGTATACAACTCGTTCTATCATGGGAATCTCTACTGGGGAGATTGGGATATGTTCTGGACGGTTCATGCCGATGCGGAACGTCATGCCCTTCTTCGAGCGGTAAGCGGTGGACCAGTATATTTTAGCGATCCTCTTCAAGCAACCGACCCCAATTTGATCCGAGCGCTGATTGAACGTGACGGGAAGCTGTTGCGCTGCGATTTGCCCGGAATGCCGACATTGGATTGCTTGACTGTAGATCCGGTACATGAAAATGCTGCATTAAAGATATGGAGCCGTGCCGGGGATGCTGGAATTGTTGCTGCATTTCATATCAACAAGGATGGACAGCCGATCCAAAGCCGGATTCGTCCTGCAGATATTCCGGGGCTGCATGGAAGCCGGTTTGCAGTCTACGAATATTTCTCGGAAGCATGTTCGGTGATTGGGCGTGATGAAGAATATCCGATCGTCCTGAATGAGAAGGAAGCCAAACTGTTCATTCTGGTCAGCTGCGACTTGGGGATTGCCCCGATTGGATTGACAAACAAGATGATTTCCCCCAAAACGATCAAGCATATCATTCGAAATGAATCCAGGACCACGCTTTTTCTTGACGAAGGGGGAGCATTTACTTTCTTTGCGGATAAAAGACCTGATTTCGTTGAAGTAAACGGAGTAACGAGAGAGCTGAGATCTCATTCCGATAATTCGCAGCTTTATACCGTCGATTGCCTTGACCTTCATGGACCGCTTTGTGTTCAAATTGTGATGAAGGAGAAATCATAGATATTTTATTTCATTAACGCAGCCAAGCGCAATTTCATTGCGTCTTGGCTGCTTCCTGTTTCGGCAAAAAAAGCACGCCATTGGCGTGCTTTTTTAACAGAACAAGCTGCTAATCAGACAATATATTCAATCAAGTCGTTATTCTCATCAATGTATTGGATAGTGGTTCGCTTGGTCATAAGGTCGATAAATAGTTCGCAGTATTTTCCATTATTGTCCCAGCGCAATCTAACCTCTTCATTTGAAGATTTCATAACTTCAAACACGCCATTAAATGCCTCATAATCGTTTCTGAATTGAATGAGCTTCAAAAGCCGTTGTACGACCTGTTTTTGAAGCGATTGCTCGATTTCTTCAAGTGTGTAGTTGTGACGATTTATTTCACGGCCGTCACCGGTTTCCTGAACCCGTTCGTAGTCATTCTCGCCGGCAAGCAGCCCTACATAATACACCTGTGGAATTCCGGGGGCAAAAAATTGAATGGCTCTGGCAGCCAGATAAGAATCATCATCGGAGTTAAGAACAGAGTAATAGGTACCGCGGATCTGATGCACATCGAAGCCATCTGTTCCCTTATGCTCATCCGAAAGAATTAAACTGAGATTAGATCCTCTATCTAGGCAGGTGTCTACTAGTTTTTTGGCCTCTGTAGTATCAATCAGATCATCCAAATCAGGTTTTACTGGTATACCGTCATGGCAGTCAAGCATCGTGAACTGCTTGGCGGGGCGGTTCTTCAAGTAGTCGCATAGAGCATCGCTAGACTGATTAATCATGGTATCCAGAATCCGATAGGGCAAAATAAAGTCATAAATCCAGCAACCGTGCTCTGCCAATTTATACTGAATGGAGTAATGGGAGTGCACCTCCGGCAGCAATTCAATCTCTAGTGATCTGGCAAGTTCTTTGACCCAATCAAGGAAGTCATAAATTTCTGGCTCCACAAAAAAGCAACTGGTTCCCAGCTTCTTAATTACGTAACCGACTGCATCCAAGCGTACGATCTTGACCTTGTGTTTTTTGAAATTTTGGAAGAACGACGTTAGGATCTGTTTTGTCAGCTCTGAACTTACATCCAAATCAATTTGTTCGGATGGATCCGTCTTTCCAAACGTAGTCCATACCCTTTCCTCTGTACCGGTTTCTTGAATCTGAAAGGCAGAGTAGGGCAGAGGCCTGCGCAAAAACATTTTGTTGATATCTTCTTGTACAGGGGTTCCATCTTTCCATAGTTTATCCAGGGTGAGGAACAGATCCGAATATTTTGAGTTACGGCCAGACTTTAGGAAGTCTTGGAAATATTCCGACTTCTGTGAAATATGATTGACCATCAAGTCAACCAGGATATCAAATTCTTCCCCAATTTCACGAATATCGTCCCATGTTCCAAATGAGGGGTCAATTTCAAGATAGGTAAGCGGGGCAAAGCCTCTGTCGCCAGAAGAAGGGAATGGAGGGAGAATATGCACTCCGCCTTTGAATACCCCGGTAAAATGTGAGTACAGCACTTCCTTTAGTGTTTTTAAATCTCCGCCAAGTGAATCCGGGTATGTAATCAATTGTACCTGGTTTTTTATAGTCATATTGTAATTCCTCCTAAATTTGATATATGGAGCAAAGGACTTCGAGCTTAGGTAAATCTACGACGGCTCCCGTATATTGTAGTTTATATGCACTTGTAGCAAACCCAATCTGAATGGATTTACGGATGGTATAACCTTTTACAATCCCTGCATAGAATCCCGACCAAAAAGCATCACCTGCTCCTGTAGTATCTACTACATTTGTGGCTAATGTCGAAAACGTTTCGATTGTGCTGCCGTTAGATACCATCGCTCCCTTTTTTCCCATAGTTAATATAACTAGTTTAGCTCCTAGTTTAAGAAACTTTTCGATGTAACGTTCAGGTAAGTCTCTGCCAAATAGTCGCTCGGCATCATCTTCAGATGGTTTTACAATATCGCACTTTGCGATAATAGATTGAATGTAGCGTATTCCATCCATGTCTTTTTCCCATAATCGTTCGTGATAATTTGGATCAAAGCAAACGAGCAGACCGTTTTCCTTAGCAACTTCAATTGATTTCTCAATAGTCTGACGGGCAGGGGACCTGGAAATTGGCCAGCAAGAAAAATGCAATATCTTAGACTCATTCAGGTAATGTTCAAGTTTTGGGGTGTATACCAGCTGGTAATCAGCTTCTCTATAGAAAATCGGAATTGGAGTCGACTGGCTTTTCGTCAGCATTACCATGCTTGTCGCCTCGTCTGCGGTTTGAATACATTCTGTATTCATTCCGGCGTCTTGGAGTTGCTTCAATAGAAAATTCCCTGATCCATCTTGTCCGACTGCTGAAGCTACTACCGAACGAATCCCAAGTTTTTTTGCATTCATTGCGATATTAGAGGGTGATCCCCCAAAATGCTTCTGATAACAATTGCTTGAGGAATCCATATCATACTCGTTTGAGATCAGATCGATTAGAATCTCTCCGATTGACAGCAGATCATTTTTTTTGTTATGAAAGTTGATTGTTTCATCTAATTTAAACATAGCTTGCCTCCCAAACTGATTGAAAGATTATTCCCTATTTTATATGCTAACCGTTTGACATGTCAACCGGTTGACATACAAAAGTTCCTTTATATACAACGGATTTTGTTCATAGAAATTGACCACGGAAATTAACAACTGAGAGAATGAATAAGAGTGATTTCTTGGTGTACCAATCCACTCTTTCTGAGATATGTAGCAGACGGTTCATTTTATAGGGGCTCAAGGATCAATATTAGCATCTATCGGATGTACCTGGAGAATTCTTACGGGTTACTGGAAATTTTATCAAACTGTGTGATGTATTTCAGGGAGTCATCTGCCACTGCCAAAATAAGATCAAGGTACTGTCACGGACAAGTACCTTGATCTTTCTGCTAGTCAAGATCAAGAAATCGGAAAATAGATATGCAGATAAAAGATATCTTCCTCTGCGTGAAATGATAATGTCCCGTTATACTGTTCTGCAATATGTCGCATGCTTTTTATGCCAAACCCATGGCGATTCTTATCCTTCTTAACGGTTTGCGGCACATGGTCACTAATAGTGAAATCGCTCTCAAAATAGTTTGTGACATGAATTCCAATAACGCCGTTCTCTCTACCGATAGAAATTGAAATGATTCGTTTTCTATCGTTACTGACCATTTGTACAGCCTCCAAAGAGTTTTCTATCGCGTTGCTTAACAGAGAATATAAATGAGTAGTTGAGATGAAGGATAAACACTGACCATCGGCCATGCAGCTCATACGAATCTGATTTTTCTCACAGTAAAGCTGTTTCTTATAAAGGATCACATCCAGAATATCGCTTCCCGTTTTTATTGTCGTATCGTAAACCTCAATAGCAGCCTTCAAAGAATCAACTTCTTGATGGGTTAGCTTGTAGCTGATATTTGCCAGTTGCTGACGAAGGTCATGAGCTTTCATGTTGATAATGTCAATTTCACTCCGCATGTTGTCAAACTGCTTTTTCTCTGCATACAGCAATTCATCCATGATTAACAAATCCTGTTTTAGCTTGCTTGTCTCGAGTATTCTTGTACGCAGCAATAAAGTAAGTAATGCATACAGAATTGCAAAAGTTCGGATGATGAAATCCAGGATGTTGTTCTCGCCCTCAAAGGAGCGGCTGACAGAGGTAAGGATCACAGTTACAAAAATAAATAAGAATGAGAATATAAAGATTAATCTCTTGCTAGCTCTGTCATGTTCATACACTCTAGTTCGGCGGAAAAGAAGGGCAAGTAAGAAACAAAGCATAAAATGAATTAAATAGTAAAGTGCCCAATCCCGCAATGGAACCATTTCCTTAAATAGTGAAAGAGTTTCATATGGATTTTTATCTAAAGCTATAATTAAAATTTCGTATAGTCGCCCTACAACCACCTGAATGGCTACGGCGCCACAAAGACACAGCAACAGCTCAGAGAAGGTTTCCTGGAATAGCAAGTATAAGGCTGCCAAAATAAATAAATACATCAGAATATTTGTCATTCCGGAATACAGCTGGGGATACCGCGTATTAATTACCGACATTATAAGAACAAGCGGAAGTGCTAACGGAGTAAGCATGCCTAATTTCCTGCCAAAGCCACTTCTTTTATGGAAGGGCCGTATCAGAAGAAACACACAAAATACAAATTCAATCATACTGGCGGAGCGAATGATAAACTGCTTGTAGTAGCCTCCTAAAAGTTCATGCATTATTCCGCTCATAGGTTTTTCCTTTTTACATACTCCATTAATTTTTCCACAAAAGCCTTTTTCCGGGGTTGACTGATTTTCAAATCGACACCATCCAATATAACTGTATATCCCTGAATTCTTTGTACATACGCAAGATTGACTAGATAACAATTATTACATCTAAAAAAATCATAGGACTGCAGTTTTTTTTCGATGGATGAGATCGTGGCATACTGCCGGAATTCACCATCTGCCGTGTGATAAATGACGTGATGCCCTTCAGTCTCCACATAACGGATACTTTTAGGCGATACTTTACGGATGCCATTGTCAGCAGCAATGAGGATGTTATTTCGTGTTTCTTCGCTAATTCTTCGAATGGCACGGGACATTTTCAGAGCAAAATCAAAGTATTCAACAGGCTTTAATATATAATCGAGCGCTTCTACTTCATAACCATGAATAGCGTACTGGGTAAGATTTGTTATGAAGATCAGGATAACACTTTTATCGAGGGCTCTAATACTGCGGGCAGCATCCATACCATTCATATAAGGCAATTGAATATCCATAAAGATAATATCAAAATTTGCTGTGTAATTCTCCAGTAGGGCGACAGCTTGCGGAAAATGCACAATGTTGAAAGAAAGTCCTATCTCTGCACCATAGCTTGTCAGATGACTCTCTAATAAACGGGCTTGATTCATATCATCTTCCACAATGGCAATTGTTATCATTGTTCACCTCTCCGTTTATGTTAGGTCAATGTTCACTATATGAAGCGCTTTCCCGTTTGTCAATAAGGTACCTCCAACTCATCATAGACTAAAAAATAACCGCTTAAACTAAAAACCCCTTTTGGATTATCCTGAATTTTTTTGAGATTATGCCGAGAAGCACACAGAATAAAGACCATATCGTACAATGAATCTGCTTATTAGAAAGCGCATTCAAAATACTCAATCAAAGGGGAATAATCATGAAAAGAAAAACAGTAAAGAAATCATTTGTAGTAATTTGTGCCATGGTGTTGCTGATTGGTTTAACAGCATGTGGGTCGGGAGGAGAGAAGGCAGCGGGGTCGAGTAAGATGACAGGGTACTATGCTTCCACATCAAATGTTGCATTTATGAGTGCTTATCCAGAGCATACATTTAAACAGGCTACTTTCGGCGTACAAAATATTGAGACATTTGCAGACAATACTTATATTTTAACAAAGACCGATACCTTTTTTTCTGGAGCCTTGGAGTTTAATGACAACGGTAAGTATGATGTTGTTCCCAGAGGGGCGAACATTACTAAGTACTACGGAACCCTGACTGAAGTTGATGAAGAGGGCCTGATTACACTTAAATTATCAAAACCCACAGCAGTCATTATGAATAGTTCATACTCGGCAGGTGCGAATCCGATTGGTTACGTAAACACGAAAGAATGGACCGATGAGATGGGCAAGGCAGTTGGCGGTGAAGGGCCAGCATTATCTGTTGAGGAGTATCTAAATTCCGTTGCTTTCCCGGAAACATCTATTATTGTTGACGCTGCAAAAGCCAGCTTCGACTACGTCGAGTTGACCGGTGAAGCTGCTGCATCAAAATAAGCTAACGGGCACCTGAGCGAGGAGGTAACATCATTGAGTAGAAAATCAAATATCTGGCGTGGGCTTACAGCTGTTACGGCGATCTTTCTAACATTTAGTATTCTTATGACGCAACTGCTCATAAGTTGGAGCGGTCAAGTTAACGTCTTTTTAAATGTCACGGCACCTGTAATTGAAGCGGATGCCAGTACTATGCACTATAAGAGCGATTATGGGTTATCTGATGAAGGCTTAAAGGCAATGTTAGTAGATTCTGATAAACATGATGTTCAAACGATGGAAGAAGGTATGGTTCTATTAAAGAACGATCAGGCGGTTCTGCCATTGAGCTCCGGAGAACGCAGTGTGACATTGTTTGGCCGATCAACAGCCGACCCTGTGTACAGCGGAAATTCCGGCGGTCCGGGAATGGATGAGAAACGTCAGGTCAGTCTGCATAGTGCACTTGCGGAGGCTGGATTCAAAATCAATGAAAAGTTATTTGATGCCTATAAAAATAGCGAAGTTGCCAGAGTGAAGGCTGCGCCGGATTGGTTTATTGGAGAAGTTGGAAAAAGCTTTTATACTGCCGATTTGCAGGCCACATACCAGGATAATTTCAATGATGCGGCTATTGTAATGTTATCCCGTGATGGTGGGGAGGGCAAAGACTTGGCGACCTCTGACCGGGATGGGATTTCTTATCTTGCCCTTCACGATTCAGAGAAAGATTTATTAAAGATGATTAAAGATAGCGGCAAATTCTCGAAGACTATTGTTCTAATAAACAGTGCTTATGCCATGGAGCTTGGTTGGCTTGAAGAAGAGGAATATGGGGTCGATGCCGCTCTCTGGATCGGTAATCCCGGTTTGAAAGGATTCGAAGGTGTTGTCAATGTAATAATAGGGGCAGCGGATCCTTCAGGCAGGCTGGTAGACACCTTTGCTGCAGATTCACTGTCTGCACCAGCAGTCAGAAACGCAGGTGATTTCCAATATGCGAATGACGATGGTCACTATGTTGTTGAAGCAGAAGGGATCTATCAGGGATATAAATATTATGAAACCAGATATCAGGATGCTGTCTTAGGGCTTCATAATGCAGACAGCAATGCCGGGGCTTTCGTTAATAAAGACAGCTGGAACTATGCAGATGAAATGGTGTATTCGTTTGGATACGGGAGTTCTTACGCTAATTTCTCCCAGGAGTTAACAGCTGTGAATTGGGATAGACAAGCAAAAACAGTTACTGCAACCGTGAAGGTGACCAATGAAGGATATCCGGCAGAGTCAGCCTATACTGGCAAGTCAAAGTCAGTAGTACAAGTATATGCCCAACTCCCGTATGAAGAAGGGCAAGCCGAGAAATCAGCGATTCAATTGATTGGCTTCGGAAAAACGGGCGAACTCAGCGCAGGCGAATCGGAAGAAGTAAAAGTTACTATTGATGAGTATTTGTTCGCAACTTATGACGCTAACGCTGTCAATGGAGCGGAGACAAGCAAGAAGGGCAGTTACGTTTTTGATCCAGGTAATTATTATTTTGCCATTGGAAATGACAGTCATGATGCCTTAAATAATATCCTGGCAAAAAAAGAAGGCGCTAAAGTAGAAGGGAAACTAATTTCTGCTGATGGAACCAGTATAGAGGGTGCTCCGGATAAAGTAATCTCTGTTCCACTGGAGTCACTGGATAATGTTACTTATGCCAAGTCTGAGTATACGGACGAAGTTGTTTCCAATCAGTTCGATGATATGGATCTTAACTACTATGCAGGGGCCCCTGTTACTTATTTAACACGCAATGACTGGAACACTTATCCTAAGCCTTATATTGATCTCACAGCAACAGATGAACTGAAAGCAGTGATGTACGATCAGAAATATGAAAAACCGGCAGATGCACCTGCGTACGACAGCTTTACTCAAGGTGCTGAGGTCACCCTTAAGCTGCTCGATATGAAAGACGTTCCTTTTGAAGATGATGAGACCTGGAATAAATTCCTTGATCAGTTAACAATCAGTGAATTAAGCACAACAATTGGTGAGAACTTCGGTCAACCTGCTGTCAAATCGATTAATAAACCGGCCAACAAAAATACAGATGGCCCTTCAGGTTCACAATCCAGTTATTTGTATGGCGGTAATCAGCCAGCAACGGCTCATGTCAGCCAAATCGTGGCAGCCTCCACATGGAACCAGAAATTAATCGCAGAACGCGGTAATTTCATTGCAGAGGATTGTCTGTTTAGTGGTACCACACAACTGTGGTCACCAGGTGCTAATATGCACCGGACTCCATTCAGCGGACGTAACTTTGAATACTATTCCGAAGACAGTATTATGTCCTACCTGATGGGAGCTAATCAGACAAAGGCGATGCAGGCCAAGGGGTTAACAGCGGCCATTAAACATTTCGTATCCAATGATCAGGAAACGAACAGATCAGAACTGGCTACATTTATGACGGAGCAGGCATACCGCCAAGGACCGTTGAAAGCTTTTGAGGGTGCGTTTACAGAAGGGGGAGCACTTGGAACAATGATGTCTTTCTCCCGGATTGGTGCCCGCCTGGCCTATGCCGATTCTGCAACGCTAAAGCAGGTCCTCAGAAATGAATGGGGCTTTAAAGGGGTAACAATTACAGATTCTGTCAAGGGCAATCCGAATATTCCAACGGTCGAGTCGCTTGTTGCCGGAACAGACACGTTTAATGCGGATACCGACCGTGCCAGTGAAATCCATAAATATCTTGCAAGTAAGAAAGACGGATATGTTCTGCAAGAGTTAAGACGAGCCAATAAACATTTCTATTACTCACTGGCCAAATCCAGTCTTCTTAACGGCCTGACAGATGAAACAGAAGTTAAAGGATTTACACCTTGGTGGCAAACACTGCTAAAAGTTATTAATTATACGCTAGGCGCGTTGTTACTGTTAAGCTTGTTCTTCTTCATCCGAACCAGCCTTAGAAGAAACGCAAAGGGAGGGAAAAAGAATGGTCTTATTTAAAGACAGAACGTTTGGTTTTTGGATCGGCTTTATGGCAGCCTGCTTGATGCTTGCAGCGGACATCGCGTTTATTATTTTTGATTATGGAGACCGGACCTTTTCCATTGTAACCTTTGGTCTAATTATCGCTGGCTTTGCGGCAGAATTGTTGGTTCTAATCAAAAATTACTATTTCGCACCGTTGCTATCATCAATTTGTTTTGGTGTGGGGCTGTCGATGCATCTATATTTGGGATTCCCAACCTTGTCAGATGTCGTGAATGGGGTCAACTTCATTGGGGGAAATCCTCAAGCTGTCATTATTTTTGGGATTGCCTTTGCCGTTGGAAGCGTTGCTTCACTGATCTCTTGCTTTATGAATCAATCCAAGTCAGAAGGATTAATCTATACCGTTAATACTTCAAAATGAAAATATGGAGAAAAAGTAAATGAGAAAAATTAGTATCTGTGACGGATGGAGTTTTATAGAGAATTTTACTGATGAATTTTTCAACTTTACAGGAGAGGGGACAGCCGTAAGGCTGCCCCACACTTGTAAAGAAATACCTGTGCACTATATGGAAGAAAGCTCCTGTCAAATGATATGCGGTTATAGACGTTATCTTGACGTTCCTGAGAACTTGAAAGGCAGGCGAATGTTCCTGCAGTTTGATGGTGCTGCTCACGTTGCAGAAGTGTTTGTCAATGGTGAGAAGCTTATGACTCATAACGGCGGGTATACGGCATTCAGGGCAGAGGTAACTGATAAACTGGTGTACGGAGCCGAAAACAGAATTGTTGTTCGCTTAAACACACGGGAAGATGCAAATGTACCGCCGTTTGGCCATGTAATTGATTATATGACTTACGGTGGACTTTATCGCGAAGCATGGTTGCTAATAGCAGAACAGAGCTACGTGGCAGATGTGTTTGTTCGGACACCAGACATGAATCAAGCGCTTGTTGATGTTACGATCAGCCAGCCTGATACAAACCACACGCTGGAATTATTTCTACTGGATGAGCAGAAAAATGTTGTTGGCCAAAAAAGCTTAAAGGTATCAGGAGCAGCAATCACGGATTGCAGCATTGCTGTATCAAATAGTCATGCATGGAGTCCAGAAACTCCTTATCTATACACATTAGCAGCTATAATAAAGGGCCCTGATGAGGAGCTTGTGGACGAGTACAATGTAACTTTTGGATTCCGCCAAGCTGTGTTTCGCAGTGACGGTTTTTACTTAAACGGCAAGAAATATAAAATTCGCGGAGTAAACCGCCATCAAAGCTATCCTTATGTAGGGTATGCTATGCCTGCATCCATGCAGATTGAGGATGTAAGAATACTGAAAGAAGAACTGCATGTTAATGCGGTTCGCACCTCCCATTATCCTCAGTCCAAGCATTTTCTGAATGCGTGCGACCGTATGGGATTGCTTGTATTCACAGAGACACCAGGCTGGCAGCATATCAAAAACGATGAAGAATGGAAACAAATTGTCTGTGATAATGTGGAAGAAATGATCTTGCAGTACCGTAACCATCCTTCGATTATTCTCTGGGGTGTTCGTGTTAACGAGTCACAAGATGATGATGTCTTGTACTCCAAGACCAATGAAATTGCCCGCCGTCTGGATCATAGCAGACAAACAAGCGGGGTTCGCTTCTTATGGAGAAGCAGTTTATTAGAAGATGTATATGCATTCAACGATTTCTCTCATACAGGAAAAAATGGCGGCTTACTGCCAAGGTGGCTGATTTCACCTAATAAGAATAAAGCTTATTTGATTGCCGAATTTAATGGTCACATGTTTCCAACCAAAGCAACGGATACGCCTACCCATCGCCTGTCACACGCTATGCGTCATGCCAATGTATTGAATGAAGTTTATAAAAGGGAAGATATTGCAGGCGCTTTTGGCTGGTGTATGTTCGACTATCAAACGCATGGCGATTTTGGATCCGGAGACCGTATTTGTTACCACGGCATCATGGACATGTACCGCAATCATAAACTTGCCACAAAAGTTTACGCGAGTTTCTCGGAAGAAACGTCGGTTCTGGAAGTCGGTTCAGATATGCATATTGGCGATTACCCCGGAGGTGCTGTTGGTGAAAACTATATCTTCACTAATGCAGATTCAGTACGCCTGTACAAAAATGAACGGATGATTCGGGAGTTTATGCCGTTCAACAAAAAATACCGTTATTTACCACATTCGCCTATTGAATTCTACGACACTGTCGGAAATGTAATTGAAGAGGGAGAAAAGTATTCCCACAAGAAAGCTGAAGCCATCAAAGAATGTTTGTTAGCAATCCAACGGTTTGGTACCGCATTACCGCCAAAATACATTTTTAAAGCGATGTGGGTAATGCTGCGGCATCTTGTATCGCCGGTAACCTTTTACAAATTATTCTTCAAATATATTGAAAATTGGGGTGTATCTGCACCGGTCTATCGCTTTGAGGCTATCAAAAATGGGCAGGTTGTAGCTGAGGTCACTAAAGCTTCTAGCGCGGCCCTTCACCTGGAAACTACAGTCAGCGGTACCAGCCTTACTGAAGCAGATACTTATGATGTCGCCTCAGTTCGTATTCGAGTAGCAGATGCGAATAATAATAACGCAACGTACGCTCATCTGCCCATTTTCTTAAAAGCAGAGGGTGCTATAGAAATTGTAGGTCCGGACTGTGTCGCTACAGAAGGTGGAATGTGTGGTACTTATGTTAAAACAACGGGGGTAACGGGTGAGGGGAAACTCACCATTACATCTAATCAGACTGAATCGGTCCAATTGCTCTTTAGTGTAAAAATAGAAGGAAGTGGCAGCAGTGAGTGGAGTTAAGTCGTTTTGGAATAATTATAGTGTTAAACATCCCCAAATTGCACAGTTTATTATGTTTCTAATATTGAGTAACGGAATTACCGTATTTCAGATGATTCTTATGCCGGTTTTGAAGGCGATATTTAGCGGATCTGCTTTGGAGGCTCATGATTTTCAAATTCTACCGATCGGTCATAATTCTGATGGATCACCGTATTACATTTTTAACTATCCATCAGGCTCTATAGCCTCTGGCGGAGGCGGGGGACTTGCCTACTTTATTGCCGTTCAACTGACTCTGGGGATCGCACAGGTAATTAATTTCTTTGCTCAACGTAATATAACCTTCCGTTCAACCGGAAATATTTACAAAGCAGCTATTTGGTACGTTATAGCGTACATCTTGATAACCATTTGTGCAGGGGCTCTCCAGGGATGGTATAAGGATCCTATCTACCAATTCTTTATTGATAAATTTGAAGGAACCGGTGAAATTGCGGCAGACCTGGTTACGATGATTATTAATGCGGTTATTTCGTTCTGGGTATACTTCCCGATACTGAAAATTATTTTCAAAGAAGATAAACAGCAAAAGGTGGCCTAAAAAAGAATAAAAAGAGGTTAGTAATAATGAAATTATTGTCATTCATTGTACCCTGCTATAACTCTCAGGATTATATGGACCGCTGTATTAGCAGCCTGCTAGTTAATGACGAAGAAATTGAAATCATTATTGTTAATGACGGATCCAGTGATCATACCGGACTTATTGCTGAAGACTATAAGGTCAGGTATCCATCTATAGTTAGAGTAATACATCAAGATAACCTGGGTCATGGTGGAGCAGTCAATACGGGGATTAAACTTGCTGCCGGGATGTTTGTGAAGGTAGTTGATAGCGATGATTGGGTGGACCGACATGCATATCTGAAAATACTAATGAGCCTAAAGAAACTGGTTGCGGAAACGAAGCCAGTGGATATGGTGGTTAGCAATTTTGTCTATGAAAAGCAGGGGAAACGGCATCGGAAAGTGATGAAATATGACAAAAATTTTCCTGAAGAACGTGTGTTCACCTGGGATGAAATTAGCTCCTTTCGTAAAGGCCAGTATATTCTGATGCATTCGATTATCTACCGGACGAACCTGCTGAAAGAAGGCCAATTCACACTTCCCGAACATACTTTTTACGTAGATAATCTGTTCGTATTTAAACCTCTTGAAAAAGTAGAGCGGATCTACTATATAAATGTTGATTTCTACCGGTATTTTATCGGGAGGGCGGATCAGTCAGTCAATGAAAAAGTAATGATTGAAAGAATTGATCAACAGCTTAAAGTGAATAAACTCATGATCGACGGGGTGGACATTGAGCAAATAACAAGTCCCGAACTTCGTAAGTATATGCTGAATTATCTTGAAATTATCACTGTCATTTCTACGATACTGTTAATCCGTTCAGGAAAGGAAGAGGATCTGAAGAAGAAAAAGGAATTGTGGAAGTATATTAAGGATAAAGATATCCAGTTATACAATAGTATTCGGTATGGTGTAATGGGAAGATTAATGAATATACCGGGTTACTTGGGCCGCAGTATCACCGTTTCGGCCTATAAAGTGTCACAGAAGATTGTTGGATTTAACTGATCTTAAACCTGTGGATGCGGTCTACTATCCGCAGGTTTTTTTAGCATGCAATAAATTTAAGAAAGGGTGATTACGAGTGCAGTATGACTATCTGGTTGTTGGCTCTGGACTGTATGGCAGTACTTTTGCTTATGAAGCAGCCAAACGGGGGAAACGGGTAAAGGTTATTGATAAAAGAGAACATATAGGCGGAAATATTTATACAGAAGAGATAGAAGGTATACAGGTGCATAAATATGGTGCTCATATCTTTCATTCTAATTGTAAAGATATTTGGGACTATATCAATCAATTTGCGGAATTTAACCGGTACACCAATAGTCCCATTGCTAATTATAAAGGTGAAATTTACAACTTGCCGTTTAATATGAATACGTTTAACCAGTTATGGGGGACGATTACTCCTGATGAGGCACTAAGAAAGATTGCCGGGCAAAGGGCTGCTGCAAAGATTGAATCTCCGCAAAACCTGGAAGAACAAGCGATTTCATTAGTTGGACTCGATATCTATGAGAAACTGGTAAAGGGTTATACGGAAAAACAATGGGGGCGTAAAGCAGCAGAGCTGCCTGCCTTCATCTTCAAACGGATCCCTGTCCGTTTCACCTATGATAATAATTATTTCAATGACCGGTATCAGGGAATTCCTATCGGCGGCTATACGCAAATCATTGAAAAAATGCTGTCTAGTGAATTGATTAACGTAGAGCTGAATCAAGACTTTTTTGTAAATAAAGCGACTTACTTAGAAGAATACCCCAAGATTGTTTATACAGGAATGATTGATCAATTGTTTGATTACAGGTATGGTGAATTAGAATACCGGAGTTTAAGATTTGAATCCGTTACTTTGGACCGGCAAAACTATCAAGGAAATGCAGTGGTCAATTATACCGACGCAGAAACTTCATACACGCGGATTATTGAGCATAAACATTTTGAATTTGGCGAACAGCCAAAGACCATCATTACTCGAGAATACCCGAAAGCCTGGAAGAAGGGCGATGAACCGTATTATCCTTTAAATGACGACTGTAATAACGAGAAATATAGAAAGTACCGTGGGCTAGCGGAGGAGCTGCCCAATATTATGCTCGGAGGACGACTGGGTATGTATAAATATTTCGATATGCATCAAGTAATTGCAGCAGCATTAAGCTTAGTCAAAGAAGAATTCAGATGAAGTATAAAACTTTAATTAAACAAATGACTTTAGAAGAGAAAGCATTGTTAATGTCAGGCAAGGATTTCTGGACGACTCAAAACCTCGACCGTCTGGGAATCCGCAGCCTGTATCTGGCGGATAGGCCACATGGTGTTAAAAGGCTGGCAGCAGCAAACCATCATGGACTAAATCCCAGCATTCAAGCAACTTGTTTCCCAACCGCTGCGACTGTATGTAGCCAACAGCTGGAATGTAGAAGAGATTGTTTAATTCTACGTAGGTTGTAACTCGCTGAAAGGATTTTCTAAAGTTTTTTTACACGACTAAAAGTAAAGAAGGACAGGTGAAATAAAAAAAAGTACGACGACCTTCCCCGTCTGTTCCGGGCAATGGGGCATTTTGCATGCTCACTTTATTGTCCGGAAAATACCCTAGAAAGTCCCTAACTTTGTCGGTTTAAAAATATGTAAGCGCTCTGTTATCATACTGTATGACGCTAATGTACTTTTACATTAGAATTACGAAAATGAGGTGAAACAATTGATTTTTGTAGGAACGAACTACCATCCGCATGATTGGCCTCGAGAACGCTGGCCAGTTGATATTCAATTGATGAAGGAATCCGGATTCAATCTCGTTCGTTTGGGACATCTGTGTTGGGACAGCTTTGAGCCTTCGGAAGGGAATTTCACATTCGAGTGGTTTGATGAAGTAATGGATCTGTTTGCGGAAGCAGGAATCAAGGTTGTACTTGATATTGCCACCCGTCCCGCTCCGACTTGGTTGCATAAGAAATACCCGGAAATCGACCTGGCCGATCGCAGTGGCCATCGGCTTGCTGCAGTCCATCGGTATATGGATGATGTAGGAAATCCCGTCTTTCAAGAGTACGCCTATCGGTTTGCTGATATGCTAACCAAACGTTACGCTAATGCTCCAGCGCTCTATGCTCTAGGTTTATGCAATGAGATAGGCAGTGGGGCACCAAGCTTCTCAGAGGATGCACGCCGGCGTTATGTGCAGTGGCTCAGAGATAAATATCTTACGATTGAACAGTTGAATCATTGCTGGGCTGCGCATCGATGGTCACGCAAGTTGAACAGCTTTGAGGATGCAGAGTTCCCGGTAGCGGGTGCAATGAATGGAGCACCAGAGCGTATGCTGGACATGTGGCGTTTTTTCTCGGATGAACAGATTGATTATCTACAGGGACTAAGGGACTTAGTTCGTAAAAATGCTCCAGGGATTAAAGAGTCGACTAATCACTGGGGTGAGCATCCTGGATATGGATTCGATTATTTGAAGACTAATGGAACATTATTTGATATTCCCGGAGTTGGCTTTTATCCTGGTGTCAATCCCGAAGACAGAAATGCTCTTCACGGTACCTGCTTCTCACTGAATCACCGGATTGGTGAGACCAACAAACCGATTTGGTGTCTGGAATTCCAAACGGGGTCGTTTGGGGCATATGCCCCACCAAAAGGTGTGCTAAGAATGTATGCCTATCTAGCTTTGTTATTCCGTGCAGAGGCTGTATGTGCCTGGACATGGCGATCCATGCTGGGAGGCGAAGAGCAGTACTTTTACGGTTTGTTGGATCATGACGGACTTCCGGGAAGAAAGCTGGATGAATTCCGGCAGTTTACATCTGAACTCGATAAACTTTCTGATCTGGGCTTACCATACCTGCCAAATCCCGAAATTGCACTTGCCTATTCCTATGAAGCTTTCAAAGTCTCCGAGAATCAGAAGGCGTATTACAAAACGCCTTATCTGAAACAAGTTATAACGACTTATCAGGCTTTGATGGCTGACAACACAGACTGTAATGTAGTGAATCTGCGGAATATTGAAAAGGATTACAAGCTTCTATTGATTCCCGGTCATTGCATTATGGACGAAGCTTCTGCCCAGTCTATTCGTCAATTTGTAGAACAGGGCGGTACGGTCATTATGACTGCATATTCTGCCAAAGTGGATGAAAATAATCAGGTTTTCAGTTCGACCATGCCCGGCAGGCTCAGCGATGTATTCGGCATCCGTGCAGGTGCGTTTGAACGTCCGATTTATCATACTTCCGAAGCGAACGAAGGAGGGCTTCAGAAGGAGCGGATGAATTTGCGCCGTGAATCGCCACGAGTTCGCATGGGTGAGAAAATTATGGACACACCCATTGATTATTATGAGATTCTAGAGCCTAACACGGCAGAGACGTGGGCTGTATTTACCGATTTAGAGCAGGAATTACCAGCTGTTACTGCAAATGCTTACGGACAGGGAACAGCGATCTATCTGGCTGTTCCTGCACAAGCAGATATACTGCAAGCGTTGCTTGAGGTTTGCTATCTTAATCTGGGTATACGTAAGGGAATTACTACTCCGGACGGTGTTGTAGCCCGCCAGATAGGAGACTCAGCTATTTATGTGAACACAACTGGCTTGGAGCAGACAGTAATCCTTACCGAAGAGGGACGAAGCTTCTTATCAGATAGTGTAGTTAAGGATGAACTGGTACTGAAACCTTATGGTGTAGAAGTTCTTAAGAATTTGGATTTCAGCTAGTCACAGTCATTATTAGTGCAATTATACAATTTTTCTCAACAAACCGGAGTAGCGGTATACTCCGGTTTGTTTCAGTTTGACTGAATAAAGTAAACGATTTCAGAGACCCTAAAAACACCTTAGTAAAATCCTAAATCTCCTGGTTTAAGCCAGGATGCCAATAGTATATTCTAAATGCAAGCGCAACCATAAATATCTGAAACACAAATTCTGCGCTACTTAACTAATATTAGAGGGGGAACATCAGTATGCTCAGAAAGAAACTTTTTGGCTCTATCATGATTGCAGCATTGCTGCCAGGTATTATTGCTGGCTGCTCGTCGAACAATAATGAAAATGCCGGACAGACGAACAGTGCTCAAACGACGAATACAGAAAGTACGCAGGGGGCGACAGACGGTAAACTTGTCGATCTCGAAGTTTGGTGGGCGAATACGGGCTATAAGGGAATTGAGAAAGATAGTCCGCTATACAAACAATACGCTGATTTGCTTGGCGTTGGTGTTATCAGCCCATATGTAGAATGGAATGGCGGCACGGACTACTTGAACACTCTCAATATGAAGATTGCTGCTGGGGAAATGCCCAATGTATTTCTTCCCTGGAACGGAAATGAAACCGATCTTGCCAAAAATGGTGCCATTGCGGATTTGACTGACTTGTTGCCTGAATATGCACCCAATCTATGGAAGCTGATCCCAGAGGATGTATGGAATGTAGTCAAGGCGAATGACCCAACTGGGAAAGGAAGAATATACTGGATTCCAGGTATTAAAGGGTATGAGAGAACCACGGGAATGATTCGCAAGGACTGGCTGGACACATTAGGGTTGCAAATTCCAAAGACTCAAGATGAATATATAAATGTTTTGAAAGCGTTTAAAGAACAAGATCCTAACGGTAATGGCACAGCGGATGAAATTCCTACCGGTGGAAGACAAAATGCCCGTTGGATGGATCACCTCTTCAACATGTATGGTGTAGCGATGGTTGAAGGTTATCCGGATTGGGATATTTATAATGGGGAATTAACATACTCTGCTGTTTCACCAAATATGAAAGATGCGCTTGCTTTTATTGCTAAACTCTATAAGGAACAGTTGATGGATCAGGAGACATTTCTTAATGACAAAGCGGCTTGGGATGGGAAAGTTGATGGAAATCTAGTTGGAAGCTATTTCCAATGGGCTGAGTCATCCTATTTACATCTGGGTCTCATTGAACAATCATCTGGCGTGAAGGCAGACTTCTCGGTACTTCCGGTTCTTGAAGCTCCGGGATATGAGGGGCAAGGGTTTATCACTACTAAGCAAGTGGGAAATCCTGAATGGGTTGTAAGTGCTCAACAGGATGATGAACACCTGAAAGCGAGCTTGAAATTCCTCAATGGTATTGCTGACCAATCTAAATGGATGGACATTTACTGGGGAGCGGAAGGCATGCATTATAGTGTAGCAGATGGTAAAAAAACCAAATTACCTGATGATAAAAGTACTCAGCAAAATCGTCTGACCCCATACGATCAATTTGGAAATATCGAATTCAAAGAGCAATTGCTGACTGAATCAGCATCAGAAAGCGATAAATGGCAATTTGAACAAAGCATTCGCAACATGAAGGATCTTCAGCAGTACGTAAAAATAATTGCTGGTGACGGTTTACCTTCTACCGTATATACCGATTATCCGGATATCAAGAATAATACGCTCTGGTATGAATATGCGACAAAAATTATTATCGGAACCTATTCCATCGATAAATTTGATGAGTTTGTGGATAAGTGGAACAGTTCTGGTGGGGCAGAAGTGACAAAAAGGGCAAGAGAATGGTATGCCAAACTGGGAAAGTAAACGGACATAAAATAGAAATTTAAGAAGAATGGGCAGTTTGATTACTATCGGATTGTCCATTTCTTTCTTAAAACGAATAAATAAACAGGATGGAGTGGAGAATCCATATGCAAGCTACTGGTCGATTTTATCACCATGCACGAAAATGCTGGCCGTTGTATCTCATGGCTTTGCCGGGTTTAGTTTTTTTCATAGTCTTACGCTATATTCCTCTCGGAGGATCTATTATCGCTTTTCAAGATTATTCGTTATTTAAAGGAATCGCAGATAGTCCGTGGGTAGGATTAAAACATTTCAAGATTTTATTTGATTCTCCTGATTTTTACCGTATTTTTGCAAATACGCTGATCCTCGGCTTTTTAAAAGTCGTTGTCATATTTCCGGTACCGTTGATATTGGCTCTAATGATTAACGAAGTTCGGGCTGTATTATTGAAGAAAGGGATTCAAACTGCACTTTATATTCCCCATTTCTTGTCTTGGGTAATTATTGCGGGTATTGCCTTCGACATGTTTTCATTAAATGGGATATTCAATACGGTGCGGGATTGGTTTGGTTATGGACCAAATTTGATTATGCAGGATGAACGCTATTTTCGATGGATATATGTATTTACCTCCATATGGAGGGAAGCAGGTTGGGGAACAATTATTTATTTGGCAGCTATAAGTGCAATGGATCCCCAAATTTACGAGTCAGCCACAATTGACGGTGCTTCCAGAATGAAGCAAATCCGGCATATTACATTACCGCTCCTCCTGCCAACTGCTTTAGTGCTTTTCTTGATTAATCTCGGAAGTTTCCTTGATTTGGGTTTTGATCAAGTCTTCACTTTGCTTACGCCAATGACTTTTTCCGTCGGGGATATTATTGATACTTATGTGTATCGGTCAGGTATTCAGGAAGCACGGTACAGCTTTGCGACAGCAGTCGGTCTGTTCCAAGCCATTATCGGTTTTGTACTTGTGTATGTTTTCAACCGGATTTCCAAAAAAGTTACTGGCGGGGGGTTATGGTAATATGTCGATGTCCTTTAGTGAGAAAGTCATTCAGAAATGCATCGTTGCTTTTCTAATTATATTATCAGTAATTGCTCTAATTCCACTGCTTTCGGTTTTGTCTGTTTCATTCAGCTCAAGGGTTCCGGTGGAACTGAATCAGGTGACCATTTGGCCGAAAGGGTTTACACTGGACTCATGGAAATACGTGCTTGACCGGCCTGACCTATGGAGATCATTCGGAGTAACGGCAATTGCGACCATTGTCGGAACCGTTCTGAGTCTGTTAATTACCGCGTTGTTAGCCTATCCGCTTACCAAAAAAGAGTTTACGATAGGGAAAGTTGTTATGCTTGCCGCAGTTATTACAATGGTTTTTAAGGCTCCGCTTATTCCTTACTTTTTGACAATGAAGAATATTGGACTGTATGACAATCCGTTAGTGCTGGTTATTCCGCATATACTCACTGCCTATAATCTAATTATTATGCGTACCTTTTTTCTGGAATTCCCGAGTGAGCTTGAGGAAGCTGCGGTTGTCGAAGGAGCAGGGTACTTCCGGTTGCTGTTCAACATTGTGCTCCCGTTGTCCAAGGCCGTACTCGCTACACTTGGATTATTCTATGCAGTGACAATTTGGAACCAATTCCAGCATCCGTTAATGTTCATCCAGAATCCGGACTGGTATCCACTGCAGATCAAAATAAGACAGTTTATTACTAGTGACAATGAGCTGCAAATTGTGGGCAATATGTCGCAACTGAACTACAGCGCAAGAACGCTTCGTGCAGTTACCATCGTTTTTGCAATCGTTCCGATCCTAATGATTTACCCTTACTTACAGAAGTACTTCACTAAAGGCGCGATGCTGGGTTCCGTAAAAGGATAAGCTATAAACTCATGCTGTCGCCCTGACTTTTCATTTTAAATTTGAAGGCGGGAGACAGCATGATTATCAGCACGATACGTCGGCGAATCGGGGAAATGAAGCTGCGAAACAAGTTGATGTTCAGTTATTTCGTTGCTTCGATTATTCCTACTATTGTAATTGGCGTCACTATTTATCATTTATCTGCAAAAAGTGTGGAGGATGCTTCAAGGGAATTTGCTTCGATGTACATCTCACAGGCGACTACGAACTTAAACGATTTCGTTGACCGGTATAACCGGTCAACGCGTTCAGTTCTGCTGGAAACAGATATTATGGGTATTCTAAACAAGCGTAATCCGTTAACGATGGAAGAGTCGATTGAGACCCAAACGATGATCTCACGGTATTTCGGACGGGTGTCTATGGAATACCCAGAGGTTGAAACAGTGATGCTCGTTAGCGCAGGTGGAACGATTTATCACTACACCAAGGATCCCGATAAGGTAAATACAGACCGATTACTGGAGCAGGTGTGGTATAAGCGCATTCAGGAATCGGAAACAGCACTTTTTATTACCCCGGTGCATGATAAAAGCTATTACGGAAAATCAAAAGACGATGCGACGTTTACGGTCGGAAGAATACTCCGTAACTATAACGGATCCTACGCTGGGATGATTTTGTTAGATATGGATCCTGCTCATCTGATAAATCTGAACGAGGATTTCCTAATGCTAGGCAACCGCTATAACATCAAGATGATTATTACCAATGATGAAGGCGAGTTAATATATCATTCTGATGGTGCCACTGGAAAGACAGCATGGAAGGACATTATTGCCGACAAATACTTTGCTGATCTTTCTGGGACCGGGAAAGCCAATATTGTGTTGTCAAAAGATGCGGATGACGGGAGACTGCGGATAATTACGGAGATTCCTTTAAAAAATCTTCTGGCTACCATCAGTAACATCAAACATGTGACGATCTGGTCTATTATGGTGTTCCTGTTTTTCATTGCTCTATTATCAATCCTGTTTAGCTATAAAATTACCAAACCGGTGCTGAATCTGCGCCGCAGCATGAAGCAGGTGGAGCTTGGCAATTATACATCCCTTATTCAGACTCCACTCGCAAACGATGAAATCAGTAATCTGGTTAAGAGCTATAACAAGATGATTGTTAAAATCAAGGAGCTTATTGAGGATGTTTATTTGGCCGGGTTAAAGCGCAAACAGGCTCAATTTCTTGCTCTACAAGCGCAAATTAATCCGCATATGCTTTATAACACGTTAGAATCAATCCGGATGAGGGCTGTGGTGAAAGAGCAGGATGACATTGCTGAAATGATCAAGATTTTGGCCCGTATGTTCAGACATTCTTTAGGCAAACAACATAAGCACAATCTAGTCATGCATGAGGTAGAATATGCCGCGAATTTTTTATTTCTGCAGAATATCCGGTATGATAACCGGTTTGTTCTAGATGTGCGCTTGAGCGACAGAGTATTAGACACTTCCATTATTCCACTTGTTTTTCAACCTATCATTGAGAACAGCATCAAACACGGCTTTCACAATTACGAAAGTCAACTGCATATTACGATAGAGGAAGAACTCACTGAGTCAGGAGATGTCTTGATTCGAATTACGGATGATGGGTTCTCCATGACTGCCGATAAGGCATTAGAAATTAATGAACTTCTGTGCTTGTCTGATTCAGGTGGAATGTATCAGAGTACGGATGAAGGGAATGCTGACGGTGGGATTGGACTATACAATATAGCAGAACGGCTCAGGCTACAGTACGGTGAAACTTACGTTCTAAGGGTACGTTCGGATGAAGAGGCCGGAACAGTGGTGGAAATGCGAATTCCACTTCAGGATGACATCGAGGGGGAACTGAGTTGAACTATACTATAGTTTTGGTTGATGACGAAAAGGGTATTATTGATGGATTAAAAGTCATTATACGACGTTACTTACCCCAGTGTGAAGTTATTGGCTTCGCTTACGATGGGGACGAAGGGTTTGAGCTTGTACGTCGTTTGCAGCCCCATATCGTAATTACAGATATCCGGATGTTGCAAGTTGACGGACTAGAGATGATTGAAAAGCTGAAAAAGGAAGGTGTAGCCTCAAAGTTCATTATCCTCAGCGGTTATGCTGAATTTGAGTATGCACGCAAAGGGATGTATCTGGGTGTAAGATATTATCTGAATAAGCCCATTGAGGAAGATGAACTTCAAGAATGCATGCAACAGATCATCAATGAAATTGAACAAGAGCGAATTAGCGGTGAATTGCTCACAGAATACCCGCCACCTGCTAAGGAATCATTTACTAGAAAAGATATTATTACTGAAATTAAGCAGTATGTCGCCAATAATTTCGACAAGAATATAAGCCTTGCAGATTTATCTAACCGATTCTATTTAAATCTGAATTATTTGAGCCAACTTTTCAAAGAAAAAACAGGACAGAACTATCTCGAATATTTAACACAAGTACGGATGGAGCGGACGAAGGAACTACTTACCGGAACTGATCTGAAAATTTATGAAATTGCTCAAAGGGTAGGATATAACGATCCAACACATTTTTCAAAAGTCTTTGAACGTTTGGTAGGCTGTAAGCCGACTGAATACAGAAAATCTCAATGCTAGAAAGCTAAATACTGTCACTTCTGTGGAAGGAGCACTATAATGATTGAAAATCCAATACTTACAGGTTTTAACCCGGATCCATCTATAGTTCGTGTTGACGAGGACTATTATATCGCGACCTCAACATTTGAATGGTTTCCAGGTGTACAGATTCATCATTCAAGAGATTTGAAGCACTGGCGGCTACTTACTCATGTTCTTACAGAGGAATCACAGATTAATATGGTCGGAGATCCCGACTCTTGTGGAATTTGGGCACCTTGTTTGACATATGATAACGGTCTTTTCTATTTAATTTATACGGATGTAAAGAGCCGCTTAGGTGTATTCAAGGATACACATAATTATCTGGTCACATCTCCGTCTATTGAAGGTCCATGGTCTGATCCAGTCTATCTGAATAGCAGCGGATTTGATCCATCGCTTTTCCATGATGAGGATGGACGGAAATGGCTAGTCAACATGCTATGGGATCACCGCACTAAGCACAATTCATTTGGAGGCATCGTACTTCAGGAATATAGTGTGCAGCAGCGGAAACTGATCGGAGAGCGAAAGAATATTTTTCTGGGAACTCCAATCAAATCAACTGAGGCACCACATCTGTACAAGCGAAATGGATACTATTATTTATTGACTGCTGAAGGCGGTACCGGTTATGAACACGCAGCAACGATGGCGCGTTCTAAAAGTATATTAGGACCTTATGAGATAGACCCGCAAAACCCGATCTTGACTTCTTCGAAACGGAAAGAGTTGTATCTCCAAAAAGCGGGGCATGGCTGTATAGTGGAAACTCAAGCTGGAGAATGGGCTATGGTACATTTGGTCGGAAGACCTGTAGCTGATGATTTCTGCATCCTTGGCCGTGAAACAGCTATTCAAAAAATGGAGTGGAATGAAGAGGGATGGCTTCGGATTAAAGGTGGGGACAACGCTCCGAATCATAGGATTCAAGAGTTTTCTTTGCCGGAGCATACTTTTCCAGCCGAGCCGGATATCGATCATTTCATTAGCAGTAAATTGGGTATCCATTGGAATACGCTAAGGTTACCTGCAGAGGAAACATGGCTTACTCTGACGGAGCGTCCAGGCTATTTGCGCTTACGTGGTAGAGAATCTTTTAACTCGAAACATCGTCAGAGTCTTGTCGCCCGGCGCCAGCAAGGGATGAACTGTGAAGCGGAGACTATGCTGGAGTTTCAGCCGGATCATTTTCAGCAGATGGCCGGAATGGTATTATACTACGACACTCAAGATTATGTATATTTGCGGGTCAGCCGTGATGAACTCCTAGGCAAATGTCTTGGAATCGTCCGCACTGTGAATGGAAAGTGGGAAGAGTTTTCTGATTCGGAAATTTCTATTGAACAAGCTGAGAGCTGCAAGTTGAAATTCGTCATCGTAGGCCGGAATGCCTGTTGTTATTATGCCATAAATGGTGGGGAATGGACGCCCATCGGTCCCAAGTTGGATATTCTGCATCTATCAGATGAGGGCGGGGATTTTATAAGGTTTACAGGGAATTTTATAGGTCTTTGCGTTCAGGATTTAAGTGGTACTGGCAAGCATGCAGATTTTGATTATTTCCGCTATACTGAGCAATCAATTAATCCGGTGGGGTTGTAGTTGCAATCTGCACTCCTGAAAACAACATAAGTAAAAATATAGTATATTATGTTCATGGTTTAACTGGTGGCTGTTGTGATTGGCTCCAAGAAGCTCCTTGAATCTTGGCAAGGAGTTCGAGGGGCACATGCTGAATTGATAAAGAGAAAGACTGATTCCGTCTGCTGGAATCAGTCTTTCTCTTTCTTACATGAAAGATTTATTTAGTCCCTATAGATTATCTGGACATTCCAGTAATGGCCGTTGGAAGGCTTGATGAGATTCTAAAATAGAAAATTCGCTCATTTTAACATACGTCCATCGACACTTCTATTGAACAGCAATAAAGAGCTGTCTTTCAAGATATTCCGCCTTGTGAGACAGCTCTTTGCAATGAAGTAAGCAGCTGTCCTATAAAGTTAGAATATCTACTCCCATAGCTGGCAGCATCACCTTCTGCTCCGATCTCTTGCTCGTCAACAAGCTGCGATAGGGAACGTCAAGCGCAACCTCTTGTTGCTCATTCGTCAAATTGATCAGGAACAGGAAGCTTTCCTTACCCTTCGATCGAATCGACAGCTCGACACCTTCCGGCAGCTGGAGCTTAGGCGCAAGGTCCTTTTCCTTCAATATTCCTTCGAACAGCTGATAGAAATACGATGGCTCCGGCCAAGTGCCGATATAATACACTTCACCTTCACCAAACTTATTGACGGTAACTGCCGGTACACCCTCATAAAAGTCGTTGTCATACCAGGCAATCGGTGCTGCTCCCCGCAGTTCCAGCAGATCGCTCCATTGCTTCGCAGCGAATGTCTGGCCCTCCGCGTTTCGAATCCGATGCTCGCTGTTGCCAATTGCATCATACTCACTAACGACAACCCCCGCCGCTTCCGCCAGCAGTCCCGGCAGAGGCAGCATCTCACAGACATTCCGCATGTTCTTCACGCCTGTCCGATTGGTGAGGACGACCGTGCCGCCCCTGGCAGCGAATCGCTCCAGCCGCTGTGCTGCTTCTTCATTTAACAGAAAGAGGGAAGGGACAATGACCAGCTTGTAGCCATCGAGCTCCTCGGTCCAGTTGATAACGTCCGTACCGACGCCCATTTTCAGAAATACATTGTGCATAGAGGACAAGTTGTCTATATAGTGTATTCCCCCCTCTGCTTGCGGCTGAAGGGAAAGCGCCGTATGTTGATCATGTGAATGCAAAATCGCAACCTGGTTAACGATTGTCGAGCCGGCCAGCAGTTCTCCTAGGCGGTTCACCTCGCTAGTAAGCTCCGCAAACTCTCTGAACCTGCGTCCAGGAACGTTGCTGTGGTCGATAAGCCCATGCCAGAACTGTTCGGCTCCGACGATAGCACTCCGCCAACGGAAATGGACGACCATGTCGGCACCGCGGGCGATTGTCTGCCAGGAACGGGCCCGGATTAATCCGGGATAAGGAGTACGCTGGATAGGCATCCAGGCGCCCTGCGCTCCGCTCAGCTGCTCCATGACCCAGAAATTGCGGCGCTTGATGCCTCGAACCAAGTCCAGTGTCAACGCTCCGTTCCTCGGGAACCGGTCGCCATAATCGCGATACAGCTCATTCGGATAATAATCGACAGAGACGAAGTCCAGCTCCTTGTAGAGATTGTAATAGTCCAGGCTATTCGGGTATTGCCACATGTTATGCGTCACGAATTGGCCCGGACAGTTGCTGCGCAGAATATCAAGCTGCCATCCCAGCAGATAGCCTACACTGTCCGAGCAGAAGCGCTTGTACTCCAGAAGATAGGAAGGATTCATCGGTTTACTGGTACCGAGCGGTGTCGTTACCTCGGACCAGTTGCTGTACTCCCCGCTCCAGACGACCGTACCCCACTCCCGGTTCAACTCTTCCAGACTGGAATAACGCTTCTGCAGCCAAGCGACAAATGCACGATTGCACGTATCGCAATGGCATTCCTGGTAGTGCATCTCGTTGTCGATTTGCCAGCCAATGACGGCGGGATGCTTCGCATAGCGCTGTGACATCGCTTCCACAAATTTGGATCCCAGCATTCTTAAGGAATAGCTGTTGTTGCAACGATGTCCACGCACACCCGGACGGATGATTTGACGTTGCTCATCCATTGGCAGCACATCCGGATAACGGGTTGTCATCCAGTTCGGCGGGGTATTGGTAGGTGTGCATAACACGATCGCCATATTGCGTGCGGCGAATACTTCTATAGCCGCATCCAACCATTCAAACCGATAATCACCCTCGGTCGGTTCCATTCTGCTCCAGGCGAATTCCGCCATCCGCACAACAGCAACACCTGTCTCTTGCATAAGCGCTGCATCCTTCTCCCATTGCTCGGGAGTCCATTGCTCTGGATAATAATCAATTCCGATCTTAATCGTCATTCCTAATCTCCTTTGCTCATCAATATATTGCGATTATATGCTATATTAATTGGAGTGAATATCCTAAATAATTAATACGACATAAGAATATTAAGATAATAGGAGTTGGTCGAATGTCTCATCCAAATCGCGCTTTTCCGGTACTATCTGCCCGAGACAAGCTGCTCCCATTTTATTTGCTAGGGATAGGTCTGCATCATGAACAGGAGCATATATACCGGGACCCGGGCATTCAGGATTATCAGTGGATTCAATGCCGCAGTGGCGGGGGCAAGCTCAAGCTGAGTGAAACGGAGCATATCGTCAAGCAAGGTATGGGCATGCTGCTGTTCCCCGGCCAGAAGCATGAATATTATGCTTTATCAGGGAGCTGGGAAGTCGACTGGATCATCTTCGATGGCAGCGGGTCAGCGGGCTTGTTTGAAACAGTCGGCATTGTAGACACATGCGTATTCACACTCGCATCGCCCGAATACCTTTTATCCGGAATGAAGGAGCTGCTGCAGGCTGCCCTTACGCCGCGAGAGCAAACGTTAAGCAATTACGCATGCTCCGCCATCCTCTATACCTTATTGACGGAGATTATTCAGCGCATCTCTGTAGAAGGCAGCGATACAGTCGGGCAGCAGTATGAACGGTTAAAGCCGGTCCTGGACTATATTGACCAGCATTATGCCGAAGAGATTAGTTTGCAGACGCTCGCCGGATTGATGTGCGTCACACCGGAATACTTCTGCCATTTGTTCAAGAAGACGACTGGCATTCGTCCCATCAGTTATGTGAATCAGGTGAGGGTCAACAAGAGCAAGGAACTGCTGCTCGACAATGTGCAGCGCGGGATGCAGGATATTGCCCATCAAGTCGGTTTCGAATCTGCCAGCTATTATGGCGCAATCTTCAAGAAGCTGGAACGGATTACACCCGGCGCCTTCCGCCGCACCTACCAGAAGTCGTAGCATATATACGATCTTCATCTAACATACTATAGAAATTCAGGAAGCAACTTGTCTGAGCGCCTGTTGCTGTTCCGGAAGACATGTGACCCGCCCGAGCTTGAGGCAACCAGAACAGCGCGGCCAACAGTGCGAGTGCGCCCCAGATGCCTAACGCGCCATATGGTCGATTACGGCGTTATCCGTCCATACTCGAACACGACGGCGGTGTGGGAAGACAAGGTCAATGAAGCCCTTGGCCAGGCTTTTTCCGGGAAGATTCCGGTTAAGGAAGCGGCACTAAATGCGGCCAAGGTGATGAACGAAAGCTTGTCTCAGGAGAAGTAAGCCGGAGAAGATTTACTCAAATATACCATCCTTTTGGGCGGCATCTGGAGGGCTGCCGCCTAAGGATAGGAGAGGGGGACAATCCATGAGTAAAGATGTATCCAGAAGAATCTCCAGACAGACATGGGGCGAATGGTCCTGGGGCTGGTTTCTGATTGCGCCGACAATGATCGGACTTATCGTGCTGAATATCATCCCGATCATTCAATCAGCCTATCTAAGTTTCTTTAAGAGCGGAGATTTCGGCCGGGGAAATATCTTTGTGGGTCTTGATAACTACCGCAAGATGTTTGATGACGTTCAAGTCTGGCATGCTGTCGGTAATACGCTGCTGTATACCGTTCTTGTCGTTCCGATCAGCATCGCGCTATCGCTGATCGTAGCCGTATTAGCGGTCGTCCAAATGAATAAACGCTGGTTATGGTAATATCGATTATGCTTCTCCCTTGCGTTCTTTTTGAACGAAAGGTTGTATTTGGACCATTTCCTTCAAGCACATCTACAAAACCGTCCAAAATACGCTCGACCAGTAAAATAATACCGGTTATCCCTGCTGTTAGGGCGACTTTATCTGTAAAAAAATACACCATGAACGCAGCAATGGAAGCTCATACCACATCGCCGCAGCCATAAGCCATCCGTTCTCTCAGACCAATCTTCCCGATCGAGTGGAAGTCGATGAGGTTATTTTGATTGTTAGCTGCATGTTTATCCCCTTTTAAAATGATTTTATCACTAGATCTGCCTAGGCAGGCTTGCGAAGCCAATGTGCAAAATCTATAATACAATTGTAATCGCTTTATTTTAGGGAACAGTGCTGATAACAGTCGTTAATCCGCTTGAAGTGTATCAAAAACTGACTAAAGTAAGAAGGGTTGTCCTATGAGCTCAATCAAATTTCAAAGCGCTTCAGAGGTACAATGGGATAAGGCTCTGCGTGTTCAAAATGCAGGCAACTCCGTTGCAAAGCAGTACAATCTTACCATGCTTTAAAGCTTTTTCAGCATGTATTGTGACTTAAGCAATGAGGATGTGGCTTTAATTGTGAATACAGTAATACCCGGGCAACATTATCTTAGCTCTTTATCCAAAAAAGAACTTCAGTCCCACTATAATCGGCGGACAATCCATAATCACAATTACTTTGAATTCATGTATGTGATCAGCGGTGAAGTATTAATTACATTAAAGATACCTGTTGCAGTTATGGCAGTGGCTATGTGTGTTTGTTCGGACTTAATACCAGATATGTCGAAGAATTTTCAGCGTATTTCAACTGCGGTGTATTTTGTATTTCGCACGAAACCATTAGGGAGGTCATTCAAAACAATTTACCGTATACGGAGAGCAACAAGCCTGTTAATCATACCAACATCGTTTATGAGTTCATATCGGATAGCTTGACAAAAAGGATCAACACCGCAAAGAGTATATAAACTTTTTCATGAATGATACGAGATCCCACTTCGGTATCACGGACAGGTTGTAGCGCTTAATCAACGAGTTAATCATGGAAATATTAAACCAGATACCAGGATGGTCCTATATGGTGAAAGGTCTGTTCTCCCTGCTGGAAGAATGACTTTATACAATACCAAACGCATGGGCCTTATCCTCCAATCCTGAAGATATTCTGTTTATGCGTACATCCTATCTGCTTGAAGAGCGAAAAGGCCATATCTCACGAGGCGAGCTGGGGAGCCTGCTAAATTTTAACCCTGAATATCTCAACCGTATCATCAAAAAAAATACCGGAGCAATCATACTTGAATATGGGCAAACCTTCAGCATGAAGGAGTCGGAAGCTCTGCTAATTCACAGTACCGACAGTATTTCCAACATTGTACACAAGCTCGGCTTCTCTAACCGCTCCCATTTTTACCCGATATTCAAAGCGAAGCATGGTTATACGCCGAGAGAATATAGAGATATGTACTACGGCCTAGATATACAATAGCAAATGGCTTGGCAAAGGAGCAAACCTATGGAATTTCAGGAACGGACAAAGTATGCCTTAGCCAATGCAGTTAAGGAATTAATGAAGACTACACCGCTGGACAAAATAACGGTGAGTGAAATCGTTGCCCATTGCGGAACAACGCGGCAAACTTTTTATCGTAATTTTAAGGATAAATATGATCTGGTAAATTGGTACTTTGATAAAATTGTGCAAAAGACGATCAGACAAATGGGGCTAAGCCTCACTATTGAGGAAGGACTGATTAAGAAGCTGAAGTTGATGAAAGAGGACCGTTATTTTTTCATCTCTGCTTTTTCATCCTCTGATTACAACAGTTTGCTGCGTTATGATTATGAGTGCATCTATCATTTTTTCAGGGAGATAATCCGGAAAAGAGAAACGGTGACGGAGGATATAGATATGCTGCTCCAATACTATTGCCGCTCAGCACTGGATATGACCGGAGACTGGGTACTTCATGGAATGAGACAATCCCCGGAATATATGGCTTCGCTGTTAATCGACTTAATGCCGCAAAAAATATATCTGTGCCTGTATCCTCTAGCTGATACAGAAAGCTTTTGAGTTTACATATAGTTGAAGTTGTAACGTTTTGATCTATTCTGCCTGATGTGTAACGATTGGTGACAGATTCACTGGAATGAGAACTGCTTTTAAAAAAACAAAAGACTATAATTTTATTGTGAATTAATTCACTAATATAATTATGTTACTTTTGGGGGAATCCGAGTGAAAGAGTATGCTATTCCAGCAACAGGGAAAATTGCAGTATTAACCGGCAATCGGGAAATTACAATCAAAGAGCTTCCAATTCCCGAAATCAATGATGAGGAGATTCTGGTTCGTGTGGACGGATGCGGCATTTGCGGAACGGATGTTCATGAATACAAGGGCGATCCGTTCGGTTACATTCCGGTCCATCTGGGGCATGAAGGAACCGGTACCATTGTAAAGCTCGGTAAAAACGTAACCAGAGACTATTCCGGCAAGCCGCTGGCTGTCGGCGATAAAATCGTAACCGGCCTCAAGCCCTGCGGCAAATGCGATATTTGTCTGAACCATCCGGAGCAGATTCATTTGTGTGGGAATGGAGAGATTTTCGGTTTGCTGCCTGGAGAAGCGCATTACTTTAACGGCTGGTTCGGGGATTACATGAAAGTGAATGCGGGCGGCGTTTTGTTTAATGTGAGCGATATGGATACCGATTTGCGGATTTTAATCGAGCCGGCTGCAGTTGTCGTTCATGCGGTAGAGAAGGCCAAGGAAATATTCAATTTCAAACATGATTCCTATGTTCTCATCCAAGGATGCGGTCCGATTGGGCTGCTCTTATTGGGCCTGGTACGGACTATGGGAGTACGGAACATTATTGCCGTGGATGCCGATCAGAAGCGGCTAGACCTGGCCAAACAATTAGGCGCCGCCGAAGTGGTGAACATTTCCCAAACGGCAGATCCTGTAGCTGCGGTCAAAGCGGTTACGGGGAAGCTCGGTGCTGAAATGGCTTTCCAGGTGACCGGATCGCCGAAAGCGGCATCCATGATCTGGAACTATGTACGACGCGGCGGCTCGCTCTGTGAATTGGGCTTCTTTGTTAACAACGGAGAAACATCTTATAATCCCCATCTGGATATCTGCAACAAAGAAATTAAAGTAGTCGGTTCCTGGACCTACGCATCAAAAGACTGGCTGCAGGCATGCGAGTTTCTGAAAGAATGTACACTTCGCGGCATTCCGATTACCTCAATTATCTCGCATCGTTACAGCATTGATAATCTTACTGAAGCCTTCGAGAAGAACATCAGTATGGAAGGCTGTAAAATTATCTACCAGAGTGAAAATTAATTTTATTGTAAGAAAACTGTGTAGAAGGATAAGCGGTATATACCGCTCATCCTTTTTTATTTCCATAAATAATTAAAATGTAGGTCTAAAAGCAATATTGTAGGTGGAAAAACGTAAACTTGTGCAAGCCATCCTATCAGAGATGAACTACATTAGATAAGCAACATTATACTAGCTTATATGAGGAGATGGCTTAATGTCTATGTTTAAGTTTTCTGTCGGCCCTTGGAATGTTCATGATGGAGCAGATACTTACGGGCCGGCAACCCGTACGGAAATCGATTTTGAAGAGAAAATTAAAACCTTTGCTGAAATGGGGTTCAGCGCAATCCAATTCCATGACGATGATGCAGTACCCAATATGAACGTTCTGACAGATGAAGAAATAAAAACTGAAGCCAGAAAAGTGAAGGCTCTTCTGGACAAGTATAATTTGGTTGCAGAATTTGTAGCGCCCAGATTATGGATGGACCCACATACAGTGGACGGTGGATTCATGTCCGGATCAGCAGAAGACCGGGAATTTGCATTATGGAGATCCTATCGTTCAATTGACATTGCGAACGAGTTGGGCTGTGACAAACTTGTATTATGGCTTGCCAGAGAAGGTACTCTATGTGCGGAAAGTAAAAGTCCGGTGACTGCAACCAAGCAATTAATCGATGCTATTAATAAAATGCTGCAATATGATAACAAGATTAAAGTTCTGATCGAACCGAAACCGAATGAGCCCATTGACAGGAGTATCTGTGGAACACTGGGTCATGTTCTTGCCGTATCTGCTGCAACTATAGATCCTTCAAGAGTAGGCGGTTTACTTGAATCTGCTCATGCAACCTTGGCGGGACTTGATCCTTCCCACGAAATCGGCTTTGCTCTGGCAATGAATAAACTGTGGGGCGTTCACCTGAATGACCAGAACGGTCTGAAATTCGATCAGGACAAAAGTTTTGGGGTAGAGAATCTCCGACAGGCTTTTAATCAGATTAAAGTGCTGGTTGAAAATAATTACGGCTCCAATGGCGAATATGTGGGACTTGATGTCAAGGCGATGAGAACCACAAAGGATCAAGACCGTTATAAACATTTGGAGAATAGCTTGAATATTGTAAGAACATTGGAAGAAAAGGCCAAACGTTTTGACTATGAGTTCCAGAAGCAATGTGTTGAAATTAGGGATTTTGAGGGACTGGAAATGTATGTGATGAACCTACTGATGGGGATTGATTAACAGTAATGCCTATTCCAGGAGGTGCGGAAACATTGCCCCACAAGAAAAAAGTTGTCGTAGCAGGACATGTATGTCTGGATATTACGCCGAAATTCCCGCTTGATAAAAGCTCAAATCTCAATGATATCCTGTTGCCAGGGAAATTGGTCCATATGCAGGGTGCCGATATTCATACCGGCGGGGTCGTGGCAAATACCGGCCTGGCTTTGAACTTATTCGGTGCAAACGTCAGTTTAAACGGGAAAATCGGACAAGATGCCTTCGGAAAGCTTGTTCTTGATCTTTTAAATGACTATGTGGATACAAGTTATATGGCTGTAAGCAATGATTCAAATACATCGTATACCATCGTTTTGGCTGCTCCCGGAGTTGACCGGATCTTTCTGCATAGCCCCGGAAGCAACGATACCTTTACTTTTGAGGACCTCTCGCTGGATGCTATCAAGGAAGCGAATTTGTTTCATTTCGGCTATCCACCGTTGATGAAGCGGATGTATGAAAATGAAGGCGAGCAGCTTATACGGATATTTAAGACGGTAAAAGAAATAGGGGTTGTTACATCTCTGGATATGGCTGCTGTGGATCCCAAGTCTAAAGCAGGCCATGTAGACTGGGAAACTATTCTGTCCCGGATACTTCCTTACGTTGATATTTTTGTTCCGAGTATCGAAGAACTCTGTTACATGATTGACCATGAGCGATACGTCGACTGGCAAAAACGGGCTGCCGGAAAAGACATCATTGAAATATTGTCAATCAGCGAGGACGTAAAACCTTTGGCCGATAAAATTCTGGGTATGGGGGCAAAAGTATTATTATTGAAATGCGGTGCGTTAGGATTGTACTACCGGGCAGCAAATGAAGATATTTTTAACCAGTTGTCTATTCCGGATATGTGCATTTCCGAATGGACAGAACTGGAACATTTTGAAGAAAGCTATATTCCGGATCGCCTTGTATCGGCAACAGGAGCCGGGGATACGTGTATCGCCGCTTTCTTATACGCCATGTTAAATGGATATTCCCTTAAACAAAGCCTTCAATTGGGTGCTGCGGCAGGGGCCTCCTGTGTAACCGAGTTTGATCCATTAAGCGGACTACTCGCAATTGATGAGCTCCAGCAGAAAATTAATAGTGGTTGGGAAAAACAAAGAAAATTGTAAAATGTAATGTAAACGAGGGGGTTGGGAAGATGTTAGTGAATATGAACGAAGTTTTGCTGCCGGCACGAAAAGGGAAGTACGGTATAGGTATGTTCAATGCTGTGAATCTGGAAATGGCAAGAGGCATTATTGCAGCTGCGGAGCAAGCGAGTTCTCCGGTAATAATGGGGACTGCGGAGGTGTTTTTCTCTTACTGTCCATTGGAGGAAGCAGCTTACTATTTAATTCCTATGGCGAAGAAGGCCAAAGTCCCGGTCGCCATTCATTTGGACCACGGTATGACAGAGGACGCATGCGCAAAGGCGCTGGAGCTTGGATTTACATCCATCATGTATGATTGTTCTCTGGAATCGTATGATGTGAATGTCCGTAAAGTTAAAGAGATGGCGAAGCTCGCGCATTCCTTCGGCGCTACTATTGAAGGGGAATTGGGTCATGTGGGCGATAATGAAGGTTCATATGAAGGTGAACATGCGACGGAGGATCCCAGCGTATTATTTACGGACCCTAAAATAGCGAAGAATTTCGTAGATCAAACCGGTATCGATGCTCTGGCCATCGCGGTAGGAACTGCACACGGAGCTTATAAACGTCCACCTATGCTGGATTTTGAGAGAATAGAAACGATCTATAGAACGACTTCCGTTCCTTTGGTTCTGCATGGGGGCTCTGGATTAAGCGATTCTGATTTTAAAAAAGCTATCCGATCAGGGATCAGCAAAGTGAATATCTTTACAGATATCAACACAGCTGCTGTGGAAGCGATGTTCCGTCATTTCAGCTCTTTCAACAAGGGAATGATTGATTTGATTCCGGCAACGGTTGAATCGATTAAAGAAAATGTCATGGAAAAAATGGACTTGTTTGATTCTTATAACAAGGCTTGACACCTATTTTAGGCGAAAATAAAATCAGCGGTTCTCTTAAACGGAGAATCGCTGATTTTTATGTTTGATGGTTTGTTTTTATATCCCTAGCAAAGGATTAGGACATTCACGAAGAACAGAAAGATGTTCATGGCGCAGTTTTTGTAATAGATTAAGCGTATTCTGCTCAGAATAATAGTTTTCCACCGTATTTAAAGGGCTTGGTATACTTCTTGTGATGTTGTCCTTCAAAACCTTTTTCTTGTATTCACCAGGTGTACAGCCAACGTTATCAAGGAAAGCTTTATTCATGTATCTATAATCGGAGAACCCGCATTCCAAGCAGATATCTAGCAGTTTCATATCTTCAGCTAGAAGCTTTTTAGCATAACTGAAGCGAAGGTTGTTAACATAATCCTGAAAGGATTGATTTAAATTCTCTTTGATAAACTGGGATAGGTAGGTCATCGAAAGGCCTTCATTTTCTGCGATATCGGACAGACGGATTTTGTGGGTATAATGCTCATCGACATAATTTAATATCCGGGTCAAACGTTCAACCTTTACCATAGTTTTGTTTTTTTCATCGTCGCTAATTTGGTGATAAGGCAGGTTATTCAAAAGAACCCCGAATAATAAATTCAGCATACTCATGCAAGAAAATTCAAAGCCTTTTGGCTGTGCGAAATACTGCCATGCCATTTCAATCATTAAGGATTTTATATATGTATAGGTATCTCCGGTTATATGCTGCTCCAAAGTTACGGAATCAAAAACAATATTGGACATTCCCCGAAAATAGTTTTTGCAGAAGTGGGGGGAAATCTGCAGGCATAAAATGGTCGTTTTGCTTTCTAAGGTTCGAATCTCATGCGGCTGATTGGTATTTAAAAGTATAGAGGAGTCAGGGTTCAATCGATAGACCTGTTGCTTGGAATGAATGTCCAGTTTGCCTTCAAGCACGAGATCAATTTCCAGTTCCCTGTGTAGATGAGAGGTACGATAGTCCATATCCACTAAGAAAATATTAAGATGTTTGATACTGGGGTGGTCTATAATTTCAAATTCCTTATTCATTCATTTGTCTTCCCCTCAATCTATATATTTAACTATATCAGTTGAAGCCGTTTATTTCGACTCTTTTCAGGAAAAAGCCGCTAGAATTGTCACCGTCAATTTGTAGCTACTTAATCATAAACTTATGCAAGTTGGGAACATGTAAAAGAAGTATGATGTAAGTGCATTCTTTTGAAGATGAAAAGGAGGATCTGAATGACTACATTTTATGCACCAACGTCGCCAGAATTCGGATCTGAAGCGGTTCTGCTCCAACCGGAAGAATTAAGAGAAGCTGTCAAAAGGAAATTGATCCGTACTCTCGAAGAGTATAATGTCCCAGACTAGTCTCCTGATTTCGCCCTACTTATGATACGCTGAACCGTATCACAAGTAGGGCGAATTTTTCAAAGAGATAATGAGAGAACGAATAGTGATAACTCACACGAATTCTTTTAATGCCATTTACAGAAATAATGTCTGAGAAGGGAGGATTATAGCAAACAGATGAAAATGGGATAAGGTGTTTCGTAAATATATAATATGAAAAATGAATTCTACCCACAGGAGGAGACGTTACCAAACTTCACACACAATCATGCGAGTCGATCGGTTGCTCTCCATGCTGCTGATCATCTCAGGTAAAGGTACGGTAACGGGCAAGGAGCTTGCCGAGCATTTCGAGGTATTCTTGCGGACGATCTACCGGGATATCGAAAAAATAAGCGAAGTCGGCATACCGATTGCCTAGTCCAGCGGCAAGGGCGGAGGATACTATATTATGGACAGCTATAATCTAAGCAGCCTCTTTTTAGACCGGGATAAAGCTCATACGTTGTAGCTGTAATCGCCAGTAATGGCAGCATAATATTATTTTTTCAGAAAAATACCATTTTCTGCTTGCCAGAGGCCGCTGCATTTCCTGCAGCGGCCTCATTAACTTTCAGCAAATACGGCTGTTCGTGCAAACCTAGCAGCGCTGATTTACTAAAGCATGGCTTATGAACATGCCAAAGTACCTGTTCTTGTCTTTGGCTACCGCAGCCTGCGGCCTGTTCCAGAAAGATCATCTTGCCCTGGAATATCCCTCTGTCCCTCCAAACCCAACCGGAAAAAGCGTACGGATTTTGGGGATGCTCTACGAATCTGTGCAGCAATGGCATTCTGCTCTCCGTCTTAGCTGGCTATGACGTCATCACTACCGCATCGCCGAAATATTAGAAATGGATTACCAATTATTAACGTAATGATTGTTATGATATTGACATTTAGTGCGCAATTGTATAGTATAAAATTATGTAATGATCATTATGATATTAATCAAGCACCAGTGAGACTGCTGTGCCTTATTCTGTGCAGCGAAGCGCTCGGGCATCGGTACGTTAATGCTAGGCCGCTGAAGAACAAAACATATAACAAATATGAAAGTAAAGGAGCAAATATATGACTAGTAAATTTAATGCAAAGTCAACTGCTGATCAGGTGCTTTCCGGCGTATATCTCAAGGGGAAACGATTTCTCATTACGGGTGTTTCATCAGGCATTGGCCTCGAAACTACCCGATCACTGGTTGCTCACGGCGCCAGCGTCGTTGGCACGGTTAGAGACCTTGTCAAAGCGGAGTCGTCCACGGCATCGGCCCTTAACGCTGCAGTTCAAGGAGGCGGCAGCCTGGAATTGATCGAACTTGATCTCGCATCCCTGCAAAACGTTCGCTCCTGCGCGGATAAGCTGTTGGCGATCGGCCAGCGGTTCGACGTCATTATCGCCAACGCTGGCGTCATGGCAACCCCGTTCGGCCGGACGGCCGACGGCTTCGAAGTCCAGTTTGGGACGAATTATCTTGGCCATTTCGCTTTGATCAATCGGATCGAGTCACTGCTCGCCGATAACGGACGATTGATTGTGCTGTCTTCCCAAGCTCATCGTGCCGCTGATATTGACCTGGATGACCCGAATTTTGAGCATCAGGAATACGACCCGTTTGTTGCCTATGGCCGATCGAAAACGGCTACTTCTCTCTTTGCAGTGGAATTTGATAAACGGCATCGTAACCGTGGTATCCGGGCGGCCTCGGTGATGCCCGGGAATAGTCCTACCGATCTCCCGCGCCATTTCTCGCAGGAAGACATGGAGGGTCTGTTCGCGAACGTTGCCAAAGCCCGCGCTGAAGCTGGCCTTCCGGCAGCGGAGCTCAAAGAAATTCCACAGGCAGCTGCTACGTCGGTTTGGGCTGCAGTCGTGGCTGACAAAGACGAAATCAGCGGACGTTACCTTGAGGATTGTGCAGTCGCACCGATTGATGACACCCCAAACCCGTTTGCCGATGGCGTAAGATCGTATGCGCTTGACGTTAACAAAGCCGAGCAGCTTTGGGCAAAAAGCGAGGAATTGATAAGCGCCAAAGGTGCGAGTTTATGACCGTGATCGGCATCATTGGCGCGGGCGAAGTCGGCAGCCAGATCGCGCGTGCGGCGATCGCGAACGGGTATGAGGTCGTCATTGCCAATTCGCGGGGACCCGAGACGTTGAAGGGCCTCATTGATGAGCTTGGCCCGTCAGCACGTGCTGCAACAGCGGCCGGCGCTGCCGAGGCTGGCGACTTTGTCGTCGTAGCCGTCCCCCTCAAGCTGGTCAACGACATGCCTGCGGAGCAGCTCGCGGGCAAGATCGTGCTTGACACGAACAACTACATGCCTTGGCGTGATGGCCATTTTCCCATGATCGACTCGGGTGAGATGACCGTTCATGAGCTTCGTCAGAAGCAGCTTCCGGCCTCGAAGGTGGCGAAGGCCTTTACCCACATCCAGGCCCCCCGCCTCTTCATTTCGAGTAGACCCGCTGGCGACCCTAACCGCCACGCGTTGTCGGTCTCAAGCAACTTTCCTGAAGCCATCGAACTCGTAACGCGGCTGTACGACCAGTTTGGTTTCGATACGGTCGACAACAGTCCGCTGAGCGAGTCATGGCGCAGCGGACCCGGCCAGCCCGCTTGGATAGCGCATGCGCACCAAACCCGTGCTGAGCTGTCCGCCAATCTCGCCAGGGCGAAACGGATCATCTTGAAGTGAGTTTGCTAATAGGGGATAGATTATTGAAGACAATTGCTATAATTGGCGCTGGGCCTGGTCTTGGTTTCTCATTGGCCAAAACTTTTGGCAGGCATGGATTCCGTATTGCTATGGTTTCAAGAACACAAGAGAAGCTGGATCAATATGCTTTAGAGTTAAGTGAGCTGGGTATTGAAGCTAGAGGGTTTGCTGCTGATATTACAAACAAAATGGAGCTTGCAAGGGCTTATCAACAAATTAAGAACATCTACGGTACAATTGACGTTGTCGAGTTTAGCCCACATAGCGGAAGTGTTTCTGTGACACCTGTTCTTGATACGACAGAGGAAACCGTCCTTCCTATTTTTAATAATGTGGTGATCGGAGCCATCAATACTGCAAGACTAATCATTCCAGATATGATTGAACGAGGCGAAGGGGCACTTCTGTTTACAAGTGATTTCTCCGCTATGAGTCCCACTCCCATGTTTGGGAATTCGGGTATCGTTATGTCGGGATTGCGAAACTATATCCTTAATTTACACCAAAGTCTGCATCCTCATGGGGTATTTGTTGGACATTTATCCATTAGTCCTCTGATTAAGAGAGGTACAGGGTTTGATCCAGATCAAGTGGCGGAAGCCTGGTATCATCTATATGAGCAAAGAGAAGCGGCAGAAGACACCTATCCAGAAGGTATTATGCAATTTATAAATTAAAGTAGCTGCAAACAAAAAGGCTCCCATTTATCGGCAATGTCATTAAGTTAGCTTAAAGACAAAACGGGAATAAGAATTAAATCTAAGCGGCATGGGACAAAGTCCCGTGTCGTTTATTTTTAGTGCATGTAAGGAAAAAAAGCGTACAGCAAACAAGCGGATAGACTATCCACTTAAAAAATGTTCATACAAACCGAATTTATGCTACTCTGTAGACGAAGCTAACAGATGATTTGTAACGGATTTTGCGCGTATTCTGCTGTCCTGGTCGAATGGGTCGAATCGGCAAAACGTTTCTTTGAATCAGTGCTTCAACATCGGGCGGGGGTCCAACGTCTCTTGAGCGCAGGAAATGTCTACAAACGTGAACGGCAACCGTGAAGTTGACTTGGTAGTGGTGCTGGTTAGCTTTTTGGGAAATGACGACGTGCGAGGTCATCATTTCTGCAAAATTGTACATGATCATTCTTGCGAAAATCTCTTGGATGACGGACTCTCGTCTCTTTGCGTGAAAATTCGTCAGACCGACGGTGTATTTTAATGCTCTGAACGAGGTTTCAATTCCCCATCGCAGGTTATAGATGGACCTAAGTTCATCGGGTGGGAAATCGGCGTCAGATAGATTCGTAATGACGGTTTCATATGTGCCATTTGGCAGGACGAAACGAACAACCCGAAAGGACATCGGGTAAAATAGGCGTTCCTGCAAATCCAAAAAATCAAAGGTAGACGTCGAAGGAACAAACTTGTAAATCTCGGGATGTACTTTAACCTCTGTGGTTTGTTTTTTAGTGAGGGTTAGATGAATATCCCGATCAAACTCTCCGCCCAAGGGCAAGCGTAAGCCCGAAAGAATACCACTGGAAGCTAAATCCTTTACCCGTATGACATAGTTCCATCCCTTGCGTTCAATATGCGCAAAATTGTTGTAACTTTCATAACCTCGATCGGCAATTACAATGGTTTTTCCCTTGATGCAGGAACGGTCAACCATAGCCGCCAGTGCCTTTCGCTCGTTATTTAATCTTCGTGACTGAACAATCGCGTCCACGTAAAGTCTGTTGCAAAGATCATGGGCTGCATTTAAATGCAGCAAATTATAGCCTCTTGCTACAGATTGACTTTGAAAATAGGTGTCTGAATCCGTAGGGTCAGTGGCAAAATGCAAATCCGAACCGTCAATGGCAAGTAAGCGATACCCTCGGTAGCGCTTGAGATCCGTGTGCGATTGCGTAAATTTGTGAAACAAGAACTCCACAGCAGATGGCAGAATCTTATTTCTCTGTTGCACAAAAGCAGAAGTGGTTGCTGTGTTGGCGTCATAGCCTTGCGATTCCAAAAGTTCCTTGTATAGGCTGTTACCGCCCATAGAGAAAAGGAGCAGCATAACCGTTTCAAAGGGCAACTTTATCTTTCGAGTAAAATCTTTATCAGGGTTTTTGACATAAGGTGCTGGTGTTGCTGACATTTCTCGTATGAGGGATGTCAGCTTTTGTTTTAGTGAACTCGCGTAAGTATTCATGGGTGAGCGCCTCCTCGTTTTTTCAAAGGGCTTCGCCACACATTTCCAACTGCTTGTCAAGTTCTTTTGCTCTTTTTACGCAAAAAAGAGCAGGCTATCTTTTCGATAACCTGCTCTTTTACATGGATATTTGCTCCTGCACCTTAACTTAATGACATTGCCATTTATCGGGAGCCTTTTTGAATTTGCTTAGGAAGACTTTCCAGACAGTGCAGAACTGCCGGCAGGCCAGGTGGAGAGCGCTTGTTCGGCAACAGCTTCCAGCATGTTGCGGCTGAAACCGGCCTTGGCTTGAACAGCCATACCGTGGAGCACAGCCATCACGAATGCAGCTAACGCAGTACAGTTCGCATTCTCCGGCAGATCTCCCTCCTGCTTCGCCCGTTCGAAACGATCACGCAGGGAAGTCTCCCCGTCCGCACGTGCATCGACCAGTGCTCGTCGAATCGGTTCGGATTCATCCGAGCCAGCCAAGTCACCGTGGACATATAGACACCCCTTGTGATCCGGGAAACGCGTTTGCAATTCGGCCGCCCCGCGAAAGATACGTGTTACCACCTCCCGCGAGGTCGGCAGCTCCAGCGCCACCGGAAAGAAATCGTGGTAGTGCTCGTAATAGCGTTCAAGAACCCGGAGGAACAACGACTCCTTGTTGCCAAACGCGGAATAGAGCGCCGGGCGTTCGACACCCGTAGCCTGCGTCAGGTCCGTGTACGACGTACCTTCGTACCCTTTTTTCCAAAACACGCAAAGTGCTGCGTCCAGTGCCTGATCTATATCGAATTCGCGGTTACGTCCCATTTTTTAATCACCTAGCCTTTTTCGTGAAGGTCAAATTTCATACAGCTACAAGTTCATTTTATATTCTTTATCATAACACACGTTACAGAATGCTGCCAATCCATCGGGCAGGTAAACACCATATAAAATAATGATTGTTATGTTATTGACAATCTGCACCGAATCAGATAATATCATTTATCATAACGGTCGTTACGATATTTTACGGATAAAAGGAGCAGATCATATGTCGACGAATGAAGGAAGATTCAGTGGTAAGGTTGCTTTGATTACAGGAGCAAGCCGCGGGATGGGGGCTGAAATAGCTAAAAAATTAGCTGCAGGCGGAGCGGAATTTATAGGCGTTCATTACGCAACGAATAGAGATGCGGCTTTGAAGGTTGTTGAAGAACTTAAGGCGCTGGGCACAAAGTCGGTAGCTCTGGAAGCAGAATTAAACACGGGTATTGCCGGTGTTAACATGCTTTGGTCCGCTTTTGAAGAGGCTGTCCGTTCAGAGATGGGTTCTGTGCAATTGGACATCCTGATCAATAACGCAGGGATTGCACCGGACATTCCTTTCGAAGAAACGTCGGTAGAAACGTTTGAAGATGTCATTAATGTTAACCTTAAAGCTCCTTACTTTCTTATTCAAGCAGCCAGCCCGTTTATACGGAATGATGGGCGGATCATTAACCTTTCAACGGGCTTTACTCGAGTGGCTGGTCCAACGCGTTCTATTTATGCGGCTTCCAAAGGAGCTATTGAGACACTTACCTTGGCCTTGGCTCCCCTTTTTGCAGCAAAAGGTATTACAGTTAATGCAGTAAGGCCGGGAGTTACGGCTACGGATATGAACAAGGATTGGCTCGCTGACCCGGCAGTTTACGCTGAAGCAGCTTCAATGTCTGCTTTTGGAAGAATTGGTGCCACTGAGGACGTTGCAGATATCGTTGTATTTCTATCCTCTGAGGAAGCGCGATGGATCACGGGGTAGTTCATTGATGCTACCGGTGGAAGCAGACTTTAAGAACAGTTAGAGGATCTGGAGCAGCGCCCGGATACTGGAAAAACCGTCAGGGAAACCCTTGACGGTTTTTGGCTTCTGGGAGTGTTTATTTGTCTCCTTTCCCGGAAAAGGTACCGGATATTGTCTAAATGAAATTAGTTTCAATAACCTCCATATGTATCAAGGAATCGGGCAAATAGTTGCAATAGCACCCTATACAGGAGGGTATAAGGTAAACTAAGAATGGCAGGCGGAATGACCAAGGTGTAGCGGAATCACACGGACAATACATCTCAGCGATTTATCGGCATATGCAGGTTTTGATCTTGGCCGAGTTGGCACCGTACAGAATCGGAAGCGGCCAGTGCTTATTGTATTTGGTCGTGTTAACGCAAATATTACGGCAAAGGATATAAGTTCTTGTCCTTTAGTGAATTGGTGCCAGAGAAATCCAAATGATTGCTGGCAATTTGGTATTTAGAGAGTATGTGAAAATAGTCCATATAACGCCAAAAAAACAGCACATAAGATTAAATTATGCGCTGTTTCGAGATAATCAATAGTGAGATATACTAGTTGCATTTGTCTAGGAAACTACTGAAATATGCGTATTTCATAGTATAAACAGATTATCTAGGGTGAAATTTTCAGTGGGCCTTTTTAAAACTAGTTCTGAATCTTATTTTGTCGAACTACGATGCTTTACAATTATTCAAAACAGGTTGCGCATCTGAAAGAATAGTACTTACAAAATAGTAACAGAGCAAGTCTTTAAATAGAGGGTTGATCCAAAGAGTTCAGTCCTTCTCTTATTAAAATGTATATCCTAGCCTTCCTAAACGAATGCATAATGCTTGAACACTTACCTTGAAGTCATTAGCTATTTTATCAAGTTCCTCTGATTCATGAAGAAAGTCAATTCCATTTTTTAAACGTTTCATAACTGTTTCTTTAACTAATTCTTCAGGCATGAGTAAGGCGGCAGCAAATAAATTAGCTTCAATTTCCTCAATATTAGCTCCTTTTGATGATTCTGAATCACGAAAATTAACTTGAAAACTACCTCCATCAACATAAATCGACTCACCATGATGCAATAAGAAATGTCCAATTTCATGAGCTATTGTAAAACGCCTACGATTTGGAAGATGTTTAGAATTAACTCCAATGACGTATTGCTCACTATCCTCATCGCGGTAAAGTAAGCCATCAATTTGTCCATCAAAAGATTCGTATTGTAATTCAATATTTAAGTGTTTCGGTATTACTTCTACTGGAATAGGTAATTTGTTTATGTTGAGTTTTTTTATTAAGTTATTTGCTAAAGCTTCAATTTCTTCATTTCTCATAACTATCATCACCAAGTTCTAATTTTTGTTTCGATTTAGTCAGAATAGAATCTAAAAAGTCAGCAGCATCTTTATCTAAATTTTTAAATTTAGGCAAAAGTGATTCGTTTGAAATAAGATCAGATTTTTCTGGAATTAATTCTTGGAGAGGTACCCCCAATGCTGTTGAGAATTCATATATCATATGAAACATGAATTTTTGACGACCACTTTCTATGTTGGTTATGGATGTTCTCTTGAGTCCAACAAGATCACCTAATTCTTGCTGAGTCAAACTTTTGCGTTCCCGAGCTTCACGTATACGCTTTCCAGTTTCTGTATACACATTGTTTTCCAAAGATATTCCCCCTAAAAAACTGAGGATATTGAAAGAAATATCCTTTTAATTAATATTAACCACCTTTAGAGGAATGTCAACGTAGCAAACATGTCGTAAGATAGAAAAATGTTGCTGACAGAAACATCTAAATTTATTGTTGCTGATATTGACGTATTTATAAAAAAATGCTATCTTAATAAAGAAAGTTTTACCAATTGGAGCCATGCTATTGACACCTTTGATTAACATACGAATTGTGGTTTTCAATTCAGATATAATAGAATATTAAAACGTAAGGGGTGTAAATCATGGCGCTTCCTCCAGCAGATGGTAAACAAAGAGAAGTTCTTGCTCTTCCCGTGGGCGGTCATACTGTGGTTTTAGGAACTGCAGGCGGCGGTAAAACATTAATGGCAATAAAGAGAGCTGCTTTCTTAGCAGAGCTATGTAGTAAAAATGAAAGGGTTTTATTAGTTACTTTTAATAAGGCGCTTGTCGCTTATTTTAAATCTATTTCTGATAATGAATTAAAGAAAGTAGATGTTAGAAACTACCACAAGTTTGCAATTGGTTACTTAAATAGTAGAAATCTTATGGGGTTCAATGTAATAGCACCTGCTTATGATAGGCATAGGTTTACTAAAACAGACCTAATTAAAAAAGCTCTTTCTGAATTAAAAAGTAGTGACCCTTCAATCACAACATTTCAACGTGACGTTAATGTCTTTATTGAGGAAATTAATTGGATACAAAAGATGGGGATTAGAACTCTGAATGAATATGAAGAAGTTGAAAGAGTTGGTAGAAGTGGAACTAGAATACTACGAAATAACAGAAAATACTTTTGGGCAGTTCTTGAACACTATATGGAATTAAGATCTAAGAAAGGATATAAATATGACCTTGAAGATTTAGCTTCATATGTTGAAGATGAGCTAGAGCAAGATACCTCAAATCGTTACTATAAACATATAGTTATAGATGAAGGTCAAGATTTCTCTCCAACAATGTTGCGTTCTTTAACGAAAGCGATACCTTCGGACGGGAGCATTATCTTTTTTGGGGATGTAGCACAGCAGATTTATGGTGGAAGGATCTCCTGGCGAAATGCAGGTTTTAAAATAAAAGATATTTGGTATTTTGAACAAAATTACCGTAATACTAAAGAAATTGCAGCTCTTGGGCTGGCGATTTCTAAGTCGAAATATTTTCAGGGCGTTGCTGATATGGTTGAGCCATCATCACCTAAAGCTGAAGGTGTTCTTCCGGCAGTAATTAAGTTTACTGATGAGAAGAAAGAGATCTTGTATCACATTGAAAGAGCGAAAAAGGAGTTTGCCACGCAGACTGTTGGTATATTAGTTCGGAGTCGAAAAGATGTTGATAATATTGTTGCCTTTTTGAGAATCGCTAGAGCGAATTATCAAGTTCTTCATGGAGATATGAATGGTTTTAGTTTAACCTCTGGTATCTCTGTTGGGACATATCACTCAGCAAAAGGTCTAGAATTTGATACTGTTATTTTGCCGTATTTTACAAAAGAGAAGCTTCCAGATTCTGAACGAATCATTGCTTTGGAAGATGAAGAAGAGGCAATGTCGGAAGAAGTAAAGTTAATATATGTAGCAGTAACAAGGGCGCGAAGAGGTCTCATCATTTCATACACAGGAGAACTTACGGAATTGTTACCAACAAATGAAAATGACTTATATCAGGAGTTTACAATATGACAACTTCTTTTCAAAAATTAATTCAAGAAAAAGGAATCACAAGGTTATGTCATTTTACCAAATCAAAGTCATTCCTTCATATAATGTCCAATGAAATTGGCATTAGAGCAAATAAATTTTTTGATAATGAGGAAGAACTGCTTAACAAGAATGATGAATTTCGATTTGATGGCAGAGAAGATTTCGTTTGTTGTTCAATCGAATATCCAAATTCTTGGTTCTTGAAAAAACTTATTGAACGAGATAAAGATAAGTTTTTTAGAGAATGGGTTATACTACTTATTAATCCCAATCTCATTTTGGATGAAACCACACACTTTTGTCAGGTTAATGCTGCCACTCAAAGTGGAGCTCTTATAGAGAAAGATGAAGCCGGATTTTCAAAGCTATTTGCACGAAACAGTCCATATTATAAATATCCGAGAAATTCTAGGATGCTCTCGTGTTGCCCTACCGATGGGCAAGCTGAGGTTCTAATATACAAAAATGTGCGGCGAAGTGATATCATTGGGGTTGTCGTACCTAATGAAAAACAAGCATTGGAAGAAAGAGCTCGTATTAATGTTGAACGTCAGGGGTGGGATATTCCCATCGTTGTAGCACCGGATTTATTTTCTAATCAATGGAGTAATATGGCAAGGCAAGGGATAAGAGTATCGGAAAAGCCTTTATGAAAGTGAGGGATACCATGAGTAATTTAGATTCTGTTATTTATGATAAATATTATGGCTCGTTTATTGGAGCGGTTGTGGGAGATTCTTTAGGATGGCCACAAGAAGATCGTAGTAATCGAATAGGTGGAGGGAATCTTCAACCATCGCACATCTTGAAGGAATGGAAAAGAAAAAGCGGAGGGAGATACCAACCTTACGAAGAAAGTATTCAAGCTGGTTCTTACAGCGACGATGGTCAGTTGCTTATTGCAACTGCGAGAAGCTTACGCTATGGAGACAACTGGTCTAGACACTTTACTAAAGTAGAATTACCAGCCTGGTTGCTTTATGAACGTGGAGGTGGCGGCGCAACAAAACGAGCTGCTGAAAAGCTAAGTAATGGTATTGTCCCCTGGAAATTAGATAAGCTGAAGGATGAAGAAGTTATTAGCTATTTTAATGCTGGTGGTAACGGCGTTACCATGAGAATACTCCCTCACGCTTTTCTTTCTCACGATAACTTAATTCGCATTTCTCAAGACGTTATTAAAAATGGGATTTCTACGCATGGTCATCCACGTGCATTATTAAGTGCAATTCTTTATGCGTATGCTGTCCATTATTTGAGTCATAAAAGCGATTCACTAAAATATGGTGAAGTTATATCATACCTTATTGATAATGTGAAAGCATGGAGTGAATTTCCTAAATTAAATAAAATGGACGAATGGTTTGAAGCAGCGCAATTTGCGACTAAATACAAATATCTTGATGTTTGGGCACAAACAACTAATGAATTGATAGATGGTTTAAGAATAATTCATAAGGCCTTAAAGTCGGGGATGATGGACAATACTCAGGAAACGCTCCTTATGTTAAATTGCTTTGATAAGCGCATTCGTGGTGCAGGTACAGTTGCTACTTTAGTATCATTGTATATGGCTTCAAAATATGCAACTAATCCATTAAATGGTTTAATAGAAACCGCATTTATGAGAAATGCGGATACTGATACTAATGCTTCTATGGTCGGTGGATTACTCGGTGCGATTCATGGATCAGATTGGATTATTAATGAATGGGGCGGTTTGCAGGACTTTGCCTACATACAAAAGTTGATAAATGGGCAAGGTGCTGTGGTTAATGAAGAATCTACGGTTAACTTTTGGAGTTCAAGAGAAAATGAAAGAATAAAAAAAGAACTATTACAAGTATCAATAGGAGAAACTTTTAAATTCGGTCCATTCGAAAAAGTCGAATTAAAAGAAAAAAAATCAAATAAAACATTTACTGATAGCATTAATGTATCTACTTATAAATTAATTTCTGACGAAGGACAATGCATCTATATTAAGAGTATCACAAAGAATTCTGCTAAGGTCCCAAAACAAAAGAATATTGTAAGTGATAAAAAAATAGAAAAAACTGGAGAAGTAGTTGATCAGGAGCAGTTTGATTTTAAATTTAATGATATTAAAAAAGTTGAGAAGCAATCGAAAAGTAATGTTAGTTCTAACCATGAATATTTTTTATCAACTAAACAGCTCATGGATATAACAAGATTGCTACCATCTAGAATGACAGCCAATAAAGCAATTCCGATTTTAATTGACTTATACACGGAAATTGAATTAAAAAAGAAAAAGCAAGAATCAGTTGGTGAATTTTTCACGAAAGAGGTAATTAATAAATTTAAATCAAAGATTGATGAAGAAGTATTAATCAAAATGGTAAACTATTTTTCTGAAAGTGAAAAATAATTATTTCGTTTAAGAAAATTAAATCCGAAAGTCAGAAGATTTTTTAAAGAAAAATAAAATGAGAACACCTACAAAGCCCTTAGCTATAGGGTAACTTGTAGGTGTTATTTTTAATCAAATTTAAGGTGGAACTAATATTGAAATAATATTATTTGAACTTCAAATAGTATAGAGTTTGAAGATATTTACATGTTAAAATAAGGAGCAAACTAATTGAAGCCTAATATCCTGTTAATTCATCGTTAGAATTGGAGGGAATGGATTGTCTTTGGCGAATTACATGAATTTACCATATGAACTTTCAGGTTCAATGTCGAAAAATAGATTTCGAAATGAAATGTTATGGGGCTTGAAAAAAGTTTTTGAAGTATATAAAACAGATAATGATTTTACTATCGTCTTTGATTATAAGTGTGATGTTGAATTCCATATGGCAAATGGTAAATTTGAGTTTTATCAATTAAAAACTCAAAAGGATAACGGGGCATATAAAATTAATAAGCTTATAAAGCCAAACAAATCCGGCGACTCAGTATTAGGAAAGTTATATTTGCTGAAATATGGTGTGGATGAGCAGGAGCAAGATGATGTTATTATTGCACTTGTGTCTAACGCTCCATTTTCAGATGGTGAGAAAGTACATACAGATACCGAAAGCTTAGATTTTTTAAGTATCTCTAATAAGGCATGTACTGAGATCAAGAAAGCTATTACAAATGAGTTGGCTAGGTCAGAAACGATAAATTTAAAAAATTCATATTTTATTCGAACAAGTATGGATTTAATAAATCCAGAAAGAACATTGATTGGAGAATTGTCTTTATTTTTTGAAGAAGTTTTTTATTCAGAAGCAAAAAAAATAAATTCTCTTTATAGACTATTATATGCAGAGATTTCGTCAAAAGCGTCATACGAATTAAGAATAGATGACTATAAGGAATTGTTAAAGAGAAAAGGGATTTCTAAAGACGAGCTAACATTGCTTTTTAGGAAATATTACGACAATACTGACACTGCAATAAGTAAGGCAAAGGATTATATATCAAATAAATTTACTGATAATTTTAAGATGAGAGTCGAAATGAACAAATCTTTAAATCAAGTATTAATTCAACTCCCTGGGAATAAAATCATGCAAAAATTCGAGCAAGAAATTGTACAGTTTATACATGGAAATCTTCAAAATCTTCCAAATGATGACTTTGAAATTGTGGAATTTGTTTCGAAATCAATGAATTTTGATGAAGTCCCGATAGAAATGAGTTTAAGCGATATGAAAATGCTTATCGTAGTTGTTCTGAAAAGATACGAGGAGGGCATGTATGAAAAGATTGGAAATTAATAGCTTATTTATATTTGAATATAAGAATAAGCTTGCTAAAAGAGTAGATTTTAGTAAAGGAATTAATGTCATTACTTCCGATAAAATGAACGGGAATGATGTGGGTAAATCCATCTTGATGAAAAGTATATATCATACACTTGGAGCAGACAGCAGGTTTGATAGTATGTGGAAAGCTGAAGATAAAACTTATCTAATAAACATTAGTGTAGATAAAAATGAATATTATATTTATAGAAATGCTAATTATTTCAAAATTTATTCTAATCATTTTGAAAAGCTTTTTACGACAATAAATCGAACAGAACTTTCATTATATTTAAGTGAAATTTTTGAATTTGGAGTGAAATTGCCCAATAGAAATGAAAGTCTTGAACTAACTCCTCCAGTATATAATTATTTGTTAAATTATGTAGATCAAGATCATATGAATGGTACGACTTTTTCCTCGTTTAAAAATTTAGGGCAATATACCGACTATAAAGAAAACGTCATCTATAACCACTTTGGAATCTTCAATGATGAATATTTCGAATTGTTGAAATCATTGGAGGATTTGAAGAAAGAATTCAAAAAAATGAATAATGAAAAAGTAATTATTGAGAATATGCTAATTAAGGTTAAAATTTATTTAAATGGTCTAGATGCTCCTAAAGACTTGCAATTACTCAATATCGAAATTGAAATGAAAAAAGATGAATACTCGAATATTGTAAATAAATTAAAGAAAATAAAGAATAGTTTAATAAATTTTAGAAATAGTAAAGTCGATATAGAAATGCAAATAAATGAGTTGAAAACAAAAAATTCAGAGCATATAAAACTTGCTAACAGAGTACATAATGTTTGCCCTGTATGTTCGAGTGAATTAGAAGAATTAGATGATATGGAGTTTAAAATTAAGCATAGTAGTAGGTTGGAAGATTTTTATATTATGAAAGATGAACTAGATCAGCTTCTAATTGAAGTGGAACGAAAGCTCGAATTAAAAGAAAATGAATATAAAAGCTTATTAGAGATGCTACATACTTATGAAAATAATTTGAAATTAAATGAAACTAACGTGTCTAATACTATAAAACACATGGGGTATCTAGAGACTCAAGAAAATTTGATTAGAGAACTTGGAGAAACTGAAAGTAAACTATTTAAGAATACAAAAGATGTTGAAGCAAATAATAAAAAGCTAAGAGAATATACTCAATTGAAAAAAAATGCCAACATATTATATGAAAGTTATATGAGTACAAGTAAAGCTACATTTGGGTTAGAGGAGATTGGAGAAGATAGGATAAAAAATGTAACTCAGAATTATGAGGCTAGAGGTAGTAATAGGGCGTTAGCAACAATTGTGTGGTATTTTAATTTGTTGAAAATTAAGTCTGAGTTAAATCCAAAAGCCATTAAATTCCCGTTAGTTCTTGATAGTCCTAATAATGTTGAATCAGATGATATAAAAGAGAATGCATTATTTGAATTTATTTTTAGTAATCTAGCTAATGAAACTCAGTTAATATTGTCCACATTAGGATTTTCCGTAAATGATTTTCCTGAAATAGAAATTGATAATGTCATCGAATTGAAAAACGAAAAGTATCATCTATTAAATACAACTGATTATGAGTCGAATGAAGGCATCTTAAAATTGATCTTTGAGAAAGAGTGAAATACATCAGATCCTTATAAAACAAAGCTCCTTGAATCAATTGGTTCAAGGGGCTTTGTTTTATAAACAACAGAGTGAGAATCTGATTACTATTATTAATGATGGTAGAATGATAACGCAGAGGTTTCTTTGGCAAAAGCCGCTAGAATGCAGAGATATAGGCCGCAAGTAGTTTTTGATATAAATCATCGTTAGCAGACGGATCAAATAAGTTAAGAGAAGAATCTCCAAATACAATGCAAGGATCAATTGATTCAAGTACGTATGATTTCAAGTCTTGGGGAACAAATAACCCCAGCGACTGTACAGATAAATTCTTGCACCGTTCTATAGCTCGATAGAAACGTGCCAAATCATAAGGCATTGCTGATCCGCACAAAAGTCTAATATCTGCCGCGATAAAGTTTTCTTGGATTCGAGGCTCACTTAACACACCGCAATCTAACACAATAACATTGTATTTCTGGTTCAACTCTTCAGTTATATAGAGATCATTACCCTCCAAGTTATATGCATTACCTAACTTTTCAGGTTCGAATAAATGAATAATATGAGCCAAATGGTGGTTTGCGTTTGCCTCTACATAACAGGCAGATCCCCCATGAGTGTTGATCCAACAAACTAAATTCATTGCAGTTATCGTAGTTCCGACACGTCGATCGGAGCCAGCAATGGCAACCCTTAAATTATTACATTTAAATTTATACTTTATTTGCTCAGGAATAAGTGAAGTGGGCTGCTCTTCTGGATTAACTTGAGGTGGTGCTGCGGATTTGAACCGCCGCATGCCATCATCTGAAAGGCACTCTTTCAATTCGATTTGGAGTTTTTTAATCTCAGTGGACGTCACAATTTCAGAAATACCGATTTGAAGCAATTGCTGAACCAGAGGGCTGCCAATAGACAACCCTTCAGCAATGATGATCACACGCATTCCATAAATCGTCTGATACGAAAGAAGCGCTTGAATCAATTCCTCGTCAGATTCATTAATTGCTATCCGATCCAATACGACGAAGCGCGCATGAGAGAAATTCCTCATGTCTTTTACGACGAAGGACAGCAGACTAAAACTTCCGGTTAGCTTCTTAATGGGAAACTCCTGCTCCAAAAAGTCTAGTAAATTCACACGAGCTTCACTGGTTAGATATAAGATCATACGTTACCCCTCATTTCAGCAGTAAGAGAATGACTCCAACGATTACCAGACCGATGTAAAAGAATAGTTCAATAATCTGTTTGTTCTTACTCATCGTTAACGTCCTCCAGCGGATCCCATATAAGAAAACTTATAATCGGGAATCTCAAAATGGGCATGGATACGCTTGGAGCCAATCATAAGCAGAGCATGTTCGCGCTTCTTGCTCGCCAATAATTCTTCTTCTGCATCCGTCAGATTGTACAGTTCTTTAGTGTCCTGAAGATTCTTGCCATCAGTCCCCATCAATATTTTAATACAAGGAATGTCCAATAGAGCTTGTCCGTACATCTTGATTTCTGGAGCAAGAAAATCAACAACGCTGTGCGAAACGATGGCTAATGCAGCTTCATATTTACGAGCGCGCTTTTCAACGTTGCGAAGAAATACCAAACTTTGCGGAACCTTCGGGTCGATCATCAAATAAGTTTCGTCGCAAATCAACAGGACTCGCTCCGTTCGATCCTGCGACATCTGCTCCCAGCACCAGGAAAGAAGATTGAAATATTGAGTTCTCTTAATATTTTCACTGGTGTTTTGGAGGGAATGTGTATCCAAACAAATGCAGCGGCTACGGGTTTGAATGGTGCTGTGACCATTCCAGAGGAATGAGTCTCCGCCATTCGCGATGTCAAAGAGTAGGAGTACTAACTCTTTGTAAATCTGATCGCCTAAAGCTTGCTCTTTCAATTGAAGGAGAGTGTACAAATCGCTGAAGGTAGGGAAATCGGTGCTGTGAAGCGTAGTAATATTGGTTGTCCAGGTGATGTTAAATTGGTTATAGAGTTCGATTAGGCATTGCTTGAGCACAGCGAGCTGCATCATGTTCAAATCGGGAAGGTACAAATTGAAGAAAATCTCCAAGTTTTTAAGATGCAGAGCCATGTCGGACATACCGTTTCCTTCATCTTTGTAGAGGGGGTATTCTTCACCATCCTCATCCCGCGGAGCTGGCCGGATCTGTAGCGGATTAATTTTGCCTAGGGAGCCGCCCCCAGCATTAATCCAGTCCCCGCCTAGCTGCTGACAAAGCTCCTTGTACTCCGATTCCGGATCGATAAAGATGATCTTGGTGCCTTTCATATATTCGCTTAGTGCAACGTGTTTTACAGCAGTGGACTTACCAACTCCAGCTACACCCATAACGACAATGTTAGAATTAGTGCGATCGCCACCGCGTTTCCAGGGATCGATGATAATGAGGCCACCACTGGAGTCTTTAGCCAGATAATAGCCGGTGCCATCATTAAACCCGCTACTGGCGAACGGAAATCCCCCAACGAAGGTGCTCATGGGCATGATTTTGTTCAAGATGTTTTCAATGGTTTCCTGCGCTGGATACATGGGGGATAGCTGCTGCAAACTCTCTTTCTGTAAGTGGGCTAGAGTACGAATCTTACAGCGCATTAGGCTGAAGGTATTCTCAACTCGCCGGCAGGTCCGTGCAAATAGCTTGTCATCATTAGTAAAGGGCATGACCAGTACATTCATGAGCCCGACGGTTTCTCCGTTTTGGTCAATTTGAAGCATGATGCTTTCTCCATCTATTGCAGCTTTTTCCGCTCGTTGCCGGGTTAGTGCGTCTTTGGCGTTATCCGCTGTGCTGCGGTTTTGAGTAATGGATTTGGAAATAGATGAGATGAGTGCACTATTGTCGATGGGTTGAAATCCAATGGAAACCATGGTGGAAGGTAAATTAGTGAGAGCGGATAGCCAACCTACATTAGCCTTTGGTGGGTATTGAATGACACCGTACAGCTTCGCAGCTTGCTCTCCAATGATCAAGCTATTACGCGAAAACTCCAACCCCATAGGTGTTATTACATTAAGTAGCGAACTGTTCACGCCCGCATCTTTTTGTTCATGCCGCATTTGCTGTCCTCCTTCAACCGATAATCCAGAACGGGCCACCTGCGGAAGCGTTCTTCCGGGCTTCATTCAAGATGATCGAGAAATCCCATGCTTGTTGGCTACGTTTACGGCTGGCTGGATCAGCAACCAATATTTTTCCATCTGAGGTGACACCTCGCAGCACCATGAAATGACCCGATGATGTAAAGTGACCTTTGCTCATAATGGCGACTACAAGCTTTCCTTGAGCTAAGGCATCTATGACCTTTTGTGCTTCGTTGATAGAGGAACCAGTTACATTTAGGCCAAAATGTTTGGCACCATCGGGAATCAAACTATGATAGCTGCCAACTCCTTCAGCCAAGTAGCCATGTTCGTAAGCCCATTTCGACATCGTCACGGGATCGACGGTGTTCCCCGTCAAAGTAGAAACTACGATAGACAATGAAGTCGGCCCGCAGCCAGCAACGCCAATGGTGTCAAGAGGACCATAGGGCAGATTCGCCCAGCGTGTATCGAGTTGATTGAAGTAAACAACTTCCTGGCTTCCATCTTGAAAAGTGACGTCTTCATATTGCTGTCCAAGGCTTTCTACATATCCATCGTCAGAGGCCTGAAGTGCTTGAGTGAAGCCGTAGTCCACTCTTAGTTCATCAACCACCGGAGTTTCTTTCGTGTTCAGCATGAGTTTGAGTGACTCAATAGGTGAGGTGAGAATCTGGAGTACCAAAGATACGAGAAGTAGAAAGGCAATGATGGGAGTGACGATGAGCAGGACTATTCGTTTACGCGATTCTTTATCGGCCGCAATTCTTGCCGAAAGTTTAAGTAATAGTTTAGCTGTAACCGGATCCAAAGTTTAAACCTCCTTTAACACTGGAATGTTCGCGCTGAAGATTGAGTCTTCTAAATGAATGAAAGAAGGATTGTTGACTAAATTGCACAGTTGAACAATTTCATGCTGCTTTAATACATGAGCTTGTACTTGTCCATCTTCAAAATGCTGAACAAGCCGTTTAGCTTTCTCCAATAAATCCCGTTCTCCGTTTTCTTGCTGCTGCCATAGAATCAAATAAAATTGCCGTTCCACCACTTCTCCGGACAAAGCCAAGGTGTTCATTTCTGCAATTTCTTGCCGCAAAAGCTCTTTTTGTTTGGAGTCTGCAGTGGGGATTGCCGTGACAAGTTCAGAAATAAGTGGAGAAATATCTACTGGGCGGCTAACCGCCAAGAACTTGAAGGGAAAGCGGATGGAGGATAATTCGGCTGTTAGTTTATTGATAAGGAGCTTTTTCTCAGAGCTACTGAGTAAATCTAGGCTGATAGGGAAAATGCGAAGATAGCAGAGCAGCCAACCATCTTGGGTATACAGAAAGTTTTCTCGGATATCTTGGACGTTTACGAATTGCTGGGCTGTCTGCTCGCTTGATTTGAGGGGAGTTTTGGAGCCAGGCTTGTTTGTTTTTAAGTAAAATAAAACAGCTCCTCCACCGATTAGGCAGAGGAGCAGCATGACGATAGGAAGCAGCATTGGAGCGGCACCATCTTTCTATTTAGGATTCTCCGGGGCAACATGCCAATCCGAGAACAAATTTCCGGAGATGGTGATGGATTTTTGCAGTTGGATCGTAAGCATTCCTTCGGGCGTCCATGCGTCCAGAATTCGAGTGATCGGCGTATAGGACCCGTTAGGGAACCAGATGGGGGTAAAATGTACGCGGCTTTGATAAGTGGAATATTCGTTAGGCTTAAGCCAAAAGCTTGTGCTATATCCTGAGGATTTTATATCATGCAACCGCCAGTAGTTTTGATAAGCAAATTCGGGGAAATAGGAAACGGCATGTTGTGCTCTTGTAATGTGGCTGCTTGGAGCATTAGAAGATAGAGCGGTAGTAGTGTTGATTTCAATTCCGTATCCTGATTTCATTTGATTCGATAAGAGATAAGGGGACTTTGGATCAGGTAGGAGGGATTGAGTTGCGGAGAAGGTGGCCATATAGCTTGTGCGTGTATAATCCCACCATCCATCGTCCCGCCAATGCCCATTATCTTGCCAGTAGCCAGTGTCTTTTCCCGTGGTGTACCATTGCCAATTGGATATCCATACCCAATACTCATGCCAGCTGGCGGACCACACACCCCAAGATGCTGATGTTCGATTGGAGTAAGATGGAACACTGGGTAGAACATAGCTGGTATTTAGATCGGTTGCTTTGGGGTCAGGTGGTGGATTTTGATTTATATCGACAATGGAGGCTGTAATTGTACTTTCGCTAAGCCAGCCATTAGAGGATGTAATATGAATGGTAGCGGTTTGCGCTTTACTTGGGGTTCTCCATTTTACCCAAACGACCTGGCTATCCCCATCTGGAATAACGATATTTGTTACTGTGTAACAGCTGCCCATAATATAGAAAGTAACACTGGCAGGGGCTTTGGGGGTAATCTGAGTGCTTGTGGAAAGGTGTACGGAAGTGATGACATCAGTGTCAGTGCGGTACTGTAAGCTGTTTTCGGTGGGAGGGGGAATGGTTGGAGCGTCTTTAAAGCGTACTATCCCGAGTCCAAGAGAACTGATGATTTGATCGTTGCTCACGCGACTGTCCGTAGGACCGTCCCAGGCTGGGAAGCCAAGATCTGGTGTTTCCAAAAACAAAGATAGAGGAAGATTCTGGTGGGTTAGGCTGACCATCTTTGAGCGTAGACCACCACTAAGGATTTGATCGTACAAGGCAGCTTCATGTGCAGTCATGGCCATTTGTACACCTTGAAAGGTGATGTAGGCAATCGGTTCAATGAGCAGTTTATAGTTACCATTAGTCAGAGTGTCGTAATCGACATGACTGGCTTCTGCTATATATTGAACAACCAGTTCGTCTGTAAAATAACTTTTAGTTTCTTCAATGCTGGTCTGCCCGCTTTTCGACTTAATAATGAAGGGAAGCTCTTTCTGGGGGTGAACATAGGTATACACACCGGTGTTTGGTGTTAAATACGCTCCGTGAGTATACTGTAATTTGCTGACTTTACCAAAATGCAGAATTGCATTCGGCGGTGTTCGATTTGTGAGATCAACTGGTGGAGCGACAGTGGTTTGGTCACTGTCTCGAATGATTGTTACTCGCACTCCTTCATCATGAGTATTCCAAAAACTCTGGTCACTGCCGCTGCCCATGCCTCCTCCGCCATGATCAATGTTGCCATCTCCTGTTCCGTCAGCGTAACCGGAGTATGGAAACACGCACAGAAGAACTGCGATGATGAGGAGAACTGATTTTATTTTTTTCAAAGAATAAACCTCCTCCAAAATAAAAAGAGCGTAGCAGATTGCTACGCTCCAATTAATGTGTGTAGTGTTTAGTCCATCGAGCCAACTTTGTTGCCGGTTAGTTCATCGCCTTCACTGCCTACGCTTGTTCCTTGACTCCCACCGCCTTGATCCCTGACCCAACCAAACCCAGGAACATAAACTTGCCCTTTGTCGTTCTTATCTCCTGCTCTAGGAGTAGTTGCCGTTTCCTTATTTGGTTCAGTTTGCTTCTCGTCATACTTAGGTGGGGTCGCAGAGGACTTTACTTTTTCAGGCTCCTTAACTTTTGGTTTTGGTGGTTCTGTGGGTTTAGAGGTTATTTTAGGCTGGGAGATAGGGACTTCAACCTTGGTTGCTTCTTTTTCAGGCTGGAGGATAGGGGCTTCAGAAGGCGAAGGTTGGGGGCTGATTTCGGGTACAGCAACTTGTGATGAACTTGGTTGTTCCGAAGAGATGACGAGGGCCTTTGTTACGTCGGGTGCTTTTATTGCAGGAGAGGGTGAAGCAACGGAAACCTTATTACTAAGAGTAGCTACATTCTTATTATCATCTGGATGGGAAGAGTCACTCCACAAGTATACTCCGATGGCTACAATGACCAGGCCACTGGCTATCAATAAAATTCTTTTCTTCTTCAAAATTCTACATCTCCTTTATAAAAAAGATTAATTTGGAGTGGGAGATACTATCTCTATATTACTGTATAAAAATGTAAATTCCAATAGAAACAGCGTAACGTTTTTTGTTTTTTTATGAAATAATGCTTTACTTACTGAACTTAGGGCGGTAAACGGCTTGAATCGGCAAGTCTGCTTTCATAGAGGGCAAATGCCCCCAGCCAAAAGAAAGTGGTACTTCCAGGTGAATAACGGCCTGTACAGTGAATTGCTGGATGCTCTCAGTGGAGGAGGGAGCAAAGATTGGGTTTTGTATTGTGACCTTTAGATCGGAAATAGTGTATTCAACCTCTCCCCCTGTCCGCTTTACATATTGATTTCCTTCTTGGACTAATCCTAGAGTTTTTACAAGCCGAGTGTAGATGTCACCTGTAGAAACCTTTATTGCCCATCCACCCGAGGAACGAATGTATCCTCCTGAGTAGCTTTGTCGAAGACTTGGATAGACATTGCTGTAGTTTTCTATTGCAACGGAAATAATGGCACTTTGAACTGCATCGCGTACTCCGGAGGCTATAATGCTGAGTCTTAAAAATTCGTACACAGCGCAAGAGAGAAGCAACACGGCTAATACAATAGCTACAATTAGGGGGAATCCGCTACCAGACCGATTTTTCAGAAGGATCTTCATTTCCAGTACACCTCGCTTTTGCCGGGGCCTTTCGCCGTGAGCTCAATTGGAAAGGAACCAAAATCGCCGAACAACCCGATATTAACAGTGGTATTCAGCGTCACCGTGAACTCCTGATTGATCTGAATCTGCCCGGTTTTGCTCCAGGAGATCGTAGGGTGCAGCCCCGTTTGCGCCTGTAGTTCTGCGGCTCGCTGCGTAGTTTCCTGTCCGACTCTACCTGAAATCTCAGCCTCGCGCGCTAACTCTGCCGCAAAAGTATCTAATTGATATTTTGTTACAAAGACGGGGATAACTTTTACCACCAGCGCCACACAAAGCATGACGGCCATGACCAATACGACAACATCCACATATCCCTCGCCACGTTTATTGATGAGGTGCTTCATAGCCAGCTTCCTTTCTCATAAGGTGAGCGTATGACTAAAAAAGAGTGCCGACAGTCCTCATAATTTCCATGCTCAAAATGACTACATACATCAACATGAAGCAGACCAGCATCCAAAGAGAATATTTTCGGATTTTCCCAGGTCGTTTCATGGCTGTGAGTTTAAGGCGTTGGATTTCCATGAGTTTGAAATCATGGGCAAGCATATCGAAGTAAACTGAACCTTGATCACCGCGCATAACGGCAAGTAACCCGCGCACTACATCAGACAGCATGGAGCTTCCCAATCGTGCCTCCAGCCGTAAAAGAGCTGTTTCCTGATTGCCACTCTTCATGTCTGCTACGGTCATATTCAGTTCGTGTTCTAAGCTACCGCCAGCATGTTTACTGTAAACCTCCAGTAAGCGGAGTACATCGCGGGATGCCTTAAGCTCCTGGGCAATGGTGGCAACAAAACGGGGAAGCTCCACTTCGATTTGCTCCCGTTTCTTGCGCACGACTTCGTCTGCCTGCCGCGATTCCTTGAAAAAAACAGCAATTGCGAGAAACATAAATACTGGAAACAACAGTGGAAGCAGTGGAAGAATGAAGAATCCTGCACAGAAGATTAATCCAGCCTTTACAATTGCCCCGGCTAAATAAGCCTCAGGGGTGAGTGATATCCCCGCTGAACGCAAGGTCGCCGCCGTTTTTCGCTTGTAGTAATCGCTGAGTTTTAACTTGCCGGCTAGCCAAGTAGATAAACGAAAAATGACGCTTTGCAAAATGGAGTCTTTAGCTTTCCCAATTCTGGCAACCAGAAGAGTTGCGCGAGTAGAAGCTAAAGTGGGGAGTTTTATCCATTCTGCGACAATAAAATAAGATCCAACTGCCATAAGGAATTGGAAACCAATCAGTATACAGGTCATAAGTGTGAGGTGCCTCCTTTATCTCTCCCATTCATCATCAGTTTGTTTTTCCAACGCAGAAGAAGGAAGGAACTCGATAGAATAGGGAGTATTTATTTCCCGAGCCTGATGCCTTTGACTACTATAACTCGGTGTACTTTCTGCAACACGCGGCATTTGTCCAAGATTGGCAAGCGAGGCGAAGGTTGTTCCTGCAATGATAATATGATCAAGAACCTGGATATGAAGGGGAGAGAAAATCGAGACTAGATTCTTGGTAAGCATGATATCTTCGGGTGAAGGTGTGGAAATTCCACTTGGATGATTATGGGCCAGAATGATCGAAGAACAGTCAGCATTCAAAGCAGCCTTCAGGATGTTCCGGGGATAGACTTGTGCTTCGCTTACACTTCCTTCAGAAATCACCTTTGTTTCTATGATTTGATTTTTGCGGTCCAAAAAAGCAACCATAAAACGCTCCCGATCTTTTATGCCGGCCAGATGGATGGAGAAATAGCGATTTGCTATTTCAGGTGACGAGATCACTTGTTTGGCGTTTTCTTCTTCCCACTGCAAAAAACGATGAGAACGAAGGAAAGCGTTCAGTAGCTCAACCTTGCGAATTTGCGCGCTTGTTAATTCCAAAGAGTACGGATGCTCCAAAGCGTTCAGCAAGTTGTTTGCAGATCCATATTGCTGTAATTTATCAAGCGGAATGCCGGTCAAACGTGAGAGCGATTGGATGTAATCCGTAATTAATTGATCATCCAATGGATTTAAGGCCATCAGGTAGGCTCCTTTAGGTTCTTCAATACCTCGCTGACAAAATGCAAATTGGTATAAAGCTCATCAGAGAATTCCCACTCTTTCAGCCGCACCCAGAATTCGCTCGTCCCATGCTGATCGAGTAGGTGAGCAATCTCCTCCTGCTCCTGAGGAGTTGTCTCCAGCAATTCACCCAACCAATAGGCAGTTTCAATAGCTCCGTCCTTCATCGCTTATACTCCAAAGGCCTTGTTAACCGGATGACTGCCGCAAACCCAATAAAGAGAGTCACGCCACAAAGAGCCAGCACCATTTGTCCCGGCAAGCTATCAGTTAGGCTGTGGAACCAATCCCGATTGAGAAAGTAGAGCAAAGGGATGTTTCCCAGCATGAGCAGCGCCATCGTTATAAATTCTTTCAATGGTTCGTACAGTTGATAATCTAGCTCAGCAGAAACCACGCGCATATCCGAAAGCTTGGCGACAATTGGCATTAGCGTGGACTTGAGTGTGCGATCATCCTGGCAAGCGATCAGCGCAGTGCACCACTCCTGAAAGACGCTGTCATTAATTCGGTCCTGCAGCTGAAGAAGCGCTAAGCGCAAATTGGAGTGGATCAGTTTGGATTCGGCTAGGAATGCCTGAAAGACATCGGATACCGGCGGATTAAGGTACGGCACATTCTCTTCGACCGCTGCCAGTATGTTCTCACTACGCAGATATGAGGTAGTGATAATAGAGAGGGAGGTTTCTAGCTCAGCGTGAAGCCGTTTCTTATAGAAGGTGGAGGTGAAGATGACCATCCATACAGGACAGAGGGCGAGCCCTCCAGCTAGTACCGGGGCCAGCCAGCCGTTGTGAAGCATCATTCCCAGTATGGCCCCCAGAATAGCTAAGGCCAAAGAGCTTGCGGCCATAAGTCCAATTTTATTTACTTGCCCGGTTTGCTGAAGAATAGCCTTCGCTTCTTGGATAGCAGCGCGCCACCCTTTGAGTTTTTTTGGGTGTTGAGCCAATCGGACGCGTTTACCGAGGGAAAGCTGTCGTGAGGATAAATGTGTGAGGGTGTGCGATAATTCCTCTCTTAACACCCGCGGAGATAGATCCAGTAGCAATAGGCAGCCAGCAGATAAAACGACGAAGGAAACTAAAAACAAAATCATGCTGCTCCTCCTTCCAGAAGTGTGGTAAGCCGAGACAATGGCATTCCGTTTTCTAAAAGCCTCTTTTGCAGTTCAGGAGAAATATCACGGACCTTTTCATATCCGCCCTCCACCACAATTTTTCCGCTAATTTCCCTGATGGAATGAACGGCATAGCGAAATAGGGGAGCGATTTCCCGTTGCCCATTTGGCAGGATGCGGCATTCTGTAATCTCCATGATCCGCCGAGAATTATCTTCCAGCTTCTTGACGAATAACACCAGCGGAAACGCCTCTGTCACCAAGTTGTACAGCGTAGCGTCGTTCATTTCGTACTTCTGGGTGCAAAGTGTGACCATGCGGTAATAGGTGGTTAAACAAGAATTAGCATGGGTAGTCGTAATGACGGTATGCCCAGTTCGGGCTGCTTCCTGAGCAGCGAACGCCTCGGCTGATTTCATTTCGCCCACACAAATCACATCCGGATTGGCAGTTAAGGCAAACTCCAGCAGTCTTTCCTGGTCAATATGCTGCCGTGGATCTTCGCTAGACCGGGTTACAGTGTGTACAACATTATTGAGGACCAGTCCGTGTTCATCCTGGACGACTAAATCAAATTCACGAGTCTCATTTTCAATCGTGAATATCCGCTTTTCAAAGGGGATGGTGGAGAGAAGCCAGCTCATCAAAGTGGTTTTGCCGCTGCCTGTAGCGCCTGTCACACACATAGACAAGCCGTAACGCAAGCAAAGACTTAGAAAATCGAGCATTTCGGCAGTCGCCGTGCCATTGACGACGAAATCTTCCCGGGCTAGCTTCTGTGGATTAATGATCCGAATTGAGGCGGCAATGCCTTTTTCTTTATCCGTAATCGGTGGTCCGAATACCGTGATACGGATGTTATTGGCAAGATGTCCGCGTACTATCGGTTGTGAATAATCTAAAATCATTCCAGATTGATGCAGCAGCCGCCGGACGATATCAATAGCATGTTCTGGCGATGAGAACTGTTCCTCAGCCGGAATAATTCGGCCATCCGTGTAGCTGATTTTGACATCGTTATAGCCATTGATGTTGATCTCTTCAACGTCTTTAGAGTACAGGTAGCGGGTGAGGAAGGAGTACTCAACCATTTCGGCATACAGACGGTTGACCAGCTCATCAAAGGATAGTCCTGGCACGTGTAGGCGATGGTCGGTTAGATATTGACTCATATAGGCGATAAGCTGCTGTTTCTGCTCTTCGGGTTTTCGGCTAATCAACGTTGCGTATTTTCCGGAAAGATAGCTCTGAACCTCTTGCAGCACATCGGTAAACGATTTGGACTCGGTAGAGAAAAAATGAGCAGCATGGTTCAAGAACGGTCACCTCGTTTCATTCGCGAGAAACGATTCAATGTGTTTTTGAAATAGGAAAGAGGGTGGCTGGAAGAATCTGTTCGTTTAGGCGGAGTGGCTGCTGATTTGGCCGGCAATAGGTGGTCGATTAATGAATGAATGCCTTGGAGGTAGGCAGCGGCCTCTTTGCCAGAACAATCCTCCAATAATTGAGCCGTAGCTACTTGCTGTTCAATCTGCAGAAGGTAGGGCAGTGTTATGTCGATACCACCAAAGATCTGAGTGTATTCGTTGCTGTCCTGCTCGGGTTTTACCTTAGATAACACCGGAACAACACTGGAGCGGCGAAAGCGATGGTCGGTCAAAAGTGGCAAATAGGAAGCGAAAAACATCAGGCTCTTTAGATCACAACTGTGGATGCGTACCACATGATCGGCCAACTCCAGCGCAATAACGGATAAAAGATCGGCTGAAAGATAACTCGAGCAATCGACAATGACCACATCTGCCATATGACGAGCAAGGGTTAGCAAATCTACGGCACGCTCACGGCTGTAGGTTGCATAGCTGAAGGAGCTATCTCCTTTTTTGTATCCCAGAAGTGCTATATGCGGAGAGACATCAAGCGGTAAAGCATAGTGTAAAATATCGTCCTGGCTTAAAGCTGGCAAGCTCAGTAGTTCTCCCAGAGAAGCATGATTGGCGCTACCCTTTGGCGCAATCGTGCCCGCAGAGGGGCAAAGCGCATCACTGCAAAGCAAAAGCACGTTCTGTTTTCGATTGGCAAAGGCTTGAGCCAGCTTTACTGCTGTCACCGTCTTTCCGCTGCTTGGGCTGCCCCATACGGCAATCAATGTTTTGTCATTCATGACCGCTCTCCTCCTTCGGAGCAGAACTTGCTGCGAAATAAGCATCCTGTTTATCAGTGAAAATTTTGGCAGTAGCTGCATCTCCGCGGTAGACCAAAGCTACATGAAGTTTGCTCTTGTTTTCCAGGTCGGCCAAGAGGGATGCTTGCTGCGGAAGAACTAACAACGTTAAGGTTGACGGCAGTTCTTGTTCTTCTCCATCCGAATTCGTTGATGCATTCTCAGGTGATTGGGCCTCAGCACCACTGCTCGTTGTAACTCCCAGTACCTCTACATATTGCAATTCCGGCGGGGCAGTCGTGGTACGCAGTTCACCATAGTCGGAAGCAATCAGAGTTACAATGTCACCGGATTGCAGTTTTCCGGATAAACCAGCAGCTAAGCTTTTGATCGAAATCGAAATGGCTTGTTTGGTTCCACTCAAGCGGCTTACATAGGCGTCCAGCAGCACCGTAGACAGTTTCCCAGGAAGAAGATAATCCCCTTTGAGCATATCGACAGTTGCGTAATGGCCGATTACATTGTCCGGTGACGACAGTACATCGGCCGGTAAATGATATGCCCCAACTTGTACCGTCTCTATATCGTCCGAGGCAATTGCGGTTCCTTTGGTCACGTTCTTAACCAAACGGACAATACTGGTTTGTTCACTGCTTTTTTGGTTTAACAGAGGAGCAATCCCCAATGTTAAAATGAGCGAGAGGATAATACAAAGAAAGCCTACAGTCGAACGTTTTCGAAAAAGGTTTTTCAATTGAGTGACCTCCTAGAAATGAACAGTTACTTAGTGAGATGAGCCAGTATAACGACCACCACACCGCCAGCAGATAAAAAGGGAGCAAGCGGTAAGGCCGTATATTTGGCGATGTGAAATCCATGACGAAGGGCAATAGCAGTCGCGAAAATTAGCACGAATCCCAAGCCGGATAGGCTTTGTAGCGTCCCATATAGAGGGCCGAATACAAAGCCGCAAGCTGCCATCAGTTTGATGTCACCGCCGCCAATTTTACCGTCTGAACCTATGGCACCAATCCAATAGGGAATTCCGGTACACAGTAGTCCAAAGATGGAGAAGAGCGGGGAGAAGTGGAGTAAACCTACGAGGAAGATGGCGAGGGGAATAACATTTGGGATTTGTTTCGTTTTCAGGTCGCAAATACTTGCCCAGAGCAAAAGAGGAAAGAGCAGCCATATATGAAGGGAAATGCTGCTCATACCGAATTGTTATCCCATTCTGGCAGAGCACGGTAAGGGTAATACTTCTGGCTTTTCTTGAATGCAACCATAAAGCGTAGTTGATCCAGTACAGAGAGGTTATGCCGATCTTTGGTTGTCATCATCACAGAAGCAGCAACACCACTGAGGAAGGTGACGACGGCAAAGGGGACACTGCCTTTCAGGAGCCAGATCATAAGGGCAAGAAAAAAAGCTCCGAAGGAGCCAACGAAGGTTTGAATCAGTTGCGATTTACCGAAGCCTGGAAACCATTCGCTTTGCGGTTTGACACCCATAGGGATATATAACGTTTGTAATTCCTCATTCAAGGTGGATGCTCCTTTCTTTGTGCGTATAAGCGACTCAAGTGTCAAGCTACTGATAGTAATGCAGCATGATCTCCTTGATCTGCCAGATACTTTCCGCGAGTACATAGAAGATGACTACATTGCGAGCGCGCTTCTTATACTTGCTTACTTCCTCATCTGCTCCGGAAAGCCGGACCATGGTATAGATGAAGCGAAATACACAGCCCGCACGTATGAGCAAGATACAGGCTTGGGCTAATTCCTCTAGGGTTACCATCGCCTAACCTGCCTTGCCCAGTTTGCGCGCCATGCCAACGAGCTTGATACTGTGATAGACATTGTTAACCACGCCTCCATTGCCTCCGGTTGTAATCAAGAAGTCGGAGAGGAAGCGAGGGGTCCGGATCGCCAGCATCATGCAGGCCATCCCCCAAAACACGTGATTCTGTAGCATTAATCCGACGCCCAGCTTTGCTAGGGCAATCTGAATGACAACTGCCAGCATGGATTGCATGAATTTTTGAGCATATGCACGGAACACGCCTTTGTCGTTGTCCAGTAAACCGACGCAGGCCAGCGGGATGCCAACACGCAAGATAAACATTTCAAGTCCTCGCATCAAAAACTGGAAGTACAGAATGAAGAAACACACCACGAAGATGAGGCCAAAGACAGCTGTGACCAATCCGGCAGACTCTAAGGCATTGACCCACATCTGCCAATCGTAATTAGTAGATTGACCGATTGCTCCCAGCAGTTGATTGGATAAGTCTTCGACAATTTGACCGAGCCAGGTATAAATGGTGGGGAAGCAGATCGCAACAGCCATGGAGCGGAAAAAGTTGGTGAGCAGAAAAAGAGGTTCTTCATCAGGATCGCCATCGGTCCATAACACGTAAATTTCGAAACCCTTTTTCAGGAATTTGAGGATCATTAAGGCGACACCGAACGAGAACACAATGTCGTAGAGATTTTCAAGCAGATTTGCTCCAGTGGTTAACGTCATGTATTTCTCGGCGTACAGGGAAATTGGAATGATGTCTTTCAGCAAAGAGTCAATATAGACCAAAGAACCATTCAAAAGCGCAATGACTAGCAGCAAAATGATTTTTTCCAAGCTTCATGCCTCCTTCCTGCAGGAGACGGCGCTAAGGCCGCTCCCGCAAAAGGTAGTGGGATTAGCCTTTGTAGTTGAACATATCCTTGATGCGTTGTGTCAGGGTTGGAAGAATCGTGCCATTAAATAGCACATACAGGCCGGCCAGCAGCAAGGCTCCGATGACAACGGCAATCAGAATTTTGATCCCGGTATCTACGTAACCTTCTCCGCGACGATTGCGCAGGGTTTGTTTTGCCAGCGCTGCAGTATCTATGCTTTTTTCCCTTGCTGCCTTCAACCATTTTTTCATTATTCATAACCTCCAGAAATATAGTGTGGTAGGGAAAACAAAAAGAGCCTGTCCAGGGGACACGCCCGAATTACTTGTAATAGCCGATAATGACATTGAGAGTGGCTGAACCAAGCACGGCTCCAATACAAGAAACGATGGCCACGATAATCCGATTGTTCCACTTCTTCGTGTCCATCTCGTCCGCAGCAGAGCGCCGGATGCAGAAGTAAATGATAAGCAAGCCAGCGACTACAGGGGCGAGGATCATCAACCAAGTCGTGACATCTCCGATTAACTTCTCCGTACCGGTTACAAGCTTGCTGCCTTTGATATCTCCTGATGCATAGACAGATTGGGAATTTATCAGCAAACAACTGAAAAGGATGCTCATATTGAGCGTAAGACGATAGATGAATCTCTTGGTCAATTCTAATCGTCGAAGGGCGGAGGCATGAATCCGCCGGAGGAGGTTGCGGCCTGCTGACGTTGCTCGGCCAATTGTCTTGCGATGTCCTTTTGATAATAAATCCAGATGTTCCACAGCTTCACCTCCTCTCTCGTGTTAGTCAGAATGGGTCGGCGCTGCTCTCGTTCCTCGCGGACGTGTCGGTTATGTTCCTTGTCGCCCAGACCCATCATGGCGTTAAATGCCCATTCACTGAGATCCGGAGAATACATCATGGCGGGGTGAGAACGGGAGAGGACGATTTGATAAGGCCGGGACACACGGCGTACTTCGTCAACGGTCAGTAGCTTGCGCTCTAATAAATTAAGGCTGTGGGAAGTACTGGGAGTAGAATATTTGCCATGCGAAGCTGAAAGCTGATAGCTAGAGGTGGTGTATGTCCCCAACTTCTCACTGATTTCACGTAAGGTCTCCAGATCATCAGCCTGCAGATAAATCCAGGTTTGGCAGTTGCTCTTGATCGTACCGGCTACATGATCGTCGTATTTCTCTTTGAGCTGTTCAAAGCTTTGGACAAATAAGTTGAAGCGCATCCCACGTCCGCCGCCTACCGTCAGTTTGTTGGTGAAATCTGCAATCGGTGTAAAGTTGCCAAATTCATCTAAAATGAAGTTGACACGCCGTTCCAATCTCCCGCCGCGGACATCGGCCTGAGTGGTAAGGAGTTCATAGAGCTGCGAAACCATCAGGGAAGCGACAGGGTAGAAGGTGGTCTTTTCATCCGGAAGAATGATAAAAAGCGCCTGTTTCTTCTGACCGAGGTCAGCCAGGGAAAAGTCGCTTTTGTGGGTAATGGCATAAATAGATTTGGATGTGAAAAGTCTTAGAGTCGTAAGTGCCGAAGTATAAAAGCTACCCTTGGTGCGAGAAGGCGCAATGTCGGAAATGCTGAGCAGGGCACGGGCCGGATGATTCTGAGGTAGGCGTTTAAGGTATTCCTGCATCGGAGTCTTGTTGCCGATCTGTCGGTTCATCTCTGCCAAAAACCAATATACATTGGTGAGGTTCTGATATTCCGGACGTTTGATGTTATCCCAAACTACACTAAGAATGGAAGAAGCAATAACCGACATTTCTCCATTCGTCCAGATTTTCTCTCCCTGTGATTTGCCGACCAATACCTGTGTCATATCCCAAGCCAGCATTTCGGCCTGTTCCTGGTCATCGGCCAGTGCTGCGTCGATAATAGGTTGCAGCAGGTTATAGTGATGGCTTTTTTCGGGATGCCGGAAATCCAGCGTCCAGACGGTGTATCCCAGTTTCTCTAACAGCACATGGCTAAAATGAAATAATTCCGCTTTCGGGTCACTGATGACCATGGATTCTCCAGCCAGTCCTAAGAGGCCGATGGATTGTAACACCACTGTACGCGATTTACCGCTCCGAGTAGCTCCTACGCACAGGGAATGCACATCATCCCCGATATAGTAGAGACGCTCCCGGTTACCTTCACGCTGCATGCCTAGTACAATTCCACCAGAAGATATAGGTGGAGAAGAAGAGGTATCATTCCTTCTCGTTATTCTGGGAATCTCTTTAGAATGAAGGAGGTTCATTTGCGTCCCCTTCTTTCTTCCGTTGATCTAGAAAGGTCAAATCCTCATACCCAGTCGCGATTAACTTCTCCAGGAAAGGATGCTGGAGATCCAGCGTCTCATTGTCGAACAGACGCAGGAGTTCCTCATCTCGCATCCAGCGTGCAGAACCGTGTTGATGTTGTCCAGTAGGCACGGGCGTTTCAATTCCCGGAGCCACTTGCTTCAGCTCACTTTGATAGGGCTGGTTGTTGAAAACAAAAAATAAGGTAGCCAGTATCATAACCAGGCCTTGAAAACAGAAGAATAAGAGCAGGTGGGGTTTGCTACTCATCAGGCTGTGGAGACTGTGGCTCAAAGAAGGGAAAGCTAGGGAGGAAGTAAAGCCCGATAGAAGGTTGTGCAAGGCGGTGCTGATAAACAGATTGCTGATTGATCCGAGTAGGACAATCAGAAGTGCCAATCCAAGCCTAGGCTTTGTTCTCACCACTCCATCCCATCACTTGGCTCGTAGAAGGCGTCTGTAGGTTCATGAGTCTGCATGGTTTGGAACTCCTGACTTTGCGCCGAATAACTGGAAGGTGAAAGGGGAATGTCTTCGTTGTTTCGCCCAGCCGCTTCATCCAACTGAGCCTGCAGGAAAAGAGAACTGGGAGCAGGGCGGTCAAAGATATGACCCCATTCTTCAGTGTGCAGGTTATGAATTCCAACATAGGAAGGATAATCATCGCAGAGGGTGTGCAGTAAGCTATCCTCGTTTATGACTTTGGCTAAGACGCCGGGATGAGAGGCGGACAATTCGTAAATGGGAATGGCGCAGTCGTTTAGGGGATAAAACCAATAGGATTCATGACCGGCAGCATGCATGAGGGCCATATCGGACAATACATGTTCAGCGATCGTCTGATGGACGGCAAGCTGCATCCCTTGTGGCCGTTCAACCAGAAAAACACCGTTATCCCAGGTTTGTTGCTGAGGGTATGCTTGACCATGATCATCGTGTGGCGGAGGAAAATCACCGAAATATTCGGGTGCAAAGTAATGGCCTTCTGTGACGAGTTGTTCTGGATTTTCGGCTACAGCGTGTAATTCCGGATGTGTAATGGCACCTTGTTTGGCTAGCTCATACGTAGGGACAATACTTTTCACATCATCGAAATACACATGGCCATCGCGTTCTTTTCCCAATTGAAATGCGTTTTCGCTGAGCGCTTTTTTTGCATAGTCAGCATCAAGGACAATCCCTTGGTCGCGTTCGGCTTGCAGCGCGTAGATATTCAAGCCAATCTCCACACAAGTCAGGATCGTTCCCCAAATAGAGGTTTGTGGTTGGGGCATCAAGAGCCATCTCCTTTTTATAGATGATTAACGGGATAGTTCGGCGACATCCAGAGACCCTGGATCACCGTCCAGATCATGGGCAAATTCAGCATCGTAATCCAGGTGAATATCTCGTTCTTTAAGAGCGGGAATCAGGTCTTCGAGCCGGTCAATCAGAAACTGCACTTGCTCAAACTGATCCATACTCTTCTCATTTGGCGTAATCAAGAATTTGACCATTTCATCGTGAATGAGTGTTAATTCCGTTTCACTGAACAGCTTACGGGCATCCACCAGACCGCTGCGTGTAGCGAAGCTTTCAGTGGCTTCATCGCGGTTATAAAAATACTGCCGCTGAACAGGTGTTTGATTATCCGGTGATAAGCGATAGGTAGAGAATACATAGTCAAACAAAGGATGGTGCTTGCAGGCCAGCACGACATCGCCATGCTCACAAAGCTTATAGACGCCGTTAACGATTTTCTCACTTTTATCGGTATAGGGCTTCTCCGTGCAAATGCCAAGTTGCAAGGCGGTTTTTCGGGCCAAGTCGTGAATGCTACTCATCAGGCGATCTGGCACAGTAACGAAGGGGTTCCGTTCAATTTGGTCGGTGCGAGTATAGAATGCAATGAGTTGGTCCTTTTGGTAAAAGTCAGCAAGATAGTCTGCAGAAGGGGACCGGCGGACTTCGAATCCTTGTTCCATAAGGGCAGCGAAGTAAGCCTTGTAGAATTCGTTCTTGCTTTTCAATGAGTCTCACTCCTTAAAGAGATAGATATCATTAGGTTTCCTGCTCCATTTCAAGCTCAGCTTCAGACATCAACTCTTCTCTTGGTGTAAGCATAGAATCTACTCGATGCAGTAGATTGTCTAAGTTCTCCTGCTCTTTTAATTGGAGTGCAGAGTCTTGCATTCCTCGGAACAAAAGAGTATCTCGAATCACTGCTAGTTCGTCCAACTGAAAAAGAATGGCACGGTCGGCAAGCCCGCTACGGTATAAAAAGTCGGCTTTGGCTGCAGCGTAATGATTTTCACTAAAATAATGTCCGAATGAAACAGCGTTATTGTCGTACATGTACTGCCAACTAGCAAAAGTGAATTGGCCATCGCCATCGTAGCGAGCCGTGAGAACGATGCCGTTATACTCAATCAATTTCCGGTATTTGCTGACAGAATCAATATGCATAACAGGAGCTTCTTGATAAGCACGTTCCATTTCCCAGACTTGGTTAACAATCGTTGGAACAGGTAGGGCGTCTTTCTTATCGCAAAGAGTGGAGTAGATAATAAATCCATCTTCCTGAACATACGCGACAGGTTTATCGCCTTTTACGACAAGCAAAACTTCATCGAGAACAGGAGGGGTTGTCTGAAGTCCTACTTTTTTCAACTCATAACGCAGGACATCGAGTAAGCGATCATTGATTTCCATGAGGCTTTTCTTTCTGTGGAGGATCTTTAGGTTCAGTCGATGATTTCATCGGTTCTGAACTCTTCATGGGCCTTGCAGGACAATGGGGTGTTTTTTTCATTAGTTTCTCAAAGGATTGTGATCGTCCATTTGTAAATAACATAACAGGCTCCTTTCAATACACAAGTTATCCATAGATTATTCACAGGTTGTACACTGACTGGGTACAAAAAAATACGCTTCGGAAGCGTATTTGCGAGAGGGATGGTTAACGATCCACCCCTTTATCCTTTTGTCGGAGAAGCCATTCTTTTTTAGCTTGTTTGGACCATTCTCCGCCGAAGACAACCTTAGCCTTATCATCGTAATCAAGTTGCGCCTGCATGGAGAGTTGTTCCATGACTGACAGCAGCTCCAAGATCAACTGCTCCGTCCAAGTTCGGTAGCGTTCAACTTGGCGAATAGCAACATCTGAAGATTGTTCAAGCTGGATGATTGTACGAACGGTGGAGAGTATACGATTGGCAATGCGTTTCTCGGCTTCTGCTTGATACTTGATGCTTTGTTGGGTGAGGGCAGCAGGGTCTGAAGTATAGAGCTTGGCAACCTCCAGCTTAGCTTTGACATACGTCTCCACCATTTCAGCTAAATAGGGATTTTGTTGCAGCAGATCCTGGACGAATTCATCTACGAGAGACTTTGCTTCAGGAGTAAGCAGCTGGTAAGCTAAGCGTCCATTTTTGGGTAATGCATGGCGGAGTTGCAATAGGTGTGACGCAAGCTGCTCTACAGATTGGGAGTTGGTCAGATTATGTTTGGGGAGGCGAAGCAATGAATCTTCATCTGCATGCTCAAACCGTTGTCGAAGTGCTCGAAAAGATTGTGGATTTAAGGATTTCATGTGAGCTTCAAATTGCTCCAGGATGGCATCAGTGATGTTTGTGATGCCTGTTTTGGCTAAGTCTCGTTCGGCACAAAACTCCTTGATCTTGAAAGCGAAGGTATCCTTAATAAGCTGTTTGCGGATACGATTGGGGATTTCAGGGTGAGTGAAGTTCTTCATGATCGTCTGTTCTTTATCCCAGAACACGATATGAAGATGGGGATGATCCTTTTCGTTATGGAAGGCGGCGGCCCAACAGAGATTTTCTGTTTTGATCCGGTTGTGCGCTGCGAGTGTAGCAATGTGTTGCTCAATATACTGTTGCCAAGCTTCGAAATCATTAAGCCCCAGCTCCATTGCCGTTTCTGTACGAAGTGAAATGACGCTACGGTACATGTTCTTGCCTTGCTTCGAGATATCTCTAGCGATTCGGGCAACTTCTTGCCAAGACTGGAAGACGTCTATACTTCCAGGTTGCATTTTGCCAAAGAGTCCATGAGGCAAGTTTTCATGACGAACGGCCCCGGGGCGAGTGGCAATATAGCCGATGTGTACATAATTACTTACTGCGGTTTTAGGGCGGTTTGGATGAAAAAAACGCTGCTTATAGATCAGGGCTGAAATCTCCAGCACCTCCGTGTAATTTGGCAAGATTCTGCTCGAAAGCGTCTCCAGAAAGGAATAGCTGTTCGGCATCCGTCAGTTTCATTTTCGTATACTCTACTGCTAACTGACGAGCCTTCTTCTCAATCTCTCGGAAGGTTGTATAGCGGTTCGTGTCGATGAGATCTGCAATAATGGCGATGGTGGAATAGTAGGCTGCGGCAGACATAATGAGGTCTTTACTGGCAAGGCCGGCTAAGCGGTTACTGAGTCCACCTATGGCAATGTTGATTTCTTGGCGGATAATTGCAGTGATAAAATCAATCTCCTGCGTATAGGAATCAATAGACATGCCTTTCTGAATGAATGCCCGCACAATATCTGCCATACTGAGATGTTTGGAGGCTGCATATTTTTTCAGAGCTTCATACTGCTTTTTGGGAAGCTTGACGGTAATCTGTACTGTTTTTTCAGATTGAGCCAATAGGTTCACCTCGCTTTGAGCTTCCTTGGACGACATTTGATAGCCGGGAGAAAACAACAAGAAATGTCGGTGGAAGCTCTGCTTCCACGCGGTTTCTTCGCCAAATGGCATTTGGCTATTCCTGCCTTTAGATCACTCCCAAGAGGCCAAAGGTGGGCCTCTTGGATAGTGGGAAGAATATAGACAGATCCAATGATAACAAAATTGAAAAACCATTATTTTGCAACTCCTCCTGAAAGGGATAGTGAAAAGCCACATTCGTTTTAGTCGAATGTGGCTGATATTTCTTTATACATTGTTTTATGTGAACTCAAATTTTTAAGTTATAGTAATGCGAAAAACAGATGGTTGTGTATGATTTTGTAATATAGTACATATGTTTGGAAGGGAATGTGAAAATTATATCGAATATTGTTTTAGAAAACTGTATCCATTGTAAGGGGTTAAACATTCTCTAAGGTATCATGTGAGAATAGTAATGAATATCGAAATTATTGCCATTATTAAACAAGGGTGATAGTATGCAAATCCAGGCTGAAACGCTAGTAGAAATAGAATTACCGCCACCACCAAATGATTACGATGTTTTATTTGGAGTGCCTGTACCCCCCATAGATAGACTGAAACTCTTTTCTGCTGAGCAGTTTGAAGATGTTATCTGCGAATGGGTGAATGGCTTCTTAAAAACAGAATATGATTTGGTCTATCGCATTGGGGCAGCGGGTGATAAAGGCAGGGATGTAATTGCAGAAATTAAACAAGATAATCTAGTTATTCAGTGGGATAATTATCAGTGTAAACACTATGATCATCAACTGTATCCAAGTGACATTTGGTTGGAAATGGGGAAATTGTGTCATTACACTTTTATAAATGCTTATTCAATTCCGAGAAAATATACTTTCGTATCCCCTCAAGGTGTGGGCGCTGCATTTGCTGAATTGATCGGTAATCCAGAAATGTTGAAAGAACAACTGATTAATCAGTGGAATGATAAATGTAAAAACAAAATAACAAAGACTGAAGTAATCGAGCTATCAGGAGAATTTTTGGATTATGTTAAAAATTTTGATTTTTCAATTGTTACATTTTGTCCCCCACAGGATTTTCTTGAGCAATATAGTGCAACCCCCTTTTTTAAATACAGATTTGGTGGAGGCTTAACTAAGCCAAGGCCTAGACCTGAGAAACCAGAACAAGAAATACAATTGAATGAAGTTAAGTACGTAAAAAAATTATTTGAAGCATATTCAGAGCAACTTAACCAGACAATATTAGATTCATCTACACTATCTACACACGACATTTCTTTATTCTCTCATTTTAATAGACAACGAGAATATTTTTATAAAGCTGAGTCTTTGAGAAGATTTGCAAGAGACGAACTTCCTCATGATGAGCCCTTTGAAAAATTACAAGATGAGGTATACGACGGAATAATTGATATTGTAGAAGCTATACATCCAAATGGCTATATATGTGTTTTAGAAACTATAAAACTGGTCAATAACCTTCAATTGACAAGTAATATATTAATAAAATATCTTTTGCTTGGTGATCGGGGTGGGATATGTCATCAATTGGCAAATAAGGATAGGATAAGTTGGGTGAAATCATGAATCAAACTTCTCTTTCAAGTGAAACTTTATTATTTAATACTCCATTAGAAATTGGATTACGATGCATTGTGATTTTAGATGAACTGAAAGATCAGAAAATTGATTTACAGAGATTGATTTATTTTGATTATTTAGTAATACATTATGGAGATGTCGAAACAGAATATGAGAGTTTACACCCACCCACCCCTCACCGCTCTGGTGAGATATTGGTAAAGAGAGATCTTGTAAACGAAGGACTACTCTTAATGATTTCTAAAAAGCTAGTTGAAGTTGAGTATGAAGCAAGTGGAATATTTTTTAAAGCTTCAACGTATTGTACACCTTTTTTAGACCATTTTGAATCTCAATATTTGCTTCAATTACGCGAAAATGCAAAAATAATGGCTATGAAATTTTCTACATATACGAAGGATGAATTGAAGAAATATATGACCGATAACTTAGATCGGTGGGGTGGAGAGTTTAATAAGGAATCATTGTTCAGGGGGAATTGATTCGTGTTGCAGGAAGGATTTTATATTACTGAACTGAGGCTTACTGGCTTCAATAAAAAAGATGCTAGCATTACTTTGAATAAGGGACTTAATGTTATATCAGGCCCATCTGATACTGGAAAGACATTTATATTTGAATGTATCAACTATATGTTTGGTGGTACAGATGATCTCCCTGACTTTAAGGAGAACAATGGATATACAACTATATTTCTAGAGTTGCAGTTGTACGTGGGCGGAAAAAGAACATTGAAGCGGATTATTGGTGAGTCAAAGTTTGAAGCATACGAAATGAGTATTGACGAAATTCATTTTTTTCAGGATTTTGTTGAGTTACAAGGGAAACATGATGCTAAAAATAAAAAAAATATATCAACTTACTTACTTTCGTTAAACAACATTGCTGATTTAAAAATTCGGAAAAATTCACGTGGAGAAAAAATATCGTTCTCTTTTCGTAATTTCGTTAGATTATTTATGATAAATGAAGAGAAAATTATTTCTAAGATATCTCCTCTGTTATCGGGTAGGAGAAATGAGCAACCTTCAGAGGTTTCGGCGTTCAAAACAATAATTACTGGTAACGATGACAGTGGTGGGGCTGAAATAGAAGATCCTAAAATACTTAGAACACGACTAGAAGGAAAAATGGAATTAGTTAAAAGTATGATCGATGAGTTAAAGAATGTAGTAAAGGTGAAGAAGAATTTTTTGGCTATTAATGACCCTGTCGATTTAGAAGTTCAAATTGATAGTTTATCTGAACAACTAGAAAATAACAGTAGATTAATAAATGAGAAAATGCTCAAGAGAAAGGAATTGTGGGAGCAAGAACAACTAATAAATTCTCGACTGCTTTTCCTAAATGAGTTACTTGAAAGGTTCTTTTTGTTAAATAAAAGTTATTCTTCCGATTTGGAACGTTTAGAGTTCATAATTGAAGGGAATCATTATATTTCACAACTGCATGATGCGAATTGTCCGATTTGCAATCAATTAATCAATTCAGAATCATTTCATTTTATGGGAAATCATCATTCTACTCAATTCGATAATTTGGTACAGGCATGCGAAGAAGAAACGACTAAAATTAATAATCAATTAATAGATCTTAATGAAACGGTTGTTATACTAAAAAAAGAGTTGCAAGAAAAGCAAATTGAGACTAATCAAATAAGACTTCAAATTGACAACATCGAGTCTCAAATTCAAAGTGAATTGAAACCTATTTCGATAGTTGCTAAGGAACAATTAAAAGTTTTATTTGAGCAGAAAAGACTTTTTTATGAAATCGAAATAAACGAGAGACAGATTTCTGATTATTGGCAAACAAGTTTTGGTATTCAGAAAGAATTAAACAAAAAAAATATTAAATTGAAATTTACTAGTGAAATAAGCGATGATATTTATAGTAGTTTAGCAGACGAAGTAAGGGGATTACTAGAAGCTTGGAGTTACCCGGATCTGGATGATGTATGCTTCAACCCAAGTGAAAATGATATTGTTGTTTCGGGTAAACAAAGAAAAAATCATGGTAAAGGTTATCGTGCAATTTTAAATGCAGCATTCTCAATTGGATTGATGAAATACTCAAGAAAAAACGAACGAAAGCATCCTGGTTTAGTTATACTAGATACACCTTTAACTACTTATAAAGGAACAAATATGAATGATTCAGTTATGGAAAAAAATGAAGATATCTCGAATGATATGAAACAAGCATTTTTTAAAGATTTATCTCTGTTGGAAGGTAATTACCAAATTATTATTTTGGAGAATGTAGAGCCATATAAGGATTTGCAAATACAAATGAACTATATTCATTTTACTAGAATTAAAGGTGTTGGTCGGTATGGATTTATGCCTATTTGAAAAAAATGTTGTTTAAGTTTTATTAATTTATTAGTTATTCATAAAATAGTCCCAAAAGGCGCTGCGTTAGAGCAGCGTCTTTTTAATTGACTTTATGGCGTCAAGAATCTTTGATTCTTAAACAACCTATGAGATTTTTATTCAATATTGTTTGTTCAAAATATGCATATAGGTTTTGGAGGTTAATGTAATATTTTCGGAGTGTTTTGGAAGGGCACTGAGGATTATTGTCGAATTAAGTTAAGTAAGTATATTTAGAATGGAAAGATGTTGTAATTGAATAGATAGGAGACATCATACATGTACATATCTAACTTAGATGTTACAGGTTATAAAAATTCAAAGAGTAAGTCGGTTATTAAATTACAAAAAGGGCTCAATATTCTAGTTGGAGAAAACGGCTCAGGAAAGACCACAATCATAAATGCTCTACGGCTCATCTTACGAGAAAATGAGTTCTCATATTTGAATATTGATGAGGATGATTTTTATGTTTCATTAGACAAAGACTTCTCAGCTCCTGAAATTAGAATTGACCTAAAAATCGAATCCCTCAATTCGGACGAACAAGTTACTTTTCTATCATGGTGTGATGCTGATTTTAACGCACAACTACATTTTGAAGTTAGCGCCAATCCGAACAGAAAAGGATACTATAAAAAAGAAATATGGGGTGGCGCTTCAAAATCAAGCATTTTTGAAGAGGAGACATTTGATTGTATTGACTGCATATACCTTCCTCCGCTTCGAGATGCTGAGGAAAAGCTAGTTAATGGAAAAAGATCAAGGTTGGCACAATTATTAAAAAAACAATATGGTGATAATAAAGATGAACTTGTAAGGAGTGTCAAAGGCTTTAATGAGCAAATAACAAGTAATGCCGATAAGAAATATAATGAGATTGAAGAGGCTAAGAAGAATATTAATACCAAATTAGAAGAAACATTAGGTCAAAGACTTGGACAAAGTATTAACTTGCAGTTTGCTGAAACAACCTTTAATAAAATTGTAGAGAGCATAAAAATGGTTTTCTTTCCGGGAATCAAGGAAAACAATCCTGAAAAATTTAGGGATATCGCAATCAACAGTTTGGGATACAATAATTTGTTATACATAGCCACTGTTTTTGCGGAGCTTGAGCTGCTAAAAGACAATAATATGATGACAGTATTACTTATAGAGGAGCCGGAAGCGCATCTTCATCCACAGCTTCAAGTTAAATTTATTAAATATTTGGAAGAGCTTACTCGAAAACTTGAAAATTTACAGGTTGTAATTACAACACATTCTCCGGTCCTAGCTTCTTCCGTTGATACTGACAATTTAATTCATGTTGCTTATAAAGATGATAGAATCATAGCAACTGTATTAAAGTACATCAATCTAGGAGAAAGTAAAAGTTATATTAATAGATGGCTAGACGTGACGAAATCGACTTTACTATTTTCCAAGGGAGTCATCCTTGTAGAGGGAATAAGTGAAGCGATGCTTCTTCCTACGTTCGCGAAGATAGTATTAGCAGAGCATAATAAAAATGCTCTAAATGGTGGTATCAATAATATGTTACCTAATTCCTTGGAAGAGGCTGGAGTATCAGTGGTGAATATTAATGGTATTAACTTTAAACATTTTATGAGACTTTTTTCAAATTTCAAAGAAGCTACAAGCCAAGCGCATATACCAATATATTGTGCTGGAATCACTGATAATGATCCGCCAAAGATCAAGGTAATTGTATATGATAAAAATGGAGTTATGAAGAGTGATAAAAATGGTGATCCGGTAACTACGGCAGAGGATGTTTATCCCCTTCCAAGTGAAGCACCTATTGGAGCAAATATCGCTTTGCAATTAATAGATGAAATTAATATGAGTAAGTGGGGCCGATTATATCGTTCTCCTTTAAAAACATTTGAGTATGACCTGGCAATTGAAGAAAACACTCGCCAATTGGCTGAAGTTCTCCACGATTTATGGTCAAAAGATGGATCTGTTAAGGCAAACTGTAAAACTATTATTACAAGGAATAATCAGTATTTTGATAATGAAGAGTTATTAAGAAATGATGCTGAATTTATTTTTACACATATTGATGCTGATGAAGTTGGCAAAGGTGTCTTTGCACAGAAGTTAGCTGATTATTTAGAAGAGCAAATAAGAAGTCATATGGGCAATATAAATGCTTCCAAGTCGAACCTTACTGAAGTTTATTCCGAAATTAGCAGCCTAATTACAGTTCCAGAGTATATAAAAAAGGCAATTAATTGGGCAATCGGGGGTATTAAAATAGATGGATAAGCTAGAAATGGAGCATGAAATTATAAATACTTTGTGCAAAAATAATAAGAAAACAGAAAGTTATTCATTAATAATTCAAGATAAAGTAAGAGAAAAGACAGAGCAACAACTAGAATATGTTCTTTCTCCTATTAATAAAAATGTATTCTTAGAAGCTTGTGCAGGAAGCGGAAAGACAGAAGTTGTTGGAATGAAAACCGCGTATGAAATTAGTAAATGGAATTTTAAGAACAAAGGAATTGCTGTACTCACGTTCACCAATGAAGCTACAGATACCATAAAGGAGCGGGTTGAAAGATTTTCAGGTTTAAGCTCAATGTTCCCTCATTACATTGGTACATTATCAGCTTTCATACATGGTTTTATTTCACAAAATTTTGGCTACAAATTCTTTAAGCATAAGAACCGAGATGGGGACAAATCATACAGGTTGGTAGATAAAAATTTAGAAGTGTTTGATAATCATTGGTTAAAAAAATATAAAATACCCTATATAAATAATAATGCAGGTCATCATGAATTATTTGCGAATCAAATTTATTTTGATAATAAAATTAATGATGTTATTTTATATCAATCAGAGACTAAAAAAACTCCACTTAAGGAGTTTTATAACTCATCTGATTTTCAAAAATTTGTTAATGATTATAGAGAGAAGTCGGGGAATAAGACAGCATTAGGATTTGAGTACATAAAAGAGCAGATAGCTAAAGTGAAAAATAGCTTTTTTGAAGATGGTTTTGCTAATTTTGAAGATATAAATAATATAGCACTTAGAATCTTGAAGAGGGATTCGAAACTAACTGAACTCCTTGCTTCTCGCTTCCCAATTATATTAGTTGACGAATGTCAGGATTTATCATGGGTTGAGATGAACATTCTCAATGAGTTTAAAAAGGCTGGTACAGTTCTTCATTTCATAGGAGATCTTAACCAATCTATATATGAGTTTAAAAATGCCAACCCTGAAATAACAAAAGCATTTCTATCTGATTTTGATAAATATCGTTTGACAGACAATTTTAGAAGCTGCCATCCAATAGTTGAGCTTTCAAATAGATTGTTAGGCATAACTTTACCTATCCGTGGTCTTGGGATTGATAAGGTAGGAGAAAAAAGTATTAGTTATCTGGAGTACAACGATTTATCAGTAGTAACAGAACAATACCAGAAATTTTTAATTGGAGTAAATATATCTTATGAAAAATCGGCTATTTTGGTGAGACAACAAAATTTAAAACAAGAACTAGAGACAAATCAAACGGAAAGCAAGCATCTATTATTAGATGCTTTACAACTTTGGCTGCAGAATACTCCAACATCACAGATGTTAGCATTGGAACTTGCGGGTAAACAGATGCAAAAGTGGTTTGGAGGATCTAAGACCAAAAAGAATTATTTTTGTCCAAATGCAATCGAATCTGCATTTCAGTGGAGAATTTTTTTGAAAAATTTCTTAGAAGGATGTTTAGCAAACGATCGTTTAATTAATGTTGGAGATATTGAATATTCCATTTGGTATAAGAACTTTAATGCTTGCTTTTTGACAATGATAGAAAAGGCTTATCAGTCACTAGCTGATTTTGATATAGAGAAGAGGGACTTTAATACCTTACCAAAATTAAGAACCCCATCTGGTTCAGCAAAGAATAAAATTGTTATTTTCAATTCAAAAGACAATTCAAATATGGTACCGATAAATACCATTCATTCGGCTAAAGGTAAAGACTTTGAGAGCGTAATGGTCGTCTCAAGCCGTCGAAACTCAGGAAACAGCGGCGGCGGTCATTGGAAACATTGGCTCGAAAAAGAGCTGGAATCAGGAAGAATAGGTTATGTTGCTAATACAAGAGCTAAATATTCATTGGTTTGGGCAGTTCCAACTTTAAAGAAACAAGAAAAAATTGAAGTTGAATCTTATGGTTTTAAAAGAATTACTTTAAAGGACATATAGGTATACATCTATATTTCTGAAAGGGTGGGAAAAATGAGCGATAATATTAATTACGACAAATATAATTATTTTTGTTACATCGGAGTGTTTCCAAATAAGGATTATGAAGCGGAATCATTAATTCTCGACACTCAAACAGCCATCATGCTTGAGCGATTTTATTACAATCCTCACAGATTAAAAAGTGAAGTGAATGCTGCGATAACTCATTTCTTATTAGAAACTATCAATAAAGATAGGGTTCCAGGATTCGCTATACAGGAGGCATGCTGGGACAGATCGCTAGGTATGTTAAATCATCCTCAACTTAAAAGAATGGAGCTAGCAATAACTGACATTAACTCTTGGAATAAAGAAAAAATAATCATTCATAGTCAGTCAAACGGAATTCCGTATAGTGATTTTGTTATAAGAGAAAAGATTACTTTTACGGAGACATTAATTCCTCATTTGAAGTCGAATCCAATGTTAGTTGGTAGTTACGCAATAATATTGAAAATCCATTTAATGAATTACAAAAAAAGTAAGGTTGATAAGTTCAAGCTTTTTCGAGAGTTTACTGACTTTATAAACTATAGAGTTGGCATTTTTCATGCTGTAGAGTTTTCTTTAGCAGTCCATTATTTCTTGGGTAATTCTAAACAGAATGATATTGTACAGAGTTTACTGAAATTTGGTTCAAAAGATCCGCTAGGTGCGATCTTGACTTCTTGTTGGGATCTATTCTTTTTAAGGTTATTGCAGCTAAATTATTTAAGAGATGATTGGGGTATGGTTAGACCTAAACTAGTAAGCCGAGATGATGCACTCATTAATTTAGCGAAGTATTCATCAATACATGGGTTGGTTGAATTAAATGAAACTCCGATGCCAATTGTGTCATTTGATTACGAAGGTTTAGATGCGCGCACATCAAGCTTTCTAGAAGAGCTGCATAATGAAATAAGGAGAGTGGCGATTATTAGAAATGTAACTAACTCCGAGGATATAGGAAAAAAAGTTGAGCAGATCACCGAAGCTGCTAGAGAATTAGAGGAAGAACTTATTAGTATCGTAAAGCAGAGAGGGTGACAAAAAGGCAGAATGTACATTTGCAGCAGTTAGTAACCAATTTCATGAGAGTAATTATGATTCCGATCTTTTTCGGGAGTCTGGGATTCTTCTTTCATTATATGTTGATCTTGTTGTAACTCCTTAAATTCCAATGCTGTATTAATCTCTGACTGTCGTACTACAAGCTGCTGAAGTTGGTATTCCAACTCAAAGGGTTTACCTAATTCCTTTTGTGCTGCAGCAAGCTGCTCCAGCGTCTCGTTCTTATGCTGTATTGTGTCTTTAAGTAAGAACGGCATTTTCTCAATCATATTTTCGAGACGAGATATATTCCCCAGTGCTGATCCCCCAAGCTCTACGGAGTGCATTTCTGCTCCTTGGGCCCTTATATGGACGTTATCATAAATTGAACGGAAGAGAGAGAGTGGAAGACCTCGAAACTGGCCAATAACTTTAGTTGGTTGATCCCTCTCGGTTAGTTTGGCTAAACGAAGAAGTACTTCCCCGGCTTGTGTTCGTTCCTCATAAAGCTTTCCATCCAGCCGAATCATAAAATTCGGTTGATTATTTTGTTCTACTACTTGGATATCTGCTTGGAGTTTCTGAATTTTCTCCTCATACATCTCGAGCATCATAGGATACTGTTTGTGTATACGCTGTTCCAACATCGCCTGCTCATTCTGCCAATTTGTCTTCAGTAGCTTAAGCCGCATTACTTCATTATCGACCTCCATTTTTTCCGCCAGCATAGGATTGCCTACGGCGATGGCTTTAACTTCTGCAGCAGATAGGACGGTCTCATCGGCATCCTGACAAGATCGGGAAATACTCTTGCCGGTCATCACCTGGGAGATGTAGCTCAATTTCTGTTCTTGGATTTGCCACAGATAAGAGTCGAATGTCCCCTTTGTAACGTAGCGGAAAATCTGTACTACCTCGTTCATATTGCCTTGCCGTAAGATGCGGCCGTCGCGTTGGGTGATGTCCGAAGGACGCCAAGGGCAATCCAAATGATGTGCAGCGACAAGCCGACTTTGTACATTGGTGCCAGTGCCCATTTTTTGCGTGGAGCCTAGTAGCACACGGACCTCACCACGACGGACCTGTTCAAACAAGGCTTCCCGTGCCGCATCGGTATTAGCATCATGGATAAACGCTATTTCATGTTCCGGCACGCCACGCTGGATCAATTTTGTTTTGATTTCATCATAAACGTTAAATCGTCCGGGCTTTGGCGTACCACTATCACTAAAAATGACTTGTGTTAATTGTTCAGTCTGTGTTTCATTCCAGATATCAAAGATGTTCTCAATACATCGGTTCAGCTTAGATTCAATTTCGATCGGAGCATCTTCATGCACCAAACGAGGGTCAATAGACATCAGCTTTGCTTCGTGAGTGAGCTTCAGCATATTATCCTCACTGGCATCCACATCGTTATTGCGGATTTTTTCGGCGCGCTCCACGAATTCGTCCATCATTTTCTGCTGAAAAGGGGAGCATTCACTGACGAAGATGGTCGCCTTATCGCCGATTAATTTTGGTGTGGGAAGATTGAGCATATCTGCTGTTTGAATGTCAGCAACGAGTCGAAACATACTCATCAGTTCTGGCAAATTGTGAAACTTGGCAAACCGAGACTTCATCCGATAGCCGCTACCTTCTGGAGTAATTTCGAGAGAGGAGACCACCTCTCCAAATGTAGCCGCCCAGTTGTCAAAGAAGTCCAAACCTAGCCTTTGCAAAAGGCGGGGCTGAAGATAACGCTGCATAACGTACATCTCGGACATACTGTTGCTTATTGGGGTGCCGGTGGCGAACACAACACCACGTCCTTGATTAATTTCCTGCAGATACTGGCATTTGAGTAGCATATCGGTTGCGCGTTGACTACTAGATTTACCAATGCCGGCAACGTTACGCATCTTCGTAAAAGTGAAGCAGTTTTTGTAAGCATGAGCTTCATCGACAAAAAGCATATCTACACCAAGCTGTTCGAAGGTAAGAAGATCATCTTTTTTTCTTTCGTTGGCTAAACGTTCTAATCGAGATTTGAGGTTGTTCTCAAAAACAACCATTTGCTTGATACTCCAGTTGTCGCCTTTTTCTTTTTTGATTTGATTTATCATTTGGGAAACATTGCTGATTTCATTCTTTAAGAGCTGTTCCTGTCGCGCTCGTGAAATTGGAATTTTTTCAAATTGGCTGTGGCCAATAATGACGGCATCATACTCGCCCATTGCTATACGGGATACAAATCGTTGACGATTAGATAGCTCAAAGTCCTTTTTTGTAGTTACCAGGATGTTAGCGCTGGGGAAAAAACGTAAAAATTCATTTGCCCATTGTTCGGTAAGGTGGTTGGGAACACAATACATCGGCTTGTGAATCGCTCCGATGCGTTTGAGATACATCCCGGAGGCAATCATTGCAGCTGTTTTTCCAGCACCAACTTCATGCGCCATGAGTGCAGTCCCTGAATAAATAATTCGAGCTGCTACATCCTTTTGGTGTTTTCGTAGACTCATTTCTTCATTCATCGCCTGGAAAACGAGATGATCACCACTGTAAGCTCGCGGACGAATTGTGTTGAATTTTTCATTATAGATCGCAAGTAGATTATCTGCTCTTGTATTATCCCGAAATAACCAGGAAGCAAAGGCCTCTTTCATCTGCTGCTGTTTGGCACGGGCAATCATCGTTTCTTTGGCATTAACAACATACTTAACTTGCTCGTTACCGCTTGCATCTAAATAGGTAACGGGGTCGCGTATTGTAATGCTTTGAAGATTCAAGCTGCTTTCATAAATCTCATAAGCATTTGCTCGTCTCGTACCAAAGGTTTGATTGATCTTGATGGAGCCCGGTTCGATGTTTTTTCCTGAGACACGCCATGTGTTAGTGAATTCTAAATAATTTACATCTACAGTCTGCGAATTTCGCAGCACTTGGGAGGTCTCAAAAGTCTCATACATGAATTCCCGGTAGTAACGAACTGGAATCCATGGACTACCGATACGAAAATCAATGTCGCCGGGCAACAAGGGGGCCGGCTGCACACGGGCTAGAGCCTCTACATTTCGTTGAAACAAGTCGGGATGCTCTTGTGCCTTTAGTGTTGCATAAGACAACTTGTCCCGGACATTGCCGGATAAGTATTCCTCATCAAGTTCCCAACCTTCCTCTTCGTCACCACTATACTTTTGAGGATTCAGATAAATTCGTTCCCCGAGGGCTTCTTTTACTTCAGCAATACTCTGATTACACAAGTGGGCAATGTAGGCGAGGTCGATTCGTAAACGATGGTTTAAGCATATTTGCATTGCTTCCAGTGGATTGTCGGTATGCTCAGGCAGTGCATTAATTCGAATGGTTGGCCGGGTGAATATCGCGGCTTTGCTCCAGGTTTTCTCTGGTGTAAGATCCTCAATGGATCGAAGAAGTGGCAGTTGATCATCATCGGCAAAAGCAGAGGTATTCGCCCGATCATTAATATAACCGTGTTGCTGAACGAAGCTGTCATAAACATTATTAAGATGAGACTGGGCTTGTTGTAGTTCTGGGAGTTCGTATCCATACTCTCGGGATTGAATATTAATAACGTCCATCAGAGCTTGGCGTATACTGCATAATCCTTTTATGCGGTCTGCCTTTTTTCCCTGAATATTTTGCGGTAGAAGTAATCCATTCTCGCAGTAGAAGAGCTGACCTTGGTCTTCGATGAACGTGTAATTTTTGGTTCCCGGTGGAACTTTTCTGCTGACTGGTTCTTCGTCCTCTTCCCAAAGAGGAGAGAGCCTGTTTAGAGACTGTTCAGTTGAATGACGAACCAATTTAGGGAAGTTAGCCTGCAGGGATCCAAGCGCTTGCTGTAGAGTAGGAAGCGGAATTTGTTCTTCATCTGGGATACATGCGCTAGATTTTTCTGCGCCGTACATACCTCGATCCCACTGCATCTTTCCGAGCATCATATCGGGATGGGAAAGATAATAGCGATTAACAGGAATACCGTCGGAGGTCTCACCAATGTTAACCCATTCAGGCAGTTCTTCTTGGGAGAAGAGAAGGGAGGCCTCACGTTTCTGCAGAAACACGATATCCGTTGTAACTGTAGTACCCGCAAGGGATTGAAAGGTGGTGTTTGGCAATCGCACCATACCAATCAATTCGGCTTGTTGAGCAATGAGCTGGCGAACTGTTGAATCCTGTTTATCCATGGTTCCCTTACTAACGATATAGGCTAGCATGCCACCTGGCTTGAGTAATTCCAAAGAGCGGAGAAAAAAGTAATCATGGATAAGATGGCTACTGGTAAAGCGGCGATCATGAATACGGATATTATGAAACGGAATGTTGGAAAACATAGCATCAAAGCGCATTTCGCGCCAATCTACGCTCTCGAAGCCTTGTAGGTGTATAGATGCACTAGGGTAAAGCTGACGAGCAATTCGACCGGTAACTGAGTCTAATTCCACGCCGTGCAATTCCGCGTTCTCCCAATCCGTGGGGAGTACGGAGAAAAAGTTACCGCTGCCCATCGCAGGATCCAATATGCGTCGCCCTGTTCCTTCCGATAAACCGAAACGCTGAAAGGTAGCAAGGATGGTTTGGATAATCGCTTGTTCTGTATAGAAGGCGGTAATTGTTGAATTGCGGGCAGCTGCATACTCTTCTTCATCCAGTAATTGCTTCAGCTCAGCATATTCATTTTCCCAGCCCTTGGCTGAAGGGTGGAAAGCATTCGCTAGGCCACCCCAGCCCACGTAACCGGCTAAAATATGTTGTTGTTCCGGGCTGGCCTGCTGCTGTTCACTTTCCAACAGCTTAAGTAACTGTATGGCTTCTACGTTGCGCTTATATTTGCTCTTAGGACCCGATACATAAGGGGAGTGATCAGGATAAAAACGATAATTCACTGCAGGTGTTGGTAAGGAGATGGGCTGTGTTTCACTATCTGATTCTTCATGCAATGGAACGTTGCTATCCTGGTTTATATCTGGAGGATGATTTTCTATTTCATCATTCAGTGTAGTGTTTTCCATTGATGATTGCTCGGCAAAATCAAATAATGTCAATTCAGGCTCTGGCGGAGGAAAAGGAGCGAGTGCCTCATCATAGCGACCTTCCGTAATTAATTGAAGGAGGGTGTCACTTATTATCTTCCATTTATATTGCTCTTGATGGGATCCGCTTGAGTCTCTCCAATCAATCGTAACGCCTTTTCCATCGTACATATATCCAAATAAGCCATGTTCAAAATCGCCTCTAGCACCACTTATGCCATATAACGGTTTTAGAAATGCAATCAAATCGGCAGATTTCACTGGATGATGCTCAACCACAAACTGATAGATGTGCTGCTTTCTGGATTCAACACCTTTTCCGCTGGATAACAGAAAGATGAGCATTTCTTCTCCAGTTTGGCCGTGAGACAAATCAGAAGAAGTATTGGGCATAAAAAAAGAACCGCTATGTGGCGGTTCTGAACGGGTGGAAGTGACAATAGGCTCGATTATCTCGGTTTCAGCACGATGTCGTTCAAGACCAATTCCTCTGCCGTCGATTTGATCTGGTTCAGGTGGCGTGTCCGTTCCAGCGTATCGTCGGTCTTTGGCATCGGTCGAAGGCGGAGCAGCTGCTCGGTCATTTGCTCCATCCGTTCCAGTGCTTCCTGCTCGGCGTTGTGTAGCGTCTCCATGAGGATGCCTTGCATCAAGAGAATCTGGAAACGCTGCGGATGATTGTCCCGAAGATAACTCATTGCCATCCGACCGTACCTGCCCAAAGGCTGCTGGTCTACTTTGGCTTTGTTCGAAATGTTCAAGTTGGGATACAGCAGACCGTCGATTTCGCGATACGTCAGGTTTGGACTGTTCGGATTGTTCATTTTGCAAACTCCTTTCTGCTTCCATAATTTTAATATATCGAGCAATATCTCCTAGCAGGCTGCGGGCTAGAACATTGATTTGGTTGCCTAACCTTGCTGCCAACGGGAGCGTATGAAAATGAGTGATGGTGGTAAAGTCTACATTGTCGGGTTCAGGTAACTGACAGCGCTGATGAATAAGATAGCGAAGACTGTCCTTAACTAAATCTCCAATATGTTGTTCCAGACCTTGCAGAGGAACCGTTCCTAAGAAATGATCCTTGATATCAAGTTCGATATCCTGTAGCCAATCGTCTAATGAATTAAGAACAGCTGAATGTGTCATCTGAGAAATAGCCTCAGGTAAAATCAGCGTATCGTAAGAAGTGAGTCTTCCGGCTAGTTCTCCTGTGTCAATCTGATCTAGATTCCAAAGCTGCGGAGTGGGTTTGCCCGTTGTTTGTGATACATCAAACAGGTGACTTAATGTGGGGCTATTCCCCGAAGTGAAATCACAGACAGCAACACTCTTTTCACCCTTACGTACATACCTTCCCAACTGATTCCACAAAGATAAGGGAGCCAGCATGGTCGCATTTGGTCGTTGGTTATAGATCAGTAAAGTGTTATCAAAGGAATACTTGTAGATGGATGCTGCAAATTCTAAGTAGTCACGCCAAGCTTCTGCGCTGTGAGTAATGTCTGCAATAACAGATGAGTAAAGATCTCGTAGTTGATCCATACGGCTCATGACTGGCTCTCCTTTCTTTGGAACTGGGATAGGGAGGAGTAGAGTTAGATTTCCTGTTCATAAAAGCCCAGCATGTCTTTAGCATCCAGCAGGGAGAACGGGAGGGATGACTGATCAAGGGAGTGAGTATAATCTGCATACCGTAACTTAATGGATTCAAAAAAGTAAGGCATCAGGTTTGTATCAAACATGAAGTATGGGCTGTAATTCCGAGGACGGTCAGGATTCAACTCGCTATCACCGGTAAAGCCGTTGAACAAATTAAAGGCCAGCCGGGTGACTTTCAAGGTTGTGCCGGTTTGCCAGCCCTCTTGCAATCCTTCCAGTCGGATGCAGATATCTTGATGGTCGTAAAGATCTTTAATATGCTGACGCGTTTGTGGTGATAGGCCCAATGTGTAGAACAAAGATTTATGGTACGAATCTTGCGGTATATTGACCATTCGCAGATTGCCTTCATAGAATTGCTCATGCTCGATATCTCTAAAGTTCGGGTTCATGTTCATCGGCCTCCTTATCATTTTGGGCTGAAGCGTATTGTTGTTGATGTGAAAAATACATTTCAAGGGCCTTGTCGATAATCTGCTCGATCTCAGAAGCTTTGCTTTGGCTAGTAAAATATTTGGAAAAGACTTTATGCTTCAATTTGAATGGTGGCGGTGTTTGGTTACGTGGTTTTCGAGTTGCTTCACCAGATAAAATTTTATTGGTTTGCTCAGTGTTGAGCCTGCCGGAGTACCCTTGCAGTAGCTCTGATTTTTTCATATCCATCTTAAAGCCATTGTCATTAATGGATTGTTCGACTATGGATTGCTCACCCTCTGATAAATAAGACAGGTGAACGGCACAACGTAATGGCAACTCATCAGCATCGACACGCTGTTTTAATCGGGGAATCAATTTATCAATCCGCAATAGCCTGGAGACAGAATTTTTGGATAAACCATATTCTTGAGCCACCTTATCCCGACTGGTTGGCCTCTGCCCCATTGGGGCAGAAGTTTCATTTTCCTTGTTGTACTGTGGGTCTTCCAATCTTTTTAGCTCATCAATAATATCGTTGCGCTTCCCTTGTGAGAACATTTCAGAATGGCGTAAAGATAATACTTTTGCTTTTTCGGAAGGCAGCATATCACTAAAGGAACGCTGAAGCACATTGGTTTCCACAACATATAGCAGTGCTTCTTCATCAGACAAGTGCTCCTTAATAATGGAAGGAAGCTGTTCTAAGCCAACAAGGAGGGCAGCGTTCATACGATTATGTCCTGACAACATCTCGTACTCGTGGCCGGATTCATCTGGTTCAATTCTTCGAATGATAACCGGGACAAGTAGGCCGTTAGTTGAAATGCTGTCCACCATATCAGTCAGCCGCTCGCCTTCATATAAATGGAAAGGATGGTCTTTAAAAAATCTGATTTTATAGATAGGAATAGATTGAATAACTCCTTTCGAAGAAGGAGATCCTGATTCGTGAGGTGGCTGCTCTGAGAGTTTCAGTAGTTCATCAATACTTCCTAGCTTAGGAGTGATTCTTGGCTTGGGCATATTCATGTTGCATCAGCTCCTTTGCCAGATTTTGATAAGCTGCTGTTACCTTTGATTTAGGCAAATAAGTCATTAAGCTTTGGCTATAAAAGTTGGCTTCTCCGACTTTAACTGAGAGCGGGATTTGTGATGTAAAGATGCGGATGATTTCTCCGTAGTAGTCTTGAACCAATTTGTAAGCTTCTTTATATAAATTGGTTCGGGTATCACACATGGTCATTAAAATCCCGGCTATGCTAATCCGCGGGTTAATTCGTTTCTTTACCTTGATGATAATTTTCAGAAGCTGAGTTAAGCCTGTCGCTGACCATAACTGAGGATTTACCGGTATTAACACACTGTCGCTGGCAGCAAGAGCATTTATCGTAAGTAGACCAAGAGAAGGATTTGTGTCTATAATGATATAGTCATATCTTTGCTTCATTGATTCCAGCAATGTGGTGAGAGTCTTTTCACCACCCAATTCATCTCTTAAATTAATCTCAGCAACGGATAGTTCAATGTTGCTAGGGATGAGGTCTATATTGCCATGATTATGAATGTATTCATCAGGAGCCGGTAGGGGTTCGTCACTCATGAGGGCATTCATAATATTGAACATTGAAAATTTAAGCTGGTCTGGATTCTCGATTCCAAAGCACATACTTAGATTACCTTGTGGGTCGAAATCAACCAGCAGTACTTTCTTATCTTCATCGGATAAGGCGCATGCCAGATTGTAGGCGGTGGTTGTCTTGCCTGTACCACCTTTCTGATTGGCAATCGTGATAACGGTTGTTTGTGTCATTGTAAAAACCTCCCCGGAGGTTTGCTCCGAACATATTGTCAATGGTAGGGAGCGGGCTGTTCTCTCATTTTTCTCTCCGAGTTCTCTCGCAGTTCTCTCCAAAGGCTAAATTCGCTCTTCTTGTTAATTGTTGCCGGAAACCCTTGTGGCTTTAAGGGAAACACGAAAAACCGTAAAAATCCTTGATTCTACAAGGTTTTTTGCGGATTGTAGGTTCCCTTATATTCCACTGCAGGGGGTTAAAGTCCAAATGACTTCTGGGACTTAAAATCCTGCGGTACGTGAGTACCGTACGGGTTCGACCCCCGTCCTCGGCATACATAACAACAGTGTAAGGCGCATTCAACTGAATGCGCCGTTTCTTTGCATGCAGGTTATAAGGAGAATGTAAATCTTGGGTCGAATGAAGCATGTGACTTGGTGAGTTCTAGGCTTGCTCAAATCGACAAATTACCAAAGTGTTAGTGAATGATTGGACGTAAAAAAGCCCCGCAGCCTTTCTTCATATCTGGCAATGGTGTTAATGTGTTATAAAAATGTGTGTTGACAGAAAAGTAATTAGGGACCATACTATATGTATGAACAACAATCACAAAACAATACATGACATTGACGCTATTCCCTCGCTTGTACAATCCAAGCGTCAGATTGACCGCTATAACCTAGATATAGACGCACAGGCTATACTTGTCGCGTCTAGGCTAATGGCAGCGGGAGCCAAGCTTGCACATGCCTCGGAGATTCATTTCTCTAGATTCGGTTTATCAACAGGGCGATATCGTTTGTTGGCAGATCTTGAAGATAACGAAGGAGAAGAGTTGCCTTCGCAATTAGCGGAGCATCTAGGCGTTACACGTGCTACAGTGACTGGTCTTATCGACATCCTTGAACGGGATGGCTTAGTATCCAGGCGATTAAGCGCAGAAGATGGCCGTCAGAGATCGGTCATTTTGACGGAAGAAGGAGCGAAGAAGCTTCGTGAAATGGCTCCTGAGCATTTCGCCCGGCTGGAAGCAATGGTGGGCTTACTCAATATTGATGAGCGCAGCATATTTCTCGACTTGCTAGGCCGAGTTACACAAGGCATCTCAGCACTTACGGGCGAACTAGGCCCGAAACCAAAGGGAAACATCAGTAATGAGTAGAATGGGCTAGTGAAGCTAGCCTATTTTTACTCTTATATAGTTAGGTTCCTAATTATATCTCACTGAAAGCAATCGTTGAACTGTTTTATTGAAGAAGGGAGCAATTAAATGAACCAGATGAAATGCCCGAATCAGGCAGATGATATTTACGGCAGTAAGGCTGTTGGTTCCAAGAAAAAGACTTTTGTACTATGGCGTGAGGTTGTAATGGCCTATGCTGCTCCTGCGATTATGGCAGGCATCGGGGGATTGGTTACTGCAGACAGGGGTCTTCAAATAGGGGCATTGACTACAATCGGTGGTGCATCGGCCCTGATGGCCTTGATGATTGGCCTTTTGTTGTCCAGCCGGGTGGTCCATATGCAATGGGTCACCGGTACACCTCACTTGGTTATGGTAGGGGTGTTCGCATTGGCCGGGTCTATGTTTGGACTATGCGCGGCATGGGTGACATCTGGTTTACTGGAAATTATGATTCCGGGCAATCACTTGGCCTGGGTCGATCGTATCTGGATCGATTTCCCGTTGTCTGGATTTATAGCAAGCACGATAGTGACATGGCGGTGGCGTCTTGCCGTCACAACTAACTTTTCATCCAAAAGGAGAAGAAAAAAATGATAGTTATTATGGGAGCAACAGGTACGATAGGCAGTGCGCTGCTGGAACGTTTGATTGATCTTGGCGTACCTGCCAGGGCGCTGAGCAGAGAGCCAGAGAAGTTGCGTGATCAGATCGGAAAAAAGGGCCAGTCGACTATCGAGATCGCATTGGCGGATGCTTCCGGTCCCGAATCGCTGCGCTGCGCGTTTACAGGTGCTAGCCAGCTCTTTCTTGCCATGTCCAACAGTCCAAGACAAATCGAATTGGAAACTTCAATCATTCAGATTGCCGCTGAATCCGGAATCAATCACATTGTAAAAATATCCAGCCCTGCCTTTGAGCAGAGCTCTCCGGTGGCAGTAGCGGGCTGGCATCAAGCAATCGAGAAAACGCTGAAGGAATCGGGTCTGACCCACACCGTGTTGCGCCCTTATGCATTTATGCAAAACTTAATGCGCCTTGCACCAACGGTCACAACCCAAAATGTTTTTTTCGGCTCCATGGGCGATTCACCGTGTAACTTCATTGACTGCCGCGATATCGCAGATGTTGCCGCAGAAGCACTAACCAACCGCGAGGTAACAGGCCAAATATATACGCTTACCGGTTCAGAGGTTTTCAGTTATCCCCAGATCGCGAGTCAACTATCCGCCCTGCTTAACCGGCCGATAAGTTACATTAACCTGGAACCCAAAGTACTACTCCGTAATCTTATCGAGCACGGGCATATGCCCCCTTGGCTCGCGAACCATGTTGTAGAAATTCAAACCATGTCTACGGTGGTGCCAGAAAGTCCAAATGACACTGTGAAGCGTTTGCTCGGCAGAGAGCCACGCACGCTAGATGCCTTTCTGCATGAGTATGTAGAAAATTTCCGGTAGAGCGGAGTCCGCTTTTTTTGAAATTTGTGTCGTTAATGGGCAGTTATCCATAGTAATGTACACATCAACTTTATCAATATGTTAAGATTGGAAATATCATACACTGGAAGGATTTTCATCATAGGTAAGCAGCGTATCTGGAACGGAGTGAGAAAAAATGCAAATCCGAAAGTTACATGCCAATGAGGTACCGCCATATGAATTGCTATTGCTGGCTGATCCATCCCGAAAACTTGTTGAAGAATATCTTCAAAGAGGACAGTGTTTTATCGGCTCCCTGAATGACCAAATTATTGGAGTCTATGTTTTATTACCAACCAGACCCGACACAGTTGAATTAGTGAATGTAGCAGTTGATGAGAACCATCAAGGCAGAGGAGTCGGAAAACGGCTTGTAAAGCATGCTGTACAAATTGCCGCTGAATGGGGGTATAAAACCATTGAAGTTGGTACCGGAAATTCTGGCATAGGGCAGCTTGCCCTTTATCAGAAATGCGGATTTAGAATAACTGGGATAGACAGAGACTTTTTTATTAGACATTATAATGAAGAAATATTTGAAAACGGCATGCAAGTTATAGATATGATACGGCTATCACAAGATTTATAACCGACGTTTATTCTAATGGGATACTTAATTGAACAAGGAAAAATGCGGCCGCGTGAAAAGCTTCAATCTTTATACTTCAATTCAGAGGTACCCCGGCAGCCTTCCAAAAGGAACGGCTGCTTTTGATTGAACGGGCAGGATAGCCCACGATCCGCCATTCAGGCCAACGGATCAAGTACATTACCGTCAACGGTGACTTGCATAAGTTGCAGCAATATTGTATATCAATCCCCGGATGTGGATGATTTTGTAATTTGTTCGAATGGCAATACAAGATTAGGCAATAAAATGAGTGGATTAACGGACACATTAGTCGATAAACCAGCGGCAGCCAAGGACTTTATTTTTCAGTCCAAACTGACGCTGGTTTTTATCTTTAACCTTTCTCTTAAATTTAGCTTTGGTGACATATATGTTAATAAAAGAGAAATATCGCTAATTCACCACAGCCTTCTCTTCTCACTTTAGTTGTCTTTTACTCAACAACTGAGTAATGGTGATTTGCAAGCTGCTTGTAGTATCGTTTAAATAGAAGCTTCAAAAACTAAAAGGAGTAGTGATTATGCAAATTAGAATTGGCGAAAATCTTCGGAAACTTAGAATTCAGAATGAACTCACACAGGAAAAGCTTGCAGAGGTATTCGGCGTATCCCCTCAAGCAATTAGCCGTTGGGAGAATAGCTCTACTTATCCGGATGTAACTATGCTTCCAAGCATTGCAAATTACTATAATATATCCATTGATGAATTGATAGGAATGGATGATATTCGCAATGTCGAAAAAATGAACAAAACATTTTCTGTTGTACATGAATATGAGTCAAAAGGGAGGATTGACGAAGCTATTCATACGCTTAGAGAGGCAATAAAGGTATACCCTAACAATTGTGGATTTTTGTCTGAACTTGCATTAGCATTAACGATAAAAAATAATACGGATACAAAATCCGAGTTCGTTAAAGAAGCTATTTCCCTATCTGAACGTGTGTTATTGAGTAGTACAAATGAAAAAGTTCGATGCACAACTAAAGCAAATCTTTGCTTTCTTTATTTAAAAATAAATGAAAACGAAAAAGCAATAAAATTAGCTAAGACACTACCTCACGTTTGGGAGTGCCGAGAAATTCTATTACCTGAAATGTTCAATGAGGACGATTATGCTAGTGAATTGAAAAAAGGGATCAACACTGTTTTATCTGTCATCTGTGAGAAAATTGAAAATTCTAAAGAACATAAGCATTCAAGTGTTGATAAAATGATTGCTCTTGGACCGGATACAAATCCGAATAATAATATAAAAGGAAAAATAGAATTGCTAACGCGGTTCCTGTTGTAGCTTTGATCGGATGGGGAAGGAGAGAACGAAGAGAAGATCGCATGACTCTCATGTAAAAATGAGGGCAGTGAAAAAAGAACTGATTTTTGCAAGCCATCCTGCCAGGTGTCCGGCTAAACTTATAGGTGTCCACTAGTTGTGACGTTTCTATATAGAGCAAGGGGGCAATAAAATGATTGGTTTTCAGGACAGGCTGGTTTTTGAAAATAAATCCAATGACCTTCTGGCGGTCGGTGAACTGCTCATTGACATGATCTCCAATGAGTATGATGACACCTTTCAGTCTGCCGGATATATGAAGAGGGCGAAGCGGAGGGGAATGCCGCTGATGACGGCACATCCGGCGGGCCGGACCTGTACGCAGTGCGGGAGTGAAGCTTGGCCCTCGTTTTTGTCAACACGGGAGAAGTGAAGTGAAAATGTGAGCGTTGTGAATAGATATTGGTAGGGATTGCGCATCGGAACAGAACCAACGAATGGCTCGGATGGGTTTGTGAGAACTCCGGTTCATGCCCCCCAAAAAAATCGCTCTTTAGGGGATGGGGGACTATGCCTCCGTTCTCCTGTAAAGAGCGATTTTTTGTGTCAATTTAGATATAAATACGGTAGTTACCGCTTAGGGCCAGCATACTGAAAAAGTATAGGCAGTTGTCGTAATACCGGCGGCCCCCGGTGCGCAGTGGGGTATTCCAGAACAGCTTGACATAGTGTCCGGCATCCGGTCCATCGGCAGCGAGCGAGGCCATGGCCAGCGTTGCCAGAAGGCCGACCGGATGCAGGGACGGCTCCTCAAAAGGCTGGCCGTCAATGGTGTAGCGCCGGTAATCGGCGACCTCTATATCCCGGAAAAAGGCCTGAATCCGGTTGGACTGCCCTGCCTGCCAAGGGTCGCAGCGGAACCATTCATAGTCCAGCCCGATGTTGGCCGCAACCCGGTAAGCATCACTGAAGAAGTGGCGGAAGTCTCCATGCGGCTGGGGTTCAGCCGGGGTTCCGTCATAGTTGGCATATTCGGGGGATAGGCCGGTTTCCGGGTGGCAGGCCTTTTGCAGATAGGCTCTGCTTCTGGCCGCGGCTTCCTTCCAGAAAGCCCTGTCCTGTTCATCTGCCTGCAGGGCAAATAATTCATAGAAATGGGGCAGATGGTAGGATGGATCGCTGAAAGGGGTCTCAGGAACAAATTTTATCAGCTTGGTTGCCGGGTCCCACATCGGATCGCCTTCTCCGTCTTCCCCTTTATGCACACAGGCGCGGAGAATGATCTTGGCCTGCTCGGAATAGTTGAACGGTTCGGTGCGGTCACCCCAGCGCTTGGAGGCAAAGAACAGCGCCATTGCGAAAAATTCTTCCCCGTCCGGCGCCGGACCGGGCGACAGCCGTGTTCCGTCCAGCTTGCAGTGCCAGGCAAAATAATCCTTGTAACGGCCTTCCGTATGCTGCATGTATACCTTTGCGAACTTCCAGAGCCGGTCGAATTCTTCCTGTTTGTCCATTTGAACAGCCATCATCATTCCGTAGGACATGCCTTCTGTCCGCACATCGGTATTGCCCGTATCCACGATATATCCCTTATCGTCACCCATAGGATGGTAGATTCGGACATCGGGCGCGCCGTAGAACAATTCGTTCCAGGTGTCGTCAAGCTTTTGCCGGACAGCCTCTTCCGCCATTCCATTTTCGAGAAACAGGTTTCTGTATTCTCCTGTATAGAAGGAGCCTTCTGTGAAGATATTCATAACAATCCTCCAATGGATAGGGTTTTGCCCAAAGTATAACATAACCCGAACTATAGAAATTAAAGCGTTTTCCTTAAAATTTATAGGTCATTCAGACTGAGACGATAACCTTAGAATAGATCAATGTTAAGTGGCTATACGTCATGGACTTCGGTTAAGGCGCATCACTATACTGTAAGGGATAAACCGTGAAGCTAAAAAAATGTAAGGGTGATGGTTATGCGCAACAAGGGTGAAATTACGATGGCAAAAAAACAGGGATTCAATCCGTATCTCCCCTCCTGGGAATATATCCCCGACGGCGAGCCGTATGTTTTTGAAGGCAGAGTGTATGTGTATGGCTCGCATGACCGTTTCAACGGACATGCTTTTTGCTTGAATGACTATGCCTGCTGGTCGGCACCGGAAGACAATCTGGCCGATTGGCAATATGAAGGCGTCATCTACCGGACTACGGATGATCCGCTTAACCGTGAAGGGAGCATGTGTCTGTATGCACCCGATGTCACCGTAGGACCGGATGGGCGGTATTATCTCTATTATGTACTGGACAAGGTTCCGGTCGTTTCGGTGGCGGTCTGCGACAAGCCGGGCGGCAAGTACGAGTTCTACGGCTATGTCAGATATGCCGATGGAACACGCTTTGGCGAGCGGGAAGGCGACGAACCGCAGTTTGACCCCGGCGTACTGACCGAAGGAGAGAACACCTACCTCTACACCGGATTCTGCGCGTATGGAGATTCATCCAGACATGGCGCAATGGCAACGGTGCTTGGTCCGGATATGCTCACAATTGTAGAAGAACCTGTATTTGTTGCGCCTAGCCAGCCCTACAGCAAGGGGAGCGGATTTGAAGGTTACGAGTTCTTTGAAGCGCCTTCCATCCGCAAAAGGGGAGATACCTACTATCTGATCTATTCCTCAATCTCCATGCATGAGCTGTGCTATGCGACCAGCAAGCATCCGACCCGAGGCTTCACCTACCAGGGAGTCATTGTCAGCAATTGCGATCTTCATATCGATACGTACAAGCCGGCGGATCAGCCGATGTATTACGGCGGCAATAACCATGGCAGCATCGCCCAAATCAACGGTGAATGGTACATTTTTTATCACCGTCACACCAATGGGACGGCGTTCTGCCGGCAGGGCTGCATCGAAAGGATTGAATTCCGCGGGGACGGCACTATTCCCCAGGTGGAGATTACATCCTGCGGTCCAAACGGAGGGCCGCTCGAAGGCCGGGGGGAATATCCGGCATACCTGGCCTGTCATTTGTTCTGCAAAGATCAGGAAATGTACACCGGAGGCTTTGGTCCTATGGGAGCATGGATGGATAGCCGGTTTCCGAAGATTACCCAGGACGGCAGGGACGGCGATGAGGAAACCGGCTATATTGCCAATATGACGGATTCGGCTACCGCCGGGTTTAAATATTTCAAGTGTGAGGGAGTCACCCGAATCAAAATCAAGGTGCGAGGGTATTGCCAGGGCGAGTTCGAAGTGAAGATGTCTTGGGACGGACCGGCACTGGGGCGGATACCGGTAGGCTTTACGAATGTCTGGAAGGAATACGCAACGGAAGCGGCCATTCCCGACGGCGTACAAGCACTATATTTGACGTATACCGGCCACGGCGGTGCCAGTCTGGCTTCATTTACTTTGGAATAGAATAGCCGGGAGCGCAATCCGAATACGCATTGAACAAGAAAGCAGCATCCGGAGATTCTCCGGTGCTGCTTTCTTGTTATTGTGCTTCAAACCCGATAAGAAGCTAAAAGCGGGAGGCGCTGGGGGCGTGGTGTGGGGAGCGTGTGGAGCGTGTGGAGCGTGTGGAGAGCTGGAAGCGTGGAAAGCTTAGGAAACTCGGGAAGCGTGGGGAGCGGAGGGAAGCCTATTGACTACCCTCACATTGGCAGCCAAGCCCTGTTAGTTACCACCCAATGGCAGCAGTCACGCAGCTGGAGAGTTGTTTTCAGCATGTGGAGCAGTGCGGACAGAGGAGCCATTATTTTGCCGAAAAGTGTGCTTATTCAGGAGATACGGACTCAGGAGACCTTATATTGTAGGTTTGGAGGCAAAAGGAGAGGGAAACAGTCCAATAACGGCATCTGAGTCCGCATGGCTTGGTGAATATGGTTACTTACGGCCAGGCCATATGAAAATCAAAAGTTATGCTTAGTTAGAAAACGTAATTGCTTAGGTTGAATGCAGAATGAGAGGGGAGCATCGCACAAGGCAGAATCCTCACCCGTTCTTCTGTCTGTCCCCGCCGTCACGGAGCAATGGAGTTTGCCATCGCTAAAGACCGGAAGAATAACGGGCCTTGTAGTCCGAAGGCGTCATACTCATATAAAATTTGAACCATTTGGAAAAGTAGCTGACATGCTGATAGCCTGACTCCAGGGCGGCCTCCAATACATTGTACGATCCGCTGCGGAGGAGACTGGCCGCTTTGTTGATGCGGATATAGTTCAAATATTCCATCGGCCGCATTCCTGTCAGGGTTTTGAAAAAAGTACAGAAATGGGAGCGGCTAAGCGACACCACGGAAGCAAGCTGATCCAGCTCCAGCTTCTCGCTTGAATGCGCCTCCATATAAGCCAGTACTTGCTTGATTTGCCGGTTGTATTCCCGCCCGTGGCGGCTTCCCGGCGCATTGCTGCTCTCCATCAGCCCGTACTGGTAAATATCCGCAATGAACTGCAGCAGGAGGCCCTTCAAGCTCATTTCATAAGCGGTGGATCGGCGCTCATAGCGGCTCAGCAGTTCCCGTACCCAATCGAGTAATTTAGAGTGGACTTCGTCTGCAGCAGATAACAGGGCAGGCAGCCTGGCCGTTCCCTGCAGGATGAGGTCAAAGTATAATTCCTGAATCCGGTCCGATTGCGGAGAAGACAGCCAAGATAATCGGAAGACGATGGAAGAATAGCAAGTGCCGTCACAGGCAGTGCCAATCCCCGAATGGAGTTCCCCGGGATGAACGATCAATGCTTCCCCGGCTTGAACGGCGAACTCACGGTCTTCGATATTGAAGACGGCAGTCCCTCTGGCCAGATAGATAATCTCCATTTCATTATGCCAATGCACAGGAAGAATGGAATGAACGCTGGCCTGATGCTCCACGTGGTAGATATGAAGCGGAAATTCAGGCTGGCCGTGCAGCTTGACCTCCCGGTAACGGTGTTCGAACATCTTATCCTCCTGCAAATCGTAATATTGTGTCTGTAATCCGCAAATATAGGTTAGATTATTCGGCATCAACAATAGCAAAATTATGAGGAAGGGTAGGGATAAGTTGTGAAACTGAAGCATGTGCATTCCTGTTCGGATGGCGTCAGGCTGGAGACTGCAGAAGGAATCATGCATATCGCTTTTTGCACACCGGGCATTGCCAGAATTCGTTATACTCTGGATTCGGAGCTAAGCAGGAAAGAAAGCCTTGTGGTGGTGAGCCGCCCGAAGGCGGAGAGTGTGGGGTGGACGGTTGCGGACCAGCACGGCCATCTGGAAATCTCGACAGCGCTGCTTACGATTCAGGTGGACAAGCTGACCTGTGCTTTCAGTTATTGGGATGCAAATGGCAAGCTGCTGACCAAGGAACCGGCAAGAGGCGGCAAAACGCTGGAGCGGACGGAGGTATACCGTACGGTCTTCGATGCTTCGGCGGATAAGGTTGAAACCGATCAGGGGGCGGACGGCCTGCGTGCAAGAGCGGAAGGGATCAACCGCAGGCTTGACAGACAAGCCTATCATACGAAGCTGGAATTCGAATGGCAGGAGGGCGAGGCCCTGTATGGACTTGGCTCCCATGAAGAGGGGATGATGAATCCGGGGCCGGCATCAATATTTGTACCAGCAAAATATGAAAGCGGTTGTCCCGGTTCTTGTATCTACGCGCGGTTACGGGATTTTGGTAGACTCCTATTCGTACATGACCTTCCATGATGATGCATTCGGCTCCTATCTCTGGACGGATGTGGATGAGGAAATGGATTATTATGTGATTTACGGCCCGGAGTTCGATCAGATTATTGCCGGAATTCGGCATTTGACGGGGGAAGCGCCGATGCTTCCGAAATGGTCTTACGGGTATGTGCAATCCAAGGAACGGTACATTTCCCAGGAGGAATTGATTGCCACCGTGCAGGAGTATCGTGACCGTTCGCTTCCTCTCGATTGCATCGTTCTGGATTGGCAGTCGTGGCCGGGCAGTTTATGGGGACAAAAGACGTTTGATCCCGAACGGTTCCCGGACCCCTCGCAAATGATGCACAGCTTGCATGCACTGAATGCCAAGCTGATGATATCCATATGGCCGATTATGGGCGCCGGCGGTGATAACCACCAAGAAATGAGCGGGCGCGGTTTCCTGCTCGGCAATCAGGCCACATATGACGCCTTCCGGGAGGAAGCGCGTGAGCTGTACTGGAAGCAGGCCGATACCGGACTGTTCTCCCATGGGATTGATGCCTGGTGGTGCGACTGCACCGAGCCGTTCGAGGCCGACTGGAAGGGAGCGGTGAAGCCGGAGCCGGAGCAGCGCATGCTCATTAACACGGCAGAGTCCAAGCGTTATCTCGATCCGGGGGTGATCAATGCCTATTCGCTGCTGCATTCCAAAGGCATCTATGAAGGCCAGCGAGCTGCGACCACGGGCAAACGGGTCGTGAATCTGACGCGCTCCGCTTTTGCCGGGCAGCACCGTTACGGCACGATTACATGGTCGGGAGATATAGCAGCCAATTGGGAGACGCTGCGGAGGCAGATTGCAGACGGCCTTAACTTTTGCGTTACAGGTTCCCCTTACTGGACACTGGATATCGGCGCGTTCTTCGTGCGCAAGCACAAGGAGCAATGGTTCTGGAACGGGGATTATGACGAAGGGGCCGCCGATCTTGGTTATCGTGAGCTGTATGTCCGCTGGTTCCAGCTGGGGGCCTTACTGCCCATGTTCCGTTCCCATGGAACTGATACGCCAAGAGAGGTGTGGCAGTTCGGCGAAGAGGGCGAGCTGGTGTACGATACGCTGGTGAAGTATCTGAAGCTCCGCTACAAGCTGATGCCATATATCTATTCTATGGCAGGGGCCGTCGCCCATCGCAATGATACGATGCTCCGTGCGCTGGCTTTTGATTACCGGGAAGATGTGCAGGTCCATTCGATAGGCGATCAGTTCATGTTCGGTCCGGCCTTCCTGGTTGCCCCCGTCACGGCTCCGATGTATTATGGTCCCGGCTCCCGCGAGCTCCAGGGAATTGACAAGCAGCGCAGTGTCTACCTGCCTGCCGGTGAATGGTACGATTACTGGAGCGATGAACGGATGGAGGGCGGCTTGACGATTGAAGCCAAGGCCGATTTGGGGACAATTCCCCTCTTTGTCCGTGCCGGCTCGATTGTTCCGCTTGGCCCGGATGTTCAATATGCGGATGAACAGCCGGATGCGAGGATTGGCTTGAAGGTATATGCCGGCAAGGATGCCTCATTCACACTGTATGAAGATGAAGGGGATAACTATAATTATGAGAACGGCTCGTACGCCACAATTGAGCTGAAGTGGAGCGAAGCGGACCGTACCTTGACGATTGGGAAGCGCAGCGGAAGCTACGCGGGTATGCCTGCGGCCAGAGCATTTGCGGTAGAGATCGCCGGCATACCGGGAAGATGCATCGTAACTTATCATAGAGAAGCTGTAGCTGTCAGGGAAGAAGACCTGAAGAGCTAGCACGGGTCCGCCAAGGTTCACAGCATTGTGTTGGACGAGAGAGCTTCATGCAGCAGAAGGCCAGCTGGTTCTCCCCTGCGCAGGATGGCAGCACGGCGTATTAAGAACAATGAGTGGCTCATTGCGGCCGGTTGCCCTTCCGGTAGGCGGCGGGAGTCATGTCTGTATATTTTTTAAACGTGCGGTAAAAATGGGGCATACTCTCAAAGCCGCAGGCCATAGCAATGTGCTCAACTTTGTCGTTGGACTGGAGCAAGCTGTCCTTGGCTGCAAAAATCCGCTTGGTCGAAATATAACCGGTCGCGTTCATACCCAGCCGCTGCTTGAAGACGCGGCTGAAATGGGCCGGAGATACAGCCGCCCTTTTCGCCAGCACGTTAAGCTCCAGCGGCTGGTCCAGGTGGTCGTTGATGTAGGCGAGCGCTTCACGGAACCAATCCGGGACCAATGCGTTCGGGGCGCCCGGCTCGGCGGTCTGCGGCAAGCAGTACCGGTTTAAGTGAAGCAGCGCGAGATGGAGCAGCAGCGCCATGGCATGGCCGCCGTCCGGCCGCTTCATCTCCCATTCATGATGGATAGCATCGATATCGCTTTCTACTATTTTGGCGTGTTCAGGAGGCAGAGTATATTTGTACCGCTTGTTCTTTTTGGCTGCATCAAACAGCTTCAGATAGGCGTATGCCTCGCTGAATGCGTTGTTATGAACAAGGTAGGGGCTGAAAAAAACGGCGGAGGACGTCACCGGCTCCTCTTTGTCGGGAAATCCCCGGTGCACCGTATTTCCGGGAACGACGATGACGTCGCCCCGGCGCATTTCGTAAAACGTCTGATCAATAAAAAATGTCCCTTTTCCCCGGTAGATGTATACGAACTCATACCAGTGATGCTGATGGTCGGGAAGTTCTCGCTGCGGGCTTTTCGTTTCCTTGTAGTCCAATAGCAGAGAAAACGGCAACTCGTTGTCAAAAACCTTACGGACCGGTTTCATTGCCCCGCCTCCTTTGTTGTACCTAAAGATTCTTACAGTCATCATATCAAAATAAGGTATAAATTTGTTTGTTTAAGCTATTTTTATTCTTTTATCGGATGTTTAAAATAAGATGGAATGGAGGTGGGGTGATGCGTATTGACGCTCATCAGCATTATTGGAAGATAGATAGAAACGATTACGGATGGATTACACCCGAAATTCCGGTGCTGTTCCGGGATTATCAGCCCTCTGACCTTGAACCGCATTTGCAAAAACACGGGATCAGCCGCACGATTTTGGTACAGGCTGCGCCCACGGTGGAGGAGACCGAATATATTCTTGGATTAAGCGAAAAAGCCGATTCCATAGCTGGGGTGGTCGGTTGGCTGGACCTTGAGAACCCGTCATTCAAAGCGCAATACCGGCGCTTCCGCAAGCATCTGAAATTCACCGGGATTCGCGTGATGATACAGGAGATGGACGATCCCCGCCTCCTTTTATCTACCCCCTATTTAGAAGCGCTTTCATATTTTGCGGAAGAGGACCTTCCCGTTGACCTGCTTGTGCTGGCGGATCAGCTCCCGCAGGTTGTTGAACTGCTGGAACGGGTTCCCGGACTGAGAGGCGTCATCGACCATCTGGCGAAGCCGCCGGTTGCTTCGGGCCGATTGGAGCCGTGGCGAAGCCATATGACGGAAATTGCGCAGCACCCCGGCATTTACTGCAAGCTGTCCGGGATGGTGACGGAGGCTGATTCCCAGGACTGGAAGCAGGAGGATTTCACGGCTTATGTACATGCAGCGCTGGACCTGTTTGGACCGGACAGGCTAATGTTCGGCAGCGATTGGCCCGTATGCCTCATGGCTGCAACCTATGATGAGGTGGTTGAGGTCTTGCGGCAAGCCCTGCAGGAGCGGCTGTCGCCGCAAGAGATGGAGCCCATCTTCGGCGCGAATGCGGCGGGATTTTACAAGTTGAATTCACAATCTATTGGAGGTTTAACGATATGAAATACAGAAAGCTGGGGAATACAGGGCTGGACGTCTCTGTGCTAAGCTATGGGGCTTCTTCGCTGGGAAGCGTATTTCGGGATGTTCCCAAGGAAGAGGGAATCCGTACGGTTCATACGGCTATCGACATGGGGATTAATCTGATTGATGTATCTCCGTACTACGGGTTGACGAAGGCAGAGACGGTGCTGGGAGAGGCACTGCGGACGGTTCCGCGGGACCGGTACATGATAAGTACGAAGGCCGGGCGTTACGGCCAGGATGAGTTCGATTTCTCCAGGGAACGGGTAATCCGCAGCGCGGAAGAAAGCATGCGCCGTCTGGGAACGGATTATCTGGATATTTTACTGCTGCACGATATCGAATTCGGCCGGGTGGAGCAGGTGATGGAGGAAGCGGTTCCGGCTCTGGAGGAATTGAAGCAATCGGGGAAGATCCGTTACTTCGGCGTGACCGGCCTGCCCTTGAATATCTTCGGCAGGGTGCTCTCACGTACCGCTCTGGATGTGATTTTGTCGTATTGCCATTATTCCCTGAACGATACCACGCTGCTTCGTCTGCTTCCGCTGCTGGAGCAGCAGGGAACCGGACTGATGAATGCGTCGCCCATTTCCATGGGCCTGCTGAGTAACCGCCAGGTGCCTGACTGGCATCCGGCTAGCGGGGACATCCAGGCTGCCTGTAAGCGGGCGGCCGAATATTGCCGGGACAAGGGAGAGGACATTGCGAAGCTGGCGGTCCAGTTCTCCACAGCGAATGAACAGATTCCGACAACACTCGTAAGTACGGCAACACCGGCAAATATCCGCAACAATATTTTGTGGACGGAAGAGCCGGTGGATGAACAATTACTGGAGGAAGTGCTGGAGATCCTGAAGCCGATCAACGGCGCAACGTGGCCGAGCGGCCGTCCGGAGTGGAACGAAGAGCGGGATCAGAACGGGGAGCGGTTATAATGAAGGGGATTATCTGTGAAGAAATCGGGAAATTTGTGTTCAGGGAGGATCTGCCGGAGCCGGAGCTCCAGGCCGGTGAAGCGATTGTGAGGATTCGGCGGATCGGCATTTGCGGTACCGATCTCCACGCTTACCGGGGCAATCAGCCTTATTTCACCTATCCGCGCGTGCTTGGGCATGAGCTGTCCGGAACGATTGAGCACATCGGCGACAACCCGGAGGGACTGCGGGCCGGTGACCAGGTCAGTGTCATTCCCTATCTTCATTGCGGCGAGTGCCGGGCCTGCCAGAGCGGCAAAACCAACTGCTGCCAGAATATGAGAGTGTTCGGCGTTCATTTGGACGGCGGAATGCGGGAACGGGTAGCCTTGCCTGTACAAAATCTGCTGAAAACGGAAGGGCTGACGCTGGATCAGGCGGCGATGCTGGAGCCGCTGGCCATCGGTGCGCATGCCGTCCGGCGGTCCGGACTTGGCGCATACGATCAAGTCCTGGTTATCGGAGCCGGTCCGATCGGGCTGGGCGTGATGGCGATGGCCAGATACGCCGGTGCGAAGGTGATCGCCATGGACGTAAACGACGAACGTCTGGATTTCTGCAAGGAATGGGCACAGGCGGAGCATACGGTGAGCGCGCTCCGGGAGCCGAAGGGGCAGTTATCCAAGCTTACCGGAGGCAGCTTCCTGCCACATGTCATCGATTCCACCGGTAATATCTCATCCATGGAAGGTGCGTTTGGGCTTGCCGGCCACGGGGGAACGCTGACCTATGTGGGATTGGTGAAGGGCATGATTACCTTCAATGATCCCGATTTTCATGCGCGTGAAATGACGGTGCAGGGCAGCAGAAATGCCACCCGGGAGGACTTTGAGCGCGTGCTTAATGCCATCAGGGACGGTTACATCGATGTCAGCCGCTACGTTTCCCACCGCAGCAGGTTCGAAGATATGATCGGCCAGTTTGAGGACTGGCTAAAGCCTGAATCAAGGGTGATTAAGGCGCTGGTAGAACTGGACTAATCACGATGCTATATTATGCGGATTGAAGGAGTGTATCAATAATGACAAGCATGGAACACAAGCGGCAGTTGTGGTACAGCCAACCGGCGCGGGAATGGAACGAGGCTCTGCCGATTGGCAACGGGCGGCTCGGTGCTATGATTTTTGGCGGTACGGCCGAGGAGAAGCTGCAGCTCAATGAGGATTCCGTATGGTACGGCGGTCCGCGTGACCGCAACAACGAAGACGCGCTGCCTCAGTTGCCCGGGATTCGCAAGCTGATTCTGGAGGGAAGGCTGCGCGAGGCGGAGGAACTGGCTGCCATGTCGATGGCGGGACTGCCCGAAGCGCAGCGGCATTATTTGCCGCTGGGCGAATTGCTGTTATCGTTTGGCGGCCACGGGCAGCCTGCCGAGGACTACAGGAGAGAGCTTGATTTGGCAAGCGGCGTTTCCCGGATCAGCTATCGGATGGGTGAGGTTCAGTATACCCGCGAGCTGTTTGCAAGCTGCCCGGATCAGGCTATTGTCCTCCGGATTTCCTCCGGCCAGAAGAACGGGATTTCCCTGAAGGCAAGGTTTAACCGCCACAACTGGCGATACCTGGAGAAAACCGGGAAGTGGCAGAACAGCGGACTGGCGATGAGCGGAGATTGCGGCGGCCATGGGGGCAGCTCCTTTGCCGCTGTCTTGAAGGCAGTCACGGAAGACGGCCTCTGCCGCACCGTCGGCGAGTATCTGCTTGTGGAAGGGGCAAGCTCGGTTACGCTGCTGCTTGCCGCAGGAACCACGTTCCGCCATCCCGATCCGGAGCTTTCCGCCAAAAGACGGCTGGAAGAGCTGAGCCAGGTTCCCTATGAAGTACTGCTGGACCGGCATGTTGCAGATTACCGCGGACTGTATGGGCGGGTTACGCTGACGCTGCCGGAGAACCCGCATCTGAACGGGCTGCCGACTGACGAGCGGCTGAAGCGGTTTCAGAAGGGGGAAGAGGACAACGGCCTGATAGCGACCTATTTCCAGTACGGCCGCTATTTGCTTATCTCTTCCAGCCGCCCGGGCTCCTTGCCCGCGAATCTGCAGGGCATTTGGAATGACAGCTTCACCCCGGCCTGGGACAGCAAATTCACGATCAATATCAATGCGCAGATGAATTACTGGCCCGCCGAAATCTGCAATCTGGCCGAATGCCACGAGCCGCTGTTCGAATTGATCGAGCGGATGCGGGAGCCGGGGCGGGTCACGGCCAGGGTCATGTACGGCTGCGGAGGATTTACGGCGCATCACAATACGGATATCTGGGCAGACACGGCTCCGCAGGATACCTATCTGCCGGCGTCCTTCTGGCCGCTGGGCGCTGCCTGGTTGTGCCTGCATCTATGGGAACATTACCGGTTCAGCCAGGACCGTTATTTTCTGGCGCAGGCGTATGAGACGTTGAAGGAGGCGGCCAGATTCCTGCTTGATTATTTGGTGGAAGACGAAGACGGCCGGCTGATTACCTGCCCGTCCGTGTCCCCTGAGAACACCTATAAGCTGCCGGGTGGCGAGTCGGGAGTGCTCTGCGCCGGGGCTTCGATGGATTTTCAGATTATTGAAGCATTGTTTGGGGCTTGTATCCGCAGTGCGGAGATCGTCGGCAGGGATGAGGCGTTCCGTGAAGAACTCTCCGCCGCTCTTGAGCGCCTGCCAAGGCCGCAAATCGGGAAATACGGGCAGATTCAGGAATGGATGGAGGATTATGAAGAGGTGGAGCCGGGGCACCGCCATATCTCCCATCTGTTTGCGCTGTACCCGGGCGACGCCTTCACTGTGGAGCATACGCCGGAACTGGCTGAAGCCGCCCGGACGACGCTGGAACGCAGGCTGGCCAGCGGCGGCGGCCACACCGGCTGGAGCCGGGCCTGGATCATCAACTTCTGGGCCCGGTTGCAGGATGAAGGCCAGGCTTACGCGAATGTCCGCGCTCTGCTGGAGCATTCTACGCTGCCCAACCTGTTCGACAACCATCCGCCGTTCCAGATTGACGGCAATTTTGGAGGAACGGCGGGAATTGCCGAGATGCTGCTCCAGAGCCATACGGAAGGAATCAAGCTGCTGCCCGCGCTTCCGCCAAGCTGGAGCGGGGGCAGCGTCAAGGGTCTGCGGGCGAGGGGCGGATATACCTTCGATTTCACCTGGGTGGAGGGACTGGTTACCGAAGCAGTTGTGACTTGCACAGTTTCCGGTCCTTGCAAGCTGGAGGGGCCCGGTCTTGAGCCCGTTGTGTTCAACGGAGAAGCCGGAAGCTCCTATACATTCACCCGGTAAAATGAAATAGGGAAATCTCATTTTGTCCTCTTGTCCTCGTATAGGAAATGATGCAATGTCCAAACAGTCCGTTGGTCCTGCTGAATAGAGAAATCCTCCTCCATAACGGCTTTCCTGTCCGCAACAGCGGCGGAAAGATCGTGAAGGGAACTCAGCCTGTCCGCAGAGGGACCCACGCGAAACCGCACGGTCAACAGCGGATGTCCCACCACTGTGGGCGAGAGAGGCGGCGGCCGATCGGCCCGGAACCAACGGCATAGATACGTTGTTGGAGAGGCGACGGCCGGTAAGCCCGGAACCAACGGCATAGATACCGTTGTTGGAGAGGCGACGGCCGGTAAGCCCGGAACCAACGACATAGATACGTTGTTGGAGAGGCGACGGCCGGTAAGCCCGGAACCAACGACATAGATACCGTTGTTGGAGCCGCCGCGGCCGGCCGGTTTTTCCGCGTCTTGGAAGCAATGAAGTAAGTGATTAGCCGGTTAGCTCTCCTTATTCCAACGAACGTCTGCAAACCGGTCCCTTAAGCAAGCATTTGTTGGAAAAAGGGAGCTTATTTCTCCTCATTAATCAACAATTGTGAGGTTTAAGTGGAAAAAGTAAAACTAATTGGATTATATTCCCTTATTGGGGGCAAAATGAGCTGAATTAGTTATCCTTTTTCCACTTCACCTTGCGAAAACAGGGTGCAGGAGCAAATTAGGTTTCCTTTTTCCACTTGGGAGTTGCCGTAGGATTCATGGCAGTCGTTCTCCAGATAACGCAGCCAGCTTGTCCGCATCCAAGTTGCGGCTCAGAGCCGATGTCATGAACAACAAATGCAACTGACGTTCTATGAAATCGTCCTGCATGACTTTTGCTTACCTGCAGCATAACTTTTTTGTGAACATTTACTTATATCCATTTTATGTAAATTTGGCAGGGGCAAGTCTCGTGCATTAGCAAGTCTATGGGCAAGCCTTGTGCATTAGCAAGTCTAGGGACAAGCCTCGTACATTAGCAAGTCTAAGGAGTACTTGAATAGCAAACGTTTTCATTTTATCGTATTTTTAGGGGGGAAGAACTATAGTTTATGAATTGGAAGCGCATTCTTGAAAGGTATAATTATAGTTGTCACCAGGTAATTGACAGTAACAAACGCACTAGTCAAAAGGGGAGGCATAACAATGCATAAAACGGCAAAACGTTCGGCCCGGGCACTAGCAGCCGGTGTATTCGCACTAACATTGGCACTGACAGGCTGCAGCTCGAATAATACGAGCAGCAACACGGCGAGTGGGGGAACTGCTAGCCCGGCGGCAAATGGAGACGACAATGCTCCGGTAACATTCTCGGTATTTATGAGCGGTCCCGGTCAGCAGCCTACGGCCGACAACAAGATTCTCAAACTGATGAAAGAAAAAACCGGCGTCAGCTTCAATATGGAGTTCCTGGTAGGCGACCTGCAGCAGAAGCTGGGAGTAATGATTGCCGGTGGAGACTACCCGGACATTATGTCGGGCGATGACAAATTAATCAATGCCAAAGCTTACATTCCGCTTGAGGATTTGATTGAGAAGTACGCTCCCAACCTGAAGAAGCATTATGCCGCGGTCTGGAATCAGATCAAGGATGAGAGCGACGGCCACATCTACGTTCTGCCAAGCTATGGCGTATATCAGGGTAAAATCACTGAACCGACTTACCAGGGACCAGGCTTCTGGCTTCAGAAAGCCGTACTTGAGGAAATGGGATATCCGACACCGAAGACCCTGGATGAGTATTTCGATATCATTGCCAAATATAAAGAAAAGCACCCGGATATGATCGGGTTTGAGTCGCTCAACTTCGACTGGCGCGTCTTCCCGCTTCAGAACGCTCCTGAGCATCTGTCGGGCCATCCGAATGACGGGGCCGTTATTGTAGACAACAACAAAGCGCAGATTTTTGCCGACAAGGACATTGCTAAGACCTATTATAAGAAGCTTAATGAAATTAACGCACAAGGCTTGATGGATAAAGAAGCCTTCGTACAGAACTACGACCAGTACTTGGCCAAAATCGCAAGCGGCAAGGTCATCGGCATGTTTGACCAGCACTGGAACTTCCAGGATGGAGAAACCTCTTTGATCTCCCAGGGCAAAATTGAAAATACGTATATCGGCTTCCCTCTGCTCTATCCGGGTGCTGAGGAATGGTATCGTGACCGCGGAGCGGTCGGCACCAACCGCGGATTCGGGATTTCAATCAATGCCAAGGACCCTGTCCGGATTATCAAATTCTGGGATCAGATGATTACAGAAGATTGGCAGAAAACGATCCAATGGGGCATCAAAGGCGAAGATTATGAAGTGAAGGAAGACGGCACATTCTACCGGACGCCGGAACAACGGGCGAACGCAGATAAAACCAGCTGGCAGGTGGCTAACAAAATCACAACCATGCATGGATATATGCCTAAGATTCAAGGTACCTACAGCGACGGGAATGCAGCAGATCCCGGAACTCAGCCGCAGGAATTCTTCGACAGTCTGAAGCCTTACGATCAGAAAATCCTGAAGGCGTACAACAAGAAGTCATGGTCTGAATTCTTCAAGGAACCGAAGGAAAATAATATCTACTTCCCTGCCTACTCCATCGTTCTTAAGGACGGTTCGGCAGCCCAATTGGCACAGTCCAAGCTGAACGACCTTCAAGTTAAATATTTGCCGAAGGCCATTATGGCAAGTCCCGCAGAGTTTGAAGGGGTCTGGACGGATTATGTCAACCAGATACACAAGCTGGACATCAAGGCATATGAAGACCGGATGAATGAAGGTATTCAGCAGCGCATCAAAAACTGGAGCGTGAAGTAGTGTAATTCAATGCTGGAAACAGAGCGGGAAATCGTATTTCCCGCTCTTCATTAATCCGGATAGTGTGGAGAGAATGATCTTACAGGAGGGATACACTACATGTCTGATACCGTACTGGACAAACAGGTCAAAACACAGAAGACCAGAAAACGCAGAGTCGATCCGGAAATCGGTGTGAGCCTTAGCTGGAAGACGCTGAAAATGCAGAAGCAGCTTATTTTCATGTCAGTGCCGATTGCCATTTATTTAATTATTTTTAACTATGCACCCATTTGGGGCTGGCTGATGGCCTTTCAGAACTACCGTCCGGCACTGTCCTTCGGCAAGCAGGAATGGGTTGGCTTGCAGCAGTTCAGATTTCTGTTTGAAGATGAGACCTTTATGATGGTGCTGCGCAATACGGTTGCCATGAGTTTTATAAACCTTGTTCTAGGTACTGTTACAGCAATTGGCCTGGCTTTGCTGTTGAATGAGATCAAAGTCAAGTTTTTCAAACGTATCGTTCAGTCTATTTCGTATTTGCCGCACTTCTTGTCCTGGGTCATCGCGGCAGGTATCGTTGCCACTTCGCTGTCGATTGATGACGGAATTGTCAATATCGTCCTAATGAAGCTTCACTTAATTAATGAACCGATTATGTGGCTCAGCGAAGGGAAATATTTCTGGGGCATTGTCGGGGCTTCGAACGTGTGGAAAGAAGTGGGCTGGGGCACTATCATTTATCTGGCAGCCATCACCTCGATTGATCCTTCGCTGTATGAGGCAGCGTCGATGGACGGCGCCAAACGTTTTCAGAAGATGCGTTATGTCACGCTTCCGGGGATTAAGGCTACATTCGTTATTTTGTTGATTATGAACATCGGACATATTCTGGATGCCGGCTTTGAACTGCAATATTTGCTTGGCAACGGGCTTACTGTGGACTGGTCGCAAACCATTGATATCTTTGTACTGAAATATGGTATCTCTATGGGGAATTATTCTCTGGCTACCGCGGCAGGGATCTTCAAAACCATCGTCAGTGTCGTTCTTGTATTCATCGCAAATTATATCGCAAAACGCCTCGGCGAAGAGCGATTAGTATAGAGGAGGAAGCCCATATGAAAGCTGTGACGAAAAGCTCAAGCCGCATTGAGCCGGTTGTATTTCATACAATCAACACGATATTTATGCTCTTTGTGGTTGCCATCACGCTCTATCCATTCCTCCACACGCTGGCTGTTTCTTTCAATGACGGCAGTGACACTCTTTCGGGCGGAATTTATTTCTGGCCCCGTGCCTGGACCATGGAAAACTATAAAGCCGTCTTTATTTCAGGGACGATCTACCATGCCGCTTTTATCTCTGTGTCCCGTACGATACTCTCAACGGTATTAGGCGTTTTTCTGACCACCATGCTGGCGTATACGCTGGCGCAGCCGCAATACATTTTCCGTAAAAAAATCAGCATGCTGTTCATCCTAACCATGTATTTCAATGCCGGCTTGATTCCGAACTACTTCCTTATTAAAGAGTTGGGCCTGCTCCATAGCTTTTGGGTCTATATCCTTCCAAGCTTGGTCAGCGCATTCAACCTGATTATCATGCGGACGTATATCCGCGGCCTTCCAGGCAGTCTCACGGAGTCGGCGAAGATCGACGGGGCGGGGGATTTCCGGATTTTCTGGAAAATCATCTTCCCGCTGTGTACTCCGGTGCTGGCAACCGTAGCTTTGTTCATCGCTGTAGGCTCATGGAACGCCTGGTTTGACACGTTCCTGTACGCATCATCGGATATCAAGCTCAGCACACTGCAATATGAAATGATGAAGCTGCTCGGTTCAACCATGAGCACGAACAATGATCCATCTCTGCTGGCGGGCAATCAGCACAATCAGCAGCAGGCTTTGGTTACACCGGCTTCCATCCGTGCAGCCATCACTATCGTTACTGCAGTGCCGATATTGTTTGTCTACCCTTTCTTGCAGAAATATTTCGTGGTAGGATTGAACTTGGGAAGTGTTAAAGAATAACTGGACTTATCGGTTTAGATAGACCATAGGTGAATAACAACCGTTTCGGCAGCGGCCGAAACGGTTTCTCCTGTTCAAATACTGTCAGCCTACCGGAATCAAAATTTAGAAATAAAGATGGTGATGCCAATGCTTAAGGTAGTGTTTGCCGATGATGAGCCGCTGATGCTGGAAGGGCTGCGATTCTTGGTAGACTGGGAGGAACTGGGCTTTGAAGTGTGCGGCGAGGCGCTGGATGGCGAAGATGCGCTGCAGCTTATTTATAGCACACGGCCTGATTTGGTTATAACCGATGTACGCATGCCTGTGATCGACGGCCTGGAGCTTATTGAAAAAATTTCTGAAAGCGATTTCCAACCGAAGTTCATCATTTTTAGCGGCTATGCTGACTTTGAATATGCCAAGAAAGCCCTTAAGTATGGGGTGTCCAACTATTTGACCAAACCCCTGGATGAAAAAGAACTGACCGAGGCACTGCAGGCCGTAGCCCGGCAAATACATGCTGAGCGCAAGCTTGCTTCACGGCGCGAAGCGGTTTCCGCCTTCATGCAGGTGGAAACCGTATCCCGTCTTCTGATGCGGGAGAATCCTGCAGAAGAAGAATTGGAAGCGGGATTGAAGGCGCTTAAGATCCGTCCCGATTCCCGGATATGCTGTGTATTGGCCTGGGGTGCTTTGCTCGACAGCATGCAGCTGCAAAGCCAAGTCTGTTCCATGAACGCCAAGGAGCCGTTCCGCAATATAACTGCTTATCCTTTTACGGCCGGAAGCCATAAGCATGGCTATTTGCTGGTTTCCCCCCAGGAAGGTCCGGTGCTTGACCCCAAGATGCTGGCAAGCTGGATCAATGAGGTGCGGACTCAATACAGCAGTCACGTTCTTTTCTCGGCAAGCCTTGAGCATCATGGGGTGAAGTTTCTGAATGCTGCCTATAATGAAGCGCTGGCGGCTGAATTATGCAGAGCGGATTCGGACAACCGCGGTATTGGTTTCTTTCGGGAACAGGACAAGGATCAATTGGCGTTGTTTCCGGCAGAACTGAAGAAATCGCTGCTGCAATCGGTTACCCAAGGGGAATTGGACCGGTTAAGCTTGCTATTGAGCGATGTATTTAAAATTTTTTCGACGGATGTTGCTTCAAATGCATGGATCGACGCTTTTCTGGCCAATATCAAAGCGGAGCTGCTCCGTGAAATCGACGCAAGAGGAGGGGACTCGGCAGTATGGGCGAATAAGTGGTTTCCGCCCCGGGTCACCGCTTGCTGCTTGCCGCTGCTTGAGCGGCAGACGGAGGAAGAGCTGCGTGAAGCTGCTGAATGGTTCGCAGCAGCGGACAACAATCAGGAAGACCGGATCGTATCGGCGGCAATAGACTATGTCCGGGCGCATTATCAGGAGAAGCTGAAGCTGCAGGACATTGCGAAGTACTTGCATGTGAATTCCGCCTATCTGGGACAACGAATCAAGAAATACTATGGCGTTTCCTTTAACGAATTTCTCCATGAATACCGCATTGAAGAAGCCAAGAAGCTGCTGCGCCGGACAGATATGTGCATTTCGGATGTCTCGGGGCGTGTGGGTTATTCCGATGCGGATTTGTTCGCTGCCAAGTTCAAAGCGCTGAATGGCGTTTCGCCTTCGGTATACAAGAAGGGCTAATTCCAAGGGGGAGGAGGGGAGCGGCATGAAGGGGAAACGGAAACCATCTGCCATCATCAACGATGTCCCGCTCAAATACAAATTTCTGTTTATCTATTTGCTGTGCGTTCTTGTCCCCATACTCACCATTAACGCCCTCTTTTATGTTCAGATCAGCCGTAATGTGGATGCTCGTGAAAGAGGGAATCTTGAGATCTCTGTGGATCGGGTAGTCTATGATCTCATGCAAATCGTGAATGAATGTGTGGCGATAAGCAATACGGTTGCCGCGGACCGTGCCTATAATGAAATGATGGATTATGCTTATCCGGATAACGAGGCTTATTATGAAGCTTATGACAATGTTCTGAGGGATAAGATGCGGCAATACAGCAATCTGCATTCCTATATTTATTGGATGGGGGTGTATACTACGAATCCGACCATCCAGAATGGCGGCAGTTACTTTGTGTTGTCTGACAACGACAAGGAGAGTGAATGGTACCACAAAATTTCCAGTGGTGCGGACAACGTGCTGTTAACCTCTTACCGGGGGACCAACCCGCTCAATCCGCCTCAGCAGGAAGTGTTTGTCAGCCTTATCCGCAAATTGGACAGCTTTACGGGACAGCCCTACCGTAAATATCTGCGAATCGATCTGCGGTTGAACAATGTGCAGGAGCTGTTCCAGAAAGAGCGCGACTATTTGCGGTTTAAGCTCGTGGATGGGCAGAACCGTGTCGTGCTGGAATCGGATCATTCCTACTACTCCCTGGATAAAAACGACTTGTTAAACGTTAACACGGACGAAGGCCAGTCGTCCAAGCAGATTGTCCGTTCTTTGGGCAGCGCAGGATATACGAAAGGCTGGAAGTTGATCGGAACGCCGGAAGGCAAAGAAATCAATCATGAGATGAGCCATGCGCTTCGGGTTTCGCTAATTTTTGCTGTGCTGACGATCATTATCCCTACCCTATTAATGATCTTTATTTTACAATCCTATAATCTGAGGGTAAGGCTGCTCTACAAGCACATGAAGCTTGTCAAATACGAACATTTTGAGAACATTGATATGTATGAGGGAAAGGACGAGATCGGCGGCTTGATCCGCAGCTTCAATCTGATGACGGAGAAAATCCGCAACTTGATCAATGATGTGTATAAGCTGGAAATTCAGAAAAAGGACCTTGAGCTGGAGCGGGTAAGAGCCGAATTGAACTATCTGGAAAGTCAGGTAGACCCGCATTTCCTCTTTAATACGTTGAACGCCATATTGGTCATTTGCAAGAAATATAAGTATGAAGAGGTCACCGATGTAATCCGGAATCTGGCCCTTATTCTGCGCAGGCTGCTGAGCTGGAAGGACGATCTGATTACCGTCGAGGAAGAAATATCTTTTATTGAAATGTATCTGCAGATTGAAAAATTCCGCTTTCAGAGCCGGTTCACTTACGACATTGATATCGACCCCGCCGTGCTGAATTGCCGGATTCCCAAAATGAGCGTCCAGGCACTGGTGGAGAACTCCTGCAAGCATGGTCTGCAGTCGGTCAAAGGTGCAAGGAAGATTCACGTGTCTGCTTCCATGAACGATGCAGGTCTAATAATTGTTGTGACTGACAACGGAAAAGGAATCGAGAAGGAGAAGCTGGAGTGGATCGAGTCCCACCTGCAATCGGAGCAAGACTCCAGTAAAAATATCGGACTCCGGAATGTCTATAAACGCCTGATGATGTATTATGACGGAAGAGCCGGGTTTACCATTGAAAGCACCGAGTATGAACGGACGGCTATCACAATTCAAATTCCCATTGACTTGGCAATGGCTCCAAAAGTGGAGGGATCCCATGTTTAGAGTGGTTTTAGCAGATGATGAAACGATTGCATTAGAGGGTCTGAGAACGTTGACCGATTGGGAGGAGCTGGGCTTCGAAATTTGCGGAGCCTGCGAGAACGGGGAGGAAGCGTTGGCTGCGGTTGAGGAGTGTTCCCCTGATCTGGTGATTACAGATATCCGTATGCCCGGCATAGACGGCTTGGAGCTAATCAAGCGCGTACGCCAGTTGGAGATGGAGCAGCCGGTCTTCGTAGTACTCAGCGGATACGGCGAGTTTGAATATGCGCGGACTGCCCTCCGCTACGGGGTCAGACACTATTTGCTGAAGCCTGTTATGGAAGAGGAATGGGATAAAGTGCTTGCAGCCATTTCGGACGAGCTGGAAACGCGTGTTAAGCAGAAGATGCAGCAGAACATGCTGGCGAACCGGCTTCTTCCCGTTGCGATCGCCCATATGCTCGAAGGGCAGTGGGCGGAGCCGGAAGAGGAGATTGCCGAGCAAATGGACCGTCTGGATGAGGCGGTTTCGGGGTGGACTTATATACATGTGGACGGCCCCAAAAGCAGTATCACGGAAATCTGCCGGGAGCTGGCTGGTTCGGTGGGCGCCTTGTTTATTGATTTGCCCGGCGATCAGGCGGGGATTGTTGTAGATAGCTCAGCACGGGCGGCGGAGCTGGCTAGGCGGGTACATGCCGAGTTGTCATTGTCAGGGAACGGGGGGAAGGGGGCGGTGAGCATCGGGCCGAGTGTGCAGTCGCTTCGGGAACTGCCTGTCTCCTATATGGTGGCAGCAAGGGCAGCCGCCCGCCACTTTTTCTATTCGGAGGCGGGCGGGCCCATTGACACCGCCACGAATGCCCGGAGCGAGATAAGCTATAATCTTCCTTCCGCAGTGCTGACCGAGGAACTGATGAGCGCAGTCGAGAGAGTGCAGGAGCAGAAAGCTTGGGATAAATTGCAGGAAATGTTCAGGATGTTTGAACAGAATAGGACTGCGCCTGAAGTTGTACAGATGACAAGCATCGATATCATGCTGAAAAGTATAGTGCTGGCGCAGGAATTCGGAGGGGAGGCTGAGCAATGGAGCGACTCTTTTGAATTTTTTAAATCAAAGCCAAAGTCGCTTGCAGCGCTGGAGGACACCCTTCTGGTTGTGTTGAATTCATGTATGGAATATATCAGGCAGCATAAGGAACGCGGCTCCGAGCATCCGCTTATACGGGTGGAGTATTTTTTGAAGGACAATTATTCCAAGGCATTGACCGTAAAAGAGATTGCGGAGCACTTTTACATCAATCCGGTATATCTGGGCCAGGCATTTATCAAGAAGAATGGAATCAGCATTCTCGAATATATTCATAATTTGCGCATCGAACAAGCCAAAAAGCGGCTGGCCGAGACAAGTGAGACCGTCCGGAACATTGCGGAGAATGTGGGTTATGTGCATTACCATCATTTTTTAAGAGAGTTTGAGAAGCGGACCGCGCTGAAACCGGTCGCTTACCGCAACCAGACCCGCGCTGAAGGTTGATGGGTAGATTTCTTGAATTTAGTAATGGTAAACGCATACAAAAACGATATCATAAACTTAACTGTCTGAAAAATATTGTAATTAGGAGGTTTTAGATATGACGCAGGCAAGCAGCGGATTACCCGCATTGCATGAATTGTTCCGGGACGCCTTCAAAATTGGCGCTGCGGTCAGCACTGATATTTTATCTGCCCAAGCTCCTTTCATTGCCAAGCATTTCAACAGCATTACAGCCGAAAATGTAATGAAGCCGGAGGAAGTCCAGCCTCAAGAGGGAGTCTATACCTTTGATGCCGCCGACCGTATCTTTGAATTCGCGGAGGCCAATCAAATCGGGGTCCGGGGCCATACGCTTCTCTGGCATAATCAGACAGGAGACTGGATGTTCCGTAATCCGGCAGGCGAGCCTTGTACCAGAGAAGAGCTGCTCAGCCGTCTGCAAACCCATATCCATACGGTTGTGGGACGATACCGGGGGCGGGCTTATGCCTGGGATGTGGTGAATGAAGCCATTGAGGATAAGTCCGGTCAATATTTGCGGGATACGAAATGGCTGGCAATGCTTGGAGAGGATTATCTCCGGGAGGCTTTTGAAATGGCGCATCAGGCAGACCCGGACGCCTTGCTGTTCTACAACGACTATAACGAGACCGATCCTGTCAAACGCGACAAAATCTACAAGCTGGTCCGCAGCTTACTCGACCAAAATACACCGATTCACGGGATAGGCATGCAGGGGCACTGGAATATCTATGGTCCTCCGGTTGGTGAAATCCGCGGTGCGCTTGAGCTGTACGCTTCCCTTGGCGTTAGAATCCACATTACCGAGCTGGATCTCTCTATGTTCCGGTTCGAAGACAAGCGGACTGATTTGAAAGCGCCAACAGAAGAGATGCTGAAGCTGCAGGAGGAACGTTATGCGGAGATTTTTGCCCTGCTGCTGGAATATAGAAAGGCTATTGATTCTGTTACCTTCTGGGGTGTGGCTGATGACTATACCTGGCTGGACGGTTTCCCGGTACGCGGACGTAAAAACTGGCCGTTCCTGTTTGACGAACATCAGCAGCCCAAAGCTTCGTTTGGACGCCTTGCCGAGCTGGCTGCTTCAAAATTATAACGCTGAATAAAGTTTGGAAAACTTAAGATAAATGGAGGAAATACAATGACAAGTCCATTGAATCAAGCAATCGGTAAGGTTCCGCCGAACGGCAATCCGCTGGTCGCGCATAGATATGGGGCCGATCCGTATGCCCTGGTGTTCGGGGACAGGGTCTATCTGTACATGACCAATGACGCGCTGGAGTACGACGGGAACGGCGTGGTGAAAGAGAACACTTACAGCAGTATCAATAAGATTGCGGTCATTTCCTCCAGCGATTTGGTCAACTGGACCGATCATGGCGAGATTGCGGCGGCAGGGCAGGAAGGGGCGGCCAAATGGGCTACCCAGTCATGGGCGCCTGCTGCGGTCCATAAGGTGATTGATGGCAAGGATAAGTTCTTCCTGTACTTCGCCAATAATGCCAGCGGCATTGGCGTTCTGTCGGGTGACAGTCCGGTGGGACCGTGGACCGACCCTATCGGTGAGGCCCTGATTCTGCGTTCCACTCCGGGAGCCGGGGACGTAACCTGGCTGTTCGACCCGGCGGTTCTGGTTGATGATGACGGCAAGGGTTACATCTACTTCGGTGGCGGAGTGCCGGAAGGAGAGTACGCGGAGCCTGGTACGGCACGGGTTATGAAGCTGGGGGATGACATGACCAGCGTAGAGGGGACTGCTGAGGTTATTCCAGCGCCATTTATGTTTGAGGATTCCGGGATACATAAGCGGAACGGTGTCTACTACTATACTTATTGCTCGAATTTCTATGACGGGGAACGTCCGGAGGGCAGCCCTCCTGCGGGAGAGATTGCGTATATGACAAGCGGCAATCCGATGGGCCCCTGGACTTATCATGAGACAATTCTGAAGAATCCGGGACATTTCTTCGGAGTATCCGGCAATAACCATCATGCGATTTTTCAATTTCATAACGAATGGTATATCGCTTATCACGCACAGACTTTGTCCAAAGCAGAGGGGATTGCAAAAGGTTACCGTTCGACGCATCTGGGCCGCCTCTTCCATAAGGAGGATGGCTCCATACAAAATATTGAAGCCGATTACAAGGGGGTGCAGCAGATCCAATGCTTAAGCCCGTATCACCGCGTACAGGGAACAACGATGGGGTGGAGCGCGGGCGTCAAGACGGAATTCAAGGCAGCGGCAGGTGAGTGCCTTGTAACGGATATTGACAATGGCGACTGGATCGGGATATCCGGGGTCGGCTTCGGAAGCGAAGGGGCAAAAGCATTCAGTGCTTCGGTCATAAGCCTTGAGGGCGGCGGTGCCATCGAACTGCATCTGGATGACCCGGCAGGCGTATTGGTTGGCGAACTGGCCGTTCCCGCCGCGAATGGGCCGGAGAAACGGATGGAGTTAAAGACGGAGGTTAGCGGAGCAGAGGGAGTCCATAACCTGTATCTGGTGTTTACGGGTAAATCCGGGACCGGTCTGTTCAAGCTGGAATCCTGGCAGTTCATGCAGTAATGGAATTTATCCTAAGGAGGGCAATGCAGTGAATACCACCACTATAACCAATCCTATTATATGGGCAGATGTTCCAGATGTTGACGTCATCCGGGTGGGTCCTGTGTTCTATATGATCAGCACCAGTATGCATTCCATGCCGGGCTGTCCGATTATGAAATCGGTGAACTTGAAAGATTGGGAAATTGTAAATTATGTGTATGATACCTTTGAGGATAATGATGCCCACCGTCTGCTGGATGGAGAAGGGATATATGGCAAAGGCTCTTGGGCGGCCTCCCTCCGCTTTAAGGAGGGGGTGTACTATGCCTGTTTCTCATCCAATGACATGGACCAGTTCTATATCTACCGGACCGAGGATATAGAGCATGGAACATGGAGGCGTTCAGTGATCCCGGGGCTTTACCATGACCCGGGCCTGCTCCTGGATGACGATGGCCGCAGCTATGTGATCTACGGCAATGGCGATATCCGGATCAAGGAGCTGACAGCGGATCTGACGCGGGTGAAGCCCGGCGGAACCGGTCAACTGCTGCTTGAAGGAGAACGGGAAGACATTGGGCTGCGGATCGAAGGCTGTCATGCGTACAAGCTGAACGGCTATTACTATCTGTTCTTTATTGAATGGCCGAGAACCGGCAATCAGCGCAGACGCCAGCTATGCTACCGTTCTCGCGAGCTTCTGGGTTCCTATGAACGGAGGGTCATTCTGGACGATGATCTGGGCTATCATAATAACGGCGTGGCGCAAGGCGGCATTGTCGATACTCCCCAGGGCGATTGGTACGCGGTGCTGTTCCAGGATCATGGTGCTGTCGGACGGATTCCCTGCGTGCTTCCTGTGAGCTGGGAGAACGGTTGGCCGGTCATCGGGGAGAACGGTACGGCGCCTCAAGTCTTTGCGACGAAGCTTCCAGCTGCGGAGCCGAAGCCGCTTGTCATCAGCGATGAGTTCGACTATGAGAGCAACCGGCTGGCGCTGAACTGGCAGTGGAACCATAATCCCGATAACGGGTTATGGTCTGTCACTGAGCGGCCGGGCCATCTGCGGCTGCGCACCGGCCAAGCAGCGGACAGCATCCTGCGGGCGCGCAATACGCTGACGCAGCGAACGGAAGGTCCAGCCAGCAGCGTGGAGACGGTGCTGGACCTCTCAGGCCTGCAGCCCGGCGACCGGGCAGGCCTGGTTGCCCTGCAAAACGGGTTCGGCACTGTTGGGATTGCAGCCGGGGAGCAAGGCCAGTTCAGCGTGTGCATGTGTGTCAACGGCGGCGGCGGCCGCGAGGAGACGGTGGAAAGTGTAAAGTTCACCGGTGACCGGATTTATCTTAGAATAGATTTCAATTTTGAGGATAGCCTGGATCAGGCCAATTTCTTCTATTCGGAAGACGGAACCGGTTGGAAGCCGATTGGCCGGACGCTTCATATGAAATTTACGCTGGATCATTTTATGGGGTACCGGATTGGCCTGTTCAATTATGCGACCCAACAGACCGGCGGTTATGCTGATTTCGATTATTTCCATTATATTAGGCAGAATTAGGTTTAGGCTTAGGCTCGCAGAAGCTATTCTATTGCACAGGGACCCATGTCTATACCGGCGAAAAATTTGCAGGGGCCAGGCCATTACGCCGGATGCGCCGCTGGAGCAGATTCCCCTGTTCTTCCGCGATGATGCGGCGCTGCCTGTCCCTGGTGAACACGTTTAATTTAACTGTCCTTCCGGTCCTTTTATTCTAGGCATGCTGATCCCGGTAGGCCCGGGGGGAGTAGCCGGTAAGCTGCCGAAACTGCCTGCAGAAATGCTCCACATTTGCATAACCGCAGAGCGCAGCAATCTCGGCAATTTTGTGCGGGCCAAATACAAGTTTTTCTTTGGCCAGCCGAATCCGGCATTGAATGACATCCTCCATACAGGAAATACCGAAGGTTGATTTATATATCGTTTGCAGATAACCTGCACTGATGTGCAGATACGCTGCCATCGATGAAACGGTCCAAGGGTGGCCCGGGTTATTGTACAGGGCCTTGCGCAATTCTAGAAGCTTATAATATTGCGGACTCAGCTTATCTTGGGACGCTTCGTGAAGCTTATTGAAGATGATTCTAAACAAGTAGTCGATGGAAAGCTCCCGATAGTCATTGTGAAAACTGTTCTCCAAAGTTAACAGCTGAAACAATTGATGGCAATAACCGGGGTCCGGCAGTGAGAATGGAACACCCACAGGCAAGGCGGTTTCCGTAATATAGGACTCGTCCGCATCAAAACGGACCCAGTCGTTAACGTACTTTATGGAGCAGGCACGGTAATGGATGGAATGGTTAGGCGGATACAGAACAGCAGAGTGGGCTGGAAACTCCTTCAATTCTCCGGCAACTTCAAACAGCGCTGCAGTCTGTGTGAGCACCAGGAGCCAGGCATCCAGGCCATCGGGGATACTGTACACAAAATCGTCAGAATGAGCAGCGTCAAACTCTACGTAGCGGATCTTGGGCATTAGCTTCTCCTTTCTTCGGATACATCAATTAATGGACAGGAAATATCATTGTTTGGAATTCGGTATTTTTCTATAATTTATATTGTCCATTAAGGGATTTTAGGGGGATTTCTGAATTCTACCACTGAAATACAAGTTTTCAGTTATTAGAAATTATCAATATGAAGGAAGGTCATTGGTCTTATGATACCACAACAATACGAAGACCGGAATTATATCCTTTGTTATACCCGGTTACCGCAGGAGGACATGGTATACGCTCCGAAGCTGGCGCACAGTATGCATTTGGCTTACAGCAATGACGGGCTTTTATTTCAGGAATTGAATCATAATTCTGGGGTGTTATTCGCCAAGGCGACAGAGAATGAGGAGGGTACACTCCGGGCCAAGAGCTTGAAGAATCCGTACCTGTTTCATACCGCTGAAGGGAATTTCGGGGTGATCGCCGTTCGTACGGAGGCAGAAGGCGAAGCCGATGCAGAGAGCAAGGGAAAGGTGCTGCTGTTCTCTTCCGGTGATTTGCTGCAGTATAGCGAAGTTGGACTGCTGGAGCTTAAGGCAGATACCTTTGTAAGCGATGTCGCCTGTGAGTATGATACCGGCCGGAAGGGTTACCTGATCCGCTGGATCGATGAGCTGGGTAACGGGTATCAGAATTTTATAGCCGATATTATGAGCTTGAAGGATATCTCGGCTCCGGAAGCGGCCCAGCCCTTTACACTGGAGCCAGTGCTTGCCGATATTGAGGGGATTCTGCCGCGCAACTACATCACGGTACCTAAGGAAACAGCCCGCAGGCTCTACTGCAAGCTTACAGTTCCGGCCAACATTGCCATTGAAATCCCGGACCGCGTAACAGCGGCTTCTGAAGAGGATGTAAAAGCCATCCGGGCCACGGCCCTGTACAGTGACGGCACCAAAGCACTGAAAAGGGTGAATTGGAACACCGACGAAATCCATTGGGACAAGGCAGGAACCTACAGAATTTCCGGTGAAGTCCATCAGGAGCATTACCCGTTTCCGGTTGCGTTCGACCGTGCGGACCCTTGCATTGCGAAATGGAAAGGAAAGTATTATTTCATTGCCACCAACGATGCGGACCAAAATCACACGTTATATATGCGGGAAGCCGATACCATCCCGGGTCTGGCAAATGCCGGGGAAGCATTGATCCTGGATTCAAATACCTATGAGCAGATCGGCGGGCTGCTGTGGGCGCCGGAATTTCATATCATTAAGGATGAGTTGTATATCTTTCATGCGGCAACACCGGGGGAATTTCTGTATGAAGAGTCACATGTCATGAAGCTGCAGGCAGGCGGAAATCCGATGTGCGCTGCCGATTGGTCGATGCCCCGGCGTGTGGTGAAGAAAGACGGTACGTATCTGTGCGAAGCCGGGAAGACCATTTCACTTGATATGACCGTAATTCAATGGAACGGAGAGTATTACGCCGCATGGTCGGAGCGCCAGTTCGTGCCTGTCGATCTTGGAGCTTGGATCTATATCGCAACAATCGACCCGCAGGAGCCGTGGAAGCTGACCAGTGATCCGGTGCTTCTGACCAAACCCGATTATGGCTGGGCCAATAATCATACCTTTGTGGATGAAGGGCCGTTCGCCCTCTACACCGCTGACAAATTATTTTTGACCTTTGCCAGCGCTGCGGTGGATGCAACCTATGTTGTGGGTCTCTTGACAGCCGCCAAGGGTGCGGATTTGCTGGATATCCGCAGCTGGACCAAAGGGAACTATCCGCTGCTGACCTCCAGAAGTGTGCCGGGGGAATATGGCCCGGGCCACAATTCCTATGTGACAGACGAGGATGGGGTCATTTGGAACGCCTACCACGCAAGACCGGGAATTGACGGACCGAGAAGCTCCGGCCTGCGCCGCGTGCATTTTGACATTGACGGTGTGCCGGTCCTGGATCTGACAGAGGATAAAGATCTGAACCAGGAGCTGAAAAAGGTATCCATTGAAGTAACCGTAGGCTAAACCGCGGGATAGATTAAATAGACATTCATACCGTCCATTGGCGGCACTTCAGACGATGAAATCTCGGAGAAGGCCCTCCATTTGGCTTCGCCAAATTCGAGGCTTCCATAACAATGTCGTATGAACTGCATCGTTATTTCAGGATAGAATATGCGATAACAAAAAAGGAGATGCAACATGAATTCAATTCCAAAGCCCAATCAACCGCTCGTCACTCATATCTATACCGCAGACCCGTCTGCGCATGTGTTTGAAGGCAAAATTTATATCTATCCTTCCCACGATCTGGATCATGACGGACCGAGCAATGACAACGGGGATCAATATGCTATGGAAGATTACCATATTTTATCGATGGAGAATCTGGCTTCACCGGTGGTGGATCATGGGGAGGCGCTTCATCTGAGAGACGTTCCCTGGGCCTCGCAGCAATTGTGGGCGCCGGATGCGGCTTTCAAGAATAATACCTATTATTTATTTTTTCCGGCCCGTGACAAGGAAGGCGTTTTCCGTATTGGCGTGGCGACTTCTCCTTCTCCGGCAGGTCCGTTTCAGGCACAGCCCGATTATATTCCGGGGAGCTACAGCATAGACCCTGCTGTCTTTGTCGATGAAGACAACCGGGCCTATATGTATTTTGGCGGACTTTGGGGAGGGCAGTTGGAGAAGTGGCAGACCGGAGAATTCAATCCCGGGCATGAAGGGCCTGCCTTGGACAAGCCGGCGATCGGGCCGCGTGTGGCGGTGCTGAGTGAAGATATGCTCTCATTTGAGGAGCAGCCGCAGGAAATTTCCATTGTAGACATAGAAGGAAACCCTATTCTTGCCGGCGACGAGGACCGGAGGTATTTTGAAGGACCATGGGTCCACAAATATAACGGTCTGTACTATCTTTCTTACTCAACAGGCACAATGCATACGCTGGTATATGCCGTCAGTGAGCAGCCTATGGGCCCGTTCACCTTCAAGGGAGAAATTCTGTCGCCCGTGATCGGCTGGACCACGCATCACTCCATTGTACAGTTTGAAGAGAAATGGTATCTGTTCTATCATGACTGCTCGTTGTCTGACGGTGTTAACCATAAGCGGTGCGTCAAATATACAGAACTGAAGTATAACCCGGACGGCACCATTCAACCCATCAATCCCTATCCGTCCAATTAAGCAGAGGAAACTCTTCTTTGGCTGCTATAGCCTTCAAATCGAAGCCACCAAAATAACAGTTGGAACCCTTGACCATTCACTCAGGCCGGGGGTTCCTTCATTGCCAAGAGAGGAATGAGCGGGTATGAACGAAAGTCATCCGAATTATAAGATGCATACGGCACCGGCCGGATATGACAAGGAGAGGGAAGGCATTGCCCGGGGGGCGATCCATACTATAGAATATCCCTCCACGACGGTAGGCAACACCCGGAAGGCAATGGTGTATATGCCGCCCGGTTATTCCGCCTCCGCCGGACAGGAATACAGTGTGTTATATCTGCTGCACGGGATCGGCGGAGACGAGATGGAATGGTACAATCATGGCCGGCCCCAGATCATCCTGGACAACCTGTATGCCGACCAAATGCTGAAGCCCATGATCGTCGTTCTTCCCAACGGCCGGGCGATGCTGAATGACCGCGCGGAAGGTGATACATTTGCTCCCGACAAGCTGCAGGCGTTCGAAACCTTCGAATCGGATTTGCTCTATGATCTTATCCCTTATATTGAAGCGAACTATCGGGTCCTGACAGACCGGACGCACCGCGCCATTGCCGGGTTATCGATGGGCGGAGGGCAGTCCCTGAATATCGGTCTGAATAACCTGGACCGGTTCGCCTGGATCGGGGCGTTCTCCCCGGCGCCCAACACGAAGCTGCCCGAGCTGCTGGTGCCGGAACCGCAGAAGACCGCGGAACTGCTCAGCCTGCTCTGGCTATCGTGCGGGGATCTGGATAGCCTCAAGCATGTCAGTGACCGGACACATGCCTATCTAGCGCAGCATGCTGTGCCGCATATCTGGGCGGAGGAAAACGGCGGCCACGATTGGCCGATCTGGAAGAACGGCCTGTACCAGTTCTCCAGGCGCATTTTTTAGCTGGCTGCTTACAGGCTACCTGCTGCTTGCAGCCTTATAAGACCAAAAGGGGACGTTCCCGACAGACCTGATATGGCTGTTGGGAACGTCCCTTTGATTAGATCAGGATATGCACAAGCGCTCAGTGTAGCAATGATTTATTTATTGGCCACTGCATCGGCACGCATTTTAACGATTTTTTGTGCTCTTTCCGTGTCCACGGCAAGGACATCATTCCAACCGAGACCAACTACGTCGGACTTCAGCTTGTTCCAGAGCTGATCGAATTCTGCCTGATCCTTGGCGAAGATCATCTTCCAGGATGTGTTCTTGACATAATCCGAGATCTGGCTGCGTTTGTTCTTGATATCCGATGAATCCGATCCGAGACTTGTATTAATATTTGGCACGATATCGATCATATTGTTTTTCTGATAGTATTCTGTCGGGGTGGTTGCGTTATACGCTTTCTGCCACTCCGTAGTCAGAACCGTCTTGTTCGCTTCTATGGTTGAGCTCCAGTAAGTGTTGTTGTAGAATTCTTTCGTTTCCGGATCGACGACAAAATCACTCATAATCATCGTGTTGAGCTTGCTCTGCCCATCTTGATATCCGCCGCCACCGTACTCATCAGGAACGGGGGTATTCTCTTGGAAAGCGGTTTGCCCTACTTCAGTCAGCTTAAATTTGCCTTCGGGAGTCTTTTCATAGTTGAAACCTTCGAATCCATTGGTGTAGTAGCGCAAACCTTCGGGAGAGGCCAGCCAATCCATGAATTCCATGATTCTTTCCGGGCTCTTCGCTTTTGAACCAATAGCAAATACTCTTCCGTTTCCGAAGTAGGCATCGCTGTTCTGGATAATATGGGTATCGGCGATTGGAATGGCTACATTGCCGTCGCCTTGGTTGCCTCTTTCAATGGTGTTGTAGAAGCCTCTTTGCCAGGAGTACCACAAGAGAAGAACCTGCTTGTTGGTCAGCTTTTCAGAGACTTTATTCCAATCCTGGGACGGCGAGTCAGGGTCAACCAGCCCCATTTTGTTGGCGTCATAATAGAATTGGAGGATTTTCTTGTACATACTATTGTCGTCAACGAGCGGAACGATATCGCCCTTTGCATTCAACTGAAGGGTGGAGGTTCCGTTCGGCTGCTCATAACCGTACCAGTTGCTTAGCCAACGAACGTTCTCCATACTTCCGTTGTCCCAGTCCTTCCACAGGGTAATCGGAACAATGGGTTTGCCGTCCGGTGTCTTGGGATACTTCTCCTGCATCTGCTTCAGGGCATTCATCAGATCCGTCAGATTGTTCAGCTTGGGAGAGCCTATCCCCTTGTAATAATCCCAGGGCATAATCGGGCTGGAGTAAGGGATTTCTTCCGAGAAGGTGGTTGGGGAAGTGTCCGAAACAAAAGTCGGCAGCGCATAAATTTTACCGTCCTTATTGACGCTTTCGAATGCAGCATTGAAAGGCTTAAAGTGATTGTCTACATATTTGGACAGGTACTCTGTATTCTTGATCTTGTCCGTGAGATCCATAATCATACCCGCCGGAATCAATTCCTCCAACTGGCTGTTTTCAATAATAAGAAGGTCTCCCAAATCTCCCGAGGCCGATCTTGTCTTGTACAGCTGATCGCCGGCAACCTGCGGAGACAGAATATTTAGAGTGATGTTGAACTTATCCTTAATCAGCTTTCCGTACCATCCGGTCTGCTCTCCCTGGTAATTGGCCGCATTGTCGAATACGGTAATGGTCAGCGGTTTGCTGTGATCGATGCCTGCACCAGGCTCGGCTGACCCGGTTGCTGTCCCTGCCGCTGTCCCTGCGGCATTGTTGGAATTGCCGCTGCATCCGCTGAGTGCCGTCGCTCCCAGAAGAAGTATGGTGCCAAAGAGCAGCAGAGATTTTTTGGCCAGCTTATGATGTGTATTCATTTACAGCCCCCCAAATGATTAATGTATCACAATAGTGCAAATTAACCTTTGACTGCACCAATGATAATCCCTTTGACAAAGAATCTTTGGAAAATCGGATAAACCAGCAAAATAGGTGCGACAACGATGATAGTAACGGTCATACGAATGGATGTGGTGGTCTGCTTGGTGGACAGACTGGCCATGGCGGTTGATCCGGCATTTTGCAGGTTGACCATGGTGGATAAAGAGCTGGCCTGATTGATGTAGTTATACAGAATAAACTGCAAACTGTACAATTTGCTGTCCGTAACCAGCAGCAGCGTATCCTGAAAGGAGTTCCACTGGTTCACTGCCGAGAATATGGCGACTGTAGCCAATATCGGTTTGCTGATGGGCAAGATCACCTTGTAAAAGATAGTGAAAGTTCCGGCACCGTCAATGCTGGCTGCCTGCTGCAATTCCTTCGGCGTGGATTCCACAAACGTCTTCACCAGAATGATGAAGAATGGAGCTACAACGGACGGCAGGACGTATGCCAGGAAATTGTTGGTCAGATGCAGGGATCTCATGGTCAAATACCAAGGGATAATCCCGGCATTAAAAAACATCGTAATAATGGTAAAGCGGTACCAGAATTTTTTGCCCCACATATCCTCCTGGGCAAACATGAATCCCAAAAAGGCAGAGGCCCCGACCGTCAAAAGCGTGCCGATTACCGTTCTACCCAAGGAAATGACAAACGCATTCCACAGCCCCGGTATTTTAAACACATCAACATAGTTCTGGAAATGGATCCCCTTCGGCCAAAACACAATTTCGCCTTTGGCGCTGAGGTCGTTGGCACTGATCGTATTGATAATGATGGAGTAAAAGGGGTATACACAAATGAAGGCAAAGAGCGTGAACGCAATATAGATTATGGCTGAAATCATTTTGTCGGTTGTACTGACCTGCATTTTGATTTTTTTGGAGAAGCGGCTGTTATGGTCTGCGGCATTCGGCGTCAGTCCTGTCAGGTTGTCACTCATACGATGCCCTCTCCTCTTAACATTTTAGACAGCCCGTTTACAGAAAAGAGAAGCACAACGCTAATCAGGCTTTTCAGCATACTGATCGCTACGGAAACGGAATAGCTGCCGCCGCCCATGGCAAGGTTGTATACGTATAAATCCAGTACCTGTATAGTGTCTTTGTTAAAGGCATTCTGGAAAACGAAATATTGCTCCAGACCATTGTTCAGGAAGCTGGCAATCTGGAGCATCAGCAGCACAAAATAAGTCGGCAGCATACTTGGCAAAACCACATGCCGGATGACCTGCATTCTTGTGGCACCGTCTACATAAGCCGCTTCATACAGGGACTCATCAATGCTCATTATCGCTGCTATATACAAAATAGCCGACCAACCCAATGTCTTCCATGTGGCCCAGAACCACATCGTAATCCAGACATGGTCCGAGTTCTGAAGAAAGAGTACAGGAGATTGGATAAGCCCCAGCTGGCTCAGAAAGCCGTTGACGACACCTTCACTGGAGAACATGGTAAATGCCAGGGAATATACGAGGACCCAACTGATAAAGTTTGGAAGAGTGGTTACGGTCTGGATAAATTTGCGGAAACGCACAGCTTTGATCTCGGTCAGGAAGATGGCAAAAATCATGGGAAGCCAAGAGAACAGTATACTCAGCCCGCTCATGCCGAACGTATTTTTGATGACCTGAAGCAGTTGATCGACCTTTACCTGGTTCTCTACCAAGGAACGAAACCATTTGAGACCGACAAACGGCGCTTGTGACAGCGGAATGGGCGGCATGTAGTCGAAGAAGGCATACACCCATCCATAGAGCGGATAGTATGCAAAGACAGCAAGTAAAACCATAAAGGGCGAAATATAAAGAAATTTTCGTATAGAGTTGCTTCTCATGCTGTGGCTGCGCATCGTTTCACTCCCCTTTGTCTATTTGTATAACTGAAACTTTCAGCAGGGCTGCTAGACCCTTGTACATCCTGGCCGGTATGCCTTCCTCCTTCCATAACCTTCTAGAATGTTAGCGCTTTCATATCTATGCAACTATAATAAATTATCGCCTGTATTCAAACAATGACCGATCCTCATCAGTTATTGATCTATTATTAGATGAAACCGCAATTGAATAACAGAAATAATTCAAAATTTCAATTATTATATATATTTATCAAATATTAACGCTTGGCGGACGGCTGCTATGCCCGGCTTAAGGCACGCAGCCGTTAAAGCCTCAAATGCATGTTGCAATAGATGGAGTCCGCCCTCCGGTTCAGGCCGTGATGAAGCATTGCTTGCGGTATTCGTTGGCGCTCGTTCCCGTGTATTCTTTGAATTTTTTGTAGAACCAGTCTATTTCCGTATAACCGACGGCGTCCGCTATCTCATAGATTTTCATTTCGGTGGTTTCCAGCAGCAGCTTCGCCTCCATGCGCCGCAGCAGCAGGTATTCGTTGAAGGACATATTTTCATGCTGCTTGAATTTCTGTCCGAGATAGGCACAGTTAAAGTTCAGTACATCGGAAATCTGCTTAAGTGTAATATTCCGGTGCAATTGCTTCTCCACATAGAGCTTGATTTCTTCGATGATTGAGCTGGAGGAGGAGGGGACTCTCCCTGCCACAGCATTGTGTACGGCTTGAGCAGAAGGAAAGGGGCTATTCGGAGATTCCAGTTTCCGTTTCACTGCCTCCAGACTTCTAGCCAGTTCTGCCGGTTCCACAGGGTCTTTTAAGTAATCGCTTACATGTAACATCAGCGCTTTACGTGCAAGATCAAAATCATTGCTTGAGAAGATCGGACGTATAATCGGCATGCAAATGTATACTGAAATCCGTAATCAGCGCATTCGCCATAGCCGGATTGCCTGGAAACACCGGCAGAAATGCCGTTGTTGAGGCAGGATGGCTGCTTAGTCTCCGTTGACCCATATCTAAGAAACAATAAAGCTAAAGGATTAGTCAGTCTTAATATCCTTTTTCCAACAAGCACCTGCTCACCCGCTTCTTCGCAAAGGCTAGTTGGAAAAAGGGAACTTATTTTTGCGGAAAATCGAAAATAATGAGATTTAAGTGGAAAAATGGAGCTTAATTGGGTCATATTACCTCATGAGGAGCGAAAAACGCTAAATTAGTTACCCTTTTTCCACTTAGGGTGTTCTTATTTGTCTTTCCAGCGCTGAACGCTGATTGAAACGGTAGAAGCTCCAGCTGTTGTAGTCAATGAACGGTTTGCGATATCGCTTCCGTTGCTGTTTACTTCCACCGTTGCCCAGGAACCTCTGGTGATTTTGTATTGAATATTCGTGCCGGCGGCAACGTTCAACTTGATGCTGTAGGTACCGTCAGCGTTTCGAGTCAGCTTATAATTGGCATCTGCGGTATTCCAGCCCGTAAGACTCGAAGTGAGATACAGATCCTCGTTTGCCGGTGTGTTAGCAGGAACTGAGATTACAATGGTAACACCGTCAGGATGCGGGAGGCCAGATGTAATGGTACCATTAATGAATGTTGATACGCCGGCCAAGAACTTATAATTAGTACCTCCGTTGTTATCCCACATACCTGAACCGTTATTAAAGGCAGCTGTCAACCCGGTTGCGCTGCCCAAAGTGATGGTGGATTTACTGTAGCCGTTGTACTCGGAATCCGCCATCGCTACGCCTGGAGCGGCCGTCCACTGTTCTCCATCAGGCTGATAATGAATGTATGGGGTAGCAAATCCTTTCCGGTAATAAATTGTAGCAGTATTGCTGGCCTTGGCGATAACGGTTATCGTGTTGCTTGCTGAGGATTCATTTCCGGAATGATCCACCGCTTTAACCATAAAGGTATATGCGGATCCGGTTGTAAGTCCGTTTACCTTATAGCCGATTGACTGTGTAGTACTGATTTTGACGCCATTAGAATAGATATTATATCCGGCAATCCCTAGATTGTCCGTTGATGCAGACCAGGATAATGTGACGGTGGTATCCGTAGTGTTTGTGGCTGTAAGATCACCCGGTGCCGTCGGCTGACTTTTATCCAGGGAAACTTGATATTCGTTCCACAAGGTGTCTACGTCAGTTCCGGTAATTTGCTGGAACACAGCCGGTGTCCAGGTTTGGCCGTCAAACGGATTTAAGCTCGCGTTCAGCTCACGCAGAAATCCGGTATGCTTCTTCTCATCGATCCAGCGAAAAAAGTTGCCGCTCGTTCCGTAGCCGTCATGCCAGGTGCCTCCCGGTGTCATGCTGTACCGGTCATGGTAGCCATTCTCAAAACGTACCGCATCGGCCATCCCTTCGATCATATAGCCGATATCCGGCGTACCTCGATCATCGAACTGGTACACATGTGTGAGTTCATGATATAAGATACCTAGAATCTCCTGACGGAGCGGTTTCCCGGAATCTGCATAACTTTTAAGATAGCGGGAGCTTATCGAGAGATTCGCATCTGTCGGACTTCCGCTAACACTTGCTACACCATCATAATTACTGATAGTTACATGCAGAGTTCTCGGACGAATCGGTACATCAGCCGGACTTGCGTATAGCGTATTGCAAACTTGACGAATGACGGCTAGGATATCGCTCTGCGGATCCGGAATGGCTTGATCAAATAAGTAGCCGTTGGTCGTATCCATATTGTGCATGTCGATAATAGGCGCAACAGTATGCCATGCGTCATCTGGACGACTGAACGCAACCTCCCCGATTTGAAGTGCGTCGCCGGAATGATTGTCCAATTCAAAGCGGTAATAACGATACGCCTTTTGATTCATCGGCAGCACATAGTGGTTGCGCTGGTGCCGATAACGGAAATCTTCGCTGTTTCTGGAGTCGATCGTAATCCAATTCACATTGTCGGTAGAAGCTTTCAAATCCCATATTTTCGGGTCGCTGTCCGGAGCACTGTTAGCAGCGCTAAACGCATAACCGTCGATGACGATCTGTTGTCCGAAATCAAATTGAAGCCATCCGCTGCTTTGCGGAGTCAGCCAACTTGTATTGCTGGTACCGTCAAAAGCATTGGCTTTGCCATGATCAGGGAGGGTTTCCCCACTTGCTGAAATGAGTGGATTCGGCTTTGCATAGGTTTCCTGCGATCCGTCGAACAACTCAATTTCCGACAGCTGCACACTAGTCCCGCTTAGGCATTGGAAATTGAATCGGTAATACTTGTAAGCAGTCGCGTTGCTAAATGAATAGGATTTTGATTGAAACCGGTAGGAAAAGTTCTCATTCTGCCGGCTGTCAACAGCGGTCCAAGTCACGCCGTCGATGGAAGCCTCCAATGTCCAGCCTTGAGGATCCCGCTCGGGGTAATCGTTAGCAGATGTAATCTTGTAAGAATTCAGAGCATATGTGGATTGGCCTGGGAATTCGTACTGAATCCAAGCTGTTGGCGAAAGCACCAGCCATTTTGAGAAATAATTTCGATCCGACGCATTTTCTTTGGTTTCCCCGTCAGGACTCGACGTATCGCTTACAGTGATGGTGCCGATTGGAGCTAAGTTACGCGGATAGGAGATATCCGCAGCGCGAGCAGGTATAGAAAAAAAGCTTGCGAAAAAAACAATTGTCAATAGAAACAGGGACAGCAGTATGGTTTGCTTTTTCAACATATTCTCTCTCCTCGTATATATCGTAATTGTAAGATTTTTTCGTTCTTTTTCCAGCTGATCCGGGCAGCTAAACAGGAACGAATTGAATTTCCAGTTAGGGCCCTAACTGGAGGGAACCGAATCCGTACCGCAGCCCGAGGGGCGAGGAACGGAACCAGGGACCTTGGCTTGAAGAAAAGCTTTAGCTTCCTCATTCCGCTTTACCCGTTTCACCTTTGCTCCACTGCTCCACCTCGAATGAGGAAGCTGAGGTCCATCATCCATCTTTGTTACTACTGTTCTTCTTTGTCATGCGCTTTTTAATAACTTCATAGCGTTAGCCGCTAGATGGGCCATGTCCCCATCGTCAATAATCGGCTATATCTTCTCAGGCTTGCTACCCGTGATCCATCACTCATGTTCTAACCGTTGGTTGCGCCGCCGCATACGTTCCGGGGAGTAGCATCCCATCAATTGTCGGACGCTTGCAGATGAGTGCTAAAGACGAGGCTGAAGTCGGTGGTTTCCACGGGCACCCAGGTCTGAGTTTTGCTTGATTCTCTAAACAACGGGAGGTGATTCTATGTCACCAATGCTGATTGGAATAGACATAAGCTTATGCTCTCACCATGTGCATTTTATGGATAATTTCGCATATTCAACTACTTGACATGCTCCTTTTTGTATAGATGCAAAAAACTTATTATTTGTCAAAGCCCCCCTCCTTTGTCGGGACCAATTGGCCATATTTTTTCCTTTGCAAACGCCCGCTAAATATATTGCGAGATCACTCAGAGCAATGGCATGATTTCCATTCAGTCCGAGAATCCCCAAACTGTGGATACGAAATAACACCTAAAGCCCTTTCACTCTGCTGCTTTCCTCTGATTCAATGATTAGGCTGTTCAAACGTTTGCATTAATGAAAGAATATCACGGAATAAATGGGAATCATAGTCACTAAACGTATTTTTGTATAATGCTCATAATATTCCATTATTCGACACGAAATAACATATGTATTCGACAGGATTATCTATTTAACCATAGGTTGAACAAGCTACAACCATAAGCAGCTAATTACGCCAGTATAAATCGTTTGCACTGATTGTAATCGATTCCGTCATTAGCATCGAAATTCATGAAGTTATTCCATATATAAAGAGAGCTGGGTCAGTTGAAGTATCCAATAAACATAACAAAACCCCAGGAGATCATCCTGGGGCCTTTTTATTCACACGCGACTCCATCACCATCGCGGTCCAACTTTTTTGTGGGAGCAGGTAGGTCCCCCAATTAGCTGCCCATTGTCCACATAGGCTGAGTTTCGGTGAAGCACAGTGGGGGAAATTGATCTTTTTTACGCAAAATGCAACAAATGTCGATATGAAAGCAACGTCACGCTATAGATTCAAGGAGTCGTGTATGATTAAATACACTAAGAATACGGGCATTTGTTCTTGCATCTAATCTTGGGGTAACACGAAAGGATGAATCATGGTATGAACAAACAACAACTTGGTTTGAGGCCCCCAATGGGATGGAATTCATGGAACACCTTTACTTGGGATATTAATGAGCAGCTTATTCGGGAAGCCGCCGATACGCTGGTTGCAGAGGGGTACAAGGATGCAGGTTATGAGTACATTGTTATCGATGACTGCTGGAGCCTGAAGGACAGGGACGAGGAGGGGAAGCTGGTCGCCGATCCGGCAAAATTCCCGGGCGGAATGAAGGCGCTTGCAGATTATATTCACTCCAGAGGATTGAAATTCGGGATGTATTCTTGTGTAGGGACACATACCTGCGCAGGATATCCGGGGAGCTTTGAGCATGAATTTCAGGATGCGGCATCACTGGCGGAATGGGGCGTCGATTTTTTAAAGTATGATTACTGCTTTAAGCCCAGACATATGTCAGGGGAACTGCTGTACAAACGCATGAGTCTGGCACTGAAAAACTGCGGAAGAGACATTCTGTTCTCCGCGTGCAATTGGGGCGAGGATAATGTGTATCATTGGATTCGTGAATCCGGCGCGCATATGTACCGGTCCACAGGGGATATTCAGGATAGCTGGGATTCCATCAAAAGCCTGGCTTTGTCGCAGCTTGATAAAGCGTGCTATACAGGAGCCTACTGCCATAATGATCTGGACATGCTGGTTGTCGGGATGTATGGAGGCAGCAACAGCGACTTTATCGGAAGCCAAATCGGCGGCTGCAGTGATGTGGAGTACAAGACCCATTTTTCATTATGGAGCATGATGGGGTCACCGCTGATGATTGGCAGCGACATCCGCAGAGCCAACCAGGCCACCAGGGATATTCTGATGAACCCGGACTTGATTGCGATGAATCAGGATGTGGAAGGCCGCGGGGCTTATCGCATCAAGCCGGAACCGCAGTGGTTTCATGCGGATGATGTGTTTATGCTGGTAAAAGTGTTAACGGACGGAGATCTGGCGATAGGGTTCTTCAATCTGAGTGACGGCCAGAGGGAAATGTCGCTCCAATTCTGGGATTTTGGACTTCCCTATGCTTCCGGCAAATCGCTGTCACTGTATGACTGCTGGGAGCACAAAGAAATCGGCGTGTTCAGAGAAAGATACGCTCCTGTAGTTCCGGCTCACGATTGTCTGATTGTACGGGCCAAACTGGTCTAAAGCAGAGCGTGAACATGAACAGAACAGGCAGAACATGCAGAACATGCGGTGTTCCTCTGATGACGGATGATGTGGCAATTTACCTGAAGCTTGTTACGCGCAATGCGCAAGACTTCCTGTGTATAGACTGTCTTGGGGAACAACTGAAATGCGGACGCGAGCCTATTGAGCAATTGATTCAATATTTCCGCAAATCCGGGAATTGTGTGCTGTTTCGTTAAGGCGTACTACCGTTATAGCTTGGCTTATTGCCCGCCTCAGGGATTCTTACTCAGTACTTCCGGTGTTGAATGCTTTTTTATATTCCGACGGAGTAGACGAGGTTACTTTTTTGAATACCTTTGAAAAATACATCGGGTCCTGGTAGCCAACCGAGTAGGCTAACGATTTCACAGACAACTGGGAAGTTTTCAGTAATTCGCAGGCACGCTGTATCCTGAATGCGGTCAGGTAGCCGGAAATGGATGTGCCGGTTGCTTCTTTAAACAGCCGGAACAAGTAGCTGCGCTCAATCTTCACAAATTCCACTACGTCCAGAACGGATAATGAAGGCTTCCAAAAGTTGCTTTCAATAAATTCCCTTGCGGATAATACGTAGTCTTTTTTGAGAAAAGCTTTGTCACTGGGGTAATGCTCCATGTAGTATGACAATAAAAGATGCAGCCCTGCATCCGAACGCTCTCTTTCGAACGGCTCCATTCCGGCGGTTTTGACCAAATGAAACAATGGCCGGAAATCTTGCGGACATGCCTGCACGACCGGAGAACCGGGTGCAAAATCAATCATCGACAAGAGGCGTGAGGTCTCAGCACAGTTATTAAATTCAATCCAATAGTACTCCCAAGGGTCTTGTGGATCAGGATAATAATACACTTCCCTATGCGGAAAAATAATGAAGCTTTCGCCTGTTTCCACAGGAAAGGTTGTATGGCATGTCTTCAAATAGCCCTTTCCGCTTACAATATAATGCAGGGCATACACATCGCGGACACCCGGGCCCCATTTATGTAAATTTGGCGGTTTATAGCCGTTGCCTTTACAAATTGAACCCTCACGGAAACCATAACAAATTGACTTCATAGGCTGTACCTGTATCCTTTGCATCAAGTTCATATTTTTAACGCAGAGTTGCGCCAACCAGCTCTCTAGCCGCAAACATCCCAATTATAACACTATCATCTATTAAATAAAGCTAAATACCCGCTGTTGCAAATTGCGATTCTGCGAATAATCAACATCGGAAATAGGATTGGAGGAGTACAAGAATGACAACTGCTGTTAAGCACAATTCAATCACCTATAAAAACCCGATTATGCCGGGTTTTTATCCGGACCCGTCCGTATGCCGGGTCGGGGGAGATTATTATTTGGTGACATCGACCTTTGCCTATTTTCCGGGTGTGCCGATTTTCCATAGCCGTGATCTTGTGAATTGGAAACAGATTGGCAATGTGCTGGACCGCCCTTCACAATTGAACTTACAGGGAGCCGGGCACTCCCAGGGGATATTTGCCCCAACGATACGTTATCATGAGGGCAAGTTCTATATGATTACGACTAATGTAACCCATGGGGGGAATTTCGTTGTTACAGCAACCGATCCCGCCGGGCCATGGTCGGAGCCCTATTTTATTCAAGGCGCGGTAGGGATTGACCCCACGATTTTCTTTGAGGATGACGGGAGAGCTTATTATTTGGGGACAAGGCCTAATTCAACTGGAGTGCGTTATGACGGCAACTGGGAAGTATGGATTCAGGAACTGAACTTGGAGAGCATGGAGCTTGCAGGTGAGAGCTATGTCCTTTGGAGAGGCGCCATGACAGACGTAATTTGGCCGGAAGGGCCGCATCTGTACAAGAAAGATGGCATCTATTATTTAATGATTGCCGAGGGAGGAACAGGGCCGAATCATGCGGTGACCGTTGCACGCAGCCGGAATCTGACAGAAGGCTATGCCGGGAATCCGAACAACCCGATCATTACACATCGTCATCTGGGCAAGCATTATCCGATTATGAATGTGGGGCATGCCGATCTGGTTCAGGCTGAAGACGGTCAATGGTTTATGGTGATGCTTGCTTCACGTCCTTATGGAGGCGGCTATAGTAATTTGGGGCGGGAGACGTTCCTTGCTTCAGTGATCTGGGAGGATGGATGGCCTGTAGTCAATGAGGGCCGGGGAATTCTGGAGGAGCAGGGGGTCATAGGATTGACGCCGGTTCCGGTGGAGCCGCAATTGCGCTGCGACCATTTTGACAGTGACAAGCTGGCACTGAAATGGATGTTCTTAAGAAATCCGCAGGCGGATTTATATTCATTGACAGAACGTAAAGGATATTTGCGGCTAAAGCTAAAACCTCAAACGTTCAAGGATCAAGATAATCTCAGCTTTGTCTGTTTGCGGCAACAGCATTTTGATTATACGGCTGCCGCTGTGATGGAGTTTGAAGCGCGCAGCATCCATGAATCGGCAGGGCTTGCTGTCATTCAAAATGATAAGTTTCATATCCGGTTCGAGCGCGTATTGCACGGCGGCAGGCAAGCCCTGCGTGTTGTGACCTGCATCAACGGGCAGGAGACGAACATTGCGCAGGCAGATGTTGATGCTCAGCGGTTGTATTTAAAGATGGCTGCGAGAGGTCAGGGGTTGAGTTTCTATTACAGCACCGATGGAAATCAATATCATTTGGCTGCAGAACATGTGGATACGAGTAGTTTGAGTACCGAGGCGGCAGGCGGGTTTGTGGGCTGCTGCATAGGAATGTATTGTACGAGTAACGGCACGGCTTCTGACAATGCGGCAGATTTTGATTGTTTTGAATATGGCGCCTATTAAAGCTTCTTCTTACACAACATTCAAACCTAATACAATAGAAAAAGCAATAGCCGGGGATGGAGAAATTCCGCCCCGGTTTTTTGCATAATTTCCGAACAGTACATTTTCGTGAGATTTTAAAACAAATCGTGCATCGCTCTCATATAAACTTCTATATATAATTGTTACTATAACGGTGTAGCAAGACAATACAGATTAAATTGGAGGGTTAAAGATGTTGAAATGGAAGCGTTCTCTTACAGTCTTGGCCATGACCGCCTTGCTGGGGACGATGGCAGCATGCGGTGGAGGCGGGACAAAAAATAATGCAGAACCTACTGCTGAACCTGCCGGCAATAATACTGCCGCAACGGCTGCACCAAGCAATGAACCGGTTAAGCTGCGCATTATGTGGTGGGGTTCCCAGCCGCGCCACGAGGCAACCCTGGCTGCGCTGGACTTGTACACCAAAAACAACCCGAATGTTACATTTGAGCCGGAGTATTCCGGTATGGATGGATACTTGGACAAATTATCGACTCAAGCTGCGGCCAATAACGCACCGGATATCGTTCAGCTTGATCCGGGCTGGGTGCCGGACTGGATGTCCCGCAAGCAATTAGCGGAGCTGGCACCTGAGGTGGATGTAAGCAAATTCGACTCCAAATTACTGGCCGGAGGCCAGCTTGACGGCAAACAATATGCGGTTCCTCTGGGCTCGGTAGCGTTCGGAATGGTATATGACAAAGCCGCGATGGATAAGCTCGGGATTGCAAATCCGGCCAATGGCTGGACTTGGGACGATTTCTTCGCTTTAGCCAAGGAATCCAAATCCAAACTGCCAAACGGACAATATTTCACCTTGGATTATGCAGGCAACTACTTTATGTATTCGGCCTACCAATACGCCAAAGGTAAAGGCCAGGTGATCACGGATGATGGTCACTTCAACGTAGATCAGGCTGCTTACTTGGAATGGACCAAGAAATTTGAAGAGCTGCGCAAGGAAGGGCTGGTTCCTCCGGCGGACGTAAACGCATCCGACAAGGAAAATGATCCGCAAATGGACTTGCTGGCAGCGGGCAAAGTTTTGTTCCGGTACAGCTTCTCCAACAACCTGGGTACATGGGACAGTATTAAACCAGGCGCTTACGCACTTGTAACCATGCCGCGTGCAGAAGAAGCAGGCGGATGGTTAAAACCGTCGATGTACCTGTCTGTCTCCAAAAATTCCAAACATGCCGAAGAAGCTAAAAAATTCATCAACTGGTTTGTGAATGATCAGGAGGCGGGCAAAATTCTGCAGACGTTCCGCGGCCTGCCGGCTAATAAGGAAATTTCCACTTCCCTGGAAGCAAGCATGAGCGATCTGGACAAGGTTGGATTAGAACTCCTCCGTGCCACTGAAAAGGATGGTCAGACCTGGTCCGCCGGAGCAGGAGGCTGGACGAACTTTATTGATAAGGACTGGGTGCTTGTCCGGGATCAGCTTAGCTTTGGAAAAGTCACACCGGAGAAAGCCTACGAGCAGTTGAAAGAAGCAGCACAATCTTACGAAAAATAATTCAAGGGACGAAGCCCGGAACAAGCCTTGTTCCGGGCCTTGAATTTGACTTGGCATAGGGAGGACTTATTGATGAGTAATTCTGTGTTGTATCACCCTGGAGACGGATATCTGGCCTGGCAGCAGTACCGCCGGAATACGGCGGGGGTGAATGTTGATCAATATGCGGTGTACAAACATATTGTAGTTGATGCGCAGGAGGGTGCTGTTATTCGTTCTGCTGTGGACGAGTTGGCTCAAGGCATGGAGGGGATCACGGGCACCAAGGTGTCCATATCAGGTGATAACGAGAGTGCTCCCGGTATAATAATAGGAATCTTCGGAACCGGCACTGGGATAGATGAACTGTTCAGCGCCGGTGTAAGCAGTGCTGTCAAAGCGGAGGGTTATGCGATTCAAACCGACAGCCTTACCGGCAATATTGCCATCGGAGCAGTCACATCCGCAGGTATATTATATGGAGTATTTCACCTGCTGCGGATCATGGGAACAGGCGGCTCTGTACGGCAATTAAGTATTGTAGAGAATCCCGTCAATCAGCTGCGCATGATTAACCAGTGGGACAATATGGACGGGAGTGTGGAGCGGGGATACGCCGGGAAATCTATTTTTTATGAAGATAACCGGATAACAGGCAATCTTCAGCGTATCCAGGATTATGCCCGCCTGCTGGCCTCCAGCGGGATCAATGCCATCGCGATCAATAACGTGAATGTCCACCGGGTGGAGAGCCGGCTGTTAACGGAATTCCTGCCGGATGTAGCGAAGCTGGCCGCAATCTTCCGCGCCTATGCCATCAAGCTGTTCCTGAGCGTCAATTATGCCAGCACGATGGAGATCGGCGGCCTGCCATCGGCAGATCCGCTCGATTCAGATGTCCGGGAATGGTGGCGGGCCGCAGCGTCGGAAATATATGCAGCCATTCCTGATTTCGGAGGATTTCTGGTCAAGGCTGATTCGGAGAACCGGCCGGGACCGTTCACTTATGGACGAGATCACGCAGACGGCGCCAATATGCTGGCCGAAGCGCTGAAGCCGCATGGCGGCATCGTCATCTGGCGCTGCTTCGTGTATAACTGCAAGCAGGACTGGCGCGACCGGACCACGGACCGGGCGCGGGCAGCCTATGACCATTTCCAGCCGCTGGATGGACGCTTCATGGATAATGTCATCCTGCAGGTGAAGAATGGACCGATTGATTTTCAGGTGAGGGAGCCTGTCTCGCCGCTGCTTGGAGCCATGCCGCAGACGAATCAAGTCATTGAATTTCAGATTGCCCAGGAGTATACCGGACAGCAGCGCCATGTGTGTTATCTGGTTCCCCAGTGGAAGGAGATTCTAAACTTTGATACACATCTCCAAGGAGAAGGAACTTCGGTCAAACGCATTGTGGATGGAAGTGTTCACGGCAATGCCTACAGCGGTTTTGCCGCCGTCTCCAATATTGGAAATGACACCAACTGGACGGGACATCTGCTGGCCCAGGCGAATCTGTTCGGTTACGGCCGTCTGGCCTGGAATCCGCAGATGTCTGCCGAGAAAATTGCTCTGGAATGGATCATGCTCACCTTTGGCACCAATGAACTTCTTGTTCAGACCATACTGGACATCCTTATGAACTCCTGGGAGATTTATGAATCGTATACAGCTCCCCTGGGCGTCGGGTTTATGGTCAACCCTGACCATCACTACGGCCCTAATGTGGATGGATATGAATATTCAATGTGGGGGACTTATCATTTCGCTGACTGTTATGGTATTGGTGTGGACCGTACCACGGCAACCGGAACCGGGTATACCTCCCAATATGCCCGTACGAACATGGAACGGTACGAGTCGCTTGAGAGCTGTCCGGATGAGCTGCTGCTCTTTTTCCACCATGTCCCGTATACCCATGTGCTCCATTCCGGCAAAACCGTGATTCAGCACATTTATGATACACATTTTGCAGGTGCGGAGCGGGCAAGCCAGCTGGCAGCCGCCTGGGAGCTTGTGAAGGACCAGGTGGGTGAACAGGCATACCGGCAGGTTGCGGACCGTCTTGCGGAACAGGCTGAGCATGCCAAAGAGTGGCGGGACCGAATCAATACGTATTTTCTCCGGAAGAGCGGAATTGCTGATCAATGGGGAAGAACCATCTATTAATGCACTGTGGCAGAAGCGGTGAATACCGCTTCTTTTTTTATCGTTATATTTTGAAAGAATTCGAGCATTCCTCTCCTTTAGCGGGGGGTGGGCGGATTATATACTTAAGGTATAAAAATTGACCACAAGAGGTGACCACAGATGAACCGTTCCACAGCCGCTATAGCCCAATCTGCTGCCAAGACGAAAAAAAGCTCATACTTCCGAAGCAGATGGAACGCTCCGCTTGCAGGCTATTTGTTTATTTCGCCTTGGCTGATCGGATTTCTAGCGCTTACGGCGTATCCATTATTCTTATCATTGTACTATTCCTTCACCGACTACACTTTGCTGCAGCCGATGAAGTGGATCGGGACCCGCAATTATGAGCGTATCTTTACAGCGGACCCCAAATTCATTCAATCCGCTAAGGTAACCTTCATGTACGTGCTGGCTTCCGTACCATTGAAGCTCATAGCCGCTCTCTTCGTTGCTATCATTCTCAGCAGGGCTGTAAAAGGAATAAGCTTCTACCGCACGGCGATTTATTTTCCATCCCTTATCGGAGGGAGTATCGGGGTATCGCTGCTCTGGCGCAACATTTTTGGGGTAGACGGGATCTTTAACAAACTGATTGGCGTCTTTGGCATTGAAGGGAAGGGCTGGATTACAAGTCCCGACACGGCGCTCAGCACGCTGATTCTGCTGACAGTCTGGCAATTCGGTTCCACCATGGTTATTTTTCTGGCGGGTCTGAAGCAGATTCCAAATGACCTGTACGAAGCATCCTCTGTGGATGGGGCCAATAAAGTCACTCAATTCTTCAAAATCACACTGCCGATGCTTTCACCGATCCTCTATTTCAACCTGATCATGGCCGTCATCGGCGCTTTCCAAATGTTCACTTCCGCCTTTGTGATCACAAACGGCGGGCCGATGAACTCCACTTATGTGTACGCAATGTACTTGTATGAACGGGCATTCAGCCGTTATGAGCTGGGTTATGCTTCGGCACTGGCCTGGATTATGCTGATCGCCATTATTGCTGCAACGGTTCTGATCTCTTACACCTCGAAGTATTGGGTATTCTATGAAACAGACACGGGAGGGAAAAAACGTAAATGACAACACTAAAATGGAAGCCGGCATTCCGTCATCTGTTCATGATTCTCTTCAGCCTCATTATGGTTTATCCGGTTCTCTGGTGGGTCGGTGCTTCACTGAAGCACAGCACGGAGCTGGGCTCGCCGTCGATTTTCCCGGCCTCTCCGCAATGGAGCAACTTTACCAAAGGCTGGACTTCGGTTCCCGGACACACGTTTACGGATTTCTATCTCAATACCTTCGGACTAGAGTTCGCGGTAATCATCGCAACGCTGCTATCCTGTACTCTGGTTGCCTTCGGTTTTGCGAGATTGGATTTTCCGCTCAAGAACTTCTGGTTCTCCATCCTGATGCTGACCTTAATGATGCCTGGACAAGTGCTGATCATCCCTCAATATGCGCTGTTCCATCAACTGGGCTGGGTGAACACGTACTTGCCGTTCATTGTTCCGCATTTGCTTGCTACAGGGGCAGGCGGCAGCTTCTTCGTCTTCCTGCTGATTCAATTTATACGCGGCGTTCCGAGAGAGCTTGACGAATCGGCCAAAATTGACGGCTGCTCCTGGTTCGGTATCTTCTGGAGAGTCGTTATGCCGCTGGCCTTTCCGGCGATCGTTACCGTGACGATCTTCTGCTTCCTGTGGAATTGGGACGATTTCCTCGGTCATCTCCTGTACATCAACAGCGTGGACAAGTATACGGTCGGACTCGCGCTGCGTATGATCAATGACTCGCAATCTGCAGCAGAGTGGGGCCAGCTGCTTGCTATGTCACTGGTATCTATACTTCCGGCAACCATCGTCTTCATGTTCCTTCAGAAGTATTTCGTTGAAGGGATTGCCACAACAGGAATTAAAGGATAAGATGTAAAAAAACATCGGTCCGTTAACGGTAAAGCGCCGAATGCCCTTCGCAGCTTTACCGTTTATTGCGTCTGAACGGGAGTACGAAGGAAGGTAGAACGTTTGATCAATCCTTTTAAAAAGTATAGAATTGACCGTCTGTTTTTTCATAGCTTTGCCATCGTTCTTATTGCGGTTATCGGTGTTACGGCATGGACAAGCTACAGCAATTCATCCAAGGCGCTCGTACAGACCACCTCCCATTACCAGCAGCAGCTGCTGGATGAGCTGAATAATGAAATTACGACCCGGCTGGTCATGATTGAGCAGATTTCATTGTCCAGCTCCCGCGACAGCGAGCTGACTAATTTCCTCCTGAACAGGCAGGATGAATTTGAGCGGTACCGCAGCCGCGGAGGTGTTGAAAGCGCACTCGCGAATTTGACCTATGCGATTCCGCTGATTCAAGGGATTGACCTGTATATGGATAACCCTATCCCGAGCGAACGGCAAAGCTATATCCAGTTCCGGGACCTTGCGGATCTTAACAAGCAGGTAGGGGCCGGATGCCTGGAGAAAAGCGATTTTTGCTGGTCCAGAGAGTATAATTTCCCCAGCGTGCAAGGTGAGGTTCCGGTGCTCAGCTTTTCCAGAAAGATAATAAGTGAGAATGACTATTTAGGTGTCCTTGTCGTCCACATCAAGGCCAACGAGATCCGGAAGCTGCTAACCGGCAATTCTGACGGATCTAACCGGATTATGGCGGACAGCGAAGGCCAGCAGATTATGAAAATAGGCGATGCCATGGACCAGAATGACTGGTCCCGGTGGATTGATCTCAAAAGCAATAAATCGGGTTATGTCCATATCCCGGCAACCGATGGCTCCCGCGATACGCTGCTCGTCTATTCAAGGATGGATAATTCCATCTGGACCCTGATCGAATTCACTTCCTGGAAGCAGATCACGGCAAGCAGCCTGAAGCTGGCGGAATGGATCGGCCTGATCGGTATCGCTGCAGTGCTGCTGGTATTGCTCCTGACCCATTTTTTAAGCAAACAGTTTACCAAGCCGATCAAAAATCTGGTAACTGCGATGCGCGTGTATTCCGTTGGAGGCGATAATGTGGAACTGCCGGTGGATTATGAGAATGAATTCGGCTATTTATTCTCCGGCTACCGCAAGCAGAACGAACGGATTGAAGAGCTGTATCTCTCGCTGGAGCGCCGTTATGAACAGCAGCGGAAAGCCGAAATTGAGGCGCTTCAGGCCAATATCAATCCGCATTTTCTATATAATATGCTGGATCAGCTTAACTGGATGGCGATTGAGGCCGGACAGGATGAGCTTAGCCGTATCTTGGAGCTGATGGGACGTATGTTCCGGATCGGCTTGTCCAACGGCAACAGCTTTATCACGATAGCAGATGAACTGCTGCATATAGAGTGTTATCTGGAAATCCAGCAGCTGCGCTGGGGGGAAGGGCTTGAATACAGGATTGAGGCAGCATCCGGACTTCAGGAGTTATATATTCCGAAGCTTACCCTGCAGCCGTTCGTGGAGAATTCCATCGTTCATGGGTTCAACAAGCAGCGCAGCGGCTATGTGTCTATCGTAATGGAGAGACTTGATGATACTCTGCACATTGTCATTGATGATAACGGCGCCGGACTGAAGCAGCCCGATCACAGCTCCCATAAACGCCATACAGGCGGCTACGGAATACGCAATGTGAGGGAAAGAATCACCGGGTATTTCGGAGAGAGTTATGGGATTACGCTTAGTGAACGTGAAGAGGGTGGAACAAGGGTGGAAATTATGCTGCCGCTGCTGCCAGAACCTCCTGCCGGGAAAGACTGACCCTCCATATTCAGATTTAGATCTGCAGATAAGATACGAAACGGCAATGCGGTAAGCGCTTCCTTGCTGAAGAGCGGATATAGTTGTGCTTCGGTACTTGCGGAGTTTAAGGAGGTAGGGGTAATGTGGAAAATCGCCATCATTGATGATGAGCGCCAAGTCCTGAAGGGGATGAAACGGGCGATTCCCTGGGATGAGCTGGGAGCTGAATGGGTTGGAGAAGCTATGAACGGAGAGGACGGACTGGAGGTAATCCGCCATACGCAGCCGGACATTGTGATCACTGATCTGTATATGCCCGTGATGAGCGGCCTGGATATGATGGAGCAGCTCAGGAAGGAAGGATTCCAAGGCAAAATCATTATTCTGAGCGGTTATTCGGATTTTGAACATGCGAGAGCAGCTCTAAGATTTCATGTGACCGACTATGTCTCGAAGCCGATCAGTCTGCCGACGCTAAAATCAATTCTAAGCAATGTCGTACAGGAGCTTGAGGAAGAAGAAGAAAAGCGGATCAGGCAGTGGGAGCTTGAGTCTAAGATGACGCTGTATGAACCTTTTGTTGAAAAGGAGTGGGTTCGCTCCGCCGCTGTCGGTACCCTGGACCATGCATACAAAGACAGCGCACGTCTTCCGCCGTCATACCTTTATTGGCAGGAAAGCAAGCACGTCACGGTTGGCATCGAACTGATCCGCGATGAACGGGCCAGATGTCTATCCGTCTCCGATTGGAACCTGTTCCGGTTTGCGGTCAGCAATATTGCATGTGAAGTCGCGCGCAAGCTGTTCCCGGATATGGAATACACAGAACTGCACAGTACCAGAGCGTTATTGATCATTCACCCGGGTCCAGGGCATCCCGAACAGTTAGAGGATAAGCTGGAGGAACTGGGGATTAGGCTGAGTGACAGTATCGGCGGTTATCTTAAGCTGGTGACACGGATAGGCGTCGGGGGAGTGAAGGATACATGGACTAAGCTCTCCGACTCCACGGAGGAAGCTTTCCGCGCCATGGATCAAAGGGCATTGCGGGTCGCTTCCGCACATGAAGTGTACATGTACCGGGAGAACAGCAGCAGCGAACCGGGAAATGTCGCCCTCTTTCCGGTCAAGTTCTCGTATAAGCTGGCGGCAGCGATGAAGGCCTCGCAGGAGGCCGAAGCCCATCAGCTCGTACTGGACTATATAACGGAAATGAAAAAGCAGGAGGGGCTTTCACAAGGATACGTCCAAATGCTTGGAAGCGAGCTGTGGGGAATTATAACCTACTCGCTATATGAATCCGGATTGGTACTGGATGACCTGTTCACCAATGACCAGATTGCCAAGGAGATCAGCAGCCTGATCGTACCGGATCAGCTGGCAGGGTGGCTGATGGACAAAATCACCAGGATCTGCAGCAGCAGGCAATGGAAAGGCAGCAGCAAGCATAGACAGGTTGTTGATTTCATGACCAGTTACATTCATGAGCACTATGCGGAAGAGCTGACACTCGCCGAGCTTTCGAATAAGGTATTCATTTCGCGGAACCATTTATCCATTATATTTAAGAATATCACGGGTGAGACCTTCAATAACTACCTGACCCGGGTTCGGATCGAGAAAGCGCGGGAGCTGCTCATGGAGCGGAATATGCTGGTCTATGAAGTGGCAGAACGGGTCGGTTATAAGAATATTCCCTACTTCAGCACACTGTTCAAAAAAATAACCGGTATGAATCCTACCGAGCTGATAAAGAACTAGACACTAACGCAAGCCTTCTATTCCGGGAGGCTTGCGTTTTTTTGAACATATAGATGCTTCACGCAATAAATGTTCCTCCTAATTCCCGCTGACACAGTGGCTTTATATTTTCCCGGGGGCATGCCGGCTATTTTTTTGAAGCTCCTTATGAAATTGGCATAGTCGCTGAACCCGGATAGTTCACAGGCTTCGGCGACGGTCTTTCCGGCGGACAGATGGCTCATGGCCAGTGAAATGCGCTTGTCGACAATATAGGAGCGTATCGTAAGTCCGGTATGCTCCCTGAATTGCTGGCTTATATATTTGCCGCTGTAATGAAACTCCTGCTCCAGCTGCTCAGAAGATATAGGTTCGGCCAGGTGCTCCTTGATATAGGTCATGGTATTGCTGACCAGCTCCGGCATGAGATTGTTCGATTTGTATGTGGAAGACTGATACAGGGTGTTGATGAACACAAGCAGCTGGGTTGCATAGGATTCCGCTAGAAGATCCTGTCCATATGCCTCCGAGCTGAGGCAGGAGATCAATTTCTCTGCAAGCTCGCAATAAAACACAATTTGGTCCCGGGTGAGCCGGGTCAGATTGTTCTGTCCGAAGGGATGGGACTCGAAACAGGACAATAGATTAGAGCGATGACTTGACAGCCTCTCCAAGGCTGATTTCTTGATATTCAGCCCTATTCGTTCATACATTTGATTGTCGATACAGATACACCGGTGCATTTCGCTGGGACTGATGATGATTAAATCGCCAGGGGCCAATTTATAGCAGGACTGCTCAAGATACATGTAAGCATTGCCTCTTAGAAACAAATAAATTTCGTAAGCATCGTGGCGGTGATAAGGCAAGAACGGATTGATAAGCTCCGTATCTGTTGTTTTATGGAAGCAAATCAGTTCCTCCTTAATGGGTGTGAAAATATAGCCGGTATCCTGTTTCATCGCATTCAATCCTTTTATTGTATCTTTTGGAATTATGGGTATCCGCGCAATATAGTCTCGTTTATTTGCAAGGATTATACAGCAGATACTTAATATAATACAGGAAAAGGAAGCGCTTGCAAGTGCTGCAAGAAGGAGGGACAAGCTTATGTGAGGTACGGCTGCCGCTTCGAGCAGACAGGAGGTGAGGTGACAAGAGCAGGGATTGGCGGAAAATACTCTATAAGGAGATGAGGAAAAAATGATTTCAGCGGTAAAAAAATCACTGTGTACATTATTGGCAGGCGTAACCGTGCTGTCGGTAATGATGGTACCCGCACCTCCTAAGGTTTCGGCAGCAAGCGATGTGACCGTTAATTTGTCAGCAGAAAAACAAGTAATCCGCGGGTTTGGAGGCATCAACCTCCCGGCTTGGATTGGAGATTTGACCGCAGCGCAAAGAGAAACTGCTTTTGGCAATGGACCGAACCAGTTAGGGTTTTCTGTTCTGCGAATCTATGTGGACGACAATAAGAATAACTGGTATAAGGAATTAGATACTGCCAAGGCAGCCATTGCCAAGGGAGCCATTGTCTTTGCTTCGCCCTGGAATCCCCCAAGCGATATGACAGAGACCTTTAACCACGACGGCGATACTTCGGCCAAACGCCTCAGATACGACAAGTACGCTGCATATGCCCAGCATCTGAACGATTTCGTTACGTATATGAAGAATAACGGTGTGGATCTTTATGCGATTTCAGTTCAAAATGAACCGGATTATGCACATACCTGGACCTGGTGGACTCCAGCGGAAATGCTTAATTTTATGAAAAATAATGCGGGGTCTATTAACTGCAGGGTCATCGCACCAGAGTCGTTCTCTTACTTGAAGAATATGTCGGACCCTATCCTGAATGATTCACAGGCCCTTGCCAATATGGATATTCTGGGCACGCACACTTATGGCACTTCGTTCAACAACTTTCCTTATCCGCTGTTCAAACAAAAAGGGGCAGGGAAAGAGCTCTGGATGACAGAAGTGTACTATCCCAACAGTGACAATAACTCTGCTAACCGCTGGCCGGAGGCCCTGGAAGTTGCTTATCATATGCACAATGCTATGGCAGAGGCGGATTTTCAGGCCTATGTGTGGTGGTACATCCGCAGACAATACGGTCCGATGAATGAGGATGGCACCATCAGCAAGCGAGGGGACAGTATGGCTCAGTTCTCCAAGTTCATCCGTCCTGGATATGTAAGAGTTGACGCTACTAAGAATCCCAACACAAACGTCTACACCTCGGCATATAAGGGCGACAATAAGGTTGTCATTGTTGCTATTAACAAAGGCACTTCAGCCGTCAGCCAAAACTTTGTCCTGCAGAATGGCACTGCATCGAGCGTATCCTCATGGATCACGGATGCCACCAGAAAGGTTGCAGCCGGAGCGTCCATCAATGCCGCTAGCGGTTCCTTCACAGCCCAGCTTCCCGCTCAAAGCGTGACAACCTTTGTAGCTGCACTTGGAAGCGGCGGAGGCAACGACACCGGTACTGCTTATGAAGCTGAAACCGGGGCAACCTTGACCAATGCCGTAATAGAAACCACCTATTCGGGTTATAACGGCAGCGGGTACGTCAACTTCAATGGCGTCACCGATGCCGCCATTCAGTGGAACAGCGTCTACTGTGCCGTTGCAGGGACCAAAAATGTGAAATTCCGCTATGCCCTGGACACAGGTACAAGAAACCTGGATGTGTATGTGAACGGAAGCAAGGTCATCAGCAATACCGCCTTTGCAGCAACCGGCAGTTGGTCAACCTGGGGAGAACAAACAATTCAGGTTCCCATGAATACCGGAGCCAATACAGTCAAAGTGGTGACTACCGGTACGGAAGGACCGAATGTGGACAGTATTCATGTGTCGGCCCAGTAGGATGACGAAATGATATACATGATAGCGTCTTGATTGAATCCGATCTTGGCTTGTAAACCAGCAGCTTACATAGTGCGTTTACAGGCCAAGATTTTTTTACGGGAATATCGGAATTCACGCAATATATTATCGATAACATACAAGGATACTCTCGCGGATCCTTAATATAATACAATAAAAAACAACCCAAGTTCCGCCGGCGGGGAACCACCGGCGGAATATTTTTTGTCATTGGGAGGGCAATTATGTTCAAAGTGTTGTTGGTAGACGATGAGGTATATGTCCGCAAAGGGCTGCTGGAATTAATCCAATGGGAATCGCTCAAATTCAGCATTGTGGGAGAAGCGAATAACGGCGCCGAAGCGCTCGACATGATGGAACAGCTTGAGCCGGACCTGGTCATTACCGATATCCGCATGCCCATTCTGGACGGGCTGGATCTGATCCGCAGCGTGAATGAACATGCCGGATTGGATTCGATATTCATCATTATCAGCGGCTTCCATGACTTCAAGTATGCTCAGCAGGCCTTGCGCTACGGGGTTCACGACTACATTCTGAAGCCCATAGACGAAGAGGAAATGACCGCAACGCTGCGCAAGCTGTCCTATGCCATGGGCAGGAAGAGAATCGCCACGCTGACTAATGATGATCTTACAACCAGTGCAATTATGGAAGCGCTGGTACAGGAGAATCTCCAGGCGGAGGATGCTGAGCCTTACGCAGCAGCGTTAGGTCTGGAAGGAGAGAGCGGCTTCCTGTACGCCGTGACCGAGATTCATGCGGGCCAGCAGGACAAGCAGACCACTGTGAAGCAATTCCAGGAGGCGCTTCATTCTCTTGAAGAGGGAGGTGCCGGCATTCCTGTGCTTGAGCAGCAGCCGGGGACATTCGGAATGCTGCTCTGCACAGGCCGGATCACAGGCGGACGCGGCGGTCTTGCGCGTCATTTGGAGCGGCTTCGTGCATTGCTTTCGGAACGGCTGAACACGGGGCTGAGCCTCTATGCAGGTGATCCCGTTGACTCGCTGGTCCATGTTCACCGCTCGTATTCTGAGGCTAACGAAGCAGCCAGGCATAAATATGCCGAGAACACTGGAGTCATTATGTATTCGTGTGTCACCGATAAACCTCTGTATGTATTCGACATGAGCCCGGTACTCGCCAGCAAGCTGATCATGCAGATCGAAGAGGGCAACAAGAAGGATTACCAGCAAACCGTGAACAGCATGTTCCGGTTGTTCCATGAGCAGCGTTTCACCCCGCAAGCCGTGACCGGTTCCCTCTCCCGGTGCATGACGGGAATCCTTGGCGTAATTAAGGAGATGGACGGCAACGAGGAAGAAATTCTGCGGCTTAAGGATCTGGCTGAACGGGGGCACGGGCAATGGAGTCTGCAGATGCTGCAGGAGCATTTCATGCAGGCTGTACAAGAAGCAGCGGAATATATTGCGCGGCTCCGCAAGGCGCAATGCCTGGGGGGGATCAAGCCCGTCAAACGATACATCGATACCCATTACCGCGAGAATATCAGCCTTAAGAGCATAGCAGCCGAATTCTATATGAATGCTGTGTATCTGGGGAGGCTGTTCCGCAAGACTTACGGCGTCTATTTCAACGATTATCTCCTGGAGCTTAGGATACAGGAAGCCAAAAAGCTGCTGCGGCAAAGCGATCTGCGAATGTACGAGATTGCGGGAAGAGTCGGTTTTCAGAATGCCGATTATTTCGTGACCCAGTTCGAAAAGCTGGAACAAATATCGCCGTCAGAATACCGGAACATGCTAATTCACAAAGAATAGCGGGGAGGTTCTATGAAGAAATTCCTGAATTATTTGAAGCTGCGCGACAAGCTGCTGCTGATGTACATGCTGTCGGTATTTATTCCCATAGTGCTGACCAATGTCGTGTTCTATAACGTGACCACCTCCAATATACGGAATCAAAAAATCCGCGATGCGGACATGGCATTGAACAATCTGAAAAACGATCTGCGGGTGACTATCGATCAAGGGGTAGGCCTTTCTTACTCCCTGTATGCCGATTCCATTTTCAACAAAACCATTACCCGCAAATTTACCAGCGAGAAGGACTATGTCGAAACCTTCAATTCCTATTTAAGGGGGGTTCTTGCCGATCAAAATGCACAGGGGGTCCACTGGTATCAGGTGTATACGGATAATCCTACCGTATTGGCCTCCGGTTATATTGACCGGTTAACCGACGAGATCCGCCATACCGGCTGGTATGCACAGTCCAAAGCCTCTTCCTCCCGTTATCCGACCTTGATCTTTTCCGAACAGAAATTCAGTCTGATTCAAAAATTAAACAATTACCACACCAGCGGCATCGAGCAACTTGTCAAAATCGATTTGAACATGGAGCGGATTCACCAGATCTTTTTCGGAAGCGCATTTAATGGCAGGGTGTATTTAGTCGACCCCCAGGGGAAAGTGAGGTTCGGGAACGATACGGCGAAACTCGCGCAGGATGTTCCTTATAAGGAGATCCGCTTTCCCAAGAACGCTCTGACCTTCAAGAACGTGTACAGCGGGATTAATTATCTGGACGGATGGACACTGGAGGGCGTCATGGATGAGGAAAGTGTGCTGAAAGAGGTCCGAAAGTCACGTTCGTTCGTTATTTGGCTGGCCTGCATCAACTTTGTGCTGCCTTCCATTATCATTGCAGCCATGTCGAGGTCAATCCATGTGCGGCTGGTGCGGATTCTCAAGCATATGAAAAAGGTAAAGGCACAAAATTTCCAGACGATTCCCCATGAAGAGGCCAGAGACGAAATCGGGCAGCTGACTAACGAATTCAACCGGATGACCGAGACGATCAACAGTCTGATTAATGAAGTCTATGTTGCGGATATCCAGAAGAAGGATCTGGAGCTGAGGCAGCAGCAGGCGCAGCTTCATGCCCTGCACAGCCAGATCAATCCCCACTTTCTGTTCAATTCACTGGAATCGGTCCGCATGCGAAGCATCATCAAGGGGGAAAAAGAGACGGCGAAGATCATTCAGCATATGGCGAAGATGTTCCGCAAATCGATCTCCTGGAGCCATAACTATGTTACCGTCCGCGAGGAGCTGGAGCTGATTGAAAGCTTTCTGGAGATTCAGCAATACCGCTTCGGCGACAAGCTGGAGTACAGCATCGTTGCCGACCCTGCAGCGCTGGGTCACCGGATTCCCAAGATGGTTCTGCTTCCATTCGTGGAGAATGCCAGTATCCATGGTATTGAATCCAGCCCGGATAAGGGAAGGATCACGATCTCAGTTGCCGTACAGCCGGATGGGCTTGTCTTCAGATTTGAGGATAACGGGATCGGCATGTCCCCGGAGAAGCTGGAGGCACTCAAGAGGTATCTGGAAGAGAATGACGAGATCGGCGAGCGGGTCGGCATGAAAAATGCATATTACCGTCTGAAGCTTTGTTACCGGGAATGCTTTGCTTTTTCATTGGATGCCCGTTATGGGGAGGGGACCTCTATTGAAATCTCTCTTCCCTTACTGGAAGAAGATCCGGAATGAGGATAGGAACGGATATGTTTTTCAAAGTATGAGGTATGGTTTGTTGGGTAATCAGGAAAGCGTTTTCTTGTTATATTGAAAGAGCTTACAAGATTGAAGGGAATTTAAGGAATCTAAAGGGGATGAAGTCCAAATGTTTAAAAGCAAAATTCTGACCGCTGGATTGGCACTCGTTTTAGCAGCGACTTTGACAGGTTGCGGTAATGGCAGCCATTCGTCTGGCAGTGCGGCGAATGGTTCAGCAGCAGCCGGAAGCGGGGATACGTCCGCTGTTACGTACAAGTATTTCAGCTTTGGCGGGCCAAAGAAGCAGGTCTTAGGCAGTGAAACCACTATTGGGAAAGAACTGCAGAAACAAACCGGTGTTGACTGGAATATTGAATATCTGGTGGGAGATGGCGACACGAAGGCAGGTGTCATGATTGCCAGCGGAGATTATCCTGACATCATCGATTCCAGCGGCCAAATGGCTAAGCTTATGGACGCAGGGGCTTTCATTCCGCTGGATGATCTGATTGAAAAGTATGGACCCAACATCAAGCGGGTATACGGCCCTTACTACGAGAAATTCAGACAGAAGGACGGCAAACTGTACTTTTTTCCTTACGGAGCCAATATCGGCTACCTATCTGAGCCTAATTTTCAGACGGGATTCTATATTCAGCGCTCTGTACTCAAGGAATTCAATTATCCCAAAATCAAAACACTGGATGAATATTTCGATCTGATCAAGAAGTACAAGGAAAAGCACCCGCAGGTGGATGGCAAGGATACCATCGGTTTCGCGACCTTCGCCGGTGAGCAGGGCAGCTTCTATACGCTCCAGAATCCGGCCATGCACCTGGCAGGCTCTCCCAACGACGGCAGCACCATTGTGGATATGAAGACCCACGAGGCCAAGCTGGTGGCAGGCTCTGAATATCAGAAGCGGTGGATCGGGAAGCTGAATGAGGCAAATGCCGAAGGCCTGGTTGATCCGGAATCCTTCACCATGAACAGAGACCAGTATTTGGCGAAGCTGACCTCCGGGCGTGTACTTGGTTATTTCAGCTACTCCTGGCAGGTTGGGGACGCAACCAACAATCTGAAGAAAGCCGGCAATGATGATAAACGGTATGTAGCATTGCCGATCGTGTTTGATAAAGAAATTAAGGATCAATATATTGACCCTCCCGGCTTTGTCAACAACTATGGGATAGGCATTACCGTCAAAGCCAAAGATCCGGTCCGCATTATCAAGTATTTCGATAACCTGCTGAAAGAAGAAAATCAGATTCTGGTTCAGTGGGGCATCAAGGACCAAAGCTATGCTGTTGATGAGAACGGCCGCTATACGTATGCCAACGATGAACAACGCCAAATCCACGAAGATCCTGAAAAGAGCATGAAATTCGGCTTCGACTACTTCAATTACAGCTGGCCGCGTTACGGAAACAGCTCCGTTCTGCAGGACGGCAACGCCTATGGTCCAGGCAGCCAGCCGGAGGTGGCCACCTTCGGATATACGGACGGTGACAAGCAGCTCCTTGCAGCATACGGTGTGAAGACTTTCAGTGAGCTATTCAGTAATCCGGATGAGCGTCCATGGTTTCCCGCCTGGTCCATCGCCCTTGAACAGGGATCGCCTGAGCAGATGTTCATCACCAAAGCGGATGATCTCCAGCGGAACCATCTGCCTTCGATGATTCTGGACACACCGGCCAATTTCAGCAAGAATTGGGACGACTACATGAATCAGTTAAACAAGCTGGATAAGAAAACGTATGAGGATTTCATTACGAAAAAGGTACAAGACCGCGTCGCAGGCAAATGGTAATGCCGGTTCTGTAAGCGTCTGCTAAATGCCCGGGGTCGTAAGCCGAAAGGCGGTTCGACCCTGCGGCTGTAACAGCAAGGGAACGGAAGGGAGTAAGATCAAGTGGAGAAACCCGTATATTCTGTAAATTCGGACCCGCAAGTGAACGGGACGAGAATGAACAAAACCAGTTTGTTCTTCAGCCGTCTTATTCAGCAGAGAACGCTGGCTTTGATGTGTCTTCCATTCGTAATTTGGGCTTTTGTGTTTAAATACCTTCCCATTTGGGGTTGGACCATGGCTTTTCAGAATTATAAACCGGCCAGAAGCTTTTCGGAGCAGGAATGGGCGGGCTTGAAGCATTTTCGGATTCTGTTTGAGGACAGCACATTTTACCGGGTGCTGCGAAACACGCTGGTGATGAGCAGCCTTCAACTGGTACTGGGATTTGTTACAGCGATTACGCTGGCTCTTCTGCTGAATGAATTGAAGAATATCATTTTTAAACGTGTGGTTCAGACGGTCAGCTATTTGCCGCACTTTATTTCCTGGGTTGTGGCATCAAGTATTGTGCTGACCGTGTTATCACCGGACGGGGTTATTAATCTGCTGCTGATGAAGCTGCATCTCCTGGACAAACCGGAGCTGTGGATGGGTAAAGGGAATTACTTTTGGGGGATTCTCGCGGGAACACAGGTCTGGAAAGACGTAGGCTGGAACACGATTATTTATTTGGCGGCCATTACTTCCATTGATCCTGCCCAATATGAGGCGGCTGAAATTGACGGAGCGAGCCGCTTTCAGCGGATACTTAATATTACACTTCCCGGACTCAAGCCGGTGATCATTATCCTGCTGATTATGAATTTGGGTAACATTCTTGAATCCGGATTTGAGCCGCAATATTTGCTGGGGAACGGGATGAATCTGGAATACTCGGAGAACCTGGATATTTTTGTGCTGAAGTATGGGCTAGGCATGGGCAGCTTTTCCTTGGGAACAGCGGCAGGCATATTCAAAACCGTAGTCAGCTTCATCTTCCTGTTCTCCGCTAATCATATCGCCAAGAGAATGGGAGAAAGCAGATTATTCTAAAAGGAGGTCTATGTCATGCAATCAAGTAAAGCTTCCCGCTTACGCAATTCCAGCCTGGGGGACCGGGTGTTTGATATATGCAATATTATCTTTATGGTGTGTCTGATGATTGTCACGATGTATCCCTTTGTTAATATGATCGCCGTTTCCTTCAATGACGCCAATGACGCCGTGAGAGGCGGGATTTATTTGTGGCCGCGGATGTGGACCCTGAATAACTATAAATATATTTTCGGAGAATCGGATATTTACCATGCGACCTTAATTTCACTTCTCCGCACCGTGATCGGAACTGCGGTATCCGTCTTCTGTACGGCCATGCTGGCCTTCACCGTCAGCCGCCAGGAGTTTGTGCTCCGCAAGTTTGTCACACTGTTCTTCGTGATTACCATGTATTTCAGCGGGGGGCTGATCCCCGGATATCTGCTTATCCGTAATTTGGGCTTGACGGACTCCTTCTGGGTCTATATTGTCCCGGGTGTTATCGGTGTGTTCAACATGATTATCATCCGCTCCTTCATTGAAGGCCTTCCCGAAGGTATCCTGGAATCGGCGCGGATTGACGGTGCCGGAGAATTCACGACCTTTATCCGCGTAGTATTGCCGTTGACTATTCCAGCTATGGCGACCGTATCCTTGTTCGTGGCTGTGGGACAATGGAATTCATGGTTTGATGTGTTTTTGTATAATTCCTCGAATATCAAGTTAAGCACGCTGCAGTACGAGCTGATGAAAATTTTGCAGACCACCAACACATCTGCGACTGCAGGGGCGGTGGAAGCTTACCAATCCGCAGAAAATGCTGTCAGAGTAACTCCTACTTCACTTAGGGCGACGATGACGATCATAGCCAGTGTCCCGATTCTGATGGTCTATCCGTTCCTGCAAAGATACTTTGTACAGGGAATGACTGTCGGGGGGGTAAAGGGATAACGCACCGTCCCGGCACAGGTAAGCCCTGACTGGTACAAGACCTGCCAAACGATGGTTGGAGCAGGAGCCGCTTATGCCTACACGGATTCCATCCATACCCGTAAAGTGCTCTTCGATGTTGACCGGATCTGGACGATGCGGCAGGCGATGCAGTATAGCGTCTAGCAATTTTACGCTTGCACTTGGACGGCACCTTACTGGATGAGCCAATCCCCGACCCTTACCCCCAGCCAAATTATCCGCCCCGGCGGCGCACGTGGGCTAAATGGGGGGAGGAGAGGCAGGTGAGCAGTGCTAGTTGGAAAAAGGGAGCTTATTTCTCCCCAAAATCAGCAATTGTGAGATTGAAGTGGAAAAAGTGAACTTAATTGGGCCGTATACCCTCTTCAGGAGCGTTTCGAGCTGATTTAGTTATCCTTTTTCCACTTCACATGTGTGAGCATAGTGCGGATTAGCAAACTCTATTATTAGAATACATCAATTCCATTATTGCTTAGATCATTGTTTTTGATTGAGGTGTAAATTACAATTTAATACACCCCGTACTTAATACCTTAGGAAAAGCCGGAAAAGTCAAAATACACTGTGTTTGCGAAGGAGGTATTTATGGAGGTGATAGTCTCGTACAGACCGGAATAGGGCAGAACGGATTATTGCTTTATATATCATTGAAAGCGATTACCAAGATGCAGCTATTCCATAAATATTTATTTACTCCAATAAATACACCTGTAAAGGAGACGATACCATGCTTAGAGTTGTAACAGTTGAAAATGGGACGGTTCAGGGGCTGCCGGCAGCCGACCCCCGGATCACGAGCTTCAAAGGGATACCCTTCGCCGCTCCACCCACGGGCGAAAACCGTTGGCGTGCCCCGCAGCCGGCAAGAGACTGGGAAGGTGTGCTTCAAGCATACGAGTTCGCGCCAATTTCAATGCAGGTAAGACAAGAGATTGACGACGACAACATCTATACCCGGGAATGGGCTGTGGAACCAGACATCGCCATGAACGAGGATTGCCTTTACCTGAATGTATGGACACCGGCCAATCGTATGGATGAGAAGCTTCCAGTATATGTATGGTATTTTGGCGGAGGCCTCCAGGTAGGCCATCCGGCCGAAATGGAATTCGACGGCGAACGCATTGCACGCCGGGGCATCGTGGTGGTCACAATCAACTATCGCCTGAATGTCTTCGGATTTTTATGCCATCCCGAAATAACGGCGGAAGCGCCGGAAGCACCCGCTAACTTTGGCAACCTAGATCAACAGGCGGCAACACGATGGGTCAAACGCAATATTGCAGCATTTGGCGGCGACCCTGACAATATCACCATCGGCGGACAGTCCGCCGGCGGCGGAAGCGTTATGAGCCAGCTCACCTCGCCTCAGAACAAGGATCTTTTTCAACGGGCGATTATTCAAAGCGGGATCTTTACAAAACTATACCCGGGAACGCTCTTGCCTCCGCTCCGGAATGATCTGAAAGAGGCTGAACAGGACGGTGTCGGGTTTTTTAAATATCTGGGCGTATCTTCGCTTGCAGAAGCCCGGCAGCTGGATGCAGTCTACCTTCGAGACAAGGCTGTAGAGTACGGGGGATTCTGGGGCACAGTCACAGATCAGGTGTTCAGCGTAGGCAATTCTTTTGATTTGTTCCTGCAAAACAAGCGCTGGAAGGTGCCGGTAATGTTCGGTCATACCTCCTCCGAGTTTTTTAGTGTCCCGGATGCTGAAACATTGGACGATTTCAAAAAGATGGCCGCAGCCATATTCGGCGACGATGCCGCGGCATATCTGGAGCTTTGCGGCGTTCAGGCGGGCAATATTGAGGAAGCCAGGAAGAGGGCTGCGGTGAGCGGGATAGAATACGCGATTCGCATTGCTGCGCAGGCCAATGCCGACACCGGCGGCAAAACCCCGCTGTACTATTATAATTTCGATGCTGAAATACCAGGCTGGGACAACCCCGGTACCTTCCACTCGGTGGATCTCTGGTTTTTCTTTGAAACGCTTGCCAAGTGCTGGAGACCGTTTGTCGGGAAGCATTATGATTTGGCCCGCCAGATGTGCAATTATTGGGCCAACTTCATCCGTTCAGGTGACCCGAACGGGCTGGACTCGACAGGAAAGGAACTGCCACGATGGGAGCCCTACACCCCTAAAGCGCCGTATGGGATGCTGTTCGCAGACCGGGCCGAGTTTTCCAAACAACAACCGGGTGAGGTCATGAAGTTTCTCGTGGAGCAGGTGTTTAAGTAACCGGTGCTGCCGAAAGCTAATTTGAACATTAACCTTTTACATGCTTCTGATAGTTTCTCGGTGTATGCCCGGTCAGTTGCTTGAATTGCCTGCAGAAGTGCTCAACATTTTGATATCCGCACCGGGAAGCGACTTCAGCAATGCTTTGGGCGTTGTGAATCAAGTATTCTTTGGCCATACGAATCCGGCTGTTGATAACGTCATCCATGCAGGAAATTCCAAACGTTTTTTTGTAGATGTTCTGGAGATAACCTGGGCTGATCCCAAGAGAATCCGCCATTTTAGAAACCGTCCAGTAATCGCCCGGGTTATTTTGAATGGCGGTGCGCAGTTTCAGTAATTTGTAGTATTGAGGCGTAATATCATCCTGGAAGTAGGATTCCCATAGCTTGTTGAACAGTGTCCGAAGCAAATAATCGATGGAAGATTCTTTGCAGTCCCGGTTAAAATTATGTTCAAGGACAAGCAGTTCAAACAGTTTGTTGCAGTAGTCCGGGTCACTCAGGGCAAAGGGAACGCCGGGCGGAAGAGGAGATTCTGAAATATAAGGTTCATTGGATTCAAAGCGGATCCAGTCATTGATAAAATGCTCGGTGCAGGCCTGATAATAGACCTTCTGCAGTGGGCGATAGAGGATTGCGCTGTGAGCAGGATATTCCTTGAGCCCGCCGTTTACCCAGAATTGCGCAGGGGTTTTTGTGACTACAAGGAGCCAGTGATAGCCCACGGGAACATCAATAACAAAATTGCCCGCGTGTGTCGTGTTGCATTCAACATAGTGAATATGGGCCATCCTTCCCCCTCCTAGCAAGAATGCCTATATTATAACATAATGAAGATATTTGATTGAGCTCAGTGAATTTCTTACTTTTTTAAGGAGTGTGTTAAAGTGGATCCAACAACAGCAGCCAATGAAATGCCGGAGGGAACCCAGATTATTTATGGCGGTTTTTCCGAAGGCGGCACCTACTATTCCTGCTCTTATCGGCCTGATGTGGTCTATGCGGAATATGACGGTGTGGAAAGAAGACTTCAGATTATTATCCCGCATCGTGCCGGGTACAAATTTCCTCTAGTCGTTTTCATTCAAGGTTCAGCCTGGAAAAAACAAGACCTTTATGGGGCCATTCCAAATTTAAGCCATATAGCCGCAAAGGGATATGTGATCGCAAGTGTTGAAATTAGGGACACCGGCATCGCAAGATTCCCAGCCGCAGTAGAGGACGTCAAATGCGCGATCAGGTTTATGCGCAAACATGCTGGAGAATACGGGATTGATCCGAACCGGGTTGCGGTATGGGGGGATTCATCTGGCGGACACCTTTCCTTAATGACCGGTCTTACTATAGGAGAATATGATAACGGCCTTTATAGTGAACAGACAGACGAAGTCAGTGCAGTAATTGATTATTACGGAGTCTCAGACCTGCTTACTCTAGGTAAATATAATGATATTCTGGACCATGATGCCGCCGATTCACCGGAAGCTTTATGGATTGGAGGAAAAGTAAAGGAGCATGTAAATCTGGCAAAGCAGGCAAGCCCAATTCATCAGAATCTGGGAAAAAAGCTTCCGCCTTTTCTCATCATCCATGGAGACAGTGATACCATTGTCCACGTGAACCAGAGTATCGAGATGTACAAGTCACTCAAGGAACACGGACAGAAGGTTATATTTTATAAGGTTGTTGGCGCGGACCATGGAATAGGCATTTGGAATCCGCAGGTTCTTGACATTACAGAAAAGTTTTTATCGGCTAATTTAAATCGGCCTTGTATAGATCAGCCGCCGTTTCAGCATTCTATGGAATAGGGGCTGTGCGTATGCGGAGTTTGCTTCCGGTATATGATTTTGGAAAAAGATCCAACTAATTATAATTCATATAAAAAGCAGATGAACAATCAGTTGGAAAAAGTGAACTTATTTCCCCTTCAAATCAACAAATTGGATATTTAGATGGAAAAAGGAAACTTAATTAGGCAATTTTACTCAATCAGGAGCGAAATGAGCTGAATTAGTGATCCTTTTTCCAACTTAGGCTGCGGAGACCCGTGTGCCGGGCAAATGAAAGGTCCTTTTTCCACTTGGAATTGCCGCCGGATTCATGTGAGGTCCTTCAGGCAACGCTAAATTGAAAATCGAAGACAGCTACGCTATCCAGTGATGGACGGCGTAGCTGTTTTGTTCTTATTTCTTGTCCCCGCTCCCGGCGTGGAGTTTGGCGATCAGCTTATCGCCCTCGACATCGAGGTTCGGAAGCAGGCGGTCCAGCCACTTCGGCAGCCACCAGGCTTTGTCGCCGAAGACCGCCATTACGGCCGGAACAAGCGTCATACGGATGATGAAGGCATCGATCAGGATACCGAAGGCCAGCGCGAAGCCGATCTGTTTGATCATCGCGTCAGGGGCGAAAATAAACCCGGCGAAGACGGAAACCATGATTATGCCTGCGGCAAGCACAACGCGGCTGGCGAGATCGTAGCCGTGGACGACACTTTCGTTGCCATGGCGTCCGTGGACATAAGCCTCACGCATGGAGCTGACCAGGAAAACCTGGTAATCCATTGCCAGCCCGTACAGGATGCCAGTAACCAGAATCGGCATAAAGCTGAGCAGCGGTCCTCCTGTGTCAAAACCAAACAGGGAGTGCAGCCATCCCCACTGATAGACGGCCGTGGTCAGGCCGAAGGTGGCGAGGACGCTGAGAATAAAGCCGACCGTGGCCTTAATCGGAACGATGACCGACCGGAAAACGAGCAGCAGAATGATCAGCGACAGGATCACAATGATGCCGATATACACAGGAAATGCGTCGGAAAGCTTGGAGGACATATCGATGTTGATGGCGGTGAAGCCGGTCACCCCAAGCGTTAGTTCATTTCCGGATGCCAGGCTGGAGGCGGGATCGCGCAGATCCTGCACCAGATTTCTTGTCTCCGTATCCGTCGGGCCGGTTCTCGGGATCAGACTGATGATGGCGATATCGCCGGTTGCGTTGACGCCCATTGGGGACACCAGTGTGACGTTATCATGCATTTGCAGCTCCTGAACCAGCTTGCCCAGCGTCTCCATTGAAATTTTACCGGACGGGTTTTTCGGTTCAGCTACAAGCAGCAGCGGTCCGTTGAAGCCCTCGCCGAAACCTTTGGAGATGATGTCATAGCTTTGGCGTGCCGGGGTGTCCAGATTTGCCGAAGCGCCGGACGGAATGCCCAGCTCCATTTTCGTTACCGGAATCGCCGCCGTACCCAGAACCAGGACCACCAGAATAATGATAACCCAGCGGTATTTTACCGTAGCGTTCGCCCAGCGGTGTGAGAATCCGTGTGGGGCACTTTTTCCTGAAGCTGCTTTTTTCGTGCGGGCTTTGGCCGTGCAGATCCGTTCGCCGACCAGGCCCAGCAGCGCAGGCAGCAGGGTCAGCGCCAGCAGGACGTTGATTAGGACGCTGACAGCGGCAACCAGAGCCATTGTCGACAAAAATCCAATGCCGATAACCAGCATGCCGCACAGGGCGATAATGACGGTCAGCCCGGCAAAAAATACGGCACTGCCGGCGGTGCCGACCGCCCGGCTTGCCGCTTCGCGGGCGCTTAATTTCTCATCGAGAATCAACCGGCGCTGCCGGTTCACGATAAACAGCGAGTAGTCGATGCCGACAGCCAGACCGATCATGACAGCAAGAATCGGCGTAATGTCATTCATCTGGATGAGATTAGAGAGGGCAAATGCACCTCCAACGCTGATCGCGACACCCAGGAGCGCGGTGATCAGCGGCAGTCCGGCGGCAACGACCGAGCCAAGCGTAATAAACAGCACAACGGCGGCAACGACAACGCCGACCGCCTCCGTCGATCCGATGGACGGCGTGCTCTTCAGCGAATCGCTCGGAATGGCGGTGATGCCGGAGCCTGCCTGCTCGACCGCAGTCACAGCTTTGATGACGTTATCCGGTACGGAAGAGGGCAGCGACGTCTGCTGAACGGTGAACTGGAACTGGAACAGGGCGATGCTGCCGTCGGCGGACAGCATGACGCCGGGAACCGGAACGCCGTTCGCCATCAGCGGGCCGTAAGGAGCTGCTTGCCCGGCGGCAGCAGCCGGGTCCGCAGCCGCAGCTTGCCCAGCGGCAGCAGCCGGGTCCGCAGCCGCAGCTTGCCCAGCGGCAGCAGCCGGGTCCGCAGCCGCAGCTTGCCCGGCAGCAGCAGCCGGGTCCGCAGCTCCAGCCTGACCGGCTGCGGCAGCGGCCGCTTCGGCAGCCAGTTCGGCGGGGTTGATAATATAGTCCATGCTGTAGACATCATTGATAGCCTTCTGGATCAGCGCTACCCGCCCGGGTGTGTCCAGACGTTCCCCATCCGGTGCGGTGAAGGCGACGCTCGCCTGGCCGCCCGCAGCGGCGGGAAGCTCCGCAGCCAGCTTATCCAGCACTTTTTGCGATTCGGTGCCTTCAATTTTCATTTCATGTAATGGGTTCTCCTTTTTATCTCTGGTTTAGAAGCCGTTGTGTAAATAAGCAAACATGGAATTTAAGTATTGATCAAATGACATAGCGCCGGAGTCTTCTTCCTGTGCTTCACCCGGCAGCAGTACGTTAAGCCGTCCGTCCAGAATAGGCACGAACGCTCCGTAGACAGCTCCGGCAAGCAGATGGGTATACCCGTCTGCATAACGTCCACGCGAGAACTGCTCGAGGGTTTGCTGGGCAGCAATCTGCAAGCGGCGGAATACGCTGAGGATATAAGGCTCCAGCGATGGATACTGATTCGCAAGCAATACGAACTGCCGTAATTTGTGCAGAAACTCAGAGGTGAACTGCAGCTTGAGCAGGTTGTACAAGGCATCCAGCGGTGTTGTATCCGGAGGCATATCCTTAAACAGCATATTTTTATCCTCCTTTGAAACATTGCCGATAAAATACTCCGCTACCGCTTCCTCTTTGCAAGAGAAGTAATTGGCAAAGGTCCGCCGGGAAAAGCCGGCCTTCTGAACAACATCGTCAACGATGAAGCCCTCCATTCCATGTTTAAGCGCAAGCTCAAAGGCAGCTTCAGCTAAGGCAAAGGCTGTTGCTTCCTTTTTTTTGTCGCGGAGCGTCAGCTTGGGTTCATACTCCATGCGTTCTCCTTTCTTGAGCTCAGTCACCGCCTGGGCTCTATTTGATACATTCTATTATTGCCTAAAGGGCAAAATTGCACAATGGGCAATTGGATTGCGGACTGAGCAAAATGATATAAGAGCAGACTTATCCGGTATTGTTTGCAGGTATGGTCGTCTTTAAGCATGCAGCATCGTCACCTCACCACATTATTTTGAAATAATATTACATTAAACTGACAAACATATTGAAATAATATTACAAGAGAGATATAATAGGGCCAACCAAATAAAGAGTAGTTAGTTTAGAGGAAAGGATGAATATTTTGCTGGAGAATTTAACCACGGAAACAAGAAATCAACGGACCTTGGAGCTGGACCAGTTATCATCTGCAGCTGTACTCAAGCTCATGCAGGAGGAGGATGAGAAGGTATCCCTGGCAGTGAAAGAAAAGTTGGGGGAGATCGAAAAGGTAGTCACTTGTGTTGTACAAAGCTTCAAGCAGGGTGGACGTCTGATTTATACCGGGGCAGGAACGAGTGGAAGATTGGGGATTCTCGATGCAGTAGAGTGTGTACCTACCTTTGGAACCGGTCCGGACATGGTGCATGGGTTGATAGCAGGTGGAGAAACGGCAATCAGACAGGCAGTCGAAGGTGCGGAGGATTCAGCGGAACAAGGTGAAGCTGATCTCAAACAGCTGAATCTGACGCCTGATGATACCGTAGTGGGAATTGCCGCCAGCGGGCGGACACCGTATGTCATTGGCGCACTGAAATATGCTGCCCGGATGGGGGCGTCTACGGCCAGCTTGTCCTGCAATCCAAATGCAGAGATCAGTAAATATGCACAATACCCGATCGAAATTTTGACAGGGGCGGAAATCTTAACAGGTTCTACCCGCTTAAAGGCCGGAACAGCCCAGAAGATGGTGCTGAATATGATTTCCACCGCAGCCATGATCGGCATAGGCAAGGTATACAGCAACTTAATGGTAGATGTGCAGCCGACGAATGAGAAGCTGGTAATCAGAGCTAAATCGATGATCAGCGAGATCACAGGCTGCGATATGGATACAGCGTCCGTGTATTATGAAAGAAGCCATCATCAGGTGAAAGTAGCTGTAGTGATGCTGCTTGCGGGCCTTGGTCTTGAAGAAGCGCTGCAAAGACTGCAGGAATCGGGAGGCTTTATACGTCAGGCGGTACAACACCACAAGGGGGAATAACCATGGCAAAAGAAAAGGATTTGGCACATGGCATTTTGGATGCGGTGGGAGGAATTCAAAATGTGGAAATGATTACTCACTGTATGACACGTGTCCGAATCACCCTAAGAGACGATAGCTTGGCAAGCATTGAAGATTTGAAGCGTGTTTCCGGTGTAATAGGCGTAATCGAGGAATCGACACTGCAAATTATTGTCGGTCCCGGCCTGGTGGAGAAGGTTTCGCGGGTGATTGCAGACATCAGCGGGGTGGAGCTGGGAGAAGTCATTCCCTTACAGGCTGCCTATGGACTCCAGAACCCGGATAACCGGACAAACGGATTAAGCGATAAAGAGAAGGCAGAGCAGCTTGCGGCTCAGAATAAAGAGAAGTATAAGGAAAAAAACAATACGCCTGTGAAAAACTTTTTGAAATCGATTTCAAATATTTTCATTCCGCTGGCACCTGCATTTGTTGCGGCTGGTCTCTTGGCGGGGATTACCTCCGTTATTGGCAATTTCATTACGGCGGGGCATCTGTCCGGCGAAGGCTGGGCGCAATTTAACCTGATTCTCAATGTCATCAAAAACGGCATCTTCTCCTATATGGCTATTTTTGTGGGCATCAATTCTGCCAGAGTATTTGGCGCAAGCCCTTCCTTAGGTGGTGTTATTGGCGGAGCGACGCTGCTCACCGGGATGAAGCCGGAACTGCCAATCCGTAATTTATTTACCGGAGAACCGCTGATTGCCGGGCAAGGCGGGATCATAGGTGTTGTCTTGGCGGTTTGGATATTATCCCTGATTGAAAAAAGATTGCATAAAATCATGCCTAACTCCATCGATCTGATTGTCACCTCATTTCTGAGTGTACTGGCAGCCGGATTGCTGACCATCTTTTTGATCATGCCATTAGCCGGGTTTGTTGCTGACAATCTGCTGGTAGCCGTTAACTGGATATTATCTGTAGGCGGGGCGTTTGCGGGCTTTTTACTCGGCGGAATCTGGCTGGTTATGGTTATGCTTGGTCTGCACCATATCATGACACCTATTCATATCGAATTGATTGCACAGACCGGGATGACCATATTGCTTCCGATTCTGGCCATGGCCGGGGCAGGTCAGGTAGGGGCGGGACTGGCACTTTGGGTCCGCTGCCGTAAGAACAAGCAGCTTACGGGGATTATTAAAGGTGCTTTGCCTGTAGGTGTGCTTGGCATTGGCGAACCGTTGATTTATGGCGTAACCCTTCCGCTGGGTAAGCCATTCGTAACTGCGTGTCTGGGCGGGGCATTTGGTGGTGCGGTCATTGGCTATTTTGGCAATGTAGGCGCTATGTCGATTGGCGCTTCGGGTATTGAAATGCTGCTGCTGATTGCTGACGGTAAATGGTGGGTGTACCTGCTGGGTTTGATTACAGCATACTTCTTTGGTTTTATCTGCACTTATTTGTTCGGTACGCCAAAGGATGCACGTCAACCAAAGGAAGCCTGAGATAATAAATAAATCCCGGCGAAAAGGAGTGTGGGCAAGATGAGTGGTGTATTGGTATCACTAACCGAGCAGAGCCTTGATCAGACAATGGAATATTTGAGCTACATGCAGTTAAATGGTTTTAACTCTATTTTTACTTCTCTGCAGATTCCGGAGGAGGACCCGCAGGAGCTGCTGGAGCCGCTAACGCAGATCGGGAGGTTTGCCCTCGGACACAATATGCTTTTTATGGTGGATGTGTCGCCAAGAACCTTTAACCATTTCTCGTTACAGCAATTGAAAGACAGCGGTGTTACAGGATTAAGAATTGATAACGGGATGGAGATCGGTGAAATTGCCGGGCTGACCCATGAGTGGCGTGTTGCTTTGAATGCGAGTACGATCGATCAGGCATTTTTAGACGGCTTGCGCGGGGAACAGGCGAATTTCGCTTCCTTAGAGGCTTGGCACAATTATTACCCCAGACCGGAGACCGGCCTTGAACTGGCAGCGTTCCAGAACCAGAACCGCTGGCTGCAGTCTCAAGGGTTAACTGTTGCTGCCTTTATCCCCGGGGACGGGGATTTAAGAGGCCCGCTGCATGAGGGGCTGCCAAGCCTGGAAAAGCATCGTCATTTGTCTCCATTTGCCGGCTTCCTGGAATTGGTACACGAGTGTTTTGTGGATCATGTCCTCATTGGCGATCTATCGGTAAGCTCTTGGACGATGCAGCAATTTCAGGCCTGGAATGAGGGAACAGTGTTATTAGGCGTGGAGAACCAAAGGCCGTCACATGTATGGGAGTCTGTCCACCATAACCGTCCTGATATAGCCCGTGACGTCATTCGTTCAGAGGAGGCGCGGCAGCATTTTAGTGGAAGCATTCTTCCGGAGCATACCGTGGAACGTCCAACCGGAGCGCTAACGATTGATAATGATAAATATTTAAGGTACTGCGGGGAATTTCAAATTGTTCTCCATCCTTTGCCTGCCGATGAACGGGTTAACGTAATTGGGTACGTCGCCCAAAGGGATATTCCCCTGCTGCCGTTTCTGCATAAGCGCCGGCTTCCCTTTCGGTTTCTTGCCACAACATCCTATTGTGAATAATATTAAAGTATAAAGTGGATTGTTCACGCATTTACGGAGGTGTTGATATGGGTGTCGGAGTGGGTCAAATTTTATCCAGAATTGAAAATGTGATGCCGAAATTAACACAGTCCGAGCAAAAGGTAGCCCGCTTTGTACTGGAGTCTCCGGAAGAAGCGATGCTTATGTCCGTACAGGAAATGGCCTCACGTTCTCTTTCCAGCAGTGCATCAGTCGTGCGTTTTTGCCGTTCCATAGGCCTGAAGGGCTTCCCCGAATTAAAGGTAGCTTTGTCGGCAGATCTGGCTCAGGGGCAAAAATCAGGTTACTTCGATTTGAATAAAAATGAAAATACGGCGGAGATCGTCGATAAAATTTTGTCTAACGTGATCCAGTCTCTTAAGGATACCGTAGGCCAGCTTGACGTAGAAATGATTGAAAAAGTGGCGCACAGCCTGTACATGGCCCCCGTCATATTTGCCTACGGCATTGGGGCATCGGCACTGGTAGCAGAGGACATTGCCCAAAAATGGCTCCGGATGGGGAAAAATGTATATGCGTTTCATGATATCCATGTACTCACAATGAGTATGGCTAATGCACCCAAGGGAAGCGTATTTATTGGAATTTCGTATAGCGCTGCTACCAGGGAAGTGCTGGAGCTGATGAAATTTGCCCAAAAAAGCGGATTGACCACCGTCAGCTTTACGGGGTTTGGCCGCAGCGAGTTATCGGATATAAGCGATTTTAATCTATTTACCTCACTTGCTCCTGAAGCAAAGGTAAGAAGTGCAGCAACCAGTTCCAAGCATAGCCAGTTTTTTATCGTTGATGTGCTGTATTATGCATACGCCTCAATCAATATTAACGATTCTATCGATAAGATTACGAGAACCCGCAAGGCGACTAATGAATTGAAGAACTTGCCGGAGACATAACCCAGAGAGGAGAGAAGGATATGTTTGGCTGGAGAAAAAACAAAATTGAAGAAAACACCCTTGATATTATCCCCCCCGTTCCCGGACAAGTAGTGGGTCTTGAGCAAGTCCCGGATGAAGCGTTTTCCACAAAAGCCATGGGGGAAGGTTTTGCTGTTCAACCTGCCGCTGGAGAGGTGAGAGCGCCTTTTTCCGGTAAAATATCCCATATTATGAATACAAGCAAGCATGCAGTTTTACTGGAAAATGAGGATGGCATTCAGATTCTCATTCATGTCGGGGTAAATACGGTATCGCTGAAGGGTGAGGGCTTTGTGGCGCATGTTGTGACAGGGCAGACGGTTGAGCAGGGGCAGCTGCTGCTGGAATTTGATATGGACAAAATAAAAGAAGCAGGGTTATCCGGTATCACCTCAGTAATTGTGCCAGGCGGTCAAGAAAAGGTTCAGCGGATTGAAGGCTTGCAGGAAGAGGAAGCTGTATTGCGTGTTTATTATTAGACCAACTGAGTCCGTAGACAACGTAACTGAAAAAGCTTCATTTCTCAATTTCTGGGGAATTAGGCTTTTTTCTTCGTTAAGGAAATGATGTCTATACCGAACAATGTGAATATCCTCCTCCCCAATAACGGATTTCCAGTCCGCATCAGCCGCGGATCGATCGTGAAGGGACCCATCGTGTCCTCATAGGCCCCGCCGCATTGATTTCCGAGTAATGTATCTTCTGTAATTTTCAGAGCCAGTCATCCTTAGTCGGGGAAAAGTACCACTAATCGGGCTCATTCGGCTAATGGTGAAGCCTATGTGGGAAAAAGTATCACTAATCGAGCTCATTCGGCTTATGGAGTAGCCTATGTTGGAAAAAGTATCACTAATTCGGCTGAAAGCGGCCGTACGTGGTGAATAGGCATGAATTAGGTGTACAAAATCCCACTAAAACCTCTTGCAGCCAGGATTTCAGCGAATTAGTTTTACTTTTTCCACTTAGCTTTAGCTCCTTGCTCTTTAGGAGATCCCCAAGCCTTCTAGTTCTCCAGTTCAACTCATATAGTACAGTTTTTTAGAAATTTTACATACCATCTGTTGCCGCAGGACAAAATCTATATTGTGTAATAACAAAATGACTCGGGAGGTTATTTAATGCCAAGATACGGAGTGCTTATCGGACGGGTAGTAGAGACTAATCCGGAAAGATCAGGCCGCGCACCACATTACGGGTTAATTGTCCAGACGAACGAAGGTGAGAATTACGAAGTAAAAATTAACGTCCGTTCAAAAGACAGACATATGCCTGACCTCCTGTATATCGCGGATGAGGATTATAACGCCAGTGCCATAACTATTCTGCCGACAATGAATTTTGGTTTCCACGATATAGATTCCAACCACTCGGACATTGCTGTGGATTACATTCGCAGTGGTTTATTTAACCCTAACAAGATGCAGGTAGTCCCTGTAACTGTACCAGGGGAATCCAATGATTTGAATGATTTTATCGATAAATACATGTCCAAGGCCAAAGATGAGCAGGACAGCGCAATCGTTTATGTATATGGAATGCATTATGAGGATGGCGGTCTGGGAGTTCACGATGTCCATATGATGCAAGGAAATACCAAATATCAGGCTGATGAAAATGGAATATTCCAAGATGGATGTGTATTGGTGCACTACACCTTGGAAAATAAGTGGATCGCTTATTTCCTGGCTTTCCAAAGCCAATCCTGGTGTACTGATAATCACGGAAAACCAACGAATGGCAGTGTTAATCAGCAAGGAAACCCAATCGGTGAGTGTACATTCGATAAAGTCAAAGTATCGCTGCAAACTGAAGAACCTGAACATGTCTGATAACAGCAGGACCGTGCCAGTGGACTGCATTTAGGAGACAAAGTGAAGACGACTCTGACTTTAGATTACGGAATGTGGTCTAAAAAAGCTTTCGCATTCCCATTCCGGGAAACTTCCCGAAATGGGAAAACCCGCACGCACCCTTTCCCTTTTTGGGAAAGGGTGTTTTTGTGCATCTGCCGTTCAATCGGCTGGATCCGCATAAAAAATAAAAATAGAGAATTCAGTAAAGTTGGCACGGAATTTGCTCGGTATAGAGGTGAGGGCCAAATCAAGAGGAGGGATTCACTTGCGGATTACCAAAGAATTGCTTAGCGGGATGTACCGGAAGATGTTGAGTATCCGGAAATTTGAAAAGACGGCATCGACCTTTTTTGCAGAAGGGAAAATACCGGGCTTTGTCCATCTTTATATCGGGGAAGAGGCAATCGCCGTCGGGGCCTGCGCCAATCTGCGGGATGACGATTATATTACGAGCACCCACCGGGGGCATGGACATATCGTCGCCAAGGGCGGAAATCTGAAATATATGATGGCAGAGCTGTTCGGCAAGGAAACCGGCTATTGTAAAGGCAAAGGCGGTTCGATGCATATTGCGGACGCGGAGCTGGGCATACTCGGCGCCAACGGAATTGTCGGTGCGGGCCACCTGATTGCAACCGGGGCCGCGTGGAGCGCAAGTTATAGAGGAAGCGATCAGGTCAGCGTGTGTTTTTTTGGAGATGCATCTACCAATCAGAGCACTTTTCATGAAGCGATGAATTTAGCGAGCCTATGGAAGCTGCCGGTTATTTTTGTATGCGAGAACAATCTCTACGGGATATCGGTCAGTCAGGCCAGACACCAGACAATCAAGGACATTGCGGAACGGGGCGAGGGCTATTGTATGCCTTCCCTTACGGCTGACGGCAACGACGTGGTTACGGTGTATGAACATGTGCAAGAGGCCGTACAGCGGGCAAGAAACGGCGAAGGCCCTACCCTGCTGGAATTCAAAACGTACAGACAGCATGGCCACTTTGAAGGTGATCCCGGAGCTTATAGACCGAAGGAAGAAGTGGAGGCCTGGCTGCAAAAGGACCCGATCCCCAGATTTGAGAAGTACCTTATGGAGCACAAGCTGATGACGGCGGACGAGTTAAAACAGATCGGGACTGAGGTTGACGGGGAGATCCAGGAGGCGCTTGATTTCGCTTTTGCCAGCGGTTATCCGGCCCTGGAAGCTTCGGTTCAAGGGATTTATTCCGATATCGTTGAGGAGGCGCGCAGCAGATGAGAAAAATGACCTATGGTGAAGGGATCCGTGAAGGAATGCGCAGCAAAATGCTGGAGGACCCGAATGTGGTATTGCTTGGAGAGGATGTCGGGCCGTATGGAGGAACCTTTGGGGTAACGAAGGGACTCTGGGAGCAATTCGGCGAGGAGCGGGTGCGGGATACCCCGATTTCTGAAGGAATCATTGTCGGAGCTTCCGTGGGGGCTGCGGCAACAGGGCTCAGACCCGTGGCTGAGCTGATGTTCATTGACTTTCTGACCTTTGGCATGGACGGACTGGTAAATCAGGCTGCGAAGATGAGATACATGTTCGGCGGCAAAATCTCCGTACCGCTTGTGCTGCGGCTGCCGGCAGGGGGCGGAATCAGTGCGGGGGCACAGCACTCCGGGTCGCTGGAGGCCTGGGTTACACATGTTCCGGGACTCAAGGTGGTCTATCCTTCCAACGCCCAGGATGCCTGGGGAATGATGCTGACTGCGATTGAAGATGACAATCCGGTGGTCTATATCGAGAGCAAGATTCTGTATTCGAAAAAATACGAGGTGGACGACACGGTTGCCGCGATTCCTCTTGGCGTAGCCAGTGTCAAGAGAGAAGGAAGCGACGTATCCATTATTACGTACGGCAAGCAAGTGGAAGATGCGCTAACTGCTGCGAAAGTACTGGCTGAAGAGGGAATTGAAGCGGAGGTTATTGATCTGCGCTCGCTCTATCCGCTGGACAAGGAAGCGATATTCACTTCAGTCGCCAAGACGCACCGGGCGCTTGTTGTCACCGAAGAAGTGAAGCGGGGCGGGTTCGGGGGCGAGCTGTCCGCCATGATCTCGGAGCTGTGTTTTGATGAGCTGGATGCTCCTGTTGTCCGGATTGGCGCACTGAATACCCCTGTCCCTTATTCTCCCGTACTGGAAGCCTATGTGCTGCCAAATACGGAAGACATTATTCAGGGCATCAAGAGCATGTTCTGACCAGTCCCAGGAAACGTCAATAAGCAAACTTGCGGAGGTGCACAATGGCTGAACTTATCGTTATGCCCAAATTAGGGCTCACTATGACCGAAGGGACAATCTCCAATTGGCGAAAAGCCGAGGGGGACACCGTGGCCCAAGGGGAAATCCTGTTTGATGTGGAGACAGACAAAATCTCCAATGAAGTTGAGGCGAAGCTTAGCGGAGTGCTGCGGAAAATCATTGTAGAGGAAGGCACTGTGGACATCTTCCGGCCGGTAGCCGTCATCGGCGATGCCAATGAGGACATTTCCGCTCTGCTTGGCGGCGGCGTGCCGGCGGTGGTACCCGCGCCTGAGCAGGCGGGAACTCCGGCGGAAGCCGGGGCGGCCGCAGCCGCAGCGGGTGAAGCGGCGGTTCCTGCCGACGGTGGCCGAATCATAGCTTCGCCGTATGCGAAGAAGACAGCCGCGCTGTTATCCGTTGATCTGCGTCAGGTGAGGGGCAGCGGGCCGCAGGGCAGAATTACCGCAGGAGATGTGCGCAAATATTCCGCAGAAGGCGGCAGAGGAGCCGTGTCTAAAGTGAAAATATCCCCGGCGGCAGCCATAGAAGCGGCAGCCTTAGGCATTGATCCTTCCGGGCTCCAGAAGGAAGGAAGAATTATGAAGGAGGATATCCGTTCCTTCGCGGCAGCCTCCAGTAAGACAGCTGTGCAGCCGGCGGTAAAGGCAGCTGTACAGGAAATCACGCGGGTGCCGATGAACAGCATGCGCAGAATCATCGCCAAGCGGATGCTGGAGAGCCAGGCGGTTTCTCCGGCTGTAACCTACAATATGAGGGTGGATACAACGGCCCTGGGTGTCCTAAGACAGCAGCTGAAGGATACACTCAAGGTTACTTATACTGATCTGCTGGTCAGTATTGCAGCCAAGGCACTGCTGGAGTTTCCGCTCCTGAATTGTTCTATTGAAGGCACGGAGTTTGTTATGCGGAATTATGCCAACATCGGAGTAGCCGTGGGACTGGAGGAGGGACTTATTGTCCCTGTGGTTAAGAACGCCGGCCAAAAAGGACTGGCTGAAATATCGCAGGAAGTGAAACGGCTGGCGGCAGGGGCCAGAAATAACAGCCTGACCTCGGAGGAGCTGACGGGAGGCACCTTCACCATTACCAACCTGGGAATGTACGGCATGGAGTCCTTTTCGCCGATTATCAATCAGCCTGAGGTTGCCATTCTGGGCGTTAATGCGATCGTGGATACCCCGGTTGCCGTCAATGGAGAGATCGTCATCAGACCTTTGATGAACCTCAGCCTGACCGCTGACCACAGAGCTGTGGATGGAGCGGTTGCGGCGCAATTTATGCAAAAAATCAAAGCCTATGCAGAAAAGCCGGCACTGCTGCTCCTGTGAGTAGCTATGCTTCCGGAGCGGATGCTCACAAAACATATAAGGAGAGAGAACCATGAGGATCGTTGTGCTTGGAGGCGGACCGGGCGGATACGTGGCAGCCATACGTGCTGCTCAATTGGGAGCGGAAGTTACACTTGTGGAGAAGAAGGCTTTGGGCGGGACCTGCCTGAATGTCGGCTGCATACCAACCAAAGTGCTGCTTCATTCCACGGAGCTGTACACACACCTGAAGCGGGAGGGCAAGGAGCTGGGCATTGAGACGGCAGAGGTCTCTGTGAACTGGGGCCAGCTGCAGAAACGCAAAGATAAGATCATCAGAATGAACACCGGCGGCATTGAGGCGCTGCTCAAAAAAAACAAGATTGCCAAGCTGAGCGGCTCCGGCAAATTTACCAGTGGCCGTGAGCTGGAAGTAACCGCAGCAGACGGCAGTGTCCGCATACTTGGATTCGACCGGGCAATTATTGCTACCGGTTCAGAGCCATCGGTCGTGCCTATTCCCGGCATAGAGCTGGAAGGGGTTGTTACAAGCGATCAAGCACTCTCGCTTCCTGCGGTACCGCCAAGCCTCTGCATTATTGGCGGAGGAGTCATCGGCTGCGAGTTCGCCAGTGTCTACAGCAGCCTGGGCTGCAAGGTTACAGTTATTGAGATGCTGCCCGAACTGATTGCAGCCATGGACGGCGATATTGTGCAATGCCTGCGGAAGGAATTCGCAAGCTCCGGCATTGAGGTGCACACAGAGACCAAGGTGGAGAGAATTGAACATACGGCGGCGGGACTGCGGGTAGTCACTTCCTCCGGGAACGGGAACCATGTTATAGAAGCGGATAAGGTGCTGCTGTCCATCGGCCGGCGGCCGGTGACTGCGGGCCTGGGACTGGAGGACATCGGGGTGCAGCTTACCCGCGGGGCAATCCGGGTTAACCGGAAAATGGAAACCTGCATACCGGGCATCTATGCGATCGGGGATTGCAACGGGGGAATCATGCTGGCTCATGTAGCCTCCGCCGAAGGGGTTATTGCTGCGGAAGCGATTATGGGCGAGCCTTCGCCGGTTGATTTCAGAACGGTTCCTTCCTGTGTCTACACCCGGCCTGAGCTGGCATCCGTGGGAATGACGGAGGCGGAGGCCAGACAGCAGGGATTCCGGGTGAAGACAGGCCTATTCCCGCTTCAGGCCAATGCCAAATCCATGATTATGGGTGAGAGCAGCGGACTGGTGAAATACGTTGTGGACGCCGGCAATGATGAAATTCTGGGGCTGCACATTGCCGGCCCACGGGCAACAGACATCATTGTGGAAGGAGCGCTGGCGATTCGCCTTGAAGCAACACTGGAGGAAGTCGTGACCACCATTCATGCCCATCCGACTGTAGCGGAATCGCTGCACGAAGCTGCTCATGCCGTTCATGGCCGGGCCATTCATCTTCACGTTTAACGGATAGCCTTCCATCCTCCGGAGCAAATTCCAATACGATGAACAAAGTATGCCGATCCCGGTTTGCCTGCGGATTGTCATATTAAGTTCATCGTATTTGTCTTTATTAGACTATGTGGCGTTTTATAATAGAGAAAGGATATGTAAGCGCATACAGTTTGAGGGGTGAGCAAATGAGGCTGGTTATGGATACCAAGCAAAAAATGGGTTTGTCTCCCGGGCTGCGGCAATCCGTCGAGGTGCTGCAAATGGATTCGCAAGAGCTGGACCAATATGTACACCGGTTGTCAGAGGAAAATCCGCTGATTGAGGTTGAGTATACATGGGGCGCCAGCAGCGTTAAAGGCTGTAAAAGCACGCAGCATCTGCTGCAATATGCGGCAGGTCCCCGGCATACTCTGCAGGATCATCTGCTGTCGCAATTAACGCTGCTGTCGCTGACCAAGAGTGAGCAGGCCCTTGCGGCCTACCTGATTGGCTGCTTGGATGATAACGGATATTTTGCGGAACAGGTGGAGGGGGTTGCAGCTGGACTGGGAGTCGGGTGTCAGGTTATCGAAGCCGGACTGAGGCATGTTCAGTCCCTGGAGCCGTACGGTGTCGGCGCCAGGAATTTGCAGGAGTGTCTGCTGCTGCAGCTGGAGCACTCCGGCAGAATGACGCCTTTATTACGGCTGCTGATCGAACACCATCTTGAACAGTTGGGCGGCAATCAGCTGGTCCGTGTCGCCAAAGAATTGAAAACTTCCCTAAAAAACATTCAGGAATCATACAGTGTGATTAAATCTTTAAACCCCCGCCCCGCATATACCTTGGATAACGGGCAATCAACGGTGTATATTGTACCGGATGTGTACGTTATGCAGAAGAACGGCTCGCACGAAGCTGCGGTGCATCCCTTGTCCTGCCCGCAGATTATCCTTGCCGAAAGCTATCAAGACATTCTCCGCCTGAGCGGAGACGAAGAGACGCACCGCTATCTGCAGGAGAAGAATGAACAGGCATGCTGGATCATGAAATGCCTTGAAGAGCGCAAGAAAACTTTGTGCCGCGTGGCCGGAGCCATTCTGAAGCTGCAGCGGCCTTTTTTCGAAAGAGGACAGGATTATCTGGTACCCTTAACGCTGGGCAGGATAGCCGAAGAGCTGGAGCTTCATGAGTCAACGGTAAGCCGGGCGGTCCGGGGCAAATATATGCAATGTATCTGGGGAACCTTTGAGCTGAAATATTTTTTTCCTTCCGGAATTTCTGGAGAAGCCAGCGATTGGACACCGGATGCCCTGAAGCGGGTCATCCGTGACCTTATAGAGGGAGAAGATAAGCAGGCAGCCTACAGCGACCGCCGGATCGCTGAACTTCTGCTTGAGCAAGGCGCGGTCATCTCCCGCCGGACAGTTGCCAAGTACCGGGAATCCATGCGGATCGCCTCTGCTCCGGGCAGGCGTGAATACCCGATATAGCCGCTGCGGGCAACAGAAAGGAGCTGTAGACATGCGAATCAGCGAAGCGCAATCAATTGGGAACTGGGAACATTTCATATCCAGCGGCGAGTGTGCCGCCGGGACAAAGCCGGTCATAGCCGCTTCATGGAGAAGATGCCGTGAGGCTGGAGTCGATCCGATGAGCGGCAAGGGATTGCAGGTATCGGAAGAGGAGCTGGCTTCCCGCCTGCAGGAGAAGAAGCAGCTTCTTTCCGTTGCCAAGCCGGTTATGGACAGCATCTATCAGATCATCAAGGATACGGTATATGCAATTGTCCTGACCGATCAGGACGGTGTTCTCCTGCACACGGTGCTCAATAAGGAGCTCGAACCGGAATGTGTCAAGGTGAATTTCGTGGAAGGGGCCAAATGGGATGAGCTCAGCGTAGGCACCAATGCGGTGGGTACCGCGCTGGCTGTCAATGATGCGGTTCAGGTGCTGGGCAGCGAGCATTACTGCACGTCGCATCATGCCTGGACCTGTTCGGCTGCACCGGTTCATGACAGCCGGGGCAACGTGATTGGCTGCCTGGACCTGTCTGGCAAGGCGGAGGATGTTCATGCCCATACGTTCGGCGTTGTTGTATCGGCGGTCAGCAGTATCGAGAAGCAGCTCCATATGCTGGAAGCGAGCCAAATGATGCATGCCGTCTTCCAGTCCATGCAGGACGGTCTGCTTGTTATTGATACCGGATACCGCGTGCGGCATTATAATGAAAGACTGGCCTCCATCTTTATGCTTAGCCAGGAGCAAATGGAAGCCTTGAGTATCAAGGAGCTGCTGAAAGAAGTCGATTTGGAGAGTGTGTTCGCCGGCGAGCGGTATTTAAGCTACGCCGATTGTACGCTCACCGTAGGCAGCAACAAGATCGATTGTATGGTGAACATCTATCCGTTCACCTTCGATGACAAGATTCTGGGCGCTTCGCTCACGATCCGGGAAGCCGGGCAGGTGCGTAAAGAGGTCAACCAGCTGGCCGGCTTCAAAGCGAATTACCGGTTCGCGGAAGTCATCACGGACAATTCCTATATGCAGGGACAAATCGCATTTGCGCAGAGAATAGCGAAGACAAACTGTACGGTACTGATCGAAGGGGAGAGCGGAACGGGCAAGGAGCTGTTTGCCCAATCGATTCATAATGCCAGTCTGCGGGCCGGTGGACCGTTTATTGCCATCAACTGCGCTGCCCTCCCCAAAGATCTGGTAGAGAGCGAGCTGTTCGGATACGAGAAAGGCTCCTTTACAGGGGCGCTCCGGGAGGGCAACCCGGGGAAGTTCGAACTGGCGCACGGGGGGACTATTTTTCTGGATGAAATCGGGGAACTGCCGCTGGAAATTCAGGCAAAGCTGCTCCGTGTCCTGGATAACCATAAGGTCCGCAGAATCGGGGGCAAGCATGAGCGGACGCTGGATGTAAGAGTCATTGCAGCCACCAACCGCGATCTGGCGGAGGAAGTAAGCCGGAAATCATACCGCAGCGACTTGTATTACCGCTTGAATGTGATCAATATCAAGCTGTTGCCGCTAAGGGAGCGCAGGGAGGATATCGCGCCGCTGGCAAAACTGTTCCTGCTGAAGTGCAACCGTGATCATCCCGGTCCGGCCAAACGTTTCAGCCCCTCCTTTCTGAAGACCTTGCAGAGCTATGAGTGGCCGGGAAATGCGCGCGAGCTTCAGAATGCCGTGCAGCGGGCTTATTATGTATGCAGCTCTGCTGACATTACCCATCTGGATTTGCCTCCTGCACGGACCTCGCCTCTGCAGCACACGAACAGCGGTAATGCAGCGGTTCCGCAGAAGTCTTCAGCGGAGTCGCCCGCCAAAAAAATGGAGCAGATTGAGATGGAGAGCATTTGCAGTGCGCTTAAAACATGCGGCGGCAATGCTGTGGCCGCAGCCAAGATGCTGGGGATCGGAAAATCGACCATCTACCGGAAGATTGCCGGGTATGGTATAAGCAAATAGAGACTAAACTAATCTGCCTTTCTGGCCGATTTCGGATTGGATTTTTATAGACTGCCGGAGGCAGTTGAAATGAAAGTGAAATAGGATTAGCAGCTGCTGGCTGGGAGTCAATGACAAACATTGCTTGAAATATACGGAACTAAAGTATAATAGAGACAGAACCATGCGGAGCGACAGGTCCTTACCGTGGTTGAAAAAACAATCAAAGGAGAATTTCCAATGCAGCAGTCCATTTTTAATGATTTTAAGTGGATTAATCCAAGCAAGGCTACCTTTGTAGAGGACAAACTGATGATTGAAGCACCGGCGGAAACAGATTTCTTCTGTAATAATGGTGCCGTTTCCGAAACAGGAAATACCCCGGAGAGCCTATGCAATGCCCCCTTTTATTACACAGAGGTAACCGGGGATTTTGTGATGCGGGTTCAGGTTTCGCATGATTTCAAGGATATCTATGACTCGGCGACAATTATGGTGATGCAGGATTTTCAGGTATGGGCCAAAGCCTGCTTCGAAAAGACAGACTATGACACACATGCTGTAGTTAGCGTTGTCACCAATCATACTTCAGACGACGCCAATGGCTGTAATATTAACGGAAATACGGTATGGCTGCAGGTTGCCAGAGTAAATAATGCGTTCTCTTTCCACCATTCGCCCGATGGGATCAAGTTTTATATGATGCGGTTTTTCAGCTTGCCGGTGGGACAGACCCTTAAGGTTGGGCTTGTAGCCCAGGCACCGACAGGACAAGGCGGAGAACGGATTTTTCAGAACTTTTCATTGGTCCACAAAACGGTAAAAAATATCCGGGAAGGCGAATAAGCTTCAACTCGAAATACAAAAGCATATTGATATTAATCGTTGGCCGCTCCGCCTGGAGCGGCCATGTTTTGTTGGAACGTCAAATTTAGACTATTAATTTTAAAACTTTATGATATAATCGTAATTATTACGAATAAGCATTGGAGTTGAATATCATTTTACGGTATCTGGTGCAGCGTCTGCTGCAGATCATTCCTGTGCTGTTTGGCATCTCCTGTATAACCTTTGCGCTGATGCAATTCACGCCAGGAGATCCGGCGGAGATTATGCTGCGTGCAGACGGCATCAAGCCCACACTGGAGGCCACCCGGGCCGCCAGACATGCTCTTGGCCTGGATGGGCCGATACATATGCAATTCATGCACTGGCTGTATCGCCTGTTTCATTTCGATTTGGGAATATCCTACAGCAGCGGCTTGCCGGTGTGGGAAGAACTTATGAGCCGTTTCCCGGCTACAGTACTGCTTAGCGGCTGCTCCTTATTAACTGCAATTCTGATTGCCTTGCCGCTTGGCATTGGCTCTGCCCTCTATCCGGGAAGGCTGCCGGATCGTCTGGGAAGAGCCTGTGCGCTGTTCAGTGTTTCCATGCCGGGATACTGGCTTGGCCTGCTTCTGATCTATTATGGTGCGGTGAAGCTGAAGTGGTTCCCTATAATGGGCATGGAGGGATGGTCAAGTGTGATTCTGCCTGCAGTTACTCTCGGTTTTGGGATGGCGGGAACCTATATCCGTCTGATCCGTTCCAGTCTGCTGGACGTTCTCGGCAAGCTCTATATCAAGGCGGCGAGGGCTAAGGGGCTGCAGGAATGGAAGGTGATAGGCAGACATGCGCTTCGCAATGCACTTCTTCCCAGCCTCACTTTGCTGGGGATTCACATAGGGGGGCTTCTGGGCGGTTCGGTGATTGTGGAGAGCATCTTTTCCTGGCCTGGTATTGGCAAATATGCCGTGGAAGCTATTTTTGCCAAAGACTACACGGTCATCCAAGGCTATGTATTAGTAATGGCTGTTGCCGTTGTCCTGATTAACGTCGCGGTGGACTTACTTCATCTGCTGCTGAACCCGCGAATCAGGCTGCGGTGAAACGGCAGAAAGGGGGAAGTTTGTCTTGTACCGCCTTCATATGTTCAAGAGTAACGGGGCCAAAGCCGGCGGGATTATTGTGCTTCTGTTTGTGTGTATTGGAATATTTGCCCCTTGGCTTGCTCCATCTGATCCGCTTCAGATTCATATGGAACACAAACTAAGTATGCCGTCATGGGAGTATCCTCTGGGTACGGACCATTTGGGGCGCTGCGTCCTATCCCGTATGGTCTACGGGACGCGGGCTTCACTATATTATTCATCGATGGTACTGGCAGTGGTTTTTTCTATTAGTATTCCGGTTGGCCTGCTCGCCGGCTATGTCGGGGGAACGATCGATCATTTGATCATGCGGGTGATTGACATTCTGCTGGCTTTTCCCAGCCTCATTCTCTCTCTGGCCGTTACAGCGGTGCTTGACCCCAGTATGAAAAACCTGCTTATCTCTTTTGCAGTAGTATGGTGGGCGGGCTATGCAAGAGTTATCCGCAGTATGGTCCTGCAGATGAAGGAAAGTGATTACATTATGGCCGCCAAGGCTGGGGGCTCCACGCATCTGCAGATTATTCTGCGGCATATTCTCCTGAATGCCACCCGTCCTATCTTAGTTCTGGCTTCCATCGAGATCGGTACAATTATGCTTTCGATAGCCGGTCTGTCTTTCCTGGGCCTGGGCGCCCAGCCCCCAACACCGGAGTGGGGAGTCATGCTGAACGATAGCCGGCCGTATATCCAAACGGAACCACGGCTGCTTTTATATCCGGGACTGGCGATTATGCTTTCAGTTCTGGGCTTCAACCTGCTGGGAGAGGGGCTGCGGAAACCGGGACAGAAGGAGGAATTGTAGAACATGTTAACAGAGACAGCACTGCTGAGAGTCCAGCATCTGCGAACCAGCTTCTACGCCAAGGATCAGGCAATCACGGCTGTAGATGATGTGAGTATGGAAGTGAGGCCCCGGCAGATTGTTGCACTTGTTGGTGAAAGCGGCTGTGGAAAAAGTGTAACAGCCCTGTCTATCCTGGGGCTGCTGGACCCGCCGGGCAGGATAGAGAAGGGGGAAGTTTGGCTGGGTGACAATAATCTTCGCGAATACTCGAAACGTGAGCTTAAGAAGCTGCGGAGCAAAGAAATAGCCGTTATCTTTCAGGATCCCATGAACGCCCTTAATCCGCTGCTCCCTATTGGCAAGCAGATCAAAGAGACGGTGATGCTGCACAGAAAGGTTTCCAGGAAAGAGGCAAAAGCCCTGGCTTTGGAGCAGATGCACCGGGCAGGTCTGAGTGATCCTGAGCAGCTGTACACGAAATATCCTTTTCAGATCAGCGGCGGGATGTGCCAGCGGGTGATGATTGCCATCGCTCTAATCTCAGGGGCACGTCTTCTGATTGCCGATGAACCGACAACAGCACTTGATGTTACGGTTCAAGCCCGGATTCTGAAGGAGCTGGATCGGATCAGACATGCGGAGGGCCTGGGCATCCTGTTAATCACACATGATTTTGGAGTTGTCGCAGAGCTTGCGGATTATGTGTATGTAATGCAGTCAGGAAAGATTGTGGAAGCCGGCAATGTGTACACCCTCTTTGCCAATCCGGTGCATTCCTATACAAGACAGCTTCTCAACTGCAGATAACAACACAATTAGTATATATCTGTTGAGGAGGGGAGACATGTATCTGCTTGAAGCTGTAGGGCTGAGTAAAGTGTACGGCCGGGAAGGGAGAGGGTTTACGCCGGCTCTTCAAAGGGTAGCGGCTGTAAATCATCTGTCACTCCGGCTGAAACCGCATGAAAATCTGGGGCTTGTGGGGGAAAGCGGAAGTGGTAAAAGCACGCTGGCCCGCTTATTGCTTGGATTGGAACGGCCATCTTCCGGAAGGGTCCTCTACCAGGGTACAGATTTCACAGCTTGGAGCTTAAGCGAAATGCGGAGGATTCGAGACAAGCTGCAGGTCGTATTTCAGAACAGCCTGGCTTCGTTCAACCCGATGTTTACGGTAGAGCAAATCATAGGCGAGCCGTTAAGAAATTACGGGATGGGAAATGCACGGGTACGCAGGGAACGGGTTGCAGAAACTCTGGAGTTAGTGGGTCTTGAAGGGCGGTACATGTACCGTTATCCGCATGAACTCAGCGGGGGCCAGCAGCAGAGAATCGGAATTGCCAGGGCGATTGCGCTTCGCCCGGAGCTGATTATTTGTGATGAGCCGTTCTCCAGTCTCGATGCCAGTCTGCGGATGCAAATGACGAATTTATTGCAGGAGCTGAAGGCTCAACTGGGATTGGCTTATATTTTTATTACACATGATCTGTCAGTCGTCAGCCGTTTCTGTGACAGGGTAGCTGTAATGCAGCAGGGACAGATTGTGGAGGAGCAATCGGGCGTTGGACTGATGAAGCAGGCGGTCCATCCGTATACCAAAAGACTTATAGCTTCGGTGCCTGTACAGGACCCCCGGTTAAGAAAGACGGAGGACCGAAAATAGAAGAAGGGGAGTTATATTAGAAATGACAGGGAATTCAAAGCGAATCAGAGGATTAACGAAATGTTGGGTAATGATCATACTGGCTGCATTCATCATGAATGCCGGTTGCAGCATTAACAGCGGTTCAACAGGTCATTCATCCGAAGGGCCGGAGAAAACGGTCACTGTAGCCATATCGGCAGACCCTGGCATAGATCAGCTCGATGCCGGTGCTTATAAAGGTTCAATGAGTGTACATGCGATGATCTATGACGGATTAGTGGAGTATGGGGAAAAAGGCAGCATTCTGCCGGCATTGGCCGAGTCCTGGGACATATCCGAAGATGGAAAGGTGTATACTTTTCATCTTCGCCATGGGGTGAAGTTCTCGGATGGCACTGATTGTAATGCCGCTGCGGTTAAATTCTCTTTTGAACGCTGGATTAAAGACCCGGCCAATTCGTTGAATCTAGCTGCAGCGATGCAGTCTATGAATGTTGTAGACGACCATACCCTCACCATGACCTTCAACAAAGCCTACTATCCGTTCCTTACAGAGTTGTCTTTTGCAAGACCGGTTCGAATCATTAGCCCTTCTGCCGTTGAACCCGCCGGAGACGTTGCCGGAAAATTTGTCAAAGCCGTTGGCACCGGGGCATGGATGGCGGAGAGCTACAAGAAGGATCAGGAGGCAGTGCTGGTCAGAAATCCTTATTACTGGGGAGAAGCACCCAAACTGTCCAAGATGATTCTCAAGGTCATTCCCGATCCCCAATCCAGAGTGCTGGCGCTGCAAAGCGGGGATGTAGATATCGCAGGAGGCCAGTCCGGCAAGCTTCCGGCAGAAAGTGTACCGGTTATCGAAGGTGACACCAGTCTGAGCCTGCAAAAAGCACCAGGGACGAATTCCCACTTCATGATCTTTAATTACAACACTCCGGCTCTGCAGGACCTGAACGTGCGCAAAGCCATCAATTTAGCCATTAACAAAAAAAGCATAATCAATGATCTTCTGGAGGGTACCGGCAGCGAAGCCAAAGGTCTATTTCCCTTAACCGTACCCTATGTGACGGATCAGAATAATACCTGGTACGGCTTCGATCCAGATGAAGCAAAACAGCTTCTTGCCGCAGCCGGTTATAGCGATTCCAATGGGGATGGAAGGGTCGAAAAGGACGGCACGCCACTGGAGCTTAGTTTTGTACTGCAGCAAGCCGAGTTTCCGGAATGGAAATCCGTCAGCGAGCTGATCCAGTCCGAACTTAAGGCGATAGGTATTACCGTAAACCTTCAGATCCTTGAGCCTAACGCGTATTACGATGCATTATGGACCACTAAAGCATACGACCTTTTCATGTACCGTACCTACGATGATGCTTATAATCCGCATGCCTTCCTCCTGTCCCTATTTCATAAGACAGCGGAAGCACCGGCTGTGGCATGGCCGGACGCCGAATTGGAATCATTCATTGATACAGCGGTAGGAAGTACGGATCTGCAGGTGAGGCAAAAGGCTTATGACTCGATCTTCGGCAAGCTGTATGAGGAAGCCATGTTTGGAGCCTTATACTTTCCGGACGAGGTCATGGCAGTGAACAAGCGGGTGAAGGGTTTCAAGCTTGGGTACACCACCTTCACTCCGGTCTTCTGGAATCAGCTGGACGTTGGTGAAGAATGATGCTGAAAGAAATATCTAAATATTGGACGTCCAGCTCGGTTGGTTATGACAAAGTGATCCAAACCCAGTTTCGCAGCAAGAAAACCGTCAGACTGTGGAAGCAGCTGCTTATTCAAGGAATAGGACTCAAATCCCGTCAAAAAATACTTGATGTAGGAACAGGCCCGGGTTTTTTCTCAATCCTCTTATCACAGATGGGGCATCAGGCAACAGCAGTGGATGCTTCACCTGGAATGATTGAACGGGCCTCGCGAAACTTTGACCGCTATGGATACAAAGTTCAGGCTTATGTAGGCGATGCGGCGGATTTAAGTGCGGAGCCGGATAACAGCTTCGACGCCGTCGTCTGCCGCGATATGGTGTGGACGCTGCCCGAGCCGCAGAAAGCCTACGCGGAGTGGCACCGTATTCTGAAGCCGGGCGGTACTCTGATTGTTTTTGACGGCAACTATATGTATAAGGATTACAGGTCTTTATTCCGCAGGCTCTGGTACGCTTTATCCTGGATGCTGATACTGATTACGGAACAAAGAATCCGGCAGCGCAGCAGCGGGGACAAAAGCCTGCTCAGTGAACTGCCGTTTGTAAATGTACTCCGGCCTGAAGCAGATGAACAGGCTCTATTGCACGCAGGGTTCCGCATATTCGATACCCGCCGGAATTTCATTCCTGCCCGCAAGCTGCCCCTTAACTACTTGAAATATGGCTATGAGAATGTGAACCGGTTTATGATTATCGCCAAAAAGGAGTGAGCTGCTAAATTAATGGTTAGATAAGTACATAGGCTGCCCGCAGCGGACCATGCACCCCGACAACGAGCTTCATTTCAATATCGGCTGAATTCGAAGGGCCGGAGATGAAATTGATTGAGGAACCCAGCAGCTCCCCCGCTTGAATCCGCCGGTTCAGATCTGCTGCTGCCCGGGTCGAGCGGAGCATGATCCGCTTTTTTTCAATCACCGCAATATAATGGGCAGGCAGGAAATGCAAGGCGCGCCCTTGATCCGGGCGGCTCTCGACAACAACCGTACCAGACTCGGCCAGCGCATAGTCGGCAAAAACAATCGCCGTATTGGCTGCTTCGGAGCGCAGAATATTCTGCTCCCTTCCTGCCGCTTCTTCCCAGACGGAAGCATTTGCGAATTCCAGCCCATATTCGGCAAACCGGGCATCTCCAGAAGTGATTACACTGCCTCCGCCATTCGCAGCGACCAGATCATCCAAGGTTTGCTGCAAAATCTCCGCATTCGATTCAATCACCTGCGTGTGGATGAAAAAACACTGCTCCTTCAGCATCTCTATCAGCTCATCGGCTGTTAAACTGCCATAGCTGTCCGGAGCCAGGGCCTGCAAGTCGGGCCGCTGAACATCATAGATACGTTCCCGCCCCAGCTTGGAGGCGATGTGGTTAAGAAAGGAATCTTTTCCCGATACCGTCATTGGCCAGCCCCTCCTTTGCGTTTATCAAGCCAGGCCCGGAAGCTGTCCTGCTGCTTGACCGGCTGGCTGAGATCACGGGTGTTGATCCAGCCGCGGACCAGTTCCGGTCCTCTTACAATTCGTCCATGTCTGCTGAGCAGACGGCTGGCCGGGTTCGCAAACCGCAGGGCTTTGCCGAACAAAACCCGGGAGGACAGCAGCCTTCCGGCTGTCTTCATCTGGAGCCTTTCCACGGCGCCGGTGCGTTTTTCTTTTACAATTTTCTGGCGGTGCAGAATCAGCTGCTCATGCAGCGGGATTTTGACCGGACAGACATCTGTACAAGCCGCACACAGGCTGGAGGCAAAAGGAAGCTCTTTATAATCATCGTAGCCGCCCAGCAGCGGGGTGATTACCGCTCCAATCGGACCCGGATAAATCGACCCGTAGGCATGGCCGCCGATATGGCGGTAGACCGGGCAGACATTTAGACAGGCGCCGCAGCGGATGCACTGCAGGGCTTCGTTAAATTCGCTGCCGAGAATATCGGAGCGGCCGTTGTCCACGACCACCAGATGGAAGTCCTCCGGGCCATCCGTCTCCCCGGATGCAGAGGGCCCGATGACGGATATATAGCTGGTCAATTTTTGCCCGACCGCACTCCGGCAGAGCAGATTATCCAGCACTTCCATCTCTTCAAGCGTTGGTACAATGCGCTCCATGCCCATCACCGCGATATGTGTTTTGGGAATGGCGGCGGTAAGGTCACCGTTGCCTTCATTGGTCACCAGATTGATCGCGCCCAGGTTGGCGACAGCGAAATTGCAGCCGGTGATCCCGACATCCGCTTCCAGGAACTTCTGCCGCAATACTGTGCGGGCAAACCGGGCAAGGTTCTCCGGACTTTCGTCGCCGGTATAGCCAAGCTTCTCCGTGAACACGCTTTGGATTTGCGTCCGGTCCTTATGCAGCGCAGGGGCCACAATATGTGAAGGCGGGTCCCAATCATCCATCTGGAGGATGTATTCACCCAGATCCGTCTCAATCAGTTCACAGCCAGCTTCCATCAGGACATGATTCATTTCAATTTCCTCGGTGACCATCGATTTGGATTTGACGATTTTTTTAGCTTTTTTCTTGACGATGATATCCCGGATATAATCGCTGGCTTCTTCTTTGGTTTTGGCAAAATAAATGTGCCCGCCCTTTTTCTCAATGTTATCCGCTAACTGCCCCAGGTAATAATCCAGATGCTTCAGCGTATGCTGGCGGATTTGCTGGCCTAAGGTACGCCACTGTTCCCAGTCCCCAAGCGAGGCAGCGGCGGTGAGGCGCCTGGTCTTCAGGCTGTCCTGGGCTGAGCTTACAGCGTTTCTCATAAAAGGGTTGCCGATGCCGTCAGTAGTCCGTTCGTTGAACTCCCGTTTATCCGTTTGCAGGCTCAAGTTGGGCTTCCTCCTTTGGCAGCAGTATTTTGCTGGTTCAGCACTTCAGCAATGTGCATGATTTTGACGGGTTCTCCCTTACGGGACAGGCGGCCCCCGATGTTCAGCAGGCAGCCCATATCTGCGCTGATTAGAATATCCGCTCCGGTGTCAACGACACAACCGCATTTTTCATCGACCATCTGCCCGGAGATTTCCGGCATTTTCACCGAAAAGGTCCCACCGAAGCCGCAGCAGTTATCGCTGTTTTTCAGCGGCTCCAGCTGTAGTCCCTGTACCTGTTCAAGCAATTGGAACGGGGTTTCCCGTTCGCCCAGCAGTCTTGTCATATGGCAGGAACGGTGGTAGGTTGCGGTGCCTTCGAGACTTGCACCAACATCGGTGACTCCAAGCACCCGGACGATGAACTGTGTGAACTCATAAGCTTTCTCCTTTAAAGCAATCGCTTTCAATTCCCAGTTTGGATCTCCCTTGAAAATTTTCGGGTATTCATGGAACATAGCGATACAGGAGCCGGACGGACCCACAACATAATCGGAATGTTCAAAGGCCAGCATCATGTTTTTCATTGCAAGCCTGGAATCCTCAAGATAGCCGCTGTTATACGCGGGCTGGCCGCAGCACACCTGCGAAGCCGGATGATCGATCTCACAGCCCAGCCTTTCGAGAACTTCTACCATAGCGATCCCGACATTAGGGGTCATAAGATCCACTAAACAAGTCGAGAAAATACTGACTTTCATTTCCTATCCCTCCAATCGCAGCCTTCATATGAATAGCTTAACTCAAGAAGTCAATGAAAAACAACACAAAAACAAATAATAAATGTGAATGTTGTTGACAAAAAATATTGATAACGTTTACACTGGGGAAAGCAAATGGAACTATCTACCTTAAGGGGGAGAAACAGTGGAAAAACATTTGATGTATATCGACGGCCAGTTTACCGAATCAGAAAGCAAAGAGTGGATGGATGTAACCAATCCGGCAACAGATGAAGTCATTTCACAGGTCCCCAAAGCTGTAAGGAATGACGTGGTGCGTGCCATCAACGCAGCGGATGAGGCCCAGACTGCCTGGGAAGAAACACCTGCGGTTGAGAGAGGGAAGTATCTTCATGCCATTGCCGATGGAATCCGGGCGGAGGCGGACAGCCTGGCCAGACTGATCTCCGAAGAGGTAGGCAAGACCTTGGAACTGTCCATGGTCGAGGTTAACTTTACAGCGGACTATATGGACTATATGGCAGAATGGGCCCGCCGCTATGAAGGTGAGATTGTACAGAGTGACCGGGATAATGAGCATATTTTTGTGTTTAAACGGGCGATAGGGGTCACTACCGGCATACTTCCTTGGAATTTCCCGTTCTTTTTGATTGCCAGAAAAATGGCCCCGGCGCTGATCACCGGAAATACAATTGTAGTCAAGCCTAGTGCCGAATCTCCAAACAATGCAGTGGCCTTTGCCAAAATTGTTGACAAATCCGGTCTCCCCAAAGGGGTGTTCAACCTGGTTACGGGAAAAGGCGGAGAGGTTGGCAATGAACTGGCCAGCAACCCTAAAGTCGGGATGGTGAGTCTAACCGGCAGCGTGCCGGCAGGACAAAAGGTGATGGAGGCCGCTGCCGAAAATATCATCAAGGTCAGTCTGGAGCTTGGCGGCAAGGCGCCAGCCATTGTGATGGGTGACGCCGATCTGGACTTGGCTGTCAAAGCGATTGTGGATTCCCGGGTGATTAATACAGGGCAGGTCTGCAACTGTGCGGAGCGGGTCTATGTGCATGAGACCATCAAGGACGAATTCACCAGCCGTCTGGTTGAGGCAATGAAAGCGGTGAAGTATGGCGATCCGCTAAAAGACACGGATATTCAGATGGGGCCGCTGATTAACAAGGCCGCCCAAGAATCGGTGCAGAAAAAGGTTGACCGCGCAGTACAAGAGGGGGCTACAATCGCCCTTGGCGGTAAAAAAGTGGAGGGTGCAGGCAGTTTTTTTGAGCCGACGGTTATTACGGGTGCCACCAATGAGATGGAGATCGTCCAAGAGGAAATCTTCGGGCCGGTCATCCCGGTCATTTCATTCGCCAACCTGGATGAAGCGATCGCGCTTGCCAATGACAGTGAATTTGGACTGACCTCTTCACTATATACCCGGAATCTGAACGTCGCCATGAAAGTCATCAAGCGGCTCAAATACGGGGAAACCTATATTAACCGCGAGAACTTTGAAGCGATGCAGGGCTTCCATGCAGGCTGGAGAAAATCAGGCATCGGCGGCGCGGACGGCAAACACGGCTTGAACGAATATCTGCAGACCCATGTGGTTTATTTGCAGTATGATAAATCAGTCAACTGAAATTGCGGAATATGAATAATGAACTTATCCGATACGGTCCGAAAGGGCCGTTTTTTTTTGTGTGTGGTGCTGGCCCGGATTCTTCAGCTCAGGAAAAGAGCGGGGAAATTATGAGGGGATTGAAAAAAATATGAGGATTGTCAAAATTCGACAAAATTTCCCTTACTTTTTCAAAAAAGTGTGCTAGGATAAAAAAGGTAATTGCACAAACGTTTGCACAAAAAATCAAAATTTTCGTTATTCGGGACTGAAGGAGATGTTTTGCAGTTAAATGAAAAGAAAAGAAAGAGAAAGTAAAAAAATGTAAAATAAATGCGGATGTGAAAAGAAAGGATATGGAGCAATGAAATCAGAAAAAGCTGAATGTGCAGAATCGCGTAAGATGCCGGCGTTGGTATGGAACTCTCAGAAGCTGAATCTGTCCGAACAGGACATCCCGGTGATCACGCTTGCTACTGATGTCAAAGTGAAGATCCAGATGACAGGCATCTGCGGAACTGATCTGGCAGTTATCACAGGTAAGGAACCTGGAGTTCCTGGAGTGATACGCGGTCATGAAGCCGTTGGTACTGTCGTTGAAACCGGCAGCAATGTAACAAGCTTAAAAGCAGGCGACAGAGTCGTTGTTGATCCCAATCACAGCTGCGGCAAATGCAGGTTTTGCCTTCAAGGCAAGCTGCATCTCTGCACAGGAACGGATGGACAAGGTATGCCGATTGCCGGATTGAATAAAAATGGAACTTTTGCTCCATGGTTCGTTTCAGAAGAAAAGTTTTTACACAAATTACCTGAGCAGATGAGCTGGGAAGCGGCATTGGCCACTGAACCCCTCGCCTGTGTTCTTCATAACTTCCGGGAAGCCAGAGCTAAAAAAGGAGATGCGGTATTAATCCTTGGTTCGGGTCCAATGGGATTACTGTGTCAATTTGTTGCTAAACGCATAGGGTGCACCACTGTTTCAATAGAAATCAATGAAGGACGACTGGCAAAGGCACAGCAAATCTCAGATTATGCCTGCCCGCCGGAGGAGCTGACCGCAGAGCGGGTGTTCCGCATTCTGGGAGATAAGAAATTTGACATAGTCATTGATGCGGTGGGCACACAGATGGAGATGGCGGAGCAGTGGGTGGAGCGCGGCGGCACGATCATTCCCTTCGGGATAAACGGACGGTATAAGTACACCATCTCACCTACTTATTATACCCAGAACGCAGTACGGCTGCTGGGGGCCGGTGAATATCTGAACACCTTTGAGGATGCCTTGCAGTTTGCAAAAGACGTTCCGGAGGTTTCTACCTTGATCACACGTAAGTACAGTTTGGATCAATTTGAGACGGCAATTCAGGAGTTGCTTGGGAACAGTGGGAATTCCGCCGTTTCTTCAGAGCACCCCGTTTTGAAATCTGCATTTGTTTTCTGAAAATATTAAATCCCTGTATAGAGGAGATCTACTTGATGATCAGACATAACCATAGAGTAAACCAGATGCTTGACTATTTTGCAGACTGCCGGTTTCCCAAAACAGAACCCATTTGGATACCTGCGTTGTGGAACGAGTGCGGCTATGTATCGACATTGGATAGCAAGGATGGCGAAATTCTTGTTGAACCGGCAAGATTTATGGTTAAACATCTGCAGTACTTGCTTGAGTTGTCTTCTGATTATGCTCATACCGACCAGGCAGATTTAGATGATAGTGTTATCTACTGCTCTTTGCTCCGTTATTCCTCGGCCTGGGACTATACTCATACCGGGAATATCCAATCCGGAACATTCCTGAAATTTATGATTCTGTTGCCCTTGCTGAAAAAAATGAATGTCAATATCCTTTATCTGCTGCCTGTCACACGGTACAGCAATATGAATCTCAAAGGGGATATCGGTTCTCCGTATGCAGTGTACAACCTGTTTGATTTGGATGAGAATTTACATGATCCGTTGCTGGACGGCATGGAGAACTTGACCATTCACGATGAGTTGGCGACTTTGGTTGATGCCTGCCATTTGCTGGATATCAAAGTTGTGCTGGATTTAATCCCACGGGTGGGTGCGCGGGACAATGTTTTTTTAGCTGAACATCCGGACTGGTTTTACTGGATTGATCTGAACGCGCTGCCCGGATTCCAGCCACCGCACATTGCCGGACTGGAATTCTTCACAGAATGCACACCGGACAAGCTGGAAACTATTTACCGCAGCAAGGAAACCTTATCTTTTCTGAATCAGTTCCGTCTGCCGCCGAATGAACTGGACTCAAGACTTTGGAATGACCTCAAAAAACGCGCGCTTGAGTCCGGCGAGTCCCTATTGCCATTGATTGAACAGGAGATGGGCATTACGCCGGCTCCCGCCCATTCGGATTGGATTAATGATGTTCAGCCGATCTGGACAGACATAGCCTTTTTCCGTCTGTTCAAGGACCCCTCGCCGTTGGTCCGGCCTTATTTGCCTGAAGGTCAACCCCCATATGTGCTCTTCGATACGATCAAGTGCAATCTTTACCCCGGAGAAGAGCCGAATCGGGAATTATGGGACACGCTGATAGAGGCCGCCTGCTTCCAGCTGAAAACTTATAACATTGATGGCTTCCGGGTGGATATTGGACATACGCTCCCGGTCCCCTTGCTGGAATCTATGTTTAAGATGATCAAAGATATGAAGCCGGCTGCGATTCTGATCAGCGAGGATTTATTCAACCGCAATCACCGGGAAGCGGCAAAAACCGGATACAATGTAATGTTAGGCAGCGGCTGGAATATCATGACCGATATCCGTGTCGAACGTTTGCAGGATTACTTGCGGGAACTTCCCGAACTGCAGATTCATGTGTTTGCCTGCTCAGAGACGGCGGATACCCCGCGCATTACAAGCCGGGGCGGGACGGAACTGGCCCGGCTTATGACAGTATTCAATTATTTCCTGCCGAATGGGATTCCCTATTTGACTACAGGAATGGAAGTTTATGAGGAGCAGCCCCTCAATTGCGGTCTCGGAGATAATACTGGCGGTGCGGACATTCCCAAAGCTTTTTTCAATACCATGGCTATCAACTGGGCCAGTGAATCAACATTACTGCCGCTGCTGGGGCAATTGCAGCAGTTGAAGAGACAATATGCCAATCTGCTGGAGCCTGCAAACTTCTATCTTTCCGACTCCCAAGGCGATATTTTGATTTACTCTTACTATTTGAATGATGAACTGTTCAGTGCTTGTTTTAATTTGAATCCGGATCAGGAGCAAACCTTGCGGACTGAGCTGATCTATCCGGGCCAGAAGAAGACAAGCCTGCTGCTGGAAAGCGAACAGGGTGGCTGGAACCGGCTCAGCAGCGAAGGAACCTATGAAATGCGGCCATATGAAGCTGTGGTACTAATTACGGAACTAATCAAATGACGAAGGAGGAAGGACGGCTATGAACAAACAAGTTGCACAGCAGCTGAATATCTGGCATGAATTCGATGGGAAGGGAGATACATCCATAGAGGTGCTGGAACAGCTCTGTCGTGCTTACACCACTGAGTCCGGAGTTCCCGTTATTCCCGAGGTCATGAATATCACCGAACTGACCGCCCGCCTGCAGCAGATAAGAACTGGCGGGGCTGGCCCGCAAATGGCTCTGGTTCCGGCAGATATGGCTGGTTACGCGGAAGGTGCCATGTATTCAGAAATTCCTGAGAAATTCTGGTCAATGTCCGGCCTCCCCGATGTGGATATCCGTAGCTCTATGCGCTCCAACGGCCGGCAGTATGGTATTCCAATTCTAAAAGGCAATCATTTGGTTCTATATTACAATCCGGAAATCTACCCGGAGGCGCCCACTTCCTGGGAGGCGATTGAACAACAGGCCGAAGCATTAATGGCTAAAGGAATGGTTCCGGTCGCTGCCGACCTGGCGGACCCGTATTGCTTTATTCCGTTTCTGACCGCATTTGGAGGCTGGCCCCTCAAGGAGGGGAATCCCGATCTGGCAACTTTTGAAATGGATGCGGCTCTGCGGTTCGTTCAGCGTCAGCTTGACCAAAAAGTGCTCGCCAGTTTTCATGGTCCAACTGAACTCCTGGACCGTTTTATCGCCGGAGAGGTTGGAGCGATCATTTGCGGTGAATGGATTTACAATTATTTAGACCTTCAAATGAGAGACAGATTGCTTGTAGGTGCGCTGCCGGCGATTAATGGCAACCCGGCGGCCTCCATGTGTTCATCTATCGGTCTGGTCTTTCCGCAGCATTCGCTGGAATCGGAGCAAGCGGACGAGCTTCTGTCTTTCGCGGCGTATCTGCTGAATGAAAGCAGCCAACTGGAATGGGCGGAGCAGGTGCAGCGGATTCCAGTGCATTCCCGCGTACTGGATAACGTTAAGGCAGCCGCCTCACCGGCTAGAGCTAAACTAATTACCTGCCTTGATAATGCGCGTAACATGCCGATTGAGCCAGTTATGCGGAATGTATGGGATGCTATGGCCGTTGGTCTGCAACATTTAACAGATAAAGATGCCGGGAGAATCATGAGGTTAATGAAGGAGCATGTGAACAGCAGCCTCATTCAACAAACTTTATAGAGAAGAGGGAGAACGATGAAAACAACTATTTTTAGCCAAGTGTCGATTGACGGCAAACTAACTTTGGGTGCCGGAAAATCCAGCAAACAGTTGTTCAGTATGTTCGAGGAACCCGATATTAAATACATTCATCAATTCAGGGGTTTAATTGACGCAATCATGGTAGGTAAAAATACAATTCAATATGATAATCCGATGCTGACCAACCGGTATGAGGAGAATAATAACCCGCTGCGGATTATCCCGACAACACATATGGATATGTCCCTGGACAGCCATGTCCTTTCGGACGACGGCAGGACGCTGATCGTTACCACCGAAAATGGCAAGAATCCTGAAATGATAAGTATTTTAAAGGATAGGAATAAGGATGTGTTAATCTGCGGAGAGGACAAAGTGGATTTTGTGAAGCTGTTCCGTGAGTTGGAAGATCACTACGATGTGCACAGCATTATGATAGAAGGCGGCGGATTTCTTAACTGGAATGTACTGGACCAGGATTTAGTTGACGAGATCATCATCATGCAGCTGCCGATTATTATCGGGGGCGGGACCAATATCACACTTGTAGACGGCACGGGGTATACCGACCTGAATTTCGTGAAAAAGTTCAAAGTTGTCGAAGTTCTCCCGAACAAAAACTACACACTGCTTCGTTATCAGAAGGCTGTTTAACAGCGATGGGAGGCCCTGCTAATGTTAAAAGATTCAAAGGCGGATTTTTATAGCAAAATTTATACAATTGCAATTCCTGTAACGCTGCAAAGCCTGATTATGGCACTGCTAACCTTAACCGATCAGCTGATGGTCGGACAGCTCGGCGATGTGGCTGTTGCTTCAGTAGGGATTTCCATAAAAATATACGGGATCATAACTGTAGTATTGGCAGGGCTGGCTACAGGAGTATCCATTTATGCCGCGCAATTCTGGGGAAAGAAGGATGAGAAAAGCACTGCACAGCTGCTGGGATTGGGATTGTTTTTTGGTCTGGGAATCTCCATTATTTTTACGCTGCCTGTTCATTTCTTCCCGCAATTCAGTCTCGGTTTGTTTACGAAAGACCAGCGGCTGATCACAGAGGGATCTGTTTTTCTGGAAGTCACTTCACTAAGCTATATTCCTGTCATGCTGACGATGATATTTTCCGCTATATTGCGCGCTACAGGACATGTGAAGCTCCCTATGATGACCAGCATTGTTGCTGTATGTATTAACATTGTACTTAACTATCTGTTAATCTTCGGAAACTTTGGTTTTCCGGAATTGGGTATAAAAGGAGCAGCAACTGCGACACTTATCGCCCGTTTGTTTGAATGCTGCTTCATTATTGCGGCTACCTATAAACTTCGCCTTCCTGGAGCAACCCATATTCGTGAATGGTTCGGGGTTTCCAGACCACTGATCGGGAAGTTCCTTCGCACCACCTATCCGATCGTATTGACCGAGCTGATTTGGGTACTGGGTGAAACGGTATATGCGATTATTTACAGCCGGATGGGAACTGCTGAAATAACCGCAATGACTATAACCTATCCGCTTCAGAGTTTGAGTATCGGATTATTATCCGGGCTCTCCAGTGCAGCCGGTATTATGATTGGGAACAAGCTAGGGGCCGACGATCAGGACGGGGCACTGGATTTTTCGAAGCGGTTCATTAAGCTGGGGATTTCTGTATCCCTTGGAATAGGTGTATTGATTGCCCTATTGGCACCTTTGTATGTATCCATCTTTCAGGTGTCAGAGGAAGCACATCACATGGGAACCCGTCTAGTATGGGTATTCGCCGGGTTTCTGTGGGTAAAGGTTGCCAACATGATCTTGGCGGGGGGCATTCTCAACAGCGGCGGTGACAGCAAGTTTGTATTTGCAATGGAAGCTGCTGCGACATGGCTGATCGGCGTTCCTTCCGGATTATTAATGTCATTTGTCTGGAAGCAGCCTGTGTTTCTGGTATATATGATTTTGTCATTGGAAGAAGTGGTTAGACTCAGCATCGGATTGGCGCGGATTCACTCCAAGAAATGGATGAAGAATTTGGTCGCTGAAATCTCCGCGTAAGCAATTGAATGAATCTATTGAAGTCTCCGGTACGGCCCGAAAGGGCCGTATTTTGGTTTTAAAGGAGCAGGATTTTTCATTGTAACTTGTGTACATAATCAGGAGCGCAAAAAATATCTGCCGAGCAGCAATATTTCGCTTGCACCTTACGTAACGTAATGTTTTACAATTAAGCTACCGGTACATCACTAGCGCCAAAGAGTGGAGATGGTTTATGAAGATATATTGGAAGGTCGGGGATATTGCCAACCTAACGGGGCTTACCGTCCGAACCTTGCGGTTTTATGATCAAATCGGATTGTTCTCTCCGTCAGGACAAACGGAATCCGGCCACAGGCTGTACAATGAATTGGACTTGGCGCGATTGCACCAGATATTATCGCTCAAGGAGCTGGGATTATCGCTTGAGGAGATTAAATCGGTCTTAAGTGGCGGGCAGATCACTCCGCTTGAGATAGTAGGAATGCAGATCAGCCAGATCAAAGAACAGATTACACTGAAGCAGAAACTATTGGAGCAGCTCAGACATGTATCCAAGCTTATGCAGGGCAAGGCGGAATTAACGGTTGAAGATTTCACGAGCCTTCTGCAAGCGATGAAGATCGGATTTGAGAAGCCGGTCATGGAGCGGCAAGCGAGTTGGGAGCGGCATTTGAATCTGTTGGGAGAGGTTCTTGCGGAAGAGAGCGGAATTCCAAAACATAAGGAGGAAAATCAATGAAAGAACGGTTCGTCAAGCATGGAACTTTTGTCGTAGAACGGATTTATGCCGCTTCACCGGAGCGGGTGTATCAGGCATGGGCCGACCCGGTTGCCAAAGCCAAGTGGTTTTCGAAGCCGGAGATCTTTGATTTCCAGGTTGGAGGCCGCGAGTACAGCAGTGGCGGGCCGGCGGAAGGGCCGATCTTTACCTTCGACGCCATCTACCAGGAGCTTATTCCCGGGGAGCGTATTGTCTACACATACACGCTGGATTCGGACGGCATACGCATTTCTGTCTCGGTCGCTACGGTTGAGCTTATCCAGGTAGAGCGCGGTACGAAGCTGATTTTCACGGAGCAAGGTGCATTCTTTGACGGGCACGATACGCCGGAAATCCGGGAGCACGGTACAAATATTATGTTGGACACACTGGGCCGGGCAGTAGAAGGAGAAGGGAAGGCAGGAATAGGACAATAAGTGAAAGTGAACTTTCGAAATCGGATTCGTGAGGAAGCCGGGAAAATATTGAAACGCTGCTGACATTACGTTGTCAGTAGCGTTTTTGTATAGTCGGAGTATGCGGATTTCGCAGTACTGTCGAGATGGGGCGACCTTTCTTACAATCTTATCGTAGAGGTGGAATTTAATCGTGAGTAACATCAATTGGGAAGTGGATCAGGACCACAGCTCCGTCGAGTTTTCGGTGACACATTTAATGATTAACAGAATCAAAGGCGTATTCGAGCATTTTCAGGCGAGCTTGAGCTTTGACCCCAACGATCTAACAACGCTGGATATTCAGGCTTCCATAGATGCCAATAGTATCACAACCCGCCAGCCGCAGCGGGATGAGCACCTGAGGAGCGGCGACTTCCTGCATGCAGCCAAGTATCCAGTCATTGCGTTTCAAACCACCAGCTGCATCCTTACCGGTGAACGGCAATATGAACTTGAGGGCAATCTGACGCTGCATGGAGTAACGAAACCGGTCACTTTTCATACCGTTTTTGAAGGACTAAACAAAGATCCTCGGGGCCGGGAACGTGCAGGATTTCATTCAACAGCTAGTATTGGGCGCAATGAATTTGGTTTGACCTTTAACTCGCCGCTGGAAACTGGCGGGATGATCGTCGGAAATGAGGTGAGAATTGAGCTTTATATCGAGGCAATAAAAATAGAATAATGCGATTGACAGCTACAATTAAGATGTGGTAACTTTACCATTGAAAATAAAGGCAATGCAACCTTTGGGTTCAACCTCGCTGAGAAGTGGGTTGGGCCCTTTTTGCATTTAATGCCAGGGGAGGATTCGTATGCTGAGAACAGAATTGCTGTTACAGCGGCTGGACGAGATCGGCCAGTCGCTTGAACGTATGGGGGGAGCTCTTTTATTATTAGGCGTTGGTTCTGTTGGAACCGAAACAGAACGGTTGGATGAATACTCGGATTTGGATTTTTTTGTTATTGTGAAACCGGGGGAGAAAAACAGATTTATCGACCGGTTGGATTGGCTCGAAGGAGCACACCCGCTTGCCTATTCATTTAAGAATACGGATGACGGGTACAAGGTATTGTTCGAGGACGGAATTTTCGGGGAATATGCTGTATTTGAGGAACGGGAGCTGGCGGACGCCGCCTATACTGAAGGCCGGGTCATATGGAAGGACCCGATGTATAGCAATACGGCAATCGCCAAACCTGTAAGCCCGGTTCCCGGCCAAAAAAGTGATTCCCTGGACTTCCCCTTGAACGAAGCCTTAACAAATCTATACATAGGACTCTGCCGCTATGCCAGGGGAGAACGCTTATCCGCTACAAGATTTGTTCAAGGTTACGCTATAGACAGGATTCTATCCGTGCTCCATCTGCTGCAACAAGAGGAGGATTACTTTCCCGACCCCTTCGGGAATGAGAGACGGTTAGAGAAGAGATTCCCCCGTTTTGCGGAAATCATCGGAGGCATGATCCAGGGATATGATCAGGTTCCCGAATCGGCACTCCGCATTTTAGATTTCTTAGAAGAGGTGTACCCGGTCAATAGACGGTTAAGCGATGAGATACGGCGCTTGGCTAATCTGACTTGCAGGTAGATGCATCAAGGTGAACCTTATCATAGGCAGGGGAAGGTTTGTAGGAAACAGCTCGCAGGAGCTTGTATCTACATCATGCCAACTATAGGAGCAGGGTAGTCACACTCCGGTTACCCGGGCTCCCATATGTCAGATGGCAGCTACTTAAGTGTTGCAAGTGTAATAATGTAACAATCGGTACATTAAAAGTACCCCCATTTATCGTATGATGATAGGGATTGTTTAATTAGTGAAGAATCTTGTGCACTTCATATGATATATGAGGAGAATTAAACTATGGGGAACTTTCGTGTGTCTCACCTGTTATTCATGGCCCTTGTGATAATGCTTTCTGCATGTAATTCACCAAAAGGTGAAGACAAGTTGTCTGCTACCAATGCTACCGATAGTAAAAGCATCACGATAAAGGCTGGAAACACTGACTTGACAAATATTTTGAAGAAGAACGAGGGAATGAATTCTGTGGGAAAAGATGATTCTTCATTATTTGAATCAATTATTGCCGATGAGAAAATAACTATCCCTTATGTGAAAATTGGGGAAGTAGTAACAATAAACTTTGGTGACATTCCAGCGGATAATTATGTGTTATATGATTATGTTCTAAATGAAGATGGCACAATAAAATATTCATCTTTAGCTACCGAAACAGTATCAATTCAAGTTAGCAACAACGTAGGGACTTTTAAATTGAATGAAAATCTTAGCTCTAAGTTCAGTTCAAACAGCAAGGATTACGAACCCGGCAATCTATTCAGGGGCTTCCTCTTAATTACTACATCCGGCGATAAACAGGTAGAATATGCTTTTGTAATAAAATCAGATATATCTGAAGCTGAATAAAAACATGGCTATTAGAAATGATTCACGTCAATGGCATTGAGCTGTTCGACGACGGGGGCATGGTTCAATTAATCGAGTGGATTAATGTATAGAAATATTAAACTGGCGTAGACGTAATAATTTCAATTTATAAAAAGGTAAAAAAGCTGTAAGAAGCAAACGCACAAGCCACTGGCTTGTGCGTTTTGCTGTAGTGTATGTGTAAGGGAATTAAGAAGAAAAGAAGGACATAGAGGAACCAATAAGATCCAACAATCAAAGATATTCCCGATACATTTGCCGGGAGTTCTCATCGAACAGAGACGTGACATTCTCATAGTTGTGGAGATCAATCCGGTTCTGCTGCAGAATTTTCTGGATAAAGATTGTCCCGGTGAACATCCGGTTCACAATTGCCCTGCACAGGGGCGGACTGTCCCGGAAAAACTCCACCAGTTCGTCAATCTGGTTAAAGTCGAAATATAGAATATAGCACACGTAATTATCCAGCAGCATACTGATGACGTGTTCACGGTAAGGTGTGGAGGTTACACCCGTAAACACATTGCGCATAACCCCGAATACTTCAGAACTGTTGCGGGCATACGCGGCGAGCAATTCGTCCGCTTGGTTAATCAGCCGCAGGGCTGGCTCCAGACCGGCTTCGGGTGGAAGCTTCAGCCTGGAGGAACGTCCTTCGACCGCTTCCAGCAATTGCAGGGTAAGCCTGCAGCAGGCCTCAATCTCTTGCGGCAAGAGAGTCAGGCGATCCTTATATGCAGCATGATGGCGAGCGTAGTGATCGTGGTACACTTTGAAATAATCCTGTACGCGGATGCCGGTGTTCGTATGGATTAAGTCCAGGCCGCAAAAAGAAAAAGCATCCAGCGTCTCTCCGTTGACCGGGTGGGCGTACAGGTAGAACCAGAAGAAAAAGTCCCGCAGCCCGGCTTTCTGCTCATCGCACAGCATAGTGAGACTCGCCCACTGCGCCAATTGGAAGAAGCAGTAGTGCTTCATCCGGTCATTCATCACGTTATATGGGTGAATTGGAACGATGGAGGTAGTCGCGTTGATCGTCAGCAGCAGATAGTCCAGCACCTGTTCGCCGTACACGTCCAGCTGCTCAAAACGAGACGCTAAAACGGGAGCTCTGCCCGTGGTATCCGTATAATGCGGGTCGGCGGGACGAAGATCGCTTGTCCAGTTGGTAAACGGCTCGTTCTCGCGGCCGGTCAGGAACAGCTCTGTACTTCCGTCTTCGCACAACGCATACTCGAAGCGGTCTGTTTTCAGTAACGGCAGCCCGCGGCCGAATTTGAGATTAAGGTAATTGTGGTACAGGGCATCAAGTTCCATTTCACATCTCTCCGATTCTGGCAGGATTGGATGACATGGCGATTCATTCGTCCCGGCTTCGGTTTGCTTACGAACTAGGCCGCAGCGCCCGTCATTTATAGTATAAACGATAATCCAGAAACGCCCCGCGGTTCAAGCCAATTTCATTGTCGGGACTGTTCCTGCGCGTTATAATACAATAGTTGACCGGAGAATCGTGGATCTGATGTCCGAATGATGCCGCCGGAATCTGTAAACGATGGGAGGTGACGACAATGAATGTGGGAAGAACTCTCCTGCGGACGATGGAGTTCAGCCAGCAGTTGGATTTGCTGCACAAGCATATTACTCACAGCGAGCTGCCGGTGCAAAAAAGCGATTCCTTCGACAAGCAGTGCATGCTGCTCGAACAATATCTCGGCGAAAATACTTTTCAAACTACTTACAAGAAAATGAACAGGGTTAATCTCCTGTCCGGTTTGTTCGCCCTTCCAGTGCTGCTGATTGTGGCCGCTGCATTTATCTATGGACGCTATATCGACCGGGACTACGATGTTTTCGGATTTTTCATGGACCATCCCGTCTTGTATCTGGTACCCGCCGCGCTGATCGTAGTGACCCTGGTGCTGGCCGTGTTTCATTCGGTGCTGCGGCGGAAGCTGTATGGCCGTATCTACCCGGAGCTGACAAGAAAACTACAGATGAATGCCTCCAGTGGAGTATCGCTATCTGGACGATAACCTCATCCGGAGCAGATCCAAGCTTTGATGCTTAGTTCCTAAAAGAGGCCATCTCCAAAAGATGGCCTGATTTGAGGTTAACCACTATATATTTAAGTTTTTTATTCTACCACCGCTGATTTTTATTCCTCATAAGCGATGCCGGCAGCTTTCAAATGCCCGTAGGCAACGAGTCTGCTGAACTGAGAAGCAACTTCACCCGCAGGAAGAGGCAGATCATTTTTAACCCACCAAATGATAGTCCCCATGAAAGACGATACGAGGTATTCGAGCAGCAATTCCTTAGATATCGCTAAAGGGGGATTTCCCGCAGCAGGATTCCACCTCTCATTGAGTTTATCTTTAATGATATTCTCCATTTTCTCCCGGAACGGATAGATTCTATTCTCTTCAATTAACATGGCATAGTAAAAAGAGGTGTTGTGCGAAATGTGTTCCAGTATAGTCTGCATGACGGTCTCGAGTATAGAAATACTGTAAGTATTCATGCTGATTGGACAAAGAACGACGGCATTCTTTAATTCGCTTAACAACTCATCCATATACGTATTTAATAAGTCAGGTTTATTTTCGTAGTGGAGATAAAAAGTGTTTCGATTGATCATCGCCCGATCGGCAATATCCTGGATCGTTATCGCTTCATATCCTTTTTCCTGAATAAGCTCAATCCATGCCTTTCGAATCGACTGCTTAGTGCGCAGTATTCTTAAATCGGTTTTTTTGCTCATTGCTTTTGCTCTCCTTGTTTAAATTGGAGTCGTTAAGCGACAAAGTGATCGGGATTGTATGTTATCCTTCAAATTCAAAAATATTGAATATTGAGCGTCCTATTCATCTTTATTATAATGAGCGCAAGATAGATAAACAACAAGACGTTCATTATTTATCTAATGACTACCATTTGAGAAAATAAGGAGAATATTCTAATGACATTAAACAATCAAAATGAGCTTGTGCTTAAGGCAACCGCTGTACTGGAAAGCTTAGCGGGCGGCAACCCGGAAGCGATTATGAATTATATTCATCCGGATCAATATATTCAACACAACCAGGGCTTACCCGATGGCCGTGCGGCCATGCTTGGTGCACTTGCCCATTTAAAGGAGATTGGTACAAAGGTAAGCATTAAGCGCACTTTAGCCGACGGAGATTATGTTGCCCTTCATTCCGAATATGATTTTTTTGGCCCCAAAATCGGTTTTGATATTTTCCGGTTTGAGAATGGACTGATCGTCGAACACTGGGATAATATTCAGAATAGGGTGGATAAGACACCAAGTAATCATACGATGATTGACGGACCGGCCACGATTAAGGATATCGGCAAAACTGAGGTGAACAAAGCAGTTGTCAAAAGCTATGTCGAGAATATTTTGTTTGGTAAAAACCCGGATCTGCTTGCCTCTTACTTCGCCGGGGATCACTACATTCAGCATAGTCCACATATTGCGGACGGTCTTTCCGGTCTCGGTGCTGCATTGCGGGGACTGAAGGAGAGAAATATTGAATTTCGATATACTCATCTTCATCAGGTTATAGGACAAGGTGATTTTGTGCTTACAATGAGTGAAGGCCTCTTTGATGGTCAGCATACCTCTTTTTACGATCTGTTCCGCGTAGAGGATGGAAAGATCGCCGAGCATTGGGATGTAATTGAGGCTATACTGCCGGCGGAAAAACGAAAAAATCCAAACAGCAGATTTTAAACATATGCGTTTATTCAAAAACAAATTGATAATTACATTACCGATTATCGTTATTGCAGTCATTATGGGCGAAACGATAGTGTCTAATATTCAACCGGAAACCTCAGCTAATCAGGATGGAGAGTCAGCAATTAAATGGATCGAAGCGGGGAGTGAAGCCGAAGCAAAGACAGGGCTCGATAACCAGGAATATTATGCTGCATTGGTGATTCCCGAGGATTTCAGCGAGAAGCAGGCATCGCTTAAGACGCCGGACCCTTCTTCCCCCCGAATGCAAATTTATATCAACCAAGGTATGAATGCATCAGCATCTAGTGTGGCTGGACAAATGTTAAATCAGGCGGTTAATGGCATAAATGAGAAGCTGCGTGCTGAGCTATTAGCGGCTATCGGTCACCAGGGCGGTCCGCTCTCGACAAAACAAATCGCTGCATTAACTTCACCAATCGTCAGCGAAATCATCAATGTGAATGCAGCCGGTGCGCATAGTGCAAACGGGAATTCACCGGTTTTGATGCTACAGCCTTTGTGGATGGCCAGTCTAATCGGAAACGTGATTTTCTTGCTCGCCAAAAATAAATTAAATTACGTGAATCGTAAGGACCGGATTCGGGCGAATATAGTTCAAGTCTTTTGGGGAGCACTCATTGCTTTGGCGGCTGGATTTAGCTTCACTTGGTTTGCAAGGAGTTGGGGCGTACACATCGCTCATTTCATGGATACAGCTATATTTTTGGCAATTGCGTATTTAGCATTTTTCCTCATGATAGCTGCTGTTTTCTCCTGGATTGGATTAAAAGGTATGATTGTCTTTGTACTGTTCCTATTCTTTGGTGCGCCGCTCCTGAGTTATTATCTCCTTTTTACCGTGATTGGGTACTATCCTGGCTGCCGATGCGCTTCATGGTTGAAGGGCTGCGTGAGATATTGTTCTTTGGGCAAAAGCTGCGCATGAATCATCCGACAGTCGTCTTAATCTGGATCGGCATTGGCGGCCTGTTGGTCCTGCTGGCATCTGCCTTTAAACGTTCCCGTACATCTTAACGATACGACTCTCTATTATATAAAACGTTATAAAAAAGAAGGATACCCGATTAACGAGTATCCTTTTTAAATACAATCTCACAATCTCTATAACTTAGCAGTTATTATAAAGCGTTCCGAATTTGTCCTAATCCCCTTCTCCGTCTGATTTTCCATAATAAATTGCTGGAGTATTTGGAAATCGGCTTCAGTCCGTCCAAAGTCGGGAATAATAGGAGTGTGTTTTAATAAAAAAATCAGGTCTTCAGCCGTTTGGTAATATTCAATAACATTAGATTCAAATGACTGAATGTCGCTAAAACCGGCTTTGCTTAATTCAGTAAGATATTGATGCTGTAATGTACCTGCCTTTGCTCCAAAAGCTTGTCCTCTTCCAAACGCTTCTTTAATATTGGATTTGTCGTTTTCGCTCACTTGCTGAGTGTGGAATGTACCACCCTGAATTAGAACTTTTGCGATTTCGTTAGCAAAGAATTCCGAATGTCTACACGAGACTATATTAAAAAAGTCTTCAGGAAACTCCAAATGTTCAGCGTCCATCTGAAGAAATCGTACATTAGGTAAGCCTGATTTAGCAGAATTTTTAGCGGCGGTTTCCATCATTCCAGTGGATTGGTCAATCCCGACTACAAGTAGTGCAGATTCAGCAATTGATAAAATCGCTTCCCCGCCGCCTGTGCCAATGTCAAGCAATATATCCGATTTATTGCAGGTCTTTGTTACTTCACGATACAAATCCCATGTGGTTCCTTCAGAAACGCATTTTACATTGCTGAAATCCCAGCCGTTGATTTTTCCGACTTTATCATAAAATTCTCGATATTCTAATGGATTCATTTTTAATTTCACCTTTCAATGAGGATGAGTACATGACCGGTATCGATCAATGTTTTTAGCTTTATGAGACCAAAAGGACAGACTACCCCCTTGGTGGCTGGTACGCGTTTTTTCCAGCCCGAAAACTAAATACCTCGAACGATACGGAAATACAATCCATTTCACCTCATTTGAAAGATTAATTCAATTATAGTTTGAAGAAAGATTGCCAATCAAGAAGTAATTCAAGCCATTCCGGAAGCTGAAGAGCGCATTCAATACAAAATGGTTCAGGCTTCCAGTACTCTGTAGCATTGACTGGTTCTTTTTAAGAAATAGGGGATTTTCGCTGCCGCTGTTTTATAGAATCGTCTGTACATTCAAGCCTCTTCCTCTTGTGGCGTTCTAATTTCGTTAAGTCTGATTTTATAAATCTCCCCCCATTCTTTCATAGATACTATGATCGGTTCCAACGTTCTTCCAAAATCAGTTAGTGAATATTCCACTTTGGGCGGGACTTCTTTATAAACTTCTCTATGAATGATGCCATCCCGTTCAAGCTCCCGTAACTGGAGTGTTAGCATAAACTGTGTAATCCCCGGATTGAGACGGCGGAATTCATTAAATCTTTTCGTTCCGTCAATGAGATGATAGAGAATGATCCCTTTCCATTTCCCCCCGATCACATCCAGAGTGGTCTCCACAGGACAGCCTTCCATATTTGGACTAGCACCGTACTTGTTTCTTCGGTCTCCCATTACTCAGCCCCCTTACAATGGTATGGTTTTTAATACTATACAATAAAATTATGCCTACTTTCTTAAAGTAAGTATACAACATATAATTCAATTGTACGATAACCCAATTTGAAAGGAAGAAGAATATGAACAATCACCAAAAAATGAAAGCAGTCGGTGCTTACCGATATCTCGCTATATCCGATCCGGAGAGCTTGGTGGATCTGTTTATAGAAAAACCGCTTCCTGCAGGCCGTGATCTATTGGTTGAAGTAAAAGCCATCTCTGTCAACCCTGCCGACTTGGGTATGCGACAGAATAACAACTATGAGGATGGATCACCTAAAATTCTGGGGTGGGATGTAGCCGGGATCGTGGAACAGGTTGGACCTGAATGTCAGTTGTTTAAACCCGGAGATGAGATTTATTATGCAGGGAGTGTGGCCCGCCCAGGGGGGAACAGTGAGTTTCACTTGGTAGATGAACGAATTGCGGGAAACAAACCCAAGAGTCTGGATTTCGCACAAGCAGCCGCTTTACCGCTTACCTCGATTACGGCCTGGGAGGGTCTGTTTGACCGTCTGGGAATCAATCATAGCGCAGAAGAAAACAAAAATAAAAGCATACTCATTATCGGTGCAGCCGGAGGAGTAGGGTCGATTGCAACTCAGCTTGCCAAATTGGCAGGGCTAACTGTAATTGGTACGGCTTCACGCCCAGAGTCAATCCAGTGGAGCAAAAATCAAGGGACAGATTTTACAATTAATCACAATAGCCATTTTGCAGCGCAGCTCAAGGATATTGGATATGAGACCGTGGATTATATATTTTGCTTAAATGACACGGTACAACATTTAGCGAACATGGCAGAGGTTATAACCCCTCAAGGTAAGATTTGTTCAATCGTTCCTGCAGATAAGGCTTCATGGACGGGAAGCTTGGATATGGATCTGCTTTTCTCTAAAAGTGTCACGTTTGTATGGGAACTTATGTTTACCCGGTCAATGTACCAGACCAAAGATATGATCAAGCAACACGAGCTGCTGAATGAACTGGCTGAATTAATCGATAATGGCAAGTTGAAAACCACTTTAACAGAACGGTTAGACCCAATAAATGCAAAGAACCTGCGTGCAGTACATGAAAAGATGGAAACAGGAAGATCGATAGGAAAAATTGTATTGGAAAATTTCTAACGCCCTAATTCAGTGTTATGGGAGTATTAATAGATTTTGACATCGAGTGGGAAATTCTCGGAATCTATGTTTCATGCTCAGAGGTACGGGTAAATTAAAAGTGCAACAAAAAATACTCAATACCCGAAAAGGAGCGAATTCGAAATGGCACAGAACAACCAGAATGATCAAAAGATGAGCCGCGAAGAAGCGGGACGTAAGGGTGGCGAAGCCACGGCAAAAAATCATGACCGTGAGTTTTATCAGGAAATTGGCGAAAAAGGCGGGGAAGCCCGCGGCCGCAACAATTCAGGCGGCAATGAAGATGACGGCAAGATGAGCCGTGAGGAAGCGGGACGCAAAGGCGGCGAAGCCCGGGCCCGTCAACGTGACAATTAAATACGGCAATAATCCAATAGATGCAATACAAGTACAAGGCCAGGTTCTCTCAGGAGGACCTGGCCTTGTACAATTGGTTAAGCAATGCGGAACCGGTCCAGTTGATTCCGGTAACTGAAGAGAGACTCTTCCATGATCATATGCAAAAAATAAGGGTCTGCTTCTGTCAGTAAGGAGATAGCATAAGCCCACGCATTTTCCTCGATCCTCAGCCGGATTTCGGCTTCTTGCCTTCCTGTCAGGGGGCCATCCAGAGCTGCGGCGAGCTGCTCCAGTTCTAAATCTTCGGAATGCCCAAGCTCGTGGGCCAATACAACCGCAATGTATTCTTTCAGCCGGAGATGTGAACCGAACAGTTCACAGCATTGTCTAACAATCTCTTCTTTATATAGGAAAATGGTATGGCTGGCTAAATGATATTTGCCGCCAACTAACCGGTTATCTTGGAACCTGGGTTCTAGTATTACCTGCACCTTGCTGTGTGAGAGGGCTAGCAGCTCATTGACGGTCTGATTAAATAATTGGTCTTCCAGCTTGCCTCAACCTGCCTTATCAAAAAGTATAGCATTATATTAATCTAAAATTTTTAGTAACTCCAGTGATTTTGACAGAAAAATGTTACTGTTTATTGAAATCTAAAAGTTAACCATACAAAGTGCTGGCACTTCGGCCATGCAGCGGCAAGTTTTCACAAAAATAATGATATAGAAACGTTTTCATTGCTAATTTATCTCGATCTTAGCGGCAAGATAAAAAATTGTCAATCATCTTAAAAGAAAAGTCGAATTCACAAGATTTAACTCGAAATTTGTAATTTTAGTCCTTGATAAATAAAAAATATTTCAATTGACAGCGCATACATTTCGGGAGTATGCTCTTCGCAAGGGGAGCTCCAAGAAGAATATAGAAACGTTTCCATGCCATTCACTACGCTGTTTAACGCTCAAATTGGAGGTGGGCTTATTGACAAGAGTTAAGCTGGCGGGTCGGAATATTGTCCGGGAAGTGATGAAGAACAAAGTTCTTTTCCTAATGCTGCTGCCTGTGCTCCTGTATTTTCTGATCTTTCACTATGCTGTCATGCCTGGCGCTTATGTCGCATTCGTGGATTACAACCTCAACAAGGGGATTTTTGGAAGCGATTTTATCGGCTTGAAGAACTTCGAGTTCCTGGTTCAGAACGGTGATCTCTGGAATATTACGAAAAATACACTGCTCTACAATATTGTTTTCCTCGCTTTGGGAAATATCATTCAGATTGTGTTTGCCATTATGCTGTCCGAAATATCGGGCAAATGGTTCAAGAAGGTTTCCCAGTCCGTAATTCTCCTTCCCAACTTCATTTCTATGGTTATCGTCGGCGTATTCGCCTACAATATCTTCAACTTCAACTCCGGTTTTATCAATACAATGCTTGCGGGCGCCGGACTGGACCGTTACGAATTCTACTCCGATCCGGGCATTTGGAAGTATATTATCGTGGCCTTCAAAATATGGGCCGGAACCGGATACGGTATGATTGTCTATCTGGCTACGATCACAGGGATTAACCATGATTTGTATGAGGCGGCTTATATGGATGGGGCTACCACCTGGCAGCGGATTCGCTATATGACTCTGCCGATCCTGAAGCCTACCTTCATTCTGCTCCTGCTGTTCGGAATGGGCGGCATTCTCAAAGGCTCCTTCGACCTTTTCTATAATCTGATTGGCACTAACTCCGTCCTGTATCCGCAGACGGATATCATTGATACTTATGTCTTCCGTTCGTTGGTGGGGCAATTCAACTTCTCCATGGGTGCAGCGGTGGGCTTCTACCAATCCTTATTTGGCCTGATACTGGTGCTGGTGGTCAACTTTATCGTACGCAAGATCGAACCGGACAGCGCGTTATTCTAAGTTCAGATACGAAACAGGGGTGATAACCGTGGAAAAAACAACCATCAAGCAGGACTCCGGAAGTCTTATTGTCAAAGGGATCAGCTATGTCAGCATCACCATTTTTGCTCTGATTTGCTTATTTCCTTTTGCACTAATGATCTCTTCCTCGTTCATGAACGAGCAGGAAATCGTCCGCGAGGGCTACAAGCTGCTGCCGAAGGAAGTCTCCTTCAAGGCTTACAGCATGCTGCTGGGCAACTCTACCCAACTGGTGGACGCTTACCAGGTCACAATTTTTATTACCGTAGTGGGTACGGTGCTTGGATTGTTTATGATGTCGATGGCCGGGTTCGTACTCAACCGGAAGGACTTCAAATACCGCAACTTCTTTTCTTTCCTGATTTATTTTACGACGCTTTTTAGCGGCGGCTTGATTCCAACCTATATTCTCATGGTCAAGCACCTCCACCTGAAGGACAGCCTGTTCGCCATGATTCTGCCGGGCGTGGTAGGCGCATGGTCCATCTTCCTGATGCGGAACTTCATGAAAGCGATTCCAGACTCCTTATATGAATCTGCAACTATTGACGGTGCCGGCGATTTCCGGATCTATTGGCGGATTTTCATCCCGCTTGCGGTTCCCTCCCTGGCTACGATTGGACTTTTCTCGGCGCTGGGCTTTTGGAATGAGTGGTATAACGGGATGCTGTATATGGACAGCCCCGATAAATTTCCGCTTCAATATTTTTTGCAGCGCATGGTCAACCAGACGAATCTTGGCGCTTTGATTAACTCGGGGGCGGTCATTAATACGGCTGATCTTCCAACACAATCCATTAAGATGGCGACAGCTGTGCTGGCCACCGGGCCGATTATTCTCCTGTATCCGTTTGTACAGCGTTATTTCGTAACAGGACTTACGATCGGGGCTGTAAAGGGTTAATGGACGTCTTCTTATCAAGGGCGTTTATTATATATGAAGGAATTCATAAATAGAAGAGAAAAGGGAGGCTTACCGAATGAAAGGTAAAAAAATTGCGTCTTCTCTAATCGCTGTCCTCATGCTTACCGGGGTATTGACAGCCTGTTCTTCCAAAAACAATGAGTCCAGTAACGATCCGGCAGCGTCGGGAACACCGGAAACTGCGGCTAACACAGGAGGAGTCGATACTTCGAAGGAAGCCAAGCTGGTGTATTATCTGTGGGGCAGTGAAGGCGTTGCCAACAAGGCGATTCTTGCCGAGATTAACAAAAAACTGAAGGCAGATCTCAATGCCACCATTGAAGTGAAGTACATCGACTGGCCGGATACGGCAACCAAATACCCGCTGTTGTTTGCCTCCGGTGAAAAGTTTGATCTGTCCCATGCCTCTCCAGGAGCGCCTGTGTCCTATTTTACCTTGGCCAGTGAAGGCGCATTGGTGGATATTACAGATATGCTCGACAAAGTGGCTCCCAAGCTGAAGGCGGAAATCCCGGCCAGTGTCTGGGAAAATACCAAGTACAAGGGCAAAATTTATGGTGTTCCGAGTCTGTACAGCGAATATACGCCTACCGGTTATGCTTACCGTTCTGACTTGCTGAAGAAATATGGCATGAAAAAAATCAGCTCGATAGATGATATGGTTAAATATATGGATAATGTGGTTGCCAATGAATCGTTTCCTCCGATTAACGGCAAAGCTGAAGATGCGCAGAATATGTTCAGAATGCTGGTCGATACTACGGATATGTGGCTTAATGCCCCTGGTATATCTTCGACTGAGCTTAACCTGGTGACCAAAAGTCCCGAGGATTATAAAACCGTCTTCCATCCGGCCTTCACCCAGGAGTTCGAAGATTGGGCCGTGAAGATGCGTGAATGGGCAGATAAAGGATATTGGAGCAAAGATGTGCTGTCTGCCACCCTTGGCGGCAAGGATAACTTCCGCGCAGCAAATTCGGCAGGTTATCTGACGCATGCCCAGGACTGGATCGGCCAGTATGGTGCGGATATGAAGGCGCAGCCGGCATCAGATCCTTACTTCTTTACGTTTGCCGAAGCCAATAAAAAAATCAAACGCAAGATGGGCGTCGACAACTCGACCGTAATCAGCACCAACTCGGCCAATCCGGAGCGCTCTCTGATGGTGATTGAGAAGTTCATGACCGATAAGAGCTACTACAATCTCATTCAATACGGAATTGAAGGCAAGCAATATGTTATGGAAAACGGTGTGAGAAAAAATCCTCCAGGCTATAACGAAAAAACGGATGCCGGCGGCTTCTCGGCCTGGTCCCTGCGGAATGATAAATTTGTAGTTCCGAGCGATACAGAAAATCCAATCCGCAACTCCCTGTTCGCGGAGTGGGACAAAGTCGCTATCGATGATCCATACAATGGTTTCAGCTTTGATCCATCGAATGTGAGCACGGAAATTGCCGCTATTTCCAACGTGAATTCACAGCTTGGCATCCAGCTGATGCTTGGCAAAACAAGCAAAGATCCTAAAGCAGCGGTTGCAGATTACCGCGAACAGCTGAAAAAAGCAGGAGTTGATAAGGTCATTGCCGAAGTAGAGAAGCAACTAGCTGAATTTGTCCCTGTCAACTAAGGGGACGTTAACAGGTGTAAGGGAGCTATAGTTCAATATAGCTCCTTTACCCATAAATGGAGGAGTATTGTGGACGTAAATATCAAGGATATCGCGCGGATTTCAGGTGTTGGCATCTCCACGGTTTCCAGGGTGATCAACAACAAGGGATTGGTGAGCAAAGCTACCCGGGATAAAGTTCTGAGTGTGGTGAAGGAATACAATTACATTCCCAATACCAACGCCCGGAATTTGAAAACTACGCAGTCCAAGAACATTGCACTTATGGTCAAGGGGATTACCAATCCTTTTTTCTCCAATATGATCAAGGAAATTGAGCGGCAGGTTAATCTGCGGGGTTACCCGTTTCTGATCCAGCAGGTAGAGGATGGAACGGATGAGATCAATGCAGCGATTCAACTGGTTAAGGAGAAAAATCTTTGCGGGATTATTTTTATGGGCGGGACCTATAATCATTCCGAAGAGAAGTTCAAGCAGCTGACGGTTCCTTTTGTGCTGACGACGATTACTTCAACACAGGAGGTGGACCCGGCCATCTTTTCCAGTGTGATCATCAATGAATTGAAGGAAGCCTATAAGGCCACCAATTATTTGATCTCCCTGGGGCATACGAATATCGGTTTTCTGGCCAAGTCTCCTTTATTGGATGAAACCACAGGCAACCGGAGGTTTTTGGGCTACAAAAAAGCACTGGAAGAGCAGGGTCTGCCCTACGATGCCGGGCTGGTTGAGGATTGTGAGTACAGTCCCAGCTCGGGCTTTAATGCCGCTCGGAGACTGCTTAACAAGAACAAGGGACTTACGGCTATCTTTGCCGCCTCCGATACGATTGCCATTGGCGCGGCCAAAGCCGTGCTTACCGCCGGGCTGTCTATCCCGGATGACATCTCAATCCTTGGGTTTGACGGGATCGAGATGGCTGAATATTATCATCCATCTCTCGATACCATCAGCCAGCCGGGAACGGAAATGGCCCTGTCCAGCGTAGGCGTCCTGTTTGACCTCATTTCTGAACACTCAGGCAATCAGCATATTGTGTATGATGCGGTGCTGCTCAAACGCGGCTCCTGCAAGATGATCAAAGCCCGTTAAGGGGCTGGTGTGATCAATTTTGGCCAAGAAGAATGAAGCGCTTCTCTCCGTCATAAATTGTACAAGTTGGTACCTTTTATGCAGGAGTGAGGACATGAGCGTACAACTGTTGGCCAGTTATATTATTTTGGGTTTGACGTTAGCGGCACCGATGGGGCCGGTGAATTCCGCCCGTCTGGATAAAGGAATCAAAAACGGTTTCTGGAATGCATGGGTTGTCGGAGCCGGTTCTATGATCGCGGACGGAATTTTTATGCTACTTATTTATTTAGGGCTGGTTAAATTTCTAAGCATGCCGGAAATTCAGGTGTTCTTATGGATTTTTGGAGCCTTGGTGCTGGTTTACTCCGGGGTGGAAAGCATCGTTACCGCTGAGAAGGTGGATATCCAAGCTGCAACGCGCAATAAAGAATCTCTGCTTCGGAGTTTTATGACCGGCTTTGCAGTTTCCATTACAAGCCCGCTGTCCATTCTGTTCTGGTTAGGCATTTACGGGTCGATTTTGGCAAAAACGGCAGCCGCCTATGGGACCGGACATTTGTTAATATACAGCAGCATGATATTCCTGGGCTTGGCGCTTTGGGATATTATCGTAGCTTCGCTTACTACGGGACTAAGGCGTTTTTTGAGCGATAGGATGCTGATGGGAGTTTCTATGATCTCAGGCGCCTCGCTGATCGGATTCGGGATCTATTTTGGCATACAGGGAATCAGGGCATTATTCTTCTGACCGGCCAGAATAAAACCTCCAGACGTTTGGTATAGGTTAGCAGTGAAGGATCGTGAGCATGAATGAGGCCCAGTGAACGGTTGCAGTATTGGACTCAAGCTGTAGGCCGGCTTCCTGCAATGTCCAAGGGAGATGATGAATGTCCCCGACATAGAGACGGTTCTTCGAGTCGGAAGTATAGAGGCAGTACCGTTCGGTTAACCGCGGTGCCAACGGCTAACCGGCTGGATCGATGAGGAATGGAGAAACACTGATCCAAGGCGTTCCTTCCCATTGCTGGAGTTCTAAACCGGGCGGGATATAAGGCGTTAAATGGGCCTCTTTATCGGCCAGTGTGCAAACAGCAGGTCGTTCCAAGTCTGCTTCATCAGCCAGGGTCCTTGGGGTAAAGGAAAGGGCCGATGCGTTGTATGTGCAAGGATTTCATGATTCTTCAAGGAATATCCCCCTTTAGCATTGAACATCTCACCGGTATTTTTTCCAATTGGACTTGGCTCAGCCGATCTGTCTGGGGAAGAACCGCTTCAATAACGAGCTCCGGGACTTAGGGTTCCGGGTAATCCCACATTGTGTTAATCGTTTGAGAGATAAATTGCCAGTCCGGCAAAGAACCTGATTTATTACTATGTAATAATCTCTAAATTAAATATTGTTCGATCAGATGGGTAGAAACAGTGAACTGGGAATGAAGGGACGAAAAATCAGATTTTCCCTAACCTGCCGTAAGAGATCCTCAGGTTTTCTCAGGAGATGAACGGTTTGTCCGCTTTTTCCGCTTTCTGATCAGGATCGTTATAAAAAGCAGCAAGGGAAGAACGATCTGGAAAACGGGGAAAAGATAATTTAATACAACTTGTCTTCCTGTTACGATATGATGGGTATAATTTGGAGATAAGAAGGACATTCCATAAATTAGAAGGGCTACAGGAAGTACCCACTTTTTATAAGCAATACCGGTTATTTTTTCGAGTCCGATTGTGGCACCATTAAAAAAAGCTCCCATTTTAACACCCAATCCAAGAAAAAGAAGCATGGTGAATAAAGCGTCCATCCGCTCAAATACTTCTGCCAAGTCAATCAACTGGACGGTTTCCAGAAGAGGCAAAGTGCTGTATAGGGCAATCTTTGGACCCAACACAAAAATGTTCAATTGATTAATAAAGGTTAGTGAGAGTGCCGTAATGATATAACTGATAATCACAGCTTTGTTGAGTTTTTTTCCTGTGCGGGCATAGGGATAAAACACAAGAAATAAGACAGTCTGTCCGAACGGAAAAGAGACAATCTCCGGTATAGCCGCATTAAGAACGGGCTTCCACCCGGATTCCAAGACTGGAAACATGAATTCGAAGTGGAAGAGGCCGGTGACAGGAATCAGAATACTGATTAGAACATAACTAAATAACATAACGGGCAAAAAAATGACGCACATCAGAAACAGTACTCTATGTCCATAACGGACTGAATTGGAAACAACCAGGATAACGATCAGCATGATAATCCATAGCGATGTCCGGTTCAACAAAGTCATTACCGTGATTTCGCCAAAATCGCGTAAATTCCGCGAAGCTTCATAGGAGAAATAGCCGACAAACAGAAGGTTCACGAAGGTCCCCACATATTTCCCCATATAACTGCGAAACAATAGGAACAGATCCAGAGCAGGTTCCTGATGGTGAATACTCAAGTGCATTAGAAGCAAGAACAGGCCGGCCAACGCCCCTAACAGCATAGCTAGCCAGGCATCCTGCTTGGCTTCCCCCCCTATAAAAAATAAGGTTGTACTGCCTACCTCGAATAATGAAATAGTTATGGCCAGCTCCGATACCCGAATTGTATTACGTTGGCTCATTTATTTCATCTCCTGTTTATGTGTGTGTACTTATTAATCCTCTTCGGATTCGAGCAGCCGGCTAAATGAACTCTGAAATAGACCGGGCCGTTTCAGGTTCACTTTTACATCAATGTCAATGTCCATGTTTGCTATTTCCCCGGGCCAATTTTCTTTTAATCTTTTCCAATCCTTGGGGGATTTGCGGTGGATTTTATTGCCTATGCCTACAAGGTCGACCTTTAGACGCTGAGCGGCTTTCCAGCCTTCCAGGATTTGCGAGCGGATGATCTGCGCTGCCTGCTGCTCCAGCTTCTTAACACTTTGCGTTTTTAAAAGATCTTCAGGTGTAGTGGTCTCCAAAAACTCACCTACCACCACTTTAGCCTTGACTTTTAATGTATAATGCAGGGCTTCTTTTACTGGTGTAACTTTAACCTTCGCGTTGCGGACCAGAAATGCGGACACATCGGTATCATCCTTACTGTTATAGCTTATTGTGGTCAGACGTATACGATTGGTCAGCCAGGAAATTCCCATACTCTCGTTTTGCTCCAGTGTTCCAACCATTTTTGCCTTCTGGAAGACGCTTAACCCGGAGATTTTTAATTTGCTGGTGTTCGAGGTCTGCTGGTATACACTTGCTGACTCCAAACTTGAGCTGTCAGTGCCTGTGATAGATACTTCTGGAACCCCGGCTGCGCCGCTGTCGGAACTGATGCCGAGCGCTAGTTCATGTACGGATACCGAAGGATAAAACGAACTTAACTGTTTATTTTTTTGCAGGATTTTGGATAACGCTCTGCCGGGAAGCTTCTCCGGGGGGATCAGCTTATTCAGATAATCTCTGGCTTCGCCATTGGCTACTAAGACTTTTACTGTTTCCCGTGCGTCAGGATTACGATAATAAGTATCCAGAATTTCTTCAATTCCGGCTTTTGCTGCTTGTTTGCCAATGATAAGAACATTAGTATGTGCAAAATACAGTTTACGCGGATTTTCCCGGTTGCTGGCCGCTAAAGCCTCTCTGATGGTTTTTCCATGTGCCGAGAAGGTATGCACAGCAGCTTGAGAGCCGCCCCCGCCGGAAGATCCGCCTGCACCGGAAGACATTGCCGGTGGAATGATAATCTGGTAGGTGAGTGTCCAGTCCCCCTGCTGCCCATCGAAACCGGTTGCCGTTGTAATTCCTAATTCGGTCATTTCAACCCGGTTTCCGCACCCTGCAAGCAATAGAGCTAGAGCTGCAACAAGCCCAATGGCAACATCCCGGCGTCGGTGCACATAGATCTCTCCTTTAAGCTTTAGGTTCAGGCTCGTCTGCCCGGCGGACAATGTTATTCGAACCGGCAGGATATTGGTGAGGAGCCTGTCTTATTTTGTTAGATCCCGATTTTATATTGGGTCTTGTTTTCATTGCCCACCAGGGTACCCGGATAAGCAAATCTTTCATGTTGGACTTGTACATTGGACTGTATGGCATTAGATAGTCCACACCGAACGATTTTAGAGAGAGCAGATGAGCCAGAATAGGAACAACCCCTGCCATAATTCCGAATAAACCGAAGGTTCCTGCCAGCAGCATGAGAACAAAACGCAATAAGCGTACGGCAGTGGCCATACTGATGTATGGTATGACGAAGTTGGATATAGCGGTAAAGGAGACAACGATTACCATTGCGCCCGAGACCAGGCCTGCTTCCACCGCTGCTTGGCCAATAACCAGTGCTCCTACGATGGATATGGCTGGACCAATCGCACGGGGCATCCGTACCCCTGCTTCACGAATCACCTCAAAGGTTAATTCCATCAACAAGGCTTCGAGCAGCGCTGGAAAAGGAACCCCTTCCCGTTGGGCAGCCAGAGTTACTAGCAGGATGGTGGGAATCATTTCCTGATGGAACGTGGTCAAGGCAATGAACAAGGAAGGAAGCAGCAAGGAAACCAGGAACGATATCAGACGGATCATCCGCAGAAAAGTTGAAATATCGTAGCGCTGGTAATAGTCCTCGGATATCTGGAAAAAATTATAAAAGGTTACCGGGGCGATTAATACGAAAGGTGTCCCGTCCACCATTACGGCTACTTGTCCATCCAGAAGGCTGCCGGCGACAGTGTCCGGGCGTTCTGAATTTATCATTGTAGGAAAGGGAGTAAGCGGCGCATCTTGAATGAATTCTTCGATATAGCCGCTTTCAAGGATACTGTCTGTATCAATGGCCTGAAGCCGCTTAGTGATCTCCTGAACCACCCCGGGATCGGCAATTCCTTCTATGTAGGTTACCATGACAACGGTTTGTGAATATTGTCCGATAATGTGGCTGTCAAACTTAAGATCAGGTGTCCGCAGTTTCCTTCTGATTAGGGTGATATTGGTTGAGATATCCTCTGTAAAACCCTCCTTAGGCCCCCGGACCACACCTTGTGAAGTGGGTTCCTCCACGGCCCGTCTGACCCCGCCGGCAATAGAGACTGCCAGGGCAGATTGTAAACCGTCTATTAGAATGACGGCACTGCCTTTAAGGACCGCTTGATAGATCTGATTTTGCGAATCAATCATTTGAATATTTCCTAGAGGCAATGTTTTTTTTATCAAAGAAGCTGCAAGGTGTTCCTCTAACCGGTCAGAGGGGGTATGGGCTATTTCTTTAACTAAGCTTTCAATAAGATCGGATAACAGAATGGAGTCGACTAGCCCTTCAATATAACAAATGGCAAGCAGCCCGGCATGCTCCGGATGATCGGAAAAGTCCCGGACGGTAAAGTCAGGGCTTTGGCCCAGTTTCTTTTTAAGCGTGTTAAGGGTGCTGGCTAATGATGCATTTATAGGTTCATTTGAGGCCTGATGTTTGGATTTTTCTGCATCCTGTTTAGAACCTTTCGCTGGTTTCAACACATTTTTTATCCAGTGTTTTAGCATGATTAGCCTCCTCTCCTGTGTATACTATTTGCGGTCATTCCCAAATGTATACATAGCAGGGCATCCAGAACGATCCGCTTGGCTGAAAGAAATTATAATGAACTTAAAGATTTTAGACTGGAATTAGGCGGATAAATCGCTCATGATCACAGGAAGTAAATAATTGTTAGCGCTATCATTATTGGGGGAGGCTGGCTTTAGTGCCCGGATACAGAAAATCCATTTTATGAGGTGTATTATGTCTTATACTCTTTTGTCTGTTGTGCTTATCGGGATGATGGGAGGCTACTATGTGGTTGACGCCAATAATTCCAAGGAAGTATCGCTGGCTCCTGCGTACATTTCAACACTCTTCAGCGAGGGGACAAAGGAAGCCTTTACCGAATATGTGACCCGGCTTCGACTGGAGCGGGCGCTCCTTATTAGAAAGGTATGATTTTCAGTATCTGCTAGGGCTTCGTTAGATGGTTAGGTGGAAAAAGGATCACTAATTCAGCTCATTTTGCTCTTGAAGAGGTAATATCGCTCAATTAAGATCCCTTACTCCACCTAAATCCTTCTATTGTTGGGTTTTGAGGAGAAATAAGTTCCCTTTTTCCACTTGCTACCTGCTGTTGGATGGTTCGCGGCTGATAATTAGCCAAACTCACGCCGCCGTAGTCTGCTCCGCAGTGTGTCTGACCTTGGAGCGGTGACTGAGCAGAAAGCCTGCAAGCGAAGCCAGCAACTGCTGGAACACCATGCCGAGGACGACGGGAACGGCCACCGGAGCGGGGAAATAGGACACCGCCAGGACAGCGCCGGCGCTGATATTGCGCATGCCTCCATTGAAGATAAGGGCGACTTCATCCGCTTCATTCCAGCGTAATATCCTCGCCGTGAGGAAGCACAGGGCATAGCCGGTGGTAGCCAAAAGCACAATGATGAAGGCCAGGCCAACCAGATGCAGGTCGATGTCAGCTAAATACGGGGAAACGACAGAGCCGTTGATCATAATCACTGCAGCCATGAAGAGCTTGGAGAACGGGTTCAGTCTGGGACTCCAGACAGGAGCAACCGCACCCTTGGTCCATTCATTAAGCACCATGCCGAGCAGGGAAGGGACGACAATCATCCAGAATAGACTGCTCATCATGGCGCCTGTGTCCAGCTCCACACTGGTTCCGATCAGCAGCGATAATATGCCCGGCACGACAAAAGGAGCCAGCAGGGTGTCGATCAGAATGATAGACAGGGTGAGGGCAGTATTGCCTTTGTAAATGCTGACCCAGATGAAGCTGCTTACCCCCGTTGGAATGACTGCGGCCAGCACAAGGCCCGTAATCGTGAATTCATCCGAGTGATACAGCGCATTTCCGAAACCTAAGGCTACCAGCGGCATAGCAATGTGCAGAATGAAGAGACAGGCGAACAGGGGCAGCGGTTTTTTGAGTACGTTCACGAAATCTTTAAATCCCAGGCTGATGCTTCCGGCAAACGTCATAAACGCAAATAGCCAGGGAGACAAATAGGTATAAGAGGACAGTGCACTTCCGCAGAGCACTCCGGTCAAGACGCTTAGCGGAGTGATCAGCGGCATCATCCGGTTAAGTGTACGATTCACAGCAAGAAGCATGTCAGGACATCCTTTTTCTAAAAGTTCTATTTATTATACACCTTTTTAGGGTCAACGGTTGCCCAAAACATTCCTGCTTCAGCCTCTGCTGATTCATTTAAATAAAGGCGGTATCCTCCACTTTTGAGCATCAATTGAAGCCTATGCTATAATCATCTACAACTTATAATTTTTATGAAATGAAGCAGGAGGAAGGGAATGGAGGAAAGAAGCAAGAGAAGGAAAGCCAAACGGGGAAAAGTCCGTACCCGAAAAACACTGCTCACCCTGTCCGCCGTGCTGGGCACTTGCCTGATTGTTGGCGCAGTCTATGCCGGAACGCTCTATTACAAGGCAGAACGGGCGCTTGATCGGATTTCAGCGTCAGGCTCTGCCCCTGGTGAGACAGCCGGACCAGCGTCACCCGTGCCTACAGCTTCTGCAGCCGCTGCGGCTGTAGATGCAGAAAAGGAGAGCAAACCGCTCACATTCCTGCTCGCTGGAGTCGACAACAGAAGCGGCAGCGGTGGAACGCTGAACACGGATGTGCTGATGCCGGTGGTTTATGAGCCTGTGAGCAAGAAGCTGTCGATCCTTTCCATACCCCGAGATATGAAGATCGCAAGCACTGAGATTGGTACACATAAAGCCAATTACTACTATGCTTATTATTATGCGCATAACAAGGATGAGGATTTAAGCAAGACGAGAGAGTTCTATGGCGATATTCTGCAGATGGATTTCGATCATATGATTCTGGTCAACTTCGAGGCGTTCAGCAGTATTGTGGATGAGCTTGGCGGGCTGGATATCGATGTGCCGATGAATATGCGGTATGTGGATAATGCGGACGGCACGAATATTAACTTAAAAAAAGGGCGGCAGCATTTAAGCGGCAAGGAAGTGCTGGATTTCGTCCGTTACCGTAAATCCAACCGCGGGACCCCCGAATCCTCCGATTTCTCGCGCAACGAACGGCAGCAGGAGGTTTTGAACCTCATCCTGGATAAGCTGGATTCCGTAAGCGGAATCGCCAAGTGGGGGAATATCATCGATATTCTGGGTGACAATATCCGCACGGATATCGGCAAGGATCAGCTGCGGAGCTGGATTCTGAATTATCCGTCGATGAAGCCTGCGGCAAGTGAGCTGATTACCCTGGAATCCAACTGGAAGAGTCCTTATGTCTATGCGAACAAGGAGGATTTGCTGGTCAAACTGCAGAAGCTGCGCGAACCGTTGGCCCTGCCCGCATTGGATACCCGGAAATTGCTCCATGATTTTGGGATTACTGAGTAGGCGGGGTTAACTTACATAGGTCCATACCGAAAAAAATGAAGGGCTGTCTGCATCGCAGGGTTTGCGGTGGAGGCGGCCCTTCTTTGTGATGCGGGATTACACAATCAACTCGAACTTATCTCCTAGTATGAGCTGCTTGGAGCGGTGGATTTTTTGTCCGTCCGGACTGGACACCGTGCTTCGGATGCTGAGCAGCGGATAACCTTCCTCTATATTCAAATAGGTGGCCACATCAGCAAGGTGGGCTGCCTGTATGCTTTTCAATAATCGATCACGACAAATCATAAATGCCCCTCCGTTCAATAAAATAATATTTACTAGATATAGTCAGTGCTTGCCCCCCTCTTTTTTTTGTTCTTGTGGTGTAGCACGTAAGGCAGGCTGATGAGATGTCTTGACTAACATATTAATTGTTTTGTCAAGCTGAGATAATCGCTTCTCTAGCCCTTCTATTTGCCTGTTGAATTTAACCAAGATTGTTTGAAGAAGAATAAGTGACAAGGCAATGGGAAAACCAACGTTACCAACTAACTGTACAAGGGATGGCAAATCCATAAAAAAACCCTCCTTTCAATTCTTTTATAGCTATATTATATTATATAACGTAACATAACGCTATATATAAAATATATTTTTCACCGTTCTGTTGGAAATAATATATAGAAGGTTGAAAAGAGGCGGAATAACAGCATAAACCATGGAATAAATATTGTGCGACGTAACGAATCACTATATAATAGCAAAAGATAACAAAAGGAGGCTGAATATGAAATACTCGATTAACTTGTTCGGCTACAATGTAGATTGCGAGCTTAAGCTTGCGGGGGAAAGTTTGGGTATTGAAATAACGGATGAAAATCAAAAAGCCCTAAAGCAATATCTGGTGCGTGTATTGCCAAAGTATGGCAGAGAGGCTTCTAGTGAATCTTCGTTTCAAACATTACTGGAGCTTGCCATAGATGCTGAAAAAACACTAGATGGCCGGATGGTTGAACCTAAACTGAAATTACCTTATGAATTTCAACCTGAGATTAAGGAGAAGTTGATCGAAGCGGCAGCCTTACAAGATATGTCGGCCACACAGCTGCTGATCCGGATTATTGAAAAAAAATATCAAGAAGTTATAGGATAGGAGGAATTTACATTGGCGTACGGGAACAAAGTGAAGTTTCATTATGATGTGCCAGCCTACATAAAAAAAGAATTGGCTGAGGCCGCAAAAAAGCTGAATATGACGGCAACTGAGCTTCTCTCCAAAACTATTGAAGAAGAATACGAACGCATCAAGAAAGAAATAGAGCCTTCTACTAAAGGAGAGTAAGCTGAGAAATAAACTTAGCTATAGCTTGTACATGTTCTACAGCCATATTGTTGTACAGATAATCTTCTCCGATCCGGTCATAGGCATAGCAATGGCATGTTGTATAGGACTCCTTGGGGTTATGTTCAATCAGAAAAACATTTACATTGGGTGTGTTATCCTCAACTTTACAGTAAAAATGAGATGTTGAATTAGTATCAAGGACTTCTACGATATGCCGCTGTACATGAATAGGAAGCAGCTGCTGCAGTAAAGGGAAAGTGCGGGTAGACAGCTTGTCTTCATAGATTATCATAAGTTCAGATCCCCCTAGTATAAGTATTTAACTGTAAAATATTGATTTGTATATTATACCAAACCTATGTTCGTGCGTTAAGGGTATAATTACCTTATCAGTATATACTTTACTGTTATTCCGAGAGATTTGTTAGAGCTTATTAGTAGTTTATTGGTTACAAATGTGAAATTTTATCCATACTAAATTTACCATATTTTTGCAATATATTACAATGCGTTTTGTCACGCAATATTTTATGCGCTTTGCGGCGGTTGATTTTCTACATAAAAAAGCTTTCTCAAGGAGGAAGCTTTTTTCTATGCGCATGGCAGTGCATTATTGAAGTGTATTATTTTAACAAGCAAATGCCTATTTCTTCAGATACTCCGAGAAATTCTCCTGAAAGTCCAGGGAATGAATATCTTCCCGGAGATGGTGGTGGATCAGCGGGCCGATCTTTCCGGTTTCCTTATGCACCATCAGCTCCAGCAGGGCTTGATGCTCTTTCCAGATTCCCTCCAGTTTTTCGGTCTTTAGCATATGCAGCCTGCGGTACCGGAGGTAGTGCACATTGGACTGCTGAATCAAATTCCACAGAAATTCCCGCCCGGCAAGCCGGTACAAGGCCCGGTGAAACGCATCATCCAGATTGAGGAAGGAATCGATGTCATTCTGCCCGATGGCTTCCTTTTGCCTCTCCAGAATGTCCTTAAGCTCGTGCACGCCAGTCAGCAAAAGCTGTGAAGAGAGATCTTTAAGGATCTCTTTTTCCAGTGTGCTGCGCAGATATGTGATTTGTTCAACGGATTCAAGATCAATATAGGATACGATGTTCCCTTTTTTCGGATAGATATCGGTATAGGATTCCAGAGCCAGCTGTTTCAGCACATCACGCAGCGGTGTCCGCGAAATCTGAAAGCGTTCAGACAAGGCAGTTTCGCTCAGAATGGTGCCGGGCTTCAAGGCCAAGGTAAGGATTTCGTGCTTCAAGGTGTTCATAATTTCAGCTTTGATTGACATTTTGCTTCCTGCTTTCCATATGTATTAACGGATATGACTAGTATACATGATGTTTAGCGGTAATAAAAATATTTATTGAAATAATGGGAGTAAGCTAGCAGTAATGCTAATTAAACTCTTTATTTTATTGTATTGACAACCGGGTATTCTTATTCTATGATCAAGAAAATCTTGTATACAAGATTGGTTGACGAAGATGACAATCATAGGAGGGTTTATCGATGAACATGACGTGGAGATGGTACGGTGAAGGCAATGACAATATTACGCTTGACCATATCCGGCAGATTCCGGGGGTTATGGGTATTGTCTGGTCTTTGCATGAGAAGGTAGCCGGTGAAGTGTGGGAAATGGAACGGATCCAGGAAGTGGCGGATCAGATCACCAGCAAGGGCTTCAGCACAGCTGTGGTGGAGAGCGTCAACGTTCATGATGATATCAAAATCGGCTTGCCGACCCGTGATAAATATATCGATATTTATATCGACACCATCCGCAAACTGGCGAAGGTTGGCGTGAAGGTGATCTGCTACAATTTCATGCCGGTGTTCGACTGGACGCGTACGGAACTGTACAAGGAACTGCCGGACGGTTCGAATGCTCTCTTTTATGAAAAGGCTGCCATTACCGATAATCCGCGTGAAATGGTGGACCGGATATTGAAGGGAGCGGGACAGTTCACTATGCCGGGCTGGGAGCCGGAGCGCCTCGCGAAGCTGGATGAGCTGTTCGCAGCCTATGTCGGTGTGACTGAAGATAAGCTGTTCGAGAACCTCAAATATTTCCTGGAGCGCATCATTCCGGTCTGCGAGGAAGCGGATATCAAGATGGCCATTCATCCTGATGATCCGGCCTGGCCGATCTTTGGACTGCCGCGTATTATCCGCAGCCGCGATACGATCCGCCGTATGCTTGATGCCGTAGACAGCCCGTACAATGGCCTGACCTTCTGCACGGGATCGCTGGGTTCCAATCCGGAGAACGATCTGCCGGCGATGATCCGCGAGTTCCATGACCGTATTCATTTTGCCCATATCCGCAATGTGAAGGTGTTTGAGAACGGGGATTTCATTGAGGTTTCGCACCGCGGGCGTGACGGAAGTGTCGATGTGGCAGAGGTTGTGAAGGCATATCATGAGAACGGGTATACCGGTTATGTGCGGCCCGACCATGGACGCCATCTCTGGGGCGAAGAGAAAAACTGCCGTCCGGGCTACGGACTCTATGACAGAGCGCTCGGCATCATGTATTTGCTTGGCGTCTGGGACAGCCTGGACAATGTCAAGGAGGCGAAATAAATGCTCCGCTTGACCAGAAGCAGTATCCAACGGGATCACGCGGCCTGGACCGCTGCGGGAGTAGAACTGCCGCAGTTCGATTATGAGCAGGTGGCGAAGAATACACAGCAGAAGCCGGAATGGATTCATTTCGGCGCGGGCAATATTTTCCGGGGATTTGTAGCCAATGCCCATCAGAAGCTGCTGGACAGCGGCAAGGCGGATACAGGAATCATTGCGGCGGAAACCTTTGATTTCGAGATGATCGACAAGGTCTACAAGCCGTATGACAATCTGACCCTGCTGGTACTGATGAATGCACGCGGCGATTTTCAGAAAAGGATCGTAAACAGCATTGTCGAGGGAATTACTGCAGACAAGAGCCGTGAAGCAGATTACCGCCGCCTGACAGAAGTGTTTGAGAACCCCAGCCTGCAAATGGCCAGCTTCACCATCACGGAGAAGGGCTACTCGCTGACAGGTCCTAACGGGAAATATCTTGGCATCGTGGAAAAGGATATCGAAGGCGGACCGGAGCAGCCGGTTCACGCCATGAGTATTGTGGCTTCTCTTGCATACAAGCGGTATTTAAAAGGCGCCTTCCCGATGACCTTCGTCAGCATGGACAACTGCTCCCATAACGGCGACAAGCTAAAGAACGGCGTCGTGACAATTGCCAAAGAGTGGGTGGCTAAAGGACTGGTTGAAGAAGGTTTCGTAGCCTACCTGGAGAATGAACAGCTGATAGCCTTCCCGCTGTCGATGATCGACAAGATCACACCGCGCCCTTCAGAGACCGTCCAAGCCGCGCTGCTGGAGCAGGGGATTGGCGATATGGATGTAATCATTACCTCCAAAAACACCTATACCGCCCCCTTCGTAAACGCAGAGATCAGCGAATACCTGGTGATCGAAGACAAATTCACGAACGGCCGTCCTTTGCTTGAGGAAGCGGGGATTATCTTCACGGACCGGGATACGGTCAACAATGTGGAGACCATGAAGGTGACGACCTGTCTCAACCCGCTGCATACGGCGCTTGCCGTATCAGGCTGCCTGCTTGGCTATACCCTGATTGCGGATGAGATGAGGGACGATACCCTGCGGAGATTCGTGGAGATTATCGGGTATAAGGAAGGTCTGCCTGTTGTCGTGGACCCCGGCATTCTCAGTCCAAAGCAGTTCCTGGATGAAGTGCTGACGGAGCGCTTCGCCAATCCGTTCATCCCGGATACGCCGCAGCGGATCGCCACCGACACCTCACAGAAGGTGGGCATCCGGTTCGGAGAAACCATTAAATCATATATCCGCCGGGAGGAGCTTGATCCGGCGCAGCTGACAGCGATCCCGCTGGCCATTGCGGTCTGGTGCCGCTATCTGCTTGGCGTGAACGATGAAGGAGAATCCTTCACGCTGAGTCCTGACCCGCTGCTGGAAACGCTGCAGGGACATCTGCAAGGGGTTGCCCTCGGCGACCGGAACGCCAGTGTGCGCCCGATTCTTGAAGATGAACAGCTCTTTGGGGTTCCGCTGTATGAGATTGGCCTCGGAAGCAAGATTGAGAGCATGTTCCTGGAAATGCTGGCAGGACCGGGAGCTGTGCGGAGAACCTTGGAGAAGTATCTGAAGTAGGGAAGGGAGTATAGTGATGAAGGCTTTTATTCACGAGGATTTTCTGCTGCAGTCGGAAGAAGCGCGGGTGCTCTACCATGAGTATGCCGAAGCTTTGCCCATTATCGATTATCATTGCCACCTTGACCCGCAAGCGATCGCCGGGAACAAACGCTTTGGCAGCATCACCGAGGTGTGGCTGGGCGGGGACCACTATAAATGGCGGGCGCTGCGAACGTTCGGGGTCGAAGAGAAATATATCACCGGCAATGCTTCGGATGAAGAAAAATTCGCCAAATGGAGCGAGGTGCTGCCCTATACGGTTGGCAACCCGCTGTATCATTGGTCCGCGCTGGAGCTGAAAGCCTATTTTGGCGTGGAGGAGCAGCTTGGCCCCCAGAATTGGCGGCGGATTTATGACCACTGCAATACTCTGATTGCCCAGGACGGCTTCACAGCGCAAGGGCTGATTACCCGATCCAATGTGAAATGGATCTGCACCACGGATGATCCGGCCGATGATCTGCGCTACCATGGCCAAATTGCCGGGCAAACGGCGTTCCAAACCGGGGTTACTCCGACGTTCAGACCGGATAAGGCGCTGCAGATTGATGCAGAAGCTTTTCCGGATTATGTCCGCAGTCTGGAGCAGGCTGCCGGCTATGCGATAACTTCCTATGCACTTATGGAACGCGCCCTGCTGGAGCGGATTGAATATTTTGACAAGCACGGCTGCAAAATCTCCGACCACGGGTTCTCGCATCTTCCCTATGCGGAGGCGGCGCCTTCTGTGCTGGAAGACATTTTCAGCAAACGCCTGAGCGGGGGAACCTTGAGCCGTCTGGAATCCGACCAGTACCAGACCGCGTTGTTCCTGGCCATGGGCCGCAAATATGCTACCTGCGGCTGGGCCATGCAGCTTCATATCGGAGCGATCCGCAATCCGAATTCACGGAGGTTCCGCGAGCTGGGTCCGGATACCGGCTTTGATACCATCGGGGATAACAGCTATGCCGACAGCTTGTACAAGCTGCTTGACGGACTGGAGCGGACCGGCGAGCTCCCGAGAACGATCCTGTATAATCTGAATGCGGTGCAGAATGATGTGCTGGCTGCGATGGCGGGTTCTTTTCAGGGGGGCGGCATCAAGGGCAAAATCCAGTTCGGCTCCGGCTGGTGGTACAACGACCAGAAGGACGGGATGATCAAGCAATTAACGTCTTTGTCGAATCTGGGTCTGCTCAGCTGTTTTGTAGGGATGCTCACCGATTCGCGGTCCTTCCTGTCCTATACCCGGCATGATTATTTCCGGCGGATTCTGTGCAATCTGATCGGCGGCTGGGTCGCCAGCGGCGATGCGCCAGGGGATCTGGCTTTCCTGGGAAGTATCGTTCAGGACATTTGCTATCATAACGCCGAGCGGTATTTTGGGTTTCCTCTATCAGAGGGATGAGCTGAAATGAAGAGGTTATATTTATACGAATTAGTAAAAGCAAGAGCCTTCAAGACCGCTGACCAAGCGGCTTTGAGGGCTTTTTGCTGTTCTCCTGCTGGTTTGGACGCTGTATGTGCGGCAATTGGTGTTGGCGGGAGGATTATTAGGAGGAGAGGTGAAGGAACATTACAGGTTATTTTTTTGTATAATGATTAGGATGGACAACAAGGAAAGAGGGAACGAATGCCTACTATATTGGTTGCTGACGATGATGCGAACATTCGCGAGCTCGTAAGTTTATTTCTCCGCAATGACGGATTCCAGACAGCCGAAGCTGCGGACGGCAAGGAAGCGCTGAGCGTATATAGCTCGACGCAAGCCGATCTTGTCGTGCTGGATATCATGATGCCGGTTATGGATGGATGGACGTTATGCAAGGAGCTCAGACGGATTAATCCTGATCTTCCGCTGCTTATGCTGACGGCGAGAGGCGAAACCTGGGAGAAAGTGAAAGGCTTCGAGCTTGGGACGGATGATTATTTGACGAAGCCTTTCGATCCGCTCGAATTGACGGCGCGTGTCCGGGCATTACTGAAACGATACCGGATTGGCTCCGAACAGAAGATTCAATTCGGCAATGTCATCCTTGACCGGCAGACCTATAAGGTGATGAGAGGAACGGAGTCGCTTACGCTGCCGCTGAAGGAGTTCGAATTGCTGTATAAGCTGGCTGCAACACCCGGACAAGTCTATACGCGCGGGCAGTTGATCGATCAGATCTGGGGGATCGATTATGCTGTTGATGACCGGACGGTAGATGTGCATATTAAACGGCTGCGTGAACGGTTCGCGGCTACACCTGATTTTCGGATCGAAACCGTGCGCGGGCTTGGCTACCGGCTTGAGGCTCACGAATGATCAAATCCTTATACACACGGGTCGTCCTGACCTATCTGGGCTCCGTAATCGGGGGCACAATCATTGCTTTACTGGTGGCAACTTGGGTATATTTTGACCAGTTTAACGAAAACTTAAAAACCAACTTGCTTTATTTTGGCCAGGATATCGTCCGGATGTACGAGTCATTCCCATTACAAGAAGTAGACAATTACCTAAGTGACATGAAACAGCTCAATTATTATATTCGGGTATATGAAGGAACGGGGCAGTTCCAATCCTACGGTACGCTTAACGGAAGCCATGTTTCCCCAATCACTATGGATCAAGTTAAGGCGGTACTGGCCGGAGAAGTAATTCAAGTAACCGGTGTGGAAAAGAGCCTTCTGGGGTTGCCGTTGACAACGAAAACGGGAAAAAAAGCGCTGTTTGTGAACGCGATTGCTCCCCCTTCCGCTACCTTTTTCGTCAGTTGGATTTTTAACTTTGCAGCCTATTCTCTGATCGCAGGCAGTCTATTCATTCTGGTTGCCGCCATGTTCCTGGTCAGGCCGATCAAGGAGCTGACCAAAGCGACCAGGCAGATAGCCACTGGAGATTTCAACGTCAAGCTGAATATTAAGCAAAAGGGTGAGCTGGGCACGTTGGCCCGCAGCTTTGAAGACATGATGCACGATCTGCAGCAGCTGGAGCAGATGCGCAGGGACTTTGTATCGAATGTGTCTCACGAAGTCCAGTCGCCGCTCACCTCGATATCCGGTTATGCTAAAGCGCTCAAGCAAGTAAACCTTGCAGAGCCTGAGCGAAGCCGTTATCTCGATATTATCATCGCTGAGGCCGAGCGGATGTCCAAAATGAGCGATAGCCTGCTCAAGCTAAGCTTGCTTGAATCACAGACACTGCAATTGGGGCTCAGTACGTTCGGTCTTGATGAACAGATTAGACGGGTTATTGTCGCGCTTCAGCCGCAATGGTCGGCCCGGAATATCCGTTTCGAGCTCAATTTGAATGCCGTTCGGCTAATGGCTGATTATGACCAATTAAACCAGGTATGGACGAACCTTATCGGCAACGGCATCAAGTTTTCTATGGATGGCGGCGTGATTAACGTCAGCATCCAACAGGATATCAACAACGTGATCGTCCGGATCTCCGACACGGGCATAGGGATTTCCCCCGAAGACCAAAAGCTTATATTTGAACGTTTTTTTAAGGCAGACCGTTCGCACAGCCGCAAGTACGGCGGCAGCGGTATGGGACTTGCCATTGTGAAACAGATCATATCGCTTCATCAAGGCGAAATCCGGGTGGAGAGCGAGCCCGGCCGGGGCACAACTTTCATTGTGATTTTGCCAATGTCAGCGCCTGCGGATCAGTCGGATGATTAGGTATCAAACGGATTGTCTACACCAGATTCACCATGCTGCGGCCCATGTGCAGGCTTTTCTTGCATATGATGCCGCAGCATTTTTGTGCTTGTTCATACTCCGTTCATATTGCCGTCATGATGGGGACATCTTAGTCGTATAAGCTTCTCTTAACGGCATGTTAAGGCAGCCCGATAAATAGATAGATATGGACAGGAGAAGATGAGCATGAAACGAAAAGAAGAGGGAACGGACAAGAGGATGGGCAAGCCCCTTCGCATAATTCTAAAAACCATAGGAGCTATAGCGGCATTAATAGTCCTTTTTATGGCTATTGTGTTTACCGTTAATATTATAAGCAACAAATCGGAGCTTGGAAAAATAAAACCCTATGGCCAGCTGGTGCCTGTGGACGGCAAAAAGATGAATGTTCTGATTCAAGGGAGCGGGGATGAAACCATTGTGCTTCTGCCTGGTGCCGGAACCCCTGCGCCGGGTCTTGATTTTAAGCCGCTAATTGATGAACTGTCTCCATTCTACAAAATGGTTGTGGTTGAGCCCTTTGGGTATGGTTTAAGTGATGAAACGGATAAAGAGCGCAGCACAGAGAATATTGTCAGTGAAGTTCATGAGGCACTGCAACAGTTGAACATCAAACGTTATGTTTTGATGGGCCACTCCATTGCAGGCATTTACAGCCTGAGTTATGTGAATAAATATCCAAATGAAGTGATTGCTTTTGCCGGAATCGACAGCAGTGTACCCACACAAGGGGGAATGGATGCTGAATTACCATTAAAAACGTTGGCCTTTCTCCAAAAATCAGGGCTTTTACGATTGGTCAATAGTTTGAACGACCCCTATGCTTCCTCAGCCTTTGACGATCAAACCAAGGAACAAATGTTAATGCTGGCGAATAAAGTCGGAAATAATGCCACTCTGTTGAATGAAATGAAACATATTTCTTCTAATTTTAGAGAGGCCCAAAAGTTAAAATTCCCAGAAACGTTTCCTGTGATCTTGTTAGTGCAAGCGGACAATAAAGGCGTTAAAAACTGGATACCGCTGCATGAAGAACAAGCCAAAGAATCCAAATATGGAAAGGTGATGACTCTCGAAGGGGGACACTATTTACATCATACCCGTTCTAAGGAAATTGCTGAAAATTTCAGAAAATACATGGATGAAATAAAAAAATAAGATGCCTTGAGGCGGTATGTTCTGCCTGTTATGGAGCGTCTGCCCGAAGCTTAGCGGCACAGTGAAGTGGAATTAGTACACTTAAAATGACGGAAAACCTTACTTAAAAGGAAATAGTGGGAAAAAGGAAACTTAATATAGCCGGAATCGCCTGTAAGTGTGCGAATCGGTCAGATTAGTTATCCTTTTTCCACCTAACACCTGCGGATCATGCAAGGGGGAGAATTTAAGCTCCATTTTTCCACTTGGGGTCGGCGGCTGAACCAGCAAATGCCCTGGCGTCTGATCCAAGCAAGGGGTGGGCTGGCTGAACCAGATAATGCCCTGGCCGTCTGATCCAAGCAAGGGGTGGGCTGGCTGAACCAGCAAATGCCCTGGCCGTCTGATCCAATCCAAGGAGCGGTTTGCCTGATGGGGCCGATTCTATTGGTCTACCCCGAGGGTAACCTACTAATCTCCCTGGAAGGCGAACCGCTGTCGCCCCGGAGGGTGAACCCGTCTCCCCGGAAAGCGAACTACAGGTCCAACCGGAGGGTGATGAGCTGTAGGGTCCCGAGTCGCCTGATCTTATCCGATCCGGCTGCGCTGTCCAGTGAGGGCAGTGTGGCCGTTTTTTTGTTCTATAGGAAACTATACAATGTAAAAAAATGTGGATATCTTAGAAGCCTCAGAGGGAATAGGCGTTCTGCTGCAGATTCAAAAAAGCAAATAGACACACTTACTAGAAGAGCGAACCCCTTCGTTTTAAATTATTGAATAAAGTCTTGACAGTTTTTTTGAAAGCGGTTATATTTATCTCGTAAACAATACGTTATATAACGTTATGTCAAAGGAGAGAATCAAATGAATGTAAATCAGGTTGTCCAGAGTATCCGTGAAAAAGTGGCTGAAGGAATTTCTGAGGTATATTTTGTAGCTTGCGGGGGTTCACTGGTCGATATGTATCCTTCCAAGTATTTTCTTGATAGTGAAGCGAAGAAGCTGGTAGCAGGACTTTATACAGCGAATGAATTCGTTCATGCATTGCCTAAACGTCTGGGTGCGCAATCGGTAGTCATCGTTTGTTCCCATGGCGGAAATACGCCGGAATCGGTAGCTGCGGCGCAAGCAGCCAAAGAGCATGGAGCCCATACCATTGGCCTAACCCACAACAAGGAAGCCGCATTACTGAATTACTCCGATTATTCCTTCCTGTATGAATGGGGAGATGACAGCAATGTCAAAAACAATCCGATGGCTATCATTCTGGATCTCGCTGCTCAATTGCTGCATGTGGTTGAAGGGTATGCGCATGCTGAAGCTTTTCAAAAAGGCTTAGAAACCATCAACGGCATTATTAACCAGGGTAAAAAGCAGGTCGCTCCGCGTGCCCGTGTTTTTGCCGACAAGTACCGCAATGAGGAGCTTTACTATATCTTGACGAGTGGAGCATCCTACGGACATGCTTACGGCTTTGCGATCTGCTCGCTGATGGAAATGCAATGGCTGCATGCTGCGGCTATTCACTCCGGTGAGTACTTCCATGGTCCATTTGAAGTGACGGATAAAGAAACACCGTTCATTCTGATGATGAATGAAGGCCGTACCCGTGAGCTGGATGAACGTGCCCGGACCTTCCTGAATCAGTATGCGGAGAAAGTCGAAGTGATTGATGCCAAGGAGCTTGGAATTGGTACGATTGCCGACGAGGTTGTGGAATTCTTCAATCCGGTACTATTCTACAGCATCATTTGTGTCTATCGCGAGGCGCTTGCCGAAGTAAGAAATCATCCGCTGGAAACCCGCCGTTACATGGGGAAAGTAGCCTACTAATCGGGAGGAACAACCATGAAAGTCTTAGGGATTGGCGATAATGTGGTCGACAAGTATGTTCATCAGCGTACGATGTATCCCGGCGGCAATGCGCTTAACTTCAGTGTTTTCGCCAAAGGAGAAGGTGCGGACGCGGCGTTTCTCGGTGTGTTCGGCGATGATGACGAAGCACGGCTTGTGGAAAATACGCTGCAGCAGCTAGAGATTGATATCTCACACTGCAGACATCACAGCGGCGAGAACGGATGTGCACGTGTTACCCTGGAGAACGGGGAACGGATATTTCTGGGCAGCAACGAAGGCGGAGTCACCAGGCTGAATCCGATTATGCTGAGCGAAGCCGACAGAGAATATATCCGGGGCTTTGACATTATTCATACGGGGCTTTATAGCCACACTGGACATCTGCTTGGAGAGCTGAATGAACTGGGGATTCCCCTCTCCTTTGATTTCTCGGATGACTTTGAGGATGAGCAAGTAGAACGGTATATCGGGAATGCGGATTTTGCTTTCTTTTCCTGTAGCCATATGACCGACGAAGAGACGCGGAACTATATTAAGGCCAAACGCAGAAGAGACGGACAGATATTGGTTGCAACCCGCGGCGGCGACAGATCCATTGCCTATGATGGAACAGCCTTTTATTACCAGACTCCGGAACTTATTGAGGCCGTGGATACGATGGGGGCAGGCGATTCCTACATTACAGCCTTTTTAATGAGTATGATTAAGGACGGGAATATTCAAGCGGCTATGCAGGAAGGCTCCAGATTAGCAGCCAAGAGCTGTAGGGTAGAAGGTTCCTTTGGATTCGGCGCCCGTTACTGATAACGGCAACGTTCTATCTTTGCTTGTGAAAAAGAGAATCGTTTGTTACTCTAACCATAGAGTAATATAACGTTATATCACAAGTGAGGGTAAATGATGTTAAATTCAGAACAGGCTGAGCCTCTATATATCCAATTGAAAAAGGCAGTCCAATCCGCCATTGCGAATGGAACCTTTAATCCCGGAGATAAAATCCCTACTGAAATTGAGCTAAGCGCGAACTACAATGTCAGCCGGATTACGGTAAGGAAAGCTATCGAGGAATTGGTGAGTGAAGGCTATCTGACAAAACGCCAGGGCAAGGGCACCTTTGTTAATGCGCATAAGATCGGACGCAAGATTGAGCATATCATCAGTTTTACGGCTGCCTGCAGAGCCAATGGATTGTCTTCGCACAGCGCCATAACCGAGAGGAAGAAGATTAAGGCCGACCAGGAAACCGCAGAGCGGCTGCAAATACAGCAGGGTGAGCCGGTGCTCTATATTCAGCGTAAAAGATATGCCGGTGAAAGACCGCTCATGCTGGAAAATAACTATTATCCGTTTGAGCGATTCTCCTTTCTAATGGAGGAAAGTCTGGAAGGCTCGGTGTATGAGCTGCTGCGGGACCGTTATCAGATTGATCCCAACCAGCCGGGAGAGACGGTATTGCAAATTACCCTGGCTGATGAGCAGCAGGCGAAATTACTGGAAATTCCGATTGGCCAGCCATTGTTCTATATGAATACAATTATTTATGACCAGCATAGTCAGCCTGTTCATGTGGGCAAGCAGTACATTATCGGTGACCGTTATCAATTTACTTTGTAATTCATTCTGCTTCTTGCGGTAAGCAGGAAGCAGAAGTTTTGATATAACGTTATAAGTCGTATTGACATTCGGCAGAAAGGCGTTGAAATCATGGAAGCAGCAGCACATGGTTTTGCAGACAGAGTACTGTTGTCTAATGCAGTATTTACAGGAATAGAGGATAGCGTATCATCAGCATTTGTTGCCCTGCAAGGTGAGCACATCGTCGCGGTCGGCAGCCCGGCAGAAGCCGAAGACTGGATTGGACCGGCAACAGTTGTTCATCATCTGAAGGATGCGTTCATTATGCCCGGTGTGCATGATAACCATGTCTTTTTTACCGGGTACATGTCTATGCACCGTGGTGTGGATCTGACAAATGCGGCTACAATTGACGAGGCTCTGCAGCTGCTTAGGCAAGAAGCTGCAAAAAGTCCCTCAGAGCAAAATGTATACGCTTACGGCTGGAGCGAAGAGGATTGGGGACAGCTTCCGGGGCAAAGCTTATTAGACGAAGTTTTTCCCGGAAGGCCTGTAATCGCCATTAACCGGACCAAAAGCTATTGTTGGATGAACCAATTCGCCCAGGATAAGTATCAGTTTGCCCCTGACCAATGCAGTGCGGAATCACGTGCCCGTCTGCTGATGGACATGATGCAGGACCGGGAATTAGTCAGACAGGAGTTTCTGGACTTCGCCCGGATGCTTGCCAAACGGGGCGTTACTTCTATAAAAGATATCGGCTTTGACCGCCACAGCGGCCTGCTTCCGGTCCTTGAAGAGCTGGAAGCTGCAGGAGAGCTGCCGCTGCGGGTTCATTTCGCACTTGAACCTGTATTGCAGCCGCTGGATATTCCCGCAGGACTGCAGTATAAAGAGCGTTATCAAGGAGAGTTTCTCCGTTTTCAGGGCTATAAGCTGATGATGGACGGTGTAGTAGCTGATCATACGGGAGATATGCTGGAGCCTTACGCGGATATGCCCGGCGTTACCACCCTGCGGCCTGTTGATTACGAAGCGATTGAAAGGGCCGTGCAGGCAGCGGACAGCCATGGGATCAAATGCTGTCTTACGGCTGAAGGGGATGCGGCGATCCGCAAGGCTGTGGATATGATCGAAGGCTGCAACCGCAGCCGGGGAGATCAGCGGATCAGGCATTCGATCAGTGATCTGGAATATCCTCATCCCGATGATATCCGGAGGATGGGCGATAATGGGATATTTGCCGAGATATATGCTCAGATCCTGCTCTTGAATCCTTCCTATGAGGAGGCTTACATGGCGGCGGTGGCCGGAAAAGAAAATGAAAGCCGCTTTTATAATTACAAGTCCATGCTGGAAGCCAATGTTCCGGTTACGATTGGTACGGATTTGCCGCTTTTCCTAACCAGTGTTCCTGATTCGCTGTATGCGGCTTCTTTCCGGTTGTTTCCTGACGGATCGCCTTCAGGAGGATGGCATTTGGAGCAGGGGATGCCTGCTGCAGAAGTCTTAAAGGCTTGGACCATCAACGGTGCCAGACATTGCGGTATGGAAGAACGTACAGGAACTTTGGAAGCTGGAAAAGCTGCTGATATTGCCGTATTTGACCGTAATCTTTTAGATACAACAGCAACCGAGATTAGAGACGCACATGTGATCTTGACGATTACCGCCGGTCAAATCACCTATGATGCTGCCAGGAACGAGGGGTAGAAATGGAAACGGTTAAACGCAAATGGAAATGGTCCCTTCCTCATAGCTATACATTGATTTTCCTGATTATTGTCGCTATTGCCGGTCTGACCTGGATTGTCCCCAGCGGGCAATTTGACCGCCAGGAGGTTGTGGTGGATGGTTCTTCCCGGACAGCCATTATCCCGGGAACCTACCACACCGTACCCAAAACCAGTGAACAAGGGGACTTGAGACAGGGTTTTGCCCAAATTGCCAGTGCGCCGATGGAGGGCATTATCAATGCTGCCGATGTTGTGGCCTTCGTTCTGGTTGTAGGGGGAGCTTTTGGAATCATTTTGCAGACCGGAGCGATCGACCGGGCATTGATGGCTTTAGCCGGCAGGCTCAAAACAAAAGGAATATTGCTAATCCCGATTGCCATGGTTATTTTCAGCCTTGGGGGTTCCACCTTTGGGATGAGTGAAGAAATCATACCATTGTATGCTATTTTTATCCCGTTGATGTTTGCCTTAGGTTTTGACTCCATGACGGCAATTCTCATCCTTTTCCTCGGAACACAGATCGGTTATGTCGGATCAACCGTCAATCCGTTCTCTGTATTGATCGCCCAAGGCGTAGCGGGGGTGCAGGGAAATCCGCAGTTATGGCTGAGATTTATTGAATGGATTGTTTTTACTGGGATATCCGTTGGCTTTACGATGTGGTATGCACACCGGGTGAAGAAGAACCCGGAGAAATCGGCAGTTTTCCAGAACGATATTATCAACCGTCAGCACTTCATCAAGGAGACGGACGGGATAGAAGTAAAATTCTCGAACCGGGATAAATTGATTATTGGCGGATTTATCGTTACCTTGGGGCTTATTGTCTGGGGGATATTGAGCAAAGGCTGGTATATGACCGAGATTGGAGCGCTTTTCTTTGTACTTGGTATTTTTTCGGGCATTGTTACCCGGATGAGCCAGAAGGAAATCGCCGAGAATTTTGTCAAAGGCTGCGGAGAATTTATCTATGCTGCGGTGATCATCGGCTTGGCCCGGGGAATTCTCGTTGTTGCCGAGAACGGGATGATTATCGATACCATTCTTAACGGGCTGGCAACCATGCTGCAAGGCTTGCCGAATTACTTGTTCACCACCATCATGCTAATCGTTCACAATATTATAACGTTCCTGGTCCCTTCTTCATCCGGGGAAGCGGCCTTAACGATGCCCGTGCTTGCACCTTTAGGCGATCTGGTAGGTGTTAACCGCGAAGCGGTAGTAACCGCATACCAATTCGGTAATGGATTAACGAATCTGATCTCTCCGACAGGCGGGGTGCTGCTGGCAGGTCTGGCTATCGGCCGGATCAATTTTGGACAATGGCTGAAGGTGATCCTCAAGCTGTTTCCGATTCTCTGGTTGGTGGCGGCGATTTTTGCTGCAATCTCCTCAGCAGTAGGCATGTAGTGCACAACGTAAAACAGGGGTGCTCCAAAAGCCGCAAAATGGCTTGGGACACCCCTTGTTTTATTTAATTACAAACATTTATCTGCTTCACGCTATAAATTATCCTTCTATTTCGGGAAGCTTCCGCAAGTGGATAAAATTATGCTTAAAGTTGTAGAATAAATATTTTGGACGAATTTGTAACGAGCAACGGCAGAAATACCGTTGTTGGAGCGGCGAAGGCCAGCTTGCCCGGAAACAACGGCAGAAATGCCGTTGTTAGAGTAGCGAAGGCCAGCTTGCCCGGAAACAACGGCAGAAATACCGTTGTTGGAGCGACGAAGGCCAGTTTGCCCGGAAACAACGGCAGAAATGCCGTTGTTGGAGTAGCGAAGGCCAGCTTGCCCGGAAACAACGGCAGAAATGCCGTTGTTGGAGTAGCGAAGGCCAGATTGCCCGGAAACAACGGCAGAAATACCGTTGTTGGAGCGGCGAAGGCCGAGTTCTGAGGGAGAATCGATCTAAATATCCTAATTCCAACTAACAATTACAAACCGGTTTCTTCGCAGATGCTAGTTGGAAAAAGGGAACTTATTTTTCCGGAAATCAAGAAATCCTGAGAGTTAAATGGAAAAAGTAAACCTAATTGGGCCACCTTTCCTAAACAATGGCGAAATAAGCTGAATTAGTGTCCCTTTCTCCACTTAGATCTGGCGAGGATAGGGTACTCCGGCAAATTAGTTAACCTTTTTCCACTTAAAAAGTTGCCGTAGATTCATAGGGAGTCGATCTCCAGGTAACGCTAGAACCAAGACGGCTGCGCAGCCCCATGGTGGACGGTACAGCCGTTTTTGTTTAAATATAATTTATATGTTTCACGCTATAAATTATCCTTCTATTTCTCGCTGAAACAGGTACCGTCCTAATAAGGACGGCGTAGCCGTTTCTACTTAATATGTTTCGGGGGAAGCGAAGCTTATCCTTTATTTACTGCTCCACAAAGCCACACGGTCCTGCACATATTTGGTGTAGCCTTTTTCCATTTTTTCCACGCCGGCTTTGTCTAGGTCAGCCATGTAGGCATCCCAGATTTTATCGAAATCCGCCGGTTTCGCCAGGATGGCCTGGGGAATCCGTTTCCACGTGATATCCCTCATTTTGTTGCCCAGAATGGAGACTTCATCTTCGCCGGGAATGGCAATGTTCCAGGCCGCTCCATAGGCTTTTTCCTTGAATTCCTCTTCTTTCGGGAACAGATCCTTCCAGGTGGTGGCTTTGTAGGCGGCCAGGGTTTCCTTCTCGGCGTCGCTGTAGCCGAGCACCAGCTGTTCCGGGAAGTTCTTCGTATAATAGTTGCCGGTCGAATCCTTGGCGCCATCGCCGTAGTGAACCATTATGTTCCAGTAAAAACCGATTCCGGATTCCTTAGTGAATGCAGTATTGTCATTGTTGATGCGGTCCTGAACTTCCTGAGGAACGATCCGTTTGCCGTTCTCCACCACATAATGCTTGCCTTCAATCCCCCAGTTGTTCAGGATCTGGCCTTCGTCGGAAGCGAGGTAGTCCAGGAACTTGATGGTGCGGACCGGGTCCGGGTTGGTGCTGGAGATCGAGATGCCGTAGCCGCCCATGAACCCGGTAGGCCAGAAGCTGGTTTCCTTATAATCTTTCGTTAGTGTGACCGGGTAGTGGCCGTAGGTCTGTTCATATTTCCCTGCCGTCTTAAGTGCCTGCTGGGCATCATTGTAGTCCCAATCCTGGTCAATCAGGCCGAGCACCCGTCCGGTGGCGACTTTGGCTTTGTATTGGTCGTACTTCTGCACAAAGCTCTCCTTGTCGAGCAGGCCGATGTCATTCATGTGGTTCAGCCAGCGGAAATATTCCTTCTCCTCCGGACGGCGGAAGTGGTAAATGGCCTCATGTGTCTCCTGATCAATGTAATATTCCCCGTCATCCGAGCCACCAGTGGTCGCCACGGCCGGGTTGGTGACGGAAATGTACATATGCCAGTCATCCGCGTTCAGGGAGAGCCCGATATTTTTGTTGCCGTTCTCATCGGTGGGATGTTTCTCCAGGTAGGCTTTGATCACATTCTCATAATCGGCAACCGTGCGGATTTCCGGATATCCGGCTTCCTTCACCACACGGTGCTGCAGCTCGAACCCGCCGCCGGCCACGAATTTCTTCTCATCTATTGCCGCCCAGGTCGGAATGGCATAGATGGACTGGTCTTCATTAGTATATTTCGCCCGGGCAAGGTTATCGCCGAGCACTCGCTTGATGTTGGGGGCATATTTATCGATTAATTCCGTCAGATCAATCACGGCTCCGGCATCGACCAGCTTGCCGATATCCGCTTTGGCGGAGATGATGTCAGGATATTCGCCGCCGGCTGCGATCAGGGCAATTTTCTGCTGCGGGTCGCCCACGGCAAATTCCGCATCCAGCGTGACGCCTGTTTTTTCCGTGATGACCTTGCTGACATCGTCCTGCATATTATTCCAGTTCGGATTCGGGTCTTCCGCGAAGAAGGAGAGTGTCAGCGGACTCAAATCTTCGGTTTTGGCTGTAGCCTCTGCGGCTGCACTGGCATTGCCTCCGTTCGCAGCCTTTGTCGCACTGGCATTGTCTGCTGCATTCTTGGTATTGTTTGAACCGCTGCAGCCTGCCAGCACACTGAGGAGCAAGGTCAAAGCCATCAGCAGCACGTACGGTTTCGCTGTCTTGCTTGTCATGAATAGAAACCCTCCCTTTTTCTGGTCGAAAATGTATTGTACACAGGCAAAGCCTGGTGATACCGGAAGCAGCCTAGCTTTTTACTGAACCCAGCGTCATCCCCTTGACGAAGTAGCGCTGCAGAAACGGGTAGACAACCAGAATAGGCACCGTAACCACGATGGTGATTGCCATTTTGACCGATTCCGGGGAGATCTGCGCCATCACCTCCGTCATATTGCGGCCGCGGAAATTATCCGCATTGGTTGTCGTGCTCTGAATGACCTTCATCAGCTCAAACTGCAGGGTGGTCAGACCCTCCTTGGAACCGTTGTACAGATAGGTGTCGAACCAGGCATTCCACTGGCCGACGGCCAGGAACAGCGCAATCGTCGCCAGCGCCGGTTTGGTGAGCGGGAGAATGACCCGCCAGTAAATCGTGAAGTCATTGGCGCCGTCGAGCTTGGCGGATTCCTGAAGGGCGTAGGGCAAGCCATCAATGAAGGAACGGATGACGAATACATTGAAGGCGCTGACGAGGCCGGGGAGGACATAGACACCGAAGGTCCCCATCATATCCAGGTTTTTGATCAGAATGTAGACCGGAATCAGCCCGCCCGAGACATACATCGTCAGCGCCAGGAACGTGGAGACGAACCTGCGGGCCTGAAAGTCCACCCGGCTTAAAGTAAATGCGAGCATGGAGGCGCTGACCAGCCCGAGGATGGTACCGATGATTGTGCGCAGGACAGAGATCTTCAGTCCGGTCATCAGCCCGGAATAAGCAAAGATCGTTTCATAGTTCTTGACGGTGAACACGCGCGGATAGACTGTAATTCCGCCTTTGATACTGTCCGTGGAGTCGTTGAAGGAGATCGCCAGCACATTCAGAAAAGGATATAACGTGGCAATGGTCACCACTGTAATCGCGGCATAGACTACCAAATCGAAGATACGGTCCGACCAGGATGCGGCGGCCAGTTTTTTACTCAGCATAAAGGGCCTCCTATATGATGCTTTCCTTCGTTATTTTTTTGAAAATGCCGTTGGCGACGAACAGCAGAATCACACTTACTACCGAGTTGAAAATGTTAATGGCTGTCCCGAAGGAGAAACGCCCCAGCCCCAGCCCGTAATTCAGCGCGTACAGATCCAGCGTCTGCGAATAATCGCGCACCAGGTTGTTGCCGAGCAGGAATTGCTTCTCGAATCCGATGCTGATTAAATGCCCGATCGACATAATCAGGAGGATAATAACCGTAGTCCGGATACCCGGCAGTGTAATATTGCGCACCTGCTGGAGCCGGCTGGCCCCATCCACTCTTGCGGCTTCATAGAGCTCCGGACCGATGCCGGAAATCGCAGCCAGATAGATGATCGTGTTCCAGCCCGTTTCCTTCCAGACATCCGAAGCCGTGACTATGCCCCAGAACAGATTGCCTTTGGCCATGAATTGTATAGGTTCGCTGATCAGGTGCAGGCTCATCAGCAGATCGTTCACCGCACCGTTGTCGGTAGAGAGCATCTTGGTTATAATCCCGGCCGCAACGACCCAGGACACGAAGTGGGGCAGATAAGAGACGGTCTGGACAAAACGTTTCAGAAACATCAGCCGCAATTCATTCAGAAGAACAGCGAATACAATGGGAATAATGAATCCGGCCAGCAGGCCCATGAGGCTCATCGCGAGTGTGTTGCGCAGCGCATTGAAGAATTGCTCATCATGGAACAGCTCCCTGAAGTACTGCAGACCTACCCACTTCTGCTCGAAAAAAGATTTGCCCGGCTTGTATTTCTGAAAGGCCATGGTCCATCCCCATAAAGGCAGATAGTTGAAAACAAAGGCCCAGAGCACAAACGGGAGAGCCATCATGTAGAGATATTTCTGCTGCAGGAACGTTGGCCAAAAGCGTGAGGCAGGCTTCTTCGGCTCCGGCTTCACTTTGACGGTAATCGCTTTCATTTATGTCCCTCCTTCGATATGGCCTTATCATAATCCACCGGGAATGACGGAAACACCCGAAGTTTTGAGCTAAAAAACAGGGAGAAATCCGCTTTTTTCGTAAGCGCTTTCTGAAAAAGAATTCCGTTTATACAGAGTTTTTTCTGCGGTATTCGGAAGGGGAGATGCCTTCAATCTTCTTGAACTTTTCCCGGAAATAATCCACATCGCTGAAGCCGGCTTCGCTTGCGGCCTGATGGATTTTACAGCCCTGGTCCAGCAGTTCCTTGGCTTTACCGATGCGGACATTGTCCAGATAGCTGTTGAAGGAGAAGCCCGTGCTGTTCTTGAACAGCTTGCCCAGATAGGCGCTGCTGTAAGTGAACACATCCGCCAGCGTCTCCAGCTTCAGATTCTCGGAGTAATGGCGGTGAATGAGGTCCAGCATCCGCTTCATTAACACCTCCATATCGTCGCGTTCAATTCCGCCGGCATATTGCTCCAGGAGACCGTTGATATGGGTTTGCAGTTTCGGCAGTGAGGTATGCTTGTAAATTTGCTCAATCTGTTCATCCATTCTGCTGTGCAGCAGCTCCAGCTCCCTGTAGTGGAGAGGCAGCTTGTTGATCAAATAGGTGGCCAGGCGGACATAACGGGATTTCACGGCCATTTCGGAATAACCGGCGGCAATCATCAGCTCTCCAGCCTCCTGAATCAGCGGAGGCAGAACGTTGATGCTGCCGATATCCATGGCAAAATACAGCCGTTCCGTCACAGACGTGAGGCCGGATTCCACCTCCTCCGGCTTGACCGGCAGGCCGGTCTTCAGCTTGAGGGAATCCGGTCCGATTATCCCCGGCTCGTCGTAGAAGAAATGCTCCTTCATCCGCGCCAGCGCGGACTCTTTGGAAGCAGGAACCTCCTCCAAAGAGTCCACCATATCTCCTGCGGTGATGATACAGTCCAGCCCTTGGGCGGTTACGGCTTCATGGATATTCTGGACCATCAGTTGGCGCACCAGCTCCTTCTGAAACGAAGGCTGCAGCAAGACGCCCAGATAAGAGTCCAGAGAGAAGACAACCCCCCATTCCTGTTGTTCAAAGCTGGCCGCAAGCCTCGTCTTGACAGCCGTTGACGTTCCATGGTCTGCATTGTCCCGGAGCAGCAGCCGGATCAGAACCACCTGATAGGAATCCCAGAGCAGTCCGGACTCCAGCGCCGCTGCCGCTATTGCCGAAGGAGCCTGCGGGCTGCTATCCAGCAGCAGGGACTGGACCAGCATTTCCCGGCTCCATATTTTGACGGCGGCATGTTTCTTCCGGTGGGCCGCCCGCGCTGCAAGCTCTGTAGACAGATTGGTCAGATACAGGTGCAGTTCATCTTCGTCCACCGGCTTCAGCAGGTAATTGTCGATCCCCAAAGACATCGCACGTTTGGCATAGCTGAAATCCGCATAGCCGCTGAGGATGATAATATGCAGCTCCGGATCGTCCTCCCGCAGCTCCCGGATCAGCTCCAGCCCGTCTCTGCCGGGCATGCGGATATCGATAATCATCAGATCGGGGGAATGCAGCTCGTATTTATGCTTCGCTTCTATGGCGTTCGCCGCAGTATCAACGACCGTATAGCCAAGGCTCTCCCAGTCCAGCAGGGTGGCAAGTCCCTCCCGGATTGCCAGTTCATCATCCACAATCAGCACACTATACATAAGTATCACTCCTTAGGGGGATTTCAAAGCTGATCTGCGTACCGAAGCCCTCCTGGCTTGCCAGCGTAAGCCCGCATTCGGGGCCATAGGTCAGCCTCAGCCGCAGATGAATATTGCGCATCCCGATATTATTGCTTTCATAGTCATCCTTGCTCTCCAGCATCTGGCGGATTTCCTGCAGCCGCGCTTTGGAAATGCCGGCTCCATTGTCGGATACCTGAACCTTGAGCCGTCCGTCTTCGATACGGATATCCACCCGGACCATACCGCCGTCAATCCGGTTCTCCAGCCCGTGGACAACGGAGTTCTCCACCAGCGGCTGAATAATCAGCGGCGGAATCTGGACAAGATTCGCCTGGGGGTCTACATGCAGCTCATAAGCGAGCCGGTCATCATAGCGGAATTTCTGGATGACCAGGTAGCAGCCCACCGTTTCCAGCTCGCTTTGCAGGCTGATTCTCCGGTTGCCGACCTCCAGATTTTTGCGCATCATTTTACCGAGCAGCCGCACGACTTGAGAAATATCGGCCTGGCCCCTGACATGGGCCTTCATCCGGATGGATTCCAGGGCATTGAACAGAAAGTGGGGGTTGATCTGGCTGGCCATCATTTTGAATTTGATCTCGTTCTGCTTCAGCAGGATGGCGTTTTTTTGCCGGTTGGATTCCTGGACTTCCCTCATTAGATCATTAATGTTCCGCACCATATGATTGAACTGTCTGGCGAGCTGGCCGATTTCATCTTTACCGTCAATGACAAGCGTGGCCCTCAGATTGCCGGAACCGACCTTGGAGATATGCTTGCTTAGCTGGAGCATCCGTCCCGTGAGCAGCCGCGAGAAATAGTAGATCAGCAGAATCGCCATAGTCAAGGCGGAGAGGATGACCGTAGCAGCCAGCGAAATGATCCGGTTGGGCTCCTTGACAATGCTGTCCACAGAAAAGATGGAGATGATGCGCAGGCTGTTCTGACTTCCGCCCGGCTGCCAGTCGTCAATCAGCATTTTGAAGGCTTTCCCGTCAATGGATACATTATAAGGCCCTTGTCCGGCCGCCGATTCGGCCTTGAAGTTCAGGTCATCCAGGGTTTGGCCGAGAATATCCGTGCGGTTGGAAGCCACAATGTTGTCGTTCTCATCGACGATCAGCGTCTCAAAGGACTCCTGGTTCAAGATGCCATTTAGTCTGTTCGTATTCACGTTCACAACCAGCACACCGGAAGTCCGCTGCTTAAAAAAATTGACTTTGCGGATCAGGCTGAGGTAATACCGGCCATCACGGTTGTCGCGGATATAGTTCCAGCTCACCAGCCCCTTCTGGGCCATTGCAGTCCGGTACCATGGCTCCTGTGTGACCGTCTCATCTGCCTGCAGGAACTCCCAGTTGTCCAGAACTGTCGGGTTGTCGATATAGAGGCGGATGCTGGAGATTTCTCTGTACAGCCGGACAAATTCGCGGAAATCGGGATAATTCCAGTAGGCTTGCACCACATCATAGACCGATACGTAGCGGTGGTTGGCGGCCTCCTCCAGACGGCTGTCATTGGACAGCCGGTAAGCGATGTCGAGTGGAACATCCAGCATTTCGCCGGTCCTTTTTTTCACCCGGTCCACATTGGCTGTAATCTGCTTCAGGGCATTGTCCATTGCCATATTCCGCAGCTCGCCCGTCAGGAACACTCCCACAATAAGCACCGGTATCAAGGCGACACAGCCAAAGGACAGGAATAGTTTGGTCCGCAGACGCAGGTTGTTCATCAAGGTGATGATCCGGGCATACATGAAAAGAATCGCCTCCATTCAGTTATTGATAACGCTTACATGAAAGTATACCGTTAAACATAGATCCAATATATGTAATCCTTTATGCATTTATTGTCCTCATTTGTACTTTTTTAATCCTACTTAAAACTGAGGACTGTTCCAAGCAGCCGTTTTATGGCTTTTGGAACAGCCCCCATTCCTCACTTCAACTTAGGCTTGCTCAGGAATAAGCTTAAGACCAGTCCGCACAGTGCCAGTATTAACGCGGTCTGGAAAGTATGATGGAAGCCCGCGACCTGTGCTGCGACCGGATCTGTGCCAAGATTCATATTTCTGGTAATGCTGGAGGTCAGCAGACCGGTCATGATGGCGACAGAAAAAGAAACGAAAACCTGCTGGCCGGAGCTGATTAGCGGTGTGACGCGGCTGATGAAATCCTTGGGAGCTGATTGCAGGATATGATTGTTCAGGGTCATGGTTCCCAGTCCCTGGCCCAGCCCCAGGATGGCAAAATAACTCATCATCACGTACACACTCGTATCAGCCTGGAGCCCGGACAGCAGATACAGAGCGGTGGAGAGAATGACTAGTCCGCTGAATACAACGGGTCTGGCCCCGATTTTATCAAAGAGCTTGCCGCCGATTATCATGGCAATGAAGGACATAACCGCTTGCGGAATGATGAGCAGTCCGGATTCGAAGGAAGAGAATCCCCGCACCTGCTGCAAAAATAACGGGATTAACAGGATAGAACCGAACAAGGCAATCTGGTTGACCCAGCTGAGTACGATCCCTTTGGTAAAATCGAATGAACGGAACGAGCGGAGCTCCAGCAGGGCGTTTTGTTGTGACAATTCTATGATAATGAACAGAACAAGTGCGGTAAGGCTGCCGATCAAAGCGATGATAGTGTAGGTGTCGCCCCACCCCTCTGAACCCCCTCTGTGAATCGCAAACACCAGACCCGCAAATGCGGCCGGTGATAAAAGTAAACCCCGGATATCCAGCTTCGTATTGGCCTTTTTCTCGGAATCCGGCAAATATTTCATCCCCAGCATCAGCGCAATAATCCCTATCGGCAGATTAATCAGGAAAATCCAATGCCAATTCACATATTCAATCAGCCAGCCGGAGAGTACGGGCCCGAGCAGAGGCGCAACCAGCATCGGCAGACCGAGCAGCCCCATAATCGACCCTCTTTTATCGGGAGGAGCAATCTTGAAGGAAAGTGCCATCCCAATCGGAAAGACCATCCCTCCGCCTAAGCCCTGAATAATACGAAACACGATCAATTGGGCAGGAGATTGGGCTACCGCGCATAATACGGAACCGGCAGTAAACAGTGTAATGGAGAGCAGAAAGGCACGTTTGGCTGTGAAGCGGTCGGAAGACCAGCCCGCCAGCGGGACCACCACTGACAGCGCCAGGGTATACCCGGTGATGGCCCACTGAATGGTTTTAAGTCCTGTTCCGAAATCATTCTGCAGCCGGGGAATCGCCACATTCATAATCGTCGTATTCAGCATCACGAGCAGCATCCCCACGATCAGCGCAAACACCACAGGCAGTATGGCCCTTACCGAAAATTCCTGGACAGGAGCCGGCTCCGGTTTCTCAGCGGCATTCATCATTGCAACACACTTCCTTCTTTAGAGTACTTGTTATTATCTAACGACGTTAGATTTATCTAACAGTGTTAAATAATATAGCATGGATGCTAAAGGCTGTAAATATAAATCTAACAACGTTAGACAAAGGCCTTGCTTTTTCGTATGATGGAGAAAGAGCGGAGAAGGAGTGGAACGCGGGATGAGAGTGAAAAAGCAGCATATTTCGGAGGAAACCATCCTGTCAGCGGCTTGGGAGCTAATGGACAAGATCGGCATTGAGGAGTTCAGCATGCGTAAACTGGCGGTGGAACTGAACATTCAAGCTCCTTCGCTGTATTGGTATTTCGAAAATAAACAGAGTATTTTTCAAGCGCTGGCTAATGAGGTCGCCAAGGAGGTTCTGCAGGCTGCTAAGCATGAAGGGGAATGGCAGGAGCAATTGACCGATTACGCCTTGAAGATTAAAAACACCCTGAGCAAGTATCCGTGTTCGCCGATATTGTGGATGAGAACGGTCCCCTCTGAGCCGGATTACCTGGCATTAATCAATGGTTTGCTGGAGATTATCGATCCGCTTCCACTGGAGGAGAAGGATAAGTTTGCTTCCATTGCCTGCGTGATGAATTATGTGATCTCTTTTGAACTAGACAAGCATGAGCAGCAAAAGGTAGATCTGTTCCTGTCCCTGGATGCAAAAGAAGGCCCCAAGGCTGTCTTCAAACAATCGATCGAACAGCTTCCGGTGGAACGTTCCAAGGTGCTGAAACGGATGTATGACAATGGTCTGTTCAGCGAGCTGGGCTCGGACCGCATGTTTAATACAGGGCTGGGCATCATCATATCCGGAATAGAACAACTTGCTGCGGCCGGTGGATAACCGGTTTTGTAGGCAAGGACAACAAAAGCAGGGCGACGGTTATCGTTACCTGCTGTCCTGTTATAGAAGGAGCGAGAAGCTGAAAGGGGGCGAAGTGGAATTAGTCCACTTAGATCGGCCCAAAGTGTTTGGCAGAAGGAAATAGTGGGAAAAAGTAGAGTTAATTTAGTTGATTTTACCTGTAAGAGGGCAAATCGGCTGAATTAGTAATCCTTTTTCCAACTTGCGCTTGCGGGGAAGCAGGATGGAACGAATTAAGTTCACTTTTTCCACTTGGGCTTGCCGCTGATCGAACCAGGGAGGACCGGTACGGCCTTGTACAACAAAGGGTGCCCAAACCACGCGCGGGGGGAGCATTTCACCCTGAAGGCGCATTCAGGGGTCCCCAGACAACCTAAACCATAAATAGAAAACGGCTATACTGTCCCGGTAATGGACGGAGTAGCCGTTTTGTTCTGAGAACGGTTCAATTATGCAAAGGGAATCCCCGCTTTGGTGAATATTTGTTTCAGTTGCCGCTCCTTCTCTTCGTTCCAGGGGTTTGCCGGAGTATGGCTGAACGTAGGAACCGGAAGACCGGCCAAACGGACCGCCTCCTTGATGGCGGGGATGAAGGGATCATCCAGCGCATACAGCGGCGGTATCTGAATCAGCTTCCGGTGATATTCAAGCACCTCTGTGAATTGATTTTGCTGAAAGCTGCTGTGTAGGCCCAGCATCAGCTGGGGAGCAAAATTGGCACTGGCTGCGATGGCCCCGGCTCCCCCTGCCGCAAGGGTTGGCAGCAAATATTCATCAAAGCCGCAGAACACTGCGAACGCCGGGTTTACTTCTTGGACCAGCAGAATCATCTGGCGGATATGGCTTAACTGGTCCACGGTTTCCTTGATGCCAACTACATTGGGATAGCGCGCCGCAAGACGTCTGACAAAGGCGGGACTCAAATCCTGGCCGGTAAGCGCCGGGAAATTATACAGCATCAGAGGGAGTTCTGATGCTTCGGCAATAGCGGCATAATGCGTGAACAGGCTTTCCTCGCTTAGCTTACAGTAGTAAGGATTGATGACGACAACCCCGGTGGCCCCGCTGCGGGCAGCATGACGGGTGAGGCGGAGCGCTTCGGAGGTCGTATTGCTCCCCGTGCCAATCCAGACCGGGAGGCGCCCGTCTGTATAATCAATGCAGAACTTTGCAATTTCCTCCCGTTCCCCCGCATCGAACTGGTTGAACTCTCCGGCGGTTCCCAGGAAGAACAGTCCATGAACGCCTTTAGCTATCAGGCTTTCAATTAAAAGCTGCATACCGTCACGGTCAAATTTCTGCTGCTCATTCAGGATGGTGGGAACTGGGGGGATAATGCCTGCATTTGTATGAATAATATTCATTTGTTTTTGCCTCCCGGTTTGATATTATAAACATATGATTATTATATTGAACTCAAAGGAGTTTATCAAACATTGTTTTGCCAAACATTGTTTATTTTCTCAAACTCAAGGGGTTGATCAAACGTTGGTTTAATCACAATTGTTGTTTTTTAGAAAGGGGATGGAAGGGTTGGACCGTAAATATTGGGTTCCCGCTTTGGAACGGGCCGATTTGATTCTGACGGCGATTTCCCGGAAGCCCGGGGAGTGTAAAATGACTGATCTGTGTGATGTGACGGGCATCAATAAAAGCTCGATGTTCTCTCTGCTGCGGACGATGGAAGCCTTGAACTGGGTGAAGAAGGATGAAAAGGAAGCCTATGCGCTTGGAGCAGGAGTGGCTTATCTCAATACGGTGTTCAATGAGTCGCACAAGCAGAATTACAACCTGGTAGAACATTTTCTCAAGGCTTCTGCAGAGAGTATTAAGGCGGTTGGCGAAACCTTTCAGCTCTCGGTGCTGGACCGGAATGAAATTATCTATCTGGCCAAGCTGGAAGGGCCATCGCTGGTGAAGCTGGAGTCCAGCCCGGGGATGCGGTTTCCGGCTCATGCGACAGCGATGGGGAAGATGATGCTCGCGCTGCTCCCGCCGGATGAGCTGGACCGGAGGTACCCGGATAGAATGTTAACTCCGGTAACTTCACATACGATAACAGACTGGAATGAGTTTACGGCAAAATTGGCGGAAATCCGCAGCAGCGGATATTCGGTGGATCAGGAAGAGATTATTCAAGGAATCTGCTGTGTGGCCGCACCGATCCTTGATGCTTCCGGAAATGCGGTTGCGGCAGTGAGTACTTCCATGCTGCGGCATGCCTATCTTGATAAGCAGGAAGCGGCGCATCAAGAAGTTATTCGGCTGGGGAAGAAACTGTCCTTGGCTTAACCCTCTGATGCTTACTCTAGATTATACGAAGAAAGAAGGGTGCAAAAAGTGGAAATAAGCTTGCAAGATATCATGCGGGACGCCCCCGGACCCTCAGCTTTTTCTGTACATACTGCTGCGGCAGGCCCGGCAGGCAGTCTGCCTATTACAGGTGAAATGCTGCGGAGCGCCCCGAGCGGTGAAATATTCGGAATGACGCAGAATTCGGGAATGGGCTGGAATCCGCTGCTCCTCAATAGGCCGCAATATCTCATCCTGGGTACAATGGGGGGAATCCGGCGCGAGGACGGCAGTCCGCTTGCCCTTGGCTACCATACCGGCCACTGGGAGATTGGGCTGATGATGGAGGAAGTCGCGGAGGAGATTACTGCACAGCAGGGCATCCCGTTTGCAGGTTATGTCAGCGATCCCTGCGACGGCCGCTCCCAGGGAACAGCAGGCATGTTCGATTCCCTGCCGTACCGGAACGATGCCGCCATGGTGCTGCGCCGTTTAATCCGTTCTTTGCCGACACGCAAAGGGGTGCTTGGTGTAGCCACCTGCGATAAAGGGCTGCCTGCGATGATGGTGGCCCTGGCTGGCATGCGGGATCTGCCGGGGATTATTGTACCGGGTGGAGTCTCGCTGCCCCCTGTTCATGGAGAGGACGCCGGTAAAGTGCAGAGCATCGGGGCCAGATTCAGCAACGGTGAGCTGTCTCTGAAGGAGGCGGCGGACCTCGGATGCCGGGCCTGCGCAACTCCCGGCGGCGGTTGCCAATTCCTGGGGACCGCTGCGACAGCCCAGGTGATTGCCGAAGCGCTTGGCATGTCGGTTCCCCATTCCGCTCTGGCCCCTTCGGGACAGCCAGTATGGAAGAATATGGGGCGCCAGTCTGCCCGCGCGCTCCTGCATATGGAGCATAGCGGAATGGTGATGAAGGATATTCTGACCAACCGGGCGATTACGAATGCGATGGTAGTTCATGCGGCGTTTGGAGGGTCCACAAATCTGCTGCTCCATTTGCCTGCCATCGCCCATGCCGCCGGCCTGCGCATCCCAACCGTCCAAGACTGGAATGCCGTCAACCGCAGGGTGCCGCGCCTGGTCAGTGTGCTGCCGAACGGTCCTGTTCCGCATCCGACGATCCGGGTGTTTCTTGCCGGAGGTGTTCCTGAAGTAATGCTGCATCTGCGCCGGCTGGGACTGATTGACGATTCAGTGCTGACGGTAACAGGAAGGACGCTCGGGGAAAATCTGGACTGGTGGGCAACCTCGCAGAGACGGCAGGAAATGCGCAACCGTCTGATCGAGGCGGATGGCATTGATCCCGACACCGTCATTATGAATCCCCGGGAAGCCAAGCGGAAGGGCCTTGCCTCCACAATGACTTTCCCTACCGGTAATCTTGCTCCGGAAGGCTCGGTCATCAAATCGGCAGCCATAGACCCTTCGGTCCTGGACAGTGAAGGCGTCTACCGCCATGTTGGAAGAGTTAAGGTCTTTACTGCGGAAAAGGATGCAATCCGAAGCATTAAAGACGGACTTATCCAGGCGGGAGATATTCTTGCTATCATCGGCCGCGGCCCCAGCGGAACCGGAATGGAAGAGACGTACCAACTGACATCCGCGCTGAAGCATCTGCCCTTTGGCAAGTACGTTACGCTGATCACCGACGCCCGTTTTTCCGGTGTGTCCACGGGGGCCTGCATCGGGCATATCGGTCCGGAAGCGCTGGCGGGAGGGCCGCTTGGCAGACTCCGGGATGGTGACTGGGTAGAGGTCGTTGTCGATACGGTCAAGCTCGAAGGAAGTGTAAACCTGGTTGGTGACGGCGGACAGCCCGGCTCACCTGAAGAAGGGGTGGACATTCTGGCCGCCCGGACCGCACACCCGTTCCTGGCTGTTGATCCCGGATTGCCGGATGATACCAGATTGTGGGCAGCATTGCAGGCTGTAAGCGGCGGAACCTGGCAAGGCTGCGTCTATGATACCGATAAAATCATTGCCGCGCTCGAAGCGGGCCGGCAAGCATTGGGGTGGAAATGATGAGCAGAAATCTGATTCAGAATCCAATTCTCCGCGGTTTTCATCCGGACCCGTCCATCTGCAGGGCAGGAGAGGACTATTATATTGCTACATCTACTTTTGAATGGTTTCCCGGCGTCCGTATCCATCATTCCCGTGATCTTGTCCATTGGCTTCTGCTGACGCATGCGCTTACACGCAAATCACAGCTCGATATGGAAGGGGATCTGGATTCCGGCGGAGTGTGGGCGCCGTGTCTCAGCTATAACCATGGAATCTTTTATCTGATTTATACCGACGTAAAGAGCAGACAGGGGGCATTCAAGGATACTCCCAATTATCTGGTCACCGCCCCGAATATCGAAGGCCCCTGGTCTGAGCCGGTTTATCTGAACAGCAGCGGTTTTGATCCGTCCCTGTTCCATGATCTGGACGGGCGCAAATGGCTGGTCAATATGCTGTGGGATCACCGGACGGACAAGAACAGCTTCGCGGGAATTGTTCTGCAGGAGTATTCGGCAGAGCTGAAACGGCTGATCGGACCGGTGTTTCCTATCTACAAAGGGACAGAGCTGGGTCTGACGGAAGGCCCGCATCTGTACCGGAAAGACGGCTGGTATTACCTTATTACGGCAGAAGGCGGCACTCAGTACAACCATGCAGTAACCGTCGCCCGCTCAAGAAATATTGAAGGCCCCTATGAGACCGCTCCCCACCATCCGGTGCTGACTTCTGCCGGCAGCAGCGGACTGGAGCTGCAAAAGGCGGGGCATGCCTGTCTTGTCCACACGCATACGGATGAGTGGTATATGGTTCACTTATGCGGCCGTCCGGTGAAGGAGAAGTACTGCAATTTGGGCCGGGAGACTGCGATACAGCGCTGCGTGTTTACAGAGGAAGAATGGCTGGCTCTTGCGGATGGAACAAACCGGCCTTCCGTTACCGTTGAAGGCCCGGATATTCCGGCCCACCCCTTTCCGGCAGCTGTGGAGAGGGATGATTTTGACGCGCCGGAGCTGGATGTACGCTGGAGCACCTTGCGTGTTCCTGCTGATGAATCCTGGCTCTCACTGAAGGAACGGCAAGGGTTCCTGCGCCTGAGAGGAAGAGAATCGATGAGCTCCCTGCACCGCCAGAGTCTGGTTGCCCTGCGCCAGCAGGCTTTTTGCTGCAGTGCTGAAACGGAGCTTGAGTTCGAGCCGGAGCACTTCCAGCAGATGGCCGGGCTGATTGTCTATTATGATACGAAGGATTATGTGTATTTGCAGATCACTTATGATGAAGTGCTGGGCAAATGCCTGGGAATAGTCCGGTCCGTGGACGGCGTATACGACGATTCTATATGCGCCCAGATCCCTCTGCTGCCTGGTGCAAGCTGCCGGCTGAAGGTGTTGATCGAGCGGGAGTTTGCTCAATTTTATTACAGCATTGGCCATACCACCTGGGAAAAGATTGGCCCCAGCCTGGATATATATCATCTATCCGATGATTTCCCGGCGTATATCAGGTTTACGGGGACTTTTATCGGGATGTGCGCCCAGGACCTCAGCGGAACCTTTCATGCTGCGGATTTTGATTATTTTGAGTATAAGGAGTTTTCGGGGTAAGCCAAAAACGGATACCGCCTTTCCCAAGGACGGGTCCGTTTTTATTTGTCCGCTTCCCTGTACTCACGCGGCGCTTTCCCGTACCAGCGTTTGAACTGGCGGCTGAAGTGGGCGATATCGCGGTAGCCCAGAAGGCTTGATATCTGGCTCACGGACAAGCTTGAATCATCCAGCAGAACCTTTGCCTCATGAAGCATCTGTTCGGACAGAAATTCCCGTGGCGACACCCCGAATACCTGCCGGAACACACGGTAGCAGTGGGAGGCGCTGATGCCCAGCTCTGCGGCAATATCATCAATGCCATAATGGCTGTCGTAGGGCAGCTCCGCTTGAAATTGCTGAAAGACCAGCCCCTGCAGGCGGCTGCGGATCTGGTGGGCAAGCTCTACCTTCTCATAGGTGCCCGTTGCGGGTAAGTTCGCCTCGATGGAAAAGGCTTCCCACAGCTGCCCGAACAGCTCAAACACCGCAGACTGCAGCCTCATCCGCTGCGACATGGTGATATCTCCGGAGATGGTGTTAGAAATCTCCACCAGCCTGGTGAAGACAGGGCTTAATTTATGGGCAAGGGTGCTGCCGGATTCGAAGAGAACATGGTTCAGGCGGCTGAGCAGTGAGATCAGAATCTTGTCATCGATATCAAAATGAATGCAGAAATAAGTGAAGGGTTTGCCGTTGCCGCTTTTGCTGGAGTGGGTATCGCCTGGCCTTAACAAGACCAGGTCTCCGGCCTTCTGCGTATAGCTGCGATTATTGACGACAAGCTGCTGCTCGCCCTCAAGCACATAATTAAATTCGTATTGCGGATGGGCATGAACCGGATACTCCCATTCTCCTCGCACCTTTCGCAGATGCATGCCGAATAAGTTCAAGGTTGTCTTCACATCGGGTATGATTGTCTCGCTGATGCTGTGGCCGAGCACAGGCGGTATAAAGGCTGATACCATAAAGACTCTCCTTTTGATATGATTGCATCTGGTCTACAGTATATCCTTTCAAATACTATAGCAGGGTTCAGCTTGATTTGGGTAAATATTTGCTTGATTTGACAATGTTCGTGCCCTGAAGGCCGTGTTAGGATGAACATGAACAAAAGAAGCGAGCGACCCAAGCTATAGTTCCAGAAAGGAGTCTTTATGACAAAAACCAATGTATTTTATAATGTTCAACACTCACCTATAGGGGCCTTTGCCAGCTTTACTTTGGGCTTCAAAGGGAAAAATGGGGGGCTTGGACTGGAGCTGGGCAAACCTGCGGACCAGAATGTGTATGTTGGCTTCCAGTCTGAAGATGGCGAAACGTATGAAGTGCTGCCTTTTTTCGAGTGTGTGGAAGATGCAGGCGCCAGATATGATATAGAAAAGGCGGATGAAACCGCCAAGGAATTGCAGGAGGTGTTCCCGGCTTCACCGGGTGGAAACGACAGGGATAAGCCAAGCGGCTGGTATCAGCCTTCCCAAATTGTTTTGCAAGCGTTTGAAGACCAGAAGATAACCAGAACCTTGCGTCCGGCAACGGATACTTGGAATGCGGGGGATCTGACGTTTACCATCTACTCGCCTGTGCGTTCTGTTCCCGATCCGGCCACCGCTGATGAAGAGGAACTGAAAGCCTCCATCCTGCCAGCTGTATTCGCGGAGCTGACGTTGGATAATACGCAGGGCACCTGTGCCAGAAAAGGCTTCTTCGGCTACGAAGGCGGCGATGCCTACAGTTCCATGCGCAGACTCCGGGATACCTGCAATGGTGAATTCGAAGGCGTCGGACAAGGACGGCTGACGGCTATAGCCTGTAAAGACGAAGGGGTGCAAACCGCCCTCGGCTTCACCATGGAGAAGATCCTTGAAGCCAAGCTGGAGCATAATCTGGCTTTTGGGCTGGGTGGAACGGGTGCCATAATGATGGAGGTTCCTCCAGGAGAAAAGCGGACGTACCGCTTTGCCATCTGCTTTTACCGGGGCGGGCTGGTTACGGCAGGGATCGATGCCAGCTATGCATATACCCGCTATTTTAAGAACATTGAAGCCGTTGCAGCCTATGCCTTGGAGCATTTTGACGAGCTGACCGGCTCTTGCGCAGCGGGCAATGCCTGGATCGGTTCGGCCCGTCTCACAGAGGACCAGTCCTTTATGCTGGCGCATGCGATCCACAGCTATTATGGCAGCACCCAATTGCTGGAGGCTGACGGCAAACCCCTGTGGATCGTGAACGAAGGTGAATACCGGATGATGAACACACTCGATCTGACGGCGGATCAGCTGTTCTTCGAACTTGTCATGAACCCTTGGACGGTGAGAAATGAACTGGAATTGTTCGTAGACCGCTACAGCTACGAGGACAAGGTGGTCTTTCCTGGCGGGACGGAGGAATATCCCGGGGGCATTACCTTTACCCACGATGTTGGCGTAGCCAATGTGTTCTCGCGGCCGCAGTATTCTGCCTATGAGATGGCAGGTCTGGATGATTGCTTCTCGTATATGAGCCATGAAGAGCTGGTGAACTGGCTGTGCTCGGCGCTGGTCTATATCGAACAGACCCGGGACCGGGAATTCATTGACACCATGCTGCCAACGGTTCGCGCCTGCTTCGACAGCATGTTGAACCGCGACCATCCCGAAAGCCGTTTGCGCAATGGTCTAATGGGTCTGGACAGCGCCCGCACTGAGGGCGGTGCCGAAATCACCACGTACGACAGTCTGGACACCTCACTGGGACAGTCACGCAATAATATTTACATGGCAGGCAAATGCTGGGCGGCATATGTGGCACTGGAGAAATTTTTTAAGCAGGAAGGTTTGGCTGAGCTTTCGGCAACGGCGGGACAGCAGGCTGAGAAATGCGCCGCTTCTATTGCTTCCAAGCTGAACAGTGGAGGGTACATTCCTGCTATTATCAATGAAGACAATAAGTCCTGCATTATTCCGGCGATCGAAGGGCTTGTATTCCCGCTGTTCACCGGCTGTGAAGATGCGCTTGATCCCAATGGCCGATTTGCCGGTTATCTGAGCGCGCTGAACACGCATTTGAACAATGTGCTCGTTCCAGGCATATGCCTCTTTGAGGACGGGGGCTGGAAGCTGTCATCTACCAGCAACAATTCCTGGCTCAGCAAAATCTATCTGTCCCAGTTCATCGCCAGGGAGATTCTGCATCTGCCTTGGGACGAAGCCGGACTTGCAGCAGATGCAGCACATGTCCGCTGGCTGCTCCATCCCGAGCTGTCCTACTGGTGCTGGAGTGATCAGATTCTCTCCGGGCTCATCGGCGGAAGCAAATATTATCCGCGGGGAGTTACGGCAATCTTATGGCTGCTAGAAGGTACAAGCAACCGGTCGCTTACCCGGATCAAGGAGGAAATCTCTGTATGAGCCTCTCCCAAGCGTTCAACCGCGCTGCTTAGCGTAGGCTGGATGATCAACCCTGAACATATGCTGTTCTTCTATCACGCACGATCAGATCAATTATGCTAAAAGTCATTTCAAGCCCAGTTCATATAGGAGGATATTATCATGCTCACGTTCGGACAAATCATCGATCACCTGACGGCTCGAACCGCCGGGCCTGAACAGACCGTGGACAAGCTGGAGCCGGGGAACCCGGAGACCCCGGTACAGGGGATTGTGACGGCTTTCTCGGCTTCGCAGGCTGTTATCGAGCAAGCCATTGCGCTGGGAGCGAACCTGATCATCTCGCACGAAGGCGTATTTTACAGCCACCAGCATCATGGGTCTGAGCTGGAACAGGACCCTGTGTATAAGCAAAAAGCTGAACTGATCGCAAGCTCGGGCCTCGGGATTTTCCGTTTCCATGATTATCTGCACCGCTACACTCCGGATGGGATCGTGGACGGGCTTCTACGGGAGCTGGGCTGGCAGGAGTATGTAGCCGAGCACCGGCCGGCAGTTTCCATTCTGACCCTTCCTCAGATGAAGGTTGAAGAAATCGTGGAACATTTGAAGCGGAAGCTGCACATTCCCTGCGTGCGGGTTGCGGGAAATCTGTCCGCTTCCTGTGCAAGGGTGGGGATACTCGTTGGCTACAGAGGCGGCGGCTCTACAGCAATCCCCTTGTATGATCAAGACTCCCTGGATGTAATCATAGCCGGGGAAGGACCGGAATGGGAGACACCGGAGTATATCAGGGACGCTGCCCGCCAGGGGAGGAATAAGGCTCTGATCATGCTGGGCCATGCAGAAAGCGAAGCACCCGGTATGAAATATCTGGCCGGGCTGTTGTCCGCGCAGTTTCCCGGTGTGCCGGTTCATTTTGTTGCAGACCGGCCTGTGTTCCGGGTTCTATAGCCGGGAGAACCCATCCTCTCTGCTTTTTCTTGTTGCTAAAGCGGACAAATTGCCGAAAGGGCAGCTATCCTTTTATGAGGATGGGTGCCCTTTTGTGCTGATTAGGGGCTTACAGGCTCCTTCGTGAGAGTGCCCTTGATTTCAGCACAAGTGGCTGTTCGTGAATAGATGTGTCTTTCTGCAGGAAAGATAATTATACAGTTGAAATATACAGTCGAATTGTATATAGTATGACTATACAGTTGAACTGAGTAATTCATGAGTTATATGATTCTAGTGAATTTTTGAAATTACCCCGAGTACCCGGATTCATTTCAAATAAAGGAGAAAAGAGATGGGGAGAGACAAACATCTGCCGCTGACGGAAACGGTATATTATATTCTGCTTGCTCTGCATGAGCCGGCCCACGGCTATTTGATCCTTCAAAAGGTTGAGGAGCTTAGCGGAGGGCAGGTGCGAATGGCAGCGGGAACGTTATATGGCGCCATAGAGAATCTGATCAAGCTAAAGTTCATTGAACCTGCCGGCAGTGTCGACAGCCGCCGCAAGGTCTATGTTATTACGGAAGCAGGAAGAACGGTTCTAAGCCTCGACTTCGAACGGATGAGTCATATGCTCGAAACGACGCGGAGAATCTGGAATTCAGACGGGAGGGAACACAATGCGGAAATTTAAATGCTTTTTGAATTTTGACCAAGAAGAGAAATGGCTGAATCATATGGCCAGACAGGGATGGAAATTTGTAGGAAAGTCTATCTGCTATCATTTTCAAAAGGCTGAACCAGAGGATGCCAGTATTAAAATGGATTACCGTTCTTTTACGAAGAAAGCGGATTTCGAGGATTACCGGGCCCTCTTTGAGGACAGCGGCTGGAAGCATATCCAGGGTTCGAAATCTTCGGGGTATCAGTACTTCAGGAAGGTGAGCGGCCAGGGGAGTGAGGATATTTTTTCGGATGTCGATTCTAAAGCCGGGCGGTATAAACGTCTGTCAAGGATGTGGCTCTCGATATCCGTGACCTATTTTCCTATCTGTGTAGCGCTGGGGACTACAGGCACTTTTAAGCCTGCCGCTCTGCTGAATCCCGAAGCCTTCTATTTGACACCAGGATTATGGGAGAAGACAGGCATTTCGTTTTGGCGGGCCTTTCTGTTTGAAACACCGTTTGCACTTTGTAGGGGATTGGGCATATACCTCCTGCCCACGGTAATTATTCTTTATCTATTCTTCTTCTTCAAAGCGAACCGGCAATATAAAAAAATGCAGGGGGGAAACCTCATCCGATAATCACTCAGCAATATGACATAAACCGGCAAATGCACTTGACACCCATATGTTAAAATTAAGGATGTGTTGCATTTTCTATTATCGGAGGAATCATATGTATCAGTACAACGACCGGGAATTTACGGATGTCCGTTTTGACGGGCATGATTTACGTTATGGGGAGCTTATCCATTGCACGTTTAAAAACTGCACATTCATGAATACCTCTTTGGATGAAATCGATACCACCCATTGCCGTTTCATCGAATGTGATTTTAAGGGCGCTGCCCTGAATGCATCGATCCACACCGAATCCGCGTTCGAAAATTGTAAATTCAGCGGTGCCAATCTCTTCGTCACCAAATTTATCTCCTGCAAAATGACCGGATCGGACTTCTCGGGCGCTCAGATAGACGGCATTACGCTATGCCAGGGCGACTGGTCTTATACGAATTTGCGTCATGCCAAGCTTGGAAAACAGGATTTGCGCGGGATCCGTTTCCATGAGGCGGATCTTTCGGAGAGTGATCTGACGAAGGCTGATCTGCGGGAATGTGATTTGACACGGGTATCGCTGAGCAAAGCCATGCTGAAGGGTGCTGATCTGCGGGGAGCCAAGCTGGACGGAATAAATCTGAAAGCTTTGGATGTGACCGGTGTGCGGATGGATATGGAACAGGCCGTCCTGTTCCTGCGCTCCTATGGAGCGAAGGTGGATTGAGTTCAGCGAAGCCAGAGTGATCTGGCAGCAGCATATAGAAGGAGATAGAAGAGCGGAGGCCATAACGGTCTCTGCTCTTCTTCTTTACTTACCAGAAAGTATAGATTGGGGGTTATTTTAGTGCATAAGCCCCACCAGAGAACAGGAAATCAGTTCAGCAATCCACGCCTCGCGCCCGGCCGTACCCCCAAAGCCAAAAATAATGGTAGTCCCCAACTGAAAAATAAAAGTTATGGTAAATAATTGATATGCAGAAATTTTTTGCACAGTATCCGCTCCATTATATCTGATTCGCATTCGCATTCCATCATGATGATTATTTCCATCAGAAGGATGCGGCAAACCAAATCAGGTTTGGAATGAAGAGATTTACATTTGAAAAGTTGCTTGAAGACCTGGGTCTAACTTCACAAGGCGTGTCAAATAATCTGCCTATTTGCACGCCTTTTTTGCTTGTATTCTATGGACTGCATAGGGATAGATTCTGCTCATTCATTGTCGAATAACACTATTATTTGTTGTATGATGGAACTAAGTATTTTCATAAATCAAGGAGGGTAATAGTGTGCTTACACTGAGAAGGGCCGGGCCGCGCCGAAGTAAAAAGCTTAGTCTGACCTTGCTGCTTACGGGCCTCGTAACGCTGGTGGTTCTGCTAACCTCAACCATTCTGCTGGTTGGTTCGTATGACTCCAAAAAACAATCTCTAATGGAGACGACGCTCCATCTGAATTTCTCCAATGCTGACCGCATGGCGAGGACCATGGACTCCTTGTTTCAATCTATTCGCGGCAGCCTGGCACATAATGCGCAGATGCTTTCCAATGTGGACGCTATGCCACCTGAGCAAGTGGGGCATCAATTGGAGTTGATGCGCAACAGCAGCAATTATTTTAATTCGATTGTTGTGATCGGCAAAGACGGGCTGGTCCGCAACGTGGAACCAGCCTCAATTGGGACGGCAGGCAAACATATCAGTTCTCAAGCGGCTAAAGAAGCATTGGAGCTCAAACAGCCTTATATTTCTGCTCCATACATGACAAAGAACACCAATAGATTAATCGTGTTCTTGAGCCAGCCGATCTTCAGCAGCGATGGTACATATCTTGGTATTCTGGGCGGCACCATTTACTTGCAGGAGGATAATGTTCTGTCCAGGATTTTTGGAAATAACAATGTGGACGATCTTGGCTCCTATTATTATATTGTAGATGCCGGCGGGCATTTGCTGTATCACCCGGACAAGCGGCTCTTCGGGAAGGATGTCAGCGGCAACGAGGTTGTGCAGAAGCTGATGAAGGGGGAGAGCGGGGAACAGCAGGTCCGCAGCCTCAATGGAAATGAACTGCTCGCGGGATACTCCAGTGTTCCAGAGAGCAGTTGGGGAATTGTGGTCGTTTCACCGATGGGGCTGATCCGTCAGCAGCTAATCGGCCACATTCAGACCATAGTTGCGTATTCCTTGATTCCGTTCATTATACTGCTGAGTGCTGTGATCCTTATAGCCCACAGGCTGGCCCGGCCTTTTGCTTATCTGGCCGATCTGGTAAGCAAGATGGGCAAGGAGAAAATTGTGCTTCAAGAGGCGAAGCCGCACTGGAGCCGGGAGGCCGATTTGCTGACCAAGGCTGTCTTTCTGGCTGTAGCTGACATCCAGAAGCAGACGGACCAACTGACACAGGAGGCAGTAACCGATACGTTGACCGGGCTGAAGAACCGGAGGTCGCTGGAATATACCTTGAGCCAGCGGATTTCCTCAGGAATTCCATTTTCACTGATTGTGCTGGATGTGGACCGGTTCAAGTTCGTGAACGATACCTATGGCCATGTTACCGGCGACGAAGTGCTGAAGCATGTGGCTGGAGTGATCGTCTCCTCGCTTCGGCCGGATGATGTATGCCATCGCTATGGCGGTGAAGAATTTGTTATTCTGCTGGCCCGTACCCGCCCGGCTGAAGCCTTCAAGGTGGCGGAAAGAGTCCGCCGGGCACTGGAGCAGAGCAAGGGACCCATCCCGACACAGGTTACCGTTTCGCAAGGCATCGCTCATTATCCGCAGCATGCTTCTGAGCAGGAGAAACTGCTGGAGAAGGCGGATCAGGCGCTGTACCTGGCTAAAAAGAACGGAAGAAACAAAACGATCGTTGCTGAGGACAACCCGTCGTCCCCGTCGGCATAAACACTTGTTCGAAACAATGGAGCGTAAGGAAACTGCCGGGGTTCTAAGGCATAAGACCAGCCGGAGGATTTCTCTGGATCAGTTGCAGGTACAGTAGTGTTAAAGTGGATTACAGCAGAGTATAGTGGATTCAGTAGTTACAGTCGATCAGTAGAGCGTAGTAGATCGCAGTAGTTTGCAATAGATCGCAGTAGATCGCAGTAGATTGCAGTAGATTGCAGTAGATTGCAGTAGATTGCAGTAGATTGCAGTAGATTGCAGTAGATTGCAGTAGATTGCAGTAGATTGCAGTAGATTGCAGTAGATTGCAGTAGATTGCAGTAGATTGCAGTAGAGCGAAGTAGATTGCAGTAGATCGCAGTAGATTGCAGTAGAGCGTAGTAGATTGCAGTAGATTGCAGTAGATTGCAGTAGATTGCAGTAGAGCGTAGTAGATTGCAGTAGATCGCAGTAGATTGCAGTAGAGCGTAGTAGATCGCAGTAATTTATAGTGGACTACCTTGAACTTACAGTAAACTAAAGTTGAACTGCTATAGAAGTAGCGGGGATTAGTGGGAATTTGTCCACTTAAATTGCCAAAAAGCTTGCTGTTGAAGAAATAGTTGGAAAAAGTAAACCTAATTTTGGCAAATTCGCCTGAGAGGGTGCAAATCAGTCAGATTAGATATCCTTTTTCCCACTAATGCTTGCTGAGAAGCCCAATGGAGAGGATTTAAGTTTACTTTTTCCACTTCAGCTTCACGCCGAGTCCAAGAGTGACTGAAAGGTCCAGGCGGACATAAGCTCACCCTGAGATGAGGACACAGACACCCGCACCCCCCCGTACCCACAACCACTACACTCTAAAAAGATACAATCCAAAGAGATACTCTACTCTTACACAAACTTCTTGACACTACCCCCGAGTGGCGGTTGGCCCGGAAACAACGGCAGAAATGCCGTTGTTAAGCGCTCGCGTGGCGGTTGGCCCGGAAACAACGGCAGAAATGCCGTTGTTGAGCGCCCGAGTGGCGGTTGGCCCGGAAACAACGGCAGAAATGCCGTTGTTAAGCGCTCGCGTGGCGGTTGGCCCGGAAACAACGGCAGAAATGCCGTTGTTGAGCGCCCGAGTGGCGGTTGGCCCGGAAACAACGGCAGAAATGCCGTTGTTAAGCGCTCGCGTGGCGGTTGGCCCGGAAACAACGGCAGAAATGCCGTTGATGAGCGCTCGCGTGGCGGTTGGCCCGGAAACAACGGCAGAAATGCCGTTGATGAGCGCTCGCGTGGCGGTTGGCCCGGAAACAACGGCAGAAATGCCGTTGATGAGCGCCCGCGTGGCGGTTGGCCCGGAAACAACGGCAGAAATGCCGTTGTTAAGCGCTCGCGTGCCGTTGTTAAGCGCTCGCGTGCCGTTGTTAAGCGCTCGCGTGCCGTTGTTAAGCGCTCGCGTGCCGTTGTTAAGCGCTCGCGTGCCGTTGATGAGCGCCCGCAGGCGTTTTGTTTCTACGGAATTTTAATTAGACCGTTGACAATTAGAATTCTATCTATTATGATTGCTGTGTTACTTAGAATTCTAACTAAGCAATCACAGCTCCAATTACTTATTGTCAAGAAAGATTGGGAGGACTTATGATGGCAAAAAAAATGTCGAATCAATATTACCTGGAATCGGCGCCGATGAAGAAGGCTATTGCCCATTTATCGATTCCGATGATGATCGGGATGTCGGTCGGTACGGTCTACAATGTCATTAATGCTTATTTTATCGGCCTGCTGCATAATACGGGCATGCTGACAGCCATTACGCTGGGGCTGCCGATTTTTACGGTGCTGATGGCCTTCGGAAATGTGCTGGGGGTTGGAGGAGGAACCTTTGTCACACGGCTTGCGGGACAGAAGGAGACAGAGAAGGGCAAGCGCATCGCCGGGTATACCTTTTACGCGAGTATTATAGCGGGGCTAGTCATTGCCCTGATTGCGTTTGCAGCGGTTAATCCAATCGTCCAGCTGCTGGGTGCAGATGCGGCAACGGCCCATTTTACCAAAACCTATACACTGACACTCTTTGCGGGCGGCTTCGCCATTGTCCTGAATTTTGCGCTGGAACAGATGGTGCGCTCTGAAGGGGCCTCCAAGGAATCCATGTACGGGATATTTGTCAGTACCGCATTAAGTCTGATTTTTGATCCGCTGTTTATCCTGGTCCTGGACTGGCATGTAGCTGGAGCAGCGTTGGCTATGTGTCTGGCTAATTTGGGCTCTGCAATTTATTATGTCTACTATCTGGACCGGAAAAGTGAAAACTTAAGAGGTTTCCTGAAATATTACAGAATATCGCTGAAGGATAAGCTGGAAATATACAAAATCGGCATCTCCGAACTGCTGCTGGCCGCTTTTATGATTGTGACTACGCTGCTGCTCAACAACTACTCCATTCAGTATGGAGAAAGTGTGGTGGCCGGGTTCGGGGTGGCGCTCAGAATTGTGCAGATTCCGGAATTTTTGTCCATGGGCTTGTTCCTGGGCCTGATTCCGCTCTTTGCCTATACCTATTCCAGTAAAAATATACCCAGACTGCAATCGGGCATCCGGCATGCTTTTTTGTATATCGGGAGTATGGCTGTATTATTTGTAGGTCTGGTATATGTGTTCAGAGGTCCGGTGATTTCCTGGTTTTCGAACGATCCTTCTGTGCTGGAAATGGGTGCTTATATCATCGGAGCTATGCTGGTGTCGGCGCTGTTCAATGGCTTCACCGGTTTGTTCACAAGCATCTTTCAGGCAACCGGGCAGGGCATTCCGACAGCAATCATGTCAATTACCCAGGGCGTGCTGTATATCCCCGTAATTATTCTTTTGCATAAGTTCTTCGGGCTGCACGGTGTGATCTGGTCCATGACTGTAACCGAAGTGATAACGAGTGTGATGGGGCTTGTCTTGTTTATGATCTTCAGCCGGAAGCTGAAAAATCCGGATCAGGGCGAAGAGATCGAGGGAGTCCCGGGAACTTCGCCGGTGATCTGAAAAATATCCACAAGAAGCGGCCTATGCAGCCAGTTGATCTCCAGACTTTAGGATATGAATTCCCCCGGAAAATATATGACCAAGAGCCGTCTGCCGTTATTGGCAGGCAGGCTCTTTCTATTGTACATGAAGAGCTGGCTGCTAAGCCCGGTCAACGAAAAAATACTTCAGCAAGCTTCGATGCAACCGGAATAGCAAAAAAGCTCATTGACAGCAGCTGTATCAACTTGATACCATATTCTATATCATCATGATATACTGTTTGCCCTGTAAGGGACGACTTTATTCTAAAAAGAATGGAATGTGATGAAGCATGCGTAAGCAAACACTCCGAAAGACTCTCCTTCTGCTGTCAATGCTGCTGTTTCCGGTTACCTTGAACTATTTCTCCCCATATCTGATTGTCCAGGGCAGTTTTGCCGGTATTGCTACCGGAAGCTTTTTGCTGTTTCCCGCACTTTTTGGCTCCTCTTTATGGTTTGGGAGGGCCTTTTGCAGCTGGGTCTGTCCGGCGGGGGGGTTGCAGGATACCTGCAGCCAGGTTGTGAATAAACCGGCAGGATCAAGGCAGAACCTCATCAAATATCTGATTTGGCTGCCGTGGGTTCTGTCTATTCTGGCCGGATTTGTGACTGCTGGCGGGATCAAAGCCGTCAACCCGATTTATTTTACCGACCACGGAATTTCAGTTTCTGCCCCTCCGGCTTTCATTACCTACTTTGCTGTCGTATTATTAATAGTCAGTGTGTCCCTGATTTTCGGACGCCGGTCCTTCTGCCATTCGCTCTGCTGGATGGCCCCGTTCATGGTCTTGGGCAATACCCTCAAGAACAAGCTGGGTTATCCCTCACTGCATCTGGAGGCCAGAACCGAGGATTGCATCAGCTGCAAGAAATGCGACAGAGCCTGCCCGATGAGCCTGAAGGTCAATGAAATGGTTCAGAACAGGGACATGAACAGCAATGAATGTATTCTGTGCGGCAGCTGCGAGGCGGTGTGTCCGAAGCAGGTGCTTCGGGTAGGCTTCGGCGTGCAGAAGCATCCGGCTGCCAACAGCAACTATACGGAGGGAGCTTAAGGAACGATTATGCCGAAGGAAAATACTACCGTCTACATCATATTGGGCCTGCTGAACCATGAGGACCTTAGCGGATATGATATTAAAAAAAAGATAGATGTGATGATCAGCGGTTTCTGGGAAGTTGGTTATGGGCAGATTTATCCCACTCTGGCGAAGCTGGTTGCCGAAGAGCTGGTAATCAAGCATAAGGGCACCGGCTCCAAAGGTCCTGAGAAAAACATCTATTCCATCACGGACAAAGGCAGGGAACTGCTGAAGGAGTGGGTTATGCTTCCCGAGCAGAAGGAGTATACGAAATATGAAATTCTGCTTAAGCTCTTTTTCGGAAGTCTGGTTCCGGATGAGAGCAATCTTGCGCGGATTGAAGACTTCAAGGAACGGCATATACAGAATCTCCAGCTGATTCAGTTGTTCAAAGGCAATCTGGAGCGTGTTCTCCATACCGAAAAGGATCATTTGTACTTTTACCTGACTGTCCTGTTCGGGGAGCATGTCTACAAGGCCTATTTAGACTGGGCGGACGAGGCTAAGGCGCTGCTGGCCGGTAAACCCGGCGCGGAACTAAACATGGAGAGAAGCAGCGGGGATGTTTAACAGTGGAGGAGCGGCAGCGTCCGCCTTCACAAGAAAAACTATTGTGATGAAAACGGTCTCATATTACTTTATAATCTATAAAAACGTTTTTATAATGAGTCCCTAACCTGAACGGCAAACAGCTGAAGTCCGGGAAAACCATGATGCTGGTTTTTTTTACAACAAGTGTGGCAGGCCCCTATTTCTATAAGCTTGTGGAGGCCATGTCCAGGTAGTGCTACCGTCTGGGGTACGGGCTGAACGTATTTGTTACGAAAGATAAGCAGGTCGTTATGGGCAATATCCCCGGCAGGCGTGTGGATGGCGTCATTATTTATGAAGAGCTGGGCATTGGCGACAAAGACATTCTAGCGATGATCTGTCACTGCAGGTGAAGAAGCATCCAGAGGAGTAAACTAATCTTTTATAAAAGAAACAGCGGCAGCCATGGACGAGAATGTAGAGTCCGAAGCTGCCGCTGTTTTGGTTAAACAATTGTCCCTTATAAGCATATATCCGCTTGTTAAGCTTTAAGTTTCTTCGTCGCTTCTGTATTCCAGTATATCTCCAGGCTGGCATTCCAAAGCCTTGCAAATCGCCTCTAAAGTGGATAAACGAACCGCTTTTGCCTTGCCGTTTTTGAGAATGGAAAGATTGGCCATCGTGATCCCGACCCTCTCGGAAAGCTCGGTGACGCTCATTTTTCGTTTCGCCAGCATTACATCAATATTGATTATAATCGCCATGGTCTTCACCTCAGACTGTTAAGTCATTTTCTATTTTTAGTTCGATGGCCTCTTTTAAAAGCTTCTGGAGAACAGCAGCAAAAACGGCAATCACCAGGGAGGCGAAAATGATGACCAAACCGATGACTATGATGCCCGGGGCATCGTCCTTCTCCGCCATGAGATAGAAGAGGGGCAGGCCTGCCACATACAAGCCGCTGATGACGATGGCACAGTATTTAATATTCTTAAGGACCCGCACAGATAATTCCGAAAAAGCCTTGTTCTTGTCAATATAGCCTAACAGTCTAAAGGCTTGATACAGCGCAATGTAAAAGGGGACCGCTGATGCATACAAATCAATTAACACCAGATATTTAATAAAAGTCATATCCGGATATAATTCTGCTGCAAAACCCGCGATCTCAGGCACCGCAAATATACACAAAGCAAGTACCGGAATGCCCATAAGAATCACAGCTGCCTTTAAAAAAAGTGTTGTTCCCCGCTCCATAAAATGCACCTCGTTTAGTTATTGGTACATTGAATTTAGCATAAAGTTTATCGTTTTACAATATATTTTGATTGTTATGTAATAATTCAGGCTGATCGTGCTGCTGCTCCTTCTTATACTCATTAGGCGACAAACCCACTTCTTGCTTGAACAGCTTGGAGAAGTAGGAGTAGTTAGTGTAGCCCACCTTGTTCGCTATAGTGTACACAGACAGCCGGGTAGTTTCCAGCAGCTGCTTGGCGGCGGCAATCCGGACGTGAATCACATAGCTGCCTAAGGAAACGCCTGTCTCTTTCTTGAACAGCCGGGCGAGATAATCGGGATTCAGATAGACGATCTCCGCGAGATCGTTCCGTGTCAGTTCATCTCCGTAATGCGCATGGATATACTGCTTGATTTCTTCGGCTACCGATTTGGGCTGCGCGGTGAGGTCGCGGTATTTCATGGCTGTGTTCACCAGGTATTCCAGGTATTCCTCCATGTCCTCGACAGAAGTCAGGGAATGAAGCTGCAGGCGGTCATTCACCTTGCCGCTGTACAGTTTATGCACCTGAATGCCCTTCATTTTGAGAAAAGAATAGACGAGCTGCACAATATCCAGCCGGAACAGGCTGAGGATGGAGGTATCGACGGTCCGGTTGACCAGCAGCCCCTTCAGATAACGGCTTACTTCCTCCAGAAAAGCGGCCAGCTTGTTCCGGTTCAGCAGCTCCTCCAGATGGGCCAGATCCGGGGGAATGTACGCTGTTTTACTCTGCTTCTGGTACATGTCTACTGTATATGTATGATTCCGGCAGCGTGTAATCTCTTCATCCATCCGGGTCAGGCTTCTCAGGACCGTGCCGATCCCGCTCAGTTCACCGGGCAGGCCAATGTTGCAGCAGACATCACATTTGAGATAAGGGTTCATTTTCTGGATCAAGGCGGCGCAGATTTCCTCAAGCGTTGCGGTATCCGGGGTCTGGTTCCATTTCAGGATGGCGATCCAGCTGTAATCCTTAATCTCCAGGATGCTCTCAAGCACGAAGTCAGGATACCGGAACAGCTCATACAGAATGTTAAGCAGAGCAAAATCGAACAGATCCTTCTCTTCCTTGCCCATGCTGCCATTGTATGGGAAGACATTGAACAACAGCGGCTGTAAGGTATCATTCATCTGATAGGAAAGATTCTGCTCTTTGATGGCATAGGTGATCGCTGACGGCCTGATGGGGGAAGAGCTGCTTCCGCTCACCATTCTGCGCCAGAAATGCTCCAGATTTTTCGCCTGGTTTTTTTGCCAATAATAGCCCTCCTGGATAGCTTTTTCGTTGTGCTGCTGCTCCTTGGCGCGCGCAACCGCTTTTTGGATAATGAGCATCAGCTTGTCAAATTCAATCGGCTTGAGAAAATATTCGAAGCTTTGCAGCTCGATGGCTTTTTGCGCGTAATTGAAGTCGGCATAATTGGTGAGGAGAATGGTTTGAATCGGATAATCGTTCTCCCTAATCCAGGCTAGGAGCGATAGTCCGCTGCCCTGCGGCATTTCAATGTCCGAGATTAGAATCTGTACGGAATGGTTCTCCACAATTTCCCGGGCCTGGGCGACATTGTTGGCCGTGTATACGGCTTCGATACCCAGTGCTGCCCAGTCCATTTTCTTTTGCAGAGCCGCCACTACATAATAGTCGTCATCTACCAGCAGTATGTTCATAGGAATTTCTCCATTCATGTTGAAGTATCCGGAAGATCCGGAAGAGTTAAGATGACAGAAGCGCCGCCGCCCTCTATATTGGAGAAGTGGACCACCGCTCTTTTATAATACAGGTATTCCAGCCGTTTAAGTGTATTCATAATGCCGATATGTGTTCCTTTGCTCTGATCCAGGGGCTGGCCCCGCACCAGCTTCTCAAGCACCCCGGGGGCAAAGCCGGGTCCGTTGTCCGAGATTTGAATCACCGTCACCTGTCCCTCTTCCGATTCACGCCGGGTAACCGTCAGTCTGATCTGGACTTCAGGGTCCCGGGAAATTGCATATTTGACTGAGTTCTCAATAAAAGTCTGCAGCACCAGCGGGGGGATCAGCACATTTTTGGCCGTTTCGTCCTGCATGATATGATGTCTGAAGGCATCCCGGTACCGGCTGCGCTGGATTTCAAGATAAATGCGGACATGCTCGATCTCATCCTCCAGCCGGACAAAGTTTTCGCCATTCTGAAACGTATAGCGGAAGTACTTGGAGGTCGACAGGGCCATATGCTCAATTTCTTCGTACATTTGGATCTGGGCCATACTGTAGATGCTGGTCAGGCAGTTCAGGAAAAAATGGGGTTTGATCTGCTGCTTCATGTAGTCCAGCTGAATGCGCTGTTTCTCCAGCTCCTGCTCATAGATCGCGATTTTGAACATTTTGACCTGCTCCACCAGGTCCTTGAACTGGTCGTTTGCCTGCTCCAGCTCGATGATTTTACTGCTTTTGAAGCCGGCCGGCTGGCCGTCCTCGTTCATGTGCGCCAGATTCTCCGAGAAGTTCTGAATCGGACCCAGCACTCTTTTATTGAAGAATAGCATGACGGCGCAGATGGTGGACGTCACGATGAAGAACAGGAGCATAATCAGCAATTGGGCGATCATGATTTTCTCGAAGGCTCCGAATTGAATGACCATGTCCGCGCTGAACGTAGTATTGGAAAATTCAGTGCTGATCGTCGTGCGGGACCGGAGCAGGCCCGGCCAACCCTGCTCCTGCTGCACCAGCTTCCCGCTGCCTGATAGGGGACTTGAAATACGGGTGCCGTTCTCATCCACCAGGGAAGCATAGCCATTGGCCCCCAGGTTAATCTGCCGCAAAGGGCGGATCAGATTGTCGGCGGAGATCAGACCGATCAGATAGCGGTTGTAATACGGGACGATGTTGATAATATAGTATTTTCCGTTGACCAGGATAGGCGTCCATCGGGAATAAAACTCCGCATAGACATCCTTATCTTCTATATAGGAATAGATTTGCTTCTTCAGCTCTAGATAATCCGTATAGGTGACGCTGATCGGGGCGCAGTTCAGAAAGAAGGACTGATTTTTCAAATAAAAAAAGAAGTTGTATTCCTGCCCGTAATTCTTCTGCAGCTCGGCAAACCGTTTATACAGATTATCGTTTGATTTCAGGAACTCGCTGCTGTCCGGCTCATAGGCGTTCATCATATTCAAGCTTTCATCGTTGGCGAGTGTCCAGCCCATATAATGATTAATATAGGCAAAATCATGGTTGATGCGGTCGATGTACAGCTTCGCCGTATCCTGCAAATACCGTGTGGACTGCTGCTTCATAATGGAAATAGAGGCCAGGCTGATGACAAGGTCCAGCACCAGCACGGCGAACGAGACCAGGATCATGATTCGTACGTAATGGCGGATGGGATACGGCTTGCTGCCTGCTTTTCGCTTAATCATAGTTACATACCGCGTCCTTTCCTGCGCGTTCATTAGATGAAAGCGGTTGTATCGGCTAACAAAGCCATTATAAAACCTACCCGGGGAAATTACATGCACTTTTCCGGCATTCCCCGACAAAGTCCGGAAACTGCAAGCGAAAGTCTGAATACCGTCATACCTGCACATGCGAAAATTCGGTAGAATCTTCAAAACAATGTAAGCGGATGCAGAGGTCCGGATACTGCCGCCAATGGGTCCGGAATGCAAAGACGCGGCAAGCTATCATTAGGAGTGTAAAGCGGATGCAACCTATGAAATGGGGGATTACAGAATGGGTACACACAGCAAAAGCAGATTAGCCAAGAAATGGCCGCTGCTGCTTCTGTCAGCCGTAATGGTTATGGGAATGGCCGGGTGCAGCGGGAACAAGGAGAAGGCGGACGCTCCGGCTGAAACCGGTGATTTCAACAAAGAAGGCCTGCCGATCGTCAACGAACCGGTAACTCTGAAGGTGCTTACCGTGCGTTGGGGAAGCATGGGGGATACCTTCACCCAGAACCAGTGGCTGAAGGACCTGGAGAAGAATACGAATGTCAAAATTGATTGGCAGGTCATGTCCTCCAACGACTGGGCGGAACAGAAGTCCATTCTGCTGGCCAGCGGCACGCTGCCGGATGTGGTAGTGGGCGACCAGACCTTTTCCGATTCCGATATCGTCAACAACTTAAGCTATTTCCGCCCGCTGGATGAGTATATCGATCAATATATGCCTAACCTGAAAGCCGCGATGGAAGAAACACCGGAGATGAAAAAAATCAGCACCTTCCCCGACGGGAAGATCTACTCTCTGCCGACCCGATTGCCTTCACGCCCCAAAAGCTCCCGCCAGCCGGTCATCAACAAGGCCTGGCTTGACAAGCTTGGCCTGAAGACGCCGGACACGTTGGATGATCTGTACAATGTGATGAAGGCCTTTAAGGATAAAGACCCGAACGGAAACGGCAAGGCGGATGAAATTCCGTATATCGAAGTCAGCAATGACTTCATCAGCCCGTTCGGCATCACTGATCTCAACAGCAACAATATGCTGGTTAAGGACGGTAAAGCTGTATATTACCCTACTTCCGAAGAGTACAAGGAAGGCCTAAAATGGGAAGACAAATTATACAGCGAGGGCTTGCTGGATAAAGAGCTGTTCACCCAGGACGCTACGATGATCTCGGCCAAGTTCCAGAATCCGGACGCGCCGATCGTAGGCTTATCGTACCAGTGGACGCCGGACGCCGTCTTCGGCAAATGGAGCGAACAGTATGAAACCATTCCGCCTGTGGCCGGACCGGACGGCAAACGCTATACAATCGGCAACCCCATCGGGATGAATCTCGCCCGCAACGAGCTGCTGATTACCACCTCCTGCAAAAATCCGGAAGTCGCCGCCCGCTGGGCTGACCAGTTCTATACCAATGAAGCCAGCATCCAGAATTTCTGGGGGGCAATCGGAACGGTGCTCAAAAAGAATGACGACAGCACCTACACGCTGATGGACCCGCCTGCGGGAACCAGTGCGGATGCCTGGTACTGGGACCAGTCGCTGCGTGATTTCGGGCCGAAATATGTAAGCCCGTCCTTTGAGAAGAAGATTGTGCTGAGCCCGAACAGCGGCGACGGACTGAAGCTGCAGCTGGATAAGCTGGGCAGTGACTACGTAACCACACCATTCCCTAATGTGATGTACACCTCCGAGGAATTCCAGGAGCTGCCAACCTTGACCACGGACATCGACAGCTATGTGACCACGATGCGTGCCCAGTTTATTACCAAAGGCGGGATTGATGAAGGCTGGGATGCCTATGTGAAGAAGCTGAACGATATGGGACTGGAAAAGCTGCTTAAAATCCGCACCGACGCTTATGCCCGGTATATGAACGTAAAATAACCGTCAAATCTTCAGTTGATGAAGTTTCGGAGAAGAGAATTCTTCATCGGTTTGAGTAAATGCCGTCCCGCGCCAGCTTTTTGCAGGACGGCATTTGCTATAGCTCACAACACTTTTAGGAGGGATTTCATGAAATCCGGTCATCGCTATCCAGGTCGGACCTTGGGACAGATCAAACGGAACTGGGGGCTGTATGCACTGCTTTTTCCTGCGGCGGTTCTCACGTTATTATTCGCGTATAAGCCGATGTACGGGGTGCTTATTGCTTTCAAGGATTATAGTCCGGCGCTGGGAATCACCGGCAGTCCTTGGGCGGGCTTCAAGTATTTCGAGAAGTTTTTTCATTCCTATCAATTTTCATCCACGATCAAGAATACGCTGATCATCAGCGTGTACAGTCTGGTTACCTTCCCGATTCCGGTCATCCTGGCGCTGATGGTCAATCAGATGCGCCCGAACCGGTTCAGACGTTTTTTCCAGACCGTATCTTATATGCCGCACTTCATTTCCACAGTGGTGATGGTGGGCCTGATGATGATACTGCTCTCCCCCAGCACCGGCCTCGTCGGCAATCTGTACAGTCTGTTCGGCAAAGAGGCACCCGATCTCATGGGCTCGGCTGGCTTGTTCAGCAGCGTATATGTCTGGTCGGATGTGTGGCAGCATGTCGGCTGGGACAGCATTATCTTCATCGCGGCGTTGTCGGCGGTGGATCCGAGTCTGTATGAGGCCGCTACTGTGGACGGGGCCAGCCGCTGGCACAAGGTCCGCTACATCGATATTCCGATGCTGATGCCGACAGCCATCACCCTGCTGATCCTGCGCGTCGGCGGTCTTCTGGGCGTCGGCTTCGAAAAGGTCTATCTGATGCAGAATGACTTGAACGCCACCTCAAGCGAAATTCTGTCCACCTATGTCTACAAAATCGGGCTGCTCAGCAGCCAGTACAGCTTCTCCTCAGCCATCAACCTGTTCAATACGGTCATTAATTTCATACTGCTCATTATGGTCAACCAGATTTCCAAAAAACTCAGCGAAAACAGCTTGTGGTAGAAAGGGGAGCAGCATCATGGGAGTACTACAGCCTGCGGCTCAGAAGAAAACAGGAAAAATAAAAAATAACCGCACCTCGGATACGGTTATGGAGTTCGTTATGTATGTTATTGCAGCGGTGTTTCTGCTGATTCTGATCTATCCGCTGTTTTTTATTGTCATCGCTTCATTCAGTGATCCGTCTGCTGTAGCGGGAGGACAGGTCTGGCTGTTTCCCAAAGGTTTTACCCTGGACGGCTACAAAGAGCTGCTGCGTCATGACAACATCTGGATCGGTTACCGGAATACCATCCTGTATACGGTCGTCGGAACAGTGATCGGTCTGGCCGTGAACATCTCGGCAGCCTATGCGCTGTCCCGCAAAGACCTGACAGGCCGCAAATATATCTCGCTGTATTTCATCTTCACGATGTTTTTTAACGGCGGGCTGATTCCCACCTTCCTGACGATCCGTGATTTCCATCTCTATGATACCTTCTTGGTAATGGTGCTGCCCTTCTCCGTGGGGGTCTTCAACATTATCGTCGCCCGGACTTTTTTTCAGACGAGTATTCCCGGGGACTTGTGGGAGGCAGCCCAGATTGACGGCTGCGGCAATCTCCGCTATTTTGCCCAGGTTGTACTGCCGTTGTCCAAAGCGATTATTGCCGTGCTGGGCTTATGGATTGCCGTCGGCTCCTGGAATTCGTATTTCAATGCCTTGATCTACCTCAAGAACCCGGACATGTATCCGCTGCAGCTGATCCTCCGCAATATTCTGATCACCAATCAGATGCAGTCCGGCATGGGAACGGGCGAAGCGGCGCAAATCGCGCTGCGGCTGGCGAACATGATGCGCTACTCCGTCATTATTGTGGCTACCGTGCCAATCATGTGCGTATATCCTTTTGTGCAGAAATACTTCAATCAGGGCGTGATGATCGGCGCGGTGAAGGAATAGCTGGGGGAACAGCCGAAGGAGGGGCTGCAATTATGGCTGGAGTACATCTCCAAATTCAGCACCCTGCTGGAATCTGCCTTTGGATGATCGATAATATAAAGACTGGCTCTTAAGGTGACATCAGTCATATCAGCAGCGATGGAGTCCTGATCACGGATCAGAAACCGTCAAGAAGCTCGTATTGGAGTGCGCCGCTCGGGCATTTGCCGATATGCCGGGCAATGGCCTCTGCGGCATCGGCATCGGGCTCAACCCAAGGACGTTTGCTGACATTGAAAACCGCAGGCAAACCTTTAACACAGACACCGGAGTGAATGCATTTTTCGGGCTGAAACTTCACCGTGATTTTTTTTCCGTAATACTGCTTCAGCTCGTTTGTCATACGTCCACACCTTTCATCTTCATTTTTTTGTTAACGTCCCGTTGTTCTGACTATATCATATTCTTTTGAAGAAAAGAGGCTGTGATTTCGCTAAAATTTGCTATAAAAAGCTGGAAAAGTACAGTTTCTCAGCAAGTTCGCCATCACTCGCCGTAAAATGGTAAACTAGGAAGTATAGTATTTTACGGGGAGTGAACTTCTTATGAAAAAGCTTGCTGCCGGCTTCCTAGCCGGTGCTGTACTGATGATCGGTACCCAGGCGATCGGGGCTTCTACAAGTCTAGTAGGCAAGACAATTCAAGCAGAATACACCGTAAACGTTTACGGCAAGAAACTGGCGGACCCGGCCGTTGTAATTGACGGAAAAAGTTATGCACCGGTCCGGGCAATCGGGGAGCTGGCAGGATATAAGGTTTCTCTATCGGGTAAGACCATTAGTCTGGACGACAAAGAGGCGGGCGCGCTGCCATCGCTGGCCGATAAGAATGCGGGCATTACAATGGGGCCTGTGCCCACATTAACACCAGACTCCGCAACAGCCGCTGCCAAAGGCAAAATCAAGGCGATTGACAGCAAAATAGATACCGTTGTAGATAACATCCTGTCCACAAGCAGCAAGCTGAAGGCAAATCCCGACAGTGACGGCCTGAAGGACAAGCTGGAGCAGTATAAAGCGGAATATGCCGACCTGCTCCAGCAAAAGGATGCGGAACTGCAGAAGTAGAATAGGTATGGTGAACGAAACTGCTATAAAAACCGCTGTGAAAAATGCCATATAAGAGGCTGCCCCGTCATTGGCTGCAATGACACGGGGCGGCCTCTTTTTCATAGGCCCCATTCTAAGATGTTGTAAGCTATCAGAAGCCCTACAGCCCATCTCTTGTTATTCGCAAGCGGATGTTTTATATTGACATAATAGCAGGTCAAAAATAAATGAGGTGAACAGAGTAGATGACTCCACGCACGAAGGAACAAAACGAAGAGATCCGGCTGCAGCGTCTCGTGCAAATCCGTAAAGCTGCTGCCGATGTATTTTTGAAAAAAGGGCCTTTACTGGAAATCCGCGATGTAGCTGCGCAGGCGGGACTCGGCTATGGCACGGTATACCATTATTACAGCAATAAGGGCGATTTGCTCCGTGATTTGCTGTGGGACGCGTTGGAGCGGGCCGGGGGATGGCTGGAGTCTCCGCTAGAGGCCCCATGGAAGGCCCCGTTGAAGGTTCCGCTGAAGACTCAACGGAAGGCCCCGCTGGAGGTGCCGCGTGCCCCGGCTTCGGGGGAGGCGCCGGCGGGCGGGCATTTCGGCTTGGCTGCGGCGGCGGACACCGGGAACCCGGCCGCCGCGGATTCCCGAAGCGGCAGCCGCGCAATGGCCGCTGCCGCAGAGCTTGGCCCCGTCGCCGCCGCCGGCGTCCGGCTGCTGCATCTTTGGGCGGAGGACCACGCCCTGTACCTGCTGTATAAGCAGGCCGGTGAGGGCTTTGCCTCGCTGCCTGAAGCGCACTCAGCCCCGCTCTCGGCCGCCTTTCGCCGGGAGGTGCTCGCGCCGCTGGCCGCGCTGCTGGAGGCTGGACGGGCGGGGGACGGGGCCGCCGGAAGCGCGGCGGAGCCGCTGTATCGGCTGCAGCGTGCAGAAATGCTCCTGGCCGCCTTGGTCGGCTGCGCTGCGCTTTCGCTGCGCCGGGGAAAGCTGCATGAGGAGGCCGGGGATATCGCCCGGTTTTTAAAGTTATAGAATTGCTAAGGAGTGAATAAACCAAAGATGATCATTTTAAAATCACCCAGGGAAATCGAAGAGATGAAGCCGGCGGGCCAAATCATTGCGGACTGCTACCGCGAGGTGGCCAAACTGATCGAGCCTGGGATCACCACTCAGGAAATCAATGACTTTGTTGCCAAACACATCACCAAGCTGGGCGGCAAGCAGTTTACGAAAGGGTACAACGGTTTCCCCGCCGAAACCTGCATTTCGGTCAACGATGTGGTGGCCCACGGCATTCCTTCGAACCGGGTGCTTGCGGACGGCGACTTGCTGAAGCTCGACATCGTCGCGGAATACGGCGGATGGTTCGGCGATTCGTGCATGAGCTTTGCGGTGGGCAATATCCGGCCGGAGGCGCAAAAATTAATGAAGGTGGCAAAGGAATGCCTGGATCTTGGGATCGCCCGGGCACTCCCCGGAGGCCGGCTTGGCGATATCACATCGGCGATTCAACAGCATGCGGAAGCAAACGGCTATTCTGTCGTACGCGATCTGCTGGCGCACGGGATCGGGCGGAGCCTGCACGAGGAGCCGAGCTACGAGCATATCGGCGTAGCCGGCAAAGGCATCCGGTTAAAGGAAGGCATGGTATTTACAATTGAACCGATGATTAACGAGGGTACGTTCCATATCACAATCGACGATGATGAGTGGACGGCGAGAACGGCCGACGGCAAGTTGTCGGCGCAATATGAGCATACAATCGCAGTCACGCCGGACGGACCGCTGATTTTAACGGCCCAGTAAGAATAGAGGCGAACGGACGGGAATGCGTCATTTTTGAAGAATTCGAGTACGCTCAGCCCGTCGGAATTCTTCTGCACGCGCTTTGCTTATTCGCTGAAGCCTTTAGTTGCATTATTTTTTGGGTCAATCTACTAGTCGTAAAAATGATTCTAGCTCCATCCCGGTTAGAATGGTTTGATTCCACTATTTAAGATCTGCTGATCTACTCGTGACCCTTGCTGTTGTTGACCCCGCCTGCCGCCGCCGCGGTTTCCGCCTCTTGCCGGTACCCGCCGGGGGTTTTTCCCATAATCCGTTTGAAGACCAGGCTGAAGGTTTTGGTATCACGGTAACCCACCTGTTCGGCAATGAGCGGGATGGGAGTATGCAGCTGCCGGGTTAGCAGTCCACAGCTCTGTTGAACCCGGACATTCTGCAGGAAATGGTGAAAGGTCTGCCCCGTATGCGCCCTGAACAAACGTTGAAGATGACGCTCACTCCAGTCAAAGGTCCGGGCAAGATGAGTTAGGGTAATGTCCCGGGCATACTCCTGCTGGATATAGCGGAGAACATGCAGGAATCGCGTTTGCTTATTCACCGGAAACTGAAGCTCGTCATGCTTGAAGCGGTACAGGGTAATCATCAGCTGAATGAACAGGGACAACAGATAGCTGCCGGAACCGGTCTGCGGGAGATTGTACTCCCGGTGAAGAGAGAGAAAGAGGCTCTCGATGGAACCGTGAGGGTCAGTGACCGAGAACGGAGAAATCTGGTGATTTCGGATCTGTGCCAGGTAATCTGCAATCGGCGTGTCCGGAATAACCGGGGTCAGTCCCTCCAGAAGCTCCGGTGTAAACAAACAATTATAGACCACAAGCGGTTCTTTGAGGGAACTAGGCGACGAAGGCCGGAAGACATGGGAGACGCCGACAGGAATGAAATATAGCTGTCCTTTGAAGGCATGGTGAACCTCCTGTTCTATATAGTGGAACCCCTTGCCCTCCGCAACAAAGGCCAGCTCGATGAAATCATGGGAATGAAGCGGAAGCTGGTAAGTCTCCGTAGCACGGTTCACATACAGCAGCAGGTTCTTTTCGAAAAAGCTTTCGCCTTTCAACGTATGGTTTGAAGAGTTCACCCGTCCCCCCCCTTTCTCCACCGGACAAAAAGTCCTTTTTAAGCAGGTGAAATGTCTTTTTTACAGGTAATAGAATGGATTTGAATTCTTATAATTGTAATAGAAAGCGTTTCAAAATTATAGGGTGAATCCAAGAAAAGACGGGGTGGACAGGATGCTAACGGTTCAAAAGTTACGTGTAGAGTATAAAGAAAATCCGGTCGGGCTTGATGTGCGCTTCCCTAGAATCAGCTGGCAGCTTCAATCGGAGGAGCGGGATGTGCTGCAGCAGTCCTATGAGATCGAGGTCTCTGTTGAAGCGGATTTCCGCCGGATATTATGGAGTTCCGGGAGGGTGTATTCAGAGCAATCGGCCCATGTGGAGCTGGCGGAACTGCTGCCGGGTTCACGGCAGCGTTATTATTACCGGGTTAGAGTGTGGGATACGGAGAACCGGGGTACGGAATGGTCGGAACCTGCATTTTGGGAGATGGGGCTGCTGGCACAGGAGGATTGGCAGGCGGAATGGATCAGCGCTCCGCTGTCACTGCTGGGTGTAGAAGCGGAGCGCTGTCCGCTCCTTCGGGGCAGCTTTCAAGCCGCTGCTAAACCGCTTAAGGCCAGAATGTATGCGACCGCCCTGGGACTGTATGAACTGGAACTCAACGGCTTGCGCGTAGGCGATGGTTATCTGACCCCGGGCTGGACCAGCTACAGTCAGCGGCTGCAGGTGCAGGCTTATGATATTACAGCGCAGATTGCAGCAGGTGACAATGCTGTAGGTGCGTGGCTGGGGAATGGCTGGTATAAAGGAAACCTGGCCTGGGATAACCGCAGGCATATTTTTGGCAGCCGCACCGCATTGCTTATGCAAATCCATCTGACCTATGAGGATGGGAGCGAGCAGATATTTGCGACGGGTGAGAACTGGACTGCAGCCGCCGGCCCGATTCTGATGTCGGAGCTGTATCACGGAGAGACCTATGATGCCCGACTGGAACTGAGCGGGTTCAGCCAGCCCGGTTATGACGACAGCGGCTGGTCCCGGGTTGAACTCCTCCCGCATTCGAAGGAGATTCTGGTGGCGCAGGAGAATGTTCCGGTAAGGAAAATAGATCAGATCAAGCCGCTTAATCTGCTTAAGACGCCGGCCGGTGAAACCGTACTTGATATGGGGCAGAACATGGTTGGCTGGATGCAGTTTTGCCTTACCGCCCCGCGAGGGCAGCAGGTAGAGCTGGTTCATTTCGAGGTGCTGGACCGGGACGGCAATGTCTATACCGATAATTTGAGAAGCGCCCGGCAGAAGATCACGTATATTGCCAAAGGCGGAGGACGGGAAAGCTATGAGCCGCGGTTTACCTTCCAGGGATTCCGTTATGTGCAGCTGACCGGGTTCGGTGAGGAACTCTCGCCAGAGGATTTTACAGGGATCGTACTTCATTCGGATATGGAGCACACAGGCTCCTTCGCGTGCTCCAATCCGCTGATCAACCAGCTCCAGCACAATATTCTGTGGGGCCAAAAAGGCAACTTTGTCGACGTGCCGACGGATTGCCCGCAGCGGGATGAGCGGCTCGGCTGGACCGGAGATGCGCAGATGTTCATCCGCACTTCGGCATATCTGATGAATGTGGCGCCGTTTTTCAGCAAATGGCTCAAAGATCTGTCTGCTGATCAACTGGAACATGGCGGTGTTCCGTTCGTGATCCCGGATGTCCTGGGAGAAAATGATCATTCGTCTGCGGCATGGGGCGACGCTGCCGTTATCTGTCCGTGGACGCTGTACCAATGTTACGGGGATAAGCGTATCCTTGAACAGCAATATCCAAGCATGCGGGGCTGGGTGGAGTATATCCGCAAGCAGGGCCAAGATGAGTATCTTTGGAATACGGGGGTTCATTTTGGCGACTGGCTGGGACTGGATGCGAAACAGGACAGCTACAAAGGTGCTACGGACACCGATTTGATCGCGACAGCCTTTTATGCTTATTCCGTTCAGCTTCTGCAGAAGACAGCCGATGTGCTTGGAAGAACAGATGAAGCTAAGCAATACATGGTGCTCTACAGCCGCATTAAAGAAGCTTTTAACCGTGAATTCATCACTCCTTCGGGGCGTCTATCCGTACCCACACAGACAGCCTGCGTGCTGGCTCTGATGTTCGGACTGGTGGAAGGACCGGCGAAAGCAAGAACAACAGACAAACTCCTGAAGCTCCTGGAAGAAAGCGGCCACCATCTCACCACCGGGTTTGTGGGCACACCTTATCTGAACCTTGTGTTAAGTGAAGCCGGGCATATGGATGCGGCCTACAAATTGCTCCTGCAGACCGATTATCCTTCCTGGCTGTACCAGGTGACCAAGGGAGCGACGACCATCTGGGAGCATTGGGACGGGATAAAGGAGGACGGAAGCTTCTGGAGCAAAAATATGAATTCGTTCAACCATTATGCGTATGGAGCCATCGGGGATTTTTTATACCGCCATATTGCAGGCATTGAGCTGGATGAAGCGCACCCGGGATACAAGGAATTTGTGATCAAGCCGCAGCCGGGCGGGGACCTGACCTGGGCTGCAGCTGCGCTTGAAACGGTGTACGGGCGCATCCGCTCGGAATGGAGTATTACTTCGAATCAGATGGAACTGTCCGTTTCAGTCCCGCCGAATACTTCTGCTGCGCTATATCTCCCGAATGCCGGTCTGCCCCGTGTGCTGGAAGGTGATGTGCACCTTGAGCAGGCCATCGGCGTACATTCCGCAGAGCAGCTGGAGCATGAGGTGAAAGTAATGCTGGGCTCCGGGGACTATAGGTTCATTTATGAGCTGGGCGCAATGAGCTAAGGATAACGTGGAAGGAAGCAAACGGATTTCAGCTGCGGGCAGCTGTTTAAGTCTCGTTTGCTTTTTACGTTCTTTAGCGCTATTATAGATTAATAAAGTCTTTGATTGAGGTGGATATGGATGAAATATTCAAAGGCAACCAACTATGCGCTGCACACAATGCTCTATCTGGTATCTGCTGCACCGAACAAGCCAATAGGTGTACAGCTGCTCGCGGAACGGCAGGGGGTATCTCCTACGTATCTGTCGAAGATCCTGACCAAGCTGGTCAAGGCGGATCTCATCGAGTCCGCATCCGGTGCGAACGGCGGCTACCGGCTGAAGCGCAGGCAGGAAGAGATTTCTTTTCTGGACATCATTCATGCCATTGAAGGCACGGCTTCGTTGTTCGATTGTACGCTCAACCACTCCAGCAAGTGTCTGATTCAGCAGGAGATGGTCGAAGCGGAGCGGCAGATGGAGCGGTATCTACAGAACAAGAAGATGTCCGAGCTGGCCGGAAAAATAACGGTGGACTGATCATCCGCCGTTTTCTGCGGAATGATTATAGATATAGATAGTCTTTTAAATCTGTAAAAGCTTGAAATTAACGATCTTGGAAAGGGATGAGCTAAAATGATTAACGATTTATTTAATGCCGATGTATGGGAAAAGGCCTGGAAAGAGGACCCGGAGGCGACGGGCAACAGGTTCAAGCAGTCGGGGATGGACATGGCACGTACCTTTGACCATAAAGCGAAGTCATTTAATGAAGAAGTGTTCAGTGAAGGGGGAAGACGCAGAAGCGAGCGGATTATCGGCTGGCTTGAAGGCCAGGGGGTCGACTTTGAAGGACTGTCTGTATTGGATGTGGGTGCGGCTTCGGGCGGGTTCACGGTTCCTTTTGCCGATAGAGGGGCGAAGGTTACCGCAGTGGAGCCGAACCTTCCATTATCCGAGCTGTTCATGGAGAATACCGCCAGGTTCGGTCCGGGACAGGTGGAGCTGGTGCGCGAGCGATTCGAACATGTGGATCTTGAGGCCAAAGGCTGGAAGGGCGCTTTCGATCTGGTCTTTGTGTCCATGTCTCCGGTGGTTGTGGATTGGGAGAGTGTGGAGAGTGTGCTAAGCTGTGCCCGCAAGTACTGCTACATCAGCCTGAATGCAGGGGACAGAGAGAACAGTCTGCTGAATGAGGTGCTTCCTTTGCTGAACGGGCATGAATCGCATGTGAAAAGCTCGGATATGGCTTATTTAACCCACTTGCTCTATCTGAAGGGATATTCGTTTGAGTCGCTGATCACACGCGAGATGAAAAGCACCGAGCTCTCCAGCGAGGAAGCGATCAAGGAGACACTGATGCTCCTGAAGCATCATAAGCTGCCCGCCGATGAGGCTGCCCGCCGGACCGTTACGGAATATGTGCACCGCACTTATCCTGACGGCAAGGTGCCGGTTCAGCAGGGGGGGCGTTTCGGCAAGGTGCTGATCCGGCTGCAGGAGCTGAATATGTACAGCAGAGCAGAAGCCGGTAAACGTTAATCTTGGCGGCAAACGGTGCTAAAGGCGGATTGGCCTTGTATTTCTGACAAAAGATGATATGTTATAGATAGATCCCCATAGCGGGATCTATTTTACTATATGGAAGGAATGAGCGAAATGAGAGGACAAGTGCAGATTTTCGAGCAAGACCGGATGAAGAAGGCGGGTGAAATCTACTATGAACCATAGTCTGATTACAGATTCCCTGCGTGAGGAACTGGTGCGCCAGCTTGTATATTTCGATGAGAATACCTATGGCATTCTGGAACGGACGGCAACGGAATCGCCTGCGGACCGTGCAGAGATCCGTGCTTTGATTGAGAAGTATCAAGCATGTGTGCAGCGTATTTTGGCCGGAGCCGGTGATGAGCTTACGCGCTCTGTGGTACTGATCGGCTCCTGGATTTCGCTGAAGATCGGCCCGGAAACGCTGACAGATGCATATCGTATTGTGATTCCCGGTGAATCCAGTCTGGATGAGTTTTCGATCTCCCTCTGGTCACCTATGGGCAGAGCGCTGCTTCTGGCTGAACCCGGTGAGACGGTAACGGTTCATACTCCGCTTGGCAGTGACCAGGTGCTTGTACTGAACAACGTCTATGGTTATGCCGCCCGTGAAACACAGCGGTAGCGTTGGCAGGTAGTGAAGAAGCAAGGCGGGGTGAGGAAGAAACAAGGCGCAGGGATGAGAAGTCTAAGCCGCCTCCGCTCCGCTTTATACTTTTGCTGGACAAGAGCGATTGATCACCCGGGCTGTATGGGGAAAAAAATAGCATGTAGGAGTAACGATGGAATCTTGATGCAGAAAGTGTTCGAAGATGCGGAGCTGAAAATAGTGAAGTGGAATGAGTATACCTAAATCCTCAGTTAAGGCACCCGCGGATAGCATTAGGGGGAATTAGTAAACTTAATTGAAGTGAATTCACTCATCATGGGGTGAATCGGCTGAATTGGATTACCTTTTTCCCACTAATGATGGTTCGGGAGCCAGATGGGCTGGATTAGGTTCACTTTTTCCACTTTACTCCCTCCCTCAGCTCCAAGTCCACTTAGGATATTTGTACTAGATTCTATCTCCATAGCCTGGCATTCTACATCAAAAACGGCTGCGCTGTCCTTATTGGACGGCGCAGCCGTTGCTGTCAGCATTCAGATACTTTCCAGGCAGTTCTCCAGCTGAGCTGAAGCTTACAGCTGCTCAACCTCACGCAGCCAAAGCGCGGCAGAAGCGTCGCTCGGCATACGCCAGTCGCCGCGCGGCGAGAGGCTGACCGTTCCGACCTTAGGTCCGTCCGGGAGGCAGGAGCGCTTGAACTGCTGGGTGAAAAAGCGGGTGACGAATACCCGGAGCCAGCTCACGAGCTGCTCTTTGGGATAGGCGTCGCCAAAAGCATGCCGGGCAAGGTAGAACATTTTGGCGGGCGAAGCGCCTGTCCGCAGCATGTAATACAGGAAGAAATCATGCACTATATAAGGCCCCAGTATATTCTCCGTAAGCTGGACAATCTCGCCCGTGGCGGATGGCGGCAGAAGCTCAGGGCTGATTCCTGTGTCGATGATGTCATAGAGCAGCTTATTCACAGTCTCGTCGGCCTCGTGATCGGCATACCAGGCGACGACATATTGGATGAGCGTCTTCGGAATGCCCGAATTGACACCGTACATAGACATATGGTCACCGTTATAGGTGCACCATCCGAGGGCAAGCTCCGACAGATCGCCGGTGCCGATCACAATGCCGCCATTCTTGTTGGCCAGATCCATCAGGATCTGCGTTCGTTCCCGGGCCTGAACGTTCTCATAGGTCAGATCGTGAACATCCTTGTCATGGCCTATATCCTCGAAATGCTGCAGGCAGGCCGCTTTGATATCCACTACCTTGAGCGAAGCGCCAAGTGCCTTGATCAGGCCGACGGCGTTGTCGTAGGTACGGTTCGTCGTGCCGAACCCCGGCATGGTGACCGCCAGCACATCGCTGGCCGGGCGGCCGAGCAGCTCCATCGCCCGCACGGCGACGAGCAGCGCCAGCGTGGAATCCAGACCGCCGGAGATGCCGATTACCGCCTGCTTGGTGCCGATGTGGCGGATGCGCTTCATCAGGCCGGAGGTCTGGATGGAGAGAATCTCCCGGCAGCGGTCGTCCCGCTGCTGCGGGTTGCCGGGAACGAACGGATTCACGGCGAGGGTGCGGACCAGCTCCCGTCCTTCAAGCAGGGCGCCCGGTGCCGCATAGAGCACCTCACGGTAGTTCCGGCCGCCCTTGCCGGCCCGGAAGGTGCCCATCACCGTGCGGGAATACTGGATTCTCGGCACATCGATGTCGGCGATGATGAGGCGGCTCTCATGGGTAAAGCGCTCGGATTCCGCGAGCATCTGCCCATTCTCGGCGATTAGCGAGTGGCCGCCGAACACGACATCCGTTGTCGATTCGCCGGTATTACAGCCGGCATAGACATAACCTGCCACACAGGAGGCGGATTGGCTGGAGACGAGCTGGCGGCGGTAGTCCGCTTTGCCCACCAGCTCATTGCTGGCCGAGGGATTGAACAGCAATGCAGCTCCGGCCTGGGCGAGCAGGCTGCTCGGAGGAACCGGAACCCAGAGATCCTCGCAGATTTCCACGCCGAAGGAGATTCCGCTGCCGCCTTCACTGGTGAAGATCAGATCATTGCCGATTGGCACAGCGGTTTCACCAATCCGCAGCTCTGATACCTCCAGCTCTTCGGCCCCGGCAAACCAGCGGGGCTCATAGAATTCACTGTAGCCGGGGATGCAGGTCTTCACTACAAGACCCAGAATTGTACCTTGCTGCAATACGGCAGCGCAGTTGAACAGCCTGCTTTTTATGGAAACGGGCAAGCCGGCAATGACGATCAGATTCCGCCCTTTGGTAGCGGCGGCGATCTTCTGCAAGGCAGCCAGTGCGGCTTCCTGCAGCACCGGCTGCAGGAATAAATCCCCGCAGGTATAGCCGGTAATGGACAGCTCCGGCAGCACCAGATATTCTACCTGCTTCTCATCCGCTTGTCCGATCACATCCATAATTTGTGCTGCATTATACCCGCAGTCAGCAACCCGCAGTTCAGGGGATGCGGCGGCGACTCTTGCAAATCCGAAATTCTGCATTTGTTTCACCTATCCTTTGTATGATGACACGTACTAATAATTAATTGTACCCATGATTTGGTGCCCGTAACAAGTAGAAAAGGCCGGATAGGGCATTAAGCCTTCTATTTTACGCTGGGGACCAAGGAGAGAACCTCAAGAGAAAGAGGCGGCAGGGCTAACAATGACTGCTGAAGAACGGGTCTCCTTTGGACAAGCCCTTGGTAAAGAGGAAGAGGCCAAGACGCTGTTCGACGGGGTCCACGCCCAAGTGGAGGAGAGCAAGCAGCAGCTTCAGGAAGCCGGAATTCTTGACCATCCCCTTGCAGCCCCTTTCCATAAAAAGGGTATACAATAGAAATAACACGTGTTATACTTTTGCCGAGGTGCTGATATGGGCAAAAAAAGAGTGACCAGCCACGACGTCGCCAAGCTGGCCGGTGTGTCCCGCAGCGTAGTCTCTGCTGTGCTGAACGGTACACCGGGCATCGGCGTCAGCGGGGAAACGCGTGAGAATGTGCTGGCAGCGATCCGCGAGCTGAACTACCATGTGGACGCCCAGGCGCGGAGCATGAAGACGGGCCGCACCATGAGTCTGGCTGCGTTCGGCGACACACGGCACCCGCTGTTCATGCGGCTGCTGGAGGGCATGCAGCGGGAATGTGAGGCGCACGGCTATCACATTCTGCTCTGCTCGCCGGGCCAGCGGCCGGACGGCGAAGCCAGGGATGAGCTGGTGGATCTCTACCACCAGCGGAAGATCGACGGCATCGTGACGCTGGATGATACCAGCTACCGCGATGAAGCATGGGCCGCCAAGGTTGGCGAGGCGGGGGTTCCTTACGTATCCGTGGAGGGCTATGCCGAGGCGGAGGGGGTATGCTCTGTGCTGGCCGACTACAAGGGCAGTGTGGAGCTGGCGCTGGATTATTTGCTGCGGCCGGGAACGCCGCAGCTCCAGACTCCGGTATATGCTGAGGTATATCATGGCGTTATCCGGAGCTGGGCGGAGCGGACGCGCCGGGACGCCTATACCCGCTGGTGCAGCGGCCGGGGCATGAATCCCTTTTCCTTCCGCCTTCCTGAACGGGAAGGGCGGGTGGACTGGGAGGAATGGCTCCTGAAGCTGGCGGATATCAGCAAGCCGCCGCCGCCGCTGCTGGTGAACTGGTCCAGCGGGGTCCCGGATTTATACCGGGCCGCCCATAAGCTGGGCCTGCAGATCGGCGAAGAGCTGCGGGTGATGGCGGCGGACAACACGATCCAGGGCCACCGGCTTAGCCTTCCGGCATTAAGCTGTGTGGAAATACCCTATGTAGGCATGGGGGAAGAAGCGGTACGGCGGGTGCTGAAGCAGATTGAAGGCGGAACAACATCGGAGGCGGGCGGTAAAATATGGCTGCCTGCAGTATTAAGGGCAGGAGAAAGCGCGTAACCGCGCTTTTTCCGGCAACATAACACGTGTTATAAGAGGAGGAAGGGCAAATGTTTTGGACCGAGGAGAAGCTGGGGGCGCGGCTGCGGGAGCTGGAAGGGTACCGTTACCGTGAAATTGCTAAGCTGAATGACTGGCTGGCAGTAGAGGATAAGGATGGAGCGAACGGAATGTACCCTCCGCAGCCTGAAGGAGACAGCAGGCTTCAGCAGGGGGATTGCTGGACCGGCCGGGATGTGTACATCTGGCTGCATCGCACTGTTGAAGTGCCTGCTGAGTGGAAGGGGAAACGTGTGGTCGGACTTTTTGACTTCGGCCGGACCGGCGGAGGCAACAACAGCGGCTTTGAGTCGCTGCTGTATCTTGACGGCAAACCTTATCAAGGGGTGGATTCCAATCATCAGGAGGTATTTCTGGAGGAGGATGCGGCGGGCCGTGCGCTGGACTTTACCTTCCGCTTGTGGTCAGGGCTGGAGGGCGGAGGCCGCCCGGTTCCGCAGGAGCACCGGATCAAGCGGGCAGAGCTGGCCTGGCTGGATGAGGCGGCGGATAATTTGTATTATACAGGCCGTGCTGCGCTATCCGCCTACAAGCAGCTTGCCGACAATCAGCCGGAGAAGCAGGGGCTGCTGATGGCGCTCAACCGGGCTTTTAACAAGCTGGACTGGTCGAAACCGGGCAGTGCAGGCTTTTACGTTTCCGTCCAGGCGGCAGAATCATTGCTGCTGGAGCAGCTGGCAATGCTTGAGTCGAAGCATCCGGTAACCGTAACCGCAATCGGCCATACCCATATCGACGTTGCCTGGCTGTGGCGGCTTACCCATACGCGGGAAAAAGCGGCGCGCTCCTTCTCGACGGTGCTCCGCCTGATGAAGCAGTACCCGGAATATATCTTTTTGCAGACCCAGCCTCAGCTGTATGCTTACATCAAAGAGGATTACCCGGAAATCTATGCCGAAATCCGCAAGCGGGTGGAAGAGGGCCGCTGGGAAGCCGGAGGCGCGATGTGGCTGGAGGCGGACTGTAATCTGACCAGCGGGGAATCACTGGTGCGCCAGATCTTGTACGGGACGAAGTTCTTCCGGGAGGAATTCGGTGCGGACTGCAAATATTTGTGGCTCCCCGATGTCTTTGGCTACAGCTGGGCGCTGCCGCAGATTTTACGCAAATCAGGCATTGATACCTTCATGACGACCAAAATCAGCTGGAGCCAATATAACCGTATGCCCCATGATACGTTTCGCTGGAGAGGCATTGACGGCAGCGAAGTGCTGACCCATTTTATCACCACACCTGAGGGGCCAGACTCCGGCGCTTGGTATTACACCTACAACGGTCTGATTGAAGCCTTCTCCGTTCAGGGCATCTGGGATCAGTACCGGGATAAGAATCTGAACCGCGAGCTGCTGCTCTCCTACGGATACGGCGATGGAGGCGGGGGAGTTAACCGCGAAATGCTGGAAATGCGCCGCCGCCTTGATAAGATGCCTGGGATTCCTGCGGTCCGGACGGGGCGGGCGGATGAGTATTTTGAACGCCTGAATGAAACGGTCCGCAGCACGGACCAGTATGTTCATACTTGGGACGGGGAGCTGTATCTGGAATACCACCGGGGAACGTACACCAGCCAGGCCTATAACAAACGGATGAACCGGAAGCTGGAGCTGCTGTACCGTGAAGCGGAATGGCTGCAGGTTCTCCTCGCTGTGGAAAAAGGCAGCTTCAGCGCCTATCCTGCGCAGCCGCTGCTGGAAGGCTGGCAGACTATCCTTCGCAACCAGTTCCACGATATTATTCCCGGCTCCTCCATCCGCGAGGTGTACGAGGATTCAAGACTGGAGTATGCAGAAGCGGAGCGGATCGGCAGCGCGGCGGCGGAGGCAGCGGCAGAGGGGCTGACCGAAAGGCTGGTTAATGGGCCGGCTGAAGAGCTGATTGGAGAGCCGGTTGAAGGACTGGCTAAAGAGCTGACTGAAGGACTAGCTGACGGGGCTGATTCCCGGCAGGAGACTGTGTACACTGTCTTCAATGGAGCATTTTTTGAGCGGACAGAGCTCGCGGCCATTCCTTTTGAAGCAGTAGGAGAAGACACGGCGTGGACCACTGCGGACGGCCAACAGTTATCTTCCCAGCTTGTTGGCGGGGAGTGGCTGATCGAGGTCCCGGCGGTTCCGATGCTCGGCAGCACAGTTATAAAGGCTGGAACTGCGGCGGCCATGGCGGTACAGGCGGGTTCTGCTGATTTTGCCGATTCTGCCGTGGGCAAGATTGAGGTACCGGAAGGCAACTCCTTAACGTCCGGCTGTCCTATTCCGTTCGAATGGCAGGATTCCCGGCTTACGACACCGTTTTATATGCTGGAATGGAACGAAGCGGGGCAGCTGAGCCGCATCTATGACCGCAGGGAACAGAGGGAAGTGCTGGCTCCAGGCGAGAACGGCAACGTGCTTCAGGTTTTTGAAGATAAACCGAAGATGTTCGATGCCTGGGATATTGACCTGTTTTATCAGGAGAAAAAGAGAGAAATCACTGACCTGCGCTCGGTAGAGCTGACCGAATGCGGCCCGCTTACGGCAGTGCTGGAATTCACATGGAAATATATGGACTCCTCCATTGTTCAGAAAGTCAAGGTGTACAGCAGAAGCGCCCGGATTGACTTTGAGACGCTGGCCGATTGGCATGAGCAGCATCAGCTGCTGAAGACCGCTTTTCCGGTAGCGGTGCGGGCTACGGAGGCTACCTATGACATCCAGTTCGGGAACGTGAAGCGGCCGACGCACTGGAATACAAGCTGGGATTATGCGCGGTTCGAAAGTGTCGGCCATCAGTGGGCAGATCTGTCCGAGCGGGGTTATGGCGTCAGCCTGCTGAATGATTGCAAATACGGTTATGACATTAAGGACCATGTGATGCGGCTGTCACTAATTAAGTCGGCAACCGAGCCTGACTGGCAGGCGGACCAGGGGGAGCACCGGTTCACCTATGCCCTGCTGCCCCACAAGGGCGACTGGGCAGCGGCAAGTACGGTTCAGGAAGCCTGGTCACTGAACAATCCGCTGCGTGTGGTCAAAGGGGGTTATTCTGCCGGTGCCGGCAAATCGCTGATTAAGACGGACTGCGGCAGCATTGCCGTTGACGCTCTCAAAATGGCGGAGAACGGCGAAGGCTTTATCGTCCGCCTGCATGAGTATACAGGCACCCGCAGCACCGTAACGCTCAGCAGCGATTATCCTGTTCATTCCTGGCAGGAGTGTGACCTGATGGAACGGCCGGTGGGTGAAGTGAAGCCCGGCGGGGCGGTTACCTGTGAAATCAAGCCGTATGAAATCAGTACTTTTATTGTGAAATTCTCCAGTTAGCTCTGGGGCAGAGAAGCTGGAAGAATTAACACATACAGCAGCAACGGGCATCCTATTCTCGCGTTAGATGCGAGGGGATGCCCGTTTGGTATGCCGCAGAGGCACAATGAGCCGGAGTCGGGTTGCGCGGTCTGCGGCACAGTTTTTTAACTACTGCTTCTTTCCGCCCCCAGTTTCCTTCAGCAGGTCAGACTTCATCATACAGCCGCTGCAGAAAATCTATACTGCCCTGCATGTAGTCCTCGGGGGTACTCTCCAGAATGCCTTGAATATGCGGCCGCTTATATTTCATGTATTGGAGCAGCGGAGCAAAGTGAAGCAGCCCTTGGCCGACAGGCACAATCTCGATCTGTCCGTTATTGACCGTGAAGTCCTTCAGGTGCAGGACAGCAATCCGGTCCCCCAGCAGCTCCAGCGCCTCCTCAATCACGGCATCCTGCTGCCGGTAATTGTCCGCGGTCATTAGATTGGCACAGTCGAAAATAATCTGCAGATTGTTGGAGGGAATCAGCGTGAGCAGCCGGTGTGCCAGCTGTGCGGTATGCAGCGGGTGATTGATCCCTGCTTCAATGCCTACCGTTACACCGAATCGCTCCGCCTCCGTCACCAAGGCCTGTACAGACATTGCTGCCTGACGAAAGGCTTCCCCGGTAAAATTCTCCGCAGTATACCCTTTGCCTACACTGCCTGTTTCGGTACCAACCAGACTGGTGCCAAAATCGCGGGCCAGGCGAAGATGGGTGCCGAATGCGTTCAAGGCCGCCTGTCTTGCGGCGGGGTCAGGATCGACGATATTTACATAGCAGCCAAGCACAGCAATCCGGACTCCTGCCTGGCGGAAGGCTTCGCCAAAATAGGCAGCGGTTCCTGGGCTTAATGCAGTCAGCGCAGGGACACTTTCGGGAAAGGATTTATGTACAGCGAGCTGAATATGCGAAAAACGATACCTGCTAAGCTTGGCGGTCAGCTCCGGCAAAGGCAGCCGGCCAAAATCATGGGCGCGTACACCTAAATGAAGCGGGGCAGCCATGATAAAAACCTCCTTGTAACCTAATAAGGATTCTATATGCTAAGTTGTATAGAGTAACTAGGGCAGCCAACGCGAAATGCGATGTTTCTCTCCTCTGATGATCGGCGGAGTCCACGGGAGCCTTACGTTGCCGGCAGGCGCTCTGCGGGTCAAAGCCCCGGCCAGCGCAAGTATGCCTGCAAAGCAGCCAGCTCTGCCGACTGCGAGATCGCCACGGCGGTCAGGTTAGCTATGCGGGCGGCGCCTTCTTTGCAGAAATGCGTGTCATCCGTAATGCCCTGTGGATAATTGGGATGCCCGTTTGCAGGCAGATGCATGAACAGCTGCCGCGAACCATCCACTCCCAGCACGCGGTACAGCTGCTGGGAGGAGGCAAAAATATCAAGCAGCGGTGTACCGGTCTGCGCTGCGACCTCGCGCACCGCTTCCGGGTACAGCCCGACCGCGAGCGGGTCAGGTTCGCCGCCTGCGGTGAACCGGCGGCGGCTGACCGAAGTCAGCAGAACAGGGTATCCGCAGCGGCTGCGGGCGAATTCAATGAACGTGAGCAGATTCCGGCGGTACTCCGTAGCGGGATCAGTATAACGGGCAGGGTCCTCTACCTTCTGGTCATTGTGTCCGAACTGGATCAGCAGGTAGTCGCCGCGCCGGAAGTCCTTGCCGATATCCTCAAGCCGTCCTTCCGCCAGGAAGGAACGGGAGCTGCGTCCATTAATCGCCCGGTTATCTACAGCAATATCAGGGCTGAAATGCTCCTGAAGGAATTCTCCCCAGCCGGCCATCGGCTTTTCGCCTCCGCCCTTCTGTGCGGCGGTGGAGTCACCCGCGATATACAGGGTAGGCATAATATACTTCCTTTCCTGATACTTGGTGTCTTTAATTGTTATCTTATAAAAGGACGGCGTCCACGCTTCTGTCTAGCTGTGCTGCATCTTGGCTGCACTGCGTGATTCAAAGCCAAAGTAGCCGGCTGCATTGTTGTAGGCAATATCCTCCACCAGCTGTCCGAGCAGGGCCTGGTCGTCCGGCGCTTCACCGCGCCCGGCCAATTCGCCCAGCAGCTCACAGAGCACGCGGCGGAAATACTCGTGGCGGGTGTACGAGAGGAAGCTGCGCGAGTCGGTCAGCATGCCGACAAAGTTGCCCAGCAGGCTGTTGTCGGCAAGCAGGGTCAGCTGGCGGCGCATCCCGTCGCGGGTATCGTTGTACCACCAGCCGGAGCCGAGCTGGAGCTTGCCTGCGGTGTCCTTTTGATAGCAGCCCATGAGCGCAAGCAGGGCGGGGTAATCTCCAGGATTCAGAGAATACAGGATGGTCTTCGGCAACCCCTTGCCGCATTCGGCCCGGTCCAGCAACTGCGAGAGCGCCTCGGCCAAAGACAGGTCGTTAATTCCGTCGTAGCCGGTATCCGGCCCAAGGCGCTGGAACATCGGCGTATTATTGTTGCGGAACGCGTGCAGGTGCAGCTGCATGGTCCAATTGTTATCATGGTACATTCCAATCAGCTCCGACAGCAGCTCAGTCCGGTAGACTGTAATTTCTTCCGCTGACAACTCCGCGCTTCCCAGACGTTTGGCGAAAATCTGTTCCAGCTGTGATGCTTCGTTAGCGGCCTGATAACGCAGCACATCCAGCGCATGGTCGGACAGCCGGCAGCCGTTCTGATGGAAGAAATCCACACGGCTCCGCAAGGCTGCGACGAGGGAAGCATAAGAGGTTACCGATATACCGGATGCCTCCTCCAGCCGGGCCAGCCAAGCCGGAAATCCTTCGGCACCGATATTGAGCGCTTTGTCGGGGCGGAAGGTAGGGAAGACCTGAAACTCAGGCTCGGACTCCTTCAGCAGCCGGTGATATTCCAGCGAATCTGCCGGGTCATCCGTGGTGCAGATCATTGTGACATTCGAATTCCGGATCAGGCTCCGCCGGGTATACGCAGGCTCAGCAAGCTTACGGTTCACTTCCTCCCAGATCGCAGGAGCGGAAGCCTCGTTCAGCGTCTCGTTAATCCCGAAGAAACGGCGCAGTTCCAGGTGGGTCCAGCTGTACAGCGGGTTCCCGACAGCCTTGGGGAGCGTACGGGCCCATGCCAGGAACTTGTCATAATCGGAAGCCTCTCCGGTAATATGGGATTCCGGAATCCCGTTGGCCCGCATCAGCCGCCATTTGTAATGATCCCCGGCCAGCCAGGCCTCGGTCAGGTTGCGGAACGCCTTGTCTTCATAGATTTCCTTCGGGTCGAGGTGGCAGTGGTAATCGATAACCGGCATGGTTTTGGCATGATTATGAAAGAGCCTGCGCGCCGTTTCGCTGGTCAACAGAAAATCGTCATTTAAAAACATTGCAATTCTCCCTTTGCTTGGATTTGATTAGGATTAGAGCGTTACTCCGGTTTTGAAAATCGCCAGCTCACGCACTTCGTTCTGCTCGTTGCGCGTTTTTTGGCCGCTGGCCACACCGATAATGTAGGCGATAAATTCCTCAAGCACCTCGGCCATCGGCCGCTCCAGCAGCGGTCCGGCATTGAAGTCCATCCAGTGGCCCTTTTTGGCAAAAAGATCATTGTTGGTCGCCACCTTGACCGTTGGCACAAAGCTGCCGAACGGTGTGCCCCGTCCGGTCGTAAAAAGCACGAGCTGGCAATCCGATGCGGCGAGGGCGGAGGCCGCCACCAGATCGTTGCCCGGAGCCTGCAGGAGACTGAGGCCTTTGCGGCGCAGCTTCACCCCGTAATCCAGCACATCCACAACGGGCGAGCTGCCGGCCTTCTGCGTACAGCCCAGCGATTTGTCCTCCAGTGTGCTGATGCCTCCGGCTTTGTTGCCGGGAGAGGGATTCTCGTACACCGGTTCACCGTATGAGAGGAAATACTGCTTGAAGTTATTGATCAGCGAAACGATGTCTTCAAAGACCTCGCGGTTCTCCGCACGTGCCATGAGCATCTTCTCCGCCCCGAACATTTCAGGGACCTCGGTCAACACGGAGGTTCCGCCCTGGGAGATAATGAAGTCGGAAAAAGCGCCCAGCAGCGGGTTGGCAGTAATGCCGGAGAAACCATCGGAGCCGCCGCATTTCAGTCCGATGTTCAGCTCGCTGAGCGGAACCGGCTCGCGGACATCATTTTTCGCTGCTTCATACAGCTCTTCAAGAAGTGCAAGCCCCGCTTCCACCTCATTGCCTACCTCCTGGGCAACGAGGAATTTGACCCGGCTCTCGTCATAGCCGCCCAGCATGCTGCGGAATTCGGAGACGATATTATTCTCGCAGCCCAGGCCGAAGACAAGCACGCCCCCGGCGTTGGGATGATTTACGGCATCCAGCAGGATGCTGCGGGTCATGCGGTGGTCGTCGCCGAGCTGCGAGCAGCCGTAAGGATGCTTAAGCACAGTGAAGTTGTCGAAACCGCCCGGGTCGGGGTGCTCTGCCTTGAACTCCTGCAGCATCTGCTCGGCGATGCCGTTCACGCAGCCAACCGTAGGGATGATGAACAGATCGTTGCGGATGCCAACCTTGCCGTTCGCCCTGCGGTAGCCCTGGAAGGTCAGGCCGCGTTTCGGATAGGTGACCGGATGCAGGTCGGGAAGATATTCATATTCCTCTTCTCCGGACAGGTTGGTTTTGATATTATGCGTATGAATCCAGTCACCCGCCCGGATTGCTTCCACCGCATGGCCGATAGGGTATCCGTATTTGGTAATGACATCGCCCTCCGCAAAACTGGTTAAGGCGATTTTATGGCCCTGCGGAATATCCTGGGCGGCTGTGAGACTAAGCCCTTCAAAGGAAAGTACTTCACCGGAAGCAACCGGACGCAGCGCGACGGCTACTGTATCCCGGGGATTCATTTTCATTAATCGTTTCATGCTGTCCCTCCTATAGAAAATAATGAATTAGGCTTCTGAACGGACCAACTGCTGCAGTGCGGCACGGCTGCCGGAGTTTTGGAGCTGATGCAGCCGGGCGTCAATGGCTTCAGTAAGGCCTGGCACCTGTGACAGATCCTGTCCCCACAGGCTGACTTCCTTAAGAATCGAAGCAGCGAAGGTGGAAGGATTGCTCCAGGCCTGATCAAAGACCGCCAGCACTTCAGCACTGTCCTGACGTTTCACGAGGTCTCCCCGGTAACTGAGCAGCAGCGCGGCAAAAGCCAGTGTAATCAGCGGCGGCAGCTGGCCGCGTTCCTGCTGATACCGGAGGAGCACAGGGAGTAGCCGGGTTCTAAACTTGGAAATGCTGTTCAGTGAAATCGAAGCCAGCTCGTGGCGGATGAACGGATTCCTGAAGCGCTCCAGCACAGCATCCGCGTAGGAGAGAAGCTCTTCTTGCGGCAGATCCAGCATCGGAATAAGCTCTTCATCCAAAAGCTCCCGCACAAAGCGGTAGAACGTTTCATCGTTCATCACATCCTCTACAGTTTCGAGGCCTGCCATCAAGGCGAGGGGAACCATGGCGGTATGAGGCCCATTCAGCAGGTGAACCTTGCGCTCGCGGTAGAGGGTCATGTCATCTGTAACGGCTACGTTAAGTCCGGCTTTCGCTAGCGGCAGCCGTTCGGACAGCCACGCCGGGCCTTCAATGACCCAGAACAGGAACGGCTCTGCAGTTACCATCAGCTTATCGAGGTAGCCCAGCCCGGCTTCCAGCTCAGCGGCTTTGTCGCGCGGATAACCCGGAACAATCCGGTCAACCAGACTGCAGCAGAAGGTATTCTCCGCGTCCAGCCACTGCAGGAAGGCATCCCCCAGCTTCCATTCTGCGGCGTATTGCCGCACAATTTCCTGCAGCTTTTCCCCATTGCGGTCGATCAGCTCGCAGGGGATGATGACGAAACCTTTTTTGCCCAGCTCAAACCGTCTGTGGAGAAGGACGGTCAGTTTGGCAGGAAAGCTTGAGGGAGGCGTATCCTCCAAACGGTCTCCCGGCTGATAGGCGATGCCTGCTTCGGTGGTATTGGAGGTGATAAACTCCAGCTCATCATTTTCAGCCAGGGCCAGATACGCTTCATAGTCGCTGTAGGGATTGATGACCCGGCTGACACTGGTGATAATCTCGCGCGAATTGACTGGCTGCTCCTGCATGATGCCGTTCAGCAGCACCGTGTAGAGATTATCCTGCTCGGCCATCAGCCCGCCGAGTCCCTGGCCGATGGGCACGATAACCGCTGCGCTTCCGTTGAACAGGCCTTGCTTGTTCATCTGCTGCAGCTGCCAGTCAACAAAAGCACGCATGAAATTCCCTTCCCCAAATTGAATCATCCGTTCCGGATATTGCGGCAGGCCGGGCTGAGTGGTTCTGGATAAGCGCTGTGTCATAAGTGTTCGATAATCTCCTTTTATAGTGTATTGGAATAATGCACACGTGAACATTTTATTTAAAAAAAGAGAGGCTCTTTTTTTAACCGGATTCAGTTGAAACAATTAGAGTTGCCAAATCTGAAAGAGGGAAAACCCTAAACGTTTGGGGATCGGCAGCGGCTGTAAGTCCAAACATTCTTCGCAGTTACGACCATACCTCACAACGTAAAACTAAAGTTCAATATATATAGTTACCCAAACTGGTATTGGCAGCAAATAGCGAAGCTAGACACACTTAGTCATAAGCTTAAGTGGAATTAGTAGAACTAATTCGCAGGTCAATGCCCAAATGCAGAGGCTAGTTGGAATTAGTATACTTAATTCGGGCGGAATCGCCATAAATGGCCTAATTTGTCCGAATTAACTCTACTTTTTCCCACTATTGTGCTTCAAACCCTCTAAATTGGCTAATTTAGTTGTACTTTTTCCACTTTAATTTAGTAGAGTGATTTATACGTTTATAGGTACCGGAGAGAAGTCCGGACAAGCCTTGCTGCCAAACCTCTTGAGCGCTACTCCGCGCGCTGCAGCCCTCGCGCGCCGCAATCCCCTCGTGCCGCAGCCGCCGCGCGCCGCAATCCCCTCGTGCCGCAGCCCTCGCGCGCCGCAATCCACTCGTGCCGCAGCCCTCGCGCGCCGCAATCCCCTCGTGCCGCAGCCCTCGCGCGCCGCAATCCCCTCGTGCCGCAGCCCCCGCGCGCCGCAACCCACTCGTGCCCCAGCCGCTGCGCGCCACGATTCACTCGTGCCGAAGCCCTGGCGCCCCGCAGACGCGCACGCCGCGCCGCTCGACCCCTCATTACTGCTGTAATTCAGCTACTGTCTGGCGGATGACTAACGATGTCTTCACGAACAGCTGCTGGGGTTGGGTCTCCGGCTGCTGAAGCAGCTGGACCAGCATTTTAGTGCCAAGCTCGCTGATTTCTGTAATCGGCTTGCGGACCGTAGTCAGGGCGGGATTCGTGTACCGGGAGAACATGATATCATCGAATCCAATCAGGGAAATCTGCCCTGGAACATCGGCTTTATGGGCGTAGCAGGCATTCATCGCACCAATCGCCATATCGTCATTGGAGCAAAATACAGCTGTCGGCGGATCTTGCAGCAGGAGCAGAGCAGCCATAGCTGCATAACCGCTCTCAATACTGTAGTCTCCGGCCGCAAAATATTCGGAGTTCAGCGGAAGACGATGGGCAATCAGGCTGTCCATGAAGCCCTGCTTGCGCTCGCTCGACGACTTGAAGCCGGGTTTGCCTTCGATAATGGCAAATTTCCGGTGTCCCTGCCGGACGGCATAGTCGATGGCTTCCTTCACGCCTTCACGGTCATTAGCCACCACATTCATAATGCCGGGATCTTCAAGCTGGCGGTTCAGCACGACCAGTGGGATGCCCATCTTCTTCACATGATAGATAAAGGCATTATCCTCATCGCTCTGGCTCATGACCAGGATACCGTCAAAGCGCTGCGGCTGAATAGTGCCAAAATGATGCACGCCGTCTATGCCGTTGACCGTCAAGTTAAAGTTCTCATCCAGGATGTGGCTGATTCCCTTGATGGCATCCACCAGGAAACTGGCCGAGGTTCCTTGCTCAATGCTGGAAAAAAACAGGCCAATGGTGAAGGACCTTTTGGACACCAGGCTCTTGGCGCTGTAATTGGGGACGTAGTTCATTTCTTCGGCGATTTTTTCTATTTTGTCCCGGGTAACCTTCTTGATCAGCGGGCTGCCGTTCAGCGCCCGGGAAACAGTTGTATGGGAGACGCCCGCGACACGTGCAATGTCTTTGATGGTGATCATAATATCTCTCCGGAAAAATAGAATTGTTAACGATTTCAGTTTACGGCCTTGACACTGTCAAGTCAAGGAATTATTAAAATGCACACGTTAAAATTTTGTGCCGGAATGTTGCCTTTCTCGCTGGTTGCTGTGAGTTGAGTATGTTCAAATCCATCGCACAACAAGTGATGCCGCAGGTGACCCCGGTACGTTCGAAGAATTGCTGGCCCCGAGGCTTTGTATGAATTTGAAGCTAAATGAAGGGATAACGCCGGTTTGCCGGCATTGTACCGGTTGAATCGTATGCCAAAAAGGCAGACACGCTCAAGCCGTGTGTCCGCCTTTTTGTTAAATTTGTGCCGGGAAATTGCACCTTATGCACGAAGTCCATTTTTATACAGTCTGGCTAGCATCAGGTTCTTACTCTAGGGGTTTCTTATTTGTCTGTGGTTGTATCGTTTGCCGGATGCTTGCCAGGTTCGTTAGGGGTATCACCGGTCAGGGTTTCCTGCACATTATCCATAATACCTCCCACGATATCGTCCAGCTTGTCCGTTGATGCCGTCTGTCCAGGTCTGCTGGCATCGGGAATCTGGTTAAAGCCGGGGCTGCGCTCGTCCGTGAATTTCTCTTTGTCGCTCATGCCTCTCATTCCTTTCTGTCCTGCAAAAGTTAGGATATGTCCCAAACACCCATCTTATGTAACGATTAACCAAATGGGGGGAACTGAACCACTAAACAGGAGGAGAAAGGTATCAGGGCTGTGCCGTAATACTAAGGATTTACAGCCTTTCAGCTGGAGTAAGCAGGAAAATTATGCTCAGGGCGGAATGTAATTTAGGGAAGGGTTAGGCTTTGTTATGCTGGAATTTTGTGATTTCCCGGTCGTAATGGGAGACGCTGCCGTCGAATCTTTTGAGGCGCACATAATCTTCCGCAAATTTCTCGACGATTCCGATGCCTACCTGGGAGTACATTCCATCCGGATCGAGCTGCAGCGCGGACACATAGGTCTGCGATAGGGCGGCGACAAAAAAATCAACATTTTTAACAAGTGTCTGCGGCATGGCTGACATTCCTCCGTTCTTTCGCTTTAGCTCGGGTGTCTACAAAAGCTTTTTATCTATAATACGACAGGCATTGCATTTTGAAAACAAGATTTAATGTGCAAAATATGTGAAAATAACGCTTTTTTGTTGCATCCAAAGATAGAATTCATTTATTTTGCGCAGGATGGAGTTGTACAATTCAGCCATGACCTTTCACAGAAAGGTTTGGACAAGGGGATCACAGTATGGAAAAAAACACAGAACAAGCCCGGGAGCTGTTCACCCGATGTCTGGGCAGTCCTATCCAAATGCACCGTGAAGGTGTGCTGGAGCAGTATAAGCAGTCTGCAATCGCCAAAGAAACAGAAAAACAGTGGGTTGACGAAATGTTCGCCGGGTATCTGAAGCAGCTGTCGATCCGCGATTGGGAGGCGGTTGCCGCACTGGAGGCACTTTCCAGGCAGTATCAGGACATTGTTATGGTCGAAAAGACAGCTTCGTTCGCAACCCGCAACCTTATGAGCGCTGACAGCATCGTCAGACTGCGGTTCGCCGAAAAACTGGTGGACATTATCCGCTCCCATAAAAAAGTACTGTCCCGTGAGCAGCTGTTCAGTGCCTGCCGTGCCGCCGCAGAGCTGCTGCAATCTGTCATGGAACAGCCGCTGGTCATTGATCCGGGTCATGAGCTGCAGCAGCTTGGCCTCAAAGATAAGCGGGGGCTGAACAGCAGGGCTAAGAAGAGCATCGATGAGGTGGAAACGCTGCTAAATTGAAGAATTTTAGACGACAGAGAAAAGATGTATGGAGGAATCCCGATGAACTTGCTGGTCTCTCAGCCCGATCATGAAGCTGATATGTTAAAGCTGCAAGAAGAACTGAGGTTGTGGTCCGCTTACTGTGATGCAGTGCTCTACCCTGAAGGGTATGTAGCTGATACCGGCAGTGTGCAGACACTCCGGAGCCTTGCCAGGCATTATAGGAAGCTGATGATGACCAGTTACAAAGATGGTAACGGCAAAGACAGGGCGCTAATGATCGGCCCGGACGGAGAGATTGTATTGGAACGGGCGAAGTCTCCGATGCAAGGAGAGCTGTATACTCCTTCGGTAGTTGAGGCTGGTGATATAAAGATAGGTTATCTCCTGTGTGTGGAGATTTTGCAGGGGCTGAGCGGGCTGGAAGGACATGCTGGAACCTTAGATTTTATTGCCCATCCGATAGGCCCTATATCCTACTGTATAAAGGCAAACGGGCAACCGCTGTACATTTCACACGCTGACACACGAAGCCGCATTGTGGATTTGAAAAGCGGTACGGTTGTGATTGCTGAAAAGGGAACAGGTCCCGCCGGTATCGTAAGAGGACAGCCAAAGTGATTGGCTATAAATTCGGGAAAGAGGTGCCGCGATGCCTGTGCTGTTTAACCAGACTGAGAAAGGCTACATATACCGCACCAGACAGAGAATATTCAGCCGGGTATAAACATTATGCATAATCCTGGGGATCGAATATGACATTAAGCTGTCCGGTTACTTATGTTATGCTGTTCTGGCAACACTTGTAACCAGAAGTGTAAAACACTGCACAGGCAGTAACCGGCAGGAGGAGACAGAAATGGTGGAACCGTTAAAAGCAATGTACAACGAGGGATTTCTGCGCAGCTTCGGCAAGAAGCTCCGGTCCGTATACAGCGGGTTTGATCTGGAAGGATTCGTAACTGCGGCGAAGAAGGACCCCTGGGAGGAGCTGGAGCTAAAGGGCCGGATGCGGCGGATCACGGAGACACTCGGAACATTTTTGCCCCGGCGGTATGAGGATGCTCTGGAAATACTATTTGCAATAGATAAAGAATGTGTGGGCTTCCCGTATCTGATCTTCCCCGATTTTGTTGAAGTGTTCGGGGGAAGCGAAGAGCACTGGGAACTGTCCATGTCGGCGCTGGAACGCTTCACTCCTAAATCGTCGGCGGAATTTGCCGTCCGGCCGTTTCTGCTGCGGGACCCGCAGCGGATGATGGCGCAGATGCTGCGCTGGTCGCAGCACCCGGACGAGCATGTGCGGCGGCTGTCGAGCGAGGGCAGCCGGCCCCGCCTTCCCTGGGGCCAGGCGCTGCCTATGTTCAAGCGTGACCCGTCGCCGGTACTCCCGGTGCTGGAGCAGCTGAAGGCGGACTCTTCGCTGTACGTGCGCAAGAGTGTGGCGAATAATCTGAACGATATCGCCAAGGACCATCCCGGTGTCGTGATTGATGTTGTCCGGCGCTGGAAAGGCATGAATGCGCACACGGACTGGATCGTGCGGCATGGCTGCCGCACGCTGATCCGCCAGGCGAACCCTGAGGTTCTGGCGCTTTTTGGCTATGCAGGCCAGGAGGAGGAAACTCCGCTTGCAATCAATGCCCTCCTGACTGTGGAGCCTGCGGAACTGCAGATAGGCGGGAGCTGTGAGCTGGCTTATGCCCTTAACGTCCGCGACGGGGATGAGGCCCGTATACGTATAGAATACGGAATTGATTTCGTTAAAGCCGGGGGCAAAACCTCGCGCAAGCTGTTCCTGCTCTCGGATAAAACGGTTCCGGGAGGCACCCGCCTATCCGGCAAACGGACCCACCGCTGGGCGGATCTGACCACCCGCCGCCATTATGCAGGGGAACATAAGATCACCCTGCTGGTGAACGGCCGGGAAGCCGCATCTGCAGTGCTTATACTGAAGCCTCAAGACTTAGACTAAGAGAGCTGATACCCCTGGAAGAAGCGGAGGGGTTCGTAGACTACTTTGTGATAATCAAATTTTCTCTATTCTGAAGTCCTGAAAGAGGGAGACTATGAACCAACGGTTGGTCTATCCTGTACTGCTGCTGTCCCTGCTGGCGGTTATATTTGCGGGTTGCGGAGCTGCAGAAGGCTCTGATCCCGAAGAGCCGTTGGAGTCGCCTGCGGCTGCTGCCGCCATGCCGGAACAGATGCCCGGGGATTTTGCATTTTCTGTGCGCTATGGGATTACTGCTAAGAATGAGATTAATACATTCAAGGGCAGGGTAACGAAGGATTTGATTTCCAAGGGTTCAGCAGCAGCCAAGCTCAGGCTGACGGATGCTGAAATCAGCGGGATTTACCAGCAGATGCGTGAGATGAATGTACTGGGTGATATGGAGCTGGAGATTGCGGACAAGAGCTGCAGGCAGGCCCCTTATGAGGAAGAACACTGGATCATTCGGGTCAACGGTGAGCAGAAGGAATTAGCTTGGAGCGAAGAGTACTGCCAAATCCCTCCGGATGCCAAAAAGCTCAAGGAGCTGCGGACCAGGATTGTGAAGCTGGTCCAGAGCAAGTCCGAATATCAGGCGCTTCCTGAAGCGGTTGGCGGGTATGATTAATCGGGAAGGTGCAGCTTCGCAGTCATTTAAAAGAACGGCACTGGTTCAGCCAGTGGAAACGGCTGCGCCGTCCGTAACTGGATAGCGCAGCTGTCTAGCTTTAGTAGTAAACTTAAAACGGCACATCCACACTCCTACAAGTGAACTAGCTTAAAATTAACACTACTAATTCCAATTAACACCCCGTAACAACGCCTGGGTAGCCCATTTAAATTCACTAATTCCACTTTACTACCTTCAGTTAAGGGTTCCGCTTTTATCTGTGTACCTTGCTTGTCCGCACCAGACTCACCTTTTTACTCCTGCCGGCCTAATCTTTTATATTGCCTGCCATCTTGAGGCGTTTGGCAATTTCCTTGAATTCCTCGGCGGAAATGCCCGGTGCGAACTCTTCCTTGGATTCCGGCGCTTCAGGGATAGGCACGCCTTCAGGTACCCCCTGAATCACTTCCAGTGGAAGGCCGTCCTCAGGATGGGTGCCCTTCCAGATCTGGTCAATGGAGCTGAAGTCTTTGTCGCTCCAAGTGTATAGCTTGGTGTGGACCCCTTTTTCTTCATATTTGGCAGCTTCGGTAAATGATTTGTTGCTGAGGGACGGGATGGGCACCAGCTTGGTTACGTTGACGCCGGTTGCAATCTCCAGCGCTTTGGCATAAGCCACTACATGGACTCCGCCGCGGACAAGCAGGAAACCGACAACCGCTCGCGCAGCCGGATGATCGGTCATTTCATAGACCTTCATTTTGTGTGTTCTTGCTCCGCATTCCAGGAAGAAGTTATGCAGCAGATCCTCTACCAGGTTGCCGCTGTTGAACACGTTGGCCCCGGTCCATGGATTGCCCATGGAATCGAACGGCATCGCCCCCTGGGCTCCGGCCAGGAAGTGATAGGACAGCCGGGCATCTTTTACAGCATCCAGTGGGGTGGCATCCGGTTGTTTGTACGCTGTTGAACCTCTAAGGCATTTATTCACTGCATGCGATACCAGCTCGACGTGGCCCAGCTCTTCAGCTGTTATACTCATTACCAGATCGTAGAAGGGCTTCAGCTTGTCTTTGGAACGGAAGTTAAAAGATTGATAGAGATAATTGTTAAGTGTGGACATCTCGCCGAATTTTCCTCCAAGCAGTTCTTGTACGGCGGCTGCGGCATTAGGGTCCGGCTTCTCGACATCGGGAATCTCGATCATGATCTCATCCATGCGTTTGAACATTGAATCCTCATCCTCCTTAGCGCTTCAGCAGAAGTTTGTATCCTACCGCCCTAACTTAAACGCAATTTGCTGTTCTTAAACATAAAGCCTAGCAGACCAGAAGATCTTAAATGGTGAGATCAAACCGTTCTCACCGGGATCGAAATGGTTATCGGACTGAGCGGCTCATATCCCTATCAAAAATCATTTTTTCGCAAAGTAACGGACTGAGGCGCACTTATTCGCGGGCAATCACCCCATTTACGGCTACTTGTGAAGCTATAAGTGCGCTGCGGTCCGTTAGCCCCGGCATAAGTATCCCTTTGGAGTAAATAGCGGCGTTACGGTCCGTAAGGATCAGCAGAACTGACATCACAAACTTGAAACCAGCCAGTGAAAGCGATGGATAGCGGTGTTGGGAGAATTAGAACCGATGCTCTGCTAATGCTCAGCAAGCTCTATATGCAGGTGCTGATTATCTTTGGGATCGAGTCTGGCTATTCCCAGTACATAGCTCTTTAGACCGCTTGGGGGGGCATTCTGCCACAGCCGGAAGGCATCGGAAGCAACTGCCGCTAAGAGGTCAGACTTGGCTGATCCCGCCAAATAAATTTCATTAAGCCGTCCCGCCAGATCCGCCATAGCCTGCAGCTCACCTTCTGAATACCCGGCATACGCTGTATCCTCAGATAGCTGCGCAAAGCTCCGCGCAGCGGAACGCTTACTAAAATTCTGCTTGCTGTAGGTCCCCCAATTCAGCAGATTCTCATCTGGGCTGCCCGCCGCTGCTGCCCACATCTCCATGCCCAGCTTGAAGGTGCTGTAGTCCAAGGCATGATCCGCAGAGGAATAGTGCAGCATGCCGTACTGATGGGGATATACGGATAGGGCGCTGCCTGCAATGTCGTACATGCTGCTATCGTTCCTGCTGATTTTGCTGATGTCCTGGATATGGATATGGCCGCTGAGGGCAGTGTTAATACCGTTTCTTGCCAGTGCTTCAATCACCCCGGCATTGTCATTGACCGTGAAGCCTTTCTGAATGAACTCACTGTGATCCAGCAGATTGTGATGCATGACCGCCACAATCTGCGCTCCGCTGTCTGCCGCCAGCTTGCCGCATTCATCGATCCACTCCAGCGTCGAGGCTGCTACTCTTCCGTCCAGCTGAGGGTGTCCAAGCTCCTTGTTATTGGCGTATTGGCTGGTATCCAGCATGAGAAGCCACAAGTCGCCGGAAGGGGCGGCCAGATAACTCAGGGAATCCCGATCCTCCAGCAAAGCTTCGTCATACCCGAAATCTTGATAGAGGTTGCGGAATTTCTGCGGACTAACATTATCCGCCCGGTACTGCCGTTGGCCCTTGAATTTGCGGGCCCATGGATTCAGGATGTCGTGATTGCCGGGGATGACGTAGACCCGTGTCCCCGTATCCTGCTCCATGGCTTTCAGATGCTTCGCCAGATCCTGATGGCTGCGTTTCTCGCCGTTATTGCTGAGGTCCCCGCTGATGATAACGGCATCCGGTTTCCGGATGGCAATATCGTTGGCGAGTGCACCGATAAGTTCTTCGCTGTAGCCTAGCTGCTTCCCGTCCCCGGCGGCGAGAAATTGAGTGAAGGCCGGGCCATAGTCGGTCAGGCTTTTGGACAAGTAGTGTGTGTCTGTTGTAGTCAGAATGGCCAGATCCTGTCCGGACTGAATCCGGTACTGCGGCAGCTGGGTCTTAGCCCCCGGCCAACTGCACGAAACCAGGGCAAGCAGCGGAGTTACAAGCATAAGCCTGCGGAATGAAATATGCATGACAGCCTCTCTTCTCCCATAACCCGCAAAGAGGTGCTCCCTCGGCATTCAAGCCTTCATGGAAGCACCTTTGCGGTAATCCGTAATTATTTTTGGACTTCGGTTACACCGGTTACTTTGCCCTGGTCCGACGCACTGTAGGTGGCCTGGTATTTATCATCGGAGAAATAGACATTGCCCTCGATAGTGGCATTCACCACTTTGAAGCCGTTCGCTTGCACATAGACGTCACCAACAAAAGTGCCGCCTTGAATCTGGGTATTCTCACTTTTGATTGTAATTTTGGGAGCCGTCAGTCTAAAAGAGTTGGTGATATTGTGATCCGCATCCTGCGTGTACAGCGCGATCTTGCGTGCGGGTTCACCTTTGTTGCTGAACTCCCCTTCGACGACAAGATCCTCCGTAAAGGTCAGATCCTTCAGTGTGGCGGCAATCCAGGTCCCCTCTTTGCTGATTGCCTTTTTGAAATCCTCGCCGTTGTCAACCACGGAAGCCGAGGTTACAGCATCCGGTGCAGCGGTGGCATTGGTAGCGTTCCCGTTGTTCGCCGGGGGATTGGTGCCTGCCGTGTTATTGTTGTCCGCTGAGTTGCCGCATCCGGCAAGCAGGGCCAGAACGAATATGGCCGTTAAAGCTGTAAGCTTTTTCATGTGAACATCCTCCTTGTGTTAATATTTACCGAACGTTCTATAAATGATAAACTATAGAGGCAGAAAGGAGCATGATGATGGCAAGAAGCAAAGAATTTGATGTCGACAACGTACTGGGCAAGGCGATGAATGTTTTTTGGCAGCAGGGCTATGAGAAAACCTCGATGCAGGATCTGGTGGCCGGTATGGGCATTCATAAGCGGAGCATGTACGATACTTTTGGTGATAAGCATACTTTATATATAAAATCCATCGAACGTTTTGCAGAGATGACCGCCAGTAGAATGGAAGGGCGCGTAGAAGGCGTGAAGTCCGCCAAAGAAGCCATCCGGCTGCTGTTCGAATCGGTTATCTATAAGCAGGAGACGGAGCCATCCGGCTGTCTGCTTGTGAACACTGCCGTTGAGCTGGCCAATCATGACCCGGAGGCCACCTCCAAGGTTAACGATGCATTTCTGAATACGGAGCGGCTGCTGGAACAATTGATCACCCGCGGGCAGGCGAGCGGAGAAATACCTGAACATCACCGGGCGGCTGACCTTGCGGCATTCCTGCATAATGCGCTGGTGGGACTCCGGGTCATGGTCAAAACCAGCCCGGACCCAGGCAAGCTGCAGAGGATTGCCGATATTACACTTGCGGTCCTGGACTAATTTCCATGGGTATATTATGAACCTGCAGCCGGGTTATTATCCGCTGAATATGCGGCGGCTGCGGGTTTCGTTATTTAGGACTTCAAACTCGCCGCCGTTTGGATTACAATATTCTTTTGACCCCGCAATTGCGGCTGGAAGGGGAAGATCACAATGGCTAAGCAGAAATATTATGTGGTCTGGGAAGGCAAGAAGCCCGGTGTATACGGAACATGGGCGGAATGCCAGGCACAGACGGATCATTATACGGGTGCAAAATATAAATCCTATGAATCCAGGGCTGCGGCAGATGCCGCCTACAAGGCTGGCTGGAAGGGCAACTGGGGAAGCGGCGCAGCAGCAACCGGAGCAGGCAAAAGCAAAGCGGCAAGCTCTTTTAAGCGCAGCGCACCCGCAGAAGCACCGGCAGAAATTGAGTATGACAGTATTTCCGTGGATGTGGGGACGCGGGGCAATCCCGGGCCTGTGGAATATAAGGGTGTGGATACGCAGACTGGTGACATTATTTTTTCCTGCGGGCCAATTTCAAAAGGCACCAATAATCTTGGCGAGTTCCTGGCGATCGTCCATGCGCTGGCCCTGCTGAAGAAAGAGGGCAGCAGCCGGACCATTTACAGCGATTCTGTGAATGCCATGAAATGGGTCAAGCAGAAGAAGGTAGCTACCACACTGCCGCGCGATGCTTCCACAGAGGAAATCTGGACGCTGATCGACCGTGCGGAGCGCTGGCTGCAGACAAATACATATACCAATAAGATCTTGAAGTGGCAAACCAGGGAATGGGGAGAGATCAAGGCGGATTACGGACGGAAATAATCTGCCCGGAGCCGGCTATATTTTGGGTAATAACAGGTAATGAATGAATAACACGCATGGGAGCGGAAGGAGAAAGGAAAATGTTCGGCAACGATTGGGATGAGATTCTGGAGGAAGAAACGCAGAAGCCCTATTTTCAGGAGCTGCGCTATGCGCTGGCACGGGAATACAAGCAATACACAGTCTATCCGCCCAAAGAGGAACTGTTCTCGGCGCTTAAGCTGACACCCTACAACAGAACAAGGGTAGTTATTCTGGGGCAGGACCCCTATCATGGAGCAGGACAGGCACATGGGCTCAGCTTTTCGGTCAAACCGGGAGTGCGGATACCGCCATCCCTGCGCAATATCTACACAGAGCTGCATGAAGACATGGGTGTTTCCGTTCCGGACCACGGCTCGCTGCTGCACTGGGCGGAGGAAGGGGTTCTGCTGCTGAATGCTGTGCTGACGGTCCGGGAAGGCCAGCCGAACTCCCATAAAGGGCTCGGTTGGGAGACTTTCACCGATGCGGTGATGGAGAAGCTGAATGAGCGGCAGGAGCCTCTGGTTTTTATCCTGTGGGGCAGCCATGCCCAGCAAAAAGGGGCATATATCGACCGGAGCCGCCACCTTGTGATCCAGTCTCCGCACCCCAGCCCATTCTCGGCGCATCGGGGATTTCTGGGCAGCCGGCCGTTCTCCCGGGCCAACCAGTATCTGGAGTCGCATGGCTTACAGGGAATAGATTGGTCCATACCGAATATATAGTCAGCTCAGATACAGCGAAGGGGGTGGGGCCATGAAGCATTGGGTAGGCAGGCCCGTTATTATGTACTGCGGCGAAGAGCCTTACACGATCATGAAGGGTGTTTTGCGCAAATGGGACCCGGCGGCTTCAGTGGCTGTGATTGGCCATCAGGAAATCGCGGTGCCTTTTCGTGACATTGTATTCATCAAGGCCCTGGCCCCCAAGGAGAGAGCCCTGGCCCCGACGCTTCATGCTGTCGGATACGTCATGAGAGAACGCCAGCAGTTCGACAATGCAGTCTATTTTAAGTCAGCGGTAACCGTCTGGAAGGGCGATCAGCTGATTGCATACAATACAACGATTGTTTCACATACCAAGGGTTCGGTTACGCTGAAGGATGGACAGAATCTGCTGAAAGGCAGCCATATCTTTGTAGTACGCTCCCTCCGGGGCTGAACGGTACCGGTACAAAAAAAGACGCAGGCTTCTCCGCTGGAGAGTCCTGCGTCTTTTTTGGCGATAATCTAAGCCTGACAGGTCTGTGGGTCAGAGCTGCTCTTCTTTGGCTACTACCACGTCTTCCACACGCTCAGCAATGATAATCTCATAGATCCGCAGAAAAATGATTTTGAGGATCATATACACCGGAAGTGCAATCAATACGCCGATGATGCCGTAGAAATCGCCCCCCACGAGTACGAGTACTACCGTAGTCAGCGGATGCACATCCAGGGATTTGCCGTATATAATTGGAGAAAGCACATTGTCCTGAATCTGCTGGGCGATGACGATGATCACCAGCGACCAGATAGCCATCGTAGGGGATTCAATGAAGCCCACGATCACAACGGGAACAGCCGCCAGCAGCGAGCCGACATACGGAATGAAATTAAGCGGGATAGAAATGATGGCAAGCATCAGTGAATAAGGCAGCCCGATAATCAGAAAACCCACATAGAGCATGGCCCCCAGCACCACGTTCAGCAGCACTCTTGTAACAATGAATCCGCTGAGCGCACTGTCGATATCCTGCAGCATGTCCTGTCCTTCCTTGCGGAACTTTCTTGGGACCAGGCTGAGCAGAATGGGGGAGAGCTTATGTCCATCCTTCAGCATGTAGTAGAGAATAATAGGCAGAGTAGCAATGACCACTACAATGCTTGATACCACGCCGATCAGGTTGGACATAGAATTGGTCACCCAGGTGATGACATCGCTCAAGTAACCCGATATCCGTGCTGACAGATCGGCATCCCCCTTGAAGAAGCGGGAAAAGTAAGGGTCGTTTTGCAGCTTGTTGAACTGATCCTGCATCCCCTGCACCAGATAAGGAGTATTGTCGATGAAATTCTGGATCTGCTCGCGCAGTGTCGGCCAGACCAGTACCCAGAAGAGTACAAACAGTCCTATGGACACGACATAGATGAGCAGAATTGACAGCATGCGGTTCAGCTTCCTGCTCTCCAGGAAATTGACGAGCGGACGCAACAAATAATACATAAAACCCGACAGCATCATCGGCACAAGCAGCAGATTGAAGATAGCTACCAATGGTGTGATCAGAAAAACGACTTTGGAGCCCAGATACAGAATCGTTAAAAAAGCGATAATGGCCAGACATGTCCTAAAATATTTGCTTTGCAGCATAGCAGCACCCCCTGATTTCTCAATTATAGCAATATGTATCGATTCTATCTTTATAACCGAATTCCGGAAGAATGATTCAGATATCGCTTGCCCGGAACTTAGGATTACTCTGGTTAGCGGCAGGAAGCTGAGGTTAATATCGCTTTAACAGGAGGAATGAGAGATGACGATACTGGTTATGGGGATTTTTGGACATCCGGGCGATGCTTCTCTGGCGATTGAGGCTGCCAAGGAACAGGGCATCAAGCCGAAGCAAATCTCGGTGGTGACGAAGCAAAAGAATACGCTGAATGTGATCAGCCACGATACGGGGATTGGCCGGACAGAATCCGGCGAGGGGAATGAAGGCTTGTTCGGAACCGCCAAAGCGCTGGGTGTCGGGCTGGAGATGCTGCCTGATACAGCGGTAGCCGCCGGTCCGGCAGCCCGGAAGCTGGCGGGAGCGGAACTGGATGGGGATGGACTTGCCGTCAGTCTGATCAGCATCGGAATTCCGCAGGAGGATGCGGAAGTCTACGCCCGCCATGCCGCCAAGGAACATATTATTGTCATTGTAACCCTGGAGGAGGAGCAGAACCAGCAAGCGGTAAGCACCTTATTTGAACAGCATCATGCCATTCCGCTAGGCTCTCCATGAGCACAGATGAATAGAAGGTCAACGCAGTGGACGGTTTTTACGTTTCGCTGCTTTTTTTTTTCTCGATTGTATGAACAGAATCGGATCTACGCCGGCCTGGCCTCCGGTTTCTTTGGTTACCTGCTTGGCTTTCACTAGAGATAAAAAGGCAAAGATGTCGCCCAGTGCTGTCAGTCCGGCTGCAATAATGGCGTAATCTTCGGCATCCAGCTCCTCGGTTTCGAGGGGGGCACCGTTGCCGTCCTTGCTACTCTTGCCGTTAGTGCGGCCATTCCCCGTATTACCGTATCCAAAGTTATTGTTGTTGTGGGCCATCTCCTGTTCACCTGCTTTTTCCCATATGTAATATAAAATATGTCAAACAGCGCCGGGAGGAATAGGCGAATGAGAGGATATTTCTGAATAGTGTTTTCCTATACTGCCGGCCGGGAAATTGAGCAAAAATAAGCGGAAATGAGCAGCATGGTATTTTTCGGGAAAAGTGTCAGTGTTCCTGACAAACAAAACCTTGGGGGCAGGGTATATTTGTGCGGCCTAAAGAGAAAATAAGCCAATGAAAAATCACTTTACACCAGATGTAAACGCTGTTACAATCATAAATGAGCATAAATGGTCAATAATGATCACGGAGTGAGCGTGATATTGATCATTTTGATCATCGATTCATAGATAGCAGAACCGTTGTTTTCCTATTCTGCGCTGTTCACAAGGAGTGGGCACCATGTTCGAAGAAGAACGCAAAAGAAGCATCGTCCAGTTTGTTGAAAGGCATACCCGGGCGTCCGTACAGGAGCTTAGCCAGGATCTGGGCGTGTCCGAATCCACCGTCCGCCGTGATTTGAAGGAGCTTGAAGAAGCGCGGCTGCTGAAACGCACGCACGGCGGAGCGGTTTCGCTGCAGAGTGTGAATTTTGAAGCGGCGTTTCCGGACAAAGCAGACCGGTTCCTTGAAGAGAAGCAGCGGATTGCCCGCAAGGCTGTAGAGATGATTCAGGAAGGCGACGCCATCCTCCTGGATGGAGGAACCACGACGCTGCAAATCGCCAGAGCATTGAAGACGTTCTCGAACCTTAAGGTCATTACCAATTCCATGATTGCGCTCAATGAGCTGAAGGATTGCCGCAACATCGAAGTTTCGATCACCGGAGGGATGCTGCGGCCGGATACGCTCGCTTTTGTCGGACCGATGACGGAGCGTTCGCTGGAAATGGTCCGGGTAGACAAAGCTTTTCTCGGGACGAACGGGCTGGATATGCATGAAGGCATCACCACGCCGAATATGCTGGAAGCCGCTACCAAACGCAAAATGATTTCCGTGGCCAAGCAGGCTATCCTGCTGGCTGACCACAGCAAGATTGGCCAGGTATCCTTTTGCAAAGTGGCTGACCTGCAGGAAATCGATCACTGCATTCTGGATACAGGGGCACCTGAAGGCTTCATTCGCGGGCTGGAAGGCCTGGAACTCGACTATACTTTAGTGTGAGGGCCGGAAAACCATAATAAAGAGGGATAACCATGATCTATACTGTGACGCTTAACCCTTCCATCGATTATATCGTGGAAGTTGAAGATTTGACGCTCGGCGGATTGAACCGGATGAAACGGGATCTCAAGCTTCCGGGCGGCAAAGGAATCAATGTCTCCCGTGTGCTGAACCAGCTTGGAGTGGGCAATACGGCAACCGGTTTTCTGGGGGGCTTTACGGGAAGATATATCGGGCAATGGCTGGGTGAAGAGCATATCTCCAGTGACTTCGTAACAGTAGCCGAGGACACCCGGATTAACATCAAGCTGAAGGCTGCTGAGGAAACAGAAATTAACGGGACCGGACCTGCGATCCGTGAGGAGGAGGCAGAGGCTTTACTGCTTAAGCTCGAAGCGCTGCAGGCCGGAGATATTCTGGTTTTGTCAGGAAGCGCTCCACCTTCGCTGGGAGGAAGTTTCTACAGCAGGCTGATTGCGGAATGCAAAAGCAAAAAGGCTGAGTTTGTAATCGACACAACAGGTCAGGCCTTGAAGGATGCGCTGGCGCAGGAGCCGCTGCTGGTAAAGCCCAATCATCATGAGCTGGCAGAATTGTTCGGCGTGAGCATCGGCTCCAGAGATGAGATTATTACCTACGGCCGCAGATTGCTGGAATCAGGTGCACGGAATGTTCTGGTGTCTATGGCAGGTGAGGGTGCGCTCTTCATTTCGGATCAAGGGGTGTACTTTGCCAATGCACCGAAGGGTAAGGTGAAGAACTCGGTAGGAGCGGGGGACTCCATGATTGCCGGATTCGTCGGCACGCTGTCTCTTACTGGAGATGTGCTGGAGGCCTTCCGGACAGGCGTGGCTTCAGGCAGCGCAACGGCCTTCTCGGATGATCTAGCGGACAGAGCGCTTATCGAGCAGCTTAAGACACAGATTCAGATTGAACAGCTATAAGTCAAGCAGCACACTTGTGATTAAAGGGAGTGGATTGTAATGAAAATTACAGATCTGATGGTAAAAGAAACGATGATCATGAACCTTCAGGCGGTGTCCAAGGAAGCGGCGATTGATGAACTGATCGCCAGCCTTGCGGCCAGCGGCCGGATTAATGATCCCGTTTTATTCAAGAAAAAAATTCTGGAGCGCGAAGCGCAGTCCAGTACCGGCATCGGCGGGGGAATCGCCATGCCGCATGCCAAAACCAGAGCTGTCAACGAACCAACCGTTGTATTTGCCAAAAGCGCGGCGGGCGTAGACTTTGCCTCTCTGGATGAAGAGCCTGCAAAGCTGTTCTTCATGATTGCCGCACCTGAGGGAGCGGGGAATATGCACATGCGCACATTGGCAGCATTGTCGAGGCTGCTCATTGAAAGCGAATTCATTGAAGCGTTGATGAATGCCCGGACACCGGATGAGGTAGCGGCTTTGTTCGATGCCAAACAGGCCGAAGCTGAAGCCGAGGCGAAGGCAGACGAAGCAGCCAGCACTGGCGGAACCAAACAGGGGGCACCTGAACGTATGATTGTGGGCAACCCGGCATCACAGAGCTTCGTTGTTGCCGTAACTGCTTGTCCTACAGGGATAGCCCATACCTTTATGGCGGAAGATGCGCTGAAGAAAAAAGCCAAGGAAATGGGCGTGAACATCCGCGTCGAGACCAATGGTTCGGAAGGCGCCCAGAATGTGCTGACCGCGGACGAGATCGCCCGGGCCAGCGGCGTGATCATCGCTGCCGATAAGAACGTGGAGATGGCCCGCTTCAACGGCAAGCCGGTGCTGCAAAGACCGGTAAGCGACGGCATCCGCAAGCCTGAAGAGCTGATAACCAAAGCGGTGAAAGGTGAAGCGCCTATCTACCGCAGCGAAGGACGCGGGGGCGATGAGGCTCCGGCAGCCAAATCGGGCAGCATCGGCAGCAGAATCTACAAGGATCTGATGAACGGCATCTCGCATATGCTGCCGTTCGTAGTCGGCGGCGGGATCTTGCTCGCGATCTCCTTCCTGATTGAACAGGTGGCAAGTGTTGATAATCCAATCGTCAAGCTGCTGCAGACCATTGGCGGCGGCGATGGCGCCTTCCATTTCCTGATCCCGATCCTGGCCGGCTTCATCGCGCTCAGCATTGGTGACCGTCCGGCCCTGATGCCGGGGATGGTCGGCGGCTACATGGCCCTCAATTCCAACGCCGGCTTCCTTGGCGGTCTGGCTGCCGGGTTCCTGGCCGGTTATGTGGTCATCCTGCTCCGCAAAACGTTTGCCGGACTGCCCAAAACGCTGGACGGACTGAAGCCGATCCTGCTCTATCCCGTATTCAGCCTGCTGATTACCGGCGGGATTATGTTCTACCTGTTCGATCCGGTGTTCAGCTGGATTAATGAAGGTCTGATCGACGGACTAAATCATCTGGGAACAGGCAATGCAGTTTTACTGGGACTGATTCTTGGAGGAATGATGGCTATTGATATGGGCGGGCCGTTCAACAAAGCCGCCTACACGTTTGCCATTGGCGTATTTACCTCCAGCGGCAACACCAACGGGCTGATGATGGCGGCAGTGATGGCCGGAGGGATGGTTCCTCCGCTGGCTATTGCACTGGCTACTACGTTCTTCAAGCATAAGTTCACCGAAACGGAACGCAAATCAGGCCTGACTAACTATGTGCTCGGATTGTCGTTTATTACCGAAGGGGCGATTCCCTTTGCCGCCGCAGACCCGCTGCGTGTCCTGACCTCCTGCATCATAGGATCAGCCGTTGCTGGCGGCCTGACCCAGCTGTGGAACCTCAACGTTCCCGCACCGCATGGCGGTATTTTCGTGGCTGCGCTCTCCAGCAATGCCTTGTTGTTTATCCTAGCCGTGCTGATCGGCTCTGTCATTTCCGGCTTGACGCTCGGCCTCTGGAAGAAGCCGCTCAAGACCGGCTGAGTATAATAGAATTTAAAGGGGCTGCCCAACGTCATCTTTATGCAGATTTTATTCTGCGGGTGAGGGCAGCCCTTTTGCATGTCTGAAAGGATTTATCGGCCCTTTCAAAGTATCTGAATCAGCCTCCATATCCATATAAAAGCCCCGCTTAGTAGGGTTATTTTATGGATAAGGAGTGAGGCGCTCCGCTTGAGGTGTAAGAGCAAAAGCGAAAATGCCGTTTTTGGGCGATCCCGTGGCCAGCCAAGTGGAAAAAGGAAACTTAAATTCCTCAGAAATCAACTACTGCGAGGATTAAGTGGAAAAAGGGAACTGGATTCACCGATATTTCCTTATGTGGATCGAAATAGGCTGAATTAGTGCGCCTTTTTCCACTTAGCTTGCCGAGTTGCTGATACTTAAACAAATTAGTGATATTTTTCCACCTAACCAGCTGACGAAGCCGGTTAACAGATGCTCTTTTCACTGAAAAGCTACTTAACAACCAGTGTCTCCCGGTTTGACAGAGTGGACATCACCGTCAGCACATGGATTCATTTGACCAACCCTCCCCGAAGATGTTAGGGTAATTTATAGCCAAAATTTGCCGGGAGGGATTACTCATGTCAGAAGTTAAACTTACGGTTGGGTACGATGAATTTGAAGATGGCCAGCGGATAGGAGCAGCGATTGAAAGCTTAAGCGCAAGTCCCGAAGCCGCATCGCTGAACAGTCTTGTTATCGGAGACTGGGGGCAGGCTTATGAGAACAGCTCGGAGGACGTTGTAGAAGCGCTCGTAAAACACAGCGCAAGCTTCCCGGCCCTCCGCAAGCTGTTCATCGGCGAGATGGGGTATGAGGAGTGTGAGATTTCGTGGATTACGCAAAGTGATCTTTCTCCGCTGCTGCCGGCTTTCCCGGAGCTTCAATCGCTGACGATTCAGGGCGGGAACGATCTGAGCCTGAGTAAGCTGCAGCATGACAAGCTGGAAGAGCTAATTATTATTACCGGCGGTCTGGGCAAGGGCGTTCTGGCCCAAATCGCGGCTGCTGAGCTCCCGAATCTGCGCAAGCTGGAGCTATACCTGGGTGTCGATAATTATGGTTTTGACGGCAGCCTTGAAGATATTATTCCGCTTATGGAGCCGGGTAAATTTCCAAAGCTTACATACCTTGGCCTGAAAAACAGCGAAATCCAGGATGAAATCGCCATAGCGGTTGCAGATGCCCCAATCCTGGACCAGCTGGATACACTTGACCTGTCTCTGGGAACGCTTAGTGACAAAGGTGCGGAGGTGCTTTTGGCCAGCGAACGGATCAAAGGCTTGAAGGCGCTGAACCTGAGCCATCATTATATGTCTGAAGAGATGCTTGCCCGCTGGCAGCGCAGCGGCTTGCCAGCGGATGTCAGCGACCGCCAGACCAGCGATGATGACGAAGACTGGCGGTATCCTTCCATCACAGAGTGATGAAGAAGACGCGGCCGCTGATCGTCATCGGCATCCCCGGTGACAAGCGGACTGGCGGAATTCAACAGGCGAGAAGCCGTCTGGGGCTGCCGCCGGCCATTATTTTACCGTATACTGGCCTGCTGGCTGGCCAAACGCTGGCCGGCCTCCTGGCAGCAGAGGGCTGCCTGGATCTTGCAAACGGACCAGCCCCCGGCACTCCCGCGCCGCTGCTCCGGCTGGACTCGCCAGGTGGCAGCTTTGAGGTGGAGCGGGCCTTAATTATGCTGGGTGCGCCGGATGCCGGTGCCTCCAGCGATGCCCTGCATCCCTTCGGGCAGAAGCCTGATCCTTATCCGCTAAGCTGTAGAACCGCCGGAAAGCTTCGGGACATGCCCGGTGTGCTGCATCATCCTTCCCAGTGGTTTCGCGGCTATTGCCGCCTGCTGGCCAGGCTTCGGGAGGAAGCGGCCCTCCTTCTGCCGGATTCCCGGTGGCTGAATGATCCGCAGGATATCGCGGATATGACCGACAAGCGGCGTACGCAGCAGCTTCTGGCCGCTGCGGATGTCAGAATCCCGCGTCCGCTCAGCGCAGAGCAGGCACTTGAGGACTACAGCTCCATCCGTGAACAGATGATCCGGCAGCGCATGCACCGGGTTTTTATTAAGCTGGCCTGCGGGTCTGCTGCTTCCGGTGTCATTGCCTACCAGGTGAACCCGTCTACAGGGGCGGAGATTGCGGTGACCACCGTAGGGGTAGAGAATTATATTACCCGTCCCCCTGTTTATTATAATTCCGGCAAGCTGCGGCGTTATACCGACAGCCGCACGATTGCCGGATTGATCAATTGGCTATGCCGCCACGGGGCTTATGCTGAGCAGTGGATTCCCAAATCCGGTGCAGGAGGGACTTCGCTTGACATCCGCCAGCTGGTGGTACTGGGCGAAGCCTGCCACTCCATTGCCCGGGTAAGCACCACGCCGATCACCAACCTTCATCTGCGCAGCCGCCGGATGTCCCCGGAAGCGGCGGGACTTTCCGGGGAGACTCAGGAACAGGTCAGGAATACTGCAGTCCATGCGCTGGCGGCTTTTCCGGGATCAAGTGTTGCAGGGATAGATGTGCTGGTATCCGCCGGCTCTCAACTAACCTATGCCGCAGATGTCAATCCTTTTGGCGACTTGCTCTATGACGTAGAGTATCAGGGATTCGGCACTTATGAATGGGAAATGAAGCAGCTCATAAAGGAAGGACACTTATGACAGACATGAATGCTGTTATCGGCAGCCACGATCTGCTGATGATCACACTCGACACCCTGCGCTATGACGCAGCGGTTCTGGAGGAAGCGAACTGCCCCAATCTGTGCGGGACCGGTTCCTGGGAAAAAAGGCATACCCCCGGGAGCTTCACCTATGCCGCGCATCATGCCTTTTTCGGCGGTTTTCTGCCTACCCCGGCTACCACGGACAAATCCCGGCATGTGAGGCTGTTCCACTCGCGGAATACCGGCATGAAGACCCACCCCCACACCTGGCTGTTTGATACGCCGGATGTTGTGTCAGGGCTTGCCGCCGAAGGCTATCGGACCCTTTGTATAGGGGGAGTGATTTTTTTTAGCAAAAAAGTACCGCTCGCCCGGGTCCTGCCGGGCTATTTCCAGCACAGCTACTGGCGGATGACGTTCGGGGTCACGAACCCCCGGTCCACAGAACATCAGGTGAACCATGCCCTGAAGCTGCTGAAGGACACCCCGCTGGATCAGAGGCTGTTCCTGTTTCTGAATGTCTCGGCGATCCACGGGCCGAATCACTATTTTGTACCGGGTGCCCGCAAAGATTCCATAGACACCCAGCGCGCTGCGCTGCGCTATGTGGACGGCGAACTGGGCCGGCTGTTCGATGCATTTCGTGAACGCGGCAATCCGGTCTTTTGCCTGGCTTTTTCAGATCATGGCGAGGCTTTCGGCGAAGAGGGCTACCATGGACACAGGCTGGCGCATGAAACCGTGTGGAATGTCCCTTACCGGGAGTTTTTCCTATAGCCCAGCACCGGATTTTACCCGAAAGGATGGAGACCGTATGACGTCAACACAGCCTCCCCTGCATCTCCGCGATGACGGAAGAACACCATTCCCTTCGGAGGACGTTACGCAGTGGAGAGAACGCATTACCGCTGAGGCTTACCGAAATTATCTATATTCCTATCCGCACAAAACCGCTTACCGCGACCTAAATCCGCCGGTTCCGCTGGAGCCGCTCTGGCGGGAGGAGCCTGCGGAGAGCTTTTTTCTCTATATGCATATTCCCTTCTGCGGCGCGCGCTGCGGCTTCTGCAACCTGTTCACCCTGCCTGACAAGCGGGCCGAGGTGCATACCGTGTATGTAAATGCCCTGGAGCGCCAGGCCAGGCAGTGGGCGGCATTCACCGGCAGCAAGCCGTTCGCAAGGTTCGCTATAGGGGGCGGCACCCCCAGCCTGCTTGCCCCTGCACAGCTCCGCCGGCTGTTCGGGATTGCTGAGGATATTATGGGCCTGGACGCTGCCACAGCCTCTATCTCGGTAGAAACGTCTCCGGAGACGCTAACGGAAGAGAAGCTGAATATCCTGAAGGAACATACCGTCGACCGGGTCAGCATGGGCATTCAGAGCTTTGTCGCTGCGGAGTCGGCCGCCATATACCGCCCGCAGAATCCGGATGTGGTATACCGGGCGCTGGAGCTGCTGAAACAGTATGATTTTCCAATTCTGAATCTGGATCTGATCTACGGCCTCCCGGGCCAGACTGTGGAATCCTGGCTGTTTTCCCTGCAGCAGGCGGTCAACCAAGGGCCGGAGGAAATTTTCATTTATCCGTTATATACGCGCCACCACACAATCGTGAAGCCAGAGGATATTCAGCGCCAGCCGGACATCCGCCATGAATGTTATCAGGCAGCGCAGCTGCTTTTGACGGGGCATGGCTACACCCAATATTCCATGCGCCGTTTTGCCAAGGAAACCGCCGGAACGCACAAACCCATTCTGGATTACAGCTGCCAGGAGGAAGGAATGGTGGGCTTGGGCTGCGGAGCCAGATCCTATACCCGGAATGTACATTATGCGTCCCGTTACGGGGTCAGCCGCAAGGCTACGGAGAGTATTATCGCCGATTATGTTTCGGCTGAACGCTATGACACTGCAGACTACGGCATTATGCTGAGCCTTGAAGAGCAGAAGCGGCGGTTTATTCTGAAGGCGGTTCTGCACAGCGAAGGACTGAAGCTGGCGGACTACAGCGGGCGGTTTGCCTCTTCTCTGTGGAGGGATTACCCGGAGCTGGGGCTGCTGCTGCAAAGCGGCCTGGGCAGGGAAGAGGACGGCATACTGCGCCTGACCCCGGAAGGCCTCGGCTACTCCGATTCAATCGGCGACTGGTTTATTTCAGGCGAGATCCGGAAGCAGATGGAAAGGTTTGTTTTGCCATGAAGGCTGTTCTTTACTACCGGGGTGCCCTTACCTCCTGCAACTATGATTGCCCTTATTGTCCCTTTGGCAAGACTAGAGACAGTGCGGAGCGCCTCGCCAAGGACCGGGCGGAGCTGGAGACGTTTGTCCGCTGGGTTTCCGACCAGGGAGCCGGAGGGCACCGCCTGTCTATTTTCTTCAATCCCTACGGCGAGGCACTGATTCACCGCTGGTACAGAGAAGCTATGATTACACTGTCCAATCTGGACCATGTAGACAAGGTGGCCATCCAGACCAATCTGTCGGCGGGGCTTGATTTCACTGCCAGGCTGAACCCGCACAAGGCCGCCTTCTGGGCAACCTATCATCCGGGCCAGGTAGCGGAGCAGCGGTTTCTTGCTCAATGTATGGCTGTATATGAACAGGGGATTCCTTTCAGTGTGGGCAGCGTCGGGATTAGAAGCAGCTTTGAGGCGATTGCTTCCCTTCGTGCGGCTCTGCCGGAAGAGGTCTATTTGTGGGTGAATGCCTACAAGGATAAGCCCAATTACTATACCGGGGAGGATATAGCCTTCTTAAGCGGAATAGATCCTCATTTCGTGCTCAATACCCGGGACTACGAAAGTTTAGGCAAAGCCTGCAATGCTGGCAGCAATGTTTTCTATGTGCAAGGTCCCGGCCAGGTCAAACGCTGTTATAAGGACAGGGGAGTTATCGGCAATCTATACCGGGACGGGCTGGAAGGCTTATCGGTGGAACGTAGCTGCCGGATGATGGTCTGTGACTGCTATATCGGCTATATCCATATGCCTGAACTGAAGCTGCAGCAAGTGTATGGAGCCGGGCTGCTGGAACGGATCCCCTACGGGGTACGGGAGGGAAGAGAATGAGTGTCCAACGGGGAATTACCCTATGGCTTACCGGGCTGTCCGGGGCCGGCAAATCTACGGTTGCGGCGCTGATTACAGACAGGCTGCGGGCAGCCGGGCAGGCCGTGGAATGGCTGGATGGGGATGAGCTGCGGCGCAGCATCGGACACGGGCTCGGATTCAGCCGGGAGGACCGCTTCGAGAACATCCGCCGGGCTGTCTATGTTGCGGAACTGCTGAACCGGCATGGTGTGATAACGGTGATTTCGCTGATCAGTCCTTATGCAGAAATGCGCAGCTATGCCCGGCAGCAGCTGCATGAGTTCGTAGAAGTGTATGTGAATTGTCCGCTGGAGATTTGCGAAGCACGGGATGTCAAAGGCCTGTATGCCAAAGCCCGATGTGGCGGGCTTCCCTCTTTTACCGGCATTTCCGATCCTTATGAAGTCCCTGCAAGCCCTGAACTTACGCTGTACACGGCAAAACATCCGCCGGAAGATTGTGCTGATGAACTGCTGGCTTGGCTGGAGAACCGGTACAGCGCTTTATTGAGTCGGACAGGCAACTAATAAAAGGGCAGGAGTGAAGTTCGGCTTAATAAAGTCTAATTCCTGGTAAAATTGGCCAAATCGTACTCTGCCTGCATTTTGGTACAGGGTTTCTTTACATTTTGTAGAATAGAGTAATACATACTGAGAATATAAAGGAGAGAGCGGGATGATTTTGCACAAAGGAGAGGTCCTGTTCCGCCAGGGGGATGCCTGCCAGAATCTGTTTCAGGTGAAGAGCGGACTCTTCAAGGTAACCCGGCTGCATGAGAATGGGAACATGGTGCTGTTCAATCTCTTGTACCCCGGGGAGACCGTCCCCCATCATTCACTCATTTCACCGAAGGAGGCGCATGGAACGGCTGTAGCGATGATGAAAAGTGAAGTGGAGCTTGTCCCGGCAGCGGAATGGTACCGTGAGCTGCGCGAAGATCCGGATAAAGTGATGGAGATCGCCTTGCTGCTTCAAGAGAAGGTGCGTTTCATGCAGACCCGCCTGGACCATCTTACAGTGGGCACTCCCGGAGAGCGGCTGGATCTGCTGAAACGCTGGCTTCTTGAATATTCCCATGGCGCAGAGCTGACGGATTTATTGACACAGGAGGAGATCGGACAGCTGATTGGCGTGCGGCGGGAGACGGTCAACCGTCTGCTGCGCAATCCGGGTTGACAGAGATTTTACAGTGTTCTTTATGCTTTTTAATGGAAAAGTGTTTAGAGAGTCACTTCTGCGTGGTATAATCTATTCAGAACACATCAAATTAGAGAAAGGATCAGGATACCATGTGTCCCCGAAGGACGATTCCCCAAAGGACGATTTGGAAACGTTATGATCTGTCTTATACTTAGCTTCCCTGTAGAAAGTGCGCGAACCGTTGTTCATTGACGTTAGCCGCCTCTGCGAGGGAAGGGAGTATCATTGTATGCGAAGGAGTAACACTTCCTCCGGTCAGACCCGTCGTAGAGGCTTGGCAAACGTCTAGCCGCTATATACGATAAGGGGAGACCTGTATGAGGAAACAAGACAGTGGCATGGGAATGCCGCTACGACTCACAGTCATATTGTCCGGAACATTGCTGCTTGCATTTACTTATTATCACATTAATTATCAGAATCATTTGACCGAGGGCGGATTTGTAGGCTTGTCGCTGCTCGGCAAATATGTGCTGGGCATTTCGCCTTCTTTATCTATTCTAATCTTAGACATACCAGTACTCTTAATTGCGATGATCTTCAAAGGAAGAGCGTTCGTACTGAACACCTTCATCTCCGTAGGAGCCTTCACGGTATTCTACAGTCTGATGGAGCGTTATTCCGGATGGGTGATCAATCTGCAGGATAACCTGCCGCTCGCGGCGTTGTTGTCCGGTGTACTGACAGGTCTAGGAGCGGGAATGGTCCTGCGCGGCGGCGGGGCAAGCGGCGGTGACGACATTTTGTCGCTGCTGATCAGTGAATGGAAGGGGATTAAGGTAGGAACCGTATTTATCCTGATGGATGTAATCGTTCTGGCATTATCGCTTTTCTACATGCCTCTCAAGGAAACGCTGTACACAGTAATCGCAGTAGTCGTAGCCGGCTACGTTATTACGTTTACAACCTCACTTGGCAGACCTAAGCTGAGCAAAGCACCCACCATTCAGCCCACACTTAGCAAGCCGCACGATGGTACCGTAATGTGACAATTTCAGAATCAGCCCCTGTTTCAGGGATAAGCGAAAAGGTCAGCCAAATGAACAACAGGCTGGCCTTTTTTGTATCAGATTTTGGTGGGGGAATATTTTTGGACTCATCCTGAAACCAGCAAAGAATGGGGCGCGTATATATCTCAGCCATACATTCATAGGGTTACATAGTAAAATGAGAATAAGCTGATGAAGCACTGACACCAAAAATTTAGGAGGAATACTATTGAGCGCACATGAGATTGATTATGTGATTATGGGAGAGGAAATTCAGTGTGTTGAGGTCCAGCTTGATCCAGGCGAGAGCGTGATTGCCGAGGCGGGCAGCTTCATGATGATGGACCCGGAGATTACCATGGAGACAATCTTCGGCGACGGCACCGGCTCACGCGGAGGCGGGCTGATGGGCAAGCTGATGGGCGCGGGCAAACGCCTGCTGACCGGTGAAAGCTTGTTCATGACAATCTTCACGCACAGCGGAGCCTACGGCCGTAAAAGTGTAACCTTTGCCGCCCCGTATCCGGGCAAAATCATTCCCCTGGATCTTCAGCAGCACGGCGGCAAAATCATCTGCCAGAAGGATTCTTTTCTCTGTGCAGCCAAGGGCGTCTCGATCGGGATTGAATTCCAGCGCAAGCTGGGCGCGGGCTTCTTCGGCGGTGAAGGCTTCATTATGCAAAAGCTTGAAGGGGACGGACTTTCCTTCGTCCACTCGGGCGGCTATGTCATGGAGCGTACCTTGCAGGCAGGCGAGACGATTAAGCTCGATACCGGCTGTCTCGTGGCGATGACCTCTTCGGTCGATTACAACATTGAGTTTGTAAAAGGCGTAAAAACCGCGCTGTTCGGCGGCGAGGGCCTGTTCTTCGCCACCTTGCGCGGGCCGGGCAAGGTATGGGTGCAGTCACTGCCGTTCAGCCGGATGGCAGACCGTATTCTGTCGGCTGCGGGCAACTCCGGCCGCAAGGAAGAAGGCAGCATCCTCGGCGGCCTCGGCAATCTGCTGGACGGCAGATAAAGCTTTGCACCTAGTGGAGCATCCGGCCCTGTTACCGGACTGCTTGGCGTGACGCTGACACGTTCCGATCTGCACCTTATAAGCCTGGCTTGGGAATAGGGAGGTACAAGGAACCCTCACCTTTTGAGGGTTGCTCGTCCCTTCCATTTTCCAAAGGATGGTTTGATTTTGTTTTACAAAGAAGGGGTTGTCCCTCAGGTCACGTTCGTGACCTTGGGACAGCCCCTTCTTATTTTGCGAATCGGCTCAATTTATTGTCTGCTCCGATCTCCGCCCTCCAGCATATCAAGCAGCTGACCGGCGAGCGGAGCGGGGAAATGCGCGTTTTGCGCCGCCGCCAGAAAGAGGCCGACATCCTTCTGCGGAATTTTGCTTTCGGAGAGATTTGCTGTCTTCTCGGCGATCATTTTACCGTAGGATTGATAGATGGGGGCGGGAAACAGCGTGCTCGTAAGCATCTCGGCCACCGCTTTGGGATCGGCTCCGCCGCGCTCGGCCATGCCTAGTGCTTCCTCCAGCGAGCGTCCGGCGGAGACGATGAGGAAGTTACCGATCAGCTTGACGAGCACGGCCGTCCCTGCTTCTTCACCGAAGTCAAAGATCCCTTTGGCTCCCATCGCCTCCAGCACTGGCCGCACCCGCTCCTTCGCTTCCTGCGGACCCGCTACGGGAATCCACAGCTGCTTGGCAGCGGCCGCCTCGGGCCGCCCGAAGACGGGCGCCTCGACATAGACGGAGCCATGCCGCGCGTGCAAGTCCGCCAGCTTCCTGCCCGTATCCGGCGACACCGTGCTCATCGATACGTGAATGCCGCCTGGTCCGAGCCGCTCCAGGAAATCCTCGCTTCCGACGATGCTTTCCAGTGCTTCATCGTCCCACACCAGGGTAACGACAATGCCTCCGGCCGTCACGGTGTCGGCGGGACGGGCTGCCTGCAACGCGCCCTGGGCCACGAGCGGCTTCGCTTTGTCCGCGGTGCGGTTGTATACGGTCAGCGCATACCGCGCTTGCAGCAGATTAGCTGCGATGGGCAGCCCGAGCAGACCGAGTCCGATAAATCCAATGTTTTCGCTCATGAATATAATTCCTCCTTCGAAATTTTAGAAACATAACGTTAACGTCATGTTTTGAGTAAAAAAATTTAGGCTCGATCATTGGTCTCGAGCCACCGCTCGAAGCGTTCGATATGGGATTGCAGATCGGCACGGAACTGCCCCAGTGCTTCGAGCTTCTTATCTGTGTCGGCCAGATGCTGGTGCAGCAGGCCGAGAACCTTTCGTTTCGGCTGTATCCCGCTAGGGTCCGTGAAGTAGAGCCCGATTACGTCCCGGATCTCCTCAAGGCTTAGGCCCAGCGTCTTCAACTGATCGATCTTCCGCAGACGGGCGACCGTCTCTTCCGTGTAGTAGTGATGACCGTTGCCCTCGCGCTCCCCTGAAGGAAGCAATCCGATGCTCTCATAGTAGCGGACCGTGCGCTGAGTAACCCCTGCCCGCTCTGTCAACTCGCCGATACGCATGCGGTCCATGATTGATCACTCCTTTCACAATAGAATATAACGTTAACGTCATGTTTGTATCGTAGCACTTTGATTGCACGATGTAAAGGCGAACAGGATATTCCAGCGACAATTCGCGGAACCTCCGTCCGTTTGTCCTGCGGAAGGGCGAAAGGGCGGAATGGCGGAATGGCGGAATGGCGGAATGGACAATCCTCCCCAATAACGGTTATCTGGTCGGCATTAGCCGCAGAAAGATCGCGAAGGGAACTCATCGTTTCCGGCAGGAAACCACACAAATTCCGCGGTCAATAATGGTTTCCTAACGATGCCATGCGGTGAGAATGCCGGAGTCCGATTCGCCGCTACAACAACGGCAGAAGTACCGTTGTTGTAGCGGCAAAGGGTGGCTGGGTGAAATGAGAGGTATAAATACCCTTGATTTGACCAGATGTGAATGACTGGGTGGAATGAGAGGTATAAATACCTTTGATTAGATCAGAAGTGGGCGACTAGGTGAAATGAGAGGTATAAATACCTTTGATTAGACCAGAAGTGGGTGACTGGGTGAAATGAGAGGTATGAATACCTTTGATTAGACCAGAAGTGGGTGACTGGGTGGAATGAGAGGTATAAATACCTTTGATTAGACCAGAAGTGGGTGACTGGGTGAAATGAGAGATATGAATACCTTTGATTAGACCAGAAGTGGGCAACTTGGTGAAATGGGTTCCAACTGGAGTTGCCGTAGATTCATAGAAGTCGTTCTCCAGGTAACGCTATACTGAAATCAAAGAGCACCAGAGTCCAGTGAAGCTAAAGGACGGCGAAGCCGCTTTGTTCCTTCTCAGACTTACGTTTGCAACCGCAACTGCGACTATGTCTGCCAGTCTTTTCCAACTGCGTTTGCAACTGCGACTATGTCTGCGTCAGTCTTCTCCAACAATGTTTGCAACCGCAACTGCGACTATGTCTGCGTCAGTCTTTTCCAACTACATTTGCAACTGCGACTATGTCTGCGTCAGTCTTTTCCAACTACGTTTGCAACTGCGACTATGTCTGCGTCAGTCTTTTCCAACTACGTTTGCAACTGCGACTATGTCTGCGTCAGTCTTTTCCAACTACGTTTGCAACTGCGACTATGTCTGCGTCAGTCTTCTCCAACTACGTTTGCAACTGCAACTGCGACTATGTCTGCGTTTGTCTTCTCCAACAATGTTTGCAACCGCAACTGCGACTATGTCTGCGTCAGTCTTCTCCAGCTATGTCTCCACCTATGTCTGCACCCGCACCTGCAACCACATCAGCAGCCCTGCTAATTTCGCACTGCCGAGAGCAGCAGGAACATGGGGCGGCGCAGCTCCTCATGCCAGGCGGCGTACTGCTCCAGCATCTCCGGGGTCGGCTGAAGCTCGGAGAGCTTCGTGACTGTGAAGCCGGAGTTGATCAGCGTATTGAGATAAGTCGCTATATTGCGGTGATATTTAATCACATCATCCTCAAGGAATCTGGCTTCGCGCGGGCCTTCATCATGATAATGGTCCAGCGGCCAATGGAGCTTCGCGCCATCCGGACCGTAGTGCCAGTCCTGCGCGGCGAGCGCAGTATAGATGGGATGCTCCACGGAGAGCACAAAGCTGCCGCCCGGCCGAAGGCAATGCTGAACCTCGCGGCAGAGTAGATCGAACCGCTCGACATAGTGGATGGCGAGTGAGCTGATCACCACATCAAATTCGCCCGCAGCGAACCGGATGTCCTCAATCGCGCCCCGGCGGTATTCGATCCCGGGGTCATCTGTCATCACCCTGGCCCGCTCTAGCATTTTTTCGGACAGGTCGATGCCCACCACAGATTCCGCATGCTGCCCGCGGGCATACCGGCAATGCCAGCCGAAACCGCAGCCGAGATCCAGTACTCTTTTACCGTGTAAATCAGGAAGCAGGGAGCGGAAGGTGCTCCATTCTCCGGCAGCCTCCAGTCCCCCGGTGGAGCGGGGCATTGCGCTATATTTGGCAAAAAAACCGGCCTCGTCGTATTTGTTCTGCTTCATCCTAAAGTACCTCCTGGCGTAAATGAATTAACGCAGTGTAAGATTGTCGCCTATCCAGCGAAAATTGAAATGGTTAGGGGATAGCTGCCAAATAGCTGCTTAAAATGTATACCCGAGACCTGATCTATTGCAATATCTGCAGCTGATTGCCCCCAAGTTTAAGCGAAAATAGAATCTATTGCAGGTTGTGCAGCAAAATCTCCTGAATTGCACCCATAAAGCCGAAATCACAGAAACCAATTGCAGGAAATACAGCAGATTGCGTTTTAATCCCATAGAGGAACAATTCTGTTGCACAAACTACAATCATACCGGAATCATATGAATATCTTCAACAGGAGCTGGCTGGAACACCACAGATTTCATGTGGGCAATACTATTTTAAACTATAAGGATTTATATATTCCACGCCATCAATCATCATCCCCCTAATTTGACTACTCGCAAGGGACTGTATATATTATGGGGCAAACCCCTAAACGGGCTTATGCTGCAAACCGGAGGCCTGATATGTTCAAAATTTTTATTATCGAAGACGACCGTGGACTGGTAATGCTGCTTCAGGATTATTTACATAAATTCGGCTATGAGACGCAGGCAGTGCATGATTTTGAAGCAGTCCGGATGGAGTTCGAGCAGTTTGCCCCCCATCTGGTGCTGCTGGATGTGAATCTGCCGAAATTCGACGGGTATTACTGGTGCCGCCAAATCCGCGGTCTCTCCACCTGCCCGATCTTGTTCATCTCTGCCCGTGAGGGCAAAATGGATCAGGTGATGGCGCTGGAAAACGGAGCCGATGATTACATCACGAAGCCGTTTGATTATGAGATTGCCCTCGCCAAAATCAAAAGCCATCTCCGCCGGGCCTACGGCTCCTATGCCGGAGGAGGCACGGAGCGCAGCCTTACGGTAGCGGGGTTGATGCTGGATGTTGAACGGCTGGTTCTGTCCCGCGGGAGTGCCAAAATTGATCTCAGCCACACCGAAGCCAAAATTCTCGACGAGCTGATGCAAAAAGCGGGCACTGTCGTCACCCGCGACCGGCTGCTGGAGAAAATCTGGGATGACCAGGCTTTTGTCGATGACAATACGCTGAATGTGTACGTAACCCGGGTGCGCAAAAAGCTCTCGGCCCTGGATATTGCGGACGGTCTGCAGACTGTCCGCGGTCAAGGCTACAGGCTGTGCGAGAACTGGGGGGAGGCGTAGCATGAAGCTCTTTTTGCGTGAACAGTCGCCTCTGATTGTCATCTATCTGGCTCAGCTCCTGATGATCACCCTGGTGTACCGTCTGGACGGAAGCAGCGGAGTGAACGTAAGCCTGTATGCAGGCCTGCTCAGCACCTGTCTGCTGCTGGCTTATCTGGCGTACCGCTATTTCTCCAACCGTTCCTTTTACGAACGTCTGCTGAATCTCCCCGCCTCGCTGGATGACTCCGGCGGACCTGCCCAGAGCTCTCCGCTGGCGGAGAGCCTGCGCAGACTGCTGGCCCACCAGTTCCGCCTGTACCAGAACGATCTGCACAGCTACCGCCACAAGCTGGAGGAGCATATTCACTTCATTAACCAGTGGGTGCATGGCATGAAGACCCCGCTGTCGGTCATCCACCTCATCATCCAGGGCAAGGACGGGCCTCCTTTTACGGCCATCGGGGATGAGCTGGACCGGCTCAAGAAAGGGCTGGATACCGTGCTTTACACAGCCCGCCTGGATACCTTCGAACATGATTTCTATGTGGAGCGGCTGGAGCTTGCGGCGGTTGTGCGGGGCGTGACCTCGGAGCAGAAACGGCTGTTTATCCGCAAACGCGTATTCCCGGCCATTACGGTAGAGAACGGCCTGCTCATTACCTCAGACGAAAAATGGCTGTCCTTTGTGCTGACCCAGCTCATTACCAATGCGCTGCGGTATACGGTGGAGGAAGGGCGGTTTGTGCATTTTTACGGATATACGGGGGAGCAGGGCAGGCCAGTACTGGAGGTGCGTGATGAAGGAGTGGGTATTCCGCCCGGCGATTTGCCGCGTGTGTTCGATGCTTATTTTACGGGAGTCAACGGGCGCAGCTTCCAGGAATCCACTGGGATGGGCCTCTATTTGGTGAAGCAGATCTGCGGCAAGCTGGGGCATGAGGTGGGAATTTCCTCGGAGGTGGAAAAGGGGACTACGGTGCGGATTATGTTTTGAGATAACTTTTGTTTGTGGCAAAAGGGAAAATCAAGACTATCCAGCAGGCTGAGGCCGTCGACCAGGTCGACTCATCCATTTAACCGGCTGACCACAGCGGATACCGCAACCCCAGGATAGGTGAAAAGTAATTATACAAAAACCTGCCGCCTCGTGTATGAGACAGCAGGTTTTTATAAGGGGAAGCCCGGCTTGGGCATTATTGCTGCGGGAGCTGCAGCATTTGCTCCAGCAACAGCTTGGTTTCCGCACGGGGAAAAGCTTCATGAAGCACCTCGTTCACCGTCACTTGTGCACGGTCTACCTTTTCCTGGCCGAGAGGGGTCAGGGAGGTATAGATACTTCTGCGGTCGTCGTCGCATACCGTTCTTTGCAGTGCCCCGCAGCCCTTCGCTTCAAAGCGGCTGACCAGCCTGGAGACGGCACTCTGGCTGAGCCCGACCATCGCCTCCAGCTGCTGCAGGCGGAGCTTCTTCTCCGGCGCTTCGGACAGGAAGAACATCAGATAGAATTCGTTGAGCGACCATCCAAAGTTCTCCTGCAATTTCGCTTCCAGTTCACCCGCAACCTTCATTTGTATATGAGTTAAGCTTAGCCAACTGGTGATCAGCCCGCCTTCAAGGGGATTTTTCATTTATACCATTCCTCTCCCGGATGTATGCCAAAGGATGCCTATATAAACTGAACTTATGATTTTTGTATTTTAGGATGGGTCGTGACCCCAGAGGAGGTTTGGACTTCCGGCCGCTGCCAATATCCAGATTTCTTCATTCATTCCGCTTTTAGCGGATGGTATCCGGATACAAAGGCGAACGCTAACGCTCTACAGTTCCAAACTTCTCCTCCGCCACTTTCCCTCTCTTATCTTAATTTTTTAAGTTCAATTTATATAATAAATTTTTGTCTATTATAACACTCCGGGTCCCGTTTTGTATAAGAAATGGCGTTAGAACATACCTTACGGGCGTAAGTCTTATCTTCGGGAACGGGGGAAGCCAAGCTCGTATTGCTTGGGCAGACCCGCGTCCTTGCCGAGCTGTACACCGGCTTCCAGGGTCCAGTACGGGTTTCTCAGCATGCCCCGTCCCACAGCGACCAGATCGGCTTCATCGTTGCCGATAACCGCGTTAGCCAGCACAGCCTCATCCAAACGTCCGACGGCAATCACCGGAACATTCAGCTCGTGCTTGAACGCACGGGCAAGCGGAACCTGATAGGCAGCGTGAGTTCCCGGTTTGCCTTCAGCAGCAATAGCACCTTCACCACCGGCACTGACATGGAAAATATCAGCTCCGGCTTCCTTATACGCTCTGCCGATCTCCACACTCTCGCGGAGGCCGTAGCCGCCTTCCACATATTCCTGTGCGGAAATACGCATAATTAGAGGCATTCCCTCCGGCATTACCTTTTTGGCCGCCTGGATGACTTCTCTGCCGAACCGCGTCAGGTCCTTACCATATTCATCCGTCCGTTTATTGGTCAAAGGGGAATGGAACTGGTGGATCAGATAACCGTGTGCCCCGTGCAGCTCAATGACATCAAAACCGGCCTGAACGGCCCGCTCAACGCCAGCCTGGAATTTCTGAACCATTGCCTTTACTTCTTCAGTGGTCAGCTCGCGCGGAGTTTTATACTCGGCACTAAAAGGAATGGCGGAAGGGGCTACAGGTAGCGGAGCATCCTCGGCTTTACGTCCGGCATGGGCAATCTGTACGCCTACCTTGGCGCCATAAGAGTGGCACGCTTCAACGATTCTTGCCAATGCGGGAATATGATCATCTGACCAGATTCCAAGGTCATAATCGGTAATCCGGCCATCCGGATCGACATCGGTCATCTCCATAATAATAAGTCCTGTACCGCCGACCGCACGGCTTACATAGTGATTGTAGTGCCAATCCGTGGCGATGCCATCCTTATTGGCAACGGAATATTGGCACATGGGGGGCATAACGACACGGTTTTTCAATTTCAAATCCTGCAGCTCATAGGGGGTGAATAAGTCCTTCATCATAATTAATCTCTCCTCGTGTAATATTAAATGCATGCTCATGCATGTAAATATAAGCGTTCTGCGGCGGAATGTCAACCACTTTCCTCGACAGCTTGAATGTGACCATAATGTTCCCGGCTTACAATACTGTAAGGTGGTTGTAAGTTTCAGAAATGGCAGCTGCAGTTTACAGTTTTTATAATAAAGGTAATCCAGGCGATCGAAGGAGCGGAAGCACTTGCCCATATTAGACGTCCACAATTTATCCAAAATATATGAAGGCAAGGTTTCGACTCACGCCTTGAACCATATTCGCTTTGCTGTGGAGAAAGGCGAGTTCGTGGGCATTATGGGACCTTCGGGCAGCGGTAAAACCACACTGCTTAACGTAATCGCCACAATTGATGAGCCGACCTCAGGGGAAGTGATGGTCAATGGCCGGAACCCGGGGGAGCTGGGGAGCAAGGACAAGGCATTGTTCCGCCGTAAGGAGCTGGGGTTTGTCTTCCAGCATTTCAACCTGCTTGACACACTAACCGTGGAGGAGAATGTTGTGCTGCCGCTGACGCTGGCCGGGTTCACAGTGAAGGAAATGGAGAAACGGCTTGGGGAGGTGGCTGACCGGCTCGGCATCCGTGCACTTTTGGACAAGCGGACCTGCGAAATTTCCGGCGGACAGATGCAGCGGGTGGCCATCGCCCGGGCAATGATCCACCGGCCCTCGCTGATTTTGGCCGATGAGCCTACAGGAAGCCTGGACTCGAAAGCCGCCGGCGAAGTCATGAACCTGCTTGCAGAAGTGAATGGAGCAGAAGGAACGACGGTACTTATGGTCACACATGACGCCGTAGCCGCGAGCTTTTGCCACCGGGTAATCTTCATCAAAGACGGGCGCTTTCACAGCGAGATGTACCGGGGCAGCAGCAGAGCGGCCTTCTTCCAGAACATTATCGACATGCTGTCGCTGCTGGGAGGCGCGGGCCATGAACTTCCGGCAGTTCGCCTATAGGAATGTAGCACGGAACAAGCGGAAATATGCCGCGTATTTCGTCAGCAGTGCTTTTTCGGTCATGGTCTTTTTTCTGTGTGCACTGTTTATCTACCATCCGGCCATTTCGCAGGATATGATTCTCGGTGCAGCGGCCAGAACCATGATGGCGGCCGAAGCAATCATCTATCTTTTTTGTTCCCTGTTCGTGCTTGTGTCGGTTGGCTCCTTCCTGCAATCGCGCAAGCTGGAATTCGGCATTCTGCTGATGCACGGCATGACCAAGCGGCAGCTGAAGCTGATGGTTTTTCTGGAAAATATGATGATCGGCAGCTTAGCCATCCTCACCGGCACGCTGCTTGGACTGCTGCTGGGCAAGCTGTTTTTGATGATCGGGTCCGGCTTCCTGGGTATCGAACCTTTGGAATTCCATCTGTCCTGGCAGGCACCGGTGCTGACGATCTGCAGCTTTGTCCTGCTGTTTATGCTGATCTCGCTGCTGACCTTTGCCTTCATCGGCAGTGAATCGCCGCACGGCTTGTTCCGGGGCGGAGGCAGAGGGGAAACAGAGCCTAAGGTATCGGGCGGGCTTGCGTTATTATCGGGTCTGCTGCTGCTGGCCGGTTATGCTCTGGCAGCTGCAACAACAGCCGCAACTGTAGAAATCATGATGTTTCCTGTTGTGCTGATCACGGTTTCTGGTACCTATCTTTTTTACACACAGCTCAGCTTGTATATTGTGGGGGTGCTGCGGAAGCTCCGGCGCTTCTATTGGAAGCACACGCATATCCTAACATTCTCGGGGCTTTCGTACCGCTGGAAGGATAATGGCCGGATGTTTTTTATGGTCACCATTGTATCTGCGGTCTCCTTTACCTCGGTCGGGGTGTTTGCCTCGATCCACACCTTGTCACGGGAGCTGAAGCTGGATTATCCTGCGGCTGTCGGTTATGTGGCTAAGGGAGGCGGGTACGTTTCCTCGGAAAAGCAGGACCTGCAGGGGATTACCGCAGAGCTGGAACGGTTAGACCTGCCTTACGAAACCCTGCGGATTCCGCTCAAATACGCGGCTATAGTCTCACAGACCGGTCCTGACCATACAAAACAGCTCCCGCTGATGTCATACAGTAATTACAAGCTTGCCTTGCGGCATGCAGGCTTCATCTCAGACGAGCCTCCTCTTGAGGGGAATAAAGGACTGGTGATGATTGGTTCCCAGCGTGACCGCAGCCTGACCGCTGCGCGGTTCAAGGCAACCTACTCGCTTAAGCAAGGAATCCAGATTCAAGAGATTGGCTATACGCAGCATGTGCCCATTGCGGAATATCTGCTTCCGGAGCTGGACGGCAGAGGCGGCGGGGACTTCAGCGGACTCGTGGTCAGCGACAGCCTGTACAACGGAATTGTCCCGGTGCACCAGGACTGGTATACCGGGTTCTATATGGAGGATTTTCCCCGGACAACAGGGGTAGCCTCAGAGCTGGCCGCCACAGGAAAAGTGCCCTATGAAGCAAAGTCCCCTTTTGCTGTCGTAATCAGCGGCACCTTGTTCGAAATTCAACGCACGCTGTACAGCACGATGCTGTTCGCTTCACTGCTGGTCGGGACAGTGTTCTTCATTGCGGCAGGCAGCTTTCTCTATTTCCGTCTTTATATGGACCTGGACCATGACCGTCTGCAGTATTCGACCCTGTCCAAAATGGGCCTGACCGACCGGGAGCTGGACCGCATTGCCACGCTGCAGCTGGCACTTATGTTTTTTGTTCCGGTGCTGCTGGCGGTTCTGCACAGCTTGTTTGCCTTTATTGCGCTGCAGCGGCTGTTCTATCTATCCATCGCTGCCGAGACCGGGGCAGTACTGACCGGTTATCTGGCTGCCCAGACGCTGTACTTCTTCTTCATCCGCAGCCGCTATTTGCGCAACCTCAAGAAAAATCTCATCTAGACGGAGGGACACGAATGAAAACATGGATTACAGATATCATGGAGCAGTTCGGATATGCCGGAATTTTTCTGATGCTGGCCTTGGAAAATATATTCCCGCCGATTCCCTCGGAGGTCATCCTGCCGTTTGGCGGATTTATGACCACGACTTCCGGGCTTACGATTCCCGGTGTGCTGATCGCCTCAACGGCAGGCTCGCTGCTTGGAGCGGTGATTCTGTACTGGATTGGCCGGCTGCTGGATGTCAGCAGAATGGAGCGGATCGTGGACCGCTACGGCAAATGGATCCGGATCAACAAAAGCGATATCCGCAAAGCGGATGCCTGGTTTGACAAATACGGCTACTGGACAGTGCTGTTCTGCCGGATGGTGCCGCTGGTGCGCAGCCTGATCTCGATTCCGGCAGGCATGTCGGGAATGAAGTTTGGACTCTTCATGCTGTTTACGGCGATCGGCACGCTGGGCTGGAATACTCTTCTGATCCTCCTGGGGGCTGCACTCGGCGAGTCGTGGGAGGACATTGGAGGCTATATCGACACGTATTCCAGTGTTGTATATGTCCTGCTTGCCGGAGGAATTCTCGTGCTGGGTCTGCTGTATCTCCGCAAACGCCGTACCGCAGGGAAGGCGCGCAGCTAGCAAATACCAATCAAGGTCACGCTTTCGAAGCGAGTTTTGTACGAAGAAAATTCAGGGTGCAATGCTCACAAAACTTAAGTAAATGCTTCCGAAGCGAGTTTTGTACGAAAAAAATTCAGGGTGCAATGCTCACAAAACTTAAGTAAATGCTTCCGAAGCGAGTTTTGTACGAAGAAAATTCAGGAAGCAATGCTCACAAAACTTTTAGGAGGAGAATCATGGAGCTGCTGACTATTATTAAAGCTATCATTCTCGGAATTGTAGAAGGGTTGACCGAATTTGCTCCGGTATCCTCCACCGGCCATATGATTATTGTCGATGATATGTGGCTGAAATCGATGGATTTTCTCGGAAAATATACGGCTAACACCTTCAAAGTCGTGATCCAGTTGGGTTCAATCCTGGCCGTAGTGGTGATCTTCCGCAACCGGTTCATTGATCTGCTGGGCCTGAAGCGCTTCAGCCGCAAGGAGCTGACAGCGGTGCCGGAAGGCCAGCCGGCCGTTGAAACTGCGGGACGGCTGAAGCTGGCGCAGGTCATTGTAGGCCTCATTCCTGCCGGCGTGCTGGGATTTCTGTTCGAGGATTATATTGATGAGCATTTATTCTCAACGGCTACGGTGCTGATCGGCCTGGTCGTTGGAGCTATTCTGATGATCTGTGCGGACCTGTTCGCCCCCAAAAAGATCAAAGCGGAGAGTGTCGATCAAATTACATATAGGCAGGCGCTATCGGTCGGACTGATCCAGTGCTTGTCGCTCTGGCCGGGCTTCTCGCGGTCCGGATCAACGATCTCCGGCGGCGTTCTGCTCGGCATGAGCCACCGGGCCGCTGCCGATTTCACCTTTATTATGGCGGTGCCGATCATGGCCGGTGCCAGCCTGATTTCACTGCTGAAGAACTGGCAGTATTTCACGCTGGATGCCTTGCCGTTCTTCATTGCCGGGTTCATCAGCGCCTTTCTGTTCGCGCTGCTGTCCATGCGCTTCTTCCTGAAGCTGATCAACCGGATCAAGCTGATGCCGTTCGCTATCTACCGGATTATTCTGGCTGCGGTGGTTTACCTGGTGTGGTTCTAGAATAGAAAAGAATAAAAAGGCGGTGCCCTCGTTGAAGGGTACCGCCTTTTTTGGACAAGGGCTTATCGGGGTTCTTTTGGCATGAGTTCTATCCAGGTTCAAGTGCAATATCCGGCCAGCTGCTGTTTTGCTATAGCCAATGTGTATAACGCCCAGACACCGGAATCTGTTGCGGATGGCGAAAGGGGTACAGTATGATGGCATCAGATTAAGGGATGAAGTGCAGAACACTTTGGATTTGAATGAACAAAAAGGGATAGATGAGGAGCAGAATATCATGACAAACAAGATTACTACCAGCAATCTGGGGTACCCGAGAATCGGTAAAAACCGCGAGTGGAAAAAAGCGCTGGAGGCCTACTGGTCCGGCAAAGTGAGTGAGCAGGATTTCCTTGCCCAAATGGCTGGAATTCAGCTTCAGCATCTGCAGTCGCAGCAAAAAGCCGGTATCGATCTGATTCCGGTGAATGATTTTACCTACTACGATCATGTGCTGGACACCGCTGTAATGTTCGGCGTTGTTCCACAGCGTTATGCTTATAACGGCGGGGCCGTTCCGCTCGATCTGTATTTCGCCATGGCCCGCGGCAGCGCATCCGCCCCGGCCTGTGAGATGACCAAATGGTTCAATACCAATTACCACTACATCGTGCCTGAAATCGGCAGCCTAACCCCGCAGCTTACAGAGAACAAACCGCTGGCCGCCTACCGCTTCGCTAAAACGCAGGCTGGCATTGAAGGCAAGCCGGTTATAGTTGGACTTTATACCTTCCTGAAGCTGTCCAAGGGGTTCCCGGCAGCGGAAACCGGAGAAGTTGCTGCGCGGTTCCTGCCGGTTTATATTCAGCTGCTGCAAGAGCTGGAGCAGGAGGGTGTTGCCTGGGTGCAGATCGACGAACCGGCGGTCGTTACCGGGCTGGCTCCGGAAGATATAGAGCTGCTGAAGACCATATATGGTGCGATTTCCGCAGCAGTTCCCGGGCTGAAGCTGATCCTGCAGACCTATTTTGAAGCGGCGGAACCGCTGGAAGCCTTGCTGGAGCTGCCGGTACAAGCCATTGGCCTCGACTTCGTCCATGATGGCGGCGCCAATCTGGAAGCGGTTGAACGCCTTGGCTGGCCGGCTGATAAATGGCTGGGTGCCGGCATTATTGACGGGCGCAGCATCTGGCGCGCCGACCCTGATGCCAAGCTCGGCCTGATCCAGAAGCTGGCCGCCCATGTCCCGCTGGACCGGCTGATTCTCCAGCCATCCTCAAGCCTGCTGCACGTGCCGGTAACCGTGCAGAGCGAAAGCAAGCTGAAACCTGCCGTGAAGCAGGCACTGGCCTTCGCTGACGAGAAGCTGGCAGAGCTTGGCCTGCTCGCTGCAGCCGCCGGCGGCGGGAACGGTAACGCTGCGGCGCAGCTTGCGGAGAGCCGTGAAGCGCTGGCCGCCTTCCGCGCCCTTCCTGAACGCGGACGCCAGGATGTAGCGGAGCAGGTCCGCAGGCTGGACGCGCTTCCGGACAGCCGCAGCCTGCCTTTTGCAGAGCGCGTGAAGCTGCAGCAGGCGAAGTGGAAGCTGCCGCTGCTGCCCACGACAACCATCGGCAGCTTTCCGCAGACGGCAGAGGTGCGGCAGGCGCGTCTCAAATGGCGCAAAGGCGTATGGAACGAGGAGCGCTATGACGCGTTCGTCCGCCGCCAAATCGCGGAGGCGATTACCCTTCAGGAGGAGCTGGGCCTGGATGTGCTGGTCCACGGGGAGTTCGAGCGGACAGATATGGTCGAATTCTTCGGTGAGAAGCTGGCCGGTTATCTGTTCACCCAGAATGGCTGGGTGCAGTCCTACGGCTCCCGCTGTGTGAAGCCTCCGGTCATCTATGCGGATGTCGCTTTTATTCAGCCCATGACCGTCAAGGAGAGCGTCTATGCCCAGTCGCTGACAAGGCTCCCGGTAAAAGGGATGCTGACCGGTCCGGTAACGATCCTGAACTGGTCGTTCGTCCGCGATGATCTCAGCCGTGAAGAGGTCGCCAAGCAAATCGCGCTGGCCCTGCGTCATGAAGTGCAGGCGCTGGAGGATGCCGGCATCGAGATGATCCAGGTGGATGAGCCGGCGATCCGTGAAGGGCTGCCGCTGAAGGCAGAGGACCATGAGCATTATCTCAATTGGGCGGTGCGGTCCTTCCGGGTGGCAACCAATCATGTAAAAGATACCACGCAGGTGCACACCCATATGTGCTACAGCGAGTTCAACGATATGATCGGGGCCATTTCGGCCATGGATGCCGATGTCATCTCTATTGAAACCTCGCGCAGCCATGGGGAGCTGATCGCTGCTTTTGAAAATGATGACTATGATAAAGGAATTGGCCTGGGCGTCTATGATATTCACAGCCCCCGTGTACCGGAAGTAGAGGAGATGACTCAAAATATTGAGCGCGCCCTGCGTGTGCTGGATGCCGGACAATTCTGGATTAATCCGGACTGCGGGCTGAAGACACGGGGGTGGGAGGAGACAGAAGCGGCGCTGCGCAACATGGTGCTGGCAGCGGCAAATGTGCGGAAGAATAACGCTTGATAATCATTCTCAATCTTGCTAGAATGGGAATAAGCAAGAAGGGACCGTGGAGGGTCCCTTCTAACCTGGGCTTATTTTCTTTCAAAGGTTTGGCAGTCTGTTTCCTCAGCATTTGAAGGCTGTTTTGAACTGTGGTAGGCCACAAAGATGGATTCGGCATTGCATCTGTTTTCCTCTGCCCAGTAGGTGCAGGAATTCACTGCGCATTGTACGTCTTTTGCCATGAGGGCCTCACCTCCCCTTGTCGTGGAAGGGCAGCAGCCGAACCAGCATGATCTGACCGGCAAGGTGGAGCTTGTCCGGGCAGAACCTAACCCTTATTCCTTGCGGATATAGGGTTATTGGTGTTTCCCGTCTTTACAGACACCTTATTTTAGCAAATCATGCAAACGCTAGCAAACGGGGGAACCGGGACTGCCAAACTGGGAAATTTACTGCTTTTCTGCAACCTTCCAGCTTTTGGATCGTCAAAGAGTATAACGCGGAAAGCCAAGAGACAAAAAGCTTACGCGTCAGCAATCTGCACAACAGAAGCGGAGTTTCCACTACACTTTTGGAGGAATGAGGATGCAAAAAAGGGGTCTGCATTATCTGTTTTATCTATTGGGATTATTGATGTTTGCTGTGGTTGTGGCAGGGTGCGGGTCTGGAGAAAACAACGATGCTGCGGGGAATTCGCTTATGAAGGCGGATACTGCCAGTACGGAGGCCAGCGTAGACGGCGGTGCGGCGCAGAACGCATCAGCAGACGTTGCAGAGCAGTCTATGAGCTCTGAAGCTGAGGCACCTGCCGCCAAAGGGACCAAGGGCGGGGGTGGAAATTCAGCTGCCGACAGCATGGACGCAGCGCAGACGTCAAAGGGAACGGCTGGTTTTACAGGAAGCGACGTTGTGGCAGGACTGAACAAAAAACTGATCTATCACGCCAATCTCACCATGGAAGTGAAGGATTACGCTGCGGCGCAGACAGAGGTCCGGAATATGGTGACCCTTGCCAATGGCTATATAATTGAATTTTCGGAAAGCACATCCGAGTATGAGCGGGGCGGAACCTTTATTCTTAAGGTGCCGGCGTCCGGGTTTTCCCCCTTTCTAAGCAGCCTGGAAAAAATCAAAAACGAAAAGCTTCAGCGTCAGATTCAGGGTCAGGATGTTTCAGAGGAATATGTGGATTTGGAGTCGCGCCTCAAAGCCAAGCAGCTGATGGAGAGCCAGTACATCGAGTTTATGAAAAAGGCAACCAAATCCGCCGACCTCGTAGCGTTTGCGAACCAGCTCGGCGCCATTCAGGAAGAGATTGAGACGATCAAGGGCAGAATGCGCTATATTGACCAGAATGTCTCATTTTCAACAGTTGAGCTTCGCTTGTATCAGACCGATGAAAGCTTGAATATTACAAAGACAAAAGAACAAGGCCCGCTGATGAACCGGGCTTCGGATGCGCTTCAGGGCAGTCTGCACGCGTTATCCGTAATGTTTCAGTGGATCTTCATCTTCCTGGCGGCCGCATTCCCGGTATTGATTATAGCTGCCATTGTGGTGTTGGTTGTGCTCTGGCTCCGCAGAAAAGCCAAGCCGCGGGATCATGAAAAGGTGGAGCGCACGCGGATGGCCAACCGGGAGCCGCATCAGCCGAAGCCGCAAAAGGCGGATGAACAGCCTGCACCTGCGCAGGTTGAAGATGAGTTTGACGATCAAAAGCCGGAGTAATATGTGTGCAGGAGGAGGCCGGAAACCTGGAAACCATGGACAGGGCCACGGGTTGTGGCAGGAAAGCGAGTTGGAATTAGTACACTTAAATAGACGCAAACAGCTTACTGAAGAGCGAATAGCGGGAAAAAGTAGAGTTAATATAAGCAATCTCGGCGGTAAGGCTGGGAATCGGAACACTGGAAGGGGGATAGTCCTCAAATCAAAAACGGCTGCACTGTCCTCTGGAGGACGGTGCAGCCGTTTTAAGATTCAGCCGTGTACGTTGATACGGTTAATTAAGCATGTTGGAACAGCGCGCGGTATTCGCCGTAGCCTTCTTTCTCCAAGTCTTCTTTTGGAACAAAACGCAATGCCGCTGAGTTAATGCAGTATCGCAGGCCATTTGGGCCGGGGCCGTCGTTGAAGACATGCCCAAGATGGGAATCGGCTGTTTTGCTGCGGACTTCGGTGCGGATCATCAGATGGCTGAGATCTGTTTTCTCTTTGACCGAATAATCACGGATCGGACGGGTGAAGCTGGGCCAGCCGCAGCCGGAATCAAATTTGTCCCGGGAGCTGAACAGCGGCTCTCCGGATACAATGTCCACATAGATGCCATCCCCGTGATGGTCCCAGAATTCGTTGCGGAAAGGGGATTCGGTCGCATTGTTCTGAGTGACTTCATATTGCAGCGGGGTCAGCCGATCCTTCAGACTGGCCTTATCTTCCTTGTGCTTCCAGTGCTCCTCAATAAAGGCGTCCCGGCCGGAGCCCTGGCGGTACCGTTTATAGTGGCCGGGATTCTTGTGATGATAACCCTGGTGGTACTCTTCTGCACGGTAAAACGGCTTGGCCGGCAGAATGGGCGTCACAATCGGAGCGGAGAAATGCCCGCTGGCCTGGAGTGCCGCCTTTGAGGCTTCCGCCTGTTGCCGCTGCGCTTCGGAATGGGTAAAAATAGCGGTACCGTATGAAGTTCCGCGGTCATAGAACTGCCCGCCGGCATCGGTTGGATCAATCTGCTGCCAGAACAGCTCCAGCAGCTTGGTATATGGGAAAATATCGGGATTAAAGGTGATCTGCACCGCTTCCACATGTCCCGTGGTTTCTGAGCAAACCTCCTCATAGGTCGGGTTAACGGTATGTCCGCCGGTATACCCGGATACGATCTCGACAATCCCCGGCAGTTCTTCAAAAGGAGATACCATGCACCAGAAGCAGCCCCCGGCAAATGTGGCTTTTTCCGTATTACTGCTTATATTGTCAGATTGAACATCACTCATGAATATCCCTCCATTCATAGATTGCAATTAAATAGATCACAATGTAATTATAAAACAAAAAGGCGCAGCCTGCCAGCGGGCCGCCATTCCAAGCCTATTTAGTCATTCCTTGGTCCAAAGCGACCGCGGGCGGAGCGCTAATACAGCCAGAGCGAGCACAACCACATATACCAGGATTGCCATCAGCCCGCTTCGCGGATGGCTGAAGAGCTGGCCTCCAAGAAAAGCATATAAGGCGATGCCGGGGATTTTGCCGAGCCCAGATGCGGCGAGATAGCTCCAAAAGGGTAAACCGGCAGCCCCTGCGTAAATGTTGACCGCCATCTGCGGGATGACAGGAGCCAGCCGGGCGAGGACTACAGCGGCAAACGGCCTCCGCTGCACGGCAGATGTGAATTTGCCCAGGGCAGGCACAGAAGCCAGATATTTACTGGCTTTTTCCTGGAACATGTATTTAACAATGCCATAGATAACCGCCCCGGCCAGGGTGGAGGCACTCCAGCAGATCACCGCAGCGGTCAGACTTCCGTAGGCATAACCGTATATCCCGATGATCAGCTTATAAGGCACCACAGGGAAGAGCGCCAGTAAAGCGGCGGCACTTAGCCCCAGAAGCGCATTGTGGTCCTGACGCAGCCAGGCCAGGATGTCATATCTGTAGATAAACGCGAGGATAATCCCCGAAACATACAGCAATACCGTCAGCCATTTTCTCATTCTACTATGCCCTTTCTGTCCCTCATTCATCTCATCATACTGAAAAAAAAGCATTTAATGAAGCAAAGATCATTTGTCGCTGCGGCTTGTCACGGTATAATACGTCTAAAAGGAACTACAGACAGCCAAGGAGATATTCTTATGGAAATTACCGAACGCACTAAGGTGGCGATGGTTGGCCTCGGCGACATCGCCCGCAAAGTCTATCTGCCGCTGCTCTCCCGCCATGATCAGGTAGAAGTGGTGGGTGTGCTCAGCCATTCGCCGTCTACTGTGCAGGGGGCAGTCCATTCTTACCGTTTTCCCAGAGGCACTACGGATTTGAATGAGCTGTTGTCCTGGGGGCCGGATGCGGTATTTGTGCATAGCCCAACCCCGACACATTATGATATTGTTATGAAATGTTTAAATCATGGAATATCAGTATATGTGGACAAGCCGCTGTCTTATGATCTGGAAGAATCGCGCCGGATGGCCGGCTTCGCTGAAGAGAAGGGGCTGCTTCTGGGTGTGGGCTTCAACCGCCGCTACGCGCCCATGTATACGGCCGCCAAAGCCTGGCTGGATACAACAGGCGGCATCAGCGCCTGCCAGGCGTTCAAGCACCGGACCAGGCTGCAATCCGGCAGCAGCCGTGAGACTGTCCATGACGACCTGATCCATATGCTGGATCTGCTGCTCTGGTTATGCGGGGAAGACGCTGAACTGCTGCACAGCAGTCTGAAAGCTGATGCTGCAGGCCGGCTGCTGCAGTCTTCCGGGATGCTGGGCTGGAATCAGGGTGCGACCGGTGTGTACAGCATGGTACGGGATGCGGGTGCAGACCTGGAGAAGCTGGAGCTGCACGGCAATGGCAGGTCTGTAGAGGTTGTGGATATGGAACGGGCCACGCTGTACGAGAAAGGTTCACTGCCGCGCATTCAGAATTTCGGGAGCTGGGATACCGTGCTTGAACGCAGGGGTTTCAGTGGTGCGGTGAATCATTTTTTGAGCAGCATGGACACACCAGCGCAATGCGGCATATCTGCTTCATCCATCCTGCCCAGCCATGAGCTGGCAGCGAAATTAGCTGATTAATGGGGACCAGAAAGGAGGAAACAACATGGATGATTACCGCAAATCAACGGAAGAACAAATCATCGAGAGCTATAAGCGGGATGAGGAAATGATGATCCTGGTTTTTGCCCAGTGGTGTGTGAACAACAAGCTGGACCCGCATGCTCTGTATCTTCAAGCCTATCCGCAGCAGGAAGGAAATGCGGCGCTGAGCCATGCGCTGTCCCTGACTGTGCCGATTGAAGAGGCCGGGTTTATTTCCGACGATACTGTGCTTGGGGTGCTGTCCCTGTACAGCAATGATGATCTTGCCTATGTTGTGTCTGAGGCGATAGCGGGGAGGAAACCGCGGCAAGACTTATAGGATTGAACTTTTTTTTGCCAAACGATGTTCATTGTGTTATAAATGTGTTAAAATTATATATACTAACTTATAGTAAGTTTCGAAAGTGAGAGGTGAGAATAATGGAAGAACATCAATTGACGATGTGCCCTCGATTCGAATCGGCCTTCTCCTTCTTAGGTAAACGTTGGAATGGACTTATTATTCAGACATTGATGAGCGGACCCAAACGGTTCAAGGATATTTCCGGTCTAATCCCGTCGATGAGCGATAAGATGTTGTCCGAACGAATGAAGGACCTGGAGTGTGAAGGAATTCTGGTACGCCATGTGTACCCGGAAACACCCGTACGCATCGAGTATGAACTGACAACCAAAGGCCGTGCGCTTGAGCCGGTTATGCAGCAGATTCAGTCTTGGGCGGAGAGCTGGGTCGAATAACCCTGCTTAAATGTCCTGTAGATAGCCCCCTTTCCGGAATGTGGAGAGCGGGGCTTTTTTCAAACAGCCGCAAAATAAAAATGCACATAACATGTCAGAATATAATATAATAGAAAAAAGTTGCTGCCTATCTCTGTCGTATGGCGAATGGCACATGATAATGCGGATATAGTTGAACATGGTGACACTAGCAAAAAAAGTATATATTTTATAATCAACAAAACTTTTAGGAGGCGAGGAAGATGACAACCACCTTGTTTTCCCGGGAAATAACCTATGGAAAAAAAGATGTTGCCGAACTGGAGAGTGCTTCAATCAGGGTGCAGCTAATTTATGACAAAGTGCTGTTCATGCTTCACAGCCACCTTCCCGATTCCTTGTGGAACGACTGGATTGGGGTACCTTATGAAATCATCTCTTCCTTATATAAAGGGGATAACGCTACCGGCAGTGTTTTTCAAAAATGGATTCAGAGCCAGGCGGGCTGGAAAAACATCGGTTGTGAGCGTCATTGCCTGGAACCTTCGGCAGGTCCGGCTTTTCCATCCTCAGGGAATCAGCGCAGATTCACCTTTCATAATGGCATCCGGCAGAGCATGGTGCTGCAAGCCGTGATTTGGTCGATGTATGAAAATACCGTGCTCTTCCAGCCCTATTTGGGTGAGGAAGCTTTTCTGGATGAGGCCGATCTGGATACAATCTCGACATACTTCGTCCCTACCTATCTGAGCAAACAGCGTCTGATTGAAAACGGCAAGCGCTGCAAAGAATATCAGGAAACGAACATCCGGGTGTATCAGGAATGGATCGCTGCTCCCGATCTGGTGCTGCAGTGGAACGGAGGCCTGACCGAAGGCCGCTGGATGACTGGCGTTTATGTCGACCACTCGCGTTTTGCCGGGCTGGGGCCTTATTTGAAGGATGCGCAGGGCAAGCGGACGTATATGCGGGCCAATGTGAAATAGAGTCATGAATAAGGGGATATCATAATGAAAACACCTCGATTAAGGGGTGTTTTTTGGTATACATTTCGTGTGTATTTGTTGTGTTTAGGGGATGGGCTTGGCAGCTGAATAAAGATAGGTTGCAGGCTGCGCAAGAGGGGGAGCCAGGGCTATTTTCTGAGTGATGCGGACAGAGAAGACGTTATTTTATGAAAAAGTCTGCTTTTTCTCTTGAATCGGACTCAGGAGCCCTTATTTCGTCATTTCTGGCCCGGAATGAAGAGTTATTGGTCAAATAACGGAAGCCTTGTCCGTTAGTACTGCCGAATCGCCTGATTCGCGTCAATAACGGATCTCCAGTCCGCATCATAGCCGGGAATTTGAAAAGCTGAAGGAAGAGCGCTGCCGGACGGTAGATGATTCGAACTGGCAGCACTCTCAACTTTGATCACAGGGTTATGTTTGGAACCCAATGGTAATACTATGCTTCATCCCGGTTGTTTCTTCTTCTGATCCAGAACACCGCACCCAGGATGACCAGTCCAACTGCTGTAGAAATCATCAGAACCGCCGGTCCGGTGCCGGTACCCTCAGATGTTTTGCCGGATGGGCCCATCCAGGCGGCGGTAATGACGCATAGCGCGACAAGAATCGCCAGAACCCCACTCAATAAACTTCTGCCATTAGCCGTCAGATTTCCGCTGCCCGGTCCTGCATAGGATCCGTTCCAGATAATCCGTACCAGATAATCCGTACCAGGTAGGAGCCCACCCCAACAAGAAATATAACGTAATTGCTCAGGGGATATTCAAGCCAGTGAATTCCGTAATTTTGCAGCCCCATATCCGCGAGCTGCAAGAAAGCCAGCAGGATAAACGCCTGATTCCCCGCTTTGTGCTTTTTTTGCAATTGTCTTTCATCCAGATTAGTTCTCCCCATGCTCAGCACCCTCCCAAAAAAGTTGATCCAGTGTCTTCCCTAAGGTTAAGCAAATCTCAATACACAGCTTTTGATATTAATTTCCTAAACTATGCTTGAGATCCTGACGTTCATTAAAATTTTTTATATTTAGTGCGTACAATCACAAGCGGCCACCCCAGCCCGCGTTAAGGTAAAAGGGTAAAAGAAACCTAGACCAACAACGTAAGGGAGGGGCCAGCATGACGGCCAAACAATTTAACAATACAGTGACGGAAACCTCCGTCCATTTTTCCGGTGAAGCGATGGTTAGAGATATCGTCCTTCAATTCCCCAAAGCGGCGGATTATTTCAAGGCACAGCGGATTGATTTCTGCTGCGGAGGTGCGAAACCTCTGGCAGAGGCTGCAGCAGAAAAAGGGCTTGATACAGGAGCAGTGCTCCAGGACCTGAACAAGCTGCGGGCCGAACATCCGGTGCTGGAAGAAGATACGGCTTGGAATGAAGCTTCGTCAGAAGAGCTGGTCGAATACATTATCAATAAGCATCACAGATATTTGCGCGAGGAGCTGCCGCTGATTGCCCAGAATGTGACGAAGGTCTTCCGTGTACATGGTGAGGACTCTCCGCACTTGGCGGAAGTGTACCGGCTGTTCCATACACTGCGGGAGGAATTGCTGGAGCATACGGCCAAGGAAGAAGAAAGCGAGTTCCCCAAAATGCTGGCTTATGAAAAGAATCCTACAGAGGACAGCCTGACTGAGCTGCGTGGACTTCTGCGTACGCTGGAAGAGGAGCATGACGGGGCGGGCGATATTTTGCGCGAGCTGCGGAGAGTTACCGGTGACTTCACACCGCCGGAGCATGCCTGCACAACCTACCGTCTAACCTATGCCCGGCTTGAAGAGCTGGAGGGAATGACCTTTGAGCATGTCCATCTGGAGAATAATATCCTGTTCCTGCGCTACCAATAGAATCTTGAGCAGTTTCACAAGTCCCTTAGGGGACTTTTTTTATAGGCATGGCGGCAGGAATATTTGAGAATAGCATCCGTTTACGTTATTCTTAAAAAGACTATGTACATCATCAAGACATGCCTGAGCAGCAGCAGAGACTGAGAGCGGGCGGAAGAAGGCGGTGCCGGAAATGTCCGCGAAATGGGTGTGGCGCATTTGTCTGGGAATATTAGTACTCGGAATATTGGGCGGCTGTTCTTCGGTTCTTGGCGCCCAGAACGAGGGGAACGATGGCGGAGCCGGAAATGCAGGACCTGCGTTTTCGCTGCGTGTCGGTGACAGCGAGCTGGCCGGAAGCTCGGGGGGACAGATAAGCGAGGCCTATAAGGATGGCATGCCGCTTATTGAACTGCTTAAAAAAAGTGGGGTAGCTACATTTGCCGATGACGGGTACAGTCTCTTGACGGTCAACAAAGTATCTCTGAGTCCCGAGTGGATTTGGGAAATACAATTGAACGGCAAAAAAATAATGGATTGGAACAGCAGTGTTGACCGCAGCGACAGCATACTTATTGCGGCAGAACCCGCTGCAGCCGGGTCTGAGCTGCAGCCGGTCATTTTTACCGTGAACGGCGGAAGCGAGCAGCCGGAAATGACTCATTCGTATGTGCTGCCGTATTCCGAGGATTTGTCTGTCCGGGGTGTGCTGAAGGGCAGCGGTATGGTTCAATTGGCCGAGGACAATAAGACAGTGATAAGCATTATGGATTACAAACCGCTCAGCAATGAGGCCTGGAGGCTGAAGGTCAATGGCAAGCAGCTGCTGGACAGTGGAATTGATATGAAGCTTAGACCCCAGGATACCTTGGAGGTAGCGCTTGTGTTGCGTTAGTTGAGGAGTCCAGTGCCAGATTTCTATTGCTCACTTGCTTAGGAATCTGGCATTTTTTTGTCCAAAAGGTTGAATAGTTCACTTGCTGAAATATGTGAAAACCTTCACATTTAATGTGATTGCAATCACAAAGTCTTTTCGAAAATCAACAGTATAATTTCACTATCAGATGTGTTGTGATGAAATGCAGACGGTTTAAGGAGGGGCACAACAATGACAGTGGAGAGAGAAAAGCTAGTACTCATTGGTAACGGCATGGCAGGTGTAGGGACGGTAGAGCAGATTTTGAAGCTCGGCGGCGCTTATGATATTACTGTATTCGGCAGTGAGCCGCACCCCAATTACAATCGGATTATGCTGTCCTACGTGCTTGAAGGAAGTAAAACCATAGAGGAGATCGTGCTGAATGACCGCCAGTGGTATGCGGATCACAATATTACGCTGCACACAGGAACGACCGTGGTCCGAATCGATGAAGCGGCGCGGCAGATTATCACAGATAACGGGATGTCAGTTCCTTATGACAAGGCGATCATTGCTACAGGCTCGAATTCGTTCATTCTTCCTGTGCCGGGCAGCGGCAAAGAAGGGGTAGTGGGCTTCCGCGATATTGCGGATTGCGATGCTATGATTGCGGCAGCCAAGCAATACCGTACGGCGGCAGTGATCGGCGGCGGACTGCTCGGACTGGAAGCAGCCAAAGGACTTGTGAACCTCGGGATGGACGTAACGGTAGTCCACCTTCTGGAAGATCTGATGGAACGGCAGCTGGACCACAATGCTTCCTCGATGCTTCAGGCGGAGCTTGCGCGACAGGGCGTGAAATTTGCTATGGGCAAACAGACGGTTGAACTGACTGGTGATGAGCGTGTGAACGGCCTGCGTTTCAGTGACGGAACGGAGCTGGCAGCGGATTTTGTGGTTATGGCCGTTGGGATTAAGCCCAACACGCTACTGGCCCATGAGAGCGGCATTACGGTTAACCGCGGGATTGTAGTTGATGATTATCTGCAAACCTCGATGCCGGGTGTATATTCTGTTGGCGAATGTACGGAACACAGAGGGACCTGCTACGGACTGGTAGCACCGCTGTTCGAGCAGGGAAGTGTACTCGCGAAGCACCTCTGCGGCGTACCGACTCAGCCTTATGAAGGTTCGGTTGTTGCCACCAAGCTGAAAATCTCCGGAGTGGATGTTTTCTCAGCCGGTGAGTTCACGGAAACCGCTGAGCATACGGTCATCTCGTCCAAAGATGAATGGAAGCGGACCTATAAGAAGATTTTGCTCAAAAACAACACGATTGTCGGAGCAGTTCTGTTCGGTGATGTCACAGAATCGGCCAATCTGCAGAAGCTGGTGAAGCAGGGTGCAGAGATGACCGACGAGATATACAGCGAGGTTATGGGCACCGGCTGCTGCGGCGGAGGCGGAGCGAAGAAAGGCATGTCGGTAGAGACGATGGCGGATGAAGAGATTGTCTGCGGCTGCAACGGCGTGACCAAAAAAGCCATTGTCGATGCCGTAACGGAGAATGGCTTCACGACTGTGGATGAGATCAAGGCCTGCACCGGAGCTACCCGTTCCTGCGGCGGCTGCAAGCCTGTCGTAGAGCAGATCCTGCAGTTTGTCCTCGGAGACAGCTTCCAGCAGAGTGCCAAACAGGGAATCTGCGCCTGCACCACCTTGAGCCGGGACGAAATTGTGGCCGAAATCACCGCGAAAGGCCTGAAAACGACCAAAGAGGTCATGCATGTGCTGGACTGGAAGCAGGCTGAGGGCTGCTCGAAATGCCGTCCGGCCGTGAACTATTATCTCGGTATGCTCTACCCGGATACGCATGAGGATGAGAAGGAATCGCGCTTCGTCAATGAACGGATGAGTGCGAATATTCAGAAGGATGGCACCTTCACGGTTGTGCCGCGCATGTATGGCGGGGTAACAACACCGGAGGATTTGAAGCGGATTGCCGATGTTTCCTTGAAATATGATGTAAAAGTAGTGAAGGTAACCGGAGGACAGCGTCTGGACCTGATTGGAGTCAAAAAAGAGGATGTGCCCAAGGTATGGGAAGAGCTTGATATGCCGTCGGGTTATGCTTACGCGAAATCGCTCCGTACTGTAAAAACCTGTGTAGGTTCCCAGTTCTGCCGGTTTGGCACTCAGGATTCTATGGGTATGGGGGCGCTGCTTGAGCGTAAATACGAACGTCTTGATTTTCCGGCCAAGTTCAAAATGGCGGTTAACGGCTGCCCGCGCAACTGTGCAGAATCCTGTACTAAGGATATCGGCATCGTCGGCAACGATGGGGGCTGGGAAATCTTCATTGGCGGTAACGGCGGAATCAAGCCGCGGATCGCGGACTCCTTCTGCAAAGTGAAAACCGATGAAGAGCTGATTGAGGTCTGCTCAGCCGTCATGCAGTATTACCGTGAGACCGGCAATTATCTGGAGCGGACCTCCGAGTGGGTGGAACGCATGGGACTTGTGCAGATTCAGCAGGTGATTCTGGACAACGAAGACAACCGCAAGGAGCTGGCGGCCCGGATTGATTTTGCCCTGGCACAGGTTTCTGATCCATGGAAAAAAATGCTGGATGACCAAGAGACGCGTACCGCATTGTTCGAGCAGACAAGAGTCTGACCCATACCGACTTAAGGAGGAGAGAGCACGATGAAAACTGCGACACAAGAATATGCTGTAGGCAAAGTGCAGGACTTCCTGCTGCAGATTGGCCGGGTTGTCGTTGCGGGAGGGGTGGAGCTGGCAATATTCCGCACCTCTGACGGAGATATTCATGCTATAGAGAACCGCAGTCCGCATCCAAAAGGCGGTCCGCTGGCCGAGGGTATCATCTCCGGCAGTTATCTGTATGATCCGCTGTATGACTGGAAGATCGATCTGCGCAGCGGCGAAGTGCAGGCCCCGGATCACGGCAAGGTGAAGGTTTACCCGGTAGTCCTGGACGGAGATAGTGTAACGGTTAGCTTGTAGGCTGGCATCATTAATTATAATTAGGAATGGCGGGGTGGACGGGTGTTTACGCAAAGTGTGGAAAATATCGTAGAGACGGCAGCATCCAAACGTGACAAAATGAATGAAAGTCTGCCAAAGTATTTTCTTGCCGCATTGTTGGCCGGAGCTTATGTGGGTATCGGTATTATTCTGATTTTTTCGCTGGGAGCACCGCTGGCGGCGGTTAAATCACCTTTTCAGCCGCTGATTATGGGGACATCCTTCGGGATTGCCCTGACGCTGGTGGTCTTCGCCGGCTCGGAGCTGTTCACCGGGAACAATATGTTTTTCACCGTAAGCACCCTTGCCGGACGGACCAGCGTGTGGGATACGGTGAAGAATTGGATCATCGTCTTTATCGGGAATGTAGCCGGTGCGGTAGTTCTGGCTCTGCTGATCCGGGGCACGGGATTGTTTAGCGCTGCTCCGGCGGAACATCTGATCTTCACCGCATCCGCCAAAAAAATGAGCTTGCCTTTCTCAGAGCTGTTCTTCCGCGGAATTCTCTGTAACTGGCTGGTCTGTCTGGCGCTGTGGATGTCCTCGCGTGCCAAAAGCGAAACTGCCAAGCTGGTGCTGATCTGGTGGTGTCTGTTCGCCTTCATCGCGAGCGGCTATGAGCACAGTGTAGCCAATATGACGCTGCTGAGCGTAGCAGTGCTGCTGCCTAATCATCCGGAAACGGTCAGCCTGGCCGGATGGTTTCATAACATGATTCCTGTTACCTTAGGCAATATTATTGGCGGAGGCGTGTTTGTCGGCATGGCATATTGGCTGATTTCTCCGGTGCGGACAGCACGCACAGGCGTGATCAGCAGGACCGAAAAACATGTAAGCTAGCTCTTTTCAAAGCTCTGGGATCGATTCGATCCCAGAGCTTTTTTGAAATAGAAACGGTACCGTACTTTTACAAGGACGGTACCGTTTCTGCGTGCATGAGCATGGCCTGGGACTTGTTAATAGCTGAGCCAGAGACAGTTCAGTGGTATGCATATAAAAAAAGACGCCGGACAAGGCGCCTTGACCACTCTATTAATTTGATGTGGTAATTCCGGGTCATATATGATTCATTGAGGAGAATAGAGGGTATTAGTATTAGGAAATTAAATGCGGCAAATTTCGTTCGGACATAATTCACAGTGGCAGATGTCCTGAAGCATCGAAAGATCCTTGATGACGATCATGCCGTTCTCATATTCCACAGCATCTTTTTTACGCAGATCGCTCAGCATGCGGTTGACGCTCTCACGGGTAGCACCGATCATGTTGGAGAGATCCGTATGCGTAATTTTTTTGTTGATCAGAATGCTGTCTCCGGTCTTCTCGCCATAGGTATTCCCCAGCCGAATCAGCGTGGAGCAGAGTGCGCCAGGCTTGCCGTACATCATCAGATCACGGAATTTTGTCTGTGTGAGACGGTGATGGATACCCATCCATTTCATAAAGTCAATGGCAAAATCACAATGCTGGCAGATCAGAATCTCCAGATCCTTCTGCTCGATAACGCCAACTTCGCTTTCTTCAATCACTTCGGCGGTGAAGCTGTGCTTGGTGCTGAAGAATGGGTCTGCCTGACCTACCATATCGCCTGCCTGATACATATACAGAATAAGTTCTTTGCCTTCGTCAGTAGATTTGGTTAATTTCACACGTCCACGTTTGATATAAAACAATTTATCCGAGTAGTCGCCCTCCCAAAACAGGTGAGAGCCTTCCGGCACCATGCGCTCTTTCATTGTGACCAGAAGCCGGTTAAAGTTCTGTTCGGAGAAACAGTTTGTATTTCCGTGGGCTTCGATAACATTATAATGTTCCTTTATCATAATCGACATCCCCTTTATTCCCTCAGTTTTTCAGTAAATTTTAAATTAATTATACATTGAAATTCCTCTTTATGGGTGAATATTTTCCCGAAAAAGTGTCGAATTTTTAACATTGTGATAATTTTCACTTCAAAGGTGTGAGATTTAATATGATTTTGGCCTGAAATCGGGGTCAAAGTCTTTTTTGGCTTTTTTGATCATAACGCAATCTGCTGGTTTCTTTCAACTCCGTAAAAATGCACATAACTCTGTTAACGTCTGACATTGGCCTTCTTTCTCCTGAGAGCTACGCTGGAAGTGAGCGTCCCGCGGTTTCTAATTCACGAAGCCGGAGGACACAACTCGGGAGAAGGAGAGTTCATACATGGCAAAAGTAGCTGACAAATATCTGAAGGTTGATCCCTGGGCTGTTATCGAGGAAGGTTTTGATCCATTGCGGAACCGGACCTCGGAGTCGGTTTTTTCCGTAGGCAACGAGTATATGGGGGTGCGCGGCTATGCCGAGGAGGGGTATAGCGGTGATTCCCTGCCGGGCAGCTACTTCAATGGTCTTCATGAGCAGCTGGAGATCGGCAATCATTACAAGGGAATGATCCGTTCGCTGCGCTATATGGTAAATGCGGTGGACTGGCTGCATACGCGCCTTACGGTAGAGGGGGAACAGCTGGATCTGGCCTACAGCCAGATATCGGATTACAGCCGCAGGCTGGATTTCCGCACCGGCACCTATAGCCGCCAATTCATTTGGCTGCTGGGGAGCGGCAAGAAGCTGAGGCTCACTTTTACACGGCTGGTCAGTATGACGGACTCCCACCTGGGCTTGCAGCAGGTTGTGCTCGAACCGCTGAATTTCTCAGGAGATGTGGAGATATGCACCGGACTTGATTTCGGCAGCATCCATGAGGAACGCGGCCAGAGCATGTGGAGAAGTCTGCGCAGTGGAGTACAAGACGGTGTTACCGCCATTATGGGGAGCACTCTGAACACGGGCAACAAGCAGTTTTCCGGCTTTGTTCTGCAATCCTCCCAGGAACTGCATCCCACAAAGGTAGAACGCGAACGTTTTATCGGGCAGACCTTTAGGCTGCAATTAACCCAGGGTAAACAGGATTCCTATACGAAGCTTGCTGTCCATTGTAGAGATCATGAGGCTTCCCGTCATGAGGATGCGCTCTGGAATGAGGGGCTGGAGCTGGCGGCAGCTGTCTCAAAACGCAATGAAGCCGAGGTGTTCGCGGATCAATCCGCATATTGGAGCGGAATATGGGAGACGAGCGACATCCTTATTGAAGGTGATCCCGAGAACCAGCAAGGCATCCGTTTCTGTATTTTTCAGCTCTATCAGACGTATCACGGCGATCATCCCGGCTACAATATCGGAGCCAAAGGGCTGACAGGTGAAGCCTACCGGGGGCTGGCTTTCTGGGACACGGAATCGTATTGTCTGCCGTTCTATATCTTCAACAACCCCAAAGCGGCTAAAAGCCTGCTGGAATTCCGCTACAAAACGCTGCCGGAGGCAATGGAACGCGCGAAGGAGGTTGACTGCGAGGGGGCTTGTTACCCGATTGCAACGATAGACGGAACCGAAAGCTGCGACCTGTGGCAGCACTCCAACCTCCAGCTTCATGTCGGCACGGCGGTCTCCTACGGCATCTGGCACTATGTGAAGAACACAGGCGACAGGGAGTTCCTGTACAGCAAAGGTGCTGAAATGCTGATTCAGATCAGCCGTTTCTATGCCACCCGCGGGCAGTGGGGCCAGCGCAGCGGGGAATATGGCTATTTTGGCGTGATGGGTCCTGACGAATTCCAGCTGATGGTGAATAATAACTGCTACATTAACCTAATGGCGAAGAAAATGTTCGAATTTACGCTGGAGACTCTAGCCGGGATGGAGACACAGGTGCCGGATGCCTACGCTGAACTAATCAGGAAGACAGGACTCCGGACAGAGGAATTAACCGATTGGAGCAGCAAAGCGGAGCATATGCGGATACCTCTTGAGCCGGATAGCGGGGTGTACGAGGAGCATGACGGTTATTTTGATCTGCCGCACATCGATATTCATTCCATTCCAGTAACGGATTTTCCGCTGTATTCCAACTGGTCCTACGACCGGATATACCGCTATGACATGATCAAGCAGCCGGATGTGCTGATGTTTATGTTCTTATATAATGGGGAGTTCTCCCGGGAAGCCAAACGGGCCAATTACGATTATTACGAGCCGAGATGTATTCATGAATCCTCACTTTCGCCGTCGATCCACTCCATTCTGGCCAGTGAGATCGGCAAAGAAGAGGAGGCCTACCAATTCTTCGAGTTCGCTACCCGGCTTGATCTGGACAATTACAACCGGAACACCCGCGAAGGCCTGCATATCACTTCAATTGCTGCGGCCTGGATGAATATCGTGTACGGCTTCGGCGGCATGCGTTCAGACGGCGAGCGTCTCTCCTTCCGCCCGACGCTGCCGCAGCGCTGGACTTCTTACAGCTTCCAGGTGACGTACGAAGGTGTGCTGCTGGGTATTACAGTGAACAGTGGGCATGTAAGTTTCAAAGCTTTACGAGGCGGAACTGCCAGCATTCTGGTGTATGGACAGCAGACTAAGGTGGATGCCGCAGGTACAGTGCTTCCGCTGGGTGAAGGGATGATGGCATGATGAGCTGGACCGTTCGCGATTCAAGTTTTGACAAGGCCCGGATCATAACAAACGGAAACAAATACATGACGGGAAATGGCTATATGGGCTATCGCGGCACCTTGGAGGAGTTCGGCAAGGATCAACTGGCTGCTGTCACGCTCGCAGGGGTGTACGATCAGGCCGGAGAGCGGTGGCGGGAGCCGGTTAATGCTCCCAACGGGTTGTACACGGCATTAGTCTGTAACGGGCAGCACCTCAGTGTTCTGGAGACTGAACCGCTTGATCACAAGCAGGAGCTTGATATCCGCAGTGCAGTTCACCGGAGAGAGACGATTTACCGCATACCGGAGGGCGGCGAGCTGATCTACACGGCTGAACGGTTTGCCAGTATGGATCAACTGCATGTGCTGGCCAGCAGGCAGACTGTTCAATGTACAGCGGACTGCCGGATCACGATTGAGACGGGCATCGACAGTGAAGTGTGGGATATTAACGGTCCCCATCTGCAGGATAAGCAGGAATTGTTCAGGGATGGGCTGCTGCTGTCTTCCGCAACCACGGGGGAGCTGCAGCTTCAGGTGGCTGTAGCTGAACTGTCAGTGTCTGAATTTGGCGGGTTGAAGCTCTCCAAGGCGGGAACACTGCGGAGGATTACTTTTGACGCCAACGCTGGAGAAATTTATGAATGGTTCAAATACGCAGCGGTATATACCGGTCTGGACAGGGAAGGCGATCCAGAGATATTGGCAGAGCAAGCGGTTCAGGCTGCAGCGGAGCAAGGGTACCGGGAGCTGCTGCAGGCTCACCGCAGGGTGTGGGCGGAGCGCTGGTCCCGCTGCGATTGCCTCATTGCAGGAGACGAAGCCGCGCAGTTTGCGCTAAGGTACAGCATGTATCAGCTGATGATTATCGCACCTACGGCGTCGGAAAAGGTGTCCATCCCGGCTCGGGGCTTATCCGGCCAGGTCTACAAGGGCGCGGTATTCTGGGATACAGAGATGTTCATGCTGCCTTTTTTTCTGCACAGTGATCCCGGAGTTGCCCGCAATCTGATGATGTACCGGATTCACACGCTGGATGGCGCGCGGCGCAAGGCGGCTGAATACGGGTATCTTGGGGCGTTCTACGCCTGGGAGAGCCAGGACTCGGGAGATGATGCCTGCACCCTTTTCAATGTGAATGATGTTTTTACGGGCCGCCCTATGCGGACGTATTTCCGTGATAAGCAGGTCCATATCAGTGCGGATGTAGTGCATGGAATTTGGCAGTACATTCAGTTTACAGGTGACGACAGCCTGCTGCTGGACGGCGGGGCCGAGGTCATTTGGGAATGTGCGCGTTTCTTCTATTCCTATGCCTATTATAATCCGGTAAAAGAGCGCTATGAAATTCTGGATGTTACCGGTCCGGATGAATATCACGAGCGCGTGAACAATAACGCTTTTACCAATGCCTTGGTTAAAGAAACTCTGGAGATTGCCATGCGCAGTGCAGAATTGCTGGAGAGCAGGTACCCGGAAGCTTACCGCGAATGGTACAGGCAATTTACAGGAGGTCCGTTCCTGACAGAATTCAAGACTCTGCTGGAGGGGCTGTATCTTCCCCAGCCGGACCCGGATACGCTCCTGATCGAACAATTTGACCGTTATTTTCAGCTCGAAGAGGTCACTTTGCCGGAGCTGAGGTCACGGGTGATTGACAAAAACGAATATTGGGGCGGCGGCAACGGGCTCGCCACCACCACCAGAATCTTGAAGCAAGCGGATGTTGTGCTGATGCTGAACCTGTTCAAATCTGCATTTTCCAAGGAAGTAAAGCAGGCGAACTGGGAGTTTTATGAACCGCGTACCGAGCATGGCTCCAGCCTTAGCCCATGCATCTACGCGCTGGTGGCTGCTGAGATCGGCTCACCTGATTGGGGTTATCCTTATTTTATGCGGACGGCTACCGTTGATCTGACCGGGGAATCGAAGCAGTATGTAGGGGATCTCTATATCGGAGGCACGCATCCGGCAGCGAATGGCGGGGCGTGGATGGCTGCAGTGCTTGGCTTCGCGGGTGTGCAATTCAGCGGTGAAACCGTCTGCCTGAAGCCGGCGCTGCCGGAGCATTGGCAGTCGATCGAACTGCCGGTCACGCTGCGCGGAGGCCAATACAGGCTGCATGTCACTCGTGACGAAGTCATGATTACAGCGGCAGCGGGCAACTGTGAGGCTCTGGCTTTTTCCGTATCCGGAGGCCCGGCTGAGCTGTGCGGACCAGGTACACAGCTGCGGCTGCGCTTGGTGGAGCCGGCTGCTCGGCAGAGTAGTGATAAAAGGTAAGAAGCGCTGAGGGGAAGCTTGGATAATTACGGAGCGGACGCGTCTACAGTTTATATAAATTGAAAGGAAAGAAGATACATGCTGGAACATATGAAGGGTGCAATCTTTGATTTGGACGGTGTGATTGTAGACACGGCCAAATATCATTATCTGGCCTGGCATTCACTTGCCGCAGACCTCGGGTTCGAATTCACGGAGGCGCATAACGAAAGGCTGAAAGGGGTTAGCCGTATGCGCTCACTTGATATTCTGCTGGAGACCGGCGGCCTGGAGTTCAATGAAGCGGATAAGGCTGCCATGGCCGAAAGGAAGAACCGGGTATATGTTGACTATATTTCGCGCCTGGATGATTCGGAACTGCTGCCTGGCGTCCGCGAATATCTCGGCAGCCTTAAGAAGCGGGGAGTAGGCATTGCTCTAGGTTCTGCCAGCAAAAACGCCGCATTCATCCTGGATAGGCTGAAGATATCCGGGCTGTTCGATGCGGTTGTTGACGGCAACACCGTATCCCGTGCCAAACCGGACCCCGAGGTCTTTCAGACCGCCTGCCGCAGACTCGGGCTGCAGCCTGCGGACTGTGTGGTTTTTGAGGATGCGGAAGCGGGGATTGCGGCCGCCAAAGCGGCAGGGATGCGGGTGGTTGGGATCGGAAAGCGGGAACTGCTGGCGGCAGCCGATTTCGTCGTAACCGGATTGCATGAATTGTAAGAGCTTGATAGACTTATAGCAGGGAAAGAAAGCGATTTCCTGTATGATAATTCTATCCAATGGAAGAAAGCTTGAGGGATGAACATGAAAACAATGTTGTTATGGCCGGAAGGGGCGCCAGGCGCACTTGGATCAAGCAATGAGGATTGCCCGGCGATTACGCCTTATCTGGTGGAAGGTGATAAGAACGCCGCTGTGCTTGTCTGTCCGGGCGGCGGATATGCCATGCGTGCAGACCATGAAGGAGGACCGGTGGCGGAATGGCTGAATACACTGGGAATCTCGGCTTTTGTGCTGCGTTACCGCGTAGCCCCTTATGGTTATCCCCATGCGCTGCGGGATGCTCAGCGTGCGCTCCGCACGATCCGTTACCGCGCTGAAGAGTATGGGGTAGATCCTGACAGACTGGGCATCCTGGGATTTTCGGCAGGCGGACATTTAGCTTCTGCTGCCGGAGTTCTGTTCGATGAGGGTGATGAAGAAGCTTCAGAGCCTTTGGAACGGAAGTCCTGCCGTCCAGATTTATTAATTCTATGTTATCCGGTAATATCCATGGCTGAAGGAGTGACCCATCAGGGGTCCAAGGAGAATCAGCTGGGGATAGAACCTGATCCGGAGCTGGTGAAGCGTCTCAGCAGCGAGCTTCAGGTAACGGCAGCTACCCCGCCTGCTTTCTTGTGGCATACCTCGGATGACGGAGCGGTGCCTGTGGAGAACAGCCTGCAATTCGCTGCTGCATTAAGCCGTCATCATATACCATTCGATCTTCATGTCTATGCGCATGGCGAGCACGGGCTTGGTCTGGCCGGCGGGGAGCCGCACACCCGAAGCTGGACCGAAGCCTGTGCTTCCTGGCTGGCGTTGAACGGCTATACGAAGTGATGAATTAGGAATTTACACCAATTATGTTCGAATGAATCATCGAATGAATCATCCAAATATCATCGTTCCTAGATGATCATGCCAGGGGACTGTCTGATGACAGTTCCTTTTTGTGCCGGCTGAATTTGATAGTCTTTTTCTAAATAGCGTCTGTTGAAGAAGAGCTGAGCAGTGCTAGTTGGAAAAAGGGAGTTTATTTTTTCCCAAAATTAACAATTATGAATTTTAAGTGGAAAAAGAGAGCTTAATTGGGTCATATTCCCTCAAGAACTGCGAAATCAGCTGGATTAGTTGCCCTTTTTCCACTTCACCTGAGGTCAATAAGGGCTTCGAGCTGAATTAGTTGCCCTATTTCCACTTGGAGTGGCCGAAGGTATCATAAAGGTTCTCCAGGCAACGCGAAACTTAAATCCATAACGGCTGCGCGTCCTTCACTGGACAACGCAGCCGTTATGTTTCATATTTTCCCACCCCTCTGCGCCGAAATTTTTTTCAGTTTTCGGGTTTTTGGAGAGGTGAAGGAGTCGTGTAGTGGAAATTTGGAACCGGAGGAACGGTAGTGCCTGCCTTTGTCTCCGGATTTTATCCGCCCAGCGGTAAAAATAAAAAAATCTGGAGACAACAACGGCCGGAGGTCCAAATCTTCCACGGAGTGACTCCACTTTGCCTCTCCAATCCGCTGCTAGCTGTAAAAATACATATAAATGAACATCATTTCCATCAAAATAAACCTGTGTAAGCGCTTATCCGTTTGATATATTATTGAAACTGGAGGTGTATCCAGATGTTGTCTGCCTTTATCAAGCCAGTCGTCAGGCTGAACGTCAAGCAGCAGCTGATTCTGCTGTTTCTGATTATGATTTCGCCCATACTGATCCTGAACAGCTACGGCAATTACAAGGCGGAGGAAATTCTGAAGCGACATGTCACCAATGCCTATGTGGAGCTGAACAAACAGAACTTTGCGATCATCAATAGAGACATTGATACGGTAAATAAAATTACTACAACCGTTATTCAGAATCCGGTTTTGCAGCAGCTGCATGTCAGCGGCGGCGAGCCTGTGATGGAGCGGGTGGAACACTATGAAACCATAGAAAAGCTGCTGGGCAGCTACTCGCAGGGCGCCGGACGGGGCGACGGGATTTATTATTCACTGTATGTGTACGACCCCGACAATTATTATTTTTTTGCCCCCAATTTTCCGCAGGTGAAGAAGGCGGGCGTGTATTTTTTCTCAAAAGGCGAGAAGCCCTACTGGTTTGACCAGGTCGTGCAGCAGAAGGGCAGAGGTTATTTAATGCTCGCAGAGAAGCTTAGCCCGCAGGCTGAGAACCTCAAGACACTGACTTATGTCAGGGCGGTCAACAACATTTACAGGGGGGCGGGAACCATCGGCGTGCTGGTGGTCACCAAGATGGAGTCCAAAATCGGCGAGTCGCTGAAATCCATTTCTCTGCCGGAAGGCGAAATCTATTTGACCGATATGAACAACCGGGTGCTGGCTTCGACCACTAATGCTACAGGGGAAGTAATTGACCTGCCGGAGGGAGCTGAGACTGGTGATCCGGAAGGAACAGAGGACATTATCACGGATGACTTCATCTATGTGGTGAACAACAATCATGCCTTTGCCCAGAAGCTGGTCTACAAGGTTCCGGTCAAAGCGCTGCTCCAGCAGCAGAAGGAAATGAAGCGGGTGATTCAATACATAACGGTTGCTTACGCGCTTTTCGGACTGATCATTATCACTTATTTCTGGCGTTCTCTCATGACTCCTCTGCAGAAGCTGGCTTTTTTTGTGCGCAAATATGAGCCGGGCAACCGTGTTCCCGAGACACCGCAAAGAGGGACCAACGATGAAGTCAGTGTGCTGATCGCTTCTACTTATGATATGGCCCGCAGGCTGAATAGTCTCATCATGTACAAATATCAGATGGAGCTGAAGCAGAAGGAATCACAGCTGCAGCTGCTCTATCAGCAGATCAATCCGCATCTGCTCTATAACACGCTGGAGAGCATTTATTGGAAAAGCTCGCTGGAAGGCAATGTCGAATCCGCGGAAATGATCAAGGAATTATCGAAGCTGATGAAGATCAGCTTAAGCCGGGGCCGGGAGCTGATTACGCTGGAGGAGGAGCTGGAGCATGCGAGTGCCTATATCAAGCTGCAGCAGCACCGGTATGATTATGTGTTCACGGTCATCTGGAACATCGCACCGGAGACCAAAGCGAATCTCATTCCCAAGATCACCCTCCAGCCCCTAATCGAAAATGCCATCATCCACGGTGTCAAAAATATGGATGAGGACGGGGAGATCATCATCACCTCGGTTCTGCAGGACGATACCATTCTAATTACTATAGTAGATAATGGGTACAAACAGGTGGATTACCAGGCCATTGAGCAGGTGCTGAATGACGAAAGTCCTAATCCGGTAAGCGGCTATGGCATCCGCAACATCAATCAGCGTGTGCATCTGCATTTTGGCCCGCATTATGGAATCAGCTACGCCCCCCGCCAGGGTGGAGGGACTATCGTAACAGTTAAACTTCCCAAGTCGGAGAATCAACAATAGAAAGGTGGTCTCTTAGATGTTTAATGTACTGGTTGTAGACGATGAGCCGCTGATTTGCAAAGGGCTGAGCAGCCTGCTGGCTTCCTCGGGACTGGAGATCGGCCATATTTATACCGCGAACAGCGGCTTTGAAGCGTTGGACTGCATCCGCATGGAGGAAGTTGATCTGCTGGTGACGGATATTCAGATGGGGGCCATGAGCGGCATTGAGCTGATGCAGCACGCCAAGCTGGCCAAACCTTGGGTGCAAACCATAGTCATCTCCGCCCATGAAACGTTTCAGTATGCCCAGATGGCCGTCCGGCTAGGGGCGAAGGATTATCTGATCAAGCCGCTGAACAGTGAGCATTTTCTCGATTCGGTACGGAATGTGCTGCTCAAAATGGATAAACCTTCCCCGGAGCTGGCCACCTTTATGGCCGGGATCGGCGAGAGCTTCCGCCTGGAGGAGCCGCTGCCCGAATACAGCAAGCTGCTGAATGCCCTCATTGAAGAGCCTGCCTCTGTGATGGGCGAAGAGGAGAAGCTGCGGAAGCTGGATGAACTGAAGCTGCAGGGGCCTTTTTTTTCCGTAATCAAGATCAAACTGCCGCCGCCGGAAGCCGCCGGAGAGAAGAAGTACACCTCCCGCGACCGGGAACTGCTGCGATATGCCGCGCTTAATATTGCCAAAGAGCTGCTTGACCAGGAGTGGTGCACAGTGGCCTTTTATTCTCCGGAGGAGGAGATTACCGTCATTATCCAGTGGGATGAGAGGACCTATGAGGAATCGGCGGCGGGCCAGATCAACAGGCTGGATGTGCTTGGCCGCAGTCTGCATTTAAATATCCAGAAGTACCTGCATCTGAACGCCGTGATTGGCATCAGCCAGATCCTCAAAGGCCTGTCCTTTATGGATGTGCTGAACCGGCAAGCCTCCAAAGCCATTCAGTGGAACAAGGAGCACTCCGATTACTATGTATTCTACTATGGGGATTTCAACTGGAGCAGCTATGCTGCCGATCCATCGGCTGAGGAGCTGTATACGCATAACAACCTGATCGTGCAGAAGGCTAAGGCGTATATCGACGAGAATTATGCCCAGAAGGGCTTGACGATCCATGAGGTGGCCAAAAAAAATCACGTCAGCCCCAATTACCTGAGCTATCTGTTCAAAAAAAATACAGGCCATAATCTCTGGGAATATGTCATCAAGCTGCGGATGGAGGACAGCCGCGAGATGATTCTGCATACCGATTTGCGCCGTTATGAGATCGCGGAGCGGGTAGGCTATGAGTCCCCGGAGCATTTCAGCAAGATTTTCAAAAAATATTACGGCATCAGCCCCAGCGAACTGAAGAAGTAAGAACGCTTACGATTGCGGTAGATATAGACATGTTCAGGCTTCGGCTCCTTTTCTACAATTAATGTAGGCAGCGCTTGGTGAAAGTGCTGAAAGACAAAAGGAATGAGGGAGCCAGATGAACCAAACTGCTACAATCCACGAGAAGATACCCGTGAAGCTGGAGGGCAAACCGTATAAACAGAACCGCTGGAGAAAAAACTTTTGGGGATATATGTTTCTTGTACCCGCCATTATTATTTTTGTTTTGTTTATGTGGGTGCCCATTTTTAAAGGTTTTATGTACAGCTTCTATACGGTGGACTTTGTAAAGGGCAATACCTTTGCCGGCCTCGATAATTATGCCAGAGCGCTTACGGACCCGGATGTATTGATTGCTGTGAAAAATACGCTGTATTACATGGTGCTCTGCCTGTTGATCGGCTTTTGGGTGCCGATTGCCTTTGCCATCGCCATTTCCGAGCTGCGGAAATTCGGCGGCTTTGTCCGAGTGGCGGCTTATTTGCCATTTGTATTGCCGGCTGTCGTGCTGTACGGCCTGTGGAGATGGCTGTATGATCCGGTCGGACCCATCAATGCGCTGCTGGGCACAATGGGAGCGGACCAAATCCCCTTTTTGACGGACAGCAGGTGGTCGATGATCTCGCTTGTCTTTATGGAAACGTGGCAGCAGTTTGGCTCGGGGATGCTTATTTATCTGGCGGCTGTGCTCAGTATTCCGCGCGATTGGTACGAAGCCGCTGAAATTGACGGTGCCGGGGTATGGGCCCGTATCCGCCATATCACACTGCCCTCTTTGCGCAATCTGATTGTCCTGATGCTGATCCTGCAGATTATCGCCACCTCGCAGGGGTACCAGTCACAGCTTGCTTTGCTCGATGGCGGACCGAATAATACCACGCTTACCTATGCGCTGCTGATTGTGAAATATGCCTTTACCCGGCTGGATTACGGAACGGCGACGGCGCTTGGCATGCTGATGTTTATCGTCCTCGGCGGTTTGGGCATTGTGCAGTTCAAGCTGAACAAGGAGGACAACTAACATGAAGAGCGCAGACCGGGGCATCCTCTCTGAACATGATCTGAAAAAAACAAGCAATAAAATCGTCTACGGGATTATGGTGTTCTTCATCCTGGTCATGGTCTTCACCATGCTCTATCCCATCCTCATGACGATGTTCAACGGCCTCAAATCCAACACGGAGGTCAATTCCTTTCCGCCGCATTTTTTTCCGCAGGAGTGGCATTTCGGCAATTTGAAGGATGCGCTGAATTATATCGATCTGCTGATGTTCCTCAGGAACACTCTGTACATTTTCGTAGGAAATATGGTTGTGACCCTTATTGTACTTGGCCTTGCTTCCTTCAGTATTTCCCGGATGAATGTGCCTTACCGCAAGGTGTTTTATTTCTTCTTCCTGATGACTCTATTTATCCCGGCGACCAGCTATATGATTCCGAACTTCGTCAATCTGAAGGAGCTTGGGCTGCTGAACCAGTATGCGGCGTTCTGGCTGCCGGCGGGAGCGAATACGTTTTACTTCCTGCTCCTGAAGAACTTTTTTGACGGAATCCATCCGGAGATATTTGAAGCCGCGCGCATTGACGGGGCCTCGGAGCCGCGCAGCTTTTTCTCGATTGCTGTGCCGCTGTCCATTCCCATTTTTGCCACACTGGCGATCTTTATTTTCTCAACCGCCTGGAATAACTGGTTCTGGCCGTCCCTTGTCATGCACAGTGAGGATAAGTACACTCTCGCCACAGCGATTTATAAATATGTAATCGCCGTAAAGGCGCTCAACACCAATATCAAGTTTGCCATCCTCTTTCTGGTCTCTCTGCCGCCGATCCTGGTCTTCCTGCTGTTCCAGAAATTTATTATGCGCGGCGTGGCTTTGTCGGCAGTGAAGGGGTAGTACGGGGGTGTGCGTTCGGCTGATTAGATCGTAAACCTGCACATGAAAGGAATATAAATACACCTCGTGCGGTCACGGGTTCTCTCTTAAGATGAATCTGTAAGCTAACTATGAATGGAAAAGGGGAGTTTCAATGCGTAAATTTTCCAGCGTCCTAGCCTGTCTCCTAGTGACGGGATCGTTGTTATCCGCCTGCAGCGGCAACAATAACAACAATAGCGCCAAGGGAACAAATGGGGGAGAAGCATCACCGGCTGCCACGGACAAAGCCGCAGACAACAGTGCAGCCGCCAATGCGCCGGCAGATGATATTACTCAGCGTAAGATCACCATTAAGATCCACTATCCTACACCGGACCTGACGGAAGTGCGGGCCCAGGAGGATGACAAAATCAAGCGGTTCCAGGCGGAATACCCGAATGTAGAGATCGTCAAAGATGACTGGCAGTACAACGTTAGTGAAATCGGCGTGAAAATGGCTGCCAATGAAGCCCCGACCTTCTTCAATACGTATGCCACGGAAGCGAAATTTCTCGTCGAAAAAGGCTGGGTGGCGGATATTACCGATCTGTGGAACAAATATGAGTACAAGGACCAGATCAATCCCGTCCTGCAAAACCAGTTCATCATTGACGGCAAGGTGTATGGGATCACCCAAAAAGGCTATGTAACCACTACGATGATTAATAAAAAGATGCTGGATGACAAAGGTGTGGCAGTTCCGGCCATGGATTGGACCTGGGAGGATATGCTGAACACGGCCAAAGGAGCGGCCGACGCCAAAAAAGGCATCTCCGGTATTGCGCCAATGGGTAAGGGCAATGAAGCCGGCTGGAACTGGACCAACTTCCTGTTCGAAGCCGGGGGTGAGATTCAGAAGATTGACGGCGGCAAAGTGGTGGCAGCCTTCAATACCGATGCGGGTGTGAAGGCACTGGATTTCTATAAGAAGCTGAGATGGGAAGCCAATGCTATTCCTCAGGACTGGGCACTGGGCTGGGGCGATGCTGTAGGCGCATTCCAGCAAGGACGCACGGCGATGGTGATGGCCGGTTCCGACGGTGTGATCGAGCAAGCCCTGAATCAGGGCGGTTTGAAGCCGGAGGATGTGCTCACTTATCCAATGCCTGCTGCGGAAAAGGGCGGCAAGCATACGGGTGTACTCGGCGGCGACTATCTGGTCATCAATCCGAACGCCACCCCGGATGAGCAGGAGATGGCTTTCCGCTATATCACTTTTGATTACTTCTCTGACAAAGGCCTGGAAGCACTGGATGCTATTCTGCAGCAGCGTAAAGCGGACGGCAAATACTTCATCCCGCCGCTTCTGGACTACTATGCCGCTGATTCTGATTTTGGCAAGAAAACCAAAGCTATCTATGATAAGTATGACATAGTCTACCAGTACAATCCGGATATTATGGCTCTGCTGGATGGCAAGCCTGAGGCACAATACAATACACAGGATTACTATGCAACGATGTCCAATGTGATTCAGGAGCTTTTCTCCAAAAAAGGCACGGACTCCAAAACCCAGCTTGACGCCGCAGCAAAGACCGTACAGGAAAAGTTCTTTGATACGATTAAGGTAGAGTAGTGCGGAGAATAGAGTAGTCCGTGAAGACAAGTAAATGGTTGAGAGGGTAGAAGGCCGGGAGGTTTCCCGGTCTTTTCCATATTTAGATAGCGATTTGGTAACGTCGCAGCTGGATATGTTTTCAAGATGAAGAGGCTATTTAAAAGCGAAGTTTGTCAAGTGAAAAAATTCACGTTCGAAAAAAAGACAAAAATATCGATAAATAAATACACAAAATGGAATAAAACCCTGATTAAGAGCGAATGAAAGCGCTTTGAAAACAAATCAAAAAAAACTTTATACTTTGTGAAAGATTTCACTATACAACCCCGATGCGATGTGATAAGATAAATGTGTAGAGAAAAACAACCTAAAAATTGACAGGAGGACGAGGGAGATGGCAGTTAAGAACGAAGTCGCCGCCCAAGTGAAACAAACCACTGCTGAAGAGTATATTCAGACTTTGGTGGATAAAGCAAAGAAAGCTCAAGAAGCTTACATGCAGCTGGATCAAGAGCAGGTTAACACAATCGTTCATGCAATGGCTCTGGCAGGACTCGACAAGCACATGTACCTGGCAAAGCTCGCCGTAGAAGAAACAGGCCGCGGCGTTTATGAAGACAAAATTACGAAGAACATCTTCGCAACAGAATATATCTGGCACGGCATTAAGTATGACAAGACAGTAGGCGTAGTAGAAGACAATCAATATGATAGTTTCCAAAAGATCGCCGAACCGGTCGGGATCGTTATGGGTATCACACCGGTAACCAACCCAACATCCACCACGATGTTTAAGGCGCTGATCGCCGCTAAGACACGTAATCCTATTATATTCGGCTTCCATCCATCTGCGCAAGAATGTAGTGCCGCAGCAGCTAAGATTCTGCATGATGCAGCTGTAAAAGCTGGCGCTCCTGAGAACTGCATCCAGTGGATCGAGTTGCCTACGATGGACAAAACAAACGCACTTATGAACAATCCGGACGTTGCGCTGATCCTGGCAACAGGCGGTTCGGCAATGGTTAAGGCAGCTTACAGCTGCGGCAAACCGGCTCTTGGCGTAGGCCCTGGTAACGTGCCTGCCTTCATTGAAAAGAGCGCCGATATCGATCAGGCAGTAACAGATCTCATCCTTTCCAAAACATTCGACAATGGTATGATCTGCGCTTCTGAACAAGCGGTTATCATTGAAGAAGCCATCTTCGACCAAGTGAAGAAGAAAATGATCGCCAACGGCTGCTACTTTGTAAATAAAGAAGAAGCTGCCAAGCTGACAAGCGGCGCTATGAACGTGGAAAAATGCGCAGTAAACCCTGCAATCGTAGGCCAATCCGCTGTGAAAATCGCTGAAATGTGCGGAATTCAGGTTCCTGCCGGCACTAAGATTCTGGTAGCAGAGCTTGAAGGCGTAGGCACCAAATATCCGCTGTCCGCTGAAAAATTGAGCCCGGTTCTTGCTTGCTACAAGGTTAAAAATGCTGACCAGGGTATCGAACGCGCAGCACAAATTGTTGAATTTGGCGGTATGGGCCACAGCTCGGCCATCCACTCCAATAACGAAGAAGTGATCATGAAGTTCTCGAACCGTCTGCAGACCGGACGTATTCTCGTCAACTCGCCTTCCACACATGGCGCAATCGGCGATATCTACAATACGAATATCCCTTCACTTACTCTGGGCTGCGGATCATACGGCCGCAACTCTGTATCGCAGAACGTAACTGCCATCAATCTGATCAACGTGAAAAGGGTGAACCGTCGTACCGTGAATATGCAATGGTTTAAAGTACCTGACAAGATTTACTTCGAAAAAGGAGCCACTCAGTACCTGGCCAAAATGCCTGACATCACACGCGTTGCTATTATCACTGACCCTATGATGGTTAAACTGGGTTATGTAGAAAGAGTTGAGCACTACCTGCGTCAACGCCAGACTCCAGTAGCGATCGAAGTGTTCTCGGAAGTTGAACCGGATCCATCGACTACAACTGTAGAAAAAGGTACTGCTATGATGAACAGATTCCAGCCGGACTGCATCATCGCACTCGGCGGCGGTTCCCCAATGGATGCTGCCAAAGGCATGTGGCTGTTCTACGAACATCCGGACGCTGACTTTAACGGTCTGAAACAGAAGTTCATGGATATCCGCAAACGCGTATACAAATTCCCTAAGCTTGGAAACAAAGCGAAATTCGTAGCGATTCCAACGACTTCGGGTACAGGTTCTGAAGTAACATCTTTCGCGGTTATTACTGACAAAACTACTGCCAACAATACGAAATACCCATTGGCTGACTACGAGCTGACTCCAGACGTAGCGATCATCGATCCTGAGTTTGTATACAGCTTGCCAAAAACAGCTGTTGCCGATACAGGTATGGACGTTCTGACACATGCCATCGAAGCTTACGTTTCGGTTATGGCAAGCGACTATACGGACGGTCTGGCTATCAAAGCTATCCAACTGGTATTCCAATACCTTGAAAAATCGGCACTGCAAGGCGACAAGCTTGCCCGCGAAAAAATGCACAACGCATCTACGCTGGCTGGTATGGCTTTTGCCAATGCATTCCTGGGCATTAACCACAGCTTGGCGCACAAATGGGGCGGACAGTACCACACTGCCCATGGCCGCACCAATGCCATTCTGATGCCGCATGTTATCCGCTACAACGCCAAGAAACCTACGAAGTTCGCTTCGTTCCCTAAATATTCGCACTTTGTAGCTGACGAACGTTATGCCGAAATCGCCCGCATTCTGGGATTGCCTGCCCGTACCACTGAAGAAGGCGTAACAAGCTTGATCAACGCTATCCGCGACATGAACAAGAAACTCGGTATCGAAGAGTCGTTCCAGGCGCTTGGTTTCGATCCTAAGGATTTCGAATCCCGCGTAGATTATCTGGCTGACCGTGCATTTGAAGACCAATGTACAACTGCCAACCCTAAACTCCCGCTGGTTTCTGAACTTGCTGATGTATATCGTAATGCTTTCTACGGCAGATTCGACAACTAATTAACGGTTGTATGGCAAAAAATAAGGTTAAAGGTTAATATGGAACTGGATGGAAGTGACAAATATCACCGAAATAGTGATATTTGTCACAGTCCTTTTTCAGAAAATAAACTAAAATGTTTATATAAACAACGGTCCCGGTTATGGAGATGTAATTGTGAATTTTATAACAATCAGATCTTTTGGGGATCACGAGACACGGGATTAACCTTCAAGCCCGCGATCTCTACAAATATATTAAATATAAATGGAGGGATTTAGCATGTCGGTGATTGAAAAAGATGTACAAGAAGTTAAGGCTGGATGGCGCGGTTTTGTAAAAGGAAAATGGTCCAGAAAAGTAAATGTGAATGATTTTATTGAAAAGAACATCAAACCTTATCTTGGCAAGGAAGACTTCCTTGCAGGTCCTACTAACAACACTACTGAACTTTGGAAGATTATTTCCGAAATGACCAAGCAAGAAATTGCTAATGGCGGCGTACTGGATGTGGATGTTAACACCGTATCCACTATTGTATCTCACCAGCCTGGCTACATTGACAAAGACAAGGAACAAATTGTCGGCGTTCAGACTGATGCGCCTTTCAAACGTTCCATTCAACCGTTTGGCGGAATCAAGATGATGATCGATGCCACCAAGGCTTATGGCTTCGAACTTCCGCAAGGCATTGTTGACATGTTCACGAACATCCGCAAAACGCATAACCAAGGCGTATTTGATGCATATACTTCCGAAATGAGAGCTGTTCGTAAAGCCGGTATCATCACAGGTCTTCCTGATGCTTACGGCCGCGGCCGCATCATCGGTGACTACCGTCGTGTAGCTCTTTACGGCGTTGACTTCCTGATCAAAGAAAAGAAACAAGATCTTGCGAATCTTGAAGTGGATTCCATGTCCGATAGCGTTATCCGTCTTCGTGAAGAACTTTCCGAACAGATTCGTGCACTCGGCGAACTGAAACAAATGGCTCAAATGCATGGAATGGACATCTCCAAACCTGCAAACAATGCCAAAGAAGCTTTCCAGTGGGTATACTTCGGTTACCTCGCAGCTATTAAAGAACAGAACGGTGCGGCTATGTCCCTTGGACGCGTATCCTCTTTCCTTGATATCTATGTAGAACGTGACCTTGCAGAAGGCACTTTGACTGAAGAACAAGCACAAGAACTGGCTGACCACTTCATCATGAAACTGCGTATCGTGAAGTTCCTGCGTACTCCTGACTATAACGAATTGTTCAGTGGAGACCCTACATGGGTTACTGAATCCATCGGCGGTATGTCTGTAGACGGAACAACACGCGTTACCAAGAACAGCTTCCGTTTCCTCCACACCCTGTACAATCTGGGACCAGCTCCAGAGCCAAACCTTACTGTACTGTGGTCGGAAAAATTGCCTGAAGGCTTCAAGAAATTCTGTGCGAAGGTTTCCATCGAAACCAGCTCGATTCAATATGAGAATGACGATTTGATGCGTCCGATCTACGGAGACGACTATGGTATTGCTTGCTGCGTATCCGCAATGCGCATCGGTAAACAAATGCAGTTCTTCGGAGCCCGCGCTAACCTGGCCAAAGCTCTGCTGTATGCAATCAACGGCGGTGTGGATGAAAAATCCGGCGTGCAGGTAGGTCCTGAGTATCCGGCCATCACTTCCGAATATCTTGACTATGATGAAGTAATGAAACGCTTCAAACCGATGATGGAGTGGCTGGCTAAGACTTACATGAACACGCTGAATGTTATCCACTACATGCACGATAAATATTCTTACGAACGTATCGAAATGGCTCTGCATGACCGCGATATTCTGCGGACTATGGCTTGCGGTATTGCAGGTCTGTCTGTAGCAGCTGACTCCCTGAGCGCCATCAAACACGCTAAGGTAAAAGTAATCCGTAACGAACAAGGTATCGCGGTAGACTTCGAAACTGAAGGCGAATTCCCTTGCTATGGTAACAATGACGATGCCGTCGACAGCATCGCAGTAGAACTGGTTGAATCCTTCATGACGATGATCCGCAAACACCACGCTTACCGTGATGCGCTGCCGACTCAATCGATCCTGACGATTACTTCCAACGTAGTATATGGCAAGAAAACTGGTACTACTCCTGACGGACGTAAAAAAGGCGAACCTTTCGCTCCAGGTGCGAACCCTATGCACGGACGCGACAAGAAGGGTGCTTTGGCTTCCCTGAGCTCCGTTGCCAAACTGCCGTACGAAGATAGCTTGGATGGTATCTCCAACACCTTCTCTATTGTGCCAAAAGCACTGGGTAAGGAAGAAGAAGGACGTAAATCCAACCTGGTATCGATGCTTGATGGATACTTCGCAAGCAAAGGTCACCACCTGAATGTTAACGTATTTGCCCGCGAACAATTGCTGGATGCTATGGAACACCCAGAGAACTACCCACAATTGACCATTCGCGTTTCCGGCTATGCTGTTAACTTCATCAAGCTGACTCGTGAACAACAAATGGATGTTATCAACCGTACATTCCACGGTGCAATGTAATACACAAGCAGTAGCTTGGGTTCTAGGTATACAGTGAAATAGCTGCAAGGTGATACCGCTCTTGACCTCAAGGGCGGTAAAATCTTGTTTAAAATTGTTTAAAATTTTAAATTTTCGAAAGGATGACCTCCTATGGCTAACGGACATATACATTCCTTAGAAACCTTTGGAACCGTTGACGGACCAGGTATTCGTTTTGTTTTGTTCATGCAGGGCTGTCTCTTGAAATGCCAATACTGCCATAATCCTGATACCTGGGGATTGAATGAAGGCAGAGAAATGAGTATTGAAGATGTACTCGCTGAAATTGAGCCGTATCTAAATTATTACCGCTCCTCCGGTGGCGGGTTGACCGTTTCCGGCGGCGAACCAACCTTGCAGGCGCATTTTGTAAAACAGCTGTTTGCCGAAGTGAAAAAACGCTGGAACTTGCATACTACACTTGACACCAACGGTTATAATGAAGGCGACAAAATCAATGATCTGCTTGAATTGACAGATCTCGTGCTGCTTGATCTGAAGCACATTGATGATGAAGCGCATATCAAGCTTACCGGTAAATCCAATGAGCGTACGTTGAAGCTGGCCCGTTGGCTGTCTGACCATGACCGCAAGATGTGGATACGTCATGTGTACGTGCCGGGGATTCATGACCGTGAAGAGGACCTTCTGAACTTGGGACGCTTCATCGGCACATTGAACGGTGTTGAAAAATTTGAAATCCTTCCTTATCATCAGATGGGTATCTATAAATGGGAAGTCCTCGGAAGACCTTATGAGCTTGAAGGGGTCCCTTCACCAACCGAAGAAGAGGTCCAGCGTGCGTACCGGCTGATTGAAGAAGGCCGGAAGCAAACTGCATTAGTCTAAAATACTTGTTATATCAAAGCCGTTCCAATAGTGAAACTACTGTTGGGACGGCTTTTTTTGTAAAAAGCTTTTGTGCCCTAGTAATCACACGGTTCTTCGGGGCGAGGGAAAAGGATATGACGAAAGCAAGGTCATGTTATATTATATAACATAAAAAGGTGGACAATACATATGACTCCGCTTACATTAGAGGTTTTTATCCCTGCTGTGGATGAATTTTAACCTTACGGTAATAAAACTTGTTTTCTATAATAAGAGATGTAAGGGAAATCAACATATAGGGAGGGTCACCCAAAATGAAGAAAAGTGTAACATTGCTCTTGTCCCTGCTGTTCGTAAGTTCTGCAGTATTGGCTGGCTGCGGCGGCAGCAATTCCAATGGCAATAATGGTGAGGCAGCCGCAACCAAAGGCGCCAATGCTGGGAATGCTACGAATGCACCTGCTACGGAAGAGCCGGCCAGCAGCGAGCCTTTTGAAATGACCATTCGGCATACGCAGGTGGGGGCCGACAAACAGAAGCGGCTCGCGATCCTGGAAGATGTTGTAGGGAAAGTGCAGGCTGAAGTACCTGGGCTCACTTTTAAGCTGGACGGTGTGGACTCGGATGTCAACCGCAAGGAGAAGCTGCGCGGTGAAATGGCAGCCGGCAACCCTCCGGAGATATTTGACCTCTTCGGCAGCCCTGACTCCAAAATATATGCCAAGGAAGGGAAATTGCTTGACCTGACACCGATTCTGGAAGAGCTGGGCATCAAAGACAAGTTCTCCAATCTTGATCCGTTTACGTACGAAGGTAAGATCTACGGACTGCCGATCGGCGGCTCCGGTGAAGGTTTCTTCTATAATAAAGAATACTACACCAGCAAAGGCTGGAAGGCGCCCACAACCTTTGCGGAATTGGAACAGCAGCTTGCAGATATCAAAGCTGACGGCAAAGTGCCGCTGGCTGGAGCCTCCAAAGCAGGATGGGTGCCTTTGATGTTGGCTAACCATCTCTGGTCGCGTTATGCCGGGCCGGATGTGACGGCTAAATTCGCCACCGGAGAGGCCAAATGGAGCGATCCAAATGTGGTTAAAGGTTTTGCCAAGTATAAGGAATGGGAAGACAAAGGCTACTTCAAAAAAGGTGAGCTTGGTTTTGAATATGCTGAGTACACTACCCAGTTCACCAGCGGTGAAGCGATTCTAATGTATGACGGCACCTGGAAGTCTTCCGTATTCAAGGCAGGTCAATCCGGTGAAGGCCTGATCGGCAAGGTTGGATTCTTCAACATTCCCCCGGTCGAAGGGGGAGTTGGCGATCAGACAGCTTTGATGCGCGACGTGAACAATGGATATGGCTTCTCGGCTTCTGCAGGGGAAGATGAACGCCAGCTTGCTGCAGTGAAGTCTTTCATTAAGAATATGTACAACGAGGAAATGCAGATTCGCGGATTGGTTGAAGATGGCGTGCTGCCGGCCATGAAAATTGATCAGGCTGTACTGAATAAAAATATAACCGACGATTTGATGAGTGAAATTGTGGCTGTGCTGAACAACTCCGAATCTTCATTCCCGGCCTTCGATTCACTGGTACAGGCGGATGTGACTACTGAAATCAGCAATATTCAGATTCAAAAGCTGATTGGCGGACAGACGACCCCGGAAAAAATGGGCGAGGCCCTGCAAAAGGTTCAAGAAGAAGCCAACGCAGCAGTGGAATAAGGAACGGTACACGGAATGTACCCTGGTGCTTGCTCCAGGGTACATTTTTAAAATATAAGCATTTATACGCTTCGCGCTATAAATGCTTATATTTCTCGCTGAAACGGAAGCCGCCTCTTGCAGGGGACGGCGAAGCCGCTTCCGCTTGTGAAAAATAAAACAGCACCCTGATTCTCAAGCAATCGGAGGAAAGTCCATGAACAAATCACTCAGAAATCCGCTGGTGTTCACCTTGTTTATACTGCCTGCATTACTCCTGTTTTTGATATTCTTTATATATCCGATTTTCAGCTCGCTTTACTACAGCCTGACCAGTTGGAACGGTGTTTCAGACACTGTTAAATTTACAGGGTTGAACAACTTCGAAAAAGCTCTTGGCGATGACCGTTTCTGGATTTCTGTCAAAAATAACGGCTGGTTTATTTTATTCTCTGTATTCATTCAAGTCCCCCTGATTGTTCTGTTCTCGCTGCTGATTGCTAATGTCAAAAAGCTGAAGGGACTCTATAAAACAGCAGTGTTCATGCCCTCTATTATGTCTACAGCGGTAATTGGCATCCTGTGGGGGTTCATCTATGAGCCCAATATCGGGTTGTTTAATAAAGTGCTGGGGGTCGTGGGAATCGAACCGGTATATTGGCTGTCGGACGAAAGGTTCGCTATGCTGTCCATTCTGATCACCAATGCCTGGCAGTGGACCGGATTCTACATTGTAATGGTGCTGGCAGCGATTCTATCCATCCCCGGAGAACTGGATGAGGCCGCAGCCATCGACGGCGCTACGGGCTTCCAGCGGGCTACACGCATCACTTTGCCGCTGATCGTACCGATCATTTCTGTTGTGATTATGCTGTCCATCGCCGGTGCCATGAAGGCTGCGGATATTGTTATCGTCATGACGAAGGGCGGACCGGCAGGCTCAACTGAGGTAATGGCCACCTACATGATTAAGTACGCAATTACCAACTTCAAATACGGATACGGGAACGCCATAGCCGTTCTGATCTTTATGTTCACGCTTGTGGTCACGGCGCTGTACCAGCTGCTGTTCGCCCGGCGTAATGAAAGGATTGAATACTAATGGCGCGCTCATTGAAAAAAGGCATTCCTCATGTCGCATTGCTGGGTTATCTTGTAGTGGTGCTGTTTCCGTTCTTGTTTGTCTTGTTCTCTTCTGTCAAGAAGGACAATAATGCGATTGCGCTGAACCCGTTCGGCATTCCGAAGGAATTTGTGTTTAACAATTATGTTGAAGCCTGGGTAAATGCCAAGATCAGCACGTACTTTTTTAACAGCTTATACATTTCGGTATTATCTTCGGTGGTATCCATTCTGCTCGCTTCGATGTTCGCCTTTGCAGTTACGCGGATGCGTCAGGGCAAGTGGAATAAGATATTGTTCTCGCTTGTGCTTATCGGAATGCTGATTCCGAACAATGCGCTGATGCTTCCGATTTATACGATTGTGCGCAAGCTGCATATCCTGAATACGCACTGGGCGCTGATAATCCCTTATATTGCCAATGCAATTCCGTTTACGATCATTATTTTGGCGGCGTTTATGCGTTCTCTGCCCGGAGAAATTGAGGAAGCGGCGGTTGTGGATGGCTTGAAGGCACCAGGTATCTTTGCTAGAATTATTGTACCTTTGACGGTTCCCGCCATGGTTACAGTATTCATTGTTAATTTCCTGGGAAATTGGAATGAGTTTTTGCTGGCCAATTATTTTCTTTCGAATGACGAGCTGCGCACGCTTCCGGTGGGGATGGTCCAATTCCGTGATCAGTATCAGATGAATTATGCGCAGATGTCCGCAGGCATTGTCTACAGTGTGCTTCCGGTAGTGATTATTTACGCCATTTTGCAGGAGAAGATTATTGAAGGGGTTACAGCGGGCAGCGTAAAAGGATAATCCTATTCACAGTCAGGGGCATTAGCCGATGAATTTGCGCTACAAGTTATTTACGGCGTTTCTGGGCCTGATTATCATTCCTCTGTTTATTCTAGGTATGATTATGTTTTTCGTGACTTATAATTCCATTGAGAAGAAGTACAGCCAGCAATCCGAGTATTCACTCAAAGCGATCAGCTACAGCATCTCCAGCGTCTTCAAGGACATGGACAATGTCACAGACAACGGAATAGCTACCTCGGTATTTCATATGGCCCTAAGCGCAGAGGACCCGTCCAAACAGGATTTGACAGATGCCGAGCAGCTCAGCCTGAACGCCAGCCAGCGCAATTTCCGCAGCCTGCTGTACAACCATCCTTCGATCAGCTATGCTTTTCTCTACAATTTCAATGGTAAAGGCAGCTCGGAGATTGTTTCGGTGTTCAACAAGGAGAATTTCCGTACGCTGCCCTATGACAAGTTCAAGGGAAGTGAGCTGTACCAGGAAGTCATGGCGCTTAACGGTGTGCCCAAATGGCTCGCACCGCATGAGTATCCGGAACTGACGGGAACGGAGCCTGTATTTACACAGATCCGTCTGGTGAAGGAACTCAGCTTTTTTCAGAATATCGGCATTCTGGTAGTGCAGATCAAGAACTGGGAGTTCGAATCGATCTTCCGCAATCTGAAAATCGGGGACACCGGCCAGAAGGTTTCCTTTATGCTGGTCAATGACGACGGGATGATTCTGTTCGACCCCGACCGCAAGCTGGATGGCCAGGACTTCCATTCGTTTACCTCGAAGAAGAATTTTACTTTTCAAAAAGGATTCCAAAGCTTCAAAACAGAATTTGATGGGGAGAAAAGCATTCTGTCGGTCTATCATCTTAAGGATTATCCCTGGAGTCTGGTTTCTGTGACTTCGTGGGATTCCTTGTCCCGTGAGGTGACCGTGTTCGCCCGCTGGTTCGTAGTCGTTATTTTTCTGTGCCTGCTGGGCGCAGTGATCTTCAATCTGTTTTTTATGAACCGGATTACAGGCGGCATTGCTGTGATTGTCCGTTTTATGCGCCGGGTAGAGGATGGAGATCTCACTACGCGCGTGGAAGAGAAGGGCAGCGACGAAATGACCCTGCTTGCCAGGGGCTTCAATGATCTGATGGACAAAATCAATAGTTTGTTCAATAGAGTCCATGTGGAGCAGCGCCGTAAAAACCAGGCTGAAATGCGGGTGCTGCAGGCGCAGATTAAGCCGCATTTTCTGTTCAACACGTTAGAGTCGATCAATGTGCTCGCCGTGCAGAATGAAGGGCGAAAGGTCAGCGAGATGGTATACAGGCTAGCCAGTATTCTGCGGATCAGCATCCAGGACAGGGATGAAATTACGCTGGAAGAGGAAGTCACACATCTGCGCAATTATCTGGATATCCAGAAATTCCGCTTTGAGGATGTATTCGATTATGAGATTGAGATTCCTCAGGAGCTGCTAGGCTGCGGAATCCTTAAGCTTACCTTGCAGCCCCTTGTCGAGAACAGCATCCAGCACGGGTTCGAAGGCATCGACTACAAAGGCGTGGTCCGGGTAAAAGGCTGGGAGGAGCGGGGCAATCTGATTCTGCAAATCCAGGATAATGGGATCGGGATGACTTCAGCCCAGCTGGGGATGTTCCAGTACATGGTGAGTGAGTCAGGGGAGTCAGCATCGCCGGACACTGATGAAAACAAACCGGGCCACGGCATTCATCTGGAGCGGCGCGGGCTTGGCGTACGCAGCGTAGCTGACCGCATCCGGATTGAATATGGCGACAGGTATGGGATTTTTATCTGCGCAAGCCCTGGGGAAGGCACCATCATCCAATGCGTCATACCTAAATACGGGCAGGGGGAAGATCATTATGCTAAAAGTATTATTGGTTGACGATGAAGCCCCAATTCTGGGCAATCTGCGGCGGGTGCTGCCATGGCAGGAGATGGGGATGGAAATCTATGGCATGGCCCGCAGCGGGATGGAGGCACTGCGCATTGCCGAGGAGCAGGCCCCGGACCTGGTGCTGTGCGATATCCGCATGCCCGTCATGGACGGGTTGACGTTCGTCGGCAAGCTGCGCGAGATGGGGCTGGACAGCGAGGTTCTGCTGCTCAGCGGCTATCAGGAATTCGATTACGCGCGGGAAGCCATCCGGCTGGGCGTGAAGGAATATATCTGCAAGCCGATTCATTATGAGGAGCTGGGCAACAAGGTGCGGGAAATCGGCACTCGCATCCGCAGCAAACAGTACAAGGATAAGCTGTATAACAGTATCCCCCTGTTTCAGGAACTTCCCCCGGCAGAGGATTCAGCCAAAAAAACGCCGGATCAGCTGATGAATCAGGCAGCTCAATATATTTCGGAGCGGCTCAGTTTTGATCTCGGAATTGAGGAGGTGGCCCATAAGATCGGGATCAGCAGCAGCTATTTTTGCCTGCTGTTCAAGAACCGGTTTGCGATGACCTTTGTGGAGTATGTAACCCTCCAGCGGATGGAGGCGGCGAAGTTCATGCTGGCCAGCAGCGACAAGAGCATTGCGGCAATCAGTATAGGGGTGGGTTATCAGGAGCGCCGGTATTTTACAAAAGTGTTTCAAAAGCAGACCGGAATGACTCCTAAAGATTACAGGGATCTTCATAAACTGCCGGAGACGCGGTAAAGAATTATGGAGATGGCTCTAAAGTGGCGATTTACCTTATATTTAGGGTAATCGTCTTTTTTTTGATGAGTTATACACGGAGTATGAAAATGAAAATGGCTATTTGGCGATAATAAGCAGCAGAGTTCAAAAATGAATGCATGGGCAGAAAGCCCGGGAAATGTGTGAAAACGGGATTACAATTTTGATCTTTTCTTAATATTTAATGAAACTTTTTGGGGTGTCATGCGTCTAATACTATGTTTTGTAAAATGAACGTGGCAAAAACCGCAGCAGCTGATCCGTTTGGATGCTGTGTTTTTGCGGGGATATAAGGCATGTACAGAGAGTCTTAATTTCCTTATATACTACAAATGGGAGCAGAAGGAGTCATACCATGAATTTGAAAAAACTATCTTTAGTTGCAATCCTGGCTGTATCGCAGGTTGCAGCGGCAGTGCCGGCTTTTGCCGCCCCTGTAAGCACTACAACTATATCCGGCACAGTAGTTCAAGCGGCCGAGGCTATCCCGACGCCTGCGGCGACCCTGATGCCTGAATCCACTGATCCGCTGCCTCCTCTGGCGTCACCGGGTAGTGCAACGCCTACGCCTACGCCGATACCAACATCTATACCAACACCGACACCGGTAACAACATCTTTGCCAAATGCGACACCGGTGCCGTCTAGTTCTGCACTTCCAGCTGCGACGGCAGGTCCGGCAATGACTCCGCTCCCTGGAGCGTCAGCACTGCCTGCTGAAACTCCGGGCGTGATTACACCGCTTGCTACCGGAGGACAGATTATCCCTACTGCAGGAGCAAACCAGCTCATCCTCATGATGAACAGCAACAAAATGTACATGAACGGCAAAGAGTATTTGGCCAACCAGCCGATGGCCGTCAAAAATGGGGTGTCCTACGTTTCGATCCGTGCCATGGTGGATATGGTTAAGGTGAAATATACCTATGATTACAAAACAAAGGAAGTTATTGTAACCAAAGGCGACAGCGTCATGCGCTTTAAGACGGACAGCAAGATTTATACGGTAAATGGCAGCAAGGAGACCATGAAAGGGCCAGCATACCAGTTCAAGGGCACGTTCATGATTCCTTTGACCTCAATTACCAAAGCACTTTCACTAAAATATTCTGTAGATAATGTGGGGAAACGTGTCATTCTTGAGCTGAACACAAAGCCAACGGCTTCCTTTACGGTACAGCCCACAGAAATCTATGCCGGAGTAACACCGGTGACTTTTGTAACCAAATACTCATCTCCGAACGGCAGTCCAATTGCACAAGAGGTCTGGAATGAAAATAAAAAAGACATGTATGATCAGCCGGGCTATTATACGATAACTTATTCGGTCCAGGATGCATCCGGACTATGGAGTGATCCGTATACCGCGACCATTCAAGTGCTGCAGCCGAACCAGCCGCCAGTGGCGAATTTCTCAACGGATAAAGATGAATACAAAATGGGTGAGCCGGTTACTCTTACCGATCTTAGTACGGATCCTGAAGGGGAAGAGCTGACGGTTGAGTGGACGAACCGCGCACTGGCTTATTTTAATCCGGGACCTGTTTCGCTTCAGCTCAAAGTAACCGACAAACACGGATTGAGCAGTACATTCGAGAAAACCATCAACATTACAAACGAACAACTGTATACCCAGGATGAGGTAGCGAAGCTGTTCACTGTTCCGGGAGACATTATCTCTATGGACGGCGGAATGATTCCGGGACTGCCTAACCTGGCATACAATTTGTCTTCTGAGCCTTATACGCTGATTCGCAGCAACAGTCCGGAAACGGTTAACGCCGAGGGCGTGCTGTACCGCGAAACTTCACTTGGCTCCACCCGTTTTCTGGTCCATCACTTGAACAATATGTCTACCAGACAGAAGCTGTATGTTATTGCAACGAACCACAATCTGTATCCAACGACAATTACAACCCAGTATCTGGGGATTGCCGGTCCAGCCGTATCGCCGGGATATACAGGCAAAATTTCGATCCAGAAGTATTTTAATTCCATGCTCACCAACTCCAGCTATGGAACCATCACGCTTCAGCCGGGACAAAGTATTCCCATTATGACTGACGTGAGCAAAATCGCCATGAAGCCCGGTGAAGTGCTCTCGCTGAGCGCGGATTTGTTCAGTGATTTAGCTGTGCAGTATGATGTTGTGATGGTTGAGCAGAGTAAAGATCCGGTAGCGCTGCTGCCAACGCTTCCTCTGCTGGACCGGGATGGAGTGCACAACCGGGGAACTTACCCGGATTCGACCCGTGTCATCAGTGTGTTCGATCAGGTTGGGGCCACACAATCCAAGCTGGTGCTTGGCGACAACGACAAAGACAAGAATCTGGTTGGTACGGATCCGATGAGCGGAACAGAAGCATCGAACGCAGGTAACTTCGGTGTGCTCTACAAAATCAGACTGGAGAGTGTCGCTAAGAATACGCTGATTACGTTCAATCCGCGCGGAGGCATTTATCTGGGCTCGCTGATGGTCAACGGTACGATTGTCAATCTGCCGAACAAAGGGAGCTTGGACAGCTCCGACATGAATGCCGTGGTCTACCGCTCGGGGAACTACGAGGGTCCGGTGGATATCGTATTCTCGGTAGCCTCCGGCAGCAATCTTCCGGTGAACTTTGTCTTCACACCGATTCCGGCTCCTAAATAACCCGGCAGTACCGGCAGCAGGCCCGTCAGCATTTCCCTATTGGGAATGGCTGCCGGGTCTTTTTGCAGCCGGAGCAGTGGAGCTTCATTGACGGGGCTTTGGTTTTGGGGCATTATAAAGAGAGTGCAAAACAAAGACCATGTTATGGGAGATGAGCGAATGCTGTCGACAGATCAAATACTGGAAGCCATGTCGGGGCAGGGACTGCGAATCACCGATCAGCGCAAAACGCTTGCCAAGCTATTCGGCGAGAATACGGGCTATTTATCCGCGAAGGATGTTTATGAGCATATGGGCCGCAAATACAGCGGACTCAGCTTCGATACCGTGTACCGCAATCTGCGGGTGATGGAGGAGCTGGGAGTTTTGGAGCAGGTGGTGTTTGAGGACGGGGTGAAGTTCAAAGGCAGCTGCAATCAGGACCATCACCATCACCATATGATTTGTCTTCAATGCATGAAGACTTACCCGATTCATTTCTGCCCGATGAATCTGACGGATACGCCCGACCAGTTCCGGGTGGTTAAGCATAAATTCGAGGTGTTCGGCTACTGCAAGGAATGTGAACAGAACCGTGAAGAAGAGACGGCCCTGGCGGCACACGGCAAAGAAGGCCACTGACATGAGTGCCGGACGCAGAGCCATTCAGGCGCCAATCCGTGTATACCGCAAGTATATCTCCCCCATCAAACCGGCAACCTGCCGCTTCTACCCGACGTGCTCAGCCTATGCCCTGGAGGCGATCGAGGTCCACGGTCCGGTGAAGGGGGCATGGCTTGCCGCCAAGCGGATCGCCAGATGCCATCCCTTCCATCCCGGAGGGCTTGACCCGGTGCCGCCGCGGGATGAACGCTTGTCCGGGGAAGAATCAGTTAAGCCAACTTGACATGACGCCTGCTGATGGGTATATTTTGAATAATACGATGATTTCCAAAGAACGGATAAGTAGACCAGGACGACCATTACAGAGAGCCGGAAGTGCTGGGAACCGGTATGGTACGCAGGTCGAAGATGGTCCGGGAGGAACTGTGGGCGAGCGGCAGGCCGTGCAAGGCGGCGGCGTAAGTCCATGGCGTGATCCAGCGTTAATGGACAGTTCCCAGGCGGGAACTGGCGAAGCCTGTGCTCTGCGAGGAGCCGGGGAATTTTGGGTGGTATCGCGTGAGTAATCTCTCGCCCCATATCGGGGCGGGAGTTTTTTGTGTTTGCCAAGACGAAAGGATGACCAGGAAATGAGCGACAAGAAAACATTTTATCTGACAACCCCGATCTATTATCCCAGTGACAAGCTGCATATCGGGCATGCCTACTCGACGGTGGCCGGGGACGCAATGGCCCGCTACAAGCGGCTTCGCGGCTATGAAGTCCGTTATCTGACGGGTACCGATGAGCATGGACAGAAGATTGAGGAGAAGGCTGCAAAGGCCGGCAAGACGCCGCAGGCGTTCGTTGACGACATCGTAGCGGGAATTAAAGAGCTGTGGCACAAGCTGGATATCTCCAATGACGACTTCATCCGTACCACGGAGGAGCGCCATAAACAAGTGGTGGCGGATATTTTTGACCGGCTGCTGAAGCAGGGCGATATTTACAAAGGGGAATATGAAGGCTGGTACTGTATATCGGATGAAACCTTCTATACAGAAACTCAATTGGTGGATATTGAGCGTGATGCGGACGGCAAAGTGACCGGGGGCAAAAGCCCGGATAGCGGTCATCCCGTCCAGCTGGTGAAGGAAGAAAGTTATTTCTTCCGGATGAGCAAATATGTGGACCGGCTGCTGGCGTATTATGAGGAGAACCCGGATTTTATTCAACCGGAATCGCGCAAGAATGAAATGATCAACAATTTCATTAAGCCGGGGCTGGAGGACCTGGCCGTATCCCGGACAACGTTTGACTGGGGCGTCAAGGTCAAAGGCGATGACAAGCATGTGGTCTATGTATGGATCGATGCGCTGACCAATTATATAACAGCCCTGGGCTATGGCTCCGAGGACCGCAGCCTGTACGATAAATTCTGGCCGGCGGATGTTCATCTCATGAGTAAGGAGATTGTGCGTTTCCATACGATTTATTGGCCGATCATTCTGATGGCGCTTGGCGAACCGCTGCCGAAGAAGGTATTTGCACATGGCTGGCTGCTGATGAAGGACGGTAAAATGTCTAAATCCAAAGGCAATGTAGTAGACCCGGTGACTCTGATTGACCGTTATGGTCTTGACGCGCTGCGGTACTACCTCCTGCGCGAGGTTCCATTCGGTTCGGACGGTACCTTTACCCCGGAGAGCTTTGTGGACCGTGTCAACTACGACCTGGCGAACGATCTCGGCAACCTGCTGAACCGCACAGGTGCAATGGTAGAGAAGTATTTTGCTGGAGTGCTTCCGGCTTATGCGGGCAATGTGACTGCTTTTGACGGAGAGCTTGAAGCTGCCGCTAAGAACACTTATGTCAAAGTGGAAGAAGCTATGGAAAAAATGGAGTTCTCTGTGGCGCTCACCGCGATTGGCGCGTTCATCAGCCGGACGAATAAATATATCGATGAGACTCAGCCTTGGGTACTCGCGAAGGACGAGAGCCGAAAGGGTGAGCTGGCTTCTGTGATGAGACATCTCGTGGAAGGGCTGCGCACCGCATCGATCCTGCTGCAGCCGTTCCTGACCGAGGCACCGGCCAAAATCTGGCAGCAGCTCGGCATTGAGCCGGGTGAGCTGACTTCCTGGGACGGCGGTAAGACCTTCGGCCTGATTCCGGCCGGCACCAAGCTTGCGAAGGGCGACCCGATCTTCCCGCGCCTGGATGTGGCGCACGAAGTGGCCTACATCGCAGAAGCGATGGGCGCCGGGAAACCGGCAGCAGCGGAGGCGGAGGCGGCTCCTGAAGCCGGAGCTGCACAAGCTGCCGCAGCCGAGCCGGAGGAGGAGCATAAGGAAGAAATCGGCATCGACGATTTCGCCAAAGCCGAGCTGCGGGTGGCCCAGGTCATCGCGGCCGAACCGGTGAAGAAGGCGGATAAGCTGCTGAAGCTGCAGCTGGATCTCGGCTATGAGCAGCGCCAGGTGGTCTCTGGCATTGCCAAGTTCTACACACCGGAGGAACTGGTGGGGCGCAAGGTGATCTGCATCGTGAACCTGAAGCCGGTGAAGCTGCGCGGCGAACTGTCACAGGGCATGATCCTGGCCGCCTCCAAGGGCGACCAGCTGACCATTGCCACCGTGCCGGACAGCATGCCGAACGGTGCGATTGTGAAGTAGGCCGGGCTGATCCGGCCTTGGCTTTTATAGAAAGGGACAATCTGCGGAACATGGCGCAGTTGTCCTTTTTTTATTGCATGGGAAATTATGCAATACCAAACCATGTGGATATCTTGGAAGCATCAGATAATATAAGAGGTGAGGGAGGAAGGGGGGGCATCAGCGGCCTCTTCAAGCTTTAGTTGGAAGAAGGGAGCTTATTTCTCACCATAATCAAGAATTATGAGATTTAAGTGGAAAAAGGAAACTTAATTGGGCCATATTCCCTCGGTAGGAGTGAAATGAGCTAAATTAGTGTACCTTTTTCCACCTAATCGGTGGAGAACAGGGTAGCCAAGCAAATTAGTTACCCTTTTTCCACTTGGAGTTGCCGTAGAATTTATGGAGAGTTGTTCTCCAGGTAATGCTAGACTGAATCCAAGACGGCTGCACTGTCCAGTGAAGGAAGGCGCAGCTGGTTGGTTCTTGATATGTTGTAAGCGGGCTTGTTGACTTATCGTAACCGTTACTATTATAATTCAAATAGTAAAATTTACGATTTGAGGAGTCGATCAATCAAATGTTAACCAAGAGCCTGCACAGGAGCGTGCTGCTTACGCTGACTTTGCTGGTATTTTTGCTGCTTGCAGCATGTGGTCCGAAGAGCAGCGGAAGTATCGTAGAGGGGAAAGTCAACGTAATTACTACTTTTTATCCCATATATGAATTTGCCAGTGAGATTGGCGGGGAGGATATCCATGCCATCAATCTCCTGCCGGTGGGTGTAGAGCCGCATGATTGGACACCGCGCAGCCAGGATATTATCAATACCTCCAAAGCTCAGCTATTCCTGTACAATGGAGCGGGGCTGGAAGGCTGGGTGCCAAATTTCCTGAAGAGCCTGGATGCTGGCAGCGAAGCCAAAGCGGTCGAGGTCAGCAAAGGCGTTGATTATATCATGACTGACGAGGAAGATGGGCATGATCATGGAGGAGAAGGAGAAGGGGAAGGAGAAGCAGAAGGCCACACGGAAAGTCTGCATACCGACCCCCACACCTGGGTAAGCCCCAAATCAGCACTTATTATGGCTGAGAATATAAAAGAGAGCCTGCAGTCTGTTGACCCTGCGCATAAGGATGGCTACGAAGAACGCTACAATAAGCTTGCCGAGCGTTTGAGGGCGCTGGACAGTAAATTTGCTGCAGAGCTTGCCAAGCTGCCTAATCATGAGATTGTGGTATCACACCAGGCTTTTGCTTATTTGGCCCGTGATTACGGGTTGACCCAGCATGCCATTATGGGACTGTCCGCCGATGCGGAACCGCGCAGCCAGGACCTGCTGAAGCTTGCCGAGCTGGTGAAGAAGGAAGGCATCCGCTACATTTTCTTCGAAGAGCTGGTATCTGACAAGCTGGCAAAAACCCTTGCGGGTGAAGCCGGAGTGTCCACTATGGTACTTAATCCGGTAGAAGGGTTGACGGAAGCACAGGAGAAGAATGGGGATAATTACTTTACCCTGATGGAGAAAAATTTGCAAAATCTGATTCTGGCCTTACAATAATAAGGAAAGTATAAGTGAAAGGCGGTACTCTTATGCAACCGGTATCCCTGGACTGCCATCAGCATATGATTGAAATACAGGATCTGTCCTTCTCCTACGGCGAACAGAAGGTAATAACGGACCTAAACTATATTGTGAAGGAACGGGATTTTCTCGGCATTATCGGCTCCAACGGGGCCGGGAAAACCACGCTTCTGAAAATGATTGTCGGCCTGCTCCCTGCAACCAGCGGTGAAATCAAGCTGTTTGGACAACCCGTCAGAAAATTCAAGGATTGGGAGCGGATCGGCTATGTGCCGCAGAAAAACGCTTTTAACCCATTATTCCCGGCAACAGTGCGCGAGGTCGTAATGTCCGGATTATACAATAACAAAAACCTGATCCGCAGAGTATCCAAAGCGCAGCAGCAGAAATGCGACGATGCGCTGGAAGTAATGCGGATACAGGATATAGCGGATAAAAGAGTCGGCCAGCTGTCCGGCGGCCAGCAGCAGCGTGTCTTTCTGGCCCGGGCGCTGATCAATCATCCGGATCTGCTGATATTGGACGAACCTACGGTCGGGATTGATGCCGAGACGCAGGCCGGATTCTTCGAATTGATCCTACATATGCATGCGCATCACCACATGACGTTCCTGATGGTGTCGCATGACATTGATATGATCAAGAACTATCTGGGCGAGGAGCCGGTGCAAAAGAACGGCAAAATCAATTTTTACTGCCGCCATTCCCATGACGCCCAGGATTGCGCTGTAGACAACCTGCAGCATACAATCTCATAAATAGACTCCAGTTCATTTGGGCGGGAGATGAGCAGCGGCATGTTAAAGTTGGTTTAGAGGTGAAAGCACTTGTCTAAATTTCGCCTCCGGGTGGAAGTCATGCTCCCGCTTCCCTGCCGGCATCGACTCTGCTGGCATCGTTTCTATTGGCATCGGCTCTGCTGCGTAAATGCGAGTTGCGATTGGTCATACGATAAAGACAGGGGTTCTTAAGTATCAGTATCTAAATCCCGCATCCGTTAAGCGTGTCCCGAAGGGACGGAAAGCGATCCTTCATCCCCGTCTCTAAGCACCATCTACCGATTCTCTCACGCAAGTTGCCCTTGCCGGGTGTCCAGAGGGCGGAGCCCTTGGGGCCCTCCCTTGGAAGGGAGGGTTTGGGAGGGATCGAAAAAGGTTGGATCGAATATAAAGGAGATTGTAATCTTGGAAATTCTATTCAGTGATTTTTTTCAGCGGGCGCTTGCGGGCGGGCTGATGATTGGCATTACCGCGCCGCTCATCGGCGTGTTTCTGGTCCTGCGCCGTCTGTCCATGATCGGCGATACGCTGGCGCATGTGACGATTGCCGGGGTAGCACTAGGCTTTCTGACCGGCTTTTATCCGCTGGGGGCGGGGCTGATCTTCGCGGTGGTGGCGTCCTTCGCTATTGAGAAGCTGCGCAAGGCGTACAAGAGCTATGCTGAGTTGTCTATCGCCATCATTATGTCGGGCGGTGTGGCCCTGGCCTCGCTTTTTTTCACTCTGGGCAAAGGGTATAATGCGGATGTGATGAGCTACTTGTTCGGCAGCATTTATACACTGGATAATACTGATCTTATCGTAGTGGGTATCGTTACCCTGGCGGTGGTGGTCGTGGTGACCCTGTTTTTCAAAGAATTTTTTCTGCTCAGCTTTGAAGAGGATGCTGCCAGCGTGAGCGGCCTCCCTGTGAAGCTGCTGAATATGCTGATTACGGTGCTGACGGCGCTTGTCATCAGTACGGCGATCAAGATCGTCGGCTCGCTGCTGGTATCGGCGCTGCTCACGATTCCCGTGGCGATCAGTCTGCTGCTGTCGCGCAGCTTCAAGTCCTCGGTGGTGCTGTCTGTCATCATTGCAGAGATTGCGGTGGTCGGCGGGCTGGTGGTTGCAGGCATTTGGAATCTGGCCCCTGGCGCCACGATTGTTCTGCTGCTGATTACACTGCTGGCCCTGACCTTGATTGGCAAAAAGGGACTGCCTGCATAAAGTGAACGAAAGAGTGGACGGTTATCGGAAAACGAAAGAGTGGAACGGTTATAGGAAAAGGCAATATATTCCGCTATACACGAAGTGACCCGGAAGGAGAGAAGCCACTTTGTCCAATCTGAATGCAGGAATTGCTTTTGCTGCCGGAGTTGCGTCTTTTATCTCACCTTGCTGTCTGCCGCTTTACCCGTCCTATCTAAGCTATATCACCGGTCTGTCTGTTCAGGAATTAAAGGCGGGCAGCAATACCAAAAAGGCCCGTTTCCGGACCATCAGCCATACGCTGGCCTTTATTCTAGGATTATCTGCAGTGTTCTATACGATTGGCTTCGGAGCCGGGCTGTTCGGAGAAGTATTTCAGGAGCAGCGGGATTTGATCCGGCAATTATCGGCCATCCTTGTGATGGCGATGGGACTGTTCCTGCTGGGGATTTTTCAACCCAGGTTTCTGCTCCGTGAACATAAGCTCCATATGAGATGGAAGCCGGCGGGTTATCTGGGCTCGTTCATTCTGGGTATCGGTTTCTCGGCAGGCTGGTCTCCTTGCATCGGGCCGATCCTGACTCCGATCATTGCGTTGTCGGCCAGCGACCAAGGGGCCTGGTTTACGCTGATTACGGCCTACTGCATCGGCTTTGCACTGCCCTTCTTCGTTCTGGCCTTCTTCCTCGGCGGAGCCCGGCGCATCCTCAAATATTCCAATCTGCTGATGAAGGTGGGCGGCGGACTTATGATTTTCATGGGACTCCTGCTGTTTACGGACCAGATGTTCCGCATCACCATATGGCTTCAGGGGATTACGCCGGATTGGCTGAAGTTCTAGTATCGATCCCAATTCCCCCTTCTATTCAGGTAAAATAATCAATTCCCGCTTCCGGGAAATGTTCGAAGATCCGCTCTGTGATGAATTCCCGCAGGGCGGTTTGCTGTTCATCGGGATAGACGTATTTGTGCTGGCCCCAGCGGCCCCATTTCTTTTTGCGCTTCTCGATGTCCATTTCCAGTTTGGATTTCGGATAACGTTTCTCGATGACTGTTTTGGCCGTCTTGGTGAACCGGTGCTGGATCATTTCAAAAGTAAGGCCTTTGCCCGCCTCCGGCGGCAGCGCCTGGGCCAGCTTCGCCAGCAGCTCAGCGTATCCTTCCTGCCAGCCCTCATGCCAGATGATCGGGGCGATAATGAAGCCAAGCGGGTAGCCGGCCCGGGCGATTTGTCCCGCAGCTTCAATCCGTTCCTCGAAGCGTGCGGTCGCCGGCTCGAAATTCCGGATCACATAATCAGCGTTCACGCTGAACCGGATCCGGGTGTGGCCGTTATGCTTCAGATGGAGCAGCGGCTCCACATGCTGGTATTTGGTTACAAAACGCAGCCGCCCCAGCGGCTCGCCAGCAATGAAATTGATCAGCTCGGCAAGAGAACCGGTGATATGTTCAAGTCCCAGCGGATCAGAGGTGCATGCCGCTTCGAAGGAGGTGATTTCCGGGGCCCGTTCTTCGATATATTTTTTGGCCGCATCGATCACATCGCCTGTATTGACATACACACGGATATACGGTTTAGCGCCAAGTGTTGTCTGCAGGTAGCAGTAATGGCAGTGGCCCATGCAGCCGGTGGCAATCGGTATGGCATAGTCTGCAGAGGGCTTGGACTGGTCAAAGGTCAAGGTTTTGCGGATGCCCACTACAAGGGTGCGTTTGGCAATTTTATATTGCTCCAGTTCCGTTTCTCCCGGCAGATTGGTGATCCGATTGTGTGAAGTGGTCATGCGGTAAGGGATATTCTGCGCCTTAACCCATTCCATAATCCGCACACCTTTGGGATATTTCAGCGCCTCCGGCTCAAAAAAAACAAGTTCAGGAATAAACAGACCGGTCGGCTTGCGGTGTTTTTTTGCGGAAGGGCGTTCAGTTACTGCCGTGGCCATGAATTCACGCTCCTTATGAATGAGGATATGGCTATTGTGCCGATATTGGGCCGACGAAAACCATGGAAAACATCGCTAGGAACTGTGGGAACTATGCTGCAGGACTTGCCAAGGAGCGGCAGAAACATGTATCATTGTTAGAGCAAGGTCGGCCCCGGCGCCACGCTCATTATAGAAAAGAGGTAAAGTTTAATGCCAACACCCAGCATGGAGGATTATTTGGAGCGCATATACAAGCTCATCGATGAGAAGGGTTATGCGCGGGTCTCGGATATTGCCGAGGGACTGGAAGTCCACCCCTCCTCTGTGACCAAGATGATCCAAAAACTGGATAAGGACGAATATCTCATCTATGAGAAATATCGTGGGCTTGTCCTAACAAGCAAAGGGAAAAAAGTGGGGAAACGTCTCGTTGACCGTCACCAGCTGCTGGAGGAATTCCTCGGCCTGATCGGAGTACAGCAGGAGCATATTTATAAGGATGTGGAAGGAATCGAGCATCATTTGAGCTGGGACTCCATTACGCGCATTGAGACGCTAGTGGAGTATTTTCGCCGTGATGAAGCGCGTCTGCAGACCTTATACGATATTCATCTTGAACTGGTCAGCGACTCATAAATGATGTTGTTTTTGGGTGTTTACCGCAACCTTTCCAGTTTTTTTACGTCATAACGGTATCGTTCTTTTTTGTTCAGGACTCCGTTTGGCAAGAGAAACGGCCGTCTCCCTTTTTATAAGGACGAGAAGGCCGTTTTTTGGTGTCCGCGCAAATTTCACTGTATATCGGGGAGGAATTATGAATTACCGTAAATGGATGTTAGGATTATTGGTGCTGCTGTTATGTCTCCCGTTCGGTATGACCGGCGTTCGGGCGGCGGCTATACCGATAACCATTGAGCTTGATGGCGAGGCCTTGAGCAGTGACGTACCGCCGTTTATCACCGCTTCAGGCGTGACTATGGTTCCTGTAGGTGTAGTCAGCAAAGGGCTGGGTGCAGCGGTCGAGTGGAATCAAAGCAGTAAGACTGCGACAATCAGCAAAGGCGAGAACGTGCTGAAGCTCACCAGCGGCAAAAAGACAGCCGACGTAGGAGGAACACCTGTAGCATTGGATACCTCTGTGCAGATTGTTCAGGGCCGGGTGACGGTGCCATTGCGTTTTGTGAGTGAACAGCTCGGACTTCAGGTCGTGTGGGATCAGGCAACCAAGCACATCGCGTTGTATTCAAACGCCGAGATTGTCGGGCCATCCGCGCCGACGGTACCTGCACCGACAAGCGTACCGACACCGACGCCTGTACCTACACCAAATGTACCGGCAACAAGCGTGCCGGCACCAACGGTGCCTGCGCCTACGGTTCCATCGGTCCCTGGAGCGAAGGTCTCGAAAGAAATGAAAGGGGCCTGGATCTCAACCGTGTTCAATCTGGACTGGCCTTCTACTTCTTCAACAGGAAATGAGGCCAAGCAGAAACAGGAATTCAACACTTTGCTCGATAAGCTGCAAAGAACCGGCTTCAATGCCGTATTCGTGCAGGTCAGACCCTCCGGCGACAGCCTGTATCCTTCGGTGCTGGTTCCCTGGTCCAAGATATTAACCGGCACGCAGGGCAAGAATCCGGGTTATGACCCGCTGGACTATATGATCACAGCCGCTCACAGCCGGGGCATGCAGTTCCATGCCTGGTTCAATCCGTTCCGTGCGACTACGGATGCCAGCACGGCCAATCTGGCGAGCAATCACGTGGCAAAAGCCCATCCGGAATGGATCGTCAAGGCGGACAACAAGCTCTATATTAATCCGGGCATTCCGGAAGCGCGCCAGCATATCATCGATACCGTTATGGAAGTAGTGAAGGGCTATGACATTGACGGTGTCCATCTGGATGATTATTTCTATCCATCCGGTACTTTTGCCGATGATGAGGCGTTTAAGACCTATAATTCCAAGTCCATCAGCTCCAAGGGGGATTGGCGGCGGGACAATATCAATGATTTCATCAGCCGTCTCGGCCAGTCCATTCATGGCGTGAAATCGGATGTCTCCTTCGGTGTCAGCCCGTTTGGCGTCTGGCGCAACAAGAAGGCGGACAGCACGGGTTCCGATACCACTGCAGGTGTATCTGCATATGACGATATGTACGCTGATACGCGGACCTGGATACGCAGCGGCTGGATCGACTATATTGCCCCGCAGATTTATTGGAGCCTCTCCTTCAATGCGGCCCGGTACGACAAGCTGGTGGACTGGTGGGTGAACGAGGTGAAGGGTACCGGAGTCAAGCTCTACATAGGACAGGCCACCTACAAGGTAGGAACTGACAAAAGCGCAGAGTGGCAGAGCGGCGAACAGATCATCAACCAGTTGAAATATAATGAGAAGTACAATGAAGTAGCCGGCAGCATCATGTTCAGAGCGAATGATATTGTAAGCCGCGATCCATTCGGACTTGCCAGCTTGCTGACCTTTTATTTCAAGTCATGAAACTTCCCCCGTGCTCATAGATAAGCATTAGGTCTATGGAACGGGGGATGACTGTCTATGGAGATCAATGCCGTATTTGAAGGCGGGGGTGTGAAGGGGATTTCGCTCGCGGGCGCGGTTCAGGCTTCAGAGCAGGCGGGGGCGGTGTTTAAGCGGATGGCGGGAACCTCTTCGGGCTCCATCATCGCCTCGCTGCTTGCCGCGGGGTATGACGGTGAAGCGATGAGCAGGATTATCCAGGCAACTGTTTTTACCTCTTTTCTAAAAAGGGGCTTTCTCTATAATACGGCTTATGTGGGACCGGCATTACGTGTGTTGATCAAAAAAGGGCTGTATTCCGGGGAGGCGCTGGAGTCGTGGATACGCGGGATTTTGAAAGAAAAAGGAATTGTCACCTTTGGAGATCTGCCCCGCGGCAAGCTGTCCATTATCGCCTCCGATATTACGAACGGCCGTCTGGTTGTGCTGCCCGACGACTTGAAGCAGTATGGGATTTCCCCGGACAGCTTCGAGGTGGCCAAAGCGGTGCGGATGAGCTGCAGCATCCCGTATTTTTTTGATCCGGTAATGCTGAGAATGAGTAATGAAGCGGCTAAAGGAAAGTCTTTTGCTGAGCAGTTTGTCTATATGGTCGATGGGGGCCTGTTGAGCAATTTTCCGTTGTGGCTCTTCGACGAGAAGGAAGAGGGCTTCAAAAGCCCGGGCCGCAGAATCCCCACGGTAGGTTATCAGATGATCGGAAAAACACAACCGCAGCCGCACAGAATTACCGGTCCTTTCAGTATGCTGCAGGCTATGGTGGGCACCATGCTGTCTGCCCATGATGAACGTTACATTGAAACGGAAAAATTTATCCGGACGGTTAAAATTCCCACTTTGGGCATCTCGATGACTGAGTTCAATCTCGCGCCGGAGAGAAGTGACGAGCTGTATACGGCAGGATACAAGGCGGGGGAGGCATTTTTCAAAAATTGGCGGCCGCTTCCGAAGCCTACAATTTTCTAAGATTGCGTAAAGCATATAAAATCATATATTAAAAAAGCCCTCCCGCACATTGCTGCGCGGGAAGGCTTTTTTAATGATATTTGGGCAGCTGCTCATCGTTCTTGCCCTTGCTGCCTTCGATGACCTGAAACGGATAGGTTTTGCGTTTGCCGGGAGCTGCTGACTGTGTTTTACGCAGACCAGCAACCTTGGCCATCGTTTTTTGGGAAGGTATTACTTTGGTTTTGGATTTGCCGGAACCCTGACCATTGCCAAGCTTAGCTGACCGGTAGGCATAAAACACAATCCCCAGAAGCAGCAACGGAATAATTAAAGAAGTCAATGCCCGGAAGCCAATCAGCATAAACTGTGTTACCAGACCCAGTACCGCCAGTGAGACCGTTATCCAAAAAATCAAAGCATGCTTGATCATAGACCACTCATCCTTTCGCAGGATCCAATATTCCGCCTGACACACTTGCTTCAGTATATGCCCCTGCTTCGATTGCGGCATCCAGCTCCCGCATCCGGTTAAATGAGGCGATGGAGACTTCGACCATTTCATCTTTGGGTTCCTTGGTGGTAAGCAGCTGCAGCCACAGTCCAGGGTAGCCCAGATACTTCAGTCCCGGAATGTCTCTTACGGCATTGGTTCCCTTCAGAACCTCAAAGGAGATACCGATGACGACCGGCAGCAGCACAATCCGCTGCACTACACGTTCAACCAGGTTATCCCAAGGAAACACGGAGTAGATAATGACGCCAAGGATAATTGTCAGCATCATGAAGCTGCTTCCGCAGCGGTAATGCAGACGGCTGTACTTCTGCACGTTCGCTACGGTCAGCTCTTCACCGGCTTCAAATGCGCTGATGACCTTATGCTCGGCGCCATGGTACTGGAACAGCCGCTTCACTACAGGGGTCTGAGAGATGGCCCACAGATAGACGAGCAAGAGAACCAGTTTAATTCCGCCTTCTACGAGGTTGTGCAGAATGTAGTTATCAAATGCATTCTTGAACAGATAATTTTCAACAAAGACAGGGACAAGGGTAAAGATCAGCTTGCCGAAAAGAAAAGATAAAATACCCATGATCGCTACGCCAAAAATCATCCCCAGGCTCCAGCCCTCTTCCTTTTTCTTGGCTTTCTCCTGCTGTTTAGCCAAATCTTCCGGCTCGGTCTCATCCTCGGCATAGGATTCTGCTGAATAATTCAAATGCTTGGAGCCTTTGGCGCTGGAATCTATAATACTGACAAGGCCGCGAAGAAACGGTATCCTGCGCAGTTTAACGACCCAGCTCTTATCGCTTCTCGGCACCTCCAAAAATGTAATTTCCTGGTTCTTCCTTCTTACGGCAGTTACATTGATATGCTTGCCGCCGAACATAACGCCTTCAATGACGGCTTGGCCGCCGTAACTTGGAGTTTCTTGGGACAACCAATTCACCTTCCCGTGTATTAATGTGATTTATATAATACATTGTAACTAATTTATGGCGACATTGCTAGTTGGATTGCCTTTTCCTGTACATACTAGGAACTGGGAGCAGAGAGCGTGCAAGCTATTCCATCAATTGAAAGAGAGGCAGCATAATGAGCAAATCCCATAAGCAAAAAACGGAACGTACCAACCCCTGGGCTTTCGGCATGGAGCTGGGCTTTTTCGCCGGATTAATCTGGGGAGGGGTACGCTGGCTGACGTATGCCCTGCATTTTACCAAGGTGATTCCGGGATTTCTGGCCGAGCCCTTTTTTAAGCATAAGTTCTTGATGACACCGGCGGGTCATCTGTTAGGATATCTGTCTTTTATTGCTTTTTCGGTGGTAGCGGCCCTGCTGTATGTGCTGATCTTGCGCAAGCTGAAGGGGCCATGGCCGGGGATGATCTTCGGTGTGCTGTGCTGGTCGGCGATCTTCCTTGCCGGATCATGGCAATTCCTGCAGCAGAAGATGTTCAGGCTGCCGTGGAACTCAGTGGTCAGTGAATTTTGCATTTTTTTGCTCTGGGGATTATTCATCGGGTATACGGCAGCTATCGAGTATACGGATGAACGGAAACGCGAACAGCAGACAAAGCTTGCCTGACAGCCCGAAAAAACTTCTCAAGGGCATGACCCTATGTTAAAATACAATGTGGCTATTTCGAGAGGAGAATGAAAATGGGCAACAAGCGTGTCTCCAAGCTGCGCAAGGTTTTGCAGGAACAGGGATTGGATGCGATCTTAATAACCAGCGGCATTAACCGCCGCTATTTAAGCGGATTCACCGGTTCTTCCGGTTTTGTTCTGGTCACCGGCGATGACAGCTATCTGCTGACTGACTTCAGGTATATGACACAGGCGGCGGAACAGGTAACAGGCCTGAAGGTGGTACAGCATGGTCCGAAATTTATTGATACTGTCCGGGAGCTGCTGCAGGGCGCGAATGTCCGCATCGGCTTCGAACAGGATGACGTGACTTTCAGTGCCTATAGTGCATATGCGGCTGCGCTGCAGCCTGCGGTGCTGGTGCCGGTCTCCAAGGCTGTTGAGAATCTGCGGGCATTTAAGGATGAAGGCGAACTTGCTGTGATGCAGCGTGCTGCAGATCTGGCGGATGCCACGTTCAGCCACATCCTGAATGTGATTAAGCCCGGCATGACCGAACGTGACGTGGATCTGGAAATGGAATTCTACATGCGCACCCACGGCGCAACCTCATCTTCGTTCGATACGATTGTGGCTTCCGGTGAACGGTCAGCGATGCCGCATGGCGTGGCAAGCAGCAAGGTCATTCAGAACAATGAATTCGTGACCTTCGATTTCGGTGCGCTGCTGGATGGCTACTGCTCGGATGTAACACGTACGATCGCATTGGGCACTCCGGACCCTAAGCTCAAAGAAATTTACGATATTGTGCTTGAAGCGCAGCTCCACACGCTGGCCAATATCAAGCCGGGCATGACCGGAAGGGAATGCGACGCTCTGGCGCGTGACGTCATCACCCGTTACGGCTACGGTGAATATTTCGGACACAGCACAGGACACGGTTTGGGTATGGAGGTTCATGAAAACCCGCGGTTGTCCAAGCTGGCGGATGAAATTATGGAACCGGGGATGGTTGTAACTGTAGAGCCAGGCATTTATTTGCCGGGTCTGGGCGGTGTGCGGATCGAAGATGATATCGTAATCACCGAAAGCGGCACAATGCTGCTGACCCATTCTTCAAAGGATTATTTGGTATTGTAAGGTGTTTGTAATCAGGTAAATTGATTCCAGGAGGGATTTTTAGTGATTTCAGTTAACGATTTCAAAACAGGCTTGACCGTAGAGGTGGATGGGGATATTTTTACCGTCCTCGATTTCCAGCATGTCAAGCCGGGTAAAGGTGCCGCATTCGTGCGCTCCAAGCTTAAAAACCTGCGCAACGGCAACACTGTTGAGCGCACCTTTCGTGCCGGTGAAACCATCGGCCGCGCCATCATCGAAAACCGCGGTGTGCAATATTTGTATGCAAGCGGATCGGACCATGTATTCATGGACAACGAAACTTACGACCAGTTCGAGCTGTCCGCCAAGCAATTGGAATGGGAGCTTAACTTCCTGCAAGAAAACATGACCGTGAATATTGTCAGCTACCAGGGTGAAATCCTCGGGATCAACCTGCCAACCAGCGTGGAGCTGAAGGTTACGGAAACTGAGCCTGGCGTTAAAGGCAACACAGCGCAGGGTGCAACCAAAGCAGCAACTCTGGAAACAGGCCTCACGGTACAAGTCCCGCTCTTCATCAATGAGAACGACGTTCTGCTGATCGATACCCGCGAAGGCAAATACATTTCCCGCGCGTAGGATTATCAGAGAAGTGATGTTTATCAGCCTCCCCGCGCTTGCGGCGGGGGTTTTTTTTGTAGGGAACTATATGTTTTTTCTGGGGAATGAAGGTGAGAAGAGGCAGTTGAAGAAGCGTCATAGCTCTAGATGGAAAAAGGGAACTTAATTCTCCACAAAGGCAGTAATCGTAAGACGTAAGTGGAAAAAGGAAACTTAATAGGGCAAAATTACTCCATCGGGGGCCAAATGGGCTGAATTAGTTAACCTTTTTCCACCTATTGGGTGGAGAAACATGGTGCCTGGGCGAATTAGTTGACCTTTCTTTTTCCACTAGGGATTGCGCAGGAATCATGGAAGGCCCTTCAGGTAACTCCAAGTCCGGCAGAGTTGTTTATTCTGGACAGGAAAAATTTGGTGTCCGGAAAATAAGCGGTTTTTTTTGTGAAACTATTACCGCATGAGGCGTTTTTCGTATTATACTGGTTTAAAGCACGAAACCATTATAAGCTGTTACATAGACCGAAATAGGGAGTGAAATGGACTTTGTCACTTTATGTCATGAAATTCGGAGGCAGCTCCGTTGGCGACATTGAACGAATGAAGCGTGTTGCGGGGCGCATCGCAGATAAGCAGGATGAGGGTCACCGCTGTGTTGTGGTTGTATCCGCCATGGGAGATACCACGGATGAATTGATCGATCAGGCCATACAGTTGAACGGGCAGCCCCCCGCACGCGAAATGGATATGCTCATGACGACCGGGGAGCAGATCTCCGTCGCGCTTCTGTCCATCGCCCTGAATGGGATGGGCCGCAGCGCTGTATCTTATACAGGCTGGCAGGCGGGATTCCGGACCGATGAGACACATGGCCGGGCACGGATCAATGAAATTGATCCCCGCCGGGTTCTGGAGTCGCTGGAGCGCGATCAAATTGTTATCGTAGCCGGTTTTCAGGGGATGACTGTAGACGGAGAGATTACTACACTGGGCCGTGGGGGATCGGACACTACAGCCGTAGCATTGGCTGCAGCCATCCAAGCGGACGTCTGCGAAATCTATACGGACGTGGACGGTATTTATTCCACGGACCCGCGTATCGTGAAGACTGCGCGCAAGCTCAATGAGATCTCCTATGATGAAATGCTGGAGCTGGCTAACCTGGGGGCAGCGGTGCTGCATCCGCGGGCTGTGGAATACGCCAAACGATATCAAGTGAAGCTGGTCGTCAGATCAAGCTTTAACCATAATGAAGGTACTGTTGTGAAGGAGGAAGCAAGCATGGAGCAGGGTGTGGTAGTTAGCGGAATTGCATATGACAAAAACGTGGCGCGGATCAGTATACTGGGAGTGCCGGATGTGCCGGGCGTCCTCGCCCAGGTATTCGGCAAGCTTGCAGAGGAGGGTGTGGACGTTGATATCATCGTGCAGAGCGGTGTGCAGAACGAGAAAGCCGACTTCTCCTTCACCATTGCACTGAGCGAGCTGGCGCATGCCAAAAAGGTTATCGAGGGGCTTCACAGCGAGCTTCCTTACCGCGAAGTCACTTCCGAGGATAATCTGGTCAAGGTATCGATTGTCGGCGCGGGTATGGTCAGCCATCCCGGTGTAGCGGCGCAAATGTTCGAGGTGATCTCCAAAGAAGGCGTGAGCATCAAGATGGTCAGCACTTCCGAGATCAAAGTGTCATGCGTAATTGAGTCCGGCAATCTGCAAAAAATTATCCAGGCGCTTCACACCGCCTACAATTTGGATACAGAAGAGCAGGCGTTTGTCGGAGGACCGAAGGACCGCCGCTAGAAGCCGGGGGTTTCGGTCTCACCTTACTCGCCTTAGTCGAAATGTCCCGCTGCCTATAGGGCGGCGGGGCTTTTTTTTTGCGGGAATTATGAAATGAAGGTATGCAGCAAAATCGTCTCCCCCACATCGCCTTCTATGCAGCTTCACTCGCTGCGTTGCAATTGTATAACTGCCAAAGTCACCGGAAATGATGGATATTTAAGAGGTTAAGCCTAGCGCAATCGCAATTATCTGATTCGTTCCCCCAGCTCTATAATCATTCCCTCTGGTCCGCGACAGCAGCATAATTTATAACTTTTTTCATAATGTTGGATCTCACTGAAGATTTCCATCCCTTTATTTTTCAATTTGGCGACAATGGCTTCAATAGCTTCCACAATAAATGCCAGATGCCGGATACCGGGGGTATTTGCAAAAGGTAACTGAATTCCCCGCTCATCTGACGGCAAAATATATTGGATTAACTCTATCCATGTTTGACCGTCTGGCGTTCCCAATCCTACACAGGCTGTTTTAGCGCCATTAAGCCCCACTATCCGGTCCAACGACTCTCCTTCCGCTTCCCATTCCCCGTGCACCTCAAGGCCAAAATCGAGAAAAAACGCTTTAGCCGCAGAGAGGTCATTTACGACTATACCCGCATGATCTATTCTATGGATCTTCAAATCTCTCACCTCCTATGGTCCTGTTTTTTGATCAGGGGAGACCGTTCCCGTTATGACGACCGTCAAAGTTAAATCGCCGCCCTGTACATCATCAGCGGCTGTTCCGGGAACCGTGAACTTGCTGTCCTAATTATGTCCATTAGATGGCTATGTGGAAAAAGTAAAACGAAATCGCTGAAATTCTCGCTACAGAAGGTTTTAGTGGAATTTTGTACACCTAATCCATCTCTATTCAGCCTATGCGGCCGCTTTCAGCCTGATTAGTGGTACTTTTTCCAACATAGGCTACTTCATGAGCGTAACGAACATCGATTAGTGAACCTTTTCGGTTTTTTCCGCTAAGGAGGACGAGCTCTGTTCAAAAAATATTTAAGTTCAATCAATTTATAGCGCGTGGTGTCTCATGGACGTCCCAATCCCTTGATAGGAACAAAACAGTCCCATCCTCCGCTTGCCGCAGGGGATGGGACTGTTGGGTATGGGTATGGATTTCGGTACTTTGTGCGGACACTACCCCAGCCGTCTGAACCGGCCGACGATCTCTACCGTCTCAAGCACGTTGACGAACGATTTGGGGTCGGTTTCGAGGATCGTTTTGCGCAGCTCCGCCAGCTCGTAACGGGTGGTTACGGTCATGAGCATGGTGTTCCCCTCGTGGCTGTACCCGCCTTCCGCATTAACCACAGTGATGCCATGGGGCAGGCAGGTGAGGCGGTTCAGCATCTTTTCACGCTCCTTGGTGATAATGAAGCAGGTCAGCTTGATGTGGCGGATATGGATCATATCGACCACACGGCTTTTGACGAAAATACAGAGCATGGCGTACAGGGCGGAATCCCAGCTTTTGAAAAAACCCAGACTCAGAATGACCAGCCCATCCAGCACAAACAGAACGGTGCCCATCGGAATATCACGCTTGCGTGTAATGATGGAGCCCAGAATATCGAAGCCCCCGGAGGAGCCTCCGGCCCGAAGAGAGAAGCCCACACCCCCGGCGATGATGACTCCCCCGAAAATACTGGCCAGAATCGGGTCTTTGGTCAGCTTGATCAGCGGAATGATATTCAAGAACCAGGTCGTGGTTACGACCGACAGCAGGCTATAGCAGATGTATTTTTTGCCCACGGCCACAAAACCCCAAATCAGGATAGGCAGATTAATGGAGAAATAATACAGCGAAATGTACTTAGGATTGGTTAGATAGCCGATGACAGATGCCGCTCCTGCAACCCCGCCGCTGAGCAGCTGATGCGGAATGAGGAACAGGCGCAGCCCGCTCGCGACCAGAAAGGCCGAAAAAATAATGATGGCGACTTCTTTCACTTGCTTGGCAACCGGCCCTGTAACGAGCGGCATTACAACATTACGAACTTGCATGACATAAATCCCCTCTTCTTCCGATGTCTGTATCTGCATTTTAGGATGCTGCCTGAAAAGATAAGGAGCCCTTAGTTTATCCAAGAGCCTGCACTTATATTTTCCAGAGCAGCCTGTTTAAAACGCGCAAAATATATTTTATCATACCGATGATATTTTTTTATAGAGGGGTTCACTATGATTTCTTTCACACTCCATGGTATATTCCCTTTTTTCTTCTTGTCTAAAGTAAGCCCGTCCCGCATATCCATGGATAACAGCAAGAAAAACACGGGATTCCCGGAAATAGATTTGTAAAAGGAGTGAACGGGTTGGACAAGTATGTGAGCTGGATGGCGGCGCTGCGGCTGCTGTCCGGGAGTGTGGAAATAGCGGCAGCTCTGATTATGCTGAAGCTGAACCAGGTGGATAAGGCGCTGGCAGTCAATTCCGGATTGGCCCTTGTCGGGCCGACCATTCTGATTCTGACCACAGCGGTTGGGCTGACGGGGATGGCACAGGATCTGTCCTGGGGGAAGCTGGGCTGGATTGGCTGCGGGGTTGCCTTTCTCTTAATCGGGATTCTAAAAAAATGATAGATGATAGTCATAAAGCACACGTACAAGCATAAGTATGGATTAAAGCTATTTAAGTAGAGGACAACTTGGGGGTACTCTGTATGGCTAATGACTGGCTGCTGTTGTTTCCTGAACAAATAAGAGCACTGCTGGGAGGCTTGCCCGCTCCCCTGCTCGACAAGGTGGAAGAGATCCGTATCCGCGAAGGCCGCCCGCTGGAGATCAATTATTCCGGAGGTAAATACCATTTTCTCGGTGCAGGCGGCAGCCTGACTCTGAGTCCCGAAGAAGCGTACAAGCCTGAACGGGAGGTTACGCACCGGCTGCTGGACCTGATCAGCAATCATTCGCTCTATACGATGGAGGAGGAGCTCCGCAAGGGATTCATTACAATCCCCGGCGGGCACAGGATTGGACTTGCAGGCCGGACCGTGCTGAGCGGCGGAGGAGTGGAGCATCTGCGCGACATCACCGGCTTCAATGTACGGATCGCCCGTGAGCTGCCGGGCATCGCCGACGGCGTGCTGCCGTACCTGCTCGACAAGGGGCGGCAGCGGATCATGCATACGCTGATTCTCTCGCCTCCGCAGCACGGCAAAACCACCCTGCTGCGTGATCTTGCCCGGCAGATCTCGGCCGGTGCAAGAAGCGGGCGCGAGGGCAGCCGTCCGGGCCTGAAGGTCGGCATCGTCGATGAGCGCTCCGAAATCGCCGGCAGCCGCCGCGGGATTCCCGCTTTTGATGTCGGCCCACGGACAGACATCCTCGACGGATGTCCCAAAGCGGAGGGCATGATGATGATGATCCGCTCGCTCTCGCCCGATGTGCTGATCGCCGACGAGATCGGCCGGCTGGAGGATGCCGAAGCCGTCACCGAAGCGCTGCATGCAGGGATCACGGTTATTGCTTCGGCACACGGCAAGGAAGTGTCTGAGCTGGCCCGGCGGCCCGGACTCGGCGGACTGCTGGAGCACCCGATGTTTGAGCGCTATGTGATCCTCCACCGGACAGATGCGGGGCTGTCCTTCCGCATATTGGACGGGCAGAGGCGCAGCCTGCTGCTGGCCGCTCCCGAAGAACGGCGGGGCGGTGAGCGCCATGCTTAAGCTCTTCGGAGCGGTGCTGATCGTCCTGGCAGGCGCGCTGGCCGGGTTCAAGCGGGCCGCCCAGTATGCTGACAGGCCCAGGCACATCAGAGGCCTGATCGCAGCCCTGCAGCGGCTGGAGACGGAGATCCAGTATGGCTACACCCCGCTGCCGGAAGCGCTGCGCCGGATCGGGATGCAGTCGAAGGAGCCGCTGAAGGCATTTTTCACCACAGCGGCCGAGGAGATGAGCCCGCCGCTGGACCGCAGCGCCGAAGATGCCATTTCGAAGGCCATGGAGGAGCACTGGAAGGCGGCTTCCCTGAAAGGGGCGGAGAAGGAAATACTCCGGCAGCTAAGCTGCACGCTGGGTACCAGCGACCGTTCGAATCAGAGCACTCACATCGCGCTGGCTTTGCAGCAGTTGAAGCAGGAGGAGACAGTGGCCAGAGAAGATCAGGGCAAATATGAAAAAATGAGCAAAAGCCTGGGTCTGCTGCTTGGAGCATTGATCGTCATATTGATCTTTTAGCGAGGTGCCAGGAATGAATATTGAAGTCAACGCGATCTTCCAGATTGCCGGCATCGGCATTATTATCGCCATGATCCACACGGTGCTTAAGCAGATGGGCAAGGAAGACATCGCCCACTGGGTAACGATTGTCGGCTTTATCATCGTGCTGTTTATGGTCATCCGCATGCTGGACGGCCTGCTCCAGGAAATCAAAACGATTTTTCTTTTTCAATAGGCCAAGGTTATGGAAATCATTCAAGTGGTAGGAATTGGGCTCTTGTCGACGGTCCTGATACTCGTACTGAAGGAACAAAAGCCGATGTTCGCCTTCCTGCTGACCACGGCCGCAGGCATTCTGATCTTCCTGTTCCTGATCGGCAAGATCGGAACGATTCTGGGGACGCTGGAGCGGGTGGCCGAGTCCTCGGGCATGGAAATGATCTATATCAAAACGGTGTTCAAAATTATCGGAATTTCCTATATCGCAGAGTTCGGGGCGCAGATCGTGCGCGATGCCGGACAGGAATCGATTGCCTCCAAGATTGAACTGGCCGGCAAGGTGCTGATCATGGTGCTGGCCGTGCCGATTATCAGCATTATTATCGAGACGGTGATGAAGCTATTGCCAACCTGACAAGCATAGGGGCATGAGGCGATGTTAAAAGCGGGCGGGGGGGAAGGGTATGCGGGCAAGAAGTGTGTTCCGGCCACCAAAATTAAAAATCATTCTGCTGCTCCTGCCCTGCCTGCTGCTGCTGTGGTGTTCAGGCACCGCCTTCGCAGCCGGAGCAGTCCCCTCTCCGCCACCGCAGTCTACTCCCCAGGGAGGCTCCTCTTCCGCGGTAGACCATTGGGTGAAGGGGCAGGTGCAGGACCTGCCTACAGGCGAAGTGGAATCGTACTGGAATAAGCTGATGAAAGACTATGGCGGATTTTTCCCCGAAGGCAAGACTCCGTCGCTGATGGATATGCTGCTGCCGGGCGAGAATGGCCTAAGCTTCAAAAGCGTGTTGTCCGGACTCACTTCTTTTATGTGGCATGAGGTGATGTTCAACGGCAAGCTGCTGGTTACGATTGTGATGATCAGTGTGCTCAGCATGATTCTGGAGACGCTGCAGACCGCTTTTGAACGGAAATCCGTCAGTAAAATCGCCTATATGCTCTGTTACATGGTTGTACTGGTTATTGCCGTCAATAGTTTCAATGTAGCCATCGGCTATGCGAAGGATGCCATCGACCGCATGACCGACTTCATGATGGCCATGATTCCTCTGCTGTTCGCATTGCTGGCTTCAATGGGAAACATTGTGACGGTCTCCGTCACCCATCCGCTGATCGTGTTCATGATCCATACGGTGAGCACGATCATTCATACGGTCGTTTTCCCGTTGTTTTTCTTCTCGGCGGTGCTGCATCTGGTGAGCGCCATGTCGGACAAATACAAGCTGACCCAACTGGCAAACCTGCTGCGGAATGTGGGTGCCGGACTGCTGGGCGTGCTGCTGACTGTGTTTCTTGGCGTGATCTCTGTCAGGGGAATAACCAGCTCTGTGACGGACGGAGTGACCCTCCGCGCCGCGAAATACATTACAGGGAATTTCGTGCCGGTGATCGGGAAAATGTTCGCGGATGCCACGGATACGGTGATTTCTGCATCGCTCCTGGTGAAGAACGCCATCGGGTTATCGGGTGTCATTATCATCTTGTTCCTCTGCGCATTTCCGGCGATTAAAATACTCGTCCTTGCCCTGATCTACAACGTGGCTGCCGCCGTAATGCAGCCCTTGGGCGAGACACCGATTGTAGTCTGCCTGCAGACGGTCGGTAAAAGCATGATCTACGTATTCGCGGCTCTGGCCGCCGTATCGCTGATGTTCTTTCTGGCTGTCACAATTATGCTGACCGCCGGAAACGTCACCGTCATGATGAGGTAAGGCGCCTATGCTTCCAAAGCAGGCTTTGCCTGAAGTGAACTCAGAGCAGCATGTCTCACAAAACTTTTAGGAGGTAAGCGATGACCTGGTTGGGGGATTGGCTGCGGGAGCTCATTCTGGTGGTGCTGCTCGCCGCTTTTGTGGAAATGCTCCTGCCGAGCAAATCCATGGAGCGGTATGCCAGGCTGGTGCTCAGCCTGTTGGTCCTGCTGACCATGCTGAGTCCGATCGTGTCCATGCTGAAGGGTGATGCGACCGGGGCGCTTAGCCTGGCCATGGATCAGCAGGAGCAGGATGGCAGTGTACTCACAGGAGCAGGAAAAGGGGCCGGCTCTCTGGAGAAGATTCTGGCAGACGGCCGGATGTTGGCCGCAGGGGCACAGGAGCAGAGCCTGAAGCTCGCTGCCGGGGAGGTGGCCGGACAGATGCGTGACCAGATCGCCGGCAGCACCGGTCTGCAGGGAGCCAAGGTTACCGTGAAGCTGGGCATGGGCAGTGCCTCCGGGAGTCCTGGGGACGGGGCAGTGCCTGTGATTTCCTCGGTGACGGTTGCCCTCCCGGCGGCTGCCCCGGCTGCAGGAGCAGGCAGCGGAGCCAACCCGGCGGCGGGGACAGCCGCCGGCACGGCTTCGGAGCCGATTGTAATTACACCTGTGGAACCGGTGCAGGTTAGCCTGGGTACCGGCCAGGAAGAGGCTGCGGCAGCCGGAACTGCGGCAGCTGCGCCCGGAACACCCGATGGCAGCAGGTCCGATGCGGGAAAAGGGGCAGATAAAGAGGTTGTGGAATCGGTCATCAGGCTGCTGGAGCAGAACTGGAATCTGAGCCGGGAGGTCATTCAGGTACAGACTAGCGGTGCCGGAGCAGAGAAATTATAGAAATCCAGAAGTGGAATTCAAAACAGCGGGAGGGATAAGAGATGGGCAACTGGCTGAAAAAGCTGGAGCAATGGGCCGGGGGCGGAGGTTCGGGCAGCCCGAAGCGGAGTCATACCTTCCGCTGGCTGATCATACTCGGGCTGCTCGGCGCAGCGATCATGCTGTTCAACTCCTTTGTGAATGTGAAGAAGCTGGACAGCGAGAATACGGGGCGTGAGCCGCCTCAGGCGGAAAGCTCGCAGGCAGCCCTGCAGCAGGGAAATGAGGCTGCCCCGAATTCTTTTGACGGCATTGAGCAGGCACTGGAAGACCGGACCAAAGAGATTCTGGAGAAAATCGTCGGTGTCGGCACGGTGGATATCATGGTCACAGTGGATTCTACAGAGGAAATCGTTGTGCAGCGCAATATGAACGACTCCCAGCAGCAGAGCGAAGAAACCGATGCCAGCGGCGGCAAGCGTCATACCACACAGTACACAAGGGATGGCGAAATCGTTACCTACAGCCAGTCGGGCGATGAAACCCCGATCATAACCAAGCGGATCAAACCGCAGGTGCGCGGGGTGCTGGTTGTCGCCAAAGGGGCGGAGAACAAAATCGTCCGGGGGCTCATTGAAGAAGCGATCGAAAAAGGCTTGAACGTGCCGGGTTACCGCATTTCCGTGGTTCCGCGCAAGCAGGAATAGCAGACTCAGATTCTTTTTTTTAAGAAGGGTATGTAATAAAACTTTAGGAGGAATTAAAAATGAAGGGCAAAAGACAAACGATTTGGTTGGTTTCCATGCTCAGCTTGATGGTGGTCCTTTCCGCTTACTATTTATTTACTGAAGACTCGGGAGCGTCTATTCCTAAGGAAACAGCGGGCAGTGTTCAGGTGGACAATATAAAAAGCGGAGCTGACGGGGCACAATCCCCCGCTCTGGACAGCGGACTTGTCATTAACGAAGTCTCTACACAAGACATTGCTGCGGACTCCGGCAAAGCCGCTGTGAATGAGGACAGCAGTGCAGCTGCCGTTACAGCAGACAGCGACAAGGGCAAGGCAGGAACGGACGATAAAAAAGCGGAAACAGAAGACAAGACTGCCGCTGCAGGTACAAGCGAAGACAGCTCCGCCGCTGGTACCGGCGATGCCGCAGCCAATAAGGTTACAGCAGAAACCGGCAGCGATGCAGACCAAACTGCTGATGCGTCCAAAGCGGCCAAAGACGACACGAAGGCAGACAAAGACACTGCAGCAGCCATCACAGAGAAAACTCCGGCCAAAGACGATGCTGCCATTCTGGATGAAGTCGCGTCACAGAGTGTATCGGCCAGCAGCCTGTTCACCAACTATCTTTATGAACGTGAGCAGAAGAACCTGAAAGACCAGAACGATCTGCTCGCATTAATCAATGATATGGATAAGACTCCTGCCGAGAATGCAGTAGCCAAAGAGCAGCTGAGCAAGCTGGAGGAGAAGGAATCGAAAATCACAGGCATCGAAGAACAGCTGCAGCAAAAGTACGGTGAAGCGATTGTGAAAGAGGAAGCCGGCGAAAACTATACCGTTGTTGTCCTCAGCGACAAGCTGGATGTGAAGCAGGCGGTTGGCATTGTGGACCTCGTCATGAAGGAACTCAGCGTGACTCAGGATAAGATCAGAGTTCAATATGTTTCCGAGCAGTAATATCTGCGATAAGAGAAAAATAGCAGAAAATGACGAAAGAGCTCGGGTTGTCCCGGGCTCTTTCCATTTCTAGCGTTTATGATATAATACATAAAGTTATCTTGGAATACGCTTCCTGAGAAGAACGGAGAAGCCTTTTTTGCTTGTGGCTTCGAGAGAAAGCTGAAGGAGTGAACTATTAAATGTTCAAGTTAAGCGAGATTAAGGAATTGATTAAATTGCTGGACCAAACCTCCTCCGTACATGAACTGGAGATTGAAAGCGAAGGAATGAAGCTGGCTATCCGCAAACCGGATCGCGCCGAGGCTGACGGTATGGCAATTCAGGCGACTCCTTATGCCTATCCCTTTACGCCAGCCCCGCAGCCGCAAACCCCGCAGCAGCATGCTGCACCGGTGGTTGTTACCGAAATTCCGGCAGCCTCGCAGCAGCCGGCGTCCAATGAAGGCGCATTGCATAAAATTGTTTCTCCCATGGTTGGGACCTTCTATAGTGCCGCTTCTCCGGAAACCCCTTCCTTTGTCAATGTAGGGGACCGGGTCAGCGAAAAATCAACAGTCTGCATCATTGAAGCGATGAAGCTGATGAATGAGCTGGAAGCGGAAGTGAGAGGCGAAATCGTCTCCGTACTTGCAGAGAATGGCCAGCTGGTGGAGTACGGCCAGCCGCTGTTTCTGGTGAAACCGGAATAACAGCCGCGAGAATCATGAGATGAGGAGCTAGCAAGCTTCGTAAAACTTTGGGAGGAAACGCATGAACATTCAAAAAGTGTTGATTGCCAACCGCGGCGAAATTGCAGTCCGCATTATCAGAGCCTGCCGTGAACTGGGCATATCCACCGTTGCGGTATACTCAGAGCCTGACCGGGATTCACTGCATGTCCGGCTGGCTGATGAAGCGTATTGCATCGGCCCGATGCCGTCCAAGGACAGCTATCTGAACTTTACTAATATTATGAGCGTTGCTACATTGACCGAATGCGATGCCGTGCATCCCGGCTACGGATTTCTGGCTGAGAATGCAGATTTCGCGGAGATCTGCGAATCCTGCAACATTACCTTTATCGGACCGTCGCCGGATGCCATCACCCGAATGGGCGACAAGGCTGTGGCGAAGGAAACGATGAAGCTGGCTGGGGTCCCGATCATTCCAGGCTCTGACGGGCTTGTAGGCGATGTGGAGGAGGCTGTCATGCTGGGCCGAGATATCGGCTACCCGATAATCGTCAAGGCTACAGCAGGCGGCGGAGGCAAGGGAATCCGCATTGCCGAGGATGAGGAATCCCTGGTGAAGCAGATTACCGCTGCGCAGCAGGAGGCGCAAAAAGCCTTCGGCAATGCCGGGGTATACCTGGAGAAATTCCTGACCGGCATGAAGCATGTGGAGATACAGATTATTGCTGACAATCACGGCAATGTGGTTCATCTGGGAGAACGGGACTGCTCCGTGCAGCGCCGCCGCCAGAAGCTCATTGAAGAAGCACCCTGCTCCGTGCTGACCCCGGAGATCCGCGAAGCGATGGGCCAAGCTGCCGTTCGTGCCGCGCAGGCTGTGAATTACTCTGGCGCAGGGACGCTTGAATTTTTGCTTGGACCGGACGGTCAATTTTATTTTATGGAAATGAATACCCGGATTCAGGTCGAGCATCCGGTAACAGAGATGGTCACCGGCGTTGATCTGATCAAAGAAATGATTTCCGTGGCGGAAGGCAATCCGTTGTCGTTTACCCAGGAAGACATCACGATCAATGGCTGGTCGATTGAATGCCGCATCAATGCGGAAGATCCGGAGCGGAATTTCATGCCTTCACCGGGCAAAATCGGCTTTTATCTGCCGCCGGGAGGACTCGGGGTGCGGGTGGACAGCGCGGCATATCCGGGATACACGATCTCTCCTTTTTATGACTCCATGATTGCCAAGCTGATTGTATGGGCTCCTACCCGCCAGGAAGCTATCGCCAAAATGAAGCGGGCGCTCTCCGAATTTGCTGTGGAAGGCATACATACCACGATTTCATTCCACCAGAAATTGCTGGAGCATCCGGTGTTTTTAAATGGCAATTTTGACATTAAATTCCTGGAAGAGTATGAAATTTAGGACGACTTTGCTTTGTTTGTCATAAAGTTCGCCAAATGATATAGTATGTTTAATAAGAGACGTGCTTTGCGCTTGAATTATTGAACAACTTTTTCTTTGAAAGGTGTGAGGACCACAATGAGTACATTGCCGACAGAATATGAACGTACGGAAATCGGTGAAATCCAGATCGCTCCAGAGGTGATTGAGGTTATCGCAGGTTTGGCAACCGTGGAAGTTAAGGGCGTGGCAGGAATGAGCGGCGGATTCGCCGGCGGCATCGTTGAGCTTCTTGGCCGCAAGAACCTGTCCAAAGGCGTAAAGGTAGAGGTTGGACAACGCGAGGCAGCGGTGGATGTGTCTGTGATCATCGAATACGGCAACCGTCTCCCGGAAGTGGCGGCTGAAATTCAGCGCAACGTGAAGCGTTCGATCGAAACGATGACGGGCTTGACTGTTGTTGAAGTGAACGTGCATATCCATGATGTGCAGTTCCGCAGCAACAATACTGTAGAGAAGACCGAAGAGACGGATGCGGTTCTCCGCGTGAAATAAAGCGAGCAGTTCATCCATAAACCCCCGACAGCACCGTCGAGGGTTTACTCTAATTTAAGGAGGTTATGAGACTCGTGGCCAAAATTTTGGACAGGCTTTTGCTGTTCCTCTACAGCTTATGCATCGGAATATTATCTGTAATTGCCATCCTCCTGTTAAGCGGTGCCATTCCGGACTCCTATGAAGCGCTGGACAGACCAGAGGCGTATATAGCTGCGATTGCTGTGGCCGTTATCCTGTTCCTGCTCAGCATCCGTTTCTTCTACATTTCGCTGCGCCGTGACCGAGCTTCCCTGCCTTCGGTCGATCAGCGAACAGAATATGGAGACATTCAAATCTCCATGGAAACGATTGAGAATCTGAGCCTGAAGGCTGCCGGCAAAGTCAAAGGCATCCGGGATCTCAAGTCGCGTATCCGCGTCTCCCAGGCAGGTCTTGAGATTATGATCCGGGCCGTTGTCGACGGGGAGCATTCCCTGCCGCTGCTGACGACCGAGGTTCAGCGCCAGGTGCATGAATTTGTGCAGGAAACGACCGGAATTCCTGTAGCGGACGTCTCTGTATACATTGCTAACCTCACACAGTCTCCAAGCTTCAAAAGTCGAGTGGAATAGAGGTGAGTTTCCCTTATGTTCTGGAAAGCAATATGGGAAAGTCACGGAGGTAGGATTGCCGGAGTCACCTTCGGTGTCGTTCTCGGGTTGATTTATCTGATTAGCGGTTTTTGGGATATGCTGTTCTTTGCACTGGTTGTGTTCATAGGATATACGCTTGGCCAAAGAAAGGATACCGCCCAGCCGCCGCTGTTCCAGTGGCAGGAGCTGGTCCAGCGGCTGTCCGGGCGCTGGCGTCCCTTCAAATGAACCGCGATAGCTTTTCTCCCGGAGCCTGGAACCCATACTTATGAGTTTCCTAATGCCTGGAGAAGGGCTGCGCGGTTTTTTGCTGCTGTCCGCTATATTGTACGGGTTTCTGAAACTTTCGCTTTTGAGTGTACAAACCTGAATTGCCGGTTCTCTACGCTGCCAAAATGCGATAGAACGCCAGCTTTGCTGGGCAAATATTTCGTTAAGTGCAGTGCGGAGTCCGGTAATACAGCTTGTATTACGGAGCGAATGTGTTGTAGCTGCAGTTTGTGCAATTAAGATTTTTAAATGTACGGAATACAATTAGGGATAGAACTTGCTCCTTTAAGCTGAAAATAATTGCATGAAATACAATTAGCGGCTTTTGCCTGATCCTAGGAAACAATGATACACCTGATAAAGTATGCGAGATAAGATTGTAGGAGGAAATATATGAAAAGACGTTTAGCAAGAGAAATTATTGTCCAAAGCCTGTATCAGATGGAAATGAATGATGTGGAAAGCGCGGATGCGGTGGAGATGCTCATTGCCGAAGCGGCAGATGAGAATGAATCCGAGCATGTGATTACAGACGAAATCGAGTTGAAGGCTTATGTAGTGGCACATGTCAACGGCGTGTGGGAGCATAAGACGGCGATTGACGATATGCTGGAGCATTACCTGAAGGGCTGGCAGATGAGCCGCCTCTCACGGGTGGACCGCCAGATTCTCCGTCTTGCCACCTTCGAGATGGTCTTTGCGGATGATGTGCCGGCCAAGGTTGCCGTCAATGAAGCCATCGACCTGGCCAAACATTTTGGTACCGATGATTCCGGCAAGTTCGTCAACGGTGTGCTTGGCAAGATGATTCAGGAGCTTGATACGCTTAAGACAGAACAGTAACAGAGCAGCCGAAGTATGTGTTTATGCATGACCAAGATATGAAGTACCATCTTTAGTCCAACTTTCAAAGCAGATCAAAGGGGAGACAATGACATGACAGCAGCAATCATCAGCGGTAAACAAGTATCTGACGAAATTCGTATCGACATTGCCCGGGAAGTTGCCCAACTGGCCGAACGGGGTGTAAAGCCTGGGCTTGCTGTTGTGCTGGTCGGTGAAGATCCGGCTTCTCAGGTCTATGTGCGCAACAAAGAGAAATCCAGTACTGAGCTCGGGTTCCATTCCGAAGTGCACAGACTGGATGCTGCAACTAGCCAGGAGGATTTGCTGGCGCTCGTGGCCGAACTGAACCGCCGGGATGAAATTGATGGAATCCTGGTTCAGCTACCGCTTCCGAAGCACATTGACGAGAAGGCTGTAATTAATGCCATTGCTGTAGAAAAAGATGTGGACGGCTTCCATCCGATCAATGTGGGGAACCTGGTCATCGGGGATGACAGTCTACTGCCCTGCACGCCTGCAGGTGTCATCGAGCTGATCAAACGCACAGGTACCGGTATGTCCGGCAAGCACGCAGTCGTTATCGGACGCAGCAACATTGTCGGCAAACCGGTATCTCTGCTGCTCCAGCGCGAAAACGCAACAGTGACTATGTGTCATTCACGGACCGCAAATATCGCCGAGCTTAGCCGCCAGGCGGATATTCTGGTGGTGGCGATTGGCCGGGCCAACTTTATTGACGGCTCTTTTGTGAAGCCGGGCGCGGTGGTGATCGATGTCGGAATGAACCGCCTCGATAACGGCAAGCTGGCCGGGGACGTGGATTATGAAAGCGCGAAGGAAGTTGCCGGATATATCACCCCTGTACCGGGTGGCGTCGGACCGATGACTATTACCATGCTGATGGGCAACACGCTGATTGCCGCCAAACGCCGCCGCGGCCTGGAAAAGGAATAGGCAGCGTTCATGGCGGCAGAACGGCAGGTCTACTCGATAAAGGAGCTTAACCGTTATATCCGCATGAAGCTGGATTCGGATGTGGTACTCTCCGATGTATGGGTTCGCGGGGAAATCTCCAATTTCACCCACCATGGCAGCGGTCATATGTATTTTACGCTGAAGGATGAGAGCAGCCGGATCAAGTCGATCATGTTCGCCTCGCATAACCAGCGGCTGCCTTTTGTTCCGAAGGAAGGCACGAAGGTCATCGCCAGAGGCAATGTGACCGTCTACGAACGGGACGGGCAGTACCAGTTCTATGCTACGCATATGCAGCCTGACGGAATAGGCAGCCTGTACCTGGCGTATGAACAGCTGAAGAACAAGCTGGAGCTGGAAGGGCTGTTCGCGGCGGCGCGCAAGCGGCCGCTTCCGCGGTTCCCGCGCTGCATCGGGGTCGTCACCTCCCCGACCGGCGCGGCGGTGCGTGATATTATCATCACGCTGCAGCGGCGGTTTCCGCAGGTGGCGGTGGTGCTGTATCCTGTCCTGGTGCAAGGCAAAGGTGCAGGGCCGTCCATTGTGAAGGCCATTGAGAATCTGAACGCGATGGGCGAAGCCGATGTGCTTATCGTCGGCCGCGGAGGCGGCTCCCTGGAGGAGCTGTGGGCCTTCAACGAGGAGGCCGTCGCCCGGGCGATCGCGGCCTCCGGAATCCCGGTCATCTCGGCCGTGGGCCACGAGACCGACTTCACGATCGCCGACTTCGCCGCCGATCTTCGGGCGGCGACCCCGACGGCGGCGGCCGAGCTGGCCGTGCCGCACGCCGCCGAGCTGGCGGCGCAGCTCCGCACGGCGCAGCAGCGCCTGCACCAAGGGCTGCTGCGCCGCTCGCAGCGCGGGGGCGAGCGCCTGGCCTCGCTGCAGCGCTCGCTGGCGCTGGTCGGCCCGCGCCGCCAGCTGGCCCAGCACACGCAGCGGCTGGACATGCTGCGCGCCGGGCTGCTCCGCGCAGCGAGGGACCGGCACGGCCGCGCGCGGGAGCAGCGGGCCGTGCTGCACCACAGCCTGCAGCGCTTCCACCCGCAGGCGAGTGTCAGCGCTGCGCGGCGGCGCACCGAGAGCATCACCCGCGAACTCGCGGGTGCCATGCAGGTGCGCCTGCAGGAGAAGCGCTCGCGCTTCGCCGCCGAGCTGCGCCATCTCGATGCGCTCAGCCCGCTTAAGGTCATGTCGCGGGGCTACAGCCTCGTCTACGATGAGAAGGAAGAGCATTTAATCAAATCGCTGAAGGAAGTAGAACTCGGCGATGTGGTCAACATCAAGCTGAATGACGGACAGCTAAGCTGCCAGGTGTGGGGAATGAAGGAGGATGGCATAACGAATGGCGAAGGAAGCTGAATTGGAATTGGATTTTGAAGGAGCTATGGAGCGGCTGGAAGAAATCGTGCGGGAGCTGGAGCACGGCGACGTTCCCCTGGAGAAGGCAATCGATTTGTTTCAGCAGGGCATGAAGCTCTCCCAGCTGTGCGGGAGCAAGCTGGAACAGGTAGAACGCAAAATCGAAATGATCACCGAGATGGACGGCGAGCTGCGCAAGAAACCGTTCGGTGCCCGGCTGGAAGGTGACAGTGATGAGCCCGTTTGATCCGAAGCAGGAAACGGAGCCTGCCGGGACATCTTTGCGTCAGCCGCTGAACGAATATATAGCGGAGATCAGCAGCCTGGTCATGAGTGAGCTGGAGGCGGCCTTGCCCGGAGATTGGAGCGTTCCCGGCAACCTTAAGGACGCGATGAACTACTCGCTGCAGGCGGGCGGCAAACGTCTGCGCCCGCTGCTGGTCATCGCCGCCTGCGAAGCGCTGGGCGGCAGCCGCCAGGCGGCGCTGCCGGTAGCGGCTGCCATTGAAATGGTACATACCTACTCGCTGATCCACGATGATCTGCCCGCTATGGATAATGATGATTACCGGCGCGGCAAACTTACCAATCACAAGGTATACGGCGAGGCTACGGCCATACTGGCCGGAGATGCGCTGCTCACCCATGCGTTCTACAGTGTTGTTCAGGCTTCGCGGAAGCATGGCGTGCCCGCAGAACACGCGCTCTCCGTGGTGGAGGACCTGGCGGAAATGGCAGGCCCGAGAGGGATGGTCGGCGGGCAGATCGCCGATATGGAAGGCGAGCAGGGACTTACCAATCTGGAGCAGCTTCAATACATCCACCGCCACAAGACGGGGGATCTGATTATTTTCTCCCTGGTGGCCGGGGGACGTATTGCCGGGGCGGACAGCAGGCAGCTGGAGGCGCTGCGCGATTTCGGTACGCATATCGGCCTGGCCTTTCAGATTCAGGATGATATCCTGGATCTGGTCGGGGACGAAGGCAAGCTCGGCAAAAAAACAGGCAGCGACCTCAAGCAGCAAAAGGTCACTTACCCGTATTTTATCGGGCTGGACGCCTCCCGCGATGAGGTGAAGCGGCTGACGGAAGCTGCCCGCAGCGCTGTCCTTGAAGGCGGTTTTCAGGACAATACGCGTTTGTTAGACATTGCGGACTACCTGATGAAGCGAGATCATTAGAGCAAATTCTGGAGCGGCTGTGTTTCGACAGCCGTTTCGTTTGTGTTATAATGGGGTTTATATATATTTTACAACATCTAGGAAAGCGGGGAATACTCGTGCTGCTTCCACAAATAAATGATCCTCAGCAACTTAAAGCTTTGTCAGTCGAGGAGCTGGCTACCCTTGCGGAGGAGATCCGCCGGTTTCTGATCGAAAAGCTTACGGTTACCGGCGGGCACCTCGGCTCCAATCTGGGGGTAGTGGAGCTCACGCTGGCCCTGCACTACTGTTATGACAGTCCCCGGGACAAAATGATATACGACGTAGGGCATCAGGCATATGTCCACAAAATCCTTACCGGCCGCCAGGACCGTTTTGACACACTGCGCAAGAAGGACGGGTTGTGCGGTTTTGTGAAACGTGCGGAGAGCGAGCATGATGTCTGGGAAGCCGGACACAGCAGCACCTCCCTGTCTGCGGCCATGGGAATGGCGGTGGCCCGTGATCTCAAAGGCGAAGACAACAAGGTTATCGCTGTAATCGGGGACGGAGCGCTTACCGGCGGGATGGCGTTTGAAGCGCTTAACCATATCGGCCATGAACGCCGCAAGCTGATGGTTATCCTCAATGATAACGAAATGTCCATCGCTCCGAACGTAGGGGCAATGCATAATTATCTGAGCAAAATCCGCTCGGACCGCCATTATCTGCGCGCCAAGGATGAAGTGGAGGGGCTGCTCAAGAAGATTCCGGCCATCGGCGGAAGACTCGCCAAGACAGCACAGAATGTAAAGGACAGCCTCAAATATATGATGGTGCCCGGTGTGCTGTTCGAAGAGCTTGGCTTTACTTACCTTGGCCCGGTTGACGGCCATGACGTAGAGAAGCTGATCGATACCTTCCATCAGGCGGATAATGTGTCCGGACCTGTATTTGTGCATGTTCTGACTACCAAAGGCAAAGGGTATAAACCGGCTGAAACCGATTTCTATAAGTCACATGCCATTTCACCCTACAAAATTGAGTCCGGCCAGTCTCTGAAGGCTGTCGGCAATCCGATGTACACCGAAGTGTTCGGCGAGACGCTGATTGAGCTGGGCCGTGAGGACAAACGGCTGATCGCCGTTACACCGGCAATGCCCGGCGGATCAGGCTTGTTCCCGTTCGCTAAGGAGTTTCCCGACCGGATGATCGATGTCGGCATTGCTGAGCAGCATGCGGCAACGCTCTGCGCAGCGCTGGCCATGGAGGGAATGAAGCCGGTCTATGCCGTCTACTCCACCTTTATGCAGCGGGCATACGATCAGATTGTGCATGATATTTGCCGCCATAATGCTAATGTCATGTTCGCCATAGACCGTGCAGGCTTTGTGGGTGCTGACGGTGAAACGCATCAAGGGGTATACGATATTGCTTTTATGCGCCACATCCCGAATATGGTAATGATGATGCCGAAGGATGAGAATGAGCTGCGCCACATGATGAAGACGGCGCTTGAATATAATGACGGGCCGATTGCCTACCGGTATCCGCGCATTGACGGCACTGGCGTGGCACTGGACGCCGAGCTGAAATCCCTGCCTATCGGCTCCTGGGAGCGGCTGCGTTCAGGCGATGATTACGCTGTGCTGGCCTGCGGGCCGATGGTTCAGGTGGCTGAAGAAGCGGCGGAGCTGCTGAAGCGTGAAGGCATTCAGGTAGGGGTTGTCAACGCCCGGTTCCTGAAGCCGCTGGACAGCTCCATGCTGCTGGACCTGGCCCATGCGGGAACAGGGATGATTGTGCTGGAGGAAGCCTGTGAGGCCGGAAGTTTGGGCAGCGCAGTGCTTGAATATTATGCGGAGCATGAAATTTATGACGCCAGGGTCCATTTGATGGGCGTGCCGGATATCTTTGTGGAGCATGGCTCGATCAAAGAGCAGCGCCAGCAAACCGGACTGACCGTTGAAGCGGTAATCAGCCGCGTCAAAGCGATGAAGGCATCGAGCGCTTTTGCCTACAAGACGACTTCAACCTCCTGAACAGGATAGTCGGAGCGGTAACCCTAAGAACAATCGGGAGATGACCATGGAACACCCTAAGGAACGGATCGATGTACTGTTAGTGGAACAAGGATTTTTTGAGAGCCGCGAGAAGGCCAAGGCGGCCATTATGGCCGGGCTGGTGCTTGCGGATGAGGAACGGATCGAGAAGGCAGGCATGAAGGTGCCGCGCAGCGCGGTTTTGAGGGTAAAAGGCGCTGTGCACCCTTATGTCAGCCGGGGCGGCCTGAAGCTGGAGAAGGCGCTGCGGCAGTTCGGCATTGATCTGAACGGGCGCGTGATGCTGGATATAGGCTCTTCTACAGGAGGCTTCACCGATTGCGCCCTCCAGAACGGAGCAAGCCATGTCTACGCGATTGATGTCGGCTACAACCAGCTGGACTGGAGACTGCGCAAGGATGAGCGGGTAAGCGTGATGGAGCAGACGAATTTCCGTTATATGACCCCGCCGGACTTGCAGGGGCCGGTTCCCGACTTTGCCAGCATTGATGTGTCTTTTATATCATTGAAGATTATTCTGCCGCCGCTTATCGCCCTGCTTGAACGTCCCGCCGATATCGCTGCACTGATCAAACCGCAGTTCGAAGCTGGGCGGGAAAAGGTGGGAAAGTCCGGTGTGGTCCGTGAACCTGCTGTCCACAAAGAGGTGCTGGTGAGTGTGCTTGGCATGGCTTCCGGGCTGGGCTACCGGCTGGAAGGCTTAACCTTCTCCCCGATTACCGGGGGTGAAGGGAACATCGAGTTTTTGGCGCACTGGAAGCTGCTTCCTGAAGCTGCGGAGACCGGCGCATCCCAGCCTGAACCGCCTAAGGCCGAAGATTTCGCGGCGCTCGCCGATACCGTGATTAAGGAAGCGGCAGCGACCTTTAAAGTCAGTAACCCTGGAAACTCATCGAAGCGATGAGTTTCTTTTGCTTATAGGTAGCGGTATTACTGGGTGCCTTCCCAAACGCTTCCCACAAATAGCATTATAGTAATCCATCCATTAGGTTGTCTAACTTTTCGACGTGCTCTTTTCTTCTCGATTCTGTGATGTGCAAGTACACTTTTTCTGTTATCTTAGTGGGCAATTTAGAAGTTTGAACTGATATAGGCTGATATAGGCGGTGCAGGAGCATTGGCTTCACCAGCAGACTGAAGCGGACAGAGAAGCAATCATTTTGCGAAAAGGCGCTTGCATTCCTGACGAATTCAAACTTGGAGCCGTTATCTCGTTTGTTTCCAGCCTGGAATAAGGGGGAAAGGACAAATAGGGAGCTTCAGTCCGGTTTGTCCTGCGGAATGGACAAATCCTTCCTGAATAACGTCTTTCCTGTCCGCATAAGCAGCAGAGCGACGTGAAGGGCGCTTATCGAGTCCGACAGAATGAACCAGCGTGAAATCGCACAGGCAACAATGGATGTTCTAACCATGCGCAATGCAGGCAAGCGTGCAGAGGCCGTTTGGTCTGGAAACAACGGCAGAATTGCTGTTGTTGGAGCGTCGGAGGCCGTTTGGTCTGGAAACAACGGCAGAATTGCTGTTGTTGGAGCGTCGGAGGCCGCTTTGCCTGCAAACAACGGCAGAATTGCTGTTGTTGGAGCGTCGGAGGCCGCTTTGCCTGCAAACAACGGCAGAATTGCTGTTGTTAGAGCATTGGAGGCCGTTTTGTCTGGAAACAACGGCAGAATTGCTGTTGTTGGAGCGTCGGAGGCCGTTTGGTCTGGAAACAACGGCAGAATTGCTGTTGTTGGAGCGTCGGAGGCCGCTTTGCCTGCAAACAACGGCAGAATTGCTGTTGTTGGAGCGTCGGAGGCCGCTTTGCCTGCAAACAACGGCAGAATTGCTGATGTTGGAGCGTCGGAGGCCGCTTTGCCTGCAAACAACGGCAGAATTGCTGTTGTTAGAGCATTGGAGGCCGTTTGGTCTGGAAACAACGGCAGAATTGCTGTTGTTGGAGCGTCGGAGGCCGTTTGGTCTGGAAACAACGGCAGAATTGCTGTTGTTGGAGCGTCGGAGGCCGCTTTGCCTGCAAACAACGGCAGAATTGCTGATGTTGGAGCGTCGGAGGCCGCTTTGCCTGCAAACAACGGCAGAATTGCTGTTGTTGGAGCGTCGGAGGCCGCTTTGCCTGCAAACAACGGCAGAATTGCTGCTGTTAGAGCATTGAAGCCCGTTTGGTCTGGAAACAACGGCAGAATTGCTGTTGTTGGAGCGTCGGAGGCCGCTTTGCCTGCAAACAACGGCAGAATTGCTGTTGTTGGAGCGTCGGAGGCCGCTTTGCCTGCAAACAACGGCAGAATTGCTGTTGTTAGAGCATTGGAGGCCGTTTTGTCTGGAAACAACGGCAGAATTGCTGTTGTTGGAGCGTCGGAGGCCGCTTTGCCTGCAAACAACGGCAGAATTGCTGTTGTTAGAGCATCGGAGGCCGCTTTGCCTGCAAACAACGGCAGAATTGCTGTTGTTGGAGCGTCGGAGGCCGCTTTGCCTGCAAACAACGGCAGAATTGCTGATGTTGGAGCGTCGGAGGCCGCTTTGCCTGCAAACAACGGCAGAATTGCTGTTGTTGGAGCGTCGGAGGCCGCTTTGCCTGCAAACAACGGCAGAATTGCTGCTGTTAGAGCATTGGAGGCCGTTTGGTCTGGAAACAACGGCAGAATTGCTGTTGTTGGAGCGTCGGAGGCCGCTTTGCCTGCAAACAACGGCAGAATTGCTGTTGTTGGAGCGTCGGAGGCCGCTTTGCCTGCAAACAACGGCAGAATTGCTGTTGTTGGAGCGTCGGAGGCCGCTTTGCCTGCAAACAACGGCAGAATTGCTGTTGTTGGAGCGTCGGAGGCCGCTTTGCCTGCAAACAACGGCAGAATTGCTGTTGTTAGAGCATTGGAGGCCGTTTTGTCTGGAAACAACGGCAGAATTGCTGTTGTTAGAGCATTGGAGGCCGTTTTGTCTGGAAACAACGGCAGAAATGCTGATGTTAGAGCATTGGAGGCCGTGTGGTGCCCATATTTCAACGAACGCCTGCTTACGAGCTCCATTGCAGGTTGTTAATTGGAAAAAGGGAGCTTATTTTACCGAAAATTCAAAATAATGGGATTTAAGTGGAAAAAGAAAACTTAATTGGGTTATTTTCCACTTCTAATGGCGAAATGAGCTGAATTAGTGTATCTTTTTCCGCCTTGTCTGCGGAGAACAGGGGATCCGAGCAGATTAGTTACTCTTTTTCCACTTAACCTTCAGAGAATAGGGTGCAAGCCAACTGAGTTACCCTTTTTCCACTAAACCAGCAGAGATTAGGGTGCAAACCAACTGTTACCCTTTTTCCCTTGACCTGCGGAGAACTGCGCGCATGAGCAAGTGAGTTACCCTTTTTCCACTTGGAGTTGCTGCAGGACATGGGGAGTCGTTGCATGGGCATGCTGAACTTAAGAATGGTGCCAGGATGACCGGTGACAACCTTGTGAGCCAAAGGGTTCACTATAACACCAAGTTCGATTCTTAAGACGGCTGGACTGTCCGGCGAGAGACGGCGCAGCGGTTTCATTCTGTTATCATAGAGGGTTTGCGTCCTTTTTTGCAAAATCACAAGGAATAAGTTAGTCTATCCTTAACTTCCTCCAGAAGCCATTCGTAACTGTCAGGTTCGGCTGGATTTCGGCGGCAAAAGCAGGATTTCACGGGGCTGCGCGCGAATTATTCACCGAGGTGATGGAATTGGCGAGCTCTGATAAGGCCGTTATGGCGTTAATTGGACTGGCAGCCGCAATATTTGTCATTTACCGGATTTACATATGGCTGCAAAACTCCCCGCGTTCGTTCATCAAGGACAAGCTGCCGCTCAATACAGTCATTTTGCCTCACCCCTCCATCGATTTGCTGGAAGAGGCAGGTTATGAGGTGATCGGCGGCAAGCTGAAGATACCGTTGGCCTTTACAGTCGATGGGTCTTCCATGTACAGCAGGCTGTTCATCGATTATGTCGCGAGCAAGGAAGAGGACTCGTTCTATTTGGTGATCCTCTCCCGCCCCCGCAAAACGCTGGAATTCACCGGAAGCAGCCTCCGGGATACACTTCTGCCCTATTTGCTGATTTATCCGGAATGCAGCGGGGTGCTGTATGTCAACACCGTCACGTCTGCCATTCATGAGATCCGGCTGGGCAAGGACGACGGGGAATCTACTTAAGAAGTATACTTACAAATTTGGGAGGCAACAATGAAAGGTCACAGACACATTAAGATACGTGAAATCATAACACAGCAGGAAATTGAGACACAGGATGATTTGGTCGAGGCGCTGCGCGAGGCTGGTTTTCAGGTCACCCAGGCCACCGTGTCACGGGATATTAAGGAGCTTTTACTTATTAAAGTCCCTATGGACGACGGCAGATATAAATATTCCCTTCCTACAGATCAGCGTTACAATCCGACCCAGAAGCTGAAGCGTGTGCTGGTGGACAATTTTGTGCATATTGATTCCTCCGCCAACCTTGTGGTCATGAAATGTCTCCCGGGGACTGCTAACTCTGTAGCTGCTCTGATCGACAATATTGATTGGCCGCAGATTATGGGCACCATTTCCGGTGATGATACGATCCTGATTATCTGCCGGCAGCCGGAAGACAGCAAAGACGTCATTTCGCAAATTATGGGATATATATCCTAGAGCATAGATTCCTAAGCAATCATCTTTTCGGAGGTGCTGTATCCGTGTTAGAAACGTTGTCGATCCGCAATCTTGCCGTGGTTGAAGCGGTGGATGTGCATTTTTATCCCGGTTTTCATGTGCTTACAGGGGAAACCGGTGCAGGCAAATCAATTATTATTGATGCTCTTGGGCTGGTAGTCGGAGGCCGGGGCTCAGCAGATTCCATCCGTTATGGTACGGACAAAGCCGAGATGGAAGCGCTCTTCAGTCTGCCCGTTTCGCATCCGGTATGGGAGACACTGGAGCGCCTTGGCATCACGGCAGATCCGGAGGAGCATCTGATTATCCGCCGTGAGATCACCTCCCAGGGCAAAAGCACGTCCCGCGTCAACGGGCAAATGGTCAATCTCAGCATGCTGCGGGAAATCGGCGAGCAGCTGGTGAATATTCATGGCCAGCATGAACATCAGAATCTGCTGAAGGCAGAGCGGCACCTGGGCTTGCTGGATACTTACGGCGAAGCTGTGATTGGTCCGCTCAAGGCCGATTATCAAGAGAAATATACCGCGTTTGCCAAGGTGGAAAAAGAACTCCGCGAGCTGCAGGAAACGAGCCAAAAGGCTTATCAAATGCTGGATTTATACCGCTTCCAACTAGAGGAAATTTCTTCTGCAGGACTAAAACCGGGCGAAGATGAATTACTTGCCGAAGAAAGGGTCAAACTATCCCACAGCGAGAAAATGATGGATTCCGTATCCGGCGCATACGAGCTGCTCTATGACAGACAGGGGCTGGAATCCATCGGCAATGTAATTTCCCGGCTGGAGGATGCGGTGCGATATGACGAAAAAGGTCTGAAAGGCGTGCTCGACCAGCTGCAGTCCTCGTATTACCAGCTGGAGGATGCCGCATTTCAGCTTCGCGATTACCGTGAGGAGATTGAATTCAACCCGGCCAGGCTGGAGGATATTGAGAACCGTCTGGACCTGATTTCCGGGCTTCGGCGCAAATATGGCGAGAGTGTAGAGCAGATCCTTGCTTATTATGAACAAATTAGCCATGAGACGGATTTGCTGGAGAATAAGGATGAATACATCGAGAAGCTGACGGTAAAACGCGATGGTCTGCTGAGCATTCTTATGCAAGCGGCAGAAGCGCTGAGCCAGGCCCGGCGGCAGTGTGCGGCTGAACTGGCCACTCAGGTAGAGGGTGAGCTGAAGGACCTGCAGATGGAACGGACCTCGCTTCAAGTCAAGATGGACATTCTTGAGGACCCGCGCGGCGTTGAATATCAGGACCGCCGTTACCGGCTGACCCGGCAGGGAATCGACAGTGCGGAGTTCATGATCTCCCCGAATCCCGGTGAGCCGCTGCGTCCGCTCGGCAAAATCGCCTCCGGCGGCGAGCTGTCGCGGCTTATGCTGGCGATGAAGAGCATTTTTGCCCGCCATGACGCGATCCCTGTTCTGATCTTCGATGAGGTGGATACCGGCGTCAGCGGACGGGCCGCCCAGTCGATTGCAGACAAGCTGTACAAGCTTTCGTCCACCTGTCAGGTGTTCTCCATTACCCACCTGCCGCAGGTGGCCTGCATGGCCGATCACCAGTACCTTATCCGTAAAAAGGTTGAAGACGGGCGAACGATGACTGAAGTGGAGTCACTGACCGCCGAAGGCCGGGTCATGGAGCTGGCCCGAATGCTGGGCGGTGTGGAAATAACCGAAAAAACCTTGCACCACGCACAGGAAATGCTCGGTCTGGCCGAGGCCAGCAAGGCGGCTGCAGGGTAAGCGGAACAATGATTAACAGTAATAAAAGCCTGGGGGCAAGGTTATCTTATAGGTACGCAATTGGCGACCACCTTTTTCGTCAAGCGAAAGAAGCAAAAGGGAGCGTGACAGCCATTGAAGCCGAACCTCAGGAAGTTAATGCCCGGCCTTTTATTTGCCTTTTTTCTCAGCTTATCGGGCATAACGGGACCTTCTCAGAGCTATGCCTCGCCTCAGGATAACCCGCCTGACCAGGCCGTTCAGGGAGAAAACCGGGATCTCAAGGTAATACCGGGGGGCCAGACGATTGGTGTAAAAGTGAAGTCCGCAGGCGTGCTTGTTGTTGGCCATCATCTGATTGAAGTATCGCAGCAGTCCAAGCTTTCACCCGGCGAGAAAAGCGGACTCCTCCCTGGAGATTTGATGATCTCGATCGATGGAGTGAAGCTGGACGAGGTATCCAAGGTGGCTAGGCTGGTGGAGCGTGCAGGCAAAGCCCGCGAACCGCTGACCATTGTGTTCAAACGCGGCGGCAAAGAGCATACAGCCAAGCTGACGCCGGCCTACGACCGCAATGACAAAGTATGGCGGCTAGGGCTGTATATCCGCGATTCTGCTGCGGGTGTAGGCACCTTAACCTTCTATGCGCCGGAGCAGGGAGTATATGGCGCACTTGGTCATGTCATCACTGACATGAACACCGGTACACCTATCGTTGTCGGCAGTGGACACATTGTGCAATCCAGCGTAACCTCTATTTCCAAAAGCCAGGACGGCGATCCCGGCGAGAAGCGGGCAAGCTTTTATAAAGAGAGCCAGGTTCTGGGGAATGTGGAAAGCAATACGGATTTCGGAATCTTCGGCAAAATGACCCGCAACCCGGAACACAGCCTCTACCAGAAGCCGATTCCGGTTGCCATGAGCGATGAAGTGAAGGAAGGTCCGGCGCAAATACTGACGGTTGTTGACGGGCAGCGGGTGGAACGTTTCGACGTAGACATTATTCATGTAGCTCATCAGGATACACCGGCGACCAAAGGGATGGTGCTGCGTATTACGGACCCCCGTCTGATCGATAAGACCGGCGGCATTGTCCAGGGCATGAGCGGCAGTCCGATTGTTCAGAATGGCCGTTTGATCGGTGCGGTAACCCATGTATTTGTCAATGATCCCAAGTCCGGGTATGGCTGTTTTATCGAATGGATGCTTAGGGATTCCGGCGTGGTCGGGCAACAGCATATCTTCCCCTATAATCTTAAGGCGGTTTAGCCTTAAGATTTTTTTGTCGAAGCATAACGAGAAACATCGAACCTTGAAATAAAATATTTAATTATAAGCCAACACCGAAAAAAAATAAAGAAAAATAATTTTCGACAGAAGGATATTGAATTGGGATGTCGAAACTGTAAAGGAGCGAAGATAAATGATTATTTTCGAATAGCAGATATAAATAAGGAGGAAGCAGCCAGTGCAGAATATTGAAGTGTTGTTGGCCGATGACAACAGGGAGTTTACGAATTTGCTTGCCGAGTACATTACGGAACAAGAAGATATGACAGTAACGGGCATCGCCTACAATGGGGAAGAGGTGCTTCAAATGCTGAGCGAAGCCCGCAAAATTCCCGATGTACTTATTCTTGATATCATTATGCCGCACCTGGACGGTTTGGGTGTCCTGGAGCGCCTCCGCGATATGGATCTGAAGCCTGAACCCAAGATCATCATGCTAACCGCTTTTGGCCAGGAGAACATCACTCAGCGTGCTGTGCAGCTTGGCGCCTCTTATTATATTTTGAAGCCATTCGATATGGAGGTTCTGGCCAACCGCGTGCGTCAGCTCGTTGGAACACAGGGCAGTATGAGCACTTCCTCAAGCATGTCCAATTATTCGGGTTCCAGATCGAACAATGTAGTGCCGCTGTCCAAGGGCAAAAACCTGGATGCCAATATCACCTCAATCATTCATGAAATCGGTGTACCTGCACATATCAAGGGTTATCAATATCTGCGGGAAGCCATTACGATGGTGTATAACAACATCGAGATCCTGGGCGCCATCACCAAGACCCTGTATCAGGCCATCGCCGAGAAATTCAAGACAACACCATCACGTGTAGAGCGGGCTATCCGCCACGCTATCGAAGTCGCCTGGACCCGTGGCAACATTGACAGCATCAGCCACCTGTTCGGCTATACCATTAATATCTCCAAATCCAAGCCGACTAACTCAGAATTTATTGCCATGGTAGCTGACAAGCTGCGGATTGAGCATAAGGTTTCTTGAAGGGGTAAGGATTAGGATACGTGATATGTGATTATAAATTCATGCAAAAGTCGAAGGGGCAGCTATCGTTAGTGGAAAAAGTACCACTAATCGAACTCAATCGGCATGTCAAGTAGCTTATGTTGGAAAAAGTATCACTAATCCGGCTGAAAATGGCCATTTGGGATGAATATGCACCAATTAGGTGTACACAATCCAACTAAAACCTGCTGTAGCCCGGATTTCTGCGAATTAGTTTTACTTTTTCCACTTAGCTTCAGTTCCTGATGAGCTTTGTTGGGTTCCCCAAACTTTCAGAGGCTTAGATCAACTTATATATTATATACTTCACTCCTTTGTTGGGTAAGAACAATCCAATGGAGGAGTGATTTGTTATGTGTACTAGCAGCACACAATTATTATTGCCGCAAAAGGATGAGTAAGATGGAATGTGTAATTTTTATTGGGATACAGGGTTCGGGGAAGACGACATTTTATCAGCAAACCTTCTTGAAAACCCATATGCGCATTAACCTGGATATGCTGAGGACAAGGCATCGGAAGGATCTGTTCCTGGCGGCTTCGATCACAGCATTGCAGCCGTTCGTGGTTGACAATACGAATCCATCCATAGAAGACAGGCGCAAGTATATTGATCTGGCTAAAAAGCATAAATTCAAGGTTATCGGTTATTTCTTCGAGCCTGATTTTGAATTGTCGATAGCGAGAAATGAGAAGCGAACGGGTAGAGAAAAGGTGCCGGAGACTGGCATCAAAAGCACCATGAAAAAGCTGCAGCGCCCTTCCTATTCTGAAGGATTTGACGATTTGTTTGTAGTGAGAACGGCAGAAGAGAAGTTTGTGGTGGAAAGGGTGTAGTTCAATGTTAACCCCAACATCATTCGACGGTCTTGTACACGTTCCTTTTCTGGTTGATCAGTTTCCATACAAAGTTATATATCGGCATGAGCGTAAGGAAAATAAGTCATTCGCCACCTTCAGCCAAACTATTTCCGGTATTAATTGTTATAATGAAACACAAATTGTTATGTTGTGTTATGATATAACAGAGGTGACTCCTATGAACGATTCTGGTAACTACCCAGATGAGCTGGGGAACTTTATCCGGCACATCAGAAAAGCGCGCGGGTTGACCTTAAGAGGGCTGGAAGAGAAGAGCGGTATCAGCTATTCCCAGCTTAGCAAGATTGAACGGGGAGAGAGCATTCCGCTAAAAGACAATCTGGATAAGATTATCGAGGCGCTTGGAACGGACCTCAAGAACCGGATGTATGATCTGGCAGATTATATGCCTGATCTAGAATATATTAAGACACTCAAGCAGGGATATAAGCGACCGCAGCATAATCAGTCGCAGGACTATATCTACGGGACGGCGTTCAATAAGCTGAAGGCGTTCCGGGCGAAAGAAGGTAAAGAAACCTCCTATGTTTCTTTTGATGCAAACGAGGTAATCGTTTATGAAACGGAATATGGGGCAGGAATGGTAATAGAGAAAATTGAGAAATATAACCTTAGCGATGTACTGAACGATAAATTTGAAGGCAGTCTGGATTCCCTCCGCAAGCAGCCCCGCCAAGGCAGGCAGGCATATCTGTTCGGAGAGTGGCTGCAGGAATGTATCTACGAACTGAAAGACGACGATCAGGATCAGGTCATTCAAGCCCTTAAGGAATTTGTCCAGTTTAAAGTGTTACAGGTTAAGGGAGCATTTAAATAGCACCGGCTTCATCTGTTTTCAACAATGAATAATGTTGCCTTTTCTTGCAGCCATCTATTCATCTTGAACCATAAACCAACAACCAAATGGTATGACAGAAAAGGGGAAATCTACAATGAGAGTTAACATGAAATTTACCGCCAAGGGCAAAGCCGCAATTGAGAATTTCAACAACGAAGAATTACTGGAAATCTTTGCTAGATACATCAAAACATTGACCAAGAAATACGACATTGAAGTGGATGTCCCTCTTGAAGTGAACCAGAATATCGTGAACGACGGAACCGTTGTTGCGATGGCACAGAATGTGAAATGTGATGTGGATACTTTTTTTAAGGAACTGAGCCGGGACATCAAGGTTCCCCTCAAAAAAAGACTGGGCGGCAAGCTGGAGAATGTCTTTAAGACGGAGTTTATTGAGTAGTTAGTTCTTCATTGTCTCGGACTCCACCAGGACGCAGCCGCTGCTCAGCCTGATTGATTTATCCACTGCGACTTCTAAGGTCATGTTGAACGGTAAGTTTGAAGAAAATTACGGCACAGCTTCCGGCTGGGAAAGTGAGCTTTATGGTTCACAACTTTATGTTAAGGATGTGTTCGCTAATTCCTGGTCGCTCTATGATTTGACTGGAAAAAGCATTCTGGCTAACCAGCCGGCCATACTCTAATATAAAATGAATAAAAATAAGAAGCCGACCTCATATTAGTGGAGGTGGCTTCTTTATTTTTGTAGCCGGTTTTATATGTTGAATGGCTGAAATAATAACGAGATCAATTCTCAGAACGGTTAGGACTGCTTATGTTTCTCTCGGTCAGAACAGTTTGAATAATCTCAATGAAATCGGGTGAAGCTTTAGCCTCCACCGCTAAATCGTAGATGTTCAACAATTGTTCGTCAGACAATAGTTCTAAGGATGAGGGGCGCGGAGAAGGATGAAAGTAATAATCCATTAGATTCCTCCATCGGTTATTTAGTAGGTTGTAATAATACTACAAGTCTATTTAAATGGTACCATTTGGAAGGTAACCCGTCTCCTGTCATTCGCCGGGTGAAATATTCTTTACAAGAAAGGCAACATATGGGATAATATTTGTTTACTAAATACTGGATTAAATAAAAACAACCACCCGCTAGCTGTAAAGCTTGGGGATGGTTGTTTTTTTGGATAAAAGTTAGGATTCGGAATTGTTTTTCCTTGAAGCTAAATATCTTCTTAGCCTGGTTTCATTGGGTTCTGATACTGTAGCGAATTGTTCTCCCTCTTGAAACGTAACAATCTTACGTTCGGAATCATAACTTTCAACTTGGTTGAGACTTACTACATTGCTGCGGTCCAGGCGTTCGAAGTTTTTGCACTTATAAGCTGCAAACAGATCGGAAAGCGTGGTAGGGAGAACAAACTCGCCTTCTTTGGTATGGACGAATATTGTATTCTTATAACTGGAGAAATACAATATATCTTCTTCCCCAATATTCCGGGAGGACCCGTCATTTAGCAAGACTCGCATGTTCTCCCCATCCTTTAATTACTTCCGCAATTCTTTTGGTACTTCTGGGCTGTGGGCCCAAGGTTTCAGTACAGCTGCGAATAGACGAGCGGATGAAGTCAAAGCCTTTGAGGTAATACGGGCAATGTTCTTTTTCATAAGGAGTTCCTCCCTTGCTTGGAAATTACTGTTAAGGATTGAGCTAAAAAAGCTAATCCAAGGACAGGCGAGTGAATAAAAAAATTAAGAGCTACTAAGGTTACAGAAGTGGCTTTCATCCAAGGATACCAGCGTATTGAAACTTGTGCATTCACATCTGGATTAGGTGCGAACAACAACATTATAACTATGCATAATCCATTAATGATCAAAAGATGATCTTTGATTAAAAAGGATAGATGCGGAATGGATGAGCATAACAGAATGGAAAAGATATTGCAGGCAGTAGCAGTTTTTAGATGTTTGCCACCAGAGAAAAATCTCAGAATTGCGAAGCTGAATAATGAGACAGCAGTATCTGCGAAACTCCCGGTCAACCAGCCAATTAAAAATGATGCTGAGATAATCAACAGACTGTTAAGTATAATATTCAAGGCATATTGCATAATCTCAATAGAGCTAGTCTCTTGAGGGTTGGATTGCTTAATCCTAGATGCGATCTTATAACTTAATATATTCATGTCCGCTTCTATCCTTTGAATAGGCTAAATATATGTAACAAAACAATAGAAAAGCGTATATTAGCGGTGCAGCTAAAAAGTAATTGGAGTTAAAAAGATGCATGATAAAGATTATAAGCCCGGCAGTAGGCAGGTTAAGAACAAAGAGGAATTTCTCACGCTTTGTTGTCTTAATTAAGCCATTGGGTTTGTCTGGAATAAAATCGAAACCTTTGCGTCTACGTCCACTGTAGTAACCAATACCTAAGGCAGTAGTAGATGATAGGATTTGTAGCAGATTAGTGTCGATGTCTATTCCGTAAAAGGCTTGGGCTGAGAATAAGCCGGCTTTATCCAGGATAACAATATACATCAGTTGAATGAACGTGTAAGCTTGGTAAGTCATTCCTGTAAGAATAGCTGCGTAGAAAAAGTGAATTCGGAAAAGCATCCAAAAGAAACAGAAAATTAAGAGATACTGAACGATAATATCTATTTCCACCAGGTGATATTCCACACGTATGACATATGAGAAAAAGCCCATTATACAACCTGCAAATATCATCTCTTTGTGGTAAAAATCAATCTTGAATACCTTGAAAGCCAAATAAAACATGGCATAGGTCTCCAGTACCGAAAACACCATAAACAGCACAAATTCCAGCATGCTTACACTCCCGAAGCTCAGGATCACCAAACTTGTATTCTTGCAAATATTATACATAATGTACTAAAATACAACAACAGCATTTTACACTATTCGGCAATTTTTTGAAAAAACAGTTGAAAGGGGCAGTCTTATGAACCAGCGTCCACAACCAGGAGAGTATAGTGAATTTCCGGCCCGTTACATTTCTTTGGTCCCCCCTGAAGGGGAGCTTGCGGCTGTGCTTAGGGAACAATCCAGTCTGATGTATGAACTGTTGGACGGGCTGAGCGAGGAGCAGGGAAGTTACCGCTATGCAGAAGGCAAATGGAGCATCAAGCAGTTGCTTGGACACCTCACGGATAATGACCGCATTATGTCCTACCGATTGCTTGCTATTGCCAGAGGGGAGAAAGCTCCGCTGCCCGGATATGAGGAGAATGACTATGCGGAGGCAGGAAAGTTCGAGCGGTTTACGCTCAGTGAAATGGTGCAGCATTATAAGCTGGTACGCCAATCTACGATTGCTCTGCTGGAGAGTCTGCCGGAGGAGGCTTGGACCCGGATGGGCACAGCCAGCGATAATCCGATTTCCGTAAGAGCCATAGCCTGTGTAATTATTGGACATGAGCTGCATCATCTGGGTGTCTTGAAGGAACGTTATTTGAAGTAGCTTCTGCAGCAATTATTGGAACTTCTATTAAAGGGGGAGGTCCGCGGATGGGTTTTTTAAAAGGCATACTGCGCTTTTTCATTCCTGGAGAACGCACGCTGATATACACAACATTTGACCAGACCCAGTATTTCAAAATAAAAAGCCGCCTAAGTGCCGCAGGAATTCCTCACCGTTCCAAAATCAACGGGGGCATGAAAGCCCTGGGGCAGCGTGCCCAATATGGCGGAAAAGCTTCTGTTCAGCATGATCTCTACGTGCGCAAGGAAGATGAGTACCGTGCAGCGAAGGTGATTCATTAGAGGAAACGTTTATTCTTGCAGACAAAAGCACACATTAACGCGCAATCTGCGATTCCGCAATGTGTGCTTTTTTTGTGACCGAATCCGTTGTTGGCCGTGCAGGAGCAGTGGGATTACTTCAGTGGGGTGAAGCTGTTCTTCTCTTTTAGAGCGGCGGATTCTTATGGCATTTGCGGCATACCGGGTAGTAGGCTTCATTGCCGCCGATCTGGATCTGCTTGCCGCTGTAGACGGGCTTGCCGTTCTCGACGCGGAGCGCCATCGTGGCTTTCCGTTCGCAGAACCAGCAGATCGTCTTCATTTCTTCAATTTTATCTGCATAGATCAGCATATATTTGCTGCCTTCGAACAGATTGTTCTGAAAATCATTTTTGAGCCCAAAGGCCATCACCGGAATGTTCAGCTCGTCGACGATCCGCACCAGCTGGAGAATGCAGTCCTTGCTTAAGAATTGGCATTCATCAATCAGCACACAATGAGGCTTCGGCAGGTTGCTGCTGACAATGCTGAAGATATCTGTATTCTCATCGATAGGGATGGCCTGCTTGCGCAGTCCGATGCGGGAGGAAATATATCCCACTTCGTCCCTGTCGTCAAGGGAAGGAGTGAAAATGAGCACGGACTTGCCCTGCTCCTCGTAATTATGCGCAACCTTGAGTATCTCAATGGATTTGCCGCTGTTCATTGCCCCGTATTTGAAAAACAACTGTGCCACGTCCATCTATCCTTTCGTTAATCAGCCTGATGAGTTCTTTCCGAAAAATGCGACTTTATTAGAGTAGCATATACTCAGTAAAAGTAGCCAGTGAAAACATTTCGGGTAAGGGAGAAAGAATGTTATAATTAACGCGGTTATGTGTATTTATACAGGAGAACGTTTACAGAAAGAAGGCTTACAGTTGACGGACAAGATGGAAGACTACAAGGAAAAAATTGCGGCTCTGCAGGAAAAGGGGGAGCTTACTGCGGAAACGTTGAGTCTCCTGATGGAAATGCTGGACGAAATGGCGGAAATGAACCGCAGCAACAAAGCGCTGCGCCGGGTGATTTTGAAGGGGCAATCCTCGTCGATGTCCACCCGCTTACGGGATGCGCTCTACGAATAGACAAATGGGGTAACGCTGATGAACATCATTTTTTCCTATCTCAAAACATATAGGACCGCAGCAATCGCTGCACTTCTGATGATGGTGATCGAACTTGCGGTGGAGCTGTCCCAGCCTCTGCTGATCTCCAAAATTATTGATGACGGAATCAGGGAACAAGACAACCGGATCGTCTGGCTGTGGGGCGGTGTGCTGGTGGTAAGCGCGGCTATAGCGTTTATTGCGGGCGTGCTAAGCTCTTTTTTTGCGTCCCATGCGAGCCAGGGGTTTGCTTTTGATCTGCGGGATCAGTTGTATGAAAAGGTCCAGTCCTTCGCCTATGCCGTGTTCAGCCGTTTTCCGACCTCTTCCTTAATCACCCGCCTTACCGCGGATGTGTCGCAGCTGCAGGATACGATCTTCATGGGGCTCCGCTTTATGACCCGTGTGCCGCTCGTGGTAGCGGGCAGTGTGATTATGGCGCTGGTTGTACATGTGAAGCTGGGACTGCTGCTGGCGCTGACCCTTCCGGTACTTATTGTATTTCTCCTCTGGGTGATGAAAAAGGCAGCGGTGTTATTCCGCAGTGTGCAGATCCGTCTGGACGGAGTCAACAGTGTGATTCAGGAGAATCTCACCGGCATCCGGCTGATTCGGGTGTTTGTGCGCATGAACCATGAGATTGCCCGGTTCGCCGCATCCAGCGGGGAGCTGATGAAGTCTACGGTCGGTGCCTTGCGGCTCACAGAAACCTCTGCCCCGCTCATTATGCTGATTGTAAATGCCGGAATTATGCTAGTGCTGTGGTTTGGGCGTATCGAAATTTCAACCGGTAATGCCACACTGGGGCAGACGGTCGCAGTCATTAATTATTCCCTGCGTACGATCGGAGCTTTGTCGGCGCTGTCCTGGATTATGGCGACCTTTTCCCGGGCCCGGGCTTCTTCACAGCGGATTCAGGAAGTAATGTCGGCAGATGAACTGGAAGCCAAGGAAATGGCAGCGGTTACTGCAAGGAAGGTTGCTCCGGTCCGGGGCAGGGTTGATTTTCAGCAGGTCAGCTTCCGTTATCCGCAGAGTGACATTGCCGTGCTCGAGGACATTACCTTTGCGGTGCAGCCCGGAGAACGGGTAGCGGTTATGGGGGCAACCGGCTCAGGCAAATCCTCGCTGGTGGGACTGATCCCCCGTCTATATGAGCAGAGCAGCGGTGTTATCCTGGTCGACGGAAGGCCAAGCGCGGAAATGGAAATATCCAGGCTGCGCGGAGCTATTGGTTATGTGCCTCAAGAGGTTCTGCTGTTTAGCGGCACTGTGCGGGAGAACATTGCCTGGGGCAATCCGCTGGCGACCCAGGAGGAGATCGAACAGGCGGCCATGGCCGCGCAAATTCATGAGACGGTAAAAGAGCTGCCGCATGGCTACGACACCATGCTGGGACAGCGGGGAGTCAATCTGTCCGGTGGACAGAAGCAGCGGCTGACGATAGCCAGAGCACTGGTAAGAAAGCCTGCTATTCTGATTCTGGATGACAGCACCAGTGCGCTGGATGCTGTTACCGAAGGCCGGCTGCTGGCGGAGCTGAAACGGATGTCCTGCACTACTTTTCTAATCACGCAAAAAATCAGCTCGACCGTATCCGCCGACCTTATCCTGCTGCTGGATGAGGGCAGACTGATTGCACAGGGTACACATGAAGAGCTTATGGAAAGTTCGGAGCTGTACCGCAAAATCAATGAATCTCAGCACAGGGAGGGGGTGCAGCATGTTCAAAGCATTACTTGAGCCTTTTCGCCATCCGAAGCTGAATGTAGGGCTTGGAGTCCCGGCTAGCTTCGGCTCGCCGGGAGGGCGCAAGCCGAAGGCTAAGGCCAAGGACTGGTCCGCCACGCTCCGCCGAATCTGGAGTTATCTGGCGAAACGCAAGGCGAAGCTGGTTCTTGTGCTGGTCATGGTGCTTCTCAGCTCCGGGCTTGCGCTGCTTGGACCTTATCTGATCAGCAGGGCAGTGGACCATTATCTGGAGGGGGACGGGGGCAGAACCTGGGCAATCTTCCTGGTCACGCTTGCCGTTGTCTATGTGCTGAATTCCCTGACTTCCTGGCTGCAGAACATCTGGATGATCGAAATTGCCCAGGAGACGGTATACCGGATGCGCACGGACCTGTTCACGCACCTTCACCGGCTGCCGATATCGTTCTTCAACCGCAGGCAGCAAGGTGAAATTATGAGCCGTCTGACGAATGATATTGAGAATATCAGTTCTACGCTGAACAGTTCGGCGATCCAGATTTTCTCCAGTGTGCTGACCCTGCTGGGCACCGTGGGGGTGATGCTGTGGCTCAGCCCGCTGCTCACACTGTTAACCTTCATTGTGGTTCCGCTGATGATCCTCGGCATGCGCTGGATTACACGGCGTACCGGACCGCTGTTCAAGGAACGCCAGCGCAACATGGGCGAACTGAACGGCTTCATTGAGGAGACGTTGTCCGGCCAGCGGATCATCAAGGCTTTTTCACAGGAGGAACGGGTTATTAACGGCTTCCGGGAGCGCAATACGCGGATCATGCTGTCGGGCTACTGGGCCCAGGCGATCTCCGGCTTCATCCCGAAGCTGATGAACGGCTTGAACAATCTGAGCTTTGCAATTGTTGCCGGTGTCGGCGGTCTGCTGGCGATCCGGGGGTTGGTCACGGTAGGTGTAATTATCGCATTCGTGGAATATACGCGCCAGTTCACGCGGCCGCTGAACGATCTCGCGAACCAGTGGAATACGCTGCTGTCGGCGATTGCCGGTGCGGAGAGGGTATTCGAGGTGCTGGATGAGGGAGCGGAGGCGAAGGATGAAGAGGCTGCGGTGCCGCTGGATCATGTGGAAGGCACGGTGAAGTTCCTCGGAGTGTCCTTCTCGTATGACGGCGGGGCGGACACACTGCAGGATATCAGCTTTGAGGCTAAGCCCGGCGAGATGATCGCGCTGGTCGGACCTACCGGAGCAGGCAAAACCACTCTGATCGGGCTGCTGTCCCGCTTCTACGATCCCGGCAAGGGCAGCATTACGCTGGATGGCAGGGACCTGTCTTCGATCCGCCGGGAGAGCCTGCGCAGCCATATGGCCTTTGTGCTCCAGGATTCATTCCTGTTCAAGGGAACAATCCGCGACAATATCCGCTACGGAAGGCTGGATGCCAGCGACGAGGAAGTGGAGGCGGCAGCGAAGCTGGCTAACGCCCATTCATTTATTATGCGGATGAAGGGCGGCTACGGGCGGATGCTGTCGGTTGACGGCAGCGGCATCAGCCAGGGGCAGAAGCAGCTGCTCGCCATCGCGCGCGCCATCCTTGCGGATCCGTCCATGCTGGTGCTGGATGAAGCGACCAGCAGCATAGATACCGTGACAGAGATCAAGATCCAGGAGGGGCTGCAGGCGCTGATGAAAGGCCGGACCAGCTTCGTGATCGCCCACCGGCTGGGCACCATCCGCGCGGCAGACCGCATTCTGGTGCTCCAGGGCGGGCGGCTGGTGCAGCAGGGATCACATGAAGAGCTGCTGCAGGAGGGCGGATTGTACAGCGAACTGGTGCGGGGTTCTTCGGATTCAGCGGCAGGATAGCATTAGTAAAGGCAGCCCCGAGCAGCTTCGGAGCTGCTATTGTTCGATACTGGAGTCCACGCAATGTACCTGAGTCGGCTTCCCTGCTAAGGATGCCACAGGAGATCCCCGTAAAGTACCAGAATCAGTTTCCAGCTCATGCCCCCGCATTGTGGGGTTATTTGATTGTTGCGAAAATGATGATTTCCGTTTCTTATGGAGATGATGTGCACAAAGTTGGGATAAGTAGAAGTGAATTCAGTGGTTTTACGCAAAAGGGGGCCGTCGAATTTGATAGCCCTTATTAAGCCTTTTTCCAAATCGCGTCATTCGAAGAAGCAAGTGAGGGTAGCTATATAGATTGAACCTGAACAATTAAGAATAAAGGGAAAAGCGGCGGAGGAGAAGTTTGGATACTTACGGAGCGGTAGCGTCTGCCTGAAGGCTTTCGGCAGGAAAGCCCGCATCAGGAAGCATAGGCAGTCTGCGGATTTCAACTGCAAACAGCGCCAGACACCATCAGGAAATCTGCAGACGGCAGCGGCTGGAAGTCCAAACATTCTCTGTAGCCACGGCCCATCCCAAAATCGAAAAAGCTCAAGTTCAGTTTATATAGTTGGAAAAAGGGAGCTTATTTCTCCCGAAATCAGCAATTTGTGGATTGGAGTGGAAAAAGGAAACTTAATAGGGCCATATTC